>NZ_JCASIO010000029.1:0-2115 GCF_059685955.1 Telluria sp. LT2P80 | reverse complement strand
CAAACAAAAATGGTTGACCACCTGGAAAGATGTGATGTAGAGTGAATCAGTTGATTCACGCCTTACCCCACCTTCCCATGACTGACCGAATTCGAACCACTATCTCCCTCACGCCAGAGGCCTATCACATTTTCAAGCGCATGGCCGACGCCGCTAATACGTCTGTGTCTCGCTGCATGGGTGATTGGTTGAGCGATACAGCAGATGCGGCTGAGATGATCACTTTGAAGATGGAAGAGGCGAAGAGTGCTCCAATGGCTGTATTACGGGAAATGCAGTCCCTTCTAGTCGGAATGGGTGAGGCCGTGATCGAGACGAAGAAGGGTATCCGGGATGTCCAAACCCGCGAACGCACCGCCCGCGCTACTGCACGGACGGCGCGTATCGCGGGTTTGGAGGCTCTCGGCGCTCCTATCCCCCCGTCTAGTAATACGGGGGGAAAGTCCCCGACGTCTAAGACCCCTACTGCCCGGAAAGTGTCGAAAAAATGAACCTGTCTACTGTCGATTGGTTCGGGTTTCGCTCGAAGGGTGACATCCCAGAGGTCATAGAAGGCCTTAGGAACGCTTTTAGCCCTGATATGCCCCGTCTTACCTCCCATCGTCGCAAAGGCGGCTGGAATGGCTTCAAATCGTCTGCAAACTTGTGTTTGGGAGATATGGTGGTCGGGATGATGGCGTATGGTGGGGAAAGCCAGCGCGGTAACGTTTCCGTGAACATTTCCGGGGTCGGGTGTGCGTGGATGAAGAGTGATTGGGACGAAGTGCAGGATGCGGTCGATGGGCTTCCAGACTACGAGCTTCGCCGGGTCGATATCGCTCTCGATACGTTCAAGCGGGAAGTGACGCATGACAAGGTTGTCCAGGCATACCGGGATGGGCTGTTTACCCTCTCCGGCCGTCCGCCTTCGATGACTCGCATCGAGCCGGAAGACCCATTGGACGGTGCGACCGTTTATGTCGGCAAGCGTGAGAATGCGAAGTTCTTACGGTGCTACGAGAAGGGCTACGAAATGGCGAAGTCTTTTCCGCGTGGTTTCGTTACTGAGTTCAATGGCGTGCCCGTCGAAGACATCTACCGGGTAGAGCTTGAATTGAAGGCCAAAGACGGTCCGTTGCCGATCGACTTGATCGACAAGAGGGACCAGTATTTTGCAGGCGCATATCCGTACCTGCAAACGGTCATTGATGTGAAGCCTGAGGTCTTCGTCCACTCCCGCTACAAGGCGCCACAGAACGACCTTGCCGGAATGCTGGCAAATATCCGGCAGCAGTATGGAAGTACGCTTTTCACTGCACTCATGGCCTATCAGGGCGACATCGGCGCTGTATGGGAGAAGATCGTAGGGCACAAACACAACGCGGATTTGCTTGCTTCTGGCGTACTGTTGGTTGAACACGAATGACTAATAAATCCAAACGCGAAATATTGGATGCTGCACATGCTGATCTTCGTAAAAACTATCCTGTTATAGCGGAAAAAAAACCTCTTGCCATTGGTGTGTACGAAGAGGTGTTAGCTATTGTTCTTGACCCCAAAATCGTATCTTTCATCCTTGGAAAGCACACAAGAAGCAGGAAATACTTGAAGGCTGTCAGCTTAGGTGGGAAGCGATTTCATTTAGACGGTTCCGAATCTGAAGAGATATCAGAGCTACACCAGGCTGATGCGGTAAGAAAAATTGCTGATCGAGATGCTGAAATAGCGAAGAAAAAAATTGTTAAAGAAGAGCCTAAAACAGTTGGAAAACGGGAGCTGACAGCTGAAAAAAAAGATGGTTTAGCGTTTCAGACTACAAAAATAACTGTGAAGAAGAAGCGTACTTTTCAAGTGGACACTAAGGCTTGAAGTGATGCACTGCCTACCTTGGTGATGCACTCTCCAACTGTAGCGGGGTATGGGCCGCAGGGCCCATGCAAGCATACTGAGTTTGCATTTTTGGGTCGCATAGGTGCGGCCTTTTTTCTTGATCAACTTGCGACAGTGCTCGCGCCATGCCAAACAAAAATGGTTGACCACCTGGAAAGATGTGATGTAGAGTGAATCAGTTGATTCACGCCTTACCCCACCTTCCCATGACTGACCGAATTCGAACCACTATCTCCCTCACGCCAG
>NZ_JCASIO010000028.1:0-2802 GCF_059685955.1 Telluria sp. LT2P80 | reverse complement strand
ACGTATTTCTTTTTTGTGAACATTTGATAATTTAAGTAATCAAAGACCGAAGTCTTTGGCACCTTCATCAAACGCCCACACTTATCGACTGTTAATTTTTAAAGAACTTTATTCGGTACTGCATTTTCTGCCATTTGCTTCGAAGCGTTGTGTTCGTCAGCAGCAGAGAAGAGAGAGTATGCGGTGTTTTGCGATGTTCGTCAACTTCTTTTTTTCTTTCCTTTTCGCTGCTGCATCCATTTGAATGCTTCTGCGTCGAGGGAGCGAGACTATAACAAACCCACGACCAGCCCGCAAGGCAATCATGTTATCGATATTGAATTGCGTCGGTCACCCATCTATAAGCAATTCGCCCCTGCTCCAGGCAAAGCCGCTCGCCCAGAATGTTATCTCGCAGCATGTCATACAGCGCATGCTCGTCATCCGTGAGCCGGATCAGCTCCCCCGTGAAACGCTTATCGGCATCTTCGCTGTCCCACAGGTGGCGATGCGCCTGGAAGGTCGCCGCATCCATCAACAGGGAACGCGCCGTTGGCAAGGCCGCACGCAGGCGCTCAAGGATTGCGAACCCGTGGGTATCGATGTCGCCCCAATACGCGATATCGCGGTCACGCAACCAATCGATCTGCGATAGAGCAGTTTGCGCGGATGACTGCGTACCCACGCGTGCAGCTGAGGAAAGGATGCCAGCGTGTGGGCCGCCAACGTATCGAACTGGCGCGCGTCACGGGCACGGCCAATCATGCGAAGCGCCTCGGCCTCGGCGTCAATCATCGCCGCAAACGGGATGCTGTTGCGGCCCAGCTGGCGATGGTTGAGGTCGCGCCACGTCAGGTCATAGCCGTGCCCCTGCTCCGCGCGGCTGCCTGCCTTGAGCATGGCGCCCCAGCTGCGCACCTGCTCGAACTGCTCGCCCATGACGGCGACACCGGGCTGGCGCAGGCGAAGCTCGTACGGGAACAGCGGGGCGTTATCGAGGCGCGTAGCGAGCAAGGCGCCGCTGTCCCAAAGCCGCTGCACGCCGGCGACGATGTCGGCAGGCGTCGACCAGGCTGTGCGCGGTCCGCTCATCACGCGCGCGTCCCACGTTGGGCGCGGTACTCCTCGATGCTCAGGTACCGCAGCATCGACTGACGCCCTTCTTCGCTATGCACGAACCCCAGCCCGGCGACATAAGGCTCGATGATGTGGATTTTCTGCAGCGGCGTGACGATCAGCAGCTGCAGGTTCATGCGGCGAAACAGTTCCAGTCCATAGCGCGCCGCTCCGTCCAAACCGCGGCCGAACGCTTCGTCGATGACAACGAAGCGGAACGACCGTGAGCGCTCCGCCCCCTACTCAAGGCCGAACTGGTACGCCAGGCTCGCCGCCAGTACGGTGTAGGCCAGTTTTTCTTTCTGGCCGCCGGACTTGCAGCCCGCATCCGTGTAGTGCTCGTGCTCGCGATCGTCTTCGCGCCAGCGCTCGGACGCCGAGAACACGAACCAGTTGCGCACGTCGGTCACCTTGCGGGTCCAGCGCCGATCCATCTCGGCGCTGCCTTCGCGACCGCGAAAACGTTCGATGATGTGCCGCACCTGCAAGAACTTCGCCTCGGTATATTCCTCGTCGGCCGATCCGGTAAGCGAGCCCTCGGTGCAACTGCGCAGGTCCTGCTGGAAGTCGCGCAGGTCGGCGTCCAGGCTTGGCGCCGCTTCAAGGGCGATATACCGGTTCGGGTTGTAGTCGATCGCATGCAGGGACGCGTTGATGGTGTCGACCCGCTCGCGCTTGAGCTGCGACTGGAAACCGGCGATCTCGCGGATCGTGTTGTTGTTGAGCAGACCCTTGAATTTATCGGCAAAGCGCGGCAGGTCGTCCACTTCCAGCACGTGCAGCATGCGCTGAAATTCGACGGCGGCATCGATACTGACATCGACTTCGCGCGCGTCCCCTGAAGCCAGCGGGAAGGATGCTTCGCCTATCCGGGCAGGGACTCCTGGGCATCAGGCGACATCGACGCGACCAGCTCGTGGTACCAGCATGCCTGCCGCGTCTTGTGCAGACGGTACCAGGCGGTTGCCGTCGCCGGCCGCCACACCTTGAGCATCTTCAGCACTTCATATGAGAATTCCAGCGGCGCCAGACCGCTCGCGGTAATCAGGTTGTCGCCGCGAACTGCCGGTTTATGACGGTAGTGCGACTGCCCGGTGTACGCAGGGCAAGCAGCTTGCAAGGATCCGAGGTCGTTGGAGGTATGGCGACGCCGGTCAAGCGCACCGGTGCTGGCAAGGCCAACAGTCGCGCCACAAATGGCGGCAACATTGTGTCCCTGATCGAGGGCATCTCGTGCCAATTCCAGCAGTGGCCTGACAAATGGCGTCGCCCAGACATCGCCGCCAGGTAGCAGGAGCAGATCGTTGGCATGCAGTTGAATACGATCGACTGTTATGTCAGGTACGTACCGAATGCCACCCATACTGTGCACAGCATCCAGTGACACGCCGAGTTTGACCAGATTGCATGTCATCCCGGGATCATGGAAAAAGCGCCGGCTATGCAGCTCGGCCGTCAGGTAGCCGATCTCCCAATCTGCCATCGTGTCGATTACCGCGAGGTAGACGTTCATCGTGATGTCCTTGCTGGGTCGGTGTGGTTTGACAATGATATCGGTGTATCTTGACGTTCGATACGGTATCGATCGCGCAAAGCGAAAAGCCCCACTCAGATCACTGAGTGGGGCTTTTCTATATAACTAGCCTGACGATAACCTACTTTCACACTGGTTGCAGCACTATCATCGGCGCAAAGTCGTTTCACGGT
>NZ_JCASIO010000027.1:0-2884 GCF_059685955.1 Telluria sp. LT2P80 | reverse complement strand
AACGACTTTGCGCCGATGATAGTGCTGCAACCAGTGTGAAAGTAGGTTATCGTCAGGCTAGTTATATAGAAAAGCCCCGCTCAGTGATCTGAGTGGGGCTTTTCGCTTTGGGCGATCAAAATGGCCTGACATTTGATCCGTCACCATACTGCGTCACTCGATGCTAGTCATGGCAGTCTGGCAAGCGGCTTTATATACTGTGTCTCTACTGCATCTCCCCCGTCAGACAAGGTCATGCCGACTTTTGTGTGAAAAAACATCAGTACAAATGACATAGCGAACAGAAAACTTTGCTTTCTGTATGGAATCAATAGTGCGCTATTAAATCTTCTCTATAATCTTCCGTCAGTGTTCAACATCCGCCAGTTGATGGGTCAAATCCATCCGTAGAAACCGTTTTTTCTTTCAAAGTCATTGTCATATGAGCATATTTTCCTCACTCAGTACCCGTGCAAAACTCGGCGTTGGATTTGGCCTGGTCGGAATCCTCATCATCGTGCTCGCGTTTTTTGCTTGGCGTGAGTTAGGAAATGTTGGGCAGGAACTGGCGACTCAGAACGCTGTACGCACGACCAAGCTCGAGCGCCTATATGCGCTGCGTGAATCCCTCGCGCAAACTGGGCTTGCTGCACGCAACGCTTACATCATTCCGGATACGATGCAAGCACAGGGCGAGCTGTCTCTGCTGGACGAGCACAAGGCTAATTTCCTTGAGGAGCTGCAGGCTCTGGCACCCTTGTTTGAGGGAAATGCTGACTTTGCGACGATGCGTGCCGGCCTGCTGCGTATGGCAGAGGAACTCAATCGTCCAAGACGCTACCGCGATGCCGGGCAGATGACAGAATATGGTGCATTCCTGGTCAACGAGTGCAGCCCGCTGCGCCGGCAAAACGTGCTGGACATCGATCGCGTAATCAAGGCCGTGCAAAAGCAGGTCGAAGCCGGTACGCTGATAGCAGAACAATCTGTCACGTCCGCACAAACGACGATCATCGCAGTTGCGCTCGCGGCAGTGATGATCAGTATTCTGGTCGGTGGCGCCATTACGGCGCACCTGCTGCGCCAGTTGGGTGGCGAACCTTTGGAAGTCAATCGCATCGCATCGGCGATCGCTTCAGGCGACCTCACAGTCAAGGTGACTGTGCGCCCCAAAGATCGGGCGAGCGTCATGTACGCCATTGGTGAAATGCAAACCAGTCTGCAGCGTATCGTTGCGCAAGTGCGGGGTGGCACTGACATGATTGCAAATGCTTCCAGCGAAATCACCGCCGGCAACAGCGACCTTTCAACGCGCACTGCTCAACAAGCCTCCTCGCTGGGTCGAACGGCAACGTCGATGAAAAAGTTCACGGCCGTGGTGGAACAAAATACCGCACACGCCCGTCATGCCAATACGCTTGCGGCATCAGCAAGTCAGGTTGCCAGTAAGGGTGGCAATGTTGTCACTGCAGTGGTGAGCACGATGCAGGAAATTAATGCATCTGCGCACAAGATCTCGGACATCATCAGCGTCATTGATGGCATCGCATTTCAAACCAATATCCTCGCACTCAACGCTGCAGTAGAGGCAGCGCGTGCAGGCGAACAGGGCCGTGGCTTCGCCGTGGTCGCCAGTGAAGTGCGAAGCTTGGCCCAGCGTTCGGCCAGCGCCGCAAGAGAGATTTCCGCATTGATCGGCGAATCGGTCGCCAAGGTGGATGCGGGCTCGAAGCTGGTCGAGCAAGCCGGCATGACGATGAACGACATCGTGACGAGCGTGCAACATGTCAGTGGCATTATCGAAGAGATCACTGCCGCCAGCGAAGCGCAACACGCCGGCATTCAAGAGGTCAACCTTGCTGTTGATCAGATGGATGCAGCAACCCAGCAAAATGCTGTGCTGGTCGAGCAGTCCGCTGCGTCGGCAGCAGCGCTCAATGAGCAAGCGGGGAGTTTGTTGCGAACGGTTCGGGTGTTCCGAGTCAATGCCGAGAACCAGCCGCTGCGAATCGCAGCATAAGTCAGATGAACGACAGCGTCGGCTTAGCCGTCGTTGTCGTTCAAGCTATTGCGCAGTTCGACCAACTGACCACGTAATGTCTCTGCTTCGTCGGCCGAACACTTTGTCGCACGAAATACTGCCGCCATTACATTGGCGGCTTTTTGTTTGAGTGCCTTGCCATCGTCAGTCAGGCTGATGATCACTTGCCGCTCATCACTACGCGCACGATTGCGCTGCACTAGGCCCTGGGCCTCCATGCGCTTGAGCAATGGGGTCAACGTTGCGGAATCCAGGAACAGATGCACGCCGATATCTGACACCGTCAATTGATCCTGTTCCCACAACACCATCATGACGAGATATTGAGGGTAGGTCAGGCCCAGTTGAGGGAGCACGCCACGATAAACCCGCATCATTGCCAACGAAGTCGAATACAGCGCGAAGCATAGCTGTTCGTCGAGGCGAGGCGTGGTGGTAGAGGGAAGAGGAGGGGTCGTCATGGATCCAATATAGGTCGCACACTAGATAATTGCAAGCAATGCTACCCAAGGGGGCTAGCGCCCTCATGCTTTGGCAGTCCCTCGCGATTCGTGGAGCAAGCCCATGTCATCTGTCGCGTCTTGCTATTTTTGACGCATGAATACTCGCTTTGAAGAATATTCCTGAAGGGGTCTTGTGCAATCTACCCATGGTTTGTTATAGTTCGCCTCCGCTTCGGCACTGACCGAAAAAGTTAACGTAATCAAGTGGTTACGAGAGCAAGGTCTACAGAGAAATCTGAGACGGAGCGAAAAGAAAGAGTTGACGAGATTTCGGAAACACAGCATAATCTCTCTTCTCTGCTGCAGCGAACAAAACGATTCGCTACTAACAGCAAGAAGCACCGAATAAAGTTCTTTAAAA
>NZ_JCASIO010000026.1:0-3778 GCF_059685955.1 Telluria sp. LT2P80 | reverse complement strand
GTCGGTATCCCGGAAAACGCGGCATTGCACCCTGAGCGCTTTGAAGAGCCGCTCAACATGCATCGGCGGGTACAGTTCCGCTGCCAGGGCCTGCTTCTAAGTTTTTACACGGCCTGGACCCAGAGCGGACATTTATAATGACGAGCCCGTTTCGTAGCTGAAGCGGTATTCCCTGCCATCGAAGTCGACCGCAGAGATGTACTCATCTTCTAGCCGGAACCCTTCCGAAAAAATGTCTGCACCAGAACTAGACCAGAGCAGTTCTCCAGCCTCATCAATTCGAGCAATCTCTAACTCACCGTGAGAAAGCAGTGCGTGCCGGCTTGGGTTGTAGTAGATGCCGAAGCAGGTTGCAGAATCGACCTTCGAGGACCAAGCAAGGCGCCGGCTGAATGGGACGAAGCAGACTATGCGATCACCGACAGCTAAATATAGCTTCGAGTCCAGTACCAATCCCGAATGCTCGTGCACGGTGCTGCACCCGCCTCCGGCACCAAAGACAACAATCGGCTCATCATTGAGTAATACCCCATGAATCGAGGTTGGCCTTTCGTCGGACACAAGAGGTATCTCATATTTGTAGCGTCGGGCATTATCCACGGAACCGAAAGCGTATGTCGGTTCGTCAACAATCTTGACTTTATCAAGATCACAGGTAAGGACGAGAGTGCGCATCATTAGAGAGTTCTGTAAAGAGTTCAAACGACCGCTACTGGCCGAAGCCGGCCGGTCGAGCCAACATAGCGGGTTGCCCAGTTCAACATTCAGCAGTGACCGCGACAGGCCGGAATCGACCCGAAGCAGACGTTCGACAACTGCGGCAACTGCCTATCTGTGTGCAGCTGGCCAAGCACCGATTTTGGCACCTGGAATCAGCCCTTCAGGCACAGGCCCGATGTTGCCCGCGCCGTAAGTCACGTCCACTCTGCTGAGGCAACCGCGCTCGTCAGTAAAGAGAAGCATGTCGATTTCTTCAGGGAAGTTCGACGTGAACGCTAGTTCATAAAACAGGCTCGTTCTGTCTTGTAGCGGTGGGATAGTTACGCCGGTAGGCACCTTGAATGCGAATCCATGGCAACCACACTGACAAAGCTCGCCAATCTTCCCCGCCGCGATCTGCTCGAACAACGGATGGATAAACGGTAGGTCCTGCGCTAGCAGGATATCTATCCAGTTTTGCGCTTGCGTCTGTGTGTTTGTCACAAGGAAGCTCTAGAAAACGCGACTCGGATTGATCGTGCGGCTGGCCAGTAGCTGCCAACCGGTCCAAGCACATCATTTCCCAGGCGCCCGTTAGCGCCCGTCGCCCCGAAAATCTTGAAATAATTCCTGCGCCTTGATCGCTTCACATCGCATTACTAATGCAACGTCTAGTCATATTCAGGCCCCGATTTCAGATGCTCCATGGCGATATTTATCGAATGGCCGCTGAAGCCCCGGTAAGCCAGGAAGCGATAAACCTTCTGCCGCAGTTCTTGTGTCATCCCCGTCTGTGCAATGTCCTTGCGAAACTTCTCGACCACAACGACAACGCGCTCATCTTCCGGCTCCATTTGCTCAATGGTTGCCTTCGTAAGTTGCTCGTCGATACCCTTCTGTCGGAGAGTCAGGGCGACTCGCGCGTCGCCGACCCGTGGTTCGATCTGCCGGGTTTTCATCTCCGCATACCGTTCATCTGACTGGTAATTCAACCCCTGCAGCAGTATCAGTGCGTCATCTGCCTCCTGTTCGCTGTAGCCTCGCAGGACTAGCTTGCGCCGCAGTACGGCTGCCGAATACTCCCGTTTGGACAGGAGCCATCCGGCATACTGGTGCGCCGGTTGCTTCGGTTTTTGCTGTGGCTGAGCCGGGTCGCGCGCTTTGTACTTTGGCTTTTTGTCGGACGTCCTTGCATATTCTCCAGGAGCAGGCTTTTTCGTCCCGAAACTGGTCTTGGGAACCTTCTTCTTGTAGTCGGAGCTGCGCGTGATTCTGGGCACACCATCCTGCGCCGGCGCCTCGTCCGTCTCAAAAGTCCGTTGCAAAAGCTTGCTGGGCCGGACGGTCTGGTCATCCTTGCTCTTCGGTCTCGCTCCGAAGCTTGATCGCTTCGGCTTTTCGCCACTCCCATACCCTTCAAGGTCCTCTTCGGTGACCTCTACAGGTTTTCCGGTCTTCGAGTTGATCAGGTACATGGATAGGTCAGGCTCGCGGCATGATTAACGATGTCGGCGTCAGGAGAAGCGCCTCGCCGGACCATTGTATTCCCTGCACAGGTGCACAGGTGCACGGCCGAATCCGGCCGGTCGAGCCAGCATAGCAGGTTGGCAAGTTGAAACTCCAGTGGTAGCCGCCACAGGCCGGTACCGACCCGAAGCGAACGTCAGATCCAGATAGCAGGTAACTACCAACGTGCATATTCAGATCAGCCACACGTGATGCGTCCAGTAGTGCGTTCGCTAAGCTGCCCAATGCGCTCATTTAGGCGACCTAGCTCGTCAGGATTGTTCTCCGACGCCGCAATATTGGCCAAGATAGCTAGCTGCGCAGTTCTCAAAGCATCGCTTGCACAGACGCTGATATCGGGCGTCACGCCAACGCCTTCCCAATTTGTTTTCGTTAACGGGCTGATTGTGCGGCCTAGTGGCACAAAGAGTGAAAAGTTTGGCAGCAGCCGCTTGTTACCACCCTGATTAGCGCCGCCTCCGGTGGTCTCACCGACGACAGTCGCACGCTTGAGGTTTTTGAGTGCGTAGGTGAAGTCCTCTGCTGCTGAGAAAGTGTCCTTGCTAGTCAGGATATAGACCGGCTTCGTCCCGCCATAGCGCAGGCCGGGGACGACATCGGCAGTCCACCGCTGTTCGGTGCGGTTGCCCTCGCGGTAGTAGAAGTCGTTTAGCTGGGTGCGCTTGTCAAACATATAGCTGGCCAACAGGAGTCCTGCGGCTGCATCGCCTCCACGGTTATTGCGCAGGTCGATAACAAGCGCGTCCGTATGGGCGACAAGCGTCATTGCGGCGGCCAGCGTCTCGGCCATCTCCTTTGCGCGCGCGAAGCGCGCAAGTTCCAAATACCCGATATTGAAGGGTAACCGTTCGATTTTATCTATGCCAAAATTGTTCGACCTCATCATCGCGAGGTAGCTGGCGGCTTCCTCGGGCGATCGCTCGTTATAAGACTTCCTGCCGGCTATCACCGCCTCGCTGTACATCACGCGCAGGTGCCGGTCTTTAGTGGCGGCCTGCAATTCATCGGACAGCACTTCGGACAGTTGCTGTGCGCTAGCAATAGCGTCATAGAATCCGCGCTTTTGCTGATGGCGTAACGATGTTTCGACCTTTTTCGCCATGTCGGGAAAGACGTAGCTGTTGTTGACTTCCTTAATCACGGCGTCTATCAACTGCTGACGGCTCGCGGCGTTCATCTGCATGTCACGCTGGTTAGAAACCCCAGCCGATTGCGCGAAAGCAGGCGAACAAGCGATGGCTGCGACAATAGCGGCGGTACCAATAGAACGCAATATTTTCATTTCTTCCCTTAAAACCTCGATCGGTTTATGTTGTCTGAACAGAAAGGTCGTGTCACTTCTTCAATATCTGGAAAGATTGCTGGTTTTCAATAGTGGCCTACTTACTGTAGAGGCAACGCACCCGATGCGCCGGACCGTCACGACGTCTGCTATTGGCCCAGGCTGTGTAAAAACACCACTTCGTGTAAACGAAACCGGTTGAGGAAACGTTAAGCCAGTATCTCATCAATGCAGGGGCCAGATGAAACGCTTTATTGAAGGTGAAGACCG
>NZ_JCASIO010000025.1:0-4322 GCF_059685955.1 Telluria sp. LT2P80 | reverse complement strand
CGTGAAACGACTTTGCGCCGATGATAGTGCTGCAACCAGTGTGAAAGTAGGTTATCGTCAGGCTAGTTATATAGAAAAGCCCCACTCAGTGATCTGAGTGGGGCTTTTCGCTTTGGAGCGCGGAAACTCAAATGCCTGAATGATCCATGGCTAACTGCTCACTTCGACGGAACTCAGCATATGTATGATCAGACCAACTCCACTTGTGCCGGCGCTCATTCAAGACGTTACGCATCAGAAGAATGAATACCAGGAAGCATGGTACCGACGATTGCCTACATTGGTGCAAAGTCCATCTCGCCATCATCGCTCTCACACGATAATTCCCGGCTACCGAGGTAGCCAATAAGATTGCTTGCTCTGTACCGAGATCGCGGTGCCTTCAAATCAGCTCGCCCTTGCTTCTTTCAGTGCCTTGACCGTCGGGCCCACTTGCCAGCAGTACTATGCCGTTATGCCGTCAAGCAGGCAGCCGCAATGCTAACGCCCAGCTCGAGGATCCGATCGACGCACCGATGGTACGAGTCTGCACCCCTGCGTCGAGAAATCCAGGTTTTCGTGGACGGCCGGTATAAGGGCGAAGCGCGTGCGCGCGCTCACGTGTGATGTGGCAGAAGCCGTGGACGCGGCGTCATTGAAATCTGGGTTGGCCTGATTGTGAATACCCATCGAGGCAACGTCAGAGCGGCCACGGATATGCTTACGGCGGCGCATATTATTGACCGCACCCAACCGGTTGAGGACGGGCCCGCACCCGTTGTCAATTTCCGGCAGTAAGACGCCACCGATTTTCGGCGTAATGGCACCACTTTGACCACTGATTTCAGGGGCTCAAACTGAGGTTGCAAGAATGCTCGATTTCGAGTGGCCTGGCAACGAGGTTTTCCGATGTAAATGGGGTTTTTAGACTATTTATTGTCGACCCAAATGCTGTACTTGGCCTTCTATCCGGAGACCGTAAGGCTCTGCCGAGGCCGTCCGTTGTGGGAGGACGCCGTCGATGGGTAGGCGCCTGCGGTCGAGTACAATCGACAGCAACCGGCCTAGGAGCAGTCACCCGGTTCTCTTTCCAAAAAATCGCGACCGAAAAAAATTATGAGAAACCTGGCTGAACTGAACATAAATGAGGGGGAAAAGGCCGTGGAGCGCCCAGCACCCTCAAGAGAAGACATTGTGGAATTTGAACAAGCTTTTGGAGTGTCGCTGCCGCCCGGATTGTCTTTTCTTTTGCAAGCTTCGAACGGAGGTCATCCTGAATTCGACGCCGTTGGCGGCCCGGATGGACATTATGCAGTCAATTGCTTTTACCATCTCATCGCGAGTGACAAAGGAACGGAAAGCATATGGTATGCAATGACACATTGGCGCCCGATTTTGGGCGATCATGCTGTTCCATTCGCCAACACTGGCGGTGGCGACCAATTTTTTATCGACCTGTCAAATAATCCTCCAAGTGTAAAGCTATGCCTACACGATGAAGGAATGCGGTTAATTGAGGTCGCGCCTTCCTTTGAAGTTTTTATTGATGAACTCAGTTTCGATCCCGATATGATCTGATGGATGCGCGGCGTTCGTGCGATTAGTCAGACCTCATTTATCGCGGCCTTCCTCCTCTTTGCTAGTGGTGGTTTGGACCCTTCCGACTCAGGCGGCATGGCACGATAGCTCTCTCCATCAAGCACTAGTTTGTATGCGCCATGGCGTAAGCGGTCTAAGGTGGCCGCGCCAATCATCTTGTTAGCCGTGAAGGCGGCGCCTCACTCGTCGAAGTGCAAGTTCGACGTCAGGATCGTGGCCGTTCTCTCGTAGCGCTCAGCAATCAGGTCGTGGAAATCCTCGTCCTCGGGCGGTCGGAGCGGTTTCAGCCCAAAGTCATCGATGATGAGCAGCGACACCTTGCTGAGGTACTGCAGGCGCCGTTCGTACGTGCCCATGGCCGGCGCGGTGCGCAAGCTTGCCATGAGCTGGGTCTGGGTGATGAACAGCACGTCATAGCCCTGGCGCGCGGCTGCGTGCCCCAGGAACTGCGCCAGATGGCTCTTGCCCGTTCCACAGGGGCCGGCGATGAGCATGGCCACCTTCTCGTCGATGAATCGGCAGGTTGCCAAGTCATGGACGGCGGCGCGGTTCACTCCGGGCAATCGGTTGAAGTCGAACCCGTCGAGCGTTTTCTGGTTGCGGAAGTTCGCGCCGCGCATGCGCTGCGCCAGCTTCTTCTGGTCGCGGCGGGCGACGTCGTCATGAATTAGCAGGCTCAGAAACTCGGTAAAGGCCAGTTTGCGGTCGATAGCTTCGCGGTTGCGTGCTTCCAGCGAGTCCAGGATGCCGGACAGGCGCAATTGTTTGAGCAGGGAAGTCAGTTCTGGAATTGAGTGCATGGTCGTTCTCATTGAAGGAGGGTGTTGGTGGCGCGGTAGAAGCGACCGCCCTCGGTGTAGGTGCTGGCCAGGGCGTCGAACGCCGCCAGCAAGTCTTGCTGGTCGAGTCCTTTCTCGAGGATGCGTTTGACGACGTTGAGACCGGGCGTGCCGTAGTGGTTGCCACGCGAACAGGCCGCCTCCAACCTGACGGCGCCGTATTTCTTCTGCAGCCCCAGCACGCCCGGCACGGCGCGCATGCGGATCAGTACCTTGTCGCCGAACATGGCGCGAACCATGGCCGCGCATGCCGGGCGCACTCGTTCGGCCTCCACCATGCACCATTTGGTGTCCTTCAGGAGCCATGCCTGTGCCTCAGGCGGCATATGGTCGGGCACGGTCTTGCGCTCGCCCCGGTGCTTGAGCCGTACGTGGGTGGAAACCGGCTCGTGTTCGAGGTACATCGTCACCACGGTGTCGCTCGCCTTGAGCCAGAGTGCCCGGCCGACCAGGCGGAACGGCGCGGAGTAGTAGTTGTACTCGAACTGCACATGGGTATCGCGATGGACCTTGACCTTGAGCCACGTGGCCAGTTGGGGCGGCACGTCGGGCAAGGGCTTGAGCAGACTCTTTTCCACGGCGGCGAAGCGCTTGAGGGGCGCTTCGCGGGTCGTGCCGTGGATGCGATTGCCGGCCTGTCCCAGCACCCATTTGTGCAGTTGCCGATTGGCGTCTGCCAGGTCGCGGAATTCACGCAGTGGCAGGAAGCCGCCCTTGATGTATTTGACGCCCGCTTCCACGATGCCCTTCTTTTGCGGATCCCTGGACGGACACGCATCGATCTTGAATTCATAGCCCTCCGCGCACTCGCCATGAGAGCGCTGTACTTCCGGCTCGTACACGCAGTTCCGCGTGATCGCGCACCTGGCGTTGTCGATCGTCACGCGAACGGGCGCGCCGCCGAACCACTCGAACGCACGGCGATGGAAGCCGACCCAGGTGGCGACGGTCTGGTCGCGCACGAATTCGGCGTACTGGTGGCGCGACCACGCCAGCGTCATCACGAAGAACCAGGTCTTGAAGATTTCGCCTGTATGCACATCGGTGATGGGCGGACCAGCGCCGAAGTCGACTTGCACCGCCTCGCCCGGCTTGAACTCCAGGCGCAGCGGCACCTCGGCTACGTTGTCGACTCGCGAACCTGGGCGATCTTCTTGCGGCCCATGGTCTTCGACCGGGCGATCTTCCGGTCTGAGATGGTCACTACGAGCCGAGCAGCGGCTGCCTGACTGCCCGCCGGCGTCAGTTTTTTGCCGTTGTTCGTCGTAGGCGTGCGCGACGCATACAACGCTGAGTAGGCTCAGACGCTGTTTTGGAAAGCTGGTTCTATCCGTGTTGACCTTAATCGATCGCTTTCTTGTTGAGGCAGAGTCACCGCCGCACCCAGTAGACCAGACCAGGCTAGCCGACCGCTGCGCCAATCCTCGAATAGGGCAGCTGGGCTGCAAGCTTGCCGAATGGTAGGGTGGACTCTCTCTGCGCCGATGATGGTGAGCAGTTGCTCATACCGTTTCGCGGCGCAGCGTTTGGTACTGTCGCGTTCGATTTCCTCCAACCAACGTCGATAGCAGGCTCTGCGATATCGTAAAAAAGCCGTTGACAATCATCATGAAACATCGCATACTCTCTTTCCTCCTGCTGCGACGAACACAACGCTTCGAAGAATACGGCAGAGGAAGCAGCACCGAATAAAGTTCTTTAAAAATTAACAGTCGATAAGTGTGGGCGTTTGATGAAGGTGCCAAGAACTTCGGTTCTTGATTACTTAAATTATCAAATGTTCACAAGAAAGAAATACGTTGCTCAGCAATGAGTAACGGTCAGTATTTTGAGTGAGCGACCCCTGCCGTAAGGTAGGGTGGCAGAAATGCCAACAAACAGAGATTGAACTGAAGAGTTTGATCC
>NZ_JCASIO010000024.1:0-4524 GCF_059685955.1 Telluria sp. LT2P80 | reverse complement strand
GGCGCTGGGCTATAAATCGCCGCGAATGTTTAGAAAAGAGCGACCGTGTCAGGCTCTGGAAACTGACGCTAACTAAGCATCAGACTGTGTCCGGGAATAGCGGGGCAAGATCAGACAAAAGCGAGGCTCCTAGATTCATTCCCGAAATTAAGTACAAACTCTACCTACTGGAACTGAGCTAGATAGGCCTCGCTCCGTCATCATCTCGACCAAATCCCGGTGTGAGAGCTTATAGCGCAGGTGCCAGCGCACGCACAAAATGATGATCTCTTGTTCGAAGTGTCGACCTTTGAACAGGTCGCTCTTGCTTGAGTGGCTACGCATGCTGGGCAAAGGCCGTCATTCTAGCCCAGTCGCAATTTGCACCAGGGCCGCGCATATGATCGGTCCACCAACGATTTTAAAACTAGTGCAACTTTTTATAAATTATGCAACTATCTGGTTTACTAAACATTACTTCTAAAAATCACAATCATGAACACGTCTTTGTCTACCCGCAGTGCGAACGCTATGTATGGACGGGAAGCAGAACTTCAGAAGTTAATGGAAGCGTACCAGACCGTCAAAGAGAGAAATCGTCCATATTTCGTGAATATCCTTGCGGAGACGGGCTTCGGCAAGACTAGGCTAATTCAGAAGTTCTATGCCGAACTTACTGTTGCTTATGACCCGCAGCATTACTGGGAAACAGGATTGGGAACAGGGCCCGACATGCCTATCAATCCGCTGCCGGACATCCCGGTCTCTGACGCCTCCGACGGGTTGCCTCACCATACAGAGGTCGGGGAGGCCAACACGAAAGTAGCACCCGACATTCCATTCATCTGGTGGGGGTTACGTAACAGCAATGAGGAAGCGCGCAACGTGTCTCAGGGCGGTGACGCCTACCAACGCGCACAGAGTTTTCTCGATCCGCAACTGGCCGCGTATGCGCACAATCAGCAAACGAGACACGCAAGTATCGATATCGCAAAGAAGTCAGCTACGCTGGCATTGAAGGCACTGACATTTGGCTTGAGCGACATGGTCAAGGATATGGTCGACATGGTCGATCCTGTTATCAGTATCCTCGAACTGAATGACACCAAGCACGCTCACCGGAAGTCGGATTGGTATATCAAGCGGGTCCAGTCTGTTCGTGCAAAAACTAATGCGAAATCGCGGATGGATATTGTCGTCGATGGTTTGCTGTACATGATGCGTCAGCAAAACTGGTCGGCGCTCGGTGTGTCGGTCTACGAGAAACAAGCTGTGCCGTTGATTCTCGTGCTGGACGATGTGCAGTTCCTGGACTTCAACACCATGGTGCTTGCTGAGCGGTTGTTAAACGTGGCCATCAGAGAAGGGTTGCCGCTGCTATTGTTGAGTACCGCCTGGACGCACCGCTGGGACCGATCGAACAATGCCGGCCAGATGCCAAAGCTCAGATCGTTGTTCGATCACGTTGATGCAAGCGAAAAATGCCAGATATCACTCGACAAGTTGGAAGACCGCTACCTTGGCCCGATGGTGAGCGACTTACTTCCCTCCTTGAGCGAGCAGCAGCGCGAAATCCTGATCCACCGTGCCGACGGAAATCCGCTGATTGTTAAGGAGTTAGCTGCCTACTTCAATAGCTACGCCGATTTTTTCGAGAACGGCGATATCTCGCAACGTTTGACGGTCGAAGGCGAGAAGAAGCTGGGTGAAAAATCGCCTTCCATTCATGACCTGGTAGCGGAGCGCTACAAGGGACTGTCCACATCTACCTTGCAAAGTCTGCAATGGGCCAGCTTCCAGGGCATCGAGTTCGATGAACTGTTCACCCAGATCGCGCTTGACCCAACACCTCGCGACGCGACATCCCGCTCGCTGCTCGAAGCGAACACGCCAGCCCACCTCGTCACCCCAGTGTTTGAAGCCAATTGGCGTTTTACGCAGAGAAGTTATTGGGAAGTGATCACCGCCGGGCTGGAAGAAACAGGTAAGATCCGCGAGGTTAAGAAGGCGTACTTTGCCAATCTTCGCAAGATGCGGCACAGCTCCGAATGGCGATCCTTGAAACGGTTAGACCAACGAAAGCTACTTGACCTCTTGATTGGCCTCGATCAGGACCCTGCCCATACAGATCGCTTACCCATGGAAGAAAAAGCTACCATTTTAGGCGACAAGATTATGCTACTGGTGCAGGATCAACTGTTTGAGGAATCGTTACAGATCGTCGCTCAACTCGCCAACATGCTGCCGGCCAGCGCATCCGAGATTGGCTGGTGGCCCATCACCGTCATTCCGCTGGAAACCAACATCGCTATTTTGCGCGCGTTGTCCATCGTGGGATTCGGTGTCGACGATTCACTACTCGCCAGCCAACCCACAAACGCCATCGACTACAAAGCGGGATTCGAGGAGCTTGGCGTGCACCTCATCGATGTCCACGTGTCACTTGTTGTGCTGGACGACAATCGGTCGCGTGATGCTAAAACCCTATCAACCGATATTGCGGCAGTGCAGGCTGTGCTCGCGTTCTTGGGGACCTACGGCCGCACTTCAGGCAGCATGCATTGGGTCCGGCATCATCGGACACTACATGGCCTCTTTTGCGCACTGACGGAGGCACCGACTTTGCCTTCACTGCTCGACTACTTGCGCGTGAGCGTCGACAATATTAAACAGAATGTGGAGCGTCTGCACGGATTGCATCCTGACGCAATGCTTAAGGACGGGGTGGCGGTGAATGCGCGCATGCGTAACGCGCACGCTCGAAATTTTTGGTCGGATGCCCAGCTCGACATGGATACAGCCGAGCAGGTCTTAATTCGAATTGGCAACGACTATCCCGCCTCGTACACCCTTTGCAGAGCTTATTTTTTAGCCAGCAAAGGATCCTGCCTGTCGGCATTCAAAAGCTTCAATCCGGATCACGACATCTACAATCGGGCTTGGGCGAAGGCAGCTGACTTGTATGGAGACCTCTTGTTTGACATCGTGTCGCCGCGCGCCGGCCTGGACGCTACCGACAACAGTTTCCTGCGTGATCTCTCTTTGCAAGAGGCGTCGTTGCTGTTGAATGGTCTGAAGAATGTCATCATGGATGCGGTCGTCTATCAGCGCGACTTTCATACACCGCTTTTTCCAAAGGCCATCGCCTGCGCTGAATATTTTTTCGATCAGCTCGACCGAACGCAGATGGGTACGCTGGAATTTGTATGCGATGCACTCAACTTGGGTTACGCCGTTATCGCTCGAGTGGGCGGGATCCAAGGTGGCGAGCCTGAAGTGGCTGACGCATTGCTCCCTGATTTCCTCTCAGGACTGAACGTCCAGGCTGTACGGTTCGTCGACGATGAAGTCGGCTCCACATTGGTGATGAAAGACCTCGTGAAGCAGCAAATGCGATTGATCGAACGATTTCGTCCCTTGTTCGGTACTGCCCTGCCATTCATTCTTCTCGAAATCGAATGCAATACCCACCTCTTCGAAGTTTGCGCCGGACTGGATATCCCTGGCCCTGCCGTCCCAAATCTTATCGATCGTGCTTTTGCCAGCATCAGGAGGTCGAAGGATGACCGATGGGCAGGACGTGCCCAAGCACCTGCGTTGTTCAGACCCATCGCTATATTCCTTTGCATTGCGTTAGATGGCGCTGGCCGGGTCACGCGCTTGAAGGAACTGTTGGCGCACTATCCCAGTGCCCAGGAGTATCCGCTGTTGCGTCACCAGTACAATAATTTCGTGGAAAATGGAATAATGTGATGCATTTGAGCTCATGCATCGCATTGCAAGGGCAGCTAGAGTCGCGAATCTGACAGCACAGGGCGAACTACACTGGAAATCCGGGCAGCGGTCTTGGCCGCCGTCCAATGAAATAAAACTGGAACTCGGGACATCTCCAGGTTCATAGTACCGACTGATCTAAAGTCGGAAAACAGTTTCAAATTTACTTCATATATCGATGAACTAAATTTGAAATTGGTTGAATTCCAGAGCATTACTCTTGGCTTGCTTGACGACACTGCATCCACTCAAGCGAGGAACAGGTAGCTGCCACACGAACACCATAATAGGCCTCAGCAGACTACCACGCCACGGTCTAATCGATGCCATTGCAGGGATTCAGACGACCGTGTCGACAGCGGGACGCAGATGGATTTCTGCTCTTTGAACGAACTGGAAAAAGGGTCTTCGAACGTCTACGTCCAGCCGATTACGGACGCATTCTGGCGTCCGCTAACGACCTATTGTGTTGAAAAAGTCGAACGGCAACTTTTATAGCGAATTTTCGGTAATGTCGACAGTCCAACCGACTCGCGTTTCGTGCCATGGTGGCTGTTTTGAACAGTCGAGTTACCGATCCTTCGTTTTAGACGGACAATGGAGCCGAGTTTTTCAACAAAATAGGCCGTTAGCGGACGCTACAATAGGTCCGCAACCGGCCCAGGCTGTGTAATAACTTAGAAGCAGGCTTTGGCAGTAGAACTGTACCCGCCGATGCGTATGGTGCGGCGCTTTAGGGTAATCAGGGAGCAGTGCCGGTTTTTTGGGGAT
>NZ_JCASIO010000023.1:0-6009 GCF_059685955.1 Telluria sp. LT2P80 | reverse complement strand
AGTCGGTCCCACCCCTTCCCATCCCGAACAGGACCGTGAAACGACTTTGCGCCGATGATAGTGCTGCAACCAGTGTGAAAGTAGGTTATCGTCAGGCTAGTTATATAGAAAAGCCCCGCTCAGTGATCTGAGTGGGGCTTTTCGCTTTGGGCGATCGCTTTATCGTGCTCACTTGTCGATGTGACGAGCACGGTGCGCCACCCCACCGCCAACGCCCGTGAATCTGGTGCACAATGCATTCATCATCATTGTCATTTCAATCACGGGAACAGCATGAATGAACAGGTTGCACGCAATGTCGTGCTGGCGCGCGCGATCGAGCACGCCGACGTTGGTCATACCGTACTGAGCGACGACGATCGCAAGTACGCCACCCGCAGCGCACGCGAGCTCGCTGCATGGCAGGCGGCCGATAGCCATACGGCCGTCAACCAGCAGCACTTCCTGCAGCAGCGCGCCGAGCAAATCCTCAAGCGCCTCGGCGAACGCACGCCGGCCTTCGGCGCGTTCCAGCGCCGCGCGCCCGGCATGCGCGGGATCTGGTTCGCGTTGCCGTTCATCGCCTTCGTGCTTGGCGCCGCGCTAGACCGCATCGCCGATCCGCACCGTGTCGACCTCCTGTCGGCACCGCTCCTGATCATCATCGCCTGGAACCTGCTGGTCTACCTAGGCCTTCTGATATGGGCGGTCGTTCCTGCCGCGCGCAAGAAGAAGAGCGGTGCGCCGTTGCTGCGCCGACTGAGCGTGGGCAAGGCCGTCGCGCCGCGCAAGCTTCCCACCGCACTGGCCGAAGGCGTTGCTCACTTTCTGGCAGATTGGGCCGTGCTCAGTGAACCGCTGACGCGTGCGCGCCTGAGCCGCACGGTGCATCTCGCGGCCGCCGGCTTTGCGCTCGGTGCCGTCGCGTCGCTGTATGCGCGCGGCCTGCTCACCCAATACGTAACTGGCTGGGAAAGCACCTTCCTCGACGCCCAGCAAGTCCACACGCTGCTGTCGTGGCTGTTCACGCCAGCGCTGACTGTGTTCCCGTTCCTGCAAGGCTTCACGCTGGCCGAGATCGAGCAACTGCGCTTCGGCGGCAGCGCCGGCCTGCCGGTTGGCGAACGCTGGGTTCATCTGTACGGCGCGACGTTGCTGCTGCTGGTGATCATTCCACGCGTACTGCTCGCGATTGTTGCCGGCCTGCGCGCGCGCCATCTGTCGCGTCACTTCCCCCTCGACCTCGACCAGCCGTACTACCGCAAACTGGCTGACAGCATCGGTACCAGCGCGCCGGCCGTGCTGCGCGTGATCCCGTATACCTACACGCTTGACGAGCCGCGTGACCGCGGCCTGTGGGCAATCGCAGCTTCGGCCCTGGGTGGGCAGGCGAGGGTGCAGCTGCTGCCGGCGGTCGCGTATGGCATCGAACCGAAGCACGCATTGCGCGAAACGATGCTGAACGAAGCCGGCATCACCGTCACCACCGTGCTGTTCAGCCTAGCTGCGACGCCAGAAAAGGAAAATCACGGCGCGATGCTCGACTATCTGGTCAAGCATGTGCCTCGTGGCGTCGCGGTGCTGCTTGATGAATCGGCGCTGCTCGAGCGTATCGGCGACCAGGTCGGCGCTGAACGCGCCGCCGAGCGTCATTCGCTGTGGCGGCAGTTCTGCAGCTTCCATGGCACGTCGGCCCATGTCGTCAATTTGCTCGAACCGGATAAGTACCCGCTTGAACTGGGTGCGGGCTTGACCCTGCCGGAGCTGCGATGATCCAGCCTGCCAAGATCCAGTTCGCCCTCGTCTCGCATACGAACAACGGCAAGACCACACTGGCACGCACGCTGGTTGGCATGGACGTCGGCGAAATCCGCGACGCTGCGCACGTGACCCAGATTTCGCAAGGCTACCCGCTGCTGTCCACACCGGCTGGCGACTCGCTCGTGTTATGGGACACGCCCGGTTTCGGCGATTCGGTGCGTCTGCACAAACGCCTGGCCATGGCCGGCAATCCGATCGGCTGGTTTCTGCGCGAGGTCTTCGACCGCTATCGCGACCGTCCGTTCTTCCTCAGCCAGCAGGCACTGCGCGCTGCGCGCGAAGAAGCCGACGTGGTGCTCTACCTGGTGAACTCGTCCGAGTCGCCACAGGATGCGGGCTATCTGCCGTCCGAGATGAATATCCTCGAATGGCTCGGCAAACCCGTGGTCGTGCTGCTGAACCAGATCGGACCACCGCGTCCGGCCAGCGAAGAACAGGCCGAGCCACAGCGCTGGAAACAGCATCTGGCCCAGTATTCGGTCGTCAAGGAAGTGCTGCCGCTCGATGCATTCGCCCGCTGCTGGGTGCATGAACACGTGTTCTACGAATCGGTCACGCACCTGATCGCAGCCGAGAAGCAGCCCGCGTATGCGCGCCTGCTGTCTGCCTGGGCGGCGCGCAATCGCGAGCGCTATGCAAGCGCCTTGCAGATGAACGCCGAACAGATTGCCGCCACCGCGCGCGATACCGAGGCGCTGGACGAACAACGGCCGGGCATGTTGCGCAGCGCGTTGAAAGCGGTCGGCATCGGCAAGGATGAAGCGCGCCGCCAAGAGCTGGCGATGGCAGCGCTCGTGCAGCGCCTGAACGACGGCATCAATCATGCGACGGCGCGCATGCTGTCCCTGTATCGCATCGATCCGGGGCAGGCCGTCGCTGTCAATGCACGCGTGCGCGACAACTTCGCGGTTAACGCGCCAGTGGACAAGGCGCAGGCTGGATTATTGGGTGCGGTGGTGGCGGGTGCAACCACCGGTCTGTCGGCTGACTTGATGGCGGGCGGCCTGACGATGGGCGCCGGCGCGTTATTGGGCGCGATCGCTGGCGGCATCACGGCTGCCGGCGCCGCGTGGGGCTTCAATCAGGGGACCGATCGCAACCAGGCAAACGTGAAGTTCGCCGACCCGTTCCTGCAGCAGATGCTGGTGGGCGCGATTCTGCGCTATCTGGCAGTGGCGCACTTTGGCCGTGGACGCGGCAATTATGTCGAAAGCGAAGCGCCGCCGTTCTGGCAGGCCGAGGCTGAGAGCGCACTGGCTGCCCGCGGTGTCGATAGCGCGCAACTGTGGCAATCCGTACGCGCCGCGCCGGACCTGGGCGCAGCCACCAAACTGGTGCAGGCTGTTCTGGTGCCGGCGGTGACGGCGACGCTGGCGCGCCTGTATCCGGATGTTGCTCTGCCGGGGCAGGAGCCGCCAGCAGCGGCCCCGTCCCCGTCCGCGGCCCCGGTGGACCTGACTAAAACTGATACTGCGCGCTGACGCCCAGCAGCCAGTTACTGCCAGGCGCCGCTTCGTAATAGCGGCGGTTGGCGTCGCCCACGATCACCGAGCCGACATAGTCGCGGTCGAACAGATTGTTCAGGCGCGCGAACTGGCGCAGGCGCCAGCCGCCAAATTGCTGGCTCGCCTGCACGCGGGCATTGACGACCGCATAGCCAGGCGCTGTCTGCGCGGTGTTGGTGTCTTCCGCGTACACGCGGCTGTTGGCGACCGTCTCGAGTGCGACACCATAACGGCCCGCCGCTTCCATCCAGCCCAATTCACCGTAGAAGCTCGACTTGGGCACGCCCGGCAGGCGGCTACCCTTTGGCACGGCGCCGAAGCCTTCGTCGTAGATCGCATGCAGCATGCTCATGGCGATGCGCGCATTCCAGCCGGCGCCCAGTTCCGCGTCGACCGACAGCTCGCCACCCTGGCGCAGCGTGGCGCTCGCGTTGCGATAGCTGGTGCGGCCGCCCGACGACGCATCGACCACCAGTTCATCCTTGGTCTTCACCTGGAACACGGCGGCGTTGACGCGCACGCCGCGGGCCACCATCGCCTTGGCGCCGATTTCAAGGTGCGTGCCGATCGCCGGCTCGAGTGCGAAGTTGAAGCCGCCGCCTGTGCCTGAATAGAACGACTCATTCATCGTTGGTGTTTCAAAGCCGCGCGCGGCGCTCGCATACACGTTCAGCGTGGGCGAGATCTTGTACAGCACACCGACCAGCGGCGTCGTATGACGAAAGTCGGTGCCGCCGCTGTCGTTGCCATTGGAGAGATACCGGTCCTCGACGTCGAAGTCCACGCGGCTGTGACGCAGGCCGCCGGTTAGCACCCACTGGTCGCGTTCCCATTCGACTTGCACGTACGGGTCGACGCTGGTCACGTCGTTCTGTTCATCGCGCCGCAGATTGCCTTTCACGCCAAAGGTCGTACCGATGAAGTTCTCGAAACCCTGGCGCGCATCCTTGGATTGCGCCATTTCGAGGCCTGCCGTGGTGCGCAGCGTGCCACCGGCAACGGTGCGCACTGCACGCCAGTTGGCGTCGATGCCATAGAAGTCGCGGTCGAAATCGATGACGCCGCCCGAGTGCGTGGCCGGCGCCTGGAAGCCGCGCGAGAACGACTGGAACTGGATCACGCGGCGGTTACCGCCGTAAGCCGTCACTTGCAGGCGATCCTGGCCGAAGCGCTGCTCGAACGTCGCGCCGAACTGTTGATGATCAATGCTCTTGCGCGTGTCGTAGCGATCGGCCAGCGTGCGCTGTGGCGATTGCGTATCGGTGGTGTCGATCTCGCCCGCACGTGGATCGCGGCGGAAGGTGTCCCATGTCACGCCCAGCGGATCCTGCGTGTCGTCCTGGCGCAGCCCACTGGCCGTAATCACCAGGCGGCTGGTCGACGTTGGCTCGACCACCAGCTTGGCATAGGCCTGGTCGCGCGTGGCTGCACTATGGTCGCGGTAGCCATCGGTCTCGAAGCGCGACGCATCGATCAGGTAGCCGATACCGCCGCTGCGACCCGACGCATTCGTATCGAGCTTGCGCTGGCCGTAGCTGCCGCCGGTGAAGCTGGCTTCCACGGTCGGCTTGTCGGTGGGTTCGCGCGTGAACAACTGGACCACGCCGCCCGAGTGATTGCCATACAACGCAGAGAAAGGACCGCGCAGCACTTCGATGCGCTCGGCGACATCGAGGTTGAAGGTCGCGGCCTGGCCCTGGCCGTCGGGCATGGTGGCCGGGATGCCGTCGGCAACGAGGCGCACGCCGCGCACACCGAATGCCGAACGCGTGCCAAAGCCACGTGACGAGATTTGCAGGTCTTGCGCGTAGTTCTCGCGATTGCGCACGACGACCCCCGGCACCGCCGCCAGTGCTTCGGAGGCGTTCACGCGCAACTGCGCGGCGCCGATCTGCGCCGCATCGACGACATCGATCGCGGCGGGCAGGTCGAAACTGGTGTGTTCAGCGCGCGTGCCACTGATGACCACCACGTTCATTGGATTGCGGATGTCATCGGCAATGGCGGCAAGTGGCCAGCAGGCGCAAAGGGCGGCGATCGTGGTACGGCGCAGGACAGGATGCTTCATTATTTCCCCAAAGTATTGCGTGCAGAGTGTGAAAGTTGGTCTTATATTATTTAACCGGGGAATATACCTTGGGAGCCAGAATCCTGCTGGAGACGTAGCCGCATGCGAATACGTCGGGTGTGAAGATTCTTTTGCAGGAGGGCTTGCGGAACCCGGGGGAGGTTTGTTATAGTTCGCCTCCGCTTCGGCACTGACCGAAAAAGTTAACGTAATCAAGTGGTTACGAGAGCAAGGTCTACAGAGAAATCTGAGGCGAAGCGAAAAGAAAGAGTTGACGAGATTTCGGAAACACAGCATAATCTCTCTTCTCTGCTGCAGCGAACAAAACGATTCGCTACTAACAGCAAGAAGCACCGAATAAAGTTCTTTAAAAATTAACAGTCGATAAGTGTGGGCGTTTGATGAAGGTGCAAAAGACTTCGGTCTTTGATTACTTAAATTATCAAATGTTCACAAAAAAGAAATACGTTGCTCAGCAATGAGTAACGGTCAGTATTTTGAGTGAGCGACCCCTGCCGCAAGGCAGGGTGGCAGAAATGCCAACAAACAGAGATTGAACTGAAGAGTTTGATCCTGGCTCAGATTGAACGCTGGCGGCATGCTTTACACATGCAAGTCGAACGGCAGCGCGGGGCA
>NZ_JCASIO010000022.1:0-6277 GCF_059685955.1 Telluria sp. LT2P80 | reverse complement strand
GCTGAGCAACGTATTTCTTTTTTGTGAACATTTGATAATTTAAGTAATCAAAGACCGAGGTCTTTGGCACCTTCATCAAACGCCCACACTTATCGACTGTTAATTTTTAAAGAACTTCATTCGGTGCTGCTTCTGCCGTTTGCTACGAAGCGTTGTGTTCGTTAGCAGCAGAGAGGCGAGATTATGAAGTGTTTCTCATTTTTCGTCAACCCCTTCTTTCCTTCGCTGTCGCTGCTTTTAAGCAGTGTCTGCGTCGGGCAGAACGAGACTATAACAAACTTGTGACATGTTCGGCAAGGGGCTTATGAAATACTGGAGCCTATCGCAATTAGCCAATCAATAGTAATAGGCTATAGCCATGGTAGATATATATGCCTTTGTGCGCCAATCGAGAATGACTATCATTTTCCTCTACCGTATCAACACGTGCAATCTCAGGAGTCAAGATGGTCGTCGCTGCCAAGAAAACCAGTCAGGTCATCACCCACATGGCCATTGCTTTCGCCATTGCGTACGCGCTGACTGGTTCGGTCATGTTCAGCGGCCTCGCGATCATCATTGAGCCTGTGATTAATGTGCTGCTCCTCCCTTTCCACGAGAAAGCCTGGGAGGCCATCCGTGCCCGGGCGCGCTCCGAGCGCGAACGCTATGCCCGACGCGCTGCTGAAAAAGTCAGCCAGACTGCCATGCATATGGTCGTGGGGTTCACCGTCATCTATTGCGCGACGGGTTCGCTCGCTTCCGGCGGTATCGCGGCCATCCTTGAGCCGGTATGCAATGTACTTCTGCTGCCGATTCACGACCGCTTCTGGGACAGGCTTGAATTGCGCGCCGCCGGCCAGCACGGCGCTGCCTGAGTCATTAGTGGGAAGGGCTACACACGCGCGTCAATAGCAGATAGCGCAGTTTGACCATCCCGTGCAGCATGAGGGCTACAACACCGTTCAACCCCATGATTAGTCTGTCCGTGCGCGAGTGCCTGCGCCAGCTCGGTCGGAACGGATCGATTCCCCACGGCTTTGCCATACCACCCGCCGGTGCACTGAGTTGTTTGGTCGCTCCTTTCTTCATTTACTCAGAGGCATGCAGCCCGCTGTCGGGAGCGACGTCAGATGAAGGCGTGCCGGAAGTATCTGCCTTCATCTGACGGAACAGATGCCAGGCCATGGCGGCAAGTGCCGCAAGGCCACACACCAACACGCCCCATAACCAATGCCGGCGGCTGCCAGCAGTCCGGTCAGCCTCCACGATCGTAGCTGGCGATTGCTGTTGTACGAGCGCCCCGGGTGTTGCGGATTCCAGCTCGGCCAGTTCACGCGGCGTAAAGCCCGGCGCAACCTGGGAGAGCGGCACGCTGGCAGCCATGGCACTGGCGCGGCCAAATGCCAGTTGGTAAGGCGCCTTGCCGGCAGCCACAAACACGATGGTTGCAGGTGCCCAACGCAAGCGTAAGGCTGGACGCTCCAGGATGGCGGTTAGTGGCCGGGCCACCCAAGTGGACGCATTGGTGGCTGCAATCTCGACGTCGCCGGAAACGCGCTGCGCCCCCTTTTGCGACAGTTGATAAAAGGTTGTATTCACGATTGGCTGCAGCCGCGTCACGACTCGTTCACCGGGTTTGCGGCTACGCGTGGTTTGGTACTGGCCCACTATCACCGGCATGACGACGTTCTGCCCCTCAAACACAAACCCAACAGCGATCGCAGGAATGGCAACGGGCGCTGCATACATCACATCGCGCCCCTCGGCAGCTGGCTGGCCCGGCAAAACAATGGTCTCGAGTTGCATGGCGGCGTACTGCTGCACGACATACTCGGCGTTGATGTCGGCAAAGGCGAGCGGCTTGCCCTCAAGCCAACGAATACGAGCGTAGCGAAATGGCCGCGGCGAAAACTCGATGCGGTGCTTGCCGACGCTTGCGCCGCGATCGTTGACCAGCCAACTGACTGCCGCTTCGGCCAGCAGGTCCCAGTCTTGCAGGTCGTTACTCACATCGATTGCAACGTGCGCGTTGTAGTTGTCCGCCCCCTGGGGCAGCGATAACGCCAGCGCGCCCACTGGTGCTGCAGCGCTGACCTTCGCAGCCAACGCCGCCGGCTGAAGGTCGAGGATCAGGCTTTGCAGCTCGTCGCTCGCTGCCCGCGACGGCGTCGTCACGGAAATGACGGCGCCGTCGCTCCGGGTGCGGATCTGCAAGCTTTCAGGCATCTGCCCTGTGTCCCGGGCGGCGCCATACAGCGGGAAAATGGCGACCGGTGCAGTGGCCTTTTTTTCTACGGCTGGTGGCGCCTGATCGATCAGCGCAAAAGGCATCGACGCACCAACGGCATCGAACACGCGCAGATCGTGCAAGGCAGGCGAACGTGCGTTCAGATAGACCGCACGCGGCAGCGGCAGTCGCACAATGGCCTGGCTGCTGACGGTGCGTAAAGGGAGACGATGCGAATAATCGGTCAGCCTGTCGGTTTGGGCCGCTGGACTTTCAGTGACGGCGGCGCCCGTCAGCGCGAATACCATGATGACGCAGCAGTACCTGCAGAGAGAAATCGGCATGGGTCGTTCTCCTGTAGGTCAAGCTGACGCAGCCATTGACGCGGCCTGCGGTGCTTTCGGATACGGGGCGAGATAGCCCACCAGTAGCAGCAACAGGCCAACACCAACGAACGACACAACGCGCGCGATACTCCCGCCATTGGCCAGGTCAACCAGGAACAGCTTGGCCACCACAATGCCGTACAACAGCGCGCCGATCCACCAGACCCGTCGTCGAGCAGTGCGTGCTGCAATGCGCATGACCGCGAAAGCACTCGCGCCCCAAGCCAGAGAGAGCAATGCCTGCACCGTTTGCGAAGCCATGAGATCGGCAAGCCGGTAATCGATGCCAAGGTAATGCGCAGCACTTCGTAGCAGAATGAGATTGAACCAGAGCCACGCTGCCACCATGGTGGCACGCAGCAGCGTGGTTAGAACGGGCTGATCCATTGCAGCCCTGGCAGCGAGTTGCCGCAACGTGCTTACCCATAGCATCAGCACAAATCCTGTGGTCAAATCGAGCGGGTTGAGCAGTGGAATATAGGGCAACGGGGCCATCGCACCATCGTGCCTCAGGTTCCACAGAGCGGTTGGCAACATCAGCAGAAGGCTACCCACTGGAACGGCAATCGACCGATACCAGTCCGCGATCGGAACGGTGGGCCAGCGCCCTTTCATGCTTCGACGCAGCAAGCCGATAAGGAACAGCATCATTGCCCATGTCGGGAGGTAATTGCTCCATGCCGCGTCCGTGACCCAGTCTCCTTGCAAGGTCAATGCGCTGTCGGTTGGCGTAGCGAGCCATCCGTCGATCAGGATCGCGCCGGTTGGCCACAATGCGAGCCACGGCCCACCCGTGCGGATGGCGTGCAGCAACTGCAAGACGGTGCGGTTAAGGAGCAATCCGCTGGTATGCCAGCGTAGCATCGCCTGTTCGTTGCCCATCCATGCAACTGCCCATGCGATCCAGAGCGCGGCGTCCGGGAGCGCGTGCGCGCCGTACAGCATTGCAAGCGAGCGCAGCGTAATGATGCCCAGCGCAGCGCAGCAAGCGGGGGCGAACCAGAGTAACTGCGGCCAGGAAAAGCGCGATGCGCAGTGCACGCACGCGATCGACGTCGCCGCGATGCCAAGCACATACAGTGCAAGCCAGCGGGAATCCACGCTGCCCAGGGCGGCAGGCAGATAGTCGACGAACCGACCTGCTGCGACATTCAGAGTGCAGACCCACCAGATGCCGCTCCACAGCAGCAGTAACGCTGACAGGTAGCTGCCGTTTCGCCTGGATGCGGCTAGCTTCAGTGAGCGGCTGGTGGCGAACGCCGCCACGGCCAGGATCACCAGACCGAGCAAGGGCATCTCGTCATTTGGCTCGACCATGCTCAGCCATGACAACCCAGGCCTAGCAGCGATGGCCAGACCGATGGCGCCTGCGAGCTCGGCAGCCAGAACCAGTTGGCGCGCGGTTGTCCAGACCATCCGCAGGCTGAGGGCATACAGCAGCAGCGCCGTGAAAATCGACCCAACCACGATCCAGTCTGCCAGGATGGCGCCCGAGAAGCGCAGGGTCGCTTCCGTCACCCATCCGGCCAGCAGCCACAGCGCTGCGAACATCAACGCCGTATTGGCCAGCATATTGGTGGCCGGTGAAGACAGATCCTGCTTGTCGCTGTTGTTGTCGCTCTGGCGGAATGCCAGAGCCACCGCAAAGGCGCCGGCGGCGAGCAGCAAGAAACCCAGCCACAAGTTCGCCGTCAACGCTGCAGTCATGTCGATGTGAGACAGCGCGGTCATGAAGCTGATCCAGGCTCCGGCCTGCAACAACAGTCCACAGACCCAGATGGCACGCCGCTGGTGGCGCAACCCGAACCACACGAAGCCGAATCCTTGCAGCGCCCACGCGGCCGAGGTCCAGCGCGCATCCAGGGCAAACGGGATCGTCAGCGTGCCAAAAATGGTGCCAAGGACAGCAAACGTCCGGACAAGTGTCCGCCAGCGCTCCTTGCCGGCACGCCAGAGAATCGTTCCGGCCACGAGATAAAATCCGCCCAGCCCGAGTGCTGAAAATGCCAGACCGAACGGCATGTCTCTGACCAGCCCGACCTGAAACCCGAAGGTCAACAGCGGTGTTCCCATGATCAGCGTGACATCGACATAATCCTGCAACCGTGTTCTCGTGCGACCCGCGAATGCGAAAGGGATTGCTGAGTAGCACAAGAAAAAAAGAATCAAAAATGCCTGCGCCGACGCGTAATGGTCCGGGGTGTACTGCAACCCGCCCCATGCCCCAGCGACACCGAACGTGAAGACAAAGCCCAGCAGATTGAGCTGATGCCACGAGCGCTTGAACGCCAGCGCAAAGACGCCGACGTTGAGCATCGCGTAGTAAGAGAACAAGGCGATGTGATTTCCCTGTCCGGTCGACAACAGCAGCGGGCAGGCGAAGCCGCCGGTAATGCCGAATGCCGCGAGCCACGGTGCCTCCTGCAAAATGGCAAGAAGGCACGTGAATACCGTGAGCGACACCAGCAAGGCAAATGCGAATCCCGCAGGTATCAAGGCGTAGCGCTGGAATGCGCTGAAGATCACCAGCATCAGGATGGCGATGGCGGTTCCCTGCACCGGCAAGCCGATCTCCCTGCGTTTGCTACGCAGGCGCCAGCCCCATCCAAGAAGACCCATGTCGGCCAACACCAGCGCAGCCAGCCGCAGTTCAATCGGGATTGTGATGGTCGCCGCCACATACTTGAGCAGGAATGCAATGCCGATAAACAGGATAACCAGGCCGAGCTTGGCGACCAGATTCCCGGTCATCAACCAGGTTTTGACCGCAACCAGCCAGCGAGGTGGCGGAGATACCGCTTTGGTTAAAGCATCAGGATCCAGCGGTGGCGTGATCGCTTCGTGTTGAATCGGGCTGCCAAGGCTTCGGCCACGACGGGGAGTACCTCGTTTTGCTTGGGGCGACTGATGGATTGTCTGGGCGTCATCGACGCTGGCACTGGCACTGGTACCGTCCCCCCCCCTGGACTTGTGCATGGGCGCTATCTGGCAAGACGGCAGGTGGCACCTGTTCAACATCATCCTTTGGTACTGTGGAAACGGCCATGTCGGCAGGACGAGGCGCCGGTGTTTCCAGAGGTGCCGGAGAGAGCTGTTGGACCTTCTCGCGGAGCAAAACCAGCTGCTGTTCCAATTCGTTGATTTGATAGCCGCGTCGCAGCCCCACAAGCCAGGCTGCAATGAAGGGGTATGCCGCTATTATCAACACCCATGTGGTGATCTCACGCATGGCGGCCCTTCATGTGAAGTACTTGGTTCCGCGAGTCCGGACCAACGCATCATGCGGCAGTCCCCTTGGCGTCAAAGAAATAGTAAGAGCCAGAAGCATTCGCAGAAATGAACCTGTTTGACCGTTGCGCCCGATCAAATCATGTGGTTGGTACGTGGGGTTTTGCTGCCACAGTGGGCCAGTGGCGTATAACAGAGGCGGCAAACTCTAGCGAGCCTGAGGATGAGTGGCACGCCAAACAGGGCATGACAACTTGTGGGAATAGGTTAGATGGTTGATGGGGTGATCGCATCAAGTCGATCGCCCAAAGCGAAAAGCCCCACTCAGATCACTGAATGGGGCTTTTCTATATAACTAGCCTGACGATAACCTACTTTCACACTGGTTGCAGCACTATCATCGGCGCAAAGTCGTTTCACGGTCCTGTTCGGGATGGGAAGGGGTGGGACCGAC
>NZ_JCASIO010000021.1:0-11284 GCF_059685955.1 Telluria sp. LT2P80 | reverse complement strand
TTTGCAAGGAGGCCGCGATAGTGAGCCAATACAGGCGCGAGCTCAGACGACGACGGCTGAGTGGATGATGCCAACAAGTCGAGTAATACCGTGGTCTGACCATTCCGTTCGGCCAGCGAACGTAGCTTGCCGATTGCCCAGTAACCATCCAGATCGTTGTTCCGGCTAGCGAATGAGCCGCACAAATTACTGGCGACGTTTGTCAGGTGCGCCCCTCTAGGCATGTGTCATCCCTTGTTCAATTAGTTTGGTACACAACGTCGAGCCGTGACCGAGCTATTTTTGCCAACCTAGGCCGTTCGCGTCAGCTTGGCAGGGTTCCCGGCCTGAAGAGTCACTGACTGTTTCGACCGGCAGCTGTCGACCAGAACCTGACGTCTAGCAGATTAAGCTAACAGAGCGCTACGCTGGTCTCTAGCGCTTCACTTTTTGCTCAGATATTTGGCAATCCATTTTTGCTTCAACAGACGGGTACGCTCAGTCATTTGCAGTCATTAGCGCAGCAGCTCCTGCTGCTTGTTGCCTCACTGATGGCCTTCAACTCGGCAGTCACTTCTTCATCCCCCAGACTGTACACGGGTGCGAATCCGCCGCCTGGAGTCCTGAAGTTCGTGGTCTGACCTTGATAGACGCGCGCGGCTGTCCACTGGACTCGGCTGTTGTATACGTAGCTGCGCAAGTCAAACTTCAAAGTTTCAGGACTGTCAGCCGTACCGGAAACCCGAACGCCAGGAGCGACAACTCGCTGAGCGATGTATTCGCCCAACAAGATTTCTTGCCAAACCCGCTTCGTTACCTTGTCGCCCCGGTAGGCCGCTCTGCCTCCGTATCCAGCGACAGGCTTGAAAAACAGATTGCCTCGCTCGTTCCACAATCGTTCCGCGTTATTGGTCGTGACGCTCTCGGTGAAAGGCACGTTGGCAACCAATATGTCGATAGTAGCTTGGGGGACTCCCAACCCTTTGAGCGCTGTGGCGTCACTTAGTATGGTGAGATTGTGCTTGTTCGCGTAAAGCGCATGAGCTTGAGGATGCGGGGTGAGTACAAACGCGTCTTCGCAGTACGCGTCGTGCAGAGCGCGCGACTCAGGCGCCTCAAGCATGAAGTCGGTAAGCCGATTGTAGACCAAGTCAATCTTAAGCTTAGCAAACCACAGCGCGCCGTCTCTAAAAGTAAGTTCCCTCGGGTCTGCGATGATGGCGTTGATGTCGTTCTTGGCGAACAGCCGCTGAAACAGGAGGAATTCAGGGTAGAGGAACTGTTGCTGAGGTTGCGTGTCGACTATTGCTATCGTCCGCAGAGGCGCAGTTTGTCCTGCTGCTGCCCATTCTGCCCAGAACATCTGCACTATCTCGTCCTCGAACATAGCGCCGGAAAGGACAGCTTGTGCCAGCTGGTTATCGTCCAGACAACAGGTTCGATGTGCCCTTGCCATAGCAGCGTTAAGCATCGCACCTCCAGCGTTTGTGTTTATTTCGATGAGGCCGAGATTCTCGCCGTCCGGGTGGAAGTCATATCCGAAAAACACACCTCGCGCACCGCCGGCTCCACTCTTGGCAATATCGGGCGCATCGGCCAGTACAAGCTCTCGGTATGAGGGGAGCTCAATGACAGACTCTAGTGCACGTACCACCTCCTCGATTCTGTCCGCCTGCGTACTGGAGATGAAAACGGGCCGTGCAGAGAACAGGTATGGGCATCGTTCCTCTATCAGTTCAAATAGCATATCGTCATGCACTTCACCGGACAGCGCCGACTTCAAGGCAGTCTTGTCCAAGCTGCTGCAAAAGCAGGAACTGTTGAGCTGTTCTGCTGGCAACCTGGTCGAGTCATAGTTGCTTGCCGGGTTGTCAGTAACGATGTCGGAATTTCGCATACGGTTCCTATCCTTGGTGCGAGCTTATGGCTCGGGTACTCCGCGCCGCCTGCCCGCGAAGGCGTAACGCGTTAGTAATTACGGAGACGGAGCTAAGGCTCATGGCAAGGGCGGCAACCATGGGAGACAGGAGCTGTCCTGTGAAGGGATACAGCACCCCGGCCGCCAGGGGTATCCCAAGCGCGTTGTAGACAAATGCAAATCCGAGGTTTTGCCACATGTTTCGCACCGTCTGGACAGAAATGGAGCGAGCGACCGCAATGCCGCGTAGGTCTCCCTTCACGAGGGTGATATGGGCACTATTGATGGCCACGTCCGTTCCGGTACCCATGGCTACGCCAACGTTTGCTTTGGCGAGCGCCGGCGCATCGTTGATACCGTCGCCAGCCATTGCGACAACCCGCCCCTCTTTCTGCAATTTGTCTACCAATGCAAGCTTGTCCTGCGGTTTCACCTCGCCATAGAACTCGTCTATCCCTAGTTTGGAAGCAACCGAGCGCGCCGTCGTGGTTCCATCCCCGGTAGCCATAACGACAGTAATTCCATCGTTACGGAGGGTCGTCAGCGCCTCTATTGTCGTGGCTTTGATAGGGTCAGATACTGCCAAGATGCCTACTAGTGCGCCTCCCTCGGCGAGGTACATTACGCTGGCACCCTCAGCTCTCAAACTCTCAGCAGGCCCCGTGAGGGCGTGCCAGTCGACACTCAAAGACTCCATCAATGCAGTATTTCCTAGTGCAACCCGTTTTCCGTCTACGATACCGGTCACCCCAATACCACTGGCAGACTCGAAGGTTTCGGGCTTCGATAGCAAAATACCTCTCGTCTTTGCCTCGGCTACGATAGCGTGAGCCAACGGGTGTTCGCTGCCTTGGTCAAGGCTGGCGGCGAGCTGAAGGACGTACTCGTCGTTGTACCCTGGCGCCGCGACAACGGTGTTGAACGCCGGCTTTCCTTCCGTTAGCGTGCCCGTCTTGTCGACGATAAGGGTATTAACCTTTCGAAGGTCTTCGATAGCTGCAGCGTCGCGGAATAACACACCCTGCGTTGCCGCACGGCCGGTTGCAGCCATGATGGACATAGGCGTGGCTAAGCCGAGCGCACAGGGGCATGCAATGATAAGCACTGCCACCGCGTTAACGAACCCAAAGACCCAGCTTGGTTCCGGGCCGAACAGTCCCCAGACCACAAGGGTCAGAAGCGCGATTGCCGCGACAACAACTACGAAGTACCCCGCCACGGAGTCAGCCAGGCGCTGCATTGGCGCGCGCGAACGTTGAGCCTGCGAGACCATTTGCACAATCTGGGACAGCATTGTTTCTGACCCAACCTTCTCTGCGGTCATCACGAGGCTTCCGCTTGTGTTAATCGTTGCGCCTATTAGCCGGTCGCCAGGTCGTTTTGTTACCGGCACGGGCTCGCCTGTAAGCATCGACTCGTCGACCGCGCTTTTCCCTTCCGACACCATTCCGTCTACCGGGACCTTTTCGCCTGGGCGAACTCTAAGGGAATCTCCGACGTGTACATGGGTTAGGGGAACATCTTCTTCGCTCCCGTCTGCGGCAATACGTCGCGCCGTCTTGGGCGCCAGACCCAGCAACGATTTGATGGCAGCAGAGGTTTGCGAGCGCGCACGCAGTTCGAGGATTTGGCCAAGCAGCGTCAGGGAAACGATTACTGCCGCCGCTTCGAAATAGACACCGATACGACCGTGGCTTGCAAAAGTGACCGGGAAAGCGTTCGGGGCTAACGTGGCTACGACGCTGTAGCCATACGCAGCCATGACCCCTGAGCCAATGAGCGTCCACATATTCGGGCTCATGCGCATGAGGGACTGGAACCATCGCACGAAGAATGGCCAGCCGGCCCAGAGAACGACCGGTGTGCTTAGCGCTAACTCAATCCAGTTTTGCCCAGCTACGCCTGCCTGGAAAAGGACATGACCGAACATTGCCAGCGCAAATACAACTGCTGTCAGAGGTAGGGTCCACCAGAAGCGCCGACGGAAGTCGACTAGTTCGGGGTTTTCTTCGTCGTCCAAGGAAGGAAGTTCAGGCTCCAACGCCATGCCACAAATTGGGCAGTTACCTGGCACGGCCTGTCGAATCTCGGGGTGCATCGGACAGGTGTACATCGTCCCTGTAGGAGCGTCCGTTGAACGAACTTCTGCCGGTTTCGCGGCGGCCAAATAACTCTCCGGCGCAGCTCTGAACTTCTCCATGCACTTTGGGCTGCAGAAGTGATAGACCTCGCCCCCAAACGTAATTTCTCGCTCAGGGTTTGGACCAACCTTCATCCCGCATACAGGGTCGATGAACGGTTTTGAATTCGCTGGTTGCTCTGGATGGTGCACGGAGTCCGCACCGTGGGCATGGTGATGATTTCCGTGTCCCGCCGCGTGGTCGTGTGTACCCTTGCTCTCAGTCATGGTCGCCCTCCCAGGGTCGTAATGTCACATCAAAACTGCAGCGCTACCGATAAAAGATGCGGCACAGTTGCTTGTCTATCCATTCACTAGTCATGACTTACTCTAAACGTTCCCTTAATGGGAAGGTCAAGCACATTCCTGCTGTTCAGAGCCCGCACCAACGTGCGGTCTCTGAACAGTCGGCTACTACATTGCAGCCGGCGGCTGCTGCGAAGTCAAAACCGCAGCTGCAAACAGCACAACAAGTAAGACAATGCTCTCCACCTTTAGCACGAACTTCACGCGCTCAAGACCATGCACTGAGCCTCGGGCAAGGGCAAGTCCGACAAACTTGTTGTACCCGCCGAGAATGAGCGCAGCGCCTACCAGCCCGACCTTTATCAACAATGCAGTTGTGTAGATGCTGTTGCCAAATAAGTTGTCTACGGTTCCAACCCTGTTCCATGCATTGAACAGCCCAGTTATGAAGACTGCTCCGACTGCGACCATGGCCGCTGCAGACATCGAATCGAGGTAGCGAGCCAGGCGATTCAGGTCAGGCTGGCCTGCGTCCGTAGGCATCGACTTCCATGCAGAGACAGCAACTAAGCCAGTCCATGCGCCCATCGCAGTCAGGTGGATTACCTCCGCTGCGAAAGGCAGAGTCCAGTAACCGTTTTCGCCGGCATGCCCCATTGACGCGCGCACAAACGCGAAGAGACCTAGGGCCACCAGCACCGTCCACTCGCGCCACACTGCAGTCGAACGAAGTGCTCGAATCACCAATACCAGGGTAATCGCAAAAAACGAGATATAGCCGGCCCGCCCAATACTTGTCATGGTCAACATCTGCCAGACTACATCTTTGGCTTCTTGTAAGCTAACGCCCCCCATTACGGCGGCGGATGCCCACAACATTGTGACTGTCGCTAGGACGCCGAGTGTAGCCGCGACAATATCTCCCGCGCGCAGCAGGGCTTCAGCGTCTGCGCGAGGGACACCTGAGGCCAACAGCCAACGGCGGGCCAGCCAGGAGCCGACAAGCCACGCGAACGCAGCGTTTAAGGCAACGACTGACCCAACTTGAAGGCCCAGGACGCTATCCACTTATTTCACCGAGAACGAAAACGTGCCCGTACGGCGGTGACCGTCATGGCCGGCGACAGCCCATTTAACGGTATAAGTGCCTGTGGACAGACCTTTGGTTTGTAGGCGCACCATTGTCGGGTTGGCGGCATCGACCTTCGCCTTCTCGGTCTCGACGACCTTACCGTCGGTGTAAGTCAACGTAACGGTGCTAAACGCTTGCTCGACTTTCTCGTTGAAGGTCAGGGAAATTTCGGTCGGCGCCGCTTCCAAAACGGCTCCTGGTGTCGGGTTCGAAGCTGCAAGCTTCGCGTGTGCCATCGCGAGTGGGGCTGCGATGGTAGCTGCTGAAAAAACGCAGGCTGCTGCGATTTTTTGGATAGATTTCATATTCAACCTCTAGTAGTTATTGATTACTTAGCTTTACGGGAGGACCAGTGGACGTGCGTGATGAGCCACTTGTCGCCCTGCTTTTCTAGTACGGCAGTCTCTGTTCCAAACGAGTGGACGTTCGTTCCTTTGAACTTGCCTTTTGTCTCCGTTTCGCGCGTGACGATGGCGATATTTCCTTCCACTCGCTCGTTCTGGCGAATGACCGTCTGGCTCGTCGCTTTAGCAAAGGCCATGTCACTGGGGAGATGGTGACCAGCATATTCATCACGTGAGCGCTCAACATAACCAGACTCGAAAATCCGGATAGTTGGGGAGAGGAAGACGGTAGCTGCGTCGGCCGTCCCCGCCGACAACGCTTCATGAAACGCAGAGACGGTTTCGAGCGGAGTCGCGGCGAGTGCCTGGAAGGACGCGGCAGAGAGCGCAATGGCAAAAAGTGTTTGGCGCATAGATTTTTATATGTCTGTAATGGTCGGGGACAGCCGACAAGCCGATTTTCGATTACTAGACTTGTCGTGCTCTTAACTGCTCTCGAACTACTTACTTCGTCGGCGTTGCCCAGGATTTTTTCATCTCGGCCATGTGCGCCACTTCCTTCTTCTGCATTTCGACGAGTTTGTTCGCGAACTCCTTAACTTCGGAGTGCTGGAGCTTTGGAGCTGCAGTCTGCGCCATCTTGATGGCGCCTTTGTGGTGCTGGCTCATCATGTCTACAAACATGCGGTCAAACTGCTCACCCTTGGCTGACATCAGCTTGTCACCGCTCATGCCTTTCATTGACTCGGGCATCCCAGGCATTTTCATGTTCATCGCTTCTGGCTTCCCGGCATACCACTGTTCTTTCCACCCTTTGAGCTGGGCAATCTCTTTTTCCTGCTCGGCCATCATCTTCTTGGCCATATCCTTAAGTTCTTGGTTGGCTGAGCGACTTTCAACCAAGCTGGCCATATGCATTGCCATCTGATGATGCATAGTCATGGTGTCCAGGAACTGCTGTTCATAGGGCGCTTTTGCGGCGTTCGGTGAACTCTTGTGCATCGACTGCATGTTTGCCATGTCGTGCCCGGCGGCGCCGTGCGAGCCACTTTGATGCTGTGGCATAGCACTTGCGGACACAGCTACGAACGCGAACGAAGCGAGTGCGATTTTCGAGATTTTCATATTTACTCCTTGGTTGGTTGCAAACATACTCATCACATCTCATTGCTGCCGGCATCGACGCTGAGTTCGGACGACGACGCCTTCTACTGCTCTAACTTAGTCTTGAACTGCCAACTGCGTGACAACGTATCGTCCCTCAAGCTTTTCGGCGACAAACTTGATTTTGTCGCCTGCCTTGAGTACATCGAGAGCTGACACATCCTTCACACCAAACACCATCGTCATGCCTGGCATGCCCAAGTTTTCAAGCGGGCCATGTTTGATAGTGAGGCGACCGGTGTCTTTGTCTACTTTCTTAATTTCGCCATCGGACATAGCTGTCTCCTGGCCAGCGACGGCAGTCTCTGCATGATTTCCGTGGTCATGCGATTGGGCCATAGCGCTATTAACAGTGATGAGCGCAAACGTAGCTGCTGCGATGTGGGCGACGATTTTTGCGATTTTCATTTGGTATCTTTTCTTTCAAATTAGATTAGCTGTCGTTTTCTGACCGCTAGTGACGACTTCCGATTCGGTTACCTTACTTAGCAACCCTAATTACGGTCAGTGCCCGGAGTGGCCCGACGGTTTGCGGACGTTAAACTCTACGTTCTGCGCTGGCTTCGGCGCAGGCATAGACTGCCCACCGGCCGACGTACTCCTGACCGCTTCAAGCGGAGCGCCACTCCATTCGTAGGCCAGGGCACCGGCTGGGTGCTTGTACCAACCCGGGTCGCTGTAATCGCCTCGCTTTTGGTCTTTACGAACCTTCATCACGGTGAACATGCCTCCCATTTCCACTCCGCCGAAGGGGCCTTGGCCGCCCATCATCGGAAGAGTGTTTTCTGGCAGCGGCATCTCCATTTCACCCATCGAGCCGCCCGTAGAGCCCATTGCCATATAGTCTGGAATGATTGAACTAATCTTCTTCGCAGCGTCACGCTGGGAGACGCCAATCATGTTGGGAACGTCGTGACCCATTGCGTTCATGGTGTGGTGGGACTTATGGCAGTGGAATGCCCAGTCACCTGGGTTGTCCGCGACAAACTCGATGGCACGCATCTGGCCGACGGCAACATCAACGGTCACTTCTGGCCAACGCGATTCCGGTCGGGTCCAACCTCCGTCGGTACCGGTAACTTCAAACTCGTGCCCGTGTAGATGAATCGGGTGATTGGTCATCGTCAAGTTGCCGAAGCGAATACGCACACGCTCGCCCTGGCGCGCTACCATCGTGTCGATACCTGGGAAGACGCGACTGTTGAACGTGAACAGATTGAAGTCCAGCATGGTCGAGGTCTTTGGGACGAAGCTTCCCGGCTCAATGTCGTAGCTACCAAGCAGAAATACGTAATCGCGGTCGACTTTCATGAAGTTGGGATTTTTCGGGTGGGTAACCCAGAAGCCCATCATCCCCATGGCCATCTGCACCATTTCGTCGGCATGCGGGTGATACATGAACGTACCGGGCCGCTTAGCCTCGAACTCATACACCATCGTCTTGCCGGGCTGGATGCCTTTTTGCGTCAAACCGGTAACACCATCCATACCATTCGGTAGTGGTTGACCATGCCAGTGGATGCTGGTGTGCTCTGGCAGGCGGTTAGTCACGAAAATACGAACACGGTCACCTTCAACCACTTCGATGGTCGGCCCTGGTGATGCGCCGTTATACCCCCAAAGGTTTGCTTTCATGCCAGGCGCAAATTCACGCACAACCGGCTCAGCAACCAGGTGGAACTCCTTGACTCCGTTGTTCATGCGCCATGGGAGCGACCACCCGTTAAGAGTCACGACTGGGTTGTAAGGGCGGCCGTTCGGTGGCGGCGGTGGAACCTGGGTCGCGGCGCTCTGCATGATTACTGCTTCTGGGAGGGATGCTGCGCCCACTCGGCTGACTACCCCCGCCCCAATTAGCGCCGCAGCACCGGTGAACAAATCTCTACGTGAAACCATCTCAATTCTCCAATTAATGTTCAGCTGCTGGCGCAGAGCCCGACGCTGCAATGGTTGCGCTCGAAACGGCTCCGCCGCTGCCGTTTATTGCTGTCTGTAGTTCGGTCTCTGCAATCCAAAAATCGCGTTGCGCTTCAATAGCGCCGTTGACGCTCGTGATTTGGTCGCGCGAGTCGGCCAGCAGCTCGAAAACGCTGGCAAGCATCCCGTTGTACCGGAGGAGGACCTCTTCCGAAATCTGCTTCCTTAGCGGGACCACCTCGTCGCGATAGTGTTTGGCGACGTCATACGTAGTTCGGTAGGCCGAGTACGCTTCGCGCACTTCTGAGCGCACGCGAACAGCCGTATCGGCGGTACGATTGACAGCGAGCATGTACGTTGCCTTCGCACGAGCACGTCGAGACCCACCCCAGTCGAAGATAGGCAGTTCCAGCGATATTTCGTAGCCGTTCTCACGAGGCGCCCCGGTAGTGCTCTTGTTGGCGTATCCAGCGTCCAAAACGTTAATGAAGCCTGTGGCGTTTGTAAGACCCAGCGACCGAGCGGTAGCGTCAACGTCCCGCTTGGCAATTTGGATGTCGAGTCTCTGCTCCATCGCAAGAGCCTCGAGCGCTCCCGGCTCATTCGGCTTTTGTGGGAGGTCTGGCAGGCGGTCGGGTATCTTGAAGTCGACGTTCGAACCCCAGAGGCCTAGTAACCTGACAAGTTGCTCACGCGCTGCCGTAGCCGAGTGGCGGGCGCGGGCATACTGCGTAGTCGCCTCCGCGTAGAAAGCCTGCTCACGTGCCCTGTCCAGTTTGCTCCAGTTGCCAACCTTGGCTTGCTCCTGCGCGAGCTGGGCTCCAGCCTCGGCTGACGTCACAACCTGACTCAAGAATTTCTCTGTCTGAGCAGCTGCGACGGCGCTGAAGTACGAACGACGGGTTTCGCTAGCCAAGCGGACTGCTTCGGATGCTGCGGTCAGCTTGGCTTGTTCAAACCGGCTACTTTCAATAGTGCTGCGCAGTGGAATAGTGAGCAGACCAATCAGGTCAAACATCACGCTACGTTCAATTTCAACCTCGTCACCGCCACGCATCCGGCTAAATGAAAAGCCCGGATTGCGTATACGGCCGGCTTGGACAAAGTCGGCTTCGGACACGCCAAGCTCTGCTAGCGAAGCCTGGAGGCCGCGGTTGTTGAGCAATGCAATCTGCACCGCAGAGTCAGGCGTCAGAGGTGCCGACAGGAGCTTGGAGACTTGGGCAGAGCTAGCCTGCGCGTCACTGTCGTTCCTTTCGCCCGTCACGCCGAAGCCGGTACGGGGCTGCGTCAGCTTTGAGACGTCGCCCGCTGCGCCGTCGTTAGACAGCGTCGAGCATCCGGCTAGAACCGATACGGCCAGTAAAAGACTGGAAGTCTTCAGTAATGGTGTGAAAACGATAGGCCTCATTTCTTCGCCTCTTTTGCTTGTTGCTGATGCTGTTCGTGTGCCGCTTCACTCGCTGCACCATTTGCAGGGACCGGGCGAGAAATTGTGGCCGGTTTTTTTTCCTGGCCCATCTTATGTCCTGCGTGTGGGTCGGGCTTTGACACCGGCGCCATTTGATGACCCGCGTGCGGGTCTGACTTTGGAGCCGGTGCCATTTGATGACCTGTGTGTGCCGTCGGCGAAGGTTGGCCAGTACGGGCCGCCCGAGCGACAGCTTGAGCTGGCATCTGATGCCCTGCATGCGACGCCTGACCAGCTGGTTCAGCTGGTGTTCCGTGGCCAGAAGGGGTGCCTGGATTTGCGCCTTGGGTCGGCATCGCGTGCCCAGCGTGACCGCTAGCATCTTGGGCTGCCGGCGTGTGACCGGCGTGAGCGCCGCCATGCATACCCTCGTTCGCAACCGTAGCGTTAGCTTCTTTCCACACTTTGTCGGGCGAGACAGTGGTGTCCTGAGCGACCCTGTAAGTCGAAAAAACTGAGGTATAGGTTGTTTGTGGAACGTGAGCAGCCGGGTCGGCGGCTTTGAGAGAAGCTGGTGACTCGCCCGCGATGGACGCGAACGAGGTCAGGGCTACCGCACTGGCGGCAGCAAAACTTTTAGAGAACATAGTTGTCCCAAAATCGAAAGTAGACGCGCAGCAGTAGTGCGCGACAAAAACACGACGGAATACAAGCGAATACGCGCGTCGTTGCTACCGAAAACGATTAAGCGGCGAGATGTCGAGGGGGACGTTCGAGACTGTCTGGGATGAAACCAGCAACGAGAGTAGAGCCGAAGGTCAGATAGACCTCAGCGCTATTGAAGGAAGGCTTGAAGGTCAACAATTGCGGCGGTGCAACGGCGCAAACAAAGCACGCAGCACAAGCGCTGCATGACCCGTGCTTGAACGATTTGGACGTATCGTTATTTCGGTCGTCTGAGGACGCCATTTCTGGGCAATCTTCCTCATCACCT
>NZ_JCASIO010000020.1:0-12432 GCF_059685955.1 Telluria sp. LT2P80 | reverse complement strand
CGGACGGCTGCAAACAAGGAGGTTCATAGACATTTGGACATTGAAAAATTGCATCCTAGCAGGTACGGCATCTTAGAAATACGTGAATTTCCACAATGCCGAACTTCCGCTTTTGGCGGAACCCGGCCCTTCATGCCCGCATAGCAGATGGCCAGGTTGAAATCCAGAAGTGCCCGCGACAGGCCGGTACCGACCCAAAGCGGACATGCTGATCTGGGGGCGCTTAAATAGGTATCAGCCATGAGTGCTTACTCCTACTTAGCGATGAGGCAAACGATTTCGCAGGGCTGTCGAAAATTGCTGCCACGATTCTTGCACTTCACCCCACGTGGGCTTTTGAGCAGGTTCTGTCGCATTAGCGAACGAGGCGGGCCGGTCAGGTAAACTGCGGTGCCGACTCTAGGACGAATCGACATGCTCAACTTCAAAGGTATGCGCTTTCCGATCGATGTGATCCTGGTCTGCATCCGCTGGTATGCAGCCTACCCACTGAGCTACCGGCACCTCGAGGAGATCACGGAAGAGCGCGGCGTGTCGGTTGACCATTCGTCGATCAACCGGTGGGCCATTCGTTTCCTGCCGCTCATCGAAAAGATGGCCCGGAAACACAAGCGTCCGATCGGCGGCAGCTGGCGCATGGATGAGACCTACATCAAGGTCAAGGGCGTCTGGAAATACCTCTACCGCGCTGTCGACAAGCATGGCAAGACCGTCGACTTCCTGCTGACGGCGAAGCGCGACATGGCCGCGGCGAAGCGCTTCTTTGACAAGGCTATGGGAGCGAACGGCGATCCAAACAAAGTCACGATGGACAAGAGCGGCGCCAACAAGGCGGCCATAGATGCGATCAACGCCGGCCGCACCGTGCCGATCCTTGTGCGCCAGGTTAAATACCTCAACAACATTGTCGAGCAGGACCATCGCGCCATCAAGCGGGTGACCAAGCCGATGCTCAACTTCAAATCATTCCGGGCAGCCGGCTCTGTGCTTGCTGGCATCGAGTTGATACACATGATCCGCAAGGGCCAGTTCGTATTTGACGGCGCCGAGGCCATGTCGTTCGCCGACCAATTTTCTATGCTGGCAGGAATGGTCCGTTCAGCTTGAACGGTGCAGGCTGGCTGGGGAATTTCCGCTGTTTGATCAACAACGCGACAGAACCGCCACCTTGTCTTCATACCAAGGTTGGTTAAACACAACTTCAGGATTTCATGGTGGTAATTCGTCACCCACTGTTGAGCAAATCTTAGCAGAGGTCGAGCGATTCATCCGGCGTAAACATCTGGAATTTTCTCGCGACTCTAATTCGCGGTGACGCGTCGCAAAGCCGCACTGGGTCATTTGGCTCAACGTGCATTGGTGGCCGAACTAGGTGATTCGCCGCATTGGGGCAGTTTGCCAAATTGGTAAGGTCGGGTTTTCATGACAGGCAGCTTATCGACCCCAAGCGGACCTTGACAGCACTGTATAGCGGAAGCTACTCCTATACTCTTGTGTCCACACCTAAAGAGGTCTCCCGCCCATTTTGGGAGTACGTGTCTTCTAGTGCCGGCATGCCAACTTCAGCGACCATCACTTTGTTGCGCCCACCTTTCTTTGCCGCGTACAGAGCACGGTCAGCAGCTGACAGTAGAGCCTGTTCGCCGTTGCCATGACCGGGCCACTGTGCCACACCGAACGATGCTGAAATGCCCGATATTGTTTGTCCTGCATGCTGGATTACGATGCCAGTAAGGGACAAACGGATCCCCTCAGCGCACTTCTCTGCCTCCTCCGCACTACAATCGGGCAGCATCAGTACCAGTTCTTCTCCGCCGTAGCGGCACACTACGTCGCTTGCGCGCACCCGTTGCTGGATCGCGTGACTGGCGGCCTTTAGTACCAGATCGCCGCCTTCATGCCCGTAGGTGTCATTGACGCGCTTGAAATGGTCCAGGTCAATCATCACAACTGAACAGGCGCTCTGGCTGCGTTGGGCGCGCGCCAGCTCTCGCTTAAGCGATTCGTCGAAGAAGCGCCGGTTGTACAGGCCGGTGAGCGGATCGACAGTTGATTGATGGCGCAGAGTGTCCCGTAGCGAGACGTTGCTGATCGCCAGACTAAGCTGCTCGGCCAGCGCGATGATGTGCATGCTGTCGCTCGGGTTTTCTTCGAGCCGATCGTCTAGGACCATAAGAACACCCACGACATCGCCTTGAGAGATCATAGGGACGCACGTCTGGGATGCATACTTGCCTATCCAGGGCGCACCGTGATCACAGAAAAGGTCGTGCTGCGTCGTAGCGACATGAATTTTACCCAGCCGCAGGCACCAACAGTCATCACGAGCGATGGTAGAAGGCGCCTTATCGGTCAAGTTCCACGACGCATTCAATTCGAGCGCGTCGCGCGAATTGCGGTAGAGATATACCGCTCCAGCCGTGTTCGGTAGTAGTTTGCGAAGAAATACCGGCAGCATGTGGGCAAGTTCGGACGGCGCCTTGGCGCTGTCCAGCGCGTGCAACATATCTGCTGCCACCGATAGGCGATCTGCTCGCACGGCAGATTGCTTCGCTAGTAGCGCATTGCTCTCGGCTAGTAACTGCGACTGGTTAGCCGCTTCCGCCTGCTTGTTCAAGCTCCTAATAACGATGAGCACCGTTGCAACGATCACAACAAGGCAAGCCATGGCGGCGCCAATACCCAGTGCCGAGTTGTAGCCCAGCGTAGCAAATAGTTCATCACGCAGCACTTTGCGACGCTCGGCCAGCACATGAAGCTGGCGACCAAACAGCGTGCGCAACTCGTCCATCAGATGCTTGCCTCGCTGGCTAGCCACCGTGTCGGCCGCCGCTTGGCTGTCACCAGCCCTTTTAAGGCGGATGCTGCGGTCCATCTCCAGAACTTTGGCTCGGCTTAATTTGGAAATGCGGGTCGTCAGGGCCCGTTCCTGGTCTGAAGTGGCGAGCTGCTGCAAATTTTCAAGCGCAGCAGGAATGCTTGTAACGCCGATGTTGTATGGCTCCAAGAAGCTCTCGTCACTGCCGATCAGGAAGCCACGTTGACCAGTCTCAGCATCCTTCAACAAGCTCAGTACCAAGTTGTATGCACGCTCCTTTGCCGCTCCCTCTTGAAGTGCACGCAAGGTCGTGTTCGCCTGATAGCTGCTAACACTGGGCAGTGTAGCGAGGCAGACAACAATAAAGATGATCAAGGCGCCGAATAGTTTAAGACCGAAGTCGAGTCGCGAAAGCATACCTTTAGGAAATAATTTATCGTGAGCAATCATAACCCTGACGTGTGCTGACGATAGGTGAAGAAGCTGCCTGTTTCCATGTCAGTTTGGACGATGGGCCAAATGTCCGGTCTTGGCCGAACCCTGCTGTTCAGCTGAGCATATCAGGTCAACAAGGCGGAAAATTCGCGGACTATTACGAAGGGCAGGAACCGACCCAAAGCGGAAGTTCATCGCGGCTATGTAACTCAGCATGAAGCGGTGGAGCTCGACCAGCGCGTCGAGCAGCGGCTGATAATCGGATCCTTGTTCTTGGTGGCGTAAAAACCATCGCATCCCACTGACGCAAGGCTGCTTCATCTTGACGAAGTTTTTAGTAATGTTCATTCGATCTCAATGCGTAAGCGCTCGGCTTCGCACATCCAGCGGTAATCTTTGAGTGAGCACAATTAACGCGCCGATAGCGGCCGTCATCAGCACGGCGGTCGCGGTGATGACGTCTTCATGACGCCGATCCTGTTTCCTTGGTTTGGGCGGTGTTGAAACCGCAGACGCTTGTAATGCCGCGGGAAGCTGCTGCTTCGCTATGCACAGTATCGGCCATCTGGCAGTGCTTGACTATTCGGCCCTGATCGTAAGGGAGTCACTTAGGATGTGGAGACGCCGTGTGCCTGCCGCGGCGCCAGCAGCAGCACGTCACAGCGTGTATCGTTCAACACCGTCCATGGCGTCGAGTCGTTCAGCCAGCCCAGCAGCAGGGAAGCGGCGCCGTCTGCCAGCGCGATGAGGTCTGGCTTGACCGTGCGCAGATAGGTGCGCGTGGCAAGCGCTTCCGGTTGCGCGGTCAATACTAGCGAAAATTTCGTCAGCGGCCTGCCGAGTCGTTGGAGGAAAGTGGAAAACGCCGCCTGTGCCTGTCGCTGTGCTCGCAGGCGGCCATTGTCGATAGTCCGGTCGACGACACCGGCCCGGGACATCGCCCCCTGTCCGGCTACCCGATAACTGTGCAGGAAAGTGATGTGCGCTTCGGGCAGCAGACGCATGACGGTTTCCGTAACACGCAGGGCGTCGTCCGAAAAGTCGTTCGGAACCGCGATCCGCGTATACGCGCAGCGTGGCTCGTTGCGTACCAACAGCACCGGACGCCCGCACATGCGCGCGATCCTGGCTGCTTCGCCGTCGCCTGTCGACGACTTTGTCCAGTGCGGGGCGTGGCCCCCCAACACTACTATGTCGGTTGCGCTTGTCCTGACCCGCGCCGCCACCTGGGCCGCCAGCGCGCCGACGCCGGAGGCGATAGTGCAACGTATGCCGTACTGCTCGCGTAGATACTCTGACTGGCAGCTCAGGCGCCGCATCGTACGCTCTTGCTCAGTGCGCTCGGCGTGATGTTCGGACCCGCGCATCCAGGACAAGATGCGGCGCGTGCCGGCCGGTGTCACCACCGAGAAGATATCCAGCGTGGCCTCCCGCAAACCGCCCGCCAGGATGGCCGCACGTTGCGTCACGTGCGCCGCGTCATCGTTAGATTTCGTCGCGACCAGAATTCCATACAACATAGCAAGCTCCTTATCAACGTGATACGCATAGCGCCGGCGTGCAGGACCTTGGCACGACGCCGGCGCGACACTCAGGTCCAGGATCGGCAGTGCCATCGACTGCGCGTGACCACAGAACAGTATGACGAGCGCATTTCATCTTGCCTATTCGCCAAGCGACCTAGGGGCTTCCCTCAGGTGCTTCGGTGTTGTCGCGCGGCGCCGACGAGGACGGCGAGTCATCGGCGCAAGGAGCTGCCCGAACGTCGGTAAAGCCCTATACTGCTGGATCAGCCATTCACGAAGTAAAGTGCATGTTCCGTCCTTGCCGTCGTCGTCTGATTTTCGTGCCTGTTGCGCCCACCGCATATGCTTAACGCTGACTCGCTGGCAAGCATCTGGCGTGCCTGTATTTTTATCGCTGTCTATATTGGCCTGGACATCCTGAGCGGCCCTGAAGCGCGTTACCAGACAATTGCTCCTGTATGGCATCCGGCGGCCGGTCTGGCCGCTTACGCCGTGCTCAAGCATGGTAAGGACTCCATCGTGCCGCTGCTCGCGGCGGCGCTGCTCGCCGCGGCAATCACGCCCGCAGTGCCGGCTCGCCCGCTCTGGTCGCTGGCGGTCGGCTTGTTACCCTTGCCGGTGTACGTGGCTCTCGGCCTATACATGCGCCGCTATTTGCCCGGCGGTGCATTCTTCGCTAGCCATCGCGGCCTGCTGCTCTGGGCCACCGCAGTTACGCTGGGCAGCCTGTTGAGCGCCGTGCTGTATGCGCAGATGGTGCCGGCCGCTGGCGCGGGCCAGGAATCGGCCTGGATCGCGCTGCTGACGCGCTACACGATTGCCGAGACGGCCGGAATCCTTGTGATCATGCCGGCCGCCTGGTGCCTGCTGGCGCCCGAGCGGCGTAGCGACTTCACAGCGCGGATCGTCAATTGGGATACCCTGGCCTACACGGTGCTAATTGCCGTGGTGCTTGGCGTTGCACTGGAGCGCCTCGCCCCTGAGTCAGTTGCCTATTATCTGCTTATCCTGCCGCTGGCCTGGGCCGCTGCACGCCAAGGCATGGCCGGTGCGGTCAGCGCCGCCATCGTGCTCGAAGTCGGCGTGACCCTGGCGGCACTGCGTCCACTGGTCTATGCCGAGCAGATCCCAAACGTCCAGATGCTGGTACTTACCTTGACGTTGTCTGGGTTCCTGATCGGCATCGCCGTCGATATGGCGCGCCGCGCCAGCGACGAGCTGCAACAGTCACTGCGACTGGCTGCGGCGGGCGAGATGGCGGCGGCTGTGGCGCATGAGCTGAATCAACCGCTCACTGCCTTGTCGGCTTATGGAAGCGCATGCCAGCGCCTCGTGCAACGCGATGGCGGCAATCCGCTGCTGCACAAGACAATCCAGGCCATGGCGGCCGAGTCGCAACGTGCGTCGAACGTGCTCAAGCGGCTGCGAGAATTCTTTCGCACCGGCTCCACCCTGCTGGAACCGATCGTGCTGGCGGATCTGGTCCGAGACGCGGTCAACTCTTTCGATGAGCAGACCCGGATGAATGATGTCTGCCTGCGAATCAGCCATCTACCCGATATCGAACTGCTGGGTGACCGAGTACAGCTCGACATCGTGCTGCGCAACCTGCTGGCCAATGCGGTGCAGGCCCTTGCCGAGATGTCCGCTGCGGCCGACCGCACCATCACGGTCGATGCTGGCGTCGACGGCGAAGCTATCTGGATCCGGATCGCCGACACCGGGCCGGGTATTGCCGACAGTATCCGAGCGCGTCTGTTCGAGCCGTTTGTTTCGCTCAAGTCGAGCGGGCTCGGCTTGGGACTGGCGATCAGCCGCTCGATCGTCGAAGCCCATGGCGGCACTCTCACGGTCGAGCCGAGCAAACACGCCGTGCTCAAGCTCACGCTGCTGGCACGCGCCGCCCAAGAAATCCCGAGACAACAACCATGACAACCGAAAATACCGTTTACATCATCGACGACGATGCGGCAGTGCGTGATGCACTGGGTCTTTTGCTGAGCCTGAACGGCTACCGTACCGCCTTTTTCGCCGACGGCGCGACATTCCTTGGCGCCTGGACAAGTCACTACCGGGGCTGCATCCTGATGGACATTCGCATGCCCGGCATCGATGGCCTGACCTTGCAAAAGCTGTTACTGGAACGAGGGTGCCAGCTACCCGTGCTGATCATTACTGGACACGGCGATGTCGATTCGGCGCGCGCAGCATTTCGCTCTCAGGCAGTCGATTTCCTGGAGAAGCCGCTGCAGGAAGAACAGCTGATCGCTGCAATCGAGGAGGCGCTCGCTCGCCAATCGGGCCAACGGGAGCAGTCCGAGGCCCAGCGCGAGTATCGCCGGCGCGCGGCGACGCTCACCCCACGCGAGCGCGAAGTCATGCTGCTGGTATTCGCCGGCCGTCACAACCGCGAGATTGCGGAAGACCTCGGCATCAGCGTACGGACGGTAGAAGTACACAAAGGCAGAATGATAGAAAAGCTGCAGGTGACATCGGTTGCCGACCTGGTACGCCAGCACCTCCAGCATGGTGCCGGCTAGGCCCGGTCAGGCCTGGGTGTCAGCCTGCAGGCGATTCACGGGTTTGGTGGGGGTTGCGGGTTCAGCTTGCGCCACGATCTCGAGGATGCGGATGTTGACAATGCCGCCCCCCGGACGCGGCCAGGTGATCGTGGCCCCGACGGCTAGGCCCAGCAGCGCGCTGCCAACCGGCGCCAGTACCGAGATCCGGTCCCCGCCGTTCGCATCTTGGGGATAGGCCAGGGTCACTATCAATTGGCTCGGCGGAGCGTCCATTGAAAATCGCACCTTGGAGTTCATCCTGACCACGTCCGGCGGGACCTCGGCCAAGGGGCGAATATCGGCGCGCTCTAGTTCGTCGATCAAGCCGTGTTCCGTCTTGCCCGGCCCGCCGGGCAAGGCGTCCAGCAGGGCTTCTAGCTGTTGCAGATCGCAGGACGACACGATGAGGTTTGATAGGTTTGTCAAGCGGACTCCCGGATTGTGAATATTGGTTGACCGTCCCGTTGCCGGGACGGCTTGAAGCACACGAGGCTGATCTATGGCGTTGTCAGGCGTACGCGCCGTATTGCACCAGCGAAGCCACTGCGGCCAGTGCGCCGGCCGCCGCGCTGGTGGCCATGAAACGTGCCCATAAGCGACGCGTCTTCAGGCGCCGCCGCAGCAGCTCCTTGACCAGCCGCCGCTTGTCACGGCGCTCGATACAATGCTTGGCGTGCACGCCGCAATCGAGCGTTACGCTGGATCGTTGCTTGTTCATTGAAATACTCCTGGGTACCGGAACAACCGGTATGAAACTGACGATGCCGGCCTGCTGACAAGACGGCGCAGTGATTGGGAGCGGTGTGGCTCGAAGAATGTGGCCAGCCCGGAAACCTGGGACCAGACACATGCTTCGAGCCTAGAAAAGGCCGGCCCGATCTCGCAGGAGAGAGCAGCAGTTACCTGCAAGTAGGCAGAAAATGGCGGGACGACAAAAGAAAGAGCCCTGCGGCGCGCGACGCCTGGGCGTATTATTGCGATTCGCCTTGTATGCTTGCTTGGTCATATCACTTACTTGAAAAAACGGCGCATTGCGCAGATGGTCGTGGTTCATCCATTAGAGCTATTTCAGCACAGTATCGCCTGTCTATGATGCTGGCCGCATCCGAGACCCGCGTAGGGGTTGCCCTTACTGCCCAAGAATTCCAGCTTCCCGACGGAATCGTCCTTAGCGCCACGTCCTGAATCGTCAGGAACATTGACTTGATGGTGCTATCTACAATGAAGTACAGGTGCTCGATCGCCACCTAGCGATGGTGGCCATCCTTGTCGCTCAGCGGACTGAGATCGTAGGCGATGTACCTGTCGTCGATGCGCGGTATATTGATCACCGAATGGTGGCCCGCGCTATTGGCGATGGTCGTGACCTGCTGCAGGATGGTGCCGATGAGCCTGAACGGTCCGAAGGGCGACGAACCCATCGCGTAGGCGACACGGCAATCGGGCCGAGTTAGCCGCCTTCAGACAGCATGAAGTAATACACGCCACTGTGCTTGGCCATGAACGAGCCTTCCATATAGGCCGGGTCGGGCGTGATTTCCTTGTAGGTAATCCCGTCCGGGAATGACACCACACTTAACAGGTCGGGCGCCAGCTTGATCACGTTGGCGTGCTTCCAGCCGCCGTAGTACATATACATTTGGCCGTTGTCGTTCTTGTACACCATCTGGTCGATCGACTGGGCGACATTGACGATCTTGTCGATCAGCGGGCTGCACAGCGCATCCTTGAACGGCCCTCCGGGGCAGTTGCTGACCGCCACGCCGGTGCCGTCTGTCTGGCCATCGATTTTGATGTCATTAGCGCCAAAGAACAGGTATTACTTACAGTTATGCTCGATGGCCCAGGAGGCCCACACCGCGTAGGCGACCCACGTGATGTGTTCGATTTCAAGCACATGCTTGTGTTTGGTCGAGTTGACCAGGTCGGGCGACGAGAAGGCATGAAGAAAGGTCTGTTTCATTCAATCTATACATGGCCTGCCGTAGCTAGTCCCACACCGTGTCGTTCATTAACGAATGCATAAATTCAATCGCGATAGAGGTTCGCAAGGCTGTGCTCGTTCGGCGAAAAGTCCGCTTTTGGCCGAACCCGGCCGCTTGGGTCAGCTTAGCAGGTTGCTTGGCTTGAAAAAGTACTGACTGTCACGACAGGCCGGTACCGACCCATAGCAGACATGATATGACCGTCAAGTTATGCTCAGCGATTGCTTAGGGGAAAATGGCTTGTCATAGCTTGAGAGTCCAATGCTGTGCTAAGCGCACTGCGTGGAGTTAGTTACCGGAAGTGATGCGGATAACAACGTTCTAATGGCAGTCGCTAGTTCAGCACGACCATAGGGTTTGCTCAGCAAATTTATGCCCTCATCAAGCCGACCATTGTGAATCATCGCATTTTCTGTATAACCTGACGTGAACAGAACCCGCAGCGTTGGGTGTATCGCGCGTGCTCTCTCAGCGAGCTCGATTGCCGATACTGTGCCAGGCATGATCACGTCGGTGAAGAGCAGGTCGATACGGGTTTGTGCACTAAGGCGTGTGATAGCGTCGTCTGCACTTGATGCGGTCAAGACGCGATAGCCGAAATCACGCAATATCGCCGATACGTTGCTGAGAATATCTGCTTCGTCGTCGACAACCAGAATAGTTTCACTGCCACCTTCGTCGGCAACAACCGGCAAGCCAGGCTTGGCACTCTTTTGCGCATCCGTCCGTGGCAGTAAAATATGGATGGTTGTGCCGACGCCTTCTTCGCTATCGATATCAATATGTCCGCCACTTTGATTGACGAAGCCGTGTGCCATGGACAGCCCGAGACCCGTTCCTTTCCCAACCCCCTTAGTCGAAAAGAATGGTTCGAATGCGCGGGCTTTAACTGCTGCCGACATGCCTTGCCCCGTGTCGCGAAACGCCAAATGGACATAGTCGCCTTCGGGACGTTCTACGTTGGCGACGCCGATCGTCAAGCTGCCGCCATCGTTCATGGCATCGCTGGCGTTCAGTGCTAGATTAAGAATGACGTTTTCCAACTGCTGCGGATCGACCAGAATATTCCATGCCTGTTCCGTCATCTCGAAGCGCACATCAATCCGCTCGCCGATTGCGCGCTTGAGTAGAAGGTCGATCGACTCGAAGACAGCAGGAAGGCAGACCGCCTCCGGTTGCAAAGGCTGCTTGCGCGCGAACGAGAGTAACTGGGACGACAGCTTCGCCCCGCGTTTGACAGCTGTCTGCGCGGAGGTACAGCGTTGCTGTACAGGTGCATTGGTCGCCGAGACCATCTTGATCAAGTCCAGGTTTCCGTTAATGATGTGAAGTACGTTGTTAAAATCATGCGCCACACCGCCCGTCAATTTCCCAATTGCTTCAAGCTTCTGTGCATGCATCAGTGCGCTCTGCGTTTCTTCGAGTTTCTTAGTACGCTCCTGTACGAGTGCTTCGAGAGACTCTTGCTGACGCTCCACTTCGAGCTGGGCACGCCGCTGTTCAGTGACATCGCTGCCCTGTACGAAAATAAGCGTTCCTCTTCCGTCAGTCCGATCCTTCGGCTGCAACAAGACGTCGATGTAAATATCCTCGGTGCCAGTGCTGCCATCACGACGAAGTGTTAGCTTCATTCCCTTGCCCACATGTGACTTGCCATGTGTGCGGACGGCGTCGAGTAGTTCGAAAAAGCCCTGCCCACGTAATTCGGGCAAAGCGTCGCAGAATGCCAAACCTGCAATTTTACGTTGCCCGATTAAACGAGAAAAGGCGGCATTGTGGAGTTCGATACGATGGTCGTCGTCCACAAGGACCGCTACAAATCCCGGCGATTGTTCAAACAAATCTAGCATGCGCGCATGCTCGGTCTCCAGCAGCGCATTCGCGACGCCAAGTTGCCGCGCATTAGTGGCAGCATTTAGGTACACGCGGTTGACTTCCTTTAAATACAGAATCAGCATCACAAATGCGGATGCCAGCGCATTCAGACGACCGACATACCATCCAATCGATAAACGTGTGCCGCCAGCCATAGTGATCGCGTTGTCGAAGGCCAGGGCTACCATCGCTACCCCGAGCCATGCATGCATCGGCGTGGCGAACCGTCCCGCTCGCCACAACATCCACAAGGCTAACATGATGATTACTTGGATAAGTGGCGCATAACCAGTGCTGGTAATACGGCTAAAGTCACCCTTGATATCGACGACGGGCATGGCGTCATGAAAAACTGTCACCGCCATCACGCTTGCAGCCAAGCCCAAGCCGGTAATGACAGCACATTTCCAGAATGACGCCATTACATGCTCAGCAACGTAGCTAGGTCGGCGCCACTCGGCAGCCGCATAGCCAAACAGCATGCCAGTTGAACCAAGGTGCCAAAAAAACCAGAGCCAGCTAGGCGTTTGAGTGCCTCCGAGCAACCGTATTTCGGGTACGAAGGCCCCTGGAAACGCAAAGAATTGGACTAGCAGGATGGCCGACGTGTAGACGCAGCCGCCAAACAAATACAGTAGTGCATACTGGCCTGTTTGCCGATAGTAGCCGTACAGAAGATAGGCCACCACGGCGTAGCAACTAATCGTCGCTGTCTGATACCCCGGCAAAAACGCTGCAATTGCCGGCCACTGGTCGGATGCATCCGGCATCAAAGCCGTCGTTATTATTGCGATCAAAAACGTAATGACTAATGCCTGTCGCTGAAACGGTGCCAGCGTCGATACGGCATAAGCCACTTTCGATTGAATCTGTCCAATCGGATGAATCATTCTGTGCCTCTTTAGGGTCTGCCACGTGCCGAGGTCACACGAACAAAGGAAAAATGTTTACTTAAAGCAATGCACCAGCGAAATAGCAAGATAGAGGTGTAAATCTTGCTTGTCAAAGTAGGCAACTAGGTGAACAGCCGTACAGTACCATGCGTTGCTGTAAACGATGTCGGCATCCATCATTTGACCGACGGCAAACGTCTCGCTTCCCCAACGACCGCTTTTGGCCCAGGCCGTGTAAAAACTTAGAAGCAGGCCCTGGCAGCGGAACTGTACCCGCCGATGCATGTTGAGCGGCTCTTCAAAGCGCTCAGGGTGCAATGCCGCGTTTTCCGGGATACC
>NZ_JCASIO010000019.1:0-13906 GCF_059685955.1 Telluria sp. LT2P80 | reverse complement strand
TGCCCCGCGCTGCCGTTCGACTTGCATGTGTAAAGCATGCCGCCAGCGTTCAATCTGAGCCAGGATCAAACTCTTCAGTTCAATCTCTGTTTGTTGGCATTTCTGCCACCCTACCTTACGGCAGGGGTCGCTCACTCAAAATACTGACCGTTACTCATTGCTGAGCAACGTATTTCTTTTTTGTGAACATTTGATAATTTAAGTAATCAAAGACCGAGGTCTTTGGCACCTTCATCAAACGCCCACACTTATCGACTGTTAATTTTTAAAGAACTTTATTCGGTGCTGCTTCTGCCGTTTGCTACGAAGCGTTGTGTTCGTTAGCAGCAGAGAGGCGAGATTATGAAGTGTTTCTCATTTTTCGTCAACCCCTTCTTTCCTTCTTTTTCTTCGCTGTCGCTGCGTTTGAGGCGGCGTCTGCGTCGAGGAGCGAGACTATAACAAAGCCAGGATGGTCTTGCAATGCTTTCTCTTGTGATATCGTGGCCGCCGCCCATAGCGACCTTTTCATTACTCATGCATATTCCTGTTATTGCCCCGATCGCCCATGCGGCGTTGTCCCAATCCCTGGCCGCCGCAATCAATAACAAGACCAAGCCGCTAGGCAGCCTGGGCCGTCTGGAGGATCTTGCCACCCAGTTGGGCCTGATTCAGCAGACAACCCGGGTAACGATCGACCAGCCTGCCATCCTCGTCTTTGCGGCCGACCATGGCGTCGTCGCCGAAGGTATCTCTGCCTACCCACAAGACGTCACCTGGCAGATGGTCGAAAACTTCCTCGCCAACGGTGCGGCCATCAATGTGTTCGCGCGCCAGAATGGCTGCGCGCTGCGCGTGATCGACGCCGGCGTGAACCACGACTTCGGCGTGCGCGATGGTCTGCTCGACCGGAAAGTCGCCAACGGCACGAACAACTTCGCCATCGCACCGGCGATGTCGGCGCAGGACTGCGCTACCGCCCTCGAACACGGCATGGCCCTGGCGCGCGACCTGTCCGGCAATGTCGTGGGCTTCGGCGAGATGGGTATCGGGAACACGACTTCTGCGGCAGCCCTGATGCACAAGCTGACCGGGCAGCCCGCTGCTGCCTGCGTCGGCGCCGGCACTGGCCTGACGCCTGACGGCATCCGCCATAAAGAGCATGTGGTTGCTGCCGCCGTCGCGCATCACGCCAGCGTGCACGAACCGCTCGACGTCCTGGCCACCTTCGGCGGCTTCGAGATCGCGATGATGGCCGGCGCCATGCTGCAGGCAGCCACGCTGCGCAAGGTGCTGCTGATCGACGGCTTCATCGTCACCAGCGCGCTGCTGGTCGCTGCGCGCCTGCAACCAGCGATCCTCGACTACTGCGTGTTCGCGCACTGTTCGGGCGAGCATGGCCACGCCCTGCTGCTCGAGCAGCTCGGGGCACGGCCGCTGCTCGACCTGGGTCTGCGCCTGGGCGAAGGCACCGGCAGCGCCCTTGCTCTACCCCTGCTGCACGCAGCCGCCAACTTCCTGGGCGAGATGGCGACCTTCGCATCGGCCCAGGTCTCGGCACAACTGGGCGAGCACGCGGGATGATCCATCAACTGCGCCTGTTCTTCATTGCGCTGCAGTTTTTTACGCGGATCCCGATTCCGCGCTGGGTCGGCTTCGAGCCGGCATGGCTCAATCACGCGTCGCGCTACTTCCCGCTGGTGGGCGTCGTGGTGGGCGCCATCGGCGCGGTCGTCTACTTCATCGCCGCGCACTGGCTGCCAGCGCCAGTGGCCGCCGTACTCTCCACCGCCGCGACCATTTACCTCACCGGCGCCTTCCACGAAGACGGTTTCGCCGACACCTGCGATGGTCTGGGCGGCGGCATGACAAAAGAACGCACGCTCGAGATCATGAAGGATTCGCGCGTCGGCGCTTACGGCGCGATCGGCATCGTGTGCATGCTGGGCGCGAAGCTGGCCGCACTCGCCACGCTGCCACCCTTGACTGCCGTCGGCGCCCTGCTGGTGGCGCACCCGCTCTCGCGCCTGGCCGCCACGTCCCTGATCTGGCAGATGGACTACGCCCGCGCCGAAGGCAAGGCCAAGCCGCTGGCCGTGCGCATGAGCAGCGCCGAATTCGGGATCGCGACGCTTACGGTGCTGGTGCCAGCGATCGTGCTTCTCGCCGTCGGCCTGCTCGACCTGGCCGCGATTGGCGCAGCACTGTTTGCGGCCTTGCTGGCCACGCGCTGGCTGGCCCATAAATTCACGCGCCGGCTGCAGGGCTATACGGGCGACTGTCTCGGCGCCGTGCAGCAGTTGGCCGAAGTCGCGATCTATATCGCGGTGCTGGCCACACTCGGCCGCGGCGCGCTGGTCTGATGCGCCTGTATCTCGTGCGCCACCCGAAACCGGACGTGCCGGCCGGGTACTGCTACGGCCGCACCGACCTGCCAGCACAGGCAGCCGACAGCGAACGCGTCCTGGCGGCGCTGACCAATCAAGGCATTCCCGGAGCCTTGCCGGTCTACACCAGTCCCCTGCAACGCAGCGCCGTGCTGGCGCAGCAGCTGTCAACCGCGCCCACGTTCGACGCGCGCCTGGCCGAGATGGACTTTGGCGCCTGGGAGCTGCGCCAGTGGGACGACATCACCCGGGACGAGATCGATGCCTGGAACGCCGACCTGCTTCACTACCGCCCCGGCGGCGGCGAGAACGTCCTGCAGGTGGCCATGCGCGTGGACGCGTTTCGGGCCGACATCCAGCGCGCAGGGCACGCCGAGGCAGTCGTCATCTGCCACGCCGGTACCATGCGCCTGCTGCACGCCATGTCCAGCGGCGGAACATTGGAGGATGCTGCGCTGCGTGCGGCATCGACACCACACCAGATCGGCTACGGCGAAGTCATGGTGCTGGAAATATGACAATGCCCGGGGCAACCACCTTATAATGAGCGCGTTTTGGTGCTCGCACCTGCGTTCGCAGGTGCAGTTAAACGGGAAACACGAAGCTCTTCACAGGGCCAACGCGTGCTGCCCCCGCAACGGTAAGCAAGTGCTGCAGCCTCTCATCGGGTCCTGCGGCAAACCGCCCCCTCATACCACTGTGCTTTAAAAGCATGGGAAGGTCGGACGGCCATACTTGTCAGCCCGGATACCGGCCAAAAGGTGGATACGCGCACAGCGCGATCCTTTGAATCCAGCCCACGGGGACGTCGGCGGGATGCCTTTGATAAGAACCACTCATGAATTTTCCAGTAAGCCGGCAAGCGGCCGCCGTGTCGCTCGCACTCGCCCTCATCTCGTCCACCGCCATCGCCGAAGTCGCTGACACCGTCGTCGTCACCGCGACCCGCACGCCGCAACTCGCTGCCGACCTGATCGCCGACACCACCGTCATCAACGCCGAAGAGATCGCGCGCTCGGGCGCCGGCTCGGTGGCCGACATCCTGCAGCGCCAGCGCGGCATCGAGATCGCCCGCAACGGCCCGGCCGGCACCACGACCAGCGTCTATGTGCGCGGCGCAAACGCCAACCAGATCGTCGTGCTGCTCGACGGCGTGCGCATCGGCTCGTCCACCACCGGCACCGCCAGCTGGAATGCCATCCCGCTGGGCGCCATCGACCGCATTGAAATCGTCTACGGGCCACTGAGCACGCTGTACGGCGCCGACGCCATCGGCGGCGTGATCCAGATCTTCACCCGCAAGGGCGAAGGCGCACCTGTCGTCACCGCTTCGGTGGGTGCCGGCAGCAATGCGACGCTGCAGGGCGATGCAGGCATCTTCGGCAGCAGCGGTGGCCCGAATGCCATCAACTATGCCTTCGGCGCCGGCTACGAAGAGTCGGATGGCTTCTCGTCCACACGGCCCGGTGCGTCAGGCTACAACGCCGACGAAGACGGCTACCGCCGCCGCAATGCCAACGGCCGTGTGTCGATGGCGCTCGCGCCGGGCCACGAGATCGGCGCCCAGTTCCTGGCCAGCCGCACGTACAGCCAGTACGATGCCAGTGGTTCCGGCAGCTACGATGTGCACAGCGACTCGGACATCAATACCGCCGCCGTCTACATGACCAACCAGATTTTGCCAAACTGGCGCAGCACCGTGCAGTACGCGCGTTCGGAAGACAAGTCGGGCAACTTCAGCAACGCCACGGCCAGCGGCGCCAGCCAGATCGACACCGAGCAGAACGAATTCTCGTGGCAGAACAATGTCGCGATCGGCCAGGACACGCTGCAGCTGCTATTCAACCACCGCAAGGAAGAAGTCTCGTCGATGCGCCAGACACGCATCACCAATTCGTATGCAGCAGCCTACTCGGCCAAGCGCGCCAATCACCTGTTCGACGTCAGCGCGCGCCAGGACCGCTCGGTCTACGGCAGCCAGAACACCGGCGCCGCCGGCTACGGCTACGAGTTCGGCAACGGCCTGCGCGCCACTGCCAGCATCGGCACGAGCTTCCGCGCCCCGACCTTCAACGAACTGTACTTCCCGGGCTACGGCCTGGCGACGAACAAGCCGGAAAAAGGCCGCAATCGCGAAGTGGGCCTGCGCTACGACGGCAACGGCTACACCCTCGATGCCACGTACTTCCACAATCGCCTGACCGACATGATTGTCTCGGCCACGCCATGCCCGGACGGCATCAACCGCAGCTGCGCCTACAACGTCAACGAAGCAACGCTCGAAGGCTTCTCGCTGGCCGGCAGCACGCGCCTGATGGACGTGAACCTGCGCGCCAGCCTCGATTGGCAGGATCCGCGCGATGACACCACCGGCCGCCAGCTGGCGCGCCGTGCGAAGAAGCACGCCAACTTCGCGGCCGATTACGTGCTGGGCCAGTTAAAGAGCGGCGCCGAGCTGACCGTGTCGGGCGACCGTTTCGACAATGCGCCGAATACCAACCGCCTGGCTGGCTACGGTTTGCTGAACCTGTACACCACGTACCAGTTCACGCCCGAGTGGTCCCTGCTGCTGCGCGTGAACAACGTCGCGGACAAGAACTACGAAGTGGCGCGCAACTACGGCACCAGTGGCCGCACCTGGTTCGCGTCGCTGCGCTACGGCATCCGTTAAGCTGGCATTTTTCGCCCGCGGCGCACGCGCCGCGGGCATCGATCAACTATCAGGGCCCGCATGCAAGCACCCGTCCCGTCATTACGCCAACGCGCCACGCTCATCATCGGCGCCATGCTGGTCCTGGCCATCGCTACCCTGCTGTTCTCGGGCATGACCGGTTCCATCCGCGTGCCGCTCAGCGACATCCCCGACGCCCTGCGCCAATTGGCAAGTGGCCAACCCGAATCCCTGTCCGCATCCCTGCTCGACCTGCGCGCCAGCCGCGCGCTGGTGGCCTTTGCCACTGGCGGCGCCCTCGCCCTGGCCGGCCTGATGATGCAGGCGCTGTTACGCAATCCCCTCGCTGACCCGTATGTGCTGGGCGTCTCGTCCGGCGCATCGGTTGGTGCCCTCCTCGCCTTGCTGCTCATGGCGTCCACACTGATGGTCGATGCGGCCGCACTGGTCGGTGCCGTCGGCGTCTCCCTGCTGCTGTACGCGCTGGCGCGGCGCGACCTGCGCAGCGGCCAGGCTGCCGAAGGCGGCGCCTCGATGCTGCTGCTGACCGGCGTGATCGTCTCGGCCCTGTGCGGCTCCCTCGTCACCCTCATGCTGTCGATCGCGCCGGAGGGGCGCCTGCGCAGCATGATCTTCTGGCTGATCGGTGACCTGGCCGGCGCGCCGCTGCGTCTGGCGCCGTGGCTCGTGCTGATCGGCGCGCTGCTGTTTGCCATGCGCAGCGCGCGCGCCATGAATATGGTTGCGCTGCACGCCGAAAACGCCGTCACTCTGGGCGTGCGCGTGAGTGCGCTGCGCAAGGGCTTGTTCTTCGTGTCGGCGCTGCTCACGGCGAGCGCCGTCACCAGCGCGGGTTCGATTGGGTTCGTCGGCCTGATCGTGCCGCACGCATGCCGCTTCGCCTTCGGCCCCGACCACCGTGTCCTGATTCCCGCCGTCGTCCTGAGCGGCGGCGCGTTCCTCGTGCTGTGCGATACGCTGGCACGCACGATCGTCGCGCCGCAGCAGCTGCCGGTCGGCGCCATCACGGCGATGATCGGTGCGCCGGTCTTCCTGTATCAACTGCACCGCATGCGCAAATGACCGTCATCGCCACTCAAGATCTGCGCCTCTCCGTCGCCGGCCGCACCCTGGTGCAGGGCCTTGACTGGGCCGCGCAACCCGGCGAATGCTGGAGCATCATCGGCCGCAACGGCGCCGGCAAAAGCACCTTGCTGCGCACACTGGCGGGCCTGCACCAGCCCGACGGCGGCGCCGTCCACATCGGCGGGCGCGCCCTCGCGGCCTGGCCGCTGACCGACCTGGCGCGCGAGCGCGCCTTTCTCGCCCAGTCGCGCCACGACGCCTTTGCCTACACGGTGCTCGAGAGCGTGCTCTCTGCGCGCCACCCGTACCACGCCAACCGCTACTGGGAAGGCAGCGACGACCATCAGGTTGCGCTGGAAGCCCTGGCGTCGATGGACGTGAGTGACCTGGCGTCGCGCGACGTGCGCACGCTGTCCGGCGGCGAGCGCCAGCGCGTGGCGATTGCCGCCCTGCTTGCCCAACAAACCCCGCTGCTGCTGCTCGACGAGCCAGCCAATGCGCTCGACCTGGCGCATCAGGTGAGCGTGACAGGCCTGCTTGCGCGCCTGTGCCGCGAGCAGAACAAGACCGTGGTCATGATCGGCCACGACCTGAACCTGGCTTCGCGCATCTCGACCCACGTGCTGCTGCTGATGGGCGATGGCCGCTGGCATGCAGGCACCAACGAACAGACCATGCAGAGCGCGCTGCTGGGCGACTACCTCGGCCACCCGATCGAGATGATCGAACATCACGGCCGCCGCATCTTCATCCCTCAAGAGGATTTCGCATGAACGACATGACTCCCGAACAAACCGCTGCGCTGAACGAACGCCATCGCGTGCGCATGGAACGCAAGAAAGCCGTCATCGACGCAAAGATCGCGTCGGCCGACAAGGAAATCGGCATCATCATCGTCAATACCGGCAACGGCAAGGGCAAGAGCTCGAGCGCGTTCGGCATGGTGGCGCGCGCGCTGGGCCACGGCATGCAGGTCGGCGTGGTCCAGTTCATCAAGGGCGCGCTGTCGACCGGCGAAGAAACCTTCCTGCGCCGCTTCCCGGACGAAGTGCGCTTCCATGCGATGGGCGAAGGCTATACCTGGGAAACCCAGAACCGCGAGCGCGACATCGAGAAAGCGACCGAGGCGTGGGCGCTGGCCAAGCAGTTCCTGTCCGATCCGACCATCGGCATGGTGGTGCTGGACGAACTGAATATCGCACTCAAATACGGGTACGTCGATGTGCACACCGTGATCGCCGACCTGCTCGACCGCCCGACCATGCAGCACGTGGTGATCACGGGCCGCGGCGCGCCGCCCGAACTGGTGGCGGTCGCCGACACCGTCACCGAGATGAACGTCGTCAAGCACGCGTTCAAGGCGGGGATCGGCGCCCAGGCCGGGACGGAGTGGTAATGAGTGCGCATCCCGGCGCGCGTGTGGTGCTGGTGGCGGCAATGGCGTCCGGCCAGGGCAAGACTACCGTCACGGCCGCGCTGGCACGGCGCCTGATCCGCATGGGCAAGTGCGTGCGCGTGTTCAAATGCGGTCCCGACTTCGTCGATCCGGTGATGCTGGAGAGCGCGTGCGGCACGCCGGTCCACAACCTGGATCTGTGGATGGTCGGCCCTGAAGCCTGCCGCCAGCGCCTGCAGGCCGCCGCCGCGGAGGCCGACGCAATCCTCGTCGAAGGCGTGATGGGCCTGTACGACGGCACGCCATCGAGCGCCGACCTGGCGCGCGCGTTTGGCATCCCTGTACTTGCGGTGCTGGATGCATCGGCGATGGCGCAGACGGCCGGCGCCGTGGCGCAAGGCTTGCGTGACTATGGTCCGGTACAGATGGCGGGCGTGATCGCCAACCGTGTTGCCAGCAGCGGCCACGCGGCAATGGTCAAGGAGTCGCTGCGCGACATTCCCCTGATCGGCACCCTGGCGCGTCAGGAGCGTCACCTGCCCGAACGGCAACTGGGCCTGGTGCTGCCGGGTGAAGTCGAAGAGCTGCAGCGCATCCTCGACGCGCTGGCCGACAGCATCGCGTTCGACGAGGCGGCGTGGGATGCGCTGCCTGTGATGGCACCAGCACATAGTGAACCGGAGCAGATCGACACGCCGCTTGCCGGCCGCACGATCGCAATCGCGCACGATCCGTCGTTCATGTTCGTGTATCCGGCGAACGTCGAGCTGCTCAAGGCGCTGGGCGCGCAGATCACGTACTTCACACCGCTGTCGAACGACGCGGTACCGGACCATGCCGACGCCGTGTATCTGCCGGGGGGCTATCCCGAGCTGCATGGCGCGGCGCTGCAAGGCGCAACGCGCTGGCGCGATTCGATCCGCGCAGCGCATGGGCGGGGCGTGCCGATCGTGGCCGAATGCGGCGGCATGATGGCCCTGGCCGATGGCTTGACCGACAGCGATGGCCGGCGCTGGGAGATGGCCGGCGTCCTGCCGGGCGAAGTGGCAATGCAACAGCGTCTGGCTGGTCTCGGGATGCATGCGCTGGCCACGCCGGAGGGCGAACTGCGTGGTCACACCTTCCACTATTCGCTGCTGGCCACTGACGTCCCGCCGCAGGCACATACCGTCAAGCAGCGCACGCAGACGCCGGGTGAAGCGGTGTACCGCGTCGGCTCGCTGTTCGCGTCGTACTTCCACGGGTACTTTCCGTCCAACCCGCGCGCGGTTGCCGCACTGTTTGGCGGTGCGCCATGAGCGCGACGCTGGTCTTTGGCGGCGCACGCTCGGGCAAGAGCGCGTTTGCCGAACGGCTGGCGCGCGAGTCGGGCCGGGAAGTCGTGTATATCGCCACCTCGCGCGCGGGTGATGGCGAGATGGCGGCGCGCATTGCGCTGCACCGTGAGCAGCGGCCACCCGAATGGCGCACGGTCGAGGAAGAACTGGCGCTGGCGCAGACGCTGCGTGCCGAATGCCTGCCGGGCCGCCTGGTGCTGGTCGATTGCCTGACGCTGTGGCTCAGCAACCTGATGTTCTGCGATGGCCGGGAGTATCCCGAGGTCGGCGCATTGACGCTGCCGGACCGGTTCCATGAAGAACGCGCGGCCCTGCTGGACCTGCTCGACGCGGGCGTGCCGGGCGACGTGGTCTTTGTGTCGAACGAAGTCGGCATGGGCATCGTGCCGTGGGGCGCGATCTCGCGCAGCTTTGCCGACGAAGCCGGGCGCCTGAACCAGGCGGTGGCGGCGCGCGTGGACCGCGCGGTGCTGGTGGCGGCCGGCCTGCCACTTGTTCTGAAGGGTTCCCTGTGCTGACTGGCTTGTCGTTGTCGACGGTGGCGCTGCTGCTGGTAGCAGGTGTTGTGCTCGACCTGTTGCTGGGCGAGACGCGGCGCTGGCATCCGCTGGTCGGCTTCGGCAATCTGGCGAACTTCATCGAGCGGCGCCTGAACCGCGGCAACCTGCGCCTGCCGCGCGGCGGCCTCGCCTGGGCGTTGGCAGTGCTGCCATTGACTGCCTTGTTCGTGCTGCTCACCGATGGCGCCGGCCTGTGGCTGCATGCGGTGCTGCTGTATCTGTGCATCGGCCTGCGCAGCCTGCACGACCATACGATCCCGATCTACGAGGCGCTGCGCAGTGGCGATCTGGCCCAGGCGCGCGCGCTGACTGCCCGCATCGTCAGCCGCGACACTGCCAACGCCAGCGAGTCCGACCTGGCCAAGGCGAGCGCCGAGTCGCTTCTTGAAAACGGCAACGACGCCGTGTTCGGCACGCTGTTCTGGTTCATCCTGCTGGGCGGACCGGGGGCGGTACTGTTCCGGCTGGCCAATACGCTTGATGCGATGTGGGGTTACCGCAGCACGCGTTTCAATCTGTTCGGCCGCCCTGCAGCGCGCATCGACGACGTGATGAACTATCTGCCGGCGCGCCTGACCGCGCTGTCGTATGTGCTGCTGGCTGGCGCGGGGCGTGCACGCGCCTGGCACTGCTGGCGCACGCAGGCACCGGCATGGAGCAGCCCGAATGCCGGGCCAGTGATGGCCAGCGGCGCCGGTGCACTGGGCGTATCGCTCGGCGGCGCGGCGGTCTACGATGGCGAGGTCGAACAACGCCCGCCACTGGGCGCCGGCCCGGCCGCCTGCGCCGGCGACATCCAGCGCGCCTGGCAGCTGGTGCTGCGCACGACGCTGCTCTGGCTCGGCGTCGTCTGCCTGCTGGCGGTATTGACCATGATCGGGGCGCCGCATGCTTGAACATGGCGGCAACCTGCGCGACGCCGCGCGGTATTACGGGCGCGACGACTGGATCGACCTGTCGACCGGGATCAACCCGCACGGCTATCCGGCGCCGGCGCCGTCGCCAGGTGCCTGGCTGCGTTTGCCCGAGCCGGATCCGGCGTTGCTGGCGGCAGCCAGCGCGTACTACCAGGCGCCGCAGTTGCTGCCGGTGGCCGGCACCCAGGCCGCGATCCAGGCGCTGCCCCGTCTGCGTGCACCGTCGCGCGTCGTTGTGTCGGCGCCATCGTACGCAGAGCATGCGCATCACTGGGGCCAGCATGGCCACCTGCTGCGGCAGGTCGCGTATGCCGAGCTGGAAGCGGCGGTCGACGTCAGCGATGTCGTCGTCGTCGTCAATCCGAACAACCCGACCGGCGAGACAATCGCGCCAGAACGCCTGCTCGACTGGGCCACACGCCTGCAGGCGCGCGGCGGCTGGCTGATCGTCGACGAAGCCTTTGGCGACACCGCGACGGCGCTCAGCGTGGCGATGCACGCCTCGCAGCCCGGCCTCATCGTGCTACGTTCGATCGGCAAATTCTTTGGCCTCGCGGGCCTGCGCCTGGGATTCGTCGCCGCGCACGACAGCCTGCTGCGCGATCTGGCTGACCTGCTGGGGCCATGGACCATTAGCGGTCCGGCGCAGGAAATCGCACTGGCAGCCCTGACCGATAGCGCCTGGCAGCAGGCCACGCATGCCAATCTGCGCCAGTCCGGCGAGCGGATGACGCGCCTGTTGCTGGAATACGGCATCGCTACTACCGGCACGGCGCTGTTTCGCTGGTGGCCGCAGATACACCCCGAAGCATTCCACGCCCACATGGCGGCGCGCGGCATCTGGTGCCGGTTGTTCCGGGATGCCGGGCGCGGTATGCGCGTCGGCCTGCCGGCAGGCGAACCTGAATGGCACCGCTTTGAACAAGCACTTCATGAATGGAACCAACGATGAAAACAACGATGCTGACGGCTGCCCTGATGGCATGTCTGTCGATCACCTGTGCGCAAGCCGCGATCACGGTCAAGGACGATGGCGGCCAGAGCGTCACGGTCGCCAAGCCGGCGCTACGCATCATCTCGCTCGCGCCGAGCGTGACCGAGCTGCTGTTCGCGGCCGGTGGCGGCAGCCGCGTCATGGGCGCCGTCAACTACAGCGATTTTCCGGAAGCCGCCAAACGTATCCCGCGCATCGGGTCGAACCGCGAAATCGACATGGAACTCCTGATCTCGCTGAAGCCAGACCTGATCGTCGCCTGGCGCCACAACAGCTCTGACAGGCAGATCGAGATGGTGCGCCAGCTCGGCATCCCTGTGTTCCAGAGCGATGCGCAGACGCTCGACGCCATTCCCGACAGCGTCGAACGGCTTGGCCAGTTGATGGGGACCGATGCGACAGCCAAAACGGCGGCGGCCGCGCTGCGCACGCAGCTGGCCAGCCTGCGCAAGCAGTACGCAGGCCGTGCGCCGGTGCGCGTCTTTTACCAGGTGTGGGACAAGCCGCTGTACACGCTCAGCGGAAAACACATCCTGACCGATGCGATGCACCTGTGCGGCGGCGTGAATGTCTTCGACAAGCTGGCAGTGACGGCGCCCGTGGTCACGCTCGAGAGCGTGCTGCAGGAGAATCCCGAAGTGATCATCGCCACGGCCGAAAAGAACTATGGTGGCGTGCAGTTGTGGAAAAGCTACGGCACCATGACCGCCGTGAGCCGCAATAATCTGTTTACACTCGACGGCCATTTGCTCAACCGCGCGGGGCCACGCATGATCCAGGGTACGGCCACCATGTGCGAGGCGCTGGAGCAGGCACGCCAGCGGCGCCCAAAATGACGACATTCCCCTACCGGACCCTGATGGTGCAAGGGACGACATCGGACGCTGGCAAGACGACGGTGGTCGCGGCGCTGTGCCGGCTGTTGATGCAGCGCGGCGTGAAGGTCGCGCCGTTCAAGCCACAGAACATGGCGCTCAATAGCGCCGTAACGCGCGATGGCGGCGAGATCGGCCGCGCCCAGGCGCTGCAGGCCATCGCCGCCGGCATCGAACCTCACACCGACATGAATCCGGTGCTGCTCAAGCCATCGAGCGACACCGGTGCCCAGATCATCATCCATGGCCGCGTGCGCGCCGAGATGAATGCGCGCGACTACCACCAGTACAAGCCGATCGCGATGGGCGCGGTGCTCGAATCGCATGCGCGCCTGCTGGCGCAGTACGAGGCGGTGATCGTCGAAGGCGCCGGCAGTCCGGCCGAAATCAATCTGCGCGACCGCGACATTGCGAATATGGGCTTCGCCGAAGCAGTCGATTGTCCGGTGATCCTGGTGGCCGACATCGATCGCGGGGGCGTGTTCGCGCACCTGGTCGGCACGTTATCGTGCCTGTCGCAGTCGGAGCGCGACCGCGTGATCGGGTTTGTCATCAACCGCTTCCGCGGCGACATAAAGCTACTCGAACCGGGGCTGGATTGGCTCGAAGCGCAGACCGGCAAGCCGGTGCTGGCAGTGCTGCCCTATCTGCACGGGCTGTTCCTCGATGCCGAAGATGCCGTGCAGGCGGCGCAAACGAGCAAGGGCGCGTTTCGTGTAGTTGTGCCAAGTCTGCCGCGCATGAGCAATCACACCGATTTCGATGCGCTGCGAGCGCATCCGGATGTCGACCTGCGTTTCGTGCGCGAGGGCGAGGCAATTCCCGGCGCCGACCTGATCATCCTCCCGGGCAGCAAGAACACGCGCGGCGACCTGGCCTGGCTCGATACCCATGGGTGGCGTGAGCAGATTGCGCGCCACTTGCGTTACGGCGGCAAGGTGATCGGCGTGTGCGGCGGATTCCAGATGTTGGGCAAGACAGTTGGTGACCCGCACGGTGTCGAAGGTGCGCCAGGTGTGTCGAATGGACTGGGGCTGCTCGATATCGATACCGAGCTCACACGTGACAAGCAGCTGACGCGGGTCGAGGGACTGTGTGCATTCGTGCCAGGCGATACGTCAGGTCGCGTCAGCGGGTATGAAATCCATATGGGCGTATCGAGTGGTGCGGCGATGAAGCGGCCTGTGTTTGCCATTGATGGGCGCGGTGAAGGCGCGATGTCGGCCGATGGCCAAATCATGGGGACGTATCTGCATGGCCTGTTCGATCATCCGGATGCCTGCAGCGCGTTACTGCGCTGGGCGGGATCGCGCAGCGAGCAGGTGGTCGATACTGCGCAACTGCGTGAAGCCAGTCTGGATCGGATTGCGGCGTCGGCAGAGGGATTGCTGGACAGGTTGATTGGCTTGCGGGATCGTGCATAAGCAGGCCCGATTCGCCTGGATGCGAAAAAGCCCGCCGATGTGAATCAGCGGGCTTTTTTGTGCAGATGGGTAGCCATATATTGAACGAGCTAAATACAACAACCAAAGCGAAAAGCCCCACTCAGATCACTGAATGGGGCTTTTCTATATAACTAGCCTGACAATAACCTACTTTCACACTGGTTGCAGCACTATCATCGGCGCAAAGTCGTTTCACGGTCCTGTTCGGGATGGGAAGGGGTGGGACCGACTTGCTATGGTCATCAGGCATAACTTGTAC
>NZ_JCASIO010000018.1:0-22081 GCF_059685955.1 Telluria sp. LT2P80 | reverse complement strand
TTCGGCGCTGGGCTATAAATCGCCGCGAATGTTTAGAAAAGAGCGACCGTGTCAGGCTCTGGAAACTGACGCTAACTAAGCATCAGACTGTGTCCGGGAATAGCGGGGCAAGATCAGACATGTCTAAGAAGACCACCACTACGGTGACGAAGACCCGGAACGGTGGCATCCACGACGTACGGGCATACAGGAAGGCTTGCCAGTGGCTCGACAACCATACATTCACCAACGGCCAGCTATGGCATGTGGTGTTCAAGGGAAGCAACGGCGTAGAGAACCTGAACCGGGAAGACTACACAGTAGCTCTTGACCGACTGTGCGAGAAGCTACGGGACGCCGGGATGCCCGTCGAATGGAAAGCAGCATACGAACAATGCCCGACGAAAGGCCACCACCGTCACGTATTCCTGCTGGTGGAAGCCGCCGACCGTAAGCCAGTCGGCATCATCCGCAACCGTAAAGGTGGCTGGCTGACGAACATGCTTGCTGGCTTCAACCTCGAATGCTGGGTAGCGCGACCACAGAACGCTATCCACAAGACCCGCAAGGGCCACCCGAAGCGTTACGCCTACGTGCCTAAGACGCCGGGGGCGATGCTGGACGACTGCAAAGAGTGGTTGAGCTACGCATTTAAGGCGCGGACCAAAGAAGGCGTCATTGGCCCGATTTACAGCAGCAGTCGGAAGAAGGCGAAGAAGCCCACCGCCAAGGCACTAGACCCGGCGACGATGGTAGCAGCAACGACAAACGAAGAACAACAAACAGGAGACACGATGACCCCTACCACCCTCGCTGAAGCAGCCTTCATCCACGTTGGTGCGATCTATGAAGACGCGATTGACGCCGGGATGCACCTAGGCGAAGTACAGCAGCACCTTGGCAAGCATGGCATCTACAAGCCGATGCTAGCAATTCGTAATGAGTTAAACAATTTATACTGTTTTTACAACTACGTGTACATGCACCCGGCACCGCCGCTCATGAGCTACGCCGAGATAGACGCAGTGTTGGTGAAGCCGGGGCGGCGAACAAGCCCCGGAAATCAGTTCGCTCATGCGGTCTAAGTAGGCTCCGGCCTAACTAGATCACTCATCGGCACGGGTCAAGCCCGAGCCGGAATTAAAATGAACCACTTATACTAGACTAAATTTAATAGACCACGTATAATAGACTCATTAACCGAAACGTAAGGAACTACCATGTTTGTCCGTGCATATCTCAGGGCCAGTACCGAAGAACAAGACGCCAGCCGTGCGAAAGAACAATTGAAGGCATTCGCCGCTGAACGTAACCTGACCGTGGCAGCGTGGTACGTCGAGAACAAATCAGGCGCATCGCTTCAGCGTCCTACCCTGTTGGAATTGATCGAAGAAGCGCAAGAAGGCGACATTCTGCTGTTGGAGCAAGTAGACCGCCTGTCCCGTCTGGATGAAAAGGATTGGGACACACTTAAAACGACGCTGAAGGCGAAGCAAATCCGCGTGGTGGCTCAAGACCTGCCGACATCTTGGATGATGGCGGTAAACGACCCAACGATGGCGCGTATGTTCGCTTCCATCAACGAAATGATGCTGGATATGTTGGCCGCTATCGCTCGTAAGGACTACGAAGACCGCCGCCGCCGTGCTGCACAGGGCATCGAGAAGGCCAAGGCCAAGGGCGTGTACAAAGGGCGCAAAGAAGACACCGAGCGTAACGCCCTGATCCAACGCCATTTGAAGGCGGGACAATCAAGTTGGAAAGAGATTATGGAACTGGTAGGTTGCAGCCGTGGCACCGTAGCGAAGCAAGCAGAGCTACTGAAGGCGAGCCAAGCAGCAGCATGAATAAAAGTAGGCTCGACGATGATGCTGTCGAACCTACAAGCTAGCTCACTTGCGGCGGGTTAAGTTAGTAATCAACGCGATGATGACCCGGTAGATCAGAAACGCGATGAACAACTCCCCAACCATGCCAGCCCCAATCGGGAAACGCTCGAAAGCCTCTGGCAGAGCAGCCACGTTCGTGAGGCCAAAGCCGACCGCACCCATGCCGAGAGCCGCGCTCCCGCTGATTGACGGCACTGCTGACTCAGCGCCGACACTATTCTTTGTCACAAGATCGTCTTTCATTGATACTCCTTGTCAAGTTAAGAATATTCACCACAAGCGAAAAATTGTTGCAACAAAGTGGTTGAATATTTCAGCCAACTAGACTTAGAATGGGTGCGTAATGAACCCTACTATATGGGTTGCACTACGGTCACACGCAATCTAAGTTCTTTTAGATCGTTAATGACTACATGATCTCTCCCTTCTTTGCACACTGTGCAACAGAGCCGCTCACTAAGCGGGGTCATAAAAAGAGTGGGGCCGGTTCCAGCCGGTTCCTACTCACCTATCTTCCGTTTCCATTCCCGGTGTTGCAGAACTTCAGCCGATTCACAAATCATAGCTGAATTTCATTTGACCCCGAAGCATTTTAATGTCCAATTTTTTCAGTTTTATCGCGTGCGAGCCTTGACTTTCGAGGACGCTAGCCTGAATGCGGGGTTACGCAGTTAGCGACTACTAACTCTTCCTTAGTAAGGGTTGTAATCATGTGCATGCAATCGCCTATCGTCACACCCGTATTAGCTTGTTAGATCGCCCATAATCAATTGAGCCGGGTTGAATGCAGGTACGAATTGTAAAGATGCGGAGCAGGGGCGTCGAGATAGACAGGCGCGTGCTAAGTGACGCGGCTGGTACACGCGGCCAGCTTGCCATTGCTGATACCACCGACCAAGGCAAAAACAGGCCGACGAAGGTAGCCAAGCTCTCACAGGGGGAGCTAATACGAGCGGAATTGCGGGATGTGCAGATCGTGTGGTTATCAGAAGGACGTATGACGCTGACCGGCTATGAACAGATCAACGATGATGCGGGTAAGGTTGTTGAGTACAGGCAGTCGTGGCTTGTAATGCTCGACAGTGGCCCCGCTATCCCTGAAATAGGCAAGCGCAAGGTAGGCCCGAGCACCTGACCGACCCTCAGGCCACTTAGATCGCTCTACACGCCACTAACGCAACAGCGTGGCTACCACCCTACCAACCCGCCAGAAGTCTCGTCAGCGGCCTTTTAAAGACTTTCTATAAGGTAATAGATATTTTGCCAAGGGAACATCAACCCTTCGCTGTAACCCGAAACCCATTCAACCAGCCGTTCGATACCTGACCGTTTTCAAATCGGGAGAGGGGTACTTCATCCCGTGGTAAAAGTTGAAATTTTTTTAAGGGTCATTTTCAGCTACTGGAAACGGCCTCCTTCGGTCGCCGCGTACCCCTGCCATTTGGTGTAGTAACGTCGCCGCGATACACGAATCCGCCCGACGGCTTCGCCAACAGCGTCTTTACAGTTGCCGCAATGGCATTCGACGCGACCAAGTCGGGAATGTCACCCGGATCGCCTTCTAACCCACTACAGCCAATCCTGTTCTTGTACACGGCGAACATAGCTCGGGCTTCATCGCCCTGTGTCACCAAGTATCCGTCAGCGATGTGAACCTTGACCCCAAGACGATGCAAGAAAGCATTCGCGCGCCTACGCATATCCTTGTCCTTCATATCGACCTTGGCCCGAACCTCTGCCAAGCTCAACTTGTCACCGCTGCCAGTCAATTCTGCCTTCAACCTCTCCACGTCGCCGCGAGTGGCAACAACCTTGCTTTCCGCTTGCAGCATCAAGTTGGTGAAAGTCTCTGATTCAGGATGCTGTGCCACCTTGTCAGCCAAGATAGCCAACTTTTCCCGCTCCAGCAGTAGTCGTCCCTCTGCCGTCGACAGTTCACGCGACAGGCGGTCAGGATCGGGCATAGCGAAATGTAGCGCATTGAGTTCACGAAGCACGCTCAAGAAAACGTCTTCGCTTTCGTCCAACCGCACATTCCTGGCTCTATCACACTGCCCGTACCGCTTGTTTGCACACATCAGATACTTGAACTTGGTACGCTGAATAATATGCATGGCGCTGCCACACGCTCCACAGAACACCAACTTGCCCCAAACGTTGAAGTCTGCCGATTGCTTCGGGATCGAACCAGTTTTACGTGCCGCGATCTTCGCATGCGCAGACTCAAAGGTTGCCCCATCCACGACGGCGGGAAAGTAACCGGGGATCGGGTCGCCACCATCTTTCAGAGCGAGTTCCCCGATAGCTGCACGGTTCTGGAGGACGGTAAGAACGGCAGTAGTCCCCCACCGCTCGCCCTTGTTAAACGTTCTGTAACCTTCGGCATTGAGAGCCTGCGAAATTGCAGTGCTTCCCAACCCTTGCAAGCACAACTCAAAGATACGGCCCACCGCGTACGCATGCTCGTTCACCATGTACTTGCCGTCTTTACCAAGCGTAAGCCAGTTCGATACGCGACCGCCGATGTGATGGTTCGTTTCTCGGGCACGCTGGAAACGCTTTGCCCATTCCACCTTTCCAAGGTCGCTTTTACGGGCACTTTCTTTGTGGGCATTATCAAGATGCAACACGGCTTGTAGAAGCTGCATCGTGTCCCATTCACTTGTGAACTTCATTTCAGGGCGCAACGTCACCACTGTTACGCCAAGTTCAGTAATGCCTGATAGTAAGCCGACCGCCTGCATGGGCTTCATACGGGTAAGCCGGTCAAGATGCTCAATAATTAAGCAGCAGTTGGAGTCGATTTCACCAGCCTTGATGGCGGCGATGAACTCACCAAGCGCCCCACTATCCGCGTTAGCACCATGGAAGCCACTAACGGCTTCGTCAGCAAACACGCGTTCCGAAAGCTCGACTCCGTGGTCCTTACACCATTTCCGAGCAAGGGTCTGCTGTCGGGCAATTGAGGTTCCTTTTTTCTGGGCGTCGGAACTGTAACGCGAATACGAATAACCTTTCATAGCTCGTATTCTACTGCCAGTTAGGGCGTTTAGGTCAATCACAGGTACAAGGAAACGGTGCTGTTCTTCCCGAGCGCCGGCCAGACCTGCCACGCCTATTGCACGTTCTGCTTCCGCTGGCCGCAGTTCGTCGGCATGGATGACCTGAAGTTCGATGCGCGCGAATGCGGCGAACTGGTGGACTACCTGAAGATGCACACCGAGGTCACCGACGTCCTGATCACCGGGGGCGACCCGATGATCATGAATACGCGCTCGCTGGCCGAATTCCTCGAGCCGCTCCTGATCCCCGAACTGGCCCACATCCAGAACGTCCGCATCGGCACCAAGTCGGTCGCGTACTGGCCGCAGCGCTTCGTGTCGGACAAGGACAGCGACGATCTGATGCGCCTGTTCGAGAAGGTGGTCGCCAGCGGCAAGAACCTGGCCATCATGGGCCACTACAACCACGCGGTCGAACTGCGCGCACCGATCGCGCAGCAGGCGGTCAAACGCATCGTCGGCACCGGCGCCACGCTGCGCATGCAGGGCCCGCTGATCCGCCACATCAACGAAGACCCGAAAAGCTGGGCCGAGCTGTGGACCACGGGCGTGCGCCTGGGCGCGATTCCCTACTATATGTTCGTCGAGCGCGACACCGGCCCGCGCGACTACTTCGCACTGCCGCTGGCGCACGTCCACGAGATTTTCCAGGAAGCCTATTCGATGGTCTCGGGCCTGTCGCGCACCGTGCGCGGGCCGTCGATGAGCGCCTTCCCCGGCAAGGTCGTGATCGACGGCGTCGTCACGATCAATGGCGAAAAGCTGTTCGCGCTGCAGTTTCTGCAGGCCCGCAATCCGGAATGGGTGCGGCGGCCGTTCTTTGCCAAATACGACGCCACGGCGACCTGGCTCGATCACCTGAAACCCGCATTCGGGCGCGATCATTTCTTCTTCGAGACGGAAAGCGGCGGTCCGTTGCGGGGCGCGGGCGGGCGCGTGATCCCGCTGGTGCCGGCCGGCCAGCGCGGCCATGCCCAGCCCGACGCGGCATAACCGGTCGACGTTCAGCCAGAGCCTGCGCGATGCGACCTGCTGCCACGCTGGTGTCTCCCACTTCCCCGCGTCTGTCCGGCCTGGCGGTGTTCGTGTACGTGTTCGTGCCGTTCGCGCTGGGGCATTACCTGTCCTCGCTGCTGCGCAACGTGAACGCGGTGCTGGCGTCGCAACTGGCGAGCGCGCTCGCGCTCACGCCGGGCCAGCTGGGGCTGCTCACCAGCGCGTTCTTCTTTGCGTTCGCGCTGGTCCAGTTGCCGGTGGGGATGGCGCTGGACCGCTATGGGCCGCGCCGCGTGCAGGTGGCGATGCTGCTGGTGGCGTCCTGCGGCGCGGTGCTGTTTGCGCGTGGCGGCGGCTTCTGGAGCCTGCTCGCGGCGCGCGCGGTCATGGGGTGCGGCCTGGGAGGCTGCTTCATGGCGGCGGTCAAGGCCGTGTCGATCTGGATCGCCCCCAGTCGGCTGCCGTCGGTGCACGGCTACCTGATCGCCGTCGGCGGCATGGGCGCGGCCAGCGCGACGATGCCGGTGCGCGCGATGCTCGCGTACACCGACTGGCGCGGCCTGTTCCTGCTGCTGGCCGGCCTGGTCGCCTGCACCGGCTTGCTGATCGCGCTGCTGTACCCGAAGACGGATGATGCGACGCCTGCCCGGAGCCCGTTATCACCGCTCTTGCCGGCGCTGCGCGAGGTCTGGCGCGCGCCCGGCTTTCGCGCGGTGGTGGCGCTGGTGCTGGTGCCGCACGCGGTGTTCTTCGGCGTGCAGGGCCTGTGGATCGGGCGCTGGCTGGCCGACGTGGCGCTGTACCCGGAAGACGCCGTCGCCTACCTGCTGTACCTGGGCATGGCGGCCGTGGTGTTCGGCGCCATCGCGGTGGGCATGATCACCGAATGGGCCGGGCGGCGCGGCATGCCGCCGCTCGATGTGGCGGCCGCCGGCATCACGATGTTCGTGCTGATCCAGGCCGCGTTCGTGATCGGCTACCGGCCCAGCTTCCCGTGGCTGTCGGTGATGTTCACGCTGGCGGGCACGGTCACCAGCATCGACTACGCGATCGTGGCCCAGTCGATGCCGCGCGCGTTGACCGGGCGCGCCGCCACCTTCCTGAACCTCCTGATCTTCATCGGCGCCTTCCTGGTGCAGGCTGGCTTTGGCGTGGTGATCGGGCTGTGGCAGCCCGACCTGCTGGGCCACGCACCCGCCGCCGCCTACCGCTGTGCGTTTGCGCTGCTGGTGCTGATCCAGGTGCCAGGGTTGTGGCAGTACGCGCGGCGCCGCAGGAGTACATCGTTGCCGACGGCCTGAGATTGCTGCCCCGTAACGTACGTGGTGTAATGTTTTGTCAATATAAGATTTCCCCATTCTGTATTTTGGGGGAACACCATGCGACATCATCTGCCGCGCCTGTGCGCCGGCGCCACCATTCTGTTGCTGGCCGCCTGCGGCGACAAGTCGACACTGCCGCAAGGCGCCGACATCGGGCCGCAGCCCGAGCTCAAGGCGCCCAACAAGACCCTGATCCCGACGGTTAACATCGCAAAGGCCACTGGCTGGCCGGCGGGCGTGATGCCCACGGCGGCGGCGGGCCTGGACGTGAATGCCTTCGCCACGGCGCTCGACCATCCGCGCTGGTTGTATGTGCTGCCCAACGGCGACGTGCTGGTAGCCGAATCGAATGCGCCGGCCAAGCCGGACGCCGGCGGGATCCGCAATTGGATCCAGAGCAAGGTGATGGCCCGCGCCGGCGCCGGCGTGCCGAGCGCGAACCGCATCACGCTGCTGCGCGATGCTGACGGCGACGGCGTGGCCGAACTCAAAACGGTCTTCCTGAAGAACCTGCATTCGCCGTTCGGCATGGCGCTGGTGGGCGACATGCTGTACGTGGCCAATGCCGATGCCATCGTGCGCTTCAACTACAAGGAAGGCGCCACCGAAATCACGGAAGCCGCGCAGCCGGTCGCACCGCTGCCGGCCGGGCTAAATCACCACTGGACCAAGAACATCATCGCCAGCCAGGACGGCAAGAAGCTGTACGCCACGGTCGGCTCGAACAGCAACGTCGCCGAAAACGGCATGGAGGCCGAGAAGAACCGCGCCGCGATCCTCGAGGTAGACCTGGCCAGCGGCGCCACGCGTGTGTTCGCGTCCGGCCTGCGCAATCCGAATGGCATGGCGTGGAATCCGCAGACGGGCGCGCTGTGGACGGTCGTGAACGAGCGCGACGAAATCGGCAGCGACCTGGTGCCCGACTACCTGACGTCGGTGAAAGAGGGCGGTTTCTATGGCTGGCCGTACAGCTACTACGGCAAGAACATCGATGCGCGCGTCAAGCCGCAGCGGCCTGATTTGGTGGACAAGGCGATCGTGCCCGACTACGCGCTGGGCGCGCACGTGGCCGCGCTGGGCCTGACGTTCTATGAAGGCGCGCTCCTGCCGACCCAGTACCGGAACGGCGCGATCATCGGCAACCACGGTTCATGGAACCGCAAACCGCGCTCGGGCTACAACGTCGTGTTCATTCCGTTCCGGGATGGCATGCCGAACGGGAAGCCGGTCGACATCCTCAGCGACTTCGTCAACAAGGATGGCGAGGCGCAGGGCCGGCCGGTGGGCGTTGCCGTGGACAAGAAGGGCGCGGTGCTGGTGGCCGACGATGTCGGCAACGTGATCTGGCGGGTGGTGCCGGACGCCGGTTGATCGCCAGTTGGTAGGGTGGACGGCTCCGCCGTCCACGCGGTGATGGTTGGCGGCCAGATCATCCGGCACGAGAATGGAGAGGCTGTCGATCACCGCGTGGAAGGCGAAGCCTTCCACCCTACCGATGCCAGATCCTCAAGCGCAGCCTGTGACCAGCAGCACCGGAATCCCGGTCCACGCCACCGCCACCACGGCCAGCACCGCGCTGGCCGCACCCACATAATCCACGAACTCGTCGGACCCCTGGCGCAGGCGCTTGCCGGCCAGGGCGCCGACCCATACGCACGCCGCCATCGACAGCAGCGTCGCGCCGCCCAGCAGCCACGGATTGGGACCCGCAGCGCGCAGCGCGCCCGGCGTGCACTGGCTCGCCGCGACGATATACGCGAACGCAAAGTGCGCGCCCCAGATCAGCAGGGGCAGCGAAGCGCGTGTGGCGCGCGAAAAGAAATGGTCGCTCATCGCATCACTCCATCACCAGCAGCAGCCCGCGGATCACCAGGAATCCGGCGAAGCCCTGCAGCGTCACGTAGTGCCAGATCAGCGCGATATTGTCGCGCGTGGCACGGTTCTCGGGGACGATCATGCCGCGCCAGGCGCGCACGCACAGGTACGGCGCGGCCAGCAGCAGCACGAACAGCATGATGCCCTGGAAGCCGAGCAGGATCGAGATCGATGCACTCCACGTGTCGCGCGTGCCGTCCAGGTCCACCAGGCGCCAGCTGTAGACGTCGACGCCGAAGGCGCCAGCGGTGCACGCCAGTGCCACGATCAGCACCCACGGCGTGAGCTTGTTCGAGACCCGGTCGCTCAGCCACACCAGCGCGGAGCCGCCCAGCAGCAGGGCAGCGGACAGCAGCGTCCACGACCACGCTGGCAGCGATGCGCCAGGCGGTGGGCAGATCTGGAGCCGCATCGACGTGTGGATGTAGACGTAGGCGAACGAGCAGTAGATCAGGAACAGCACGATCAGCATGATGAACGTGCCCCACCACGAGTGCGACGCCGTGCCGCGCGCGCCGATCGGCAGCGTGACGCCGCCGCCGATGTCGGCCTCGCGCATCGGCACCTTCTGGTCCGACTGCCACAGCCAGGCGATGATCGAGCCGATGGCGATCAGGCCGCAGATGATCGCCAGTACGTTGGCCTTGACGGTCAGCAGCAGGAAGAAGCCGGCGGTGCCGAAGGCGCCCAGCACGGTCAGCCAGCTGTCGCCCGGCAGAATCATCAGATAGGTCGGCCTGGCGCTGACCGGGCTGGTGGCGATGGTTTCGCGGCGGCCGGTCACGGTGTTCGGCAGGTAGTGACGGCCTTCGGCGACTTCCTTCGACAGCGTTGGCTGGTCCCACAGCGGGTCGTCCGAGGTGATGATCGGGATGCTGCGGTTGCCGTAGTCTTCCGACGGCAGCCACTCGAGCGTGGCCGCATTCCACGGATTGCCCACGTCCTTGGTCGGGCGGCGCAGCGTGCGCGTGGCGTCGATGATCATCAAGAGGATGCCCAGCGCGAACAGGAACGAGCCCAGGGTCGAGATCATGTTCAGCGCGTCCCAGCCCATCTCGCTCGAATACGTGTAGACGCGGCGCGGCATGCCGAACAGGCCCGTGATATGCATCGGGAAGAAACTGATGTTGAAGCCCCCGAACAGCAGCCAGAAGGTCCACTTCGACAGGCGCTCGGACATCGTGTTGCCGTTGATGAGCGGGATCCAGTAGTAGATCGCGGCAAACACCGGGAACACCATGCCGCCGATGAGCACATAGTGCAGGTGGGCCACGATGAAGTAGGTGTCGTGTACCTGCCAGTCGAACGGGATCACGGCCACCATCACGCCGGTCAGGCCGCCGAGCACGAAGATGAACATGAAGCCGAGCATGAAGAGCGTCGGCGCATTCATCCTGATGCGGCCACTCCACAGCGTGGCGATCCAGCCGAATACCTGGATGCCGGTGGGGATCGCCACGGCCATGCTGGCCGCCGAGATCAGGCTCATTTCAATAACGCCCAGGCCGGCCGTGAACATGTGGTGCGCCCACAGGCCGAAGCTGAAGATGCCCACGCCGACCAGCGCGACGACGATCGCGCGGCGGCCCACCAGGCGGTTGCCGGCGATGGTCGGGATCATCGTCGAGATCATGCCGGCGGCCGGCAGGAAGATGATGTAGACCTCGGGGTGGCCGAAGAACCAGAACAGGTGCTGCCAGATGATCGGGTCGCCGCCGCGCTCTGGGTCGAAGATCGGCAGGTTCAGCGCGCGCTCGAGTTCGAGCAGTGCCGTGCCGGCAATCACGGCCGGGAAGGCGATGACGATCATCACGCCCACGACCAGCATGGCCCACGCATAGACGGGCATGCGGCGCAGCGTCATGCCCGGCGCGCGGGTAAACAGGATGCCGACGATCAGTTCGATGGCGCCGGCAATGGCGGAAATCTCGATGAAGCCGATCCCCAGCAGCCAGAAGTCGGCGTTCAGGCCGGGCGAATACTTCATGCCCGTCAGCGGCGGATACATGAACCAGCCGCCGTCCGGCGCCAGGCCCCAGAACAGCGTGCAGAAGAAGGCCAGGCCACCAAAGGCGTAGCACCAGAACGCATACGCCGACAGACGCGGGAACGGTAAATCGCGCGCGCCCAGCATGTTCGGCAGCAGGTAGACGGCAATCGCCTCGACGATCGGAATCGCGAACAGGAACATCATCACGGTGCCGTGCATCGTGAAGATCTGGTTGTAGGTGCCGGCCGAGACCAGGTCGTTGTCCGGCACCGACAGCTGCACCCGCATGATCAGGGCCAGGATGCCGGCGAGGATGAAGAACAGGATCGCGGTGCCGATGTACAGCAGGCCGATATTGGTGTTGTTGACCGACTTGAAGAAGCCCAGGCCGGATGGCGTCTTCCACACGGCCTCCAGTTTTTCCAGCTCCTCTGGCGGGCGTGGGGCGGAGTTCGGTAAGGTTGCGTCGCGCGTCATTTCAGGTGCTCAAGGTAAGTGGCCAGTGCGCGCAGGGTCTCGCCGTCCAGGTCCGGGGAGGGCGGCATGAAGACGCCCGTTTTGATGGCTTGCGGGTCGGCGATCCAGCCGGCCAGCGTACCGCGGTGGTTGCGCAGGGTACCGGCGGCGATGTGCCGGCGGCTGCCGATGTGCGTGAGGTCGGGACCGAGGCGCGGGGCATCGGCAATCCGGGCATCCAGCTGCGGTGCGACATCGGTCACGCCGCGGATGGTGTGGCAGGTCTGGCACTGCTGCGCGAGGAACGCCTCGCGGCCGCGCTGCAACACCGTGGTGTCGGCCGGCACGGCCGGCTGGGCCTGGCGCGCGAGCCAGGCGTCGAACTCGGGGCGCGGCAGGGCGATCACGTGGAACGCCATGCGAGCGTGCTGCTCGCCGCAGTATTCGGCGCACTGGCCGCGGTAGGTGCCCGGCTTGTCGGCGCGCAGGTTCAGGCCCGTGACGCGGCCCGGGATCATGTCGCGCTTGCCCGCCAGCGACGGCACCCACAGGCTGTGGATCACGTCCGATGCGGTCAGGCCCAGGTACACCGATTCGCCGACCGGAATATAAATCTCGTTGGCGCTGATGATTTCGCGATTGCTTGTCGGGTCGCGGTAGCGCACTTCCCACCACCACATCTTGCCGGTCACGGAGATGCTCAATGCCTTGTGCGAGGTTTGCGGCACCAGTTGCCCGGTGCGCCAGGTGCTCCAGGTGAGCAACGCGGTGAGCACGATGACCGGAAACGCGATGCCGGCGCCGAGGATCCAGACGCCGGGCGTGATCGGGCGCGCCTGGCGCCGCATGGCCAGCGCGAGCAGGCCCATGACGATGGCAAAGATCACCGTGCCGCCGACGAACAGGACCCAGGTGAACTGGTAAATGATGGCCGCGTCGGCGCCGGCCGGATGCATGACGGACTGGATGTCGCTGATTGGCGTCATATTATTTGAGCGAATACATGAAGGCGGCCATGTGGCGCGCCTCGTCGTCGGTAATGCCGAGCGCAGGCATCAGGGTGCCGGGTTTCACGGCGGGGGGATTCTGGAGGAAGCGGATCATGTTCTCTGGCTGGTTCGGGATGCTGCCGGCGATATAGCTCAGGCGGCCCATGGACTGCAGTGAAGGACCTGCATCGCCATTCGGACCCTGGACTTCGGGAATGAAATGGCAGGCGGCGCACTGGTACTGCTGCACCAGCAGGCGCCCACGTTCGGGATCGCCACCGGCGACGCGCGAGACGGGTTCTTCTTTTGCGCAGCCACTCGCCAGGGCTGCGAGGACGAGCAGGGCGCCCGTTGTCGCACGCGTAGTGCGGGATGCCCTCAGCACAGAAGACAGGCGTTGATATTGACGAGATGGGTTGCGCACGGTTGATTTTTCGTGAAAAAGCGATGGCTTTTATAATACAAGGAAAGTAGATGTCATTCTTTCAACTGGACGCCCTAGGCTATGCTATCGAATCGCGCACGACTTATTGTCAAGACCATGGTCCTGACCCTGCTGGGGGCGGGCACAATTGGCGCCGTCGGTGGCCTGATCGTGCTGCGCGGCGGCTTCTATGACCTGAGTGCAATCACCCAGCACTACGCGCTGGTGTACACGGTACTCGGCGAGGGCATGCAGTACTCGGTCCAGAACCATGCGCGCGAGATCGTGGTGCCACCCAACCTGAACACGCCCGAACGCCTGCAGCGCGGCGCGCTGGTCTACCAGGCCAACTGTGTGCAATGCCACGGCGGCCCGGGCGTCGCGCCCAGCACGATCGGCATGAGCATGCAGCCGGCCCCGGGCCCGCTGGTCGATGCCGATGTCAACTGGAAGACGCGTGAGCTGTACTGGATCACCCGCAACGGCATCAAGATGAGCGGCATGCCCGCCTGGGAATACCACCTAAGCGAGCCGGACATGTGGGCGGTGGTGGCGTTCGTGGGCGCCATGCCGGGCATGACAAGCCAGGACTTCAAACGCATGACGGCAGGCGGTGCCGTTCCGCCGCATGTCGAGCAGACGGCAACGGGCCGCGCACAGCAGGGTCAGGAAGGCCAGCCATGAAATCCACGATCACCATCCTCCTTGGCGTGTCCGCGCTGCTGGCCGGCTGCGGCCCGAAACTGGCCCCTGGCCTGGTGGGCGACCCGATGCGCGGCAAGATCGCCGCCGCGCAATACGCCTGCCATTCCTGCCACGTGGTGCCGGGCGTGCCTGGCTCGGACGTGCGCGTGGGCCGGCCGCTCGACGAGCTCGCGCAGCAGCGCTACATCGCCGGCAAACTGCCCAACACCCAGGCCAACCTGGTGCGCTGGATCCGCGATCCGCAGGCGATCGATCCGGGCAATGCGATGCCGAACATGGGCGTGAGCGAGCGCGATGCGATCGACATCAGCGCCTACCTGCTGAGCCACTAAGGCTTGGCTGACACCATTCATTGGTATCATTCGCGTTTTTCTACAGGAATGACATCATGAGACTGGTCCGCTATGGCCGCCCGGGCAAGGAAAAGCCGGGCCTGTTCGATGAAGAGGGCCGCCTGCGCGACCTGTCCGGGATCATCGACGACATCGATCCGTCGCAGCTGTCCGACAAGGCGCTGCGCAAACTCGCCAAACTCGACCAGAAAACGCTGCCGCTCGTGCGCGGCAATCCGCGCCTGGGCGTGCCGGTCAAGGGCATCGGCAAATTCATCGGCATCGGCATGAACTACCTGGACCACGTGCGCGAAACGGGCGCCGAGGTGCCGGCCGAACCGATCTTCTTCACCAAGGCGATCAGCGCCCTGAACGGCCCGGACGATCCGATCCAGCTGCCGAAAGGCTCGAAGAAAACCGACTGGGAAGTCGAACTCGGGGTGATCATCGGCACGCGCGCGCAGTACGTGAGCGAAGAAGAGGCGCTCAAGTTCGTGGCCGGGTATTGCGTCGTCAACGACGTGACCGAGCGCGCCTTCCAGTTCGAGATGGGCTCGCAGTGGGACAAGGGCAAGGGCTGCGATACCTTCGGCCCGGTCGGCCCGTTCCTCGTCACGCGCGACGAGATCCTCGACGTGCAGGACCTCGATCTGTACCTGGAACTGAACGGCAAGCGCATGCAGACCGGGAATACGGCCAGCATGATCTTCAGCGTCGCGCAGCTCGTCAGCTACGTGTCGCGCTTCATGACGCTCGAACCGGGCGACATCATCACCACCGGCACGCCGCCGGGCGTGGGCATGGGCCGCAAGCCGCAGCGCTTCCTCAAGAAGGGCGACCAGCTGCGCCTGGGGATCGCCGGTCTCGGCGAGCAGCAGGCCGATGTCGTGGCGTATCCGAAGTAAGTTGTGTCAGGGCGGGCCGCCACGCGGCTCGCCTGTATCCGGTACGGCGGTGCGCGCCGTGTTCATCACCATCGCCAGCAGCGTGTAGTAACCGCAGATCCCCATCAGATCGACAGTTCCCTGTTCGCCGAACAGCGCCAGCGCATCCGCATACACGCGGTCCGACACCGCCTTTGTCTCGTGCAGCTCGATGCAGAAGTCGTGCACCACCGCCTCGTCGACCAGCATGTCGGCGGGCCGCTCGCGCGCCGCAATCGCCGCGATGACGGCCGGCGGAATCCCTGCTTGCACCGCGATCGGCGCATGGATTGCCCATTCGACGGCCTGGTCCCACTGGCGCGCCGTGACCAGGATTGCCAGCTCCGACAAGCGCACGCCGAGCGCGCTGCGGTAGCGCAGGTACTCGCCCATGCGCTGCGCATGCAGCATCAGTTCGGGACTGCGCAGCAGCGGCACGAACGGGCCGTAGACGGCGCCGCGCGGGCCGTCGATGATCTCCTGCGCAGCGGCGCGCTGGGCCGTGGTCAAAGCGTGATCGGGGATGGGGCCGAGACGTTCATTCATCGAGCATACCCGCCTGTTGTATCGAAATTGAAGGCAGGAAAATATTCGCATGGCCCGCGCTAAAAATCAAAAGAAGTGCCTCGGAGCACGCTTATCGTCAAGCGTTGCAGTCACCGCCGAGGGAGCCGTCCATGAGCCACATCATCCACCGCAACCTGCGCCAGATGCCGCCCACGGCGGTTGGCGGCGCAGGCATCGTGCTGCGCGACAGCACCGGCAAGACCTACCTCGACGCCAGCAGCGGCGCGGCCGTGTCCTCGCTCGGCCATGGCCACCCGGACGTGATTGCGGCCATGCACCGCCAGATCGACCGCTGCGCCTATGCCCACACCGCGTTCTTCACCACCGAAGTGGCCGAGCAACTGGCCGATCGCCTGATCGCCGGCGGGCCGCAGGACATGGGCGGCGTGTATTTTGTCTCGGGCGGTTCGGAAGCGATGGAGACCGCGCTCAAGCTGGCGCGCCAGTACTGGGTCGAGGCGGGCGAGCCGCAGCGCACGCAGTTCATCGCGCGCCGCCAGAGCTACCATGGCAACACGCTCGGCGCGCTGGGCGTGGGCGGCAACGAGTGGCGCAAGCGCGCCTTTGCGCCGCTGCTGAAAGAGGCGCTGCGGGTCGCGCCCTGTTATGCCTACCGGGGTTGCGGCGAAGGCATGTCGCTCGACGACTACACGGCCGGCCTGCTCGACGAACTCGAAACGGCCGTCATCAAGGCCGGGCCGGACACCATCATCGCCTTTGTCGCCGAGCCGGTGGTGGGCGCCACCGGCGGCGCGATCCCGCCCACGCCGGGCTACTTCCAGGGCGTGCGCGATATCTGCGACCGGCACCGCATCCTGTTCATCGCCGATGAAGTCATGTGCGGCATGGGCCGCACCGGCAGCATGTATGCGATCGGGCAGGAGGGCGTGGCGCCGGACATCGTGGCCGTGGCCAAGGGCCTGGGCGCCGGCTACCAGCCGATCGGCGCGGTGCTGGCGCACGAGGCGATTGTCGACACGCTGCGCCAGCGCAGTGGCATGTTCCAGCACGGGCACACGTATATCGGCCACCCGGTGGCGGCAGCGGCGGCGCTGGCGGTGCAGCAGGTGATCGAGCGTGACGACCTGCTGGCGCAGGTAGGGCGCCGCGGCGCGCTGCTGCGGCAGATGCTGGGCGATGCGTTCGGCACGCACGAGCACGTGGGCGATATCCGCGGGCGCGGGCTGTTCATGGCGCTGGAATTGGTGCGGGACCGGGAGACCAAAGCGCCGTTCGCGCCGGAGGTCAAACTGCACGCGGCGATCAAGGCCGAGGCGATGGCGCGCGGCTTGCTGGTGTATCCGATGGGCGGGACGATCGATGGTCAGCTGGGTGACCATGTGCTGCTGGCGCCGCCGTTCATCGTGACGCCGGGGGAGTTGTCGGAGATCGTGTCGCGGTTGGACGCAGCGGTCAAGGCCGCGTTGGCGACGGCCCTCGTGGGGTGAGGGCCGCCGTTGACGGTGTTACGCGACGACCTTGCGAATCCACTTTGAAATGTCCTGCACCTCTTCGAGGCACAGCGTGTGCTGCATCGGATACGCATGCCACTCGACCTGGTAGCCGAGCGCCTCGACGACCTTGCGTGACTCTTCGGCGCGGGCAAACGGCACCACCGGATCCTGCACGCCGTGCGCCATGAAGATCGGCGTGCCCAGGCTTGCTTCGCTGCGCTCGGCGCCGGCGACGCTGGACAGCGGCAGGTAGCCCGACAGGCACAGCATGCCCGCCAGTTTCTCGGGATGGCGCAGGCCCGTCTGCAGCGTCATCGCGCAGCCCTGCGAGAACCCGGCCAGGATGATGCGCGAGGCCGGGATGCCGCGCGCTTTTTCGCGGGCGATCAGCGCCTCGACCTGCAGCTGCGATGCGCGCAGGCCGCCTTCGTCTTCGCGCCGCGTGAGGTCGGTGGCGACGATGTCGTACCACGAGCGCATCACGTAGCCGCCGTTGATCGTCACCGGCATCGTGTTCGCATGCGGGAACACGAAGCGGATGCCTGGCAGGCCGGTCAGGTCCAGTTCGCGCACGAGCGGCACGAAGTCATTGCCATCGGCGCCCAGGCCGTGCAGCCAGATGACGGCGATGGTCGGATTCGGGGCGGTCTCGATTTCGATATTGTCCAGCAGCTGGGTCATGGTGTCTTTCGCAATGCCGATTTGGGGCGGAAGGTCTGGCTGACCGCCGGATTGGTTTCCATGTACGGGCCGCCAATCAGATCGACGCAGTAGGGGACGGCCGCGAAGATGCCGCCCACGATCGTGGCGCCGGCGTCGTCCCGGAGGCCTTCGAGCGTTTCCTTGATCGACTTGGGCTGGCCCGGCAGGTTCATGATCAGCGCCGCGTGGTCTGCGGTTTCGCGGATCACGGCCGTCTGGCGCGACAGGATCGCGGTCGGCACGAAGCGCAGGCTGATCTGGCGCATCTGCTCGCCGAAGCCCGGCATCTCTTTGGTGGCAACCGCCAGCGTGGCCTCGGGCGTGACGTCGCGCCGCGACGGGCCGGTGCCGCCGGTGGTGAGCACCAAGTGGCAGCGCGCCGTGTCGACCAGCTCGATCAGCGTGGCCTCGATGGCCGCGCGCTCGTCCGGGATCAGGCGCGTCTCGATGCGATACGGCGTCGTGAGCGCGCTCGCCAGCCAGTCGGTCAGCGCCGGGATGCCCTTGTCTTCGTAGACCCCGCCGCTGGCGCGGTCGGAAACGGAGACAAGGCCGATCACCAGCACATCGTCAGCCACAGCGTTACTCGTCGTCGGACTCGTCATCGTTCGCTTCTTCGTCGTCGGCAGCGGCGGCCGCATCGGCTTTCTTCTTCTTTTGCAGGTCCTTGAGGATCTGGAAGATTTCGCGGAAGGCTTTCGGCGGCTTGGACTCGGCCACTTCCTTGCGCGCGTTGCGAATCAGGGTGCGCAGGTGCTGGACGTCGAGCTCGGGGTTTTCTTCGAGCAGCACGGTCAGCGCCGTGTCGTCCGACAGCAGCTTGTCGCGGCGGCGTTCGAGCGCGTGCAGCGATGCGGTTTCGGCCTTCGACGCGCCTTTCCAGCTGTCGATCGTGCGCTGGATGACGGCGACTTCTTCTTCGTTCAGCGTGCGCATTTTCTTGCCCACGAATTGCAGCGCGCGGCGCCGGCCTTCGTGGTTGGTAATGGTCTGGCACGTGAGGATGGCATCGCGCACGTCCTCGGGCATCTCGACGCGCTTGACGCGGTCGCGCGCCGCTTCGACGAGCTGCTCGCCGAGCTTCTGCAACTCGTTCGACTGGCGCTTGAGCTCAGATTTGGAAGGACGGTCGTACTCTGGTTCGAACTCGTTGGACTGGAAGCCCACCGAGCCGCGATTTGGATTAGGCATGATTTGGATGATTTGATTGGCGCTGGGCCGATCAGTGAAAACAGTAAACGGCTGCTATGATAACTGTTTTAGGGACGGCCACGAAAAACACACATGAACGACACCCCTTTTACCCACACCCAGGATCAGCTGAAACAGCTGGCGCGCGACATGCTGGCGCTTGCGCGCGAGCAGGGTGCGTCCGATGCAGCGGTCGAAATCAGTGAAGGGAGCGGGCTGTCGGTTTCTGTGCGTAAAGGCAATATCGAGACGATCGAGCAAAACAAGGACAAGGGCCTGGGCATCACCGTGTATTTCGGCCAGCGCCGCGGCAACGCAAGCACGTCCGACTTTTCCGCCGATTCGCTCAAGGCCACGGTCGAAGCAGCGTCCAACATCGCGCGCTTTACGGCCGAGGACGACTGCGCCGGCCTGCCGGATGCCGACCTGATCGAAACCGCGCCGCGCGACCTGCGCCTGTTCTACCCGTGGCCCATCTCCACCGAACAAGCCGTCGAGCTGGGCCAGCGCTGCGAAGCCGCCGCGTTCGCCGTCGACAAGCGCATCACCAATAGCGAAGGCGCCAGCGTCTACGTGCAGCAGTCGCACTTTGTCGCCGCCAATTCGCGTGGTTTTCTGGGCGGCTACCCGTTCTCGCGTCACACGATCTCGGTCGCGCCGATTGCCGGCAAGGGCAACGGGATGCAGCGCGACGACTGGTACACGTCGTCGCGCGATCCCAAGCAACTCGCCGCACCTGAAAAAGTCGGCCGCTACGCCGCCGAGCGCGCGCTGGCGCGCCTGAATGCCCGCAAGCTCAACACCCGCACCTGCCCGGTGCTGTTCGAAGCGCCGCTCGCTGCCGGCCTCCTGGGCGCGTTCGTGCAAGCGGTCTCCGGTGGCGCGCTGTACCGCAAATCCACGTTCCTGCTCGACATGCTGGGCAAGCCGGTATTCCCATCGCATATCCAGGTGGTCGAAGACCCGCACCTGATCGGTGGCGTCGGCTCGGCCCCGTTCGATGACGAAGGCGTCAAGACCGTGCGCCGCAAGGTGATCAGCGATGGCGTGCTGCAAGGCTATTTCTTGTCGTCATATACGGCGCGCAAGATGGGCATGCCGACGACCGGCAACGCCGGCGGCGCACACAACCTCGAAATCGTCTCGACGGCCACGCGCCGCACTGATGACTTCGAAGGCATGCTGCGCAAACTGGGCACGGGCCTTTTGGTTACCGAACTGATGGGGCAGGGCGTCAACTACGTCACCGGCGACTATTCGCGCGGTGCCTCCGGTTACTGGGTCGAGCAGGGCGTGATCCAGTATCCGGTCGAAGAAATCACGATCGCCGGCAATATGCGCGATATGTTCCAGCAGATCGTTGCCGTCGGCACCGACACGCTGGTTCGCGGCAACAAGACCACGGGCTCGATCCTGATCGAGAACATGGTCATTGCCGGCAACTAAGGAAAACGCATGACCCGTTTCGTTCGCATCGACAAGGAAAGCAGCCCCAAGACGGTGCTGCTGAACCTCGACCTGGTAGCCACCGTGGAGCTCGCTCCCCAATCCGATCTGCTCAGCTCGAGCGGGGACGGCCGCAAGGTGTATGCCACTTTCCTGGCGCCGGATAAAACCGCGATCGCCACCCTGCATTTCGACAGCAGCAGCGACGCCAACGCCTGGGTAAAGGCACATTTGGGCGTCGATCTGTAATCCACCGAAAGGATCGCGCATGGCCACTATCGAGCTGTATCGAGCATTCGACTTCCGTACTGCCCAGGACTGGGAGTGGACCATCGCCGAGGCGATCCAGAATCGCATCACGATCGAGGGTGGGGGCAGCAAGCAGACCTTCAGCGGTGCTTTCTCGTATCTCGGCATCGACCGGGTGGCCGGCACGGTCACTGGCACGTCTTATTTCCAGAACAATGTCGAAGTCTACCGGGTCTCGGATGCACAGCTCGACGCCGCCCGGATCGCGCAGTTCGCGCGCAACGAACTCGATACGCAGCTGACCTACGCCTATGTGCTCTCGGGCGCCGACACGGTCATCGGCAGCGCCGGCAATGATTTCCTCAATGGCTATGGCGGCATCGACACCGCCGTCTATCGCGGCACCGCCGCCAGCTACACGCTGCGTGCCAGCGACAGCTCGTTCGCGGTGACCGGCGCCGCCGGCAGCGACACCCTGATCAATGTCGAGCGCCTGGCCTTCACCGACAAGCACATCGCCATCGACGTCGGCGCCTTCGACAATGGCGGCACCATCTATCGCCTGTACGAGGCCGCGCTGGACCGGGCGCCCGACGTGGTCGGCCTCGGGTACTGGATGAACCGCCTCGACGATGGCGCGGACATCGTCGACATCGCCGCCGGCTTCATCGGCAGCGCCGAATACGCCAAAATGTACAGCGGCGTGACCAGCAACACAGAGCTGGTGACAAAGTACTACACCAACATCCTGGAACGCACGCCCGATGCGGGCGGTCTGGCCTACTGGTCCGGCCTGCTCGACAGCGGCAAGGCAACCACCGCGCAGGTGCTCGACGCGATCAGCGACAGCCCTGAAAACATCGCGGCCGTCGCGCCGCTCATCGCCAACGGCTTCGAGTACGTGCCGTACGGCTGACGCTCTACTGCAGCAGGCATCAAAAAGCGCCGTCGCCCCGACGGCGCTTTGCATTGCACAGCCTGCAGCTACCCGCGCGCTCTAAATGAAAAGCCGGGGTCAGGTCTGACATTCGGACACGATCTCGACAGTCGGGCAGTCGAAACTAGCTGGCACCAGGCCACGCTGATACTGCGCAGACACCATTGGACGTGGCTAATGAAAAGCCGGGGTCAGGTCTGACATTCGGACACGGTCTCGACAGTCGGGCAGTCGAAACTAGCTGACACCAGGCCATGCTAGTGCTGGGCAAGACACCACTGGACGTGGCTAAGGCTGAGGTCGTGTCCGAATGTCAGACCTCATGCTAGTGCTGGGCAAGACACCACTGGACGTGGCTAAGGCTGAGGTCGTGTCCGAATGTCAGACCTGACCCCAGCTGTGGGCAGTCGAAACTAGCTGGCACCAGGCCACGCTAGTGCTGGGCAAGACACCACTGGACGTGGCTAAGGCTGAGGTCGTGTCCGAATGTCAGACCTCGTATATTGAAGATACCAGCGCACCAGTAGATAATATTGTTGATGTGGCCGGTCGGGGTGACACTGTTCAGACTGAGTGCCATTGAGCACGTGGGT
>NZ_JCASIO010000017.1:0-28913 GCF_059685955.1 Telluria sp. LT2P80 | reverse complement strand
GAAGGTAGAGCTGCGGGTATCGTGAATCACGCTGGCTATTGCCGGTCGCACGATCCCACCCGGGAGAGCCGGGCAATTCGCCCAGCAGGTTGTTAGTGCGAAGACCGCTTTGGGTCGTACATGGACGCCCCCGGTTTGCCAAGCATTCATTTCATGATGAGTCAGCAGGAAAAGATTGCACCCGTACATCCGGACTTTGGTGCGGCATTTGACGCCGCTGTCCCTGATGGGATTTGCTAGTCGACGCCCCAATCGAAAGCGCGCATTTTTCATGCTCCGACCCAAACGGGCTTTGCCGACTACGGTCTTACCTGTCTTGCCATCACTTCATGTTTGCCTAAGCAATCGGTGGGGAAACGACTTTAGCTACCTATGTTTTGTTTCGTGTTACCCGGTCTGATTACGCCCTGGCGTAATCAGACCGGAACTCTCGATCGTGTGCCAGAAGTGCCCACACGATTCTTGCGTTCTTATTCGCCAACGCGACGGCGACGACATTTTTGTCTCGTCGCGCCAGGAGACTTGCTAGCCATCCTGTACTGGCAAGTTTGCGCTGTGCTGCATAAATAACCGCTCTGGCGCCATGAATGAGCAAAGTTCGCAAGTAGCAATCTCCTCTTTTGCTTATTCCCAGCAACGTCTGCTTGCCACCACTGGAGTGCTGTTTGGGTACCAATCCTAGCCAGGCCGCTAACTGACGACCATTTTCAAAGCTTTTGGCGTCGCCGATCGACGCAACTAACGCGCTGGCCGTAAGCGGTCCGATACCGGGAATCTTCTCGAGCTTGCGTGAAAGAGCATTTGAACGATGCCATGCCTGGATCTCTACTTCCATTTCTCCAACCTGCCGGTCCAACTCTTTAAGGTGCGTCAGAAGGCGAAGAACAAGTTCTCGAAACATGCCTGGCAGCTCGTCCTTTGCCTCTTCCAACAACGCAGGAACTTGCTTGTAAAGATTTGCGATTCCCTGTGGCATGACCAGACCGAATTCTGCAAACAAGCCGCGGATCTGGTTAGCTTGCGCGGTTCTCGATTTGACCATACCTTGTCGTGCCCGGTGCATCGCTAAAACCGCTTGCTGGTGAACGTTTTTGATAGGTACGAAGCGCATCGTGGGCCGAGCAACCGCCTCGCAAATTGCCTCTGCATCAGCCGCATCATTCTTATTGGTCTTTACGTAGGGCTTGACGAACTGTGGTGCCATCAGCTTGACCGTGTGCCCCTGGTCAACCAGCTTACGGGCCCAGTAATGTGCTCCGCCACAGGCTTCCATGCCGATGAGGCAGGGTGGCATATTTGAAAAGAACGTGGCCATTTCGCTACGTTTGATCTGTTTTTTCAACTGCGGCTTGCCGTTCCCATCTACTCCGTGAATTTGGAACACACTTTTTGCCAGATCGATGCCAATTGTCGTAATCTTCATGGTGACGCCCTCCTCGGTTAGTGGTGTATGACACATCCACTTTGGCACATCGATGCCGTTTCGGGTGGGGGCGTCCATCCCATTGGAAGCAGACGGTGCCGGTTTCTGTTGGTGGCGTTACAGCGTTGTGAGGTCATGGATGCAGCGAGTCGCAGCTATTTCGATATCCCTACAGGTCAGTTGCAGCTATTCGGAGGGAATTCGTCGCAGCGATTAGCAAAATCTGGTGCGCGCAGCCCGGTGATGCAGTACCTTTCGTCGCAACCAGCGCACAGCAACTGGCCACCCTTCACGGGTAGCTTTCTTGATCCTCACGAATAGCTCACGCAATTGGCGATATAGAAAAGCATGGCTACCTCGCCGCCCTGCTGGATCGGATTCGAATATGTGATGTTCGCTTCATGGCCCTTGCTGGTGCTGGTGGCGCCACCCTTGACGCCCAGGTCGAGCTGCCCGGCGGCGCCGCGCCAGCTGGCTTCCAGTCCTAGAAGGCGACGAGCGGGAGAGGCGTAACGCGGGTGCCTTCACATGCGTAGACCGAATCCGGGACGGCAGCACCGACGCCGAGGCACTGTAAGGAAAGTAGCGAAGGTAACGAGGAAGATCCGTGATCTCATTGGGCGGCCTGTACGTTGGTCGATGCGCGACTCATTGTCCCGATGCGATTTCGCCACCTTGGCGTAGTCCCTTTGTCGTTAGAGCCCGGTTTGCCAAGGCGATCTTGTATCCAGGCGTAACAAAATGCATATATCGCATCTCGCGCGAATTGTTCGCTTACTGTGCGCATCAGTACGGCAACGCCCGAATGTGCGACATGCCGCACGCCGACGGGCCGTTGACCGTGGCGTTTCGTTACAAGTGCTTACGCATGCGCTGTTCGGACCAGGGCCGCCGCGATGTATCTTTTCGCTACGCAATTCATTGGGAACTGCGAACCAGACCAAGGAACAAGACCATGAACAAACTCCTGATCGCGCTCGCGGTCGGCTTGACCGCCATCACCTCCGCCCAAGCCCAGACCACGACCAATGGGCTCGGCCCCGACTGGGCCTCGCGCACCTACCTGGGCGTGGCAGTGGCGGGTGCCGAGAACCGCGCCGCAGATGACGACTGGAAGGCCGGCGGCAAGGTATTCGCAGGCTATAACGTCGACCAGAACTGGGCCCTGGAAGCCGGCTATACCCGCTTCGGCAACGAAGATGTCAATGTCCTCTCGACGTCAGGTTTCGGGCAGGGAGAAGTCAAGAGTTCCAGCAGCTATGTCGCTGCCAAGTATGCGGTGCCGCTGAACGAGCGCCTTTCGGCCTATGGCAAGCTGGGCGTGGCCCGTAACGAGCGCAAGGTCAACCTGCCGTCCATCGGCGCCAGCTATTCGGACAACGACAATGGCGTGTACGGCGCCGTCGGCCTGCAGTATGCGCTGGGCCAGAACCTGTCGCTGGTCGGCGAATATGAACGCTATGGCAAGCAGCCGGAGATCGGCGCCAAGGCCGACGTGGTGTCGGTCGGCCTGAAGGTCGGCTTCTAACAGGCCGAGCCCCGCGCGGGTCAGCCGCTCGCTCAAGCGGGCGGCTATCGCGTCCGCCCATCACGGTCGACAGCTCGACCTGGCCGGTGCGCCAGGCGAGTACCAGGTTTGGTTCGGTCGCATCCAGGTTACCCAGCCGGTCATCGGCGAAGCCGCGCACGCCACATGCCCGGTTGCGGCCGTGCGACTTGGCCATGTAGAGCGCCATGTCGATCAGGTTTACCACGCGTTCCCACGTCAGGTGCTGTTTGCCGACTGCCAGCGGGAAGGGCGCATAGCCGATCGAGCCATGGACGTTCAGGGCCATGCGTAAGCGTTCAGCCGCCCCACCTTCACAGCCGGATCAAGCTGGCTTAGAGTTCGCAAATGGCAGCGAATCGATCTTGCTGTTTCGGCAGGTCGGCAGTTTGTCGAGGGTGTTGGCTAGCCAGCGGGCCGGATCCAGTCCATTGAGCTCGGCCATCGCAAACAGGCTCTGGATGGCTGCGGCGCGGCGGCTAGCACGCTCCGAGCCGGCAAACAGCCACTTCTTCTTGCCGATGGCGATTGGACGGATCGCGTTCTAGACTGGATTGTTGTCTATCGAGAGAGTGCCGGGGCTGGCGTAGCGCTCCAGATCCGGCCAGCGCTTGAGGGCATGCTCGATGTCCTTGCCCGTGCCGCTGCCGACGGCGACGCTGCCCTTCGTGACAGTCAGCGACCTTTTCGCCGTAGTGACCTGATAGGCTCAGCTGAATGGCCGGGTTCGGCCAAAAGCGGTCCTTCCCGCTCTCTTTCTTAAACGAATCGGGACGGATTTGAGCTGGCCTCGAAGATTATAGCGATCGCCCCTGGAGTGTTTCGCTGAAGCCTGTGAGCAGGGCGACTGCATTGCGCTTTATTGCAATTATCGTCAGTGCACTGAACCGAGCTTAGCAAGTGGCAGGCGTTTGCCGCATGGTCAGCGAATCACTCGTCAAAGTCATAGGCGCAATGTAAGCGAACGCCTGCTAGGGATTGGAACAGTACTCAAGCGTTAAATCCGCCATCGACGGTCAATGCCGAGCCGGTAACATAATTGGCTGCAGGACTGGCCAAAAAAGCCACAGCGTGGCCAATGTCAGCGGGGATGCCGTAGCGGCCCAGCGCGGTGAACGGTAGGTTGAGTCCGGCCAGATCGCCGTTGGCGGGATTGAGGTCCGTATCGATGGGCCCCGGTTGTACCAAGTTGACGGTAATCCCCAGCGGCCCGAGTTCCCGGGCGAGGCCCTGCGTGAAGGCTAGCAGAGCGGACTTGGTCAGGGCGTACACCGTCAGCCCACCGAACGGCACGCGTTGCGAGACGTTCGAGCCGATCGTAACGATGCGCCCGCCTTGCTTCAGGTAGGGGATCGCAGCCTGCGCCGCCAGCACGGCTGCGCGCACGTTCACGTTGAGCATGGCATCGATGTCCGCGAGGCTGAGGTCAACGAACGCACTGACGCGCGCGATGCCGGCGTTGTTCACCAGGATATCGAGTCCGCCGAGCATGGCCGCTGCCTCGTCGACGGAGCGCTTCACTGCAGCGGCGTCGGCACTGTCGGCCTGGATGGCAAATGCGCGCCTGCCTTTCTGCTCGATTGCGGCGACTAGCGTAGCCGCGCGCTCGGTCGAACGTTCGTAGGTGATCACCACGTCGGCACCCTGGTCGGCCAGTGCCAACGCAATGCCTGCGCCGATGCCCCGTGCGGCGCCCGTTACGAGCGCCAGTTTTCCAGTCAATTGCGTCATTGTTGTTCCTTGGTTGGTCGGGCGGCTTATGCCCGGACGATCAACTTCTTGCCGCTATGGGTGCCGTCGAAAAGTGTGAGCAGCGTTGCCGGGAGCTGGTCGAAACCGTCGACGAACTCTTCGCGGTACTTGATTTTTCGGCTGTGGTGCAAACCAGCAGCTGAGCTAGAATTTCGCCTTTTGCCCAGAATGCGCAACCGTCCGAGCAAGAGCGCCCTATTCAAGGGCCGACACTTCGAGCAGGAGATCATCATTCTCTGCGTACGCTGGTACCTGCGCTACAAGCTCTCATATCGTGACCTGGTCGAGATGATGGCCGAGCGAGGCCTGCCGATCGCTCACACGACCATCTTGCGCTGGGTACAACGGTATGCGCCAGAGTTTGACAAACGCTGGAATCGCTTCTCGACACAAGCAGGTAATTCCTGGCGAGTGGACGAAACCTATGTCAGGATCCGCGGCCGGTGGGCTTATCTCTACCGGGCGGTCGACGCGGCAGGTAAGACCGTTGACTTCCGGCTCAGCCCACGGCGCAACGTTGCCTCGGTCAAGGCTTTCTTCCGCAAGGCCGTACGTTCTCAGGGTCGCTCACCCGAGACTATTACGCTGGATGGTTACGCAGCATCTCACCGGGCCGTCCGAGAGCTTCAGCGGCAAGGCAGGCTTGCCGAGGTGACGAAGCTTCGCTCGTCGAAATACCTGAACAATCGAATTGAGCAGGACCATCGTAATGTGAAGTCCAGGTTGGGCGTCATGCTGGGCCTGAAAAGTTTCGCTTCCGCCGGCACGACAATTCGGGGCATCGAGCTCATGCATCGGATTCGCAAAGGGCAGTTCGACCTAAGTTCCCTGTCGACTCAGGGGCGAACTACGCCTGAAATCTGGGCAGCTGTTCTGGCTGCGTGATCTACCCATCTGTGGGCCAGTTGACTTGTCCCTCGTCCATAATTTGCACCACAACCATCCTGAGTTGCGTTGGGCCCGTGCCCGGCGCGACGACGTGCTGAGCGTCGACATCGAGCGGGTTTGGCAGGCGAACCTGCAGGTCTACGGGGCTGACAAGGTCTGGCGCCAACTGCGGCGTGAGGGGACCAATGTCGCCCGTTGCACAGTGGAGCGCTCGATGCGCCAGGCTGGCCTGCGCGGCGTCATGCGCGGCAAGGTCATACGCACGACGGTGGCCGATGCGAAGGCGCCATGCCCGCTCGACCGGGTCAACCGCCAGTTCAAGGCACAGCGGCCGAACCAGCTGTGGGTCAGCGATTTCACCTACGTCTCCACATGGCAGGGTTTCGTCTATGTCGCCTTCGTCATCGACGTGTTCGCCCGGCGCATCGTCGGTTGGCGCGTCAGCAGCTCGATGCGGACTGACTTCGTGCTCGACGCTCTGGAACAGGCGCTGTACGCCCGTCAGCCTGAACGTAACGAGCTGGTCCATCATAGCGGCAGTAATAATGTCCATGCCAGCGATTCCTGGGCGATCTGACCCTCATAGCGATAGACCGATCTTGGAAGATCTGGTGCCGCGCAACGTTTTCGGACGACCTGACCCGCATTCCGATCGACTAGATTCAATGTCTTTCCCCGGACCTGTCGGTCGCCCGGGAATGTTTGCCGGCGAGGTTTCGCCTCGTCGATACATGTGACCCAAGAAGGGCCTGACGCCCTGTCGCTTTACTGTCTTGTCCAGGTATCCGTAGTGGCGGAATCGCTTACTTCTACATAAAGGTGCGGCGGGCCATGGATGAGCAACAGGTTGTGGTCGGTGGTGTCGATACCCACAAAGACCTGCATTTTGCAGCGGTGGTGGATAACCAGGATCGTGTCGTAGGCAATCAGAGTTTCCCGACGACGCGTCACGGATACAAGCAGATGCTGGCGTGGCTCCGTTCGTTCGGCGAGCTTGCTCGAATTGGCGTCGAATGCACAGGCACGTACGGCGCAGGATTGCTTCGCTATCTCCAGCATGCCGGCGTAGAAGTGCTAGAAGTGACAGCGCCGGATAAACATGATCGCCGCAAGCGAGGCAAAGACGATACGATCGATGCGGAGAACGCCGCTCATGCAGCGTTCGCTCAAGTGCGGACTGTGACACCGAAGACGCGCGACGGCATGGTTGAGTCCTTGAGGGTACTGAAGGTGTGCCGCAAGACTGCAGTCGCTGCCCGCCGGGTTGCCCTGCAACTCATTCAAAATAACATCGTTAGCGCACCGGACGAGCTGCCGGAGCCGCTGCGTACGATGACCCGTATGCAGCTGGTACGAACGCTGGCGGCCTGGCGTCCTGACCTGTCTGATTACCGAAACCTGACCTCTGCATATCGCATCGCGTTTAAATCGCTGGGGCGACGCTATCTTGAGTTGCACGACGAGATCGCGGATTTAGACGTCATGATCGCCAAACTCGTCGATGAACTCGCACCAGAACTCATCGCGCGCAACTCTATCGGGTATGAATCGGCGGCCCAGCTCTTATTGACGGCAGGCGACAACAGCGGGCGGCTGAAGTCGGAAGCCAGTTTTGCTGCGCTGTGTGGCGTCAGTCCGGTACCGGCATCTTCGGGAAAGGTATGCCGGCATCGCTTGAACCGCGGCGGCGACCGGGCCGCAAACAGCGCGCTGCATATCATTGCGATCGGCCGTTTGCGAACCGATGCCGGTACCAAGGCCTACGTCGAAAAGCGAATCAACCAGGGACATTCCAAGCTGGAGGCTATCCGGTGCGTCAAACGTTACATTGCCCGCGAAGTCTTCTACATCATCCAACGACGACAACGGGAGATCAATTCGACCAAAATCGCCACTTGACACTTAGAAGGGCGTCAGGGGGTCGCAATACGTATCGATAAAGTACAGCGAGCGCCTGGCAGAAGCCGGCATTGAGCCGTCCGTGGGTAGCAAGGGCGATAGTTACGATACTCAGTCTATGATGAGCATTGAACGCCTGCCGAGCCTGACCCGAGTTACGATTGGCTGAATGCCTTTGCGTTGACCTGTCGATTCGCCAGCGCGTTCCCCGAGCGTTGTCGGGCCTGGTCTGGTGACCTAATAGGAGCTTTGGACTTCCACCTTGAGTGTCCTGTCCGGCGACTGGGTTGGCAATGCGCCCACTTCGACAGGGAGCGCAAAATGGACGGACAAGCGATGCAAAACGAAGTGATCCTGGGCGTGGACACGCATTTGGATCTTCATGTTGGTGCAGTCATTAGCGGTACTGGCAAACTTCTTGGGACGCTGGCGACGGCAACCAACGCAAGCGGATATCTGCAGATCCTAGCTTGGGCACGTTCATTCGGCTGCTTTCGCCGTGCCGGCGTCGAGGGAACTGGTACCTATGGTGCCGGCCTTGCTCGCACTCTGTGCGAGCAAGGAATCGAGGTGTGGGAAGTGAATCGTCCCGACCGCAGTAAGCGACGACTGAAGGGAAAGTCCGACCCGGCCGATGCAGAGAGCGCCGCGCGTTCGGTTCTTTCAGGACAGGCGACGGCCATCCCGAAATCTCATACAGGAGCTGCAGAGGCGATGCGCACACTCGCAGTTGCCAGGCGTAGCGCCGTCAAGGCCAAGACCCAAGCCATCAATCAGTTGCGGGCAATATTGGTAAGTGCCCCACAGGAAATCCGTGATCGTCTTTGGAAGACCAAGGCTGAGCAATGTGTGGCTGGTTGCGCTCAACTTCGACAACTTGGTCCGTCAACGCTTTTGGTGGCATTGACCTCGACGCTACGTCTTTTGGCAAAGCGCTGGCTGATGTTGGCCGCGGAGCTCAAGGAGTTGGACGCGGAACTAGAAAAGCTAACGACCCAGTTTGCGCCGCATCTTCGTGAACAATTTGGCGTAGGCCCACTGACGGCAGCAACGCTGATTGTTGTCGCCGGAGATAATCCAGAACGCTTGCGTAGTGAGGCTGCGCTTGCTGCACTTTGCGGAGTGAATCCGCTCCCGGCTTCCTCTGGTAAGACAGTACGCCACCGATTGAATCGAGGTGGTAACCGCCAAGCGAACAATGCGTTGTGGACCATCGCCATGGTTAGGATGCGAAGCGAGCCACGGACACTTGCCTATGTAGAGAAAAGAACGATGGAGGGCATGTCGAGCAAGGAAATCCATCGCTGCCTGAAACGGTATGTCATCAGGGAGCTATACCCATACATTTTGGCGGACTTAAGGGCAACAGCGGGAAATCCTTGACATAGGAGCGTCAATGCCCTGGCCGAGACCATCAACGGACTCTACAAGGCTGAACTGATCCACCGCCGCGCTCCCTGGGAAACACGTGAGGCCGTCGAACTGGCCACGCTGGAATGGGTGTCCTGGTTCAATCACCACCGCTTATTGGAACCGCTCGGCTATATACCGCCGGCCGAAGCTGAGGCAAACTATCACAAGCAGTTGAGCAGTCAAGCTATCCCGGCTTGACTCACACTAACCGGCCTCCACGAAAGCCGGGGCGATTCACTTCAGACAAGGAGAAGTGAAAGGAGGCATTCTTGATTGACTCTTGAGCAGCCATCCTGGCAGGGGCCATCATAGGGATGGACATCATGGCGGTGGTCCTGGCGTGCTGCAGGCAAAGGTTATGGTATTACTCAGCCTTCCGCGATCAGCAATGCGATCGAATGTCACGCCTGCAGGACTCTGAAGGCGCCAGCAGCGAAATCTCGCCGTGGGTGCGGCACATCGCTTACCGCTCTAGGGTGCACCCAACCCGGCACTAATGGGCAGGCTTGAGCAATATCGGTAATCGATGCGTTAAAGCCGTCGCATAGTTGTGCCAGTATGTCAGGATTCAAAACCGCCCGCTCGCGCGCCACGCATTAGGCAGCACCCACCATAGTGCCAGAATAAGCACAGCAACGAATCCGGCGACCAGGTTCGCCAGCGTGTGGCCGAGTACGCTCGAAAGCACTAGTTGCGAGGCGAGCACGAGTGCCAGAGACAAAGCGCCGGCTCCTGCGAGGATTTGTCGCGTCGCAATGTGTTTAAACCGCGTCCGGTTAGATAGCGGACGCATAAGTCGGTGTTGCACGGCAGGAGCGCTGAAGAGCACCAGCGCGGCGACAGAAAGCACGAAGGTGGCCAGAAACACGTGTTTTTCGACCGCCACCACACCAGCAAACCCGGGCGCAAAAGGCACGGTGATGAGAAAGGCAGACAGCAACTGAGCGCTGGGCAGCAGCACGCGGAGCTCGCCCAACATGTCGCTGAGGTCGCCATCGTCTTCGTCGGTCGTTGCCACCATGCCGCCAAACTTGGCGCACCACTTGTAGAACGTGGCATTGCTGATGCCATGCTCACGACACAGCTCCGGTATAGGAGTGCCGCCCTCGGCTTGCTTGAGAATGGCGATGATCTGGCTGTTGGTAAAGCAAATCGTCCCCATGTAGAGCTTTCTCTGTCTAAGTAGAAAATTCTACTTCTGAACTCGCTCTTCGTGGGAGGCGATTACCCGACCCACTGTGGCCGCGTTGGCGATCAGCGACCCCAGCAATAGCAGTTGTATCGCCAACCGTTATGGGTAAGAGCAATTAATTGCCCCGGTTCACCGCAGGGAACCGCGCCGCCGGCGACGCTCCCTTCGCATCAGCACGAGAGGGAGCAGCGCATCGGTTGTACTTGCCGCGCGGGCGACTAAGCATAAGCAATGAAGGTCACTGGACGGCGCGATCCGTAGCTCGAGCTATCTGCTACGCCAGCATATACACTATCTTAGATATCACGCTCACGGGCATGTTTGTCGCATGCAGCAGCACAGGCTTCGCATGCCGCTTGACATGCGGCGCAATGTGCATGCTTGTCAGCATGTGCTGCACACGCCGCCGCACATGCCCTGCAAATATGTGCACAGAGCGTACAGAAGTCACCGTGATGCTCCGATCCACGAGCCAGTGCATTCATGGTTGCGCTACAAATATCGGCGCAATCGAGATTGATTAATGCACAATTGGCTTCACCGCCTTCGCGAATGTCAGCCGCAGCACACGCCTGGGCTGCATGGATGGCTTCTTCACATGCCTCGATACAGGCCTTCAGGTTGTTTTCGTGCATTTTGGTAGTTTGCATATGGTCCTCCATAGCGGGTTAAAAAAAGAGAATGATTCTCATGCATTCGCAATGCTAGACCTAAGCGCAATAATTACGCGCGGAATTGGAAGTTGCCTCGCGGTCTGAAGACAGCAAAACCGTGCAAACCTGCCGATCACGCCGGTCCCCGCTCAACATCACCTACATCTGCTTCGCCCCCGCTTTCGACATCGACTCTGTTTGCCGACCGCTCAGAATCTTCAACGCTGTTGATCACGGGAGATGCATCGCTATCTACACGCTCGACATCGGCACCGACGTCCATTCCAGACGCCGTCTCAACATCGGTTTCGCTCTCGGGACGTCTGGGATCGCCTAGACACGGTGCTGGGACTTGCGCACGCTTTTTGTTGCCATCAAAATTCTCCAAAATGCGAATCAGTATTGCCTCTGGTCGCCAGCCGTTCAGGATTGCCTCTGGTCACCAGCCGTTTCGATGCACGACCAACTCCCGGGATGATGGTGCTGCTTTCGATTTACGCGATTTCGATCGGTTGCAACGATTTTACAAGGTCGTCCATCGCCTTCAGTTGTGAAAGAAATGCATCGAGGACGTTGAGGGGCAAGGCGCTGGGCCCATCGCATTTTGCAGAATCCGGATCCGGATGGGCCTCCAGGAAGATTCCACCCAGGCCCATGGCGACGCCGGCACGCGCCAACTCCACGATTTGCACACGCCTTCCTCCAGAAGTCGCACTCATCGGGTCACGCTGCTGCAGTGCATGGGTTACGTCGAAAACAAGTGGTATGCCGGGACAAGCCTTCTTCATCACGCCGAAGCCCAGCATGTCGACGACGAGATTGTCGTATCCGAAGCAGGTGCCACGATCGCACAACATGACCTGATCGTTGCCAGCCTCTTCGAATTTTTCGACGATAAGGGACGTCTGCGCTGGACTGAGGAACTGAGGCTTCTTGATATTGATAACCCGCCCCGTTTTTGCCAGCGCAATAACCATGTCGGTCTGCCTGGCCAGGAATGCAGGCAACTGAAGCACGTCGACGGTTTCGGCGACGACGGCGGCTTGAGCCGGTTCGTGAATATCGGTGAGGACGGGGACCCCAAAGGTCGTTTTGACTTTCTCCAACATTCGCATGCCGGACTCAAGTCCAGGGCCGCGAAAAGAATGTATCGACGATCGGTTCGCTTTGTCGAAGCTGGCCTTGAATACGTAGGGAATACCCAACTTGTCAGTCACCCGGACGAATTCTTCGCAGGTGCGGAGCGCCAAGTCCAGCGATTCGAATACATTAATTCCGCCAAACAGGACCAGCGGAGCGTCGTTTCCTATCTCCACATTCTCAGCAATTTTGATCATCGGTATTTTTCCTTTGTGCGACAACACTTCGCAGATGCGCAGGCGTTCAAACGAACTGCGCGGCCGGGTTATTGATTTTCTTGGCCGCAGCCTTACCTCATATCAGCATATCGATCATGAAGAGCAGGATGAACCCGAGGAAGAACATCGCCGCCTGCACGGGTGTTTCCTTGCCTTCGTGCGCTTCCACCAATAACTCCTCAGTTACCAAATAAAGCAAGGCGGCCACGCCAAACGCCAGCAAAGCGTCGATGAACACCGGGGTCACGCTGTTGAGTATGACAGCGCCGGCGCCCGCCCCTGCCAGCACCCCGATACCGAGGATCCCGGCGGTAACGCCGATCCTGATCGATGTCTGTCCGGCAGTACGCAATGACGTCGCGCAGGAGGCGCCAAGAAAAAACGTTTCCAGCACCAGGCCGATCGTGAGCAGCAGGCCTTGCTTCTCACCCGCCGCGAACGAGAGCCCGATCAATGCGCCGTCGAGGACGACGTCGACGCCCAACGCGGTGAGCAGCGCGCGCGGATCGCGGCCTTCCTCCGCGTTCCCGTCCCTCTCGCTCCACCATTTCAACCCAAGCATGAAGGCAACGCCGAGCGAGAATCCGATGAATGTGGGCCAAGGCATGCGTCGATGCATCAGGTCCGGCAACAACTCGACAGCCAGGACGCTGAACACCGTACCCGCGGCAAAATGTTGAACCGCGCTGCGCAAGCCCGCGCTCGGTTGCTTGAGGAGTGCGAGCAGCGCGCCGGCCAGGGTGGCGACGGCAGGAAGCGCCGCATAGAGCATCACTTTCGACAAGGTGGCTGTCACGACGACGCTCCTTTCGAGTCGATATCACGAAGATCCGGGGATTGAGGAGGTTTCTCGTCCAGACCCGTCGCTACGGCTGTGGCCACGGATCGGCTCGCCACGTCCGGGTAGGCGAGCAGGCGCAAGGCATTGATCACCACCAGCACGGTTGAGCCTTCATGGAACAGGACCGCAGTCCCGATATTCAGGCCGAAAATGGTCGCCGGAATCAAGACGGCGACCACACCCAGGCTTACCCACAAGTTTTGCTTGATCACCCGCTTGGTGCGGCGCGAAAGGCCGACCGCGAACGGAAGCTGGCTGAGATCGTCGCTCATCAAAGCAACATCGGCGGCCTCCAGTGCGACGTCCGAGCCGGCTGCGCCCATCGCAATGCCGACGGTGGAGTTCGCCATCGCCGGTGCATCGTTGACGCCGTCGCCTACCATGGCGACCTTGCCGTGACGTTCGCGCAAAGCCTTGATCGTCTCGACTTTCTGTTCCGGCATCAGGTCGCCCCTGGCTTCGGTCAGGCCCACCGTGCGCGCGACGGCATCCGCCACCTGCTGGTTGTCACCCGAGATCATCACCAGCCGTTCGATGCCAATCTCCCGCAACTGCGCCATCACGCCAGGCGCAGCCGCACGCGGCGTGTCCATGACGCCGATCACCCCGAGGAAGCGCGAGCCCTTCCTGACGATCATCGTGGTGCGGCCGGACTGCACCAGCTGCTCGTTGGCAGCGGCTAATTCGGGTGGCGGTCGCATGCCGTCCAGCTCACTGAACAGTATGGGCTTGGCAATGTAGACAGTCTCGCCATCGACCGAAGCCTGGACACCGCGGCCGGTGAGGCCACGCACATCGTCGGCACGGACCGCAGCAGTGCCTGGTTTAAGCCGGTCGCGCCCGCCCTTGACGAGCGCCGATGCCAGCGGGTGGTCGCTGTGCGACTCGACCGCCACGACCAGGGCCAGCAATTCGTCCTCGTTCGCGCCGCTCGCCGGAATCACATCCGTCAGTTTCGGCCGCCCTTCGGTCAGGGTGCCGGTCTTGTCGAAGGCAATCGAATTGAGGCTGCCGAGGTTTTCCAGCGGGCCGCCCCCTTTTACCAGCACACCGCTGCGCCCAGCCCGTGCCACCCCCGACAGCACGGCACTGGGCACCGAGATCGCCAATGCGCATGGGCTCGCGGCCACCAGCACGGCCATCGCGCGGTAGAAACTGGCCGAGAACGGTTCGTCGATCACCAGGAAGGCGAGCATCAGCAATGCCACGAGCGCAAGGATGACCGGGACGAATATCCGTTCGAACTTGTCGGTGAACTGCTGGGTGGGCGAACGCTGCGCCTCGGCTTCCGCCACCATCTGCACGACGCGGGCCATCGTCGATTGCGAAGCAAGGCGTGCCACCATCACCTCCATCGCGCCGACGCCGTTGATGGTGCCGGCAAATACTCGGTTGCCCGCATCGACCCGGTCGAAGGCGGTAATCGCGCCCGCTCCATTCTGGACCGGCGACTTGTCGACCGGGATGCTCTCGCCAGTCACCGGTGCCTGGTTGACGCTGGATGTGCCTTTGACGACAACGCCGTCCGCGGGCAAGCGCTCATTCGGCTTGACCAGCACGATGTCGCCCGGCGCGAGGGAAGCCACGGGAACCTCTTCCAGCTTTTCGCCTCGCTTGCGCACTGCCGTTTCCGGCGCCAGTTTGGCCAGCGCTTCGATTGCCTGCCGCGCGCGCCCCATTGCAAAATGTTCCAGCGAGTGGCCGAGGCTGAAGAGGAACAGCAACAGGCCACCTTCGGCCCAGTTTCCCAGTGCTGCCGCGCCGGCGGCGGCGACCAGCATCAGCGTATCGATTTCGAAGCGACCGGCGCGCAGGTTCTCGACCGCTTCCTTGACGGTGAAATAGCCTCCGAAGAAATAGGCGCCAACATACAAAGCCCGAGGCAGCCAATCCGGGCCGGCATCAGCGCGATCGAGCAGCCAGCCGGCCAGTACGCAGACGCCGGCGATGACGGCAGAAATGAGTTCGGTATGTTCGCCGAACACTCCGCCATGCGCATGAGTGTGTCCCGCATGACCGCCCTTGTCCTCATGCGCATGCTTGTGCCCCGCATGTCCCCCCTTTTGCTCATGCGCGTGGTTGTGACCGGCATGCCCCGCGTGGCCGCGATCTTGCTCTCGATCGCCTTCATGTTCCACCCTACTCTTGTATCCGCGGCTGTGATCGTGGTCGTGATCGTGATCGTGTTCCGTTGCCGGGCTCGCGTCAGTCAATTCCGTACCAAGGGAGTTGACAAGGTCTTCCAGCCGTGTTCGCGCCACGGCGGCGCGCTCGTATTCGATACGAATCCTGCCAGAGGCGGATACCTCGGCCTCCAGCACGCCTGGAATCTCACGCAAACGCTCCGAAAAGAGTCGCGCGCTTCGCGAGTGGAGCGGCGAGGGCGTGCAGCCGATGTAGTGGACGAACTTTTCGCTGAGTTGCGCACCCACAACACTGACTAGTTCACGCAGCCGCGACAACGTGGTGAGGGACGGGTCGTAGTGCAGGCACAGCAGAGGCGGCGATCCGTCTTGTGTCTTAATATGAACACGTTCCACTCCGGGGCGGCCTGTCAGCAGGCTGATGAGCCGCCCGACGCAAGGATCGCGCTCATCATCCACTTCGGGCAGGATCAATGGTAATTCAAGCTGAACTCGTTCCGATCGTTCCATATGGCCTCTCGTTCCTGGGAAACTCCAGAATAATGACGATGCCGGATATCGTCCGTATGCCAACGCACTGAAGCGGACCAAGTAGCGACAACCCAGCCGGCCGTTATTGCACGTAGGTGCCGACGCCCCCTCTGTGCCAATATAACTTGAGACACCTACCCGATTAATTTAGAGTACAACGGTAGGTCCCCAGCATGCACAGCCGAACGCATCAAATTAGCACTCGAGTAGAAACGAGCAACGTCCCCGCTCGCGCAGACCGTCCCGGTCCCGAGGTCGTTCCTGCCGCAAAATACGCACTTTCTCAAACGCCGAAAAGCAGCGCATTCTCGCCGCTGCCGACGCCTGCCAAGCGCTTGGCGACATCGGCGCCTTGCTGCGTCGGGAAGGCATTTATTCGTCCCATCTGGCCACTTTGCGCAAGCAGCGTCAAGCGGCCGCCACGTCCCAACAACTCGAACACAAGCGCGGCCCCAAGGTCGACGCCACCACCGCTCAGGAACGCAAGGTTCGCGACCTTGAGGCCGAGGTGGCGCGCCTGCGCGACAAGTTGGCCAAGGCCGACCTGATCATCAACGTCCAAAAAACTTTCGACCCTGCTGGGACTGAGCACCACCGACACGCCGAGCGAGCCGAAGTGATCAGCGCCGCCGACAACCTGGTTGGCGAAGTCGGTGTCGCCGCAGCGTGCCGCGCCTTGCGTCTGCCACGCAGCGCGCTGTATCGCCATCGCACCGCACAGCGGGTTTGTCCATTACCGCCAGCGGTACCGGCCGTGCCGACAAGGCGCCCGCCGCTCGCGCTGTCCGAGCATGAGCGGCGGGTCGTTCTGGACGTGCTTGACAGCCCACGCTTTGCGAACTGCGCGCCGGCGGCCATTCAAGCCCAATTGCTCGACGAGGGCCGCTACCTGGCTTCAGTGCGCACCATGTACCGCCTGCTGCAAGGCTGCGCCGACCAGCCTGGCTTCCCGTCACGCTTTGGCTCGCTTGCCGATGCGCGCGCCGAGTGCGCCGCCTTCTTCACCTGGTACAACCAGCAGCATCGCCATTCTGGCATCGGGATGATGACCCCAGAAAGCCTCCATACCGGCCGCGCCGCCGAGGTCCGCAAGCTGCGCCAAACCACGCTGGAGAGCGCGTACCAGCGCACGCCAAGTCGCTTCAAGAACCGCGTACCACAGCAAGCCAAGCTGCCGACAGCCGCTTGGATCAATCCACCAGCCACGGAGAAAAAAGTCGCCTGAAGACGAGAATTAGACTCTCACCGATTCAACCAGGTGTTTCAAATTCATTGACACGTTCCGGGTCAAGGAAGCGATCACCGGCGTACCGGGCGTCGCAAGCATGCACGACCTGCATGTGTGGTCGATTACAAGCGGCAAAGCCAGCCTGACGGTACATGTGGTCCAGCGTGCCGACGTCACCGATCCACAGGCCCTGTTGCTCGCCATCCGCCAGCTTGTCGCAGCAAGTACGACATCCATCACAGCACGATCCAGATCGAGACGACGCCTTGCGAGCAGGCAATCGAGGAGCACACCTTCGGTCCAGCAGCAGGTCATGACCATGCCGAGCATGCGGAGCACGCTGGTCACCAAGAACATGAAGGGGAAAAGCGATGATCGACCATATCAGGGCAAACCTTGTTGAGGCGCGCGAGGCGCTCGATCACCTGATCAAAGGCGACACGCAGCTCGCGAATATCGAGGCCGGGGCCACCCTCCTGATCGACTCGCTGCGCGGTGGACGGCGTGTAATCTCATGTGGCAACGGCGGCTCGATGTGCGACGCGATGCATCTGGCCGAAGAGTTGTCAGGACGGTTCCGCGAGAATCGTCCCGCAATGGCGGCCGTGGCCATCAGCGACCCGAGCTACATCACCTGCGTCGCCAACGACTATGGATACGACCAGGTCTTCGCCCGCTTCGTCGAGGGCAACGGTGGCCCTGGCGACGTCCTGTTCGCAATCAGCACGAGCGGGACCAGTCCGTCCGTTGTCCTTGCTGCGCAAGCAGCCCGCGCCAAGCGGATGAGCGTGGTTGGGTTGACTGGACGGCGCGGATCGCAGCTCGAGCAATGTGCCGATATCTGCATCTGCACAAGTGCCGGACGCTACGCTGATCGGGTGCAGGAGCTCCATATCAAGGTCATCCATATCCTGATCGAACTGGTCGAGCGGGCCCTGCAACCAGGGAATTATCTGCCGAAGGAATAAAGCGGCTGCAAAGATCGAAACGATCTGCGGCTCGCGCGGCAGGCCGCTACGGAGGTTTCGCGCCTCCGACAGCGGCCTTGCTGCTCCGCCTAGCCGCGCATTTCTCGGAACTTAAGCAGCCGGAGCCCGTTGAAGACTACCAGCAGGCTGGCGCCCATGTCCGCGAACACGGCCATCCACAAGGTAGCCGAACCGGCGATCGCCAGGACCAGGAACACTGCCTTGATCGCCAAGGCTGCGACAATATTCTGCTTCAAGATGGCAGCAGCCTGCCTGCTCAAACGAATGAACTGCGGAATCTTGCGAAGGTCGTCATCCATCAGCGCGACGTCGGCGGTTTCAATGGCGGTATCCGTGCCTGCCGCGCCCATTGCGAATCCAATGTCGGCCCGGGCCAGCGCCGGGGCATCGTTGATGCCATCGCCTACCATGCCGACGGTGCCGAATCGCGCGACCTCGTCATTGATGGCTGCGAGCTTATCCTCGGGCAGCATGTTTCCCTGGGCGCCGTCGATGCCGACCTGTCGCGCGATCGCCGTAGCCGTCACCGCATTGTCGCCGGTAAGCATGAGCGTGCGGATTCCCAACTGGTGAAGCTGGGCCACCGCTTCGCGGCTGGTTTCACGAATGGTATCGGCCACGCCAATCACGAGTAGTGGCGACGTTTCATCGCACAGCACAACGGCTGTCTTGCCTTCACCCTCCAGTTTCGACAGGACTTCTTCCGTCGCGGCACTGCAGATGCCGAGTTCCTCGACCAGGCGGTGATTGCCAAGGTAGTACCACTTGCCGTCGATCCGCCCTTTCGTGCCGCGGCCGGTTAGTGCCTCGAACTCGGTAACGTCAGCAAGGGGGAGGTTCAAGCCCAAGCTTTGCCAATGGCGGCTCACTGCAGTCGATACCGGATGGTCGGACCGATCCGCGAGCGCTGCCGCGAGCTGCAGGTGCGTGTTTGCATCTCCCCGTAAGGGCAACAGGTCCGTCACTGCGGGTTTTCCCTGGGTGATCGTCCCGGTCTTGTCCAGGGCAAGCGAGCGTAGTTTGCCGCCCTGCTCCAGGTAGACGCCGCCTTTGATGAGGATGCCGGCACGCGCCGCGGCAGCCAGGCCGCTGACGACCGTTACCGGGGTCGAGATCACCAGTGCGCAGGGGCAGGCAATCACCAGCAGCACGAGTGCTTTATAGATCCATGGCATCCATTCCCCGCCCAGCATGAGCGGCGGCACGAGGGCAACGGCAAGCGCGATAGCGAAGACGATGGGCGTATAGATGCTGGAGAACCGGTCGACGAAACGCTGGGTCGGGGCACGGCTGCCTTGCGCGTCCTCGACCGCGCGGATGATGCGCGAAAGCGTCGAGTTGCTGTGGCCCGCGGTGACACGGAATTCGAAAGAGCCAGTTTCGTTGATGGTGCCCGCGAACACCTTGTCACCGGCCGCTTTGGGTACCGGCATGCTCTCGCCCGTGATCGGCGCCTGGTTGACGGAAGACTGGCCCGTCGTCACTTCCCCGTCCAGGGCGATCCGCTCGCCGGGGGCGACGCGGGCCAACGCGCCGATCGCGACCGCGGTGGCGTCCTGCTCGGCCCAGCTACCGTCGTCCAGGCGCACGCTGACCCGCTCGGGTGTCAGTGCCATCAGGCCCTGGATGGCGTTTCTCGCACGGTCGAGCGAGCGTGCCTCGATCATCTCGGCAACCGCGAAAAGAACCATGACCATTGCCGCTTCCGGCCACTGTCCAATCAATACGGCACCAGTTACGGCGATCGACATCAGGGCATTGATATTAAGGTTGCGGTTCTTGAGCGCGATCCAGCCTTTCTTGTACACCCCCAAGCCGGTCGTGGCGATCGCAAGCAGCGATAGCAGGATGACTGGCCACCAGTTCTCGTCGCCAGTCGTCCATGCAACGATTTCGGCACCTACCGCCGCGGCCAACCCAAGCCCAAGGATCGCATACTGCCGCTTCCGGGAGAGAGGCGCCGCCCCCTCGGCTCGTCCTTGTGCTGCCCCGACAAGCACCGCCTGCATGCCGATGGACGTCAGTGCATCCTGGATCGCCGTTGCTGGCCCACTATGCCTGACGTTCAAACGGCGCTGCATGAGATTGAAGTCGAGCTGTTCAACCTGAGGCAGGCCGGACAGCTTATTACGGATGAGCGCCTCCTCAGTGGGGCAATCCATGTTCTCGATCCGGAAAACAGTACCGGTCGCCGACCCGCTTTGGTTACCGGCTTGTTCTACCACTGGATCCATGCCGACCGAACGCACTGCCGCAAGGATCGCCGCCGGGTCGTCGAGGCTATGCTCCACCCGCAGCCTGCGCTGGACAAGATTGAACTCCAGCCTTCCGACTCCTTCGACGCGCCCAAGCGCTTGCCGCAACAAACCCTCTTCCGTTGGGCAGTCCATCTGATCGATGCGAATGAGTACGGAATGGTCTTGGGCTGAAGGCGAAGTACCCAAGGTCTCGATTGGCGCGGACTTTGCGCAACACGACTTGGCCTGGCATTCCGACATGACGACTCCTTGAGAACTGTGTATAGTCCGTATTGAACACCCTATAGCGGGTACAGGGTCAAGTACTAAACTAACGCAGCGGAGTTTCTCTTGAAAATTGGCGAATTGGCGGAACGCTCAGGTTGCTTGGTTGAAACCATCCGCTACTATGAGCGCATCGGTTTGCTCGCCCCGCCTGAGCGGTTGGCAAACAATTATCGAGCCTATGACGAGTTTCATGCCGAGCGCTTGCTGTTCATTCGCCACTGCCGCGCCTTGGACATGACGCTCGATGAGATTCGGACGCTGCTCGATTTTCGCGCGGCCCCCCAAGAAAACTGCGAGGGCGTCAACGCGCTGCTCGACAAGCACATCGAGCACATCGTCGACCGTATAGCAAACCTGTCATTATTGGAAGCGCAGCTCAGAGACCTTAGGAGCCGTTGCGTGGCCACCGGAAGCACCGGCCCATGCGAGATCCTGCATGCGCTTGGCACTACGGACGCTCGCGACGAGCCAGTAAGGTCGAGCGCCAATGACTAGTCCCGAACCTTCGGCACGAATTAGTGCGCGGCCAGGCCATAGCGGACCTTTAAGTTTCACGCCGGTTACCTGCTTGCATTTCCCCATCAACGAACAGCCGAAATAATGCGCTTGACCTTCAAGTAGCTAGAAGGTGTTAAATACTAAGCTCTCGAACAGGCAAACAAGTATCCCGATATGAAGTATCCCATTTTGCGTCGGCTGATAGCCTTCGTCGTGTTCTTTGGCTGCGTGATCGGCGCGACACACGCAAACTCCACGTCGCGAGAAGCAGAAGTCCGCCAGCTCTGGCAGTTGCTTGACTATGTTGCCGTAGACTACGCCGGCGCCGTCCAGAACGGGGTGATTGTCAGCGAAATGGAATATGGCGAAATGCGGGAGTTCGCCACGCGGGCACAAAACCAGGTGCAGGCACTGCCCCCGCATCGCTTGCAGGCAGAACTGTCGGCTACCGCCACGAAACTGAAGCAGGCTGTTGAACGGAAGGAGTCACCGCAACAGGTTTCCCAACTTGCGCGACAGGCAAACCGGCTGCTTTTGGAGGCCTACCCCTTCCCTGTTGCGCCGCGCGCCCTGCCCGACCTGTCCCGGGGCGCGGCCCTATACCAGGCACAATGTGCTTCGTGCCACGGCGCGACCGGCGCCGGCGATGGAACTCTCGCAGCCAAGCTCGAACCCAAGCCGATTGCGTTTACGGATGAGGAACGCGCCCGCTCCAGGTCACTCATGGCCCTGTATCAGGTGATCAGCCAAGGTGTTGACGGCACATCGATGCCGGCCTTTGCAAACCTGTCGGAGCACGACCGTTGGTCTCTGGCGTTCCATGTCGGCACCCTGGCGTTCCAGGACGCCGATATCGAAGCGGGAAGGTCTGCATTCGCACAGAACAAGGCCGCATCCCCCGCTATTCCCGACATGAACACGCTTGTGACGGCAACCGAAGAAGAACTTGCGAAGGCAAGCTCGCCGGCAACCGCACGATCGGTACTAGGGTACGCACGCGCTCATCCTGAGGCGGTGCGGGAGCAGCAGGAACGTACCGGCATCGCCCTTGCCCGCAAGCTGCTGCGGGACAGCCTGGATGCCTTGAAGGATAATCAGCGGGCAACTGCCACTGAGCTTGCCTTGTCCGCCTACCTGGACGGCTTCGAGCCGCTCGAGGCGACGCTCGACGCCAGCGACCGTCAGCTGCTGGTGGACGTGGAGCGAACCATGCAGCTGTACCGAGGCGCGGTCGCCCAAGGCAACGTCGCGCGTGCGACCGAGTACGCCCAGCAACTGGACGCGTATTTCGTCCGTGTCGAGGACGTCACGGGTGCGAACAAGACCGATGCGACGACGGTGTTCGTGGGCGCGCTGACCATTCTCCTGCGCGAAGGCGTCGAAGCCCTATTGATTGTGATCGCGATGGTCGCGTTTCTGCGCAAGGCTGAGCGTCCAAAGGCGTTACGCTACGTACATGCCGGCTGGATCTCTGCGCTGGCCGCAGGCGCGCTGACATGGTTGGTAGCCACCCATGTAGTCAGCATCAGTGGCGCAAGCCGCGAGGTCACCGAAGGCCTGTCCTCGCTCTTCGCCGCGGCGGTATTGCTGTCGGTCGGGCTATGGATGCACCAAAAAGGCCAGGCCGGACAGTGGCAAGCCTATCTCAAGCAGCATCTGACTGCGGCGATGGAAAAACGCTCCGCATGGGCCTTGTTTGCCCTGGCTTTCATCGCGGTATACCGGGAAGTATTCGAAACTGTCCTGTTCTACTCGGCGTTAGCGGCCGACGGCAATGGCCCGGCACTATTGGGAGGATTCGTTACGGGTCTGGTCCTGCTTTCAGTAATCGCTGCCGTCTTTCTGCGTACCAGTGCGCGCATGCCGATCGGTAAGTTCTTTTCGTTCAGCTCCGTGCTGGTAGCTATCCTCGCGGTTGTTCTTGTCGGGAAAGGGATCGCAGGCCTGCAGGAAGCCGGGTGGTTGATGGCCACACCAGTTACAGGGCTGCGCATGCCTGTGCTCGGGATCTACCCGACCATACAGACTTATGGGGCGCAGCTGGTCCTGATTCTCGCAGCTGGCATTGGTTTCGGATTCAATTTGGTAAAAGCCCGCAGATAGTCACATCGAAGAGGAGCAATCATGATGAGCAACACGATCTTTTGCGTTCCGTTTGCTGCGCTCGTTCTCTTGGGCGGCTGTGCCGACCCACGATTAGGGCCGAACAGCAAAACGGGCTGGGTTACCGAATTTTATACTGCAGAGAGACTGACGGCGAATCGCCCTGCCTGCTTGGCAAATCTTAGCGACACAGAGATTGCCAGCCATCGATATGCGCAGATTACCACTCCCCACCTCCGGTCGTACAGATATGTGGACGTACTAGTACCCGACTCAATCGAGGTTCAGCTTGACGATAAGGTCGAGATATCCCCACCCTCATGCAAGGATGGGGCGTTACCGCAAGTCGTGCAGGTGCTGAAGCATTCCCGAAAAAACCATAACCTGATCCGGCAAGAACGGTGAGCGGCCCTGCAGATTGGGCCACGCGTGCTTCCTTTGAACTTTTTTCGGAGATCTAATGAAGGACAGTAATACCGATATCCCTGACGAACCAAGCCTGGACGCTGCTAACGAACGCGATCGCAGCATCCTATGGAAAGTTTTATTGATCAATCTGGGGCAATGCCTAGCTGGTGTTGTGGGTGGGACCTGGGCATCCTCAACCGCGGTGATCGGCGCTGGCCTCGACAACTTGGGGGACGCCGCCGTCTACGGTGTGAGTCTGTACGCTGTCGGCAGGTCCGACACGATCAAGACACGTGCAGCCGAGTTGTCCGGATGGCTCCTCATTGGATTCGCCTGTCTGTTGCTGATAGAAGTCGTCCGTCGCTTCCTCGGCGGTGAAGCCCCGTTGGGACCTGCAATGATGGGGATGGCTGCCGCAAACGCATTTCTTAACATTTATTGCATCCGCCTCTTGAAGCAGCATCGCGGCCAGGACGTCAACTTCAAAGCTTCCGCTATCTTCACGAATAACGATTCAATCGTAAACGGCGCGATCGTGTTATCGGGCGCGCTGGTGATGTGGACAAAATCCAATATTCCCGATCTGCTGCTTGGAACAGTGGTTTCGTTTATTGCTGCAAAAGGAGGATACGAAATCCTTTCGGAGGCGAAGGAGGCTCGACCAAAATAGCGGCAGGCGACGTGCTCTTAATCAGGCGGTACTCGGTGAAGCGCCCCGCCTTTCGTGGAGGCCGTCAAGATGTATGTGAAATCGCTAACCACAGCTGGTTTGGCCGCTGCGCCCTGAACTGGCGATTGACCCGGTCGAGCTCGCATGGCGCCTTCGCCTTTGCCTCCATCGTGCGCGCGACTTTGCCGCGCATCACGACGCGCGGCCCGGCCTTTCGCATTCTGGCGCTCCACGGTGCGGCGTGCCACGTTAGATGCAACCAGGTAGTGAAGGCTGCTCGTCGAGGAATTTTTCCGGCTTACAATGAAAAAAATGCGCATTCTTATAGTAGAAGACAATCCGGACATTCTCGCGAATCTGTACAGCTTCCTTGAACCGAAAGGTTACACGGTCGATTCAGCACGTAACGGATACGGCGGCCTCGCGCTGGCTTCCGAAAACGTTTATGACGTCATCATCCTGGACGTGATGCTGCCGGGCTTGAATGGCCTGGACCTTTGCCGGAAGCTTCGTTCAGATCTGCGCGTGCCGACGCCGGTTTTGATGCTGACAGCGCGCGACAGCCTCCCGGACAAGGTTGCCGGCTTTGACAGCGGCGCGGACGATTACCTGGTCAAGCCGTATTCGCTGGTGGAGCTGGACGTTCGGTTGAAAGCCTTGGTCCGTCGTGCCGGCCGATTGGTTCCGGGCCGCGAGCTGCGCTTTGGCGGACTGGTCTTTGATCCTGACTTGCAGGAGGCGTCCCGGGACGGGACGAAAATCGTGCTTACCAAGACCGGCTATATATTGTTACGCTGCCTAATGGTTGCCGCTCCGCGGATCGTGCCCCGCGAGGACCTGGAGCAGGCTGTCTGGGGTGATGACCGGCCTGAAAGCGACTCCCTGCGTACGCACATTCATGCGCTGCGCCAGGTAATCGACAAACCTTTTGCTTTTGCCATGATTCGTACCGTTCCTGGCGTTGGCTACCGACTTTCTCTTCCCGATGCGCCATGCTGATTCACTGAGCCGGCCGATTGTCGCCGCCTTTATCCTGTTCGGTATCGTGTTGTCGCTGTTCTTTACGGTGCTGGCGCACTTGCTGTCGAGGGCATCGAAGTCTACGTGGTCGACAACCGGCTGGCCGAGGTGGAGGAATGGGCCAGACCACGAGAAGCCGCGGGACTTACGGCCGACCTGCCGGCTGGCCTGCGCTTTCACCGCGGCGAAGGCATCCCCCTATCGCTGCGCGGGCAAGTATTCAAACGCAACAAGACACTTCGACTGGTGCGTGAACTGGTCCGCACGTCAAATTCCAAGCTAATCACCGTACTCGACCTTGGCTGCGGCTGGGGGGAATTGCTCGACAGGCTGATGCGCTCGCTTCCATCTGACCTCGCAACACGTTGTCTCCCCCATGGGGTCGAAATTTCGCGAGAACTTGCACGACTGTCTGATAAACGTCTGGGCCTACATGGCGGCCGGTGTGTCCATGCCTCGGCTCAGGATGGCATCCAACAGTTCGACCACCGCTATTTCGATGTGATCGTGATGGCCTCCTATCTCGAACACGAAGTCAATCCGCTGCCTGTACTGCAGGGTTGCCGGGAACGACTGAAACCGGAGGGCGCTCTCTTTATCAAGGTGCCGAATTATGCATGCCTCAACCGTCGGTTGCGGGGCGCGAAGTGGTGCGGCTTTCGCTGGCCTGATCATGTAAACTATTTCACACCGCACACCTTGCGAGCAATGCTCGACAAGGCAGGGCTGGAAATTGTAAGCATGACCGCGCTTGACCAAAGCATTCTCAGCGATAACATGTACGCGATCGCACGGCTGAAAGGGCTGTGGTGCAAACCTGCGGCTCGGCTAGAATGACAGGATTTGCCCAGGATGCGTAACCGTCCAAGTAAGATTGACCTGTTCAAGGGCCGACACTTCGAGCAAGAGATTATCGTTCTCTGTGTACGCTGGTACCTGCGCTACAAGCTGTCGTATCGTGACCTTGTCGAGATGATGGCCGAGCGGGGTCTGTCGATCGCTCACACGACAATCCTGCGCTGGGTGCAGCGTTACGCGCCAGAGTTCGACAAGCGCTGGAGCCGCTTTTCAGTGTCGGCAGGTACTTCCTGGAGAGTGGACGAAACCTACGTCAGGATCCGCGACCGGTGGGCTTATCTCTACCGGGCTGTAGACGCATCTGGCCAGACCGTCGACTTCCGGCTCAGCCCACGGCGCAACGTCGCCTCGGCCAAGGCCTTTTTCCGAAAAGCCGTACGTTCCCAAGGTCGCTCACCCGAGACAGTTACGCTGGACGGTTACGCAGCTTCTCACCGGGCCGTTCGCGAGCTTCAGCAGCAAGGCATGCTTGCCAAGGTGACGAAGCTTCGCTCGTCGAAATATCTGAACAATCTAATCGAGCAGGACCATCGCAATGTGAAGTCCAGGCTAGGGGTCATGTTGGGTCTGAAAGGCTTCGCTTCCGCTGCCACGACAATTCGAGGCGTAGAGCTCATGCATCGCATTCGCAAAGGGCAGTTCGACCTAGCTTCTCTGCAGACTCAGGGGCAAACTATGCCCAAAATCTGGGCAGCTGTTCTGGCTGCGTAACCCATCTGCACGCATGAGCCGACTGCTCGTCCCTTACGCAGAATTTGCACCAGAGCCTCGAAAACTACACCCGCGCGTCAAATGACCCTGTTGCGCTCGTTCCTTGCGAGACCGGCCCCGGCCGCTCCGCGTGGCGAGCTAAGGAGCCGGACGCCCCTGGACTATTTGCCCTCATCTCCAGCACGCAGTCAGCGGCAATACCGCTGGCGCCTGAAACCGACAGCATGACTTTCTCCGTCTTCGAGGAAGGCAACGACAAAGCGATCGGCTCACATGTCATCGAGGGCCGCCAAGGGCTCAATTTTTGGTACCTCAAGAACGTGGGCCACGAGCCAGACAAGGAATCTGGCGGGCCACGTCCGATACCGGAGTTCATCGACGACGTCGCCGCGCATCTGCTGCTTCGCTACTTCGTTGGCGAAGCTATTTCCGACATCGGCCATGCCCCTGGACTGGACCGCTAGCAAGTAACTTCACACTCCAAGCCGCCTACACTCGTGGGTGGCTTGGGTACTCCCCTCCCCTACGGTTTTCGACACCCAGCCTGTCGCAAGCCATTCTGGCAGCCTCCTTTTCCAACGCCGGCTTTCGGCACTTAGGAGCTTCCATGCACGTCCAACAAGAATCAATCCAGCAGCGATCCCGCAATTCAAATCTAGGCGCCCTGCTCGACTTGAATCGCCCCGGCTTTCGTGGAGGCCGGTTGGTGTGAGTCAGGCCGGGACGGCTTGACTGCTCAGTTGCTTGTAATAGTTTGCCTCAGCCTCCGCTGGCGGTATATACCCGAGCGGTTCCAGCAGGCGGTGGTGGTTAAACCAGGACACCCATTCCAGCGTGGCCAGTTCGACGGCTTCACGCGTTTTCCAGGGAGCGCGGCGGTGGATCAGTTCAGCCTTGTAGAGCCCGTTAATGGTCTCGGCCAAGGCGTTGTCGTAGCTGTCGCCTTTGCTACCCACAGACGGTTCGATGCCGGCTTCTGCCAAGCGCTCGCTGTACTTTATAGACACGTATTGGGAGCCCCTGTCGCTATGATGGACCAGCTCGTTCCGTTCGGGCTGACGCGCGTACAACGCCTGCTCCAGTGCATCGAGCACGAAGTCAGTCCGCATCGAGCTGCTGACCCGCCAGCCGACGATCCGTCGGGCAAAGACGTCGATGACGAAGGCGACGTAGACGAAACCTTGCCAGGTCGAGACGTACGTGAAGTCGGAAACCCACAACTGGTTCGGCCGCTGCGCCTTGAACTGGCGGTTGACCCGGTCGAGCGGGCATGGCGCCTTCGCATCGGCAACCGTCGTGCGTACGACTTTGCCGCGCATGACGCCTCGCAGGCCGGCCTTGCGCATCAAGCGCTCGACCGTGCAGCGGGCCACGTCGGTCCCCTCACGTCGCAACTGCCGCCACACCTTGTCGGCGCCGTAGACCTGCAAGTTCGCCTGCCAGACCCGCTCAATGTCAGCGCTCAGCACATCGTCGCGCTGGGCACGTGGGCAACGCAATGCCGGGTTGCGCTGCTGCGCAGCGTGGCGCCAGTAGCCCGACGGCGCGACCTGCATCACCTTGCAGATCGGCTCGACACCGTAGGCATGGCGGTACCGGTCGATGAATGCCCTCACGGCTTGAAGCGGCGGTCGAGCTCCGCCTGGGCGAAAAACGCACTCGCCAGACGCAGGATCTCGTTTGCCTTGCGCAGCTCACGCACCTCTCGTTCGAGCGCCTTCACGCGCTCCTCTTCGACCGTCGTCGGCCCAGGCCGCTGGCCGGTATCACGCTCCTGCTGGCGTACCCAGCGGCGCAGCGTCTCTGGCGTGCAGCCGATCTTGGCGGCGATCGACGTGATCGCTGCCCACTGCGACTCGTACTGGCTGCCGGCTTCGCTGACCATGCGCACGGCGCGCTCGATGACTTCAGGGGAATACTTGGGTTGCTTTTTCATAGCTCCATTCTCTCAAACAATGGAGCCTCTACAAAACTGAACTGACCCCCAAGAGTTGGACACAACCTTGGAGGTTTTATGAGGACGTTCGACATTAAGTTCAAACGCAAGGTGGTCCGGGCGTATCTTTCTGGCAAGGGAGGATACAAGCTCCTCGCTGCCAAGTTCGACATCGCTGACAGCCTGGTCAGGAGATGGGTCGGGGCGTATTGAGATAGCCCCCTGATCCACCGGACACAGTCGATGCGGTATCCTTACGGATAGGAATACGACTGTGAATATGACTAGGAACAACCAAACCATCGAAGTAGTGACGGTGTCGGAGGA
>NZ_JCASIO010000016.1:0-29621 GCF_059685955.1 Telluria sp. LT2P80 | reverse complement strand
CGAATTCGATAGCTTTGCCATAGGGCTGCTGTCGGCCGATGTGCAACAGCATTTCCCACAGGTCGAGGTCGCGCTGGTTGAAACGTTCGCCTTTGAACATGATTTGATAGCCGTCCACTGTCGCCAGCTTCTGGCGTTTCTTTGCCAGTTCGCGTTCCTGGTTGATCGAGAACAGCGCGCCGCGAAGTGCTGCATTTGGCACGCCTCGCACCTCGTCCGGCCAGAATCCCATCTGCAGCGGCACGTCAGTACTGATTGCCGTTACGTCAGTCGGAGCCCGGCTCTTGGTTGTACGCGACTTGCGTGCCCTGGTCGCGGCCGGCTTGTTTGGTTTGATGTCCTGATCAGCCATTCTTTATCCTTCGTCCCTGGAATCGAGCCATTGATACGCAGTGCTCTCGGCGTCCGCGTAAGCCTCGGCCAGCAGATAGGCGTGGTAGGCGTCGGCCGGCCGAGCTGATGCGGCCATCATCAGCCAGTGGCCGCGCTCCTGTTCGCTGCACTCGTTCCACCAGCTCATGCCGGCTTGTGGATCGTCCTGCGCGATCGGGAACACGCCGCCGCCAGCCTCCTGCCCATCCTGCAGCAGGGTCAGTTTCCATCCACCTCCCAGCTCGGCAGGGCGCAGCTTTATTTCGTAGCTGTAGCTCATCATGTGGCCTTTCGGTTTTTGGCAACAGTCTGGTGCACGATGTCCAGGGCGCGCTGCACTACTTCCTTCTTGGTGTTCAAGTTCCAATGGGCCATCAGCTGCGCGAGCTGGTCAGCGTGGGCGGGGTCCAAGTAAAAATCCAACCTGGTCGCGCCGTTAGCGGCTCGGTTCTGCCGGCTCTGCCGGCTACGCTCGGTAGGCGGTAACTGCTCCCCCGATCCGACCGGCCGGCCTGGCCGGCGCTTCTGTTCGTCCATCTTGTACGTCCGTTGTTTGTGCGAAAACTTAGATGACTGTACTGCTTCTAGTGACCGGCCACAAGAAATATTCGCTTGTTTGACATAAAATTCGTTCCACGCTGTTGGTGTCCCTGTTGTGTTTTTGCAGCCGGGTGCAAAAATGCAAAATCTAAGCGATTAAACGCGCTTACCAGCATGGTGAGATAGTTGCGACACAAACAAATGTTTGCAATTTGCCACTCGATCCCGATATGGTGAGTTCTTTAACCCTGGGGGATGACAGATGGAACTGACCGATGCAGAACGTTTGATTTTGAGCAACCAATACCAGATTCTGGCCAAGCTGGAAAATGATGACCAGCACGCGATGGTGGCCGATGCGCTGCGGCGCGGCTATAAATGGCTGTATGACGGCTACCTGGAACACTTGCAGCCGAACCTCGACAACGATAAAGCTGAGTTCGTAATTAGTGTCTTGGACCTCTACAGTGGACTGAAAGGCAGCTACGACACCTTGACGGACAAGAGTGGCATCGAGGCCCATCAGGTCGAATTCCCTGGGTTCGACGGCAACAACGAGACCGATTTGATGGGCTTTGCCAACTTCCTGGGGAAAAGTGGCAGCTTTAACGACGTATTGAATCCAAAGGGCAACAACGCGCACATGCCCACGGTGGACGGTTACCGCCGTATGCTTATCTGCTGGCACGACATGGGCGATGTTGGCTATCCTTACTCCAAGGAACAGATTCAGCAGCTTCTGGACGCTCGTAAGTACAAGGAGTAAGTTCGGGCGGTTCCGCAATCTGAGAACCGCCTTGATGCCAGCTGCACCAGTGTTTTAATGCTGTAACCGGAACGCTAAAACGCTCACGTTACTTCCATAAGTCGCTGATTTTAAAGGGTAATTCCTGTATAATGGAGGCTATTACTAACCTCTGCAGGAGACCCAAAATGAACCGGAAAATCGGTGGTATGAAGCGAGCAAAAATTCGGAAAAATCGCGCTAGGGATGGCGGACATGCTACCCTCAAAGCGTTCCGTTTGCTGCATAGTTTGAAGAACGCTTTGAGGGTAGCATGTCCGCCAGGCACTGTCAATACATACAGTGCTTCCTGATCACGATTGCGTTGATCGAATTTGACAAACCCTATTCACTTAAGTATATTCAGAAGCAGCCCTACAGCCCCCAAAGTTCAGTGTCAGTAAGCTCCGCACCAAGCTAACCTGACAGTCTTTGGGATCAGCCAAGGGGGCTATTTTTCGTTTACGCCCCTCTTTTCTTAGGATCGTCTACCGATCCCAGCTCCTTACTTCGTTGCGCCTGCGGACAATCCCTTTGGTACCACATCGTCAATATGTACACTTCCGAAAGCGTCGGAGTGAACAGGCACGATCAAGTTATACGTGATATTAGGATAGTCGTCCATCGGACCGAATGCCAAGTGGATACGCTTCCCATAGGCATCTGCGCCAACCAACGCTGCATCAGAGCAACCTTGTTCCAGCCATTGGGCGTACTGCTCGCCTGAGAACTTGTCCCCTAAAACCCGGCTTTCGTAGCCATGCTTCGGCTTGAGTGCCAACTTTTGGGGGCATATGTAATCTGGCCGATTCCACATGCTCATCAGTAAATTTTGTAAAGCGTCCTGCTGCTTGGGGGTCAAAACGACAGCGTTGGCAATGGTCAACTTTTCCGGCTTGCCAGTGGCACCAACCCGCGCGATATATTCGCGCAGCACCCGCAGCCCTACTGTGGTTATTGCCATCTTTTCATCCACTTAGTTTCAATGGGACTATTTTACGCCTGAGCTGCAAGCCCAGCGATATGATGGCCGACGGGTGGCCTCCTTTTTTACTCAAAGTGACTAATAATCGACGCCAGGCGATCAGTGCTTGTCCGCTCTCGCGGCCTAATGCACGGCATCCTGGTATGCCCGTCAGGCTTTCCGACGTTGGAATTACCGGCCACGTGGGTGAAAGCACGTGCCGGTGCCGGCCGCTGAGACACTCATATCCGCACTACCAGCCTAAAGCATCTCCTCTTACGATCGCCCAGGCGAAAGCCGGCCTTGCTCAAACGTTTGGAGTTGACCCTTCCGCCATTGATATTACTGTGCGAGCTTAAATCCCACAGAAGAGGAGAGCCACGGTGAGTTAGTGGATTTCCCGAGCCAGCGTGATGAGGATCATCAAACCAGCTCCTGCGGTGGTATAAGGCGGCCTGCCTTTAACCGTTAACTTTCTTCACAAAGGTATTGACACGAATGAAGAAATTTGATAACATAAGTATGCCTCAGTAGCTCAGCAGGATAGAGCACCCCTCTGACGATGTGGGAGGTCGCGGGTTCAAGTCCCGCCTGAATTTCAAGGGAAGCCTACATGGCTTCCCTTTTTCATTTCTCGGGTCTCGAACGGCTGCCTGAGCTTGCAAAAGCGAATAGTCGCGGCGCGGCGCGACTATTCGCTTCTCATCCAGTCTTGATCTAGATGAACTAGTTTCCGCCGTATAAGAAACGTTTAAAGTCGTCTTGGCTCATGGCACCTATTAAGAAATCTCCGGCTGTGCCCCTTCGCGGCCCTGTATCAGCAGCTGCGGATGGGCCCTGCACCCCTGGCGAGCCGTTCGGCCCTTGCGAACCTGAGCCCCGACAGTAAGGGCGAGCATCTGCTCCTCCGGGTCCTCCAGGACCTCCGTCCCCTCCAGGTCCACCTGATCCGGGTGAACCAGCCGGCCCGCCTGAAACTAGGACCCTGACCCGAGTGGAAAGAGGAGCAATGAGGTCTGGAGTAGTCAGAAGAGTCACCCCTCCGCCATTGCCGCCTCTGCCAGGAAGCCCCCCCGGTCCCCCCGGTCCCCCGGGTCCACCTCCGCCCCCATTGCCAGCACCACGTCTACAGTTTACCAAGTCCTGAGAAGCGTTATCTCCTGCAGCTCCAGCTCCACCGGATCCCCCTTTTTGACCTTGCCCTCCAGGCCCCCCAACAATGCCTTGAAAGTCGATAATTGGACCAGATCCAGGTATCGACAGCACTGCTAAGTAGAGAGCAGGCGCGGATTCCCCACCTCGTCCCTCGTTTCCTTGGACTCCTAGTTGTCCTGCCCCCCCAGGATAGCTACCGGTTCCCGCCTGTCCAGCGACATTAGGAACTGGAGTATCTGTAGCGCCCTCCCACGTGATAGTTCCAGGTGAGGCGTTGTCTTCCATTAAGATTTGTCTCGCTATAACATAAAATACTCTGCGGTTCTCAAGGGCTTGACGCGAGAAAATTAACTTTGCTCCTTTTTTGAAAATTAGTCTATCGGCTTTCAAAAAAAACCCGTCGAAGCGTTTATTACCATCAACCGTATAATCTGAAGCATTGGCTTTATCAATTCCATAGTTTTGAATTTCTACGAGTTTACTCGTAACATCCGCCCCTTGAAGAATTGTCGGTTTTTGAGCGTATGCAGACGTAACAATAAATGCCGTTAAGATTCCAAGAATGGAAAAAAATTTAAACATTGGACCTCCTCAGATTTGATTAAGGTTTGTCACTTCCACTGCAAAACATTACTAAATCCGGTAAGCAGTTTATCTGCCTTAAGGAATGTTAATTTAAATAAAATAAATGCAGTAAATGCAGTAAATGCAGTAAATGCAATAAATGCAATAAATGCAATAAGTGCAATAAGTGCAATAAGTGCAATAAGTGCAATAATTATATATTAATACCAATTTCAAAAATTATAGATTTGATCTGCAGTAAGTATAGGAGTAATGTAAGTAAGGGTATCGAACAAGGCAGTATAGGCGCTATGTATGCTAGGGAGATTAGTTTAACCGGTACTAGCGCAAAAGATACGCCATGAAGATGCAGTCCCAATAACTGGAATGTACCCACGCGCGATCGGCTTCTTCCCTTTCCCATTGCCATTGATAGCGAGGCGGCGTCGAAGGCCTATCGGGAGCTGGACATTTTTTGAGCGTAAGATCGGCCACTGCTGCTTTTTTTCCTTCATGGAGATATTGGAAGAAGGGGTTGTGTGGTTCTCTTCGCGCCAGAGTGGCGGCAGCTGAAGTAATGCCTTCGTGGGTCTGCCCCATCATGCGACTAAGCATGATCGATACACCTACCAGATGCATCGAATAACCAGGCTTGTTTAGCTGTGCATCAATAGCTGCAATCGTCGGGCCATAGCCGGAAAAATCGCCGAGATAGCCGCGTAACCTACCATCAGGCAAAGCCGGCATACCGTATTTTTCCTGTAGGTATGACACTGTCGCCGATAGTTGCGCAGCGTCTCCGGGCCGCATAGTGCATCCTTTGTCTTTCTGATCATTAGTGCAAAAACGTGGGAGGGCATATATTAAGCACTCGCCGCCTAGCTCAAATGAGCAAGCCACGCTCCGATGCATCCAAAGCAGCCATTTGTAGGCAGCCTGAACATCTCCAGTTTTGACAAAGTAGAGCTGCAAGCCGAGCGCCATGTCTGGAGAAAAGAATGCATCGCCACGATCATTGCGTCCCAGCATCCGAATTCGTGGCGAGCGTGCCCATTCTCCAGTAGTAGGATTCTGCGCTTCGGCCACACCCTGGCAGCCACGCTTGTCACCCGCTGCACAAAGGAGGCCGTTAAACAGCGTCATGTCCCCGTCGTCACATGGCTGAGCTGGTTCTCCTGTTTGCTTAGTCGGAAAAGCATTGCGTCCTGGTTCAGCAGGACACATCAATGCTTGTTCTTCCCAAAATAGGAGGCGCTCATCCATCGGATTCGCCGCGACTTGCCATGCTAACGAGGCAAAAATGAGACTAAAAAAATTTTTCGCTTTAAGACTCATTGCTCGCTCCGAGGGGTAGTGTATCGACACTGTCTCTCTGTGTAATTACACGCCCTTACCTATTAGAACTCAAGCGAAATATCTAGATAGTAAAAATATTAAAAAAACATGTTGTTTTTCTGACTGTATGAATTGACTATTTGCAAATAGACCGTTGAAAGCGGTCACACATGAGCTGCTGGGCCATCCATGTTTGAACAGAGCCGAGAAGGAGCAGGACAACGCCGCGCTGACCTACGCGCAGAAGGAGAGCCTCACAATCCAATACTCTTCGGCGAATGCCCCCCTGGTTGTACGTCACGGGTTGCTGGCCGTGGCCAGCCTGGACAAGGTAGAAGCAAAATAGTCAAAGCCGAAAAGTCATAGACGATGACGTGAGCATGCTCGCCAACGTGAAAGTGATCGACACACGCGTGCACTTTTGCAGGACCTTCCTGAGGAACAAATGGCCGTCGAACTGGACATCTTTCCCAGGCGGAACTCGTGACGATACTTCGCTTGTGCTGGGCGCGTCTCTCGCAGATGCCGGATTCGGCGGTTTTGAATTCGTGTCGGGCGAAGGTGATCGACGGGAAGAAGACGGCATATGTCCTTCCCATGCCTGACTGCAGCGGCATCAGCTTGTGGTCGATATCACGGCCGACCAGTTTGCAGACGGCCCTGGTCCGGTCGTCGTGGCCGAAAATTCTGAATGGCACCGTGGTTTTCGCGTCATGTGGAAAGATGCCGACGACTTCCGGGAACACCCGTCAAAATACGTGAGCACGGCACGTCAATTGTATGAGTTCGTGAACGCTTGGTTGCAAGCGAATACGCTGCGTGGCAGCTGAGCGTACGTCTGCCCGCGCTACCACGCGCTGCATCGACACCGAGCATGTAAGCCTTCCTGTGGGCAGCTTAGGACTAGTAGGGCATGCCTACGTTGAAGACAAAACAGCAAAAGAAAAAGCGGCCTAGGCCGCTTTTTTCATTCGTCGTAGTCATTGACGAGCTGTGGCATCTCGCTGCCGAACAAATGAATACCAGCTCCGCCGCCGCTTGCTCAAGGACTCTGGATAAACGCAAGCTTACCGAGCTGGGCCAGATCGTGGGTATTCGCGATTTCGTCCCACCGTTCGGCGAGGTCGCGATACGTGCGCGCAGCAAGCTTTTGAACTCCATACCAAAGATAAAGCTCGTTCCAGACAATAAAGGTGCATCCCTTCGTTACGATCTCTTCCAGGCGGGAAGTCAGCAGTTCATCATGACGTTTGTCCATTTGTGCTCCTTGTTTTGTTTGTAAGAATTGTTTAAACAACACACACGCTATAAACAAAATTTTTTGTTTTAACAAGTGACTTAGATGGAATAAATTCGTTTATTTATCAGTCTGTGAAGATCAGTTCTACTCTTGATAAAATACGTTCCCAAAGTGCCTTATCTAGCGCAGGCAGACGAGCTACTGTTTGCAATGCGCACGGCTGATCACAGCCGAAATCCCCATCAACTCTTTTTCCTCTACAGCGCGTGTGCAATAACGACGGTTTTCGGTCGTCCGTCAGCACTGGCAAAAGTGCAGTAAGACACTGCGGCTTGCAAGAAATCAGGGGAGCGGAGCACGAAGGTCGAGTCTATTATCGAGCAGCCACGATCGACGCGGCCGACCAGACCAACAAGGGCGTTAAGGTCGGGCATTATCAAGAAGCTGTGGGTGGACTTGGGTACTGTTTGTAGCAAGGTGAAAGTTGTAGACCACCAGCCCGACAAATTGCTCAAGCGGACTGGCGAGGAAGGTGAACGCCTAACCAAGGCCGAGGTAGATCGAGACTAAGCCCGCGCACGGCTGCAGCGGCCCGCGAGGACTCTCCTACCTTGTGCAACCCGCTGCTGGCCGCCAAAACCTAGATCTAGATTCTCGGCGCAGACTGATTTTCCTGAGTTTATTATTTGAAATATCGGATTTCTGCAATCATGCCGGTATCGCATAATATAGTCTCATTAATCGTATATGTTGCCACTCCTACGTGTGCGGCTAAAGTCGTCCAAGGCGACCAACCAACTGGAGGTGCCAAAAATTGTGTTTGTCCTCCCATGGTGCTAAATCTAACCGCACAGAAACCTGGGCCCATCGATCTTGCCCTTACTTCAACGTTCGCAATAGAGTTGGAAGTCGTTATGCGTAGCCCGCTCGAGTAGGGTTCTACGTGCTGAGTACCGATTTCTTTCTCATTGCTTAAATTGTGGACTGGTGTAAGCCCAAACTTGAGCAAATTTCCCGTAGAACCTTTGGTATCCAATGCACTGATCTCTGCTATCACTTTAGTTCTTAGATCAGGTTGGACACAATGCAGCGGGTTATCTTCATTTAGTTCGATCTCGGTGTAGGATTTGCTAGTTGAATGCGACTTGGCGTTCCATATTTGGCCTCGAACTGTAAAACTTTGCTCGCCGAACAAACTGGAATAGGTTCCAAGATAAACAGTTTCACCTTTCCATCCAGGCGCCGGCGCTTTGGAAACGTCAGCGTTAAGTATCATGTCGCCTTCAAAGTCTAGATAGGCATTAGATATTCGTTTTTCGATCTTTACCAGTAAAGCAGTCATTGGCTTGATGGTTTCGTCGAGCTGTATGGTTTCGACTATAGTTTTGCTGTAATTACGTGTTTTCTGTTGCGAAGAAAAAACCTCTCGTGAAGCATTAGCGCTGCCTAGTTCTTTGGTTGTAAGAGTCAAAGAAGCTGAGCCCCTTATCGTGTCCATCGTCGTAATGGTTTCGCCCTCCTGGTAGGTAATGGAACCAGAACGTGAATCTTTGCGATCGTTTGAGGTGCAGTTCCGAAACATAAAAGTCTCGGATATAATAGTTTGTGGAATGGATTCGGCCTTAACTTCAGAATAACGAATAGCTCCACCAGTAGCTCGTATATTATCAAAGCGTAATTTAAAGGCGTCCCCCTTAAAAAATTTTTTGATTGCATTATTTGTATCTTCAATTTCTTTCACCACACCCTTCCCGGCGGCCCGGTCTCTAACTAGCTTTTCGAGATCAATCTCTGCGGCGTTACCAATAAGAGAAACAATAAACAATCCTAGAGCTAGAATGTTTTTATTTAATGTACGTGTCATAGAAAATTCTAAACCTTTAAAGTAGGATATTAGAAAATCGAAGTTACCTAGAGAATTGGAATGTACTGTTCACCGGCCTTTGCGCCCGCAATTTACGGCACTGCCTGTCAGAATTAGATTACTTTATTGCTGAACTCACAAGAAAAACAGATTTTGGATAAAAATGTTGACTAGATGTTGTTTTTTAACGCTGTACGAAACCGACCGTTTCTGAACAGGTCACTTGCGCCGGCGCTGCGGATGTTCATAATATAGCCAATTTACTTATGAACATGTTCGGTTGTATGATGCACTTTATTGAACAGGTTTGAACGAGTGCGAACAAGTTCCGCTGCCTGAAACGTGTATAAGGAGCAACAACATGGCGGTTTTCGGATACGGTCGGGTCAGCACCAAAGAACAGACGACGGAGAATCAGCGCCGCGAGATCGAGGTGGCTGGCTACACGACCGACTACTGGTACGCGGATGAGAGCGTGTCGGGCAAGGTGTCGGCAGCTCAGCGCCCGCAGTTCGCCAAGATGCTCAGCCAGATCCGTGACGGCGAGACGCTGGTGGTGACGAAGCTCGACCGTCTCGGCCGCGATGCCCAAGACATCGGCGCCACGATCAAGGCGCTGGCCGCGCGTCGCATCGTGGTCATCGTCCTGCAGTTGGGCAAGCTCGACCTGACCAGTGCAGCCGGCAAGCTCATGCTGAACATGCTGGCTGCCGTCGCCGAGATGGAGCGCGACCTGCTGGTAGAGCGCACACAGGCCGGCCTAGCGCGCGCGAAAGCAGAGGGCAAGACCTTAGGCCGCCCGACCAGCACGACTGACGAACAGCGGGCGGCGATGGCCAGGCAGCACCAGGCCGGGGAATCGATCAGCGCATTGGCGCGCACCTTCGGCATTTCCCGCGCCAGCGTCATGCGTGTCGTAAAGCCGGTCGCCAGCATCCAATAAGGAACGACATGCGCCGCACTTACAAAATCCAGCCCCGCCCTGCCGATTTGGGCGGGGGATGGAATCTCAAGCTGTACGAGGACGACCAGGAAGCCGGCGGAGGCGCCTACCCCGTTAAGGAGGACAACCCTCAAGCTGGCATGGAATGGTGGAATGGGCTGCCCGAAACACGGCGCGCGCACTGGCTCGTGATGGCCGCGTCAGCCATGCCGGCCGCGGCGCGCCATGCTTATCTGCTGGCGGACGCCTACAACGATGCCATGGGCGAGGGTGAGTCCTGGTCGGCCTGAAACCCGCGTGAGCGGGCTTCAACCGGCCTTCGATGATAATACGACTTATCATTGAAGGCAATTAACGTAACTCGTCGGGTTTCGATACTGTGGCTCGTGTTTTCTTCGCTGGCCGTACACCGTACCAACGCTCCCAACTGTGACGCGCTTGCCCTGGACGAGCGGGCCACAGCCACGTCGAACGCGGCGTGGGTGCTGCTGGATCTTTTCCAAGGGACTATTACATCGATAGGTCTGCGGGCAGCCACTGCATGCAGAAGCGATCCTTCGCCACTTGCCTAACGACTTCAAATCCACGACGCTCAAAATACGATCGCCGGTCGTAGCCTTGGCATTTCAGTGTGATCGGGATCCCTGCTGCCATGTGTTTCACGCTATTGATTAGTTGCGCCCCTATCCCTAGTTCCTGTGCAGACTTTCGCACATACAAGAACATCAGTTCTACTTCGGTTGGTCGTCCTGCGAACGCAATCGCAAATCCATCTGGGCTACGAAAGAACTGGAAGAAGTCGCACTCCAAATCGAAAAGCATATTATCGGGGAATCCGGGTGTTCGTTCGCTATCGAAAAGATCGAAATTCTTTGCGATAAAAGCCACCAACTCTTCTTTGGATACCTGATCGAACTCAATCATTTGCATTGTCCCCTTGACCTCCTCGTCACATCATTTTTTCGGAATCTAGGTGAGCCGCACCTATCACGGTGCAAGAATGGCCGGCCAGGCCGGGCCGGCAGCCAGTAGCAGAAGTTGATGCACTCATGGCGACCTGATCAGGCTTCGCATCACAGCCCGCGAAAGAAATCACTAGTAGTGCGCGCCATATTCTTAATTGTGGCATATGCGTAGATGTAATCAAGATGATATTTCAGACGGCACAGGTTGAGTTGCATGCGCTTGCGTTCGACTTGCAAAAGCTTGAATTAACTTACACAAACTTGCATCAGGGACTCCCACAGAATTTGAAAAATAGTACGCTAAGGATTGGCGGGCAAGCTTGCCGACGCAGCCGCTCGGCGCGACAAGCTCGGTCAGGAGAGTGTTGCTTCGCCCCAGGAACAGGCGACCGCCGCCTCAAGCCAAGGGTTATTGTCTTTTGCAGTCTTCAGGGCCGATGACAATCTGTGTAGCAATCATTCCGTCATTTCCTAAATATACATATTTGAAGACTACGCCATCGCGAAGTAGGCGTGACGTGAACGGGTCTTGACAGATTCCCGGGAACATGGAAGATCGTTGTCTTTCATCGATATTTATCGCTTTTAGCTCCTGTGTAGATTTTGATAAAATCGTGTACGTGTGAATTAACACACCATTCATGACGCTAGCCTTTTCTTGCCGCATACCAGAAGCCACCATAGTCGGGAGCTTTGCGTTTTGAACCTGCAAAAATTTTTTTAATTTCTTATCCGGCGGATTTTCATGAAATCCCTGCGCTTGGGTAAATACCGGCAAAATAATGGCTAACCCCAGCGCAATTGTCCGTTTCATTTTTTTCAATTTGGAAAATTTCATAATATTTCTCGTTTTTTGAGAAAAAATTGAGGTGAGCTGGGTTGATTACGAAATACTTTTACCTACCTTTTCCAAAAAGTCATGCGCTTTTTCCGCGTCAAGACCTGGCCGTTCCATGCTTTCTAGCCAGGCGCCGGCAAGCCATAGAGCGTACCCTTCCGCTACATCCATATTAAGTGTTTCCCGTGCCTTGGCCTGAAGAGTTTTTCCCATCTCAATTCGGCCATCTGAAGTCCAATTATCTAATTGCCCAAGTAATAGATTTCTTTTTTTTGCAAATCCTAGTAAGGCGGCGGTTCGAATATGCTCCGGTAGCACAGCCATCTTCTGTTGAGTGTCAGCAAGCTGTGAAAAAATTATACGGCCAGCGCTTTCAGCCAACGATTTTTTGAAATCGCCGAATATTCCCATTATTTCTCCAAAATTCTATTTCGTCGGAAAGAATTGCCTAAAGCTACAGTCGGAAACAAGTGTTTGGCGATAGGCGTCGAGCACAGCGTGGATACTGCTGGGTGTTTCCAGGGTTCTAAGCTGGTTTGACATCAAACCTTGGTTTGCGCGAAATCGCCACTATCAGGTCATGGAAAAACGAACTGATCGCCATACCGCTGTGCACGTCGACCTAGCGATAAACGTATCTGCAGTGTTCGGCCTGGCTGCTGGCACGCAGGCTCTCCATGAGCAGTGGGTGCCGCCGGCGGTTATACAGCGCGCCCTCATAAATCGCGAGCCGGGTCGCAGCGCTACTTCGGCCACGCCCGATTTGTCTTCGCATGGCGAGCAGAGCACTCTGCATACTGAACGAAAAGGCCTAATCTGATTATTGAATAATGAATTTACTATCAACCAGTTTCAAAGTGTATTTGACTGATTTTGTTGGCCGGTGTTGCTCATCCTTGGGACCATAGGATATCCCTGTAAGCAAAAGCAGCCCCGTTTTAGTTGCTGTCATAGTCGTCAAAGCAACCATCTTTAATTCCGGAAATTTGTAGTCGATAACGACTGGATCAGCAGCGGGAGACCCGGCTTTTTCAACCACTGTGAAATTTGGCCGTATCGTCCCGTTTCCTCCCAAACACCCGAGGTCACCTTGCCAGAACACGACAAATTTCGCACCTAGCCCATTCAGTTCAGCATCGCCTTTGTCAATGCGTACAGCCTTGTACTGGGTAGGCCGGTCAGCGTTGTCTTCAAGCTGACACGCTACAGTTTCACTATATTTTTTCGCTAGGACGGCAGCAGAGCGCTCATCCAAGGCATGAGCACTATAGGACATCGCAAAAAGGGTAACGCTAAGACATATGTTTTTCATAATATTTCTCGACGGGCTAACAAAGCTGAACACTGTAGCGGAAATTTCCAGATAGAAACATAAAATTCGTGGGGGTGTTGCAATTTATTCGTACTCCAAGGCAACCAGAGTTTCTATGGCATATATGCTAAAGGAAGCTTTTTTGGACACCAACATTTCCACCCTCACGCGCGCCTGCGCACGCCCGCGCCTGCCTAGGTACTGGTACGACATCTCCACCCTCACGTGCGTGTACGCGCGCACACGCGGGCGATGATTGCAATATTCCACCCTCATGCGCGCTCCTGCGATACCTGTCGCTCTTCCCATGCTTCTCGTCCTCCATCGAGCCATGCGGGTATGTTGGTCGCTTCGCTTCGCTGCCTCGCCCAGCAGCAGACGCTCGAGAGTGCGCTCTCCACACTTCCCCGGGTTCTGCCCTTCGTTAGTTTCTAACTAGTTGGTCGGAAATCGCGCCGCACCTCGAGGGTTGCGAGTTGCACTCAAGTCGAGGCCGTTTACTCTTGATAAAATACGTTCTCTGCTGGAGTCACCTCGTCTAGCAAAGATGCCGATCTGCTGCTCGTAATGCGCGCGGCTGGCAGCAGTTAAGATACCCAAGACATCGGAGCCACGATCAAAGCGCTGGCTGCGCGCCGCATCGAGGTCATTGTCCTGCAGTTGGGCAAGCTCGACTTGGCCAGTGCCGCCGGCAAGCTCATGCTGAACATGCTGGTCGCCGTTGCCGAGATGGAGCGCGACCTGCTGGTGGAGCGTACACAGGCTGGTCTGGCGCGTGCCAAGGCGGAAGGCAAAACCTTAGGCCGCCCGACCAGCACAACCGATGAACAACGCGCGGCAATTGCCAGGCAACATCAGGCGGGCGAATCGATCAGCGCCCTAGCGCGCACTTTCGGTATTTCACGCGCCAGCGTCATGCGCGTCGTGAAACCGACTACCACCATCCCGTAAGAAGGCGACATGCGCCGTACTTACAAAATCAAACCTCGCCCTGCCGATCTGGGAGAAGGATGGAGCTTCAAGCTGTACGGGGACAACCAAGAGGCCGGCGGCGGCGTCTACCTGGTTCAGGAGGGGGACACGCACACCGGCATGGACTGGTGGAATAGTTTCCCCGAAACATGGCGCGCGCACTGGCTCGTAACGGCCGCGTCAGCCATACCGGCCGCGGCGCGCCATGCTTATCTGCTGGCGCAAGCTTATAACGATGTCATGGCCGAAGGTGGGTCCTGATCGGCTTGAGCCCCATGAGCGGCGGATTTCAACACGCCTTCAATCGATTAGGGCGAATTATTAGCGTAGATTTTGGATATGCAACTACTGCTTTATGTGACCATTGGCGGAGATACTTGGTCAAATTTGTGTCAGAGTGACAGCAAGGAATAGCACTTCTTACCGCTATTTTGCGGCCATAAGTGTCAATCCAAGTTCGCTGTGTTCAACGGAGGTGTAGAACACCAAGCCGGGCAAGGTGTCTGGAAGCGCGACAGCAGGTTCTACATTCTTGAGCAAAGCCTGTATTGGGTCAATGATCGCTGTTTGCAAAGCATCCTCGCTGTCCAGGTTAAGTAAACTGATTGTAAAGGTCCATTGTGGAGAAACGCCTTCCCTATGCGCATCCCAGAACAAAAGCCGCTGGTCCTTGACCTCAAGGTCGTCGTCCACCGGGTTGGGGAATTCAACAAAGGTGCCGGCCTCCCTGAAGCTGGTCTGCATGTGCCAGAACGAGACATGTATCACAGGGCCAATAGTTTCCTTGTCGCTACCTGAAACAGGCGGTATTCCACTACCGAACACGCTGACCTGAAAGTTTATCCAGGCATCCACAACGGCCTTCCGGCGCCCTTTTTTCGCGACAGGAAAACTGACTGCATAAGCGGTACTGCCCCAGCCCGACGGTGCCTTGTCCCAGACGCTGGTCCAAGAGCCTGCACTGCGCAAGTTCTCAAAGTCGCCATTCTCCAGCTTTGTGGCCATCAAGGCAGAGAGCGAATTGCACAGCTCTTGGACTTGCGACCACACGCTGTCAACGAGTTCACAACTGCGAATTATTCTTGTACCAGGGTTCATTTATTAGCCTCACAAAAATTAAGGATAAGTATTACTTTGCACTATGTCGCCACAACACGATGTCTTGGCCACCCATGTGTGGGATCGCCTCGGCCAAATGCATTACAGCTCGGAATCCAACGAAGGGACGGATTTCTAGATATCCTAAAAAATCGCTGACAAGAACTGCCCAGCGCCTAAGAGCTGCCGAAACGGTAGACGCATGCGATAGCTTCGCGATCTCATGCTTGAATTCGTGCCACCGAATCGCTCGCAAGCGGACGGCCCCATCCGCCTCAAGGCAAATCCATGGGATCGTGTCAGACACCAGCCCACCGGTACGCTTGGCTATAAAGACATGCAGTGAGCGGTCATGTTCACTTTCTTGGTAGCGCATCCACTGTTTTTCCAGTTGATCTACACCGCTCACGCCAGCGTCCCATTTCAGCTCAATCAACAATGATCTTGTCGCGCCCATATCGTCTGCAAACTGGACGACCATGTCGGGCTCGATGTTGTCCTTACGTGGCCAAAACTCGAAAGTGCAGGAAGCGGGCGAGAAATCCGCGAAGAAGCTCGACGGCAAAGGTCCGCATGAGCTGATCAATGCAGGACTTTGCAGTACTAGTTTCCACAATGCCCAATTGTCGAGCGCCGAAAGAAACTCAAGCGGGCCGAATATTAAAGAGGTTATTTCGTCTTCCGCGCTGACGCGCGGCTCTGAGGGATCTCGTACACCAAGATAGCGTCTGTACGCTCGGCTTTTATTGCGTGCGAATGCATGAAGCATTGTCACTCCTTTCAGTTAAAAACTGCTCAGGCGAGTGTCTAAAATTCTCGTGACGATTCATAATCTATAACTAGTAGTGAACTTTCTCCTACTGTAAATAGAAAAAACCCGCAGATGATCTGCGGGTTTTTAATTACTACTATGTATTACGCAACTAATTAAGCCTTGCAAAGGATCGGAGCCTTGGCTGTAGCAGTCAAACAAGTTCCCGACTGCGTCCATTTCATAACACCACCATCCATAGTCGGAGTCATAACAGACGTGTTGCCATCAGGCAGGCTAGACACCACGGTCACAACGCCGTCAGTTACAGTTGCACTCTTGACTTCTTTAGGGAAAGCCTTTGGCAACGCTGGAATGCCTAATTCACCAGCGGTGCAACCAACGTTCGTGCTTTGTTCCTGCATGCAGACACTAACTGCAGTTTGATACGAGCTCGAAAGCGAAGTCACACCCGTAAATTTTGCTTTAGTGGTGTAGTCCGAATACGCAGGAATGGCCACCGCTGCCAAGATACCGATAATTGCAACGACAATCATCAACTCGATAAGAGTGAAGCCTTGTTGGGCTTGCTTTTTGTACTGTACGAATTTCATAAATACTCCAGGAAGTGTTGAAGTGCCGGTATTGGCGTTTTACTGTGTACTTCCCATTGAGCAATTGCCGTGCCAGCCATTTTGGCCTGAAAATGTTGTTTTATTAGCAAAATTTTCTTAACTAATCCATTTTGACAACGCGGAAGCTCTGCCACTGGCACGGTGGAAGCTCTGACAATGGCACAGTGGAAGCCCTGACAATGGCACAGTGGAAGCCCTGACATTGACACGACGGAAGCTCTGCCGTCACGGCTGCCATAGCTCTCCTATGGCGAGTAGACATAAACATGAAAAATAAGCGTATGTTTAGGATAGAAACTCAATGACTAGAAGGTAAGGTCGCGAGATAATTGCCTGATGAAGTCGGACTAGACTTCTACACTATGGCCAAAATTAATGCATAAAAAGCAACATCTTAACAAGGCGAATTAATTGCATTACGTTAATATTGCGACGGCAACCATACTGACTGGTTGGAGCGAACGTACACTCTGGCGGCGCTTTGCTGACGGTTCTGTAATACGTAGTGATAAGAATCCTCAAAGCGGTAAGGTCATGGTTTTGCTTGACTCTATTTCTTCACATTTTTGCATCTCTCTCAACAACTCCGAAGATTTGGCATTAATTCAAGCTGCCGATAACGGTGATCCTGAAGCACAAACTGACATGGCATTAATTTTTCATGCGCAAAAGAAATTTGAGGCTTGTGTTTACTGGCTTCAACTAGCTGAAAAGAAGGATTACCCTCCTGCAATGCGTTGGCTCGGGATCTGCTATATAAAAGGCGAGGGTATAGAGACAAATGACAATATGGGAATCATGTGGCTGGCCAAATCAGCTGCCTTTGGGGACCCTATTTCACAAGCACAGATTAGAGGCATGAAGGATGGGCTTCGCAGTCAGTAGATTTCAGCTGACTCTTGTTGTTTTCCCAACCACCTTAGGCAACCTGAAAGTAGCTCGCGTCGCGACGATGCCAACGAAGTACAGTCGCTTTAGAATTTCTTCTAAAAGAGCGAAGCTCAACGGTTCGGAACTAGGTACGGTTGAGCTGTACATTCTTCCTCAATCTGTACTATTGATAAAATAGGTTATCAACAGTAGGATCGAAGTTCAGCGTGTACAGACCAGGAGCACACATGTCAGACGATTTGCACGTTGTCGACCAGCTGGCGCCGGCCGCGCCGGCGCCGCGCGTATTGACCGGTGCCGCCTTTCAGCAGCTGGCCGATGTGCCGCCTGCTCTAACCTGGTTCGCCAACATCGATAACCCGCAGACGCGCCGCGCCTACCAAAATGACGTCGAGGAATTCATGCGCTACGCCGGCATCACTGATCCGCTGGCGTTTCGCGACGTGGCACGGGCACACGTGCTGGCCTGGCGCCGCAGCCTGGAGCTGCGCGCTTTAGGCGGTGCCACCATCCGGCGCAAACTCGCGGCCCTATCATCACTGTTTGAATCGCTGTGCGAAGCCAATGCCATCCAAGGTAACCCGGTGGACGGCGTTAAACGGCCGAAGAACGAAAGCGCGGAAGGCAAAACGCCGGCCATCGCTGACCACCAGGCACGCGCCCTGTTGGCAGCCCCCGACGCATCAACGCTGCGCGGCATGCGCGATCGCGCCATCCTGGCTACCTTGCTCTATCACGGCCTGCGCCGTGCCGAGCTGTGTGCGCTGCACCTGGTCGATCTGCAGGAGCGCCGTGGCGTACGCAGCCTGCGCGTGCACGGCAAAGGCGGAAAGATCCGTTACGTGCCGCTGCACCCGGCCGCGGCTGGCGCCATCACTCTCTACCTGGAAGCAGCCGGCCATGGCGCCGACAAGGCAGCCCCCTTGTTCCAACCCGTCAGCAACAATACCCATGGCGCCGGCCGCGCAATCACACCAGGCGGCGTGTACCAGATGCTGGCCAAGTATGCCGCAAGCGTTGGTATCGAAGTCGATGGCTTCGGCCCTCACGCCCTGCGCGCTACGGCCGCGACCAACGCGCTCGAACATAACGCCGACATCGCCAAAGTCCAGCAGTGGTTGGGACATGCCAACATCTCGACCACACGCGTCTACGATCGGCGTGACTTGCGCGCCGAAGACAGTCCAACTTTCAAGGTCGCTTATTAAAGACGCTTCCTGCTTTTTTTGTTCGCATTACCTGGAGCCTGATTCGACGCGTCGCCGTCTTTTCCTCGCCCACGCAAGCCGAGTTCCGGCGTCCGTAGGACGCTGGGGTTTCAAAAGGGTATACCCATTTGGCACGGATATGAAGGCAAAACCCGCAGGATTTTGTATTCATATCTGTCGTGCCTAATTAAGCCGTCAATTTGTCGAGTTTTCCTTGGATATGGTTGTTTTATGGTTGAGAGCGGTTGTTATTGGTTGAGGAAGGTTGTTTTTTGGTTGAGAATGGTTGTTTTTGGTTGAGATTGGTTGCTCAATAATTGCACACGATTACACATAGTTGCATCAAAGATATTGTGAAATTTACTATCTATTAGGAATCTATTTTGTCAAAAGACGAACAAATCATTATCACGGTGCCTGGTGAACTCAAGGCTGAATTTCAGCAGGCTGCCGAATTTCTTGATCGTTCGGCGGCACAAATATTGCGTGACTGCATGTGTGATTTTGTTGCCAAAAATGAAATCAGTACGGCCTCAACCTCTGCACGATCTACAGTCGACGAACGGCAGGCGGCGGTTAGTTTTGGACATGCATCTGTTGCACTTGAGGGCTTTGCGGTTTCTTCCGCAGCTGAAGCTCAGCAGCAACGATGGGTTCGTGGAGAAATTAGCATGGAAGAATGCATCGCCGACATAAAGCAAGCTCACCAGGGTGAATAGCATCATATCCATTCCTGATAATGAGTTATGTCACTAGTTAGATGTAGCGGTTCGCGTTTGCATGAGCCATGCTCGCATTTGACGCGTTTCCCGGCTCAGACTAAATGCAAATTACGGGCGGCTCGTACTCGCGCTATCTGCAAATATTTTCGCAATCCGTGGTGCCGGCTTGCATTCGACGGCAACGTGCTTGCGCTGACTGCAAATGAAATTACGCCTCCTCTGACAGGCCGCTTACGACCCGAAGCAGACTTTGCTGTTGTTGAGTTCAACAACCTTCTTCCAATTTTGTGCCATATGCTTGTTGGAACGATCGTTACTGCTGGGTAGGATAGTTCTAACTAGTACTCAGCTAGACGGCGGATTGACAGCATCATTTCTCCCATTTCGAAATTGTTTTGAGTTATTCTTGAATTTTTAATGGAGAAAAAAATGACCATGCTAACTGAATTTAGAGAATTTGCCACTAAGGGGAATGTGATGGATCTTGCGGTTGGGGTCATCATTGGCGCAGCATTTAGTAAGATCGTCGATTCGCTTGTACAAGACATTATTATGCCAATTGTAGGGAAAATTTTTGGAGGGCTTGATTTCGGGAACTATTATCTACCGCTAAACGATCAGGCATGGGGACTGCCCCTGATCGAAGCAAAAAAGGCGGGCGCGGTATTGGCATACGGAAATTTTCTAACAGTTTCAGTAAATTTCATTATCCTCGCATTTATAATTTTCCAGATGGTTCGTATGGTAAACCGTCTGCGTAAACCCGCTCCGGTTATTATTGCTACTACCGAGGAAGTCAATCTACTTCGCGAAATTCGAGATGCGTTGCAACGGTAGGCTAGCTTCAGTCGCTGATGTCGCGACAAGTCTAGCGGCACTGGTATCACTGGAGAGATCGTAACTTTGTACAAATTTAGGGGTGACCTTAACGCTGGAAAATTCAAGTGAACTGCTGTGTGCACCCGTTATCATCGCAGTCGGTTGTACGCATAATCAGGGGAATTATCTCTCTTAAATTAATGATCGAGTGTACCTTTCTTCAACCACTGCATGGCTGCAGCGGGTGATAGCGATCGTGAAAACAGATAGCCCTGCATGCATTGGCAATGCGCTGCCTGTAAAAAGTGCGCCTGATCCGTGGTTTCAACTCCTTCTGCCGTCACATCAATGTGCAATGCTTGCGCGAGAGAGATAACGGCGCTTGCAACCTTGTTGGCATTTGTAGCTTGTGGTATTTCCCGTACGAAACTTCGATCGAGTTTGATTATGTCGATCGGCAGCGTACGCAGATAGCTGAGCGACGAGTAGCCGGTACCGAAGTCGTCCAGTACGATTAGGCATCCCATGTCTCGCAGGTTGCCGAGGATTTCTGTGCTGCTACCATCTAATTGAATAGCATCACGTTCCGTTAATTCGATTTCGACTTGCGATGGCTCTAAGCCAAACTCTACGAACGCATTTTCAAGGGACCTTATGTAAGCCGGATCAAGCAATTCCTTCGCGCATGTGTTGACTGCCAATCGAATTTTTTTCATTCCACCGAGATGCCATTGCTTCAGCTGCATGCACGCTTGGCGAAAAACCCACGTACCAATAGTTACGATCAGTCCCATTTCCTGCGCGAGATTAATCACGTAGTCGACCGAGTGACCAGCGAGTTGGGGGTGGACAAAGCGGATTAATGCTTCCATCGATACAGTGCAGCCAGTCTTGGCGTTAACGATCGGCTGGTACTCAATTCGATAGAGATTGTTTTGTACGGTATTGCGCAACGCGGCTTTATCCAGATTCTTCTCCTTAACTGTTTGGTCCATCTTTTCGGTGAAATAGTGATAGCAATTTCTACCATGTTTTTTTGCCTGGTACAACGCCAGATCCGCTGTCGCACGCAAGTCATGCGCATTGCGCGCATCGTTAGGGAAAACGGAAATTCCGATGCTGCCGCTGATCAGGATGGCATGGCCGTCTATGTCGAACGGTCTGGCCAGCTCTCGCAGCAGTTTCTCCGCTAGCGTGGCCCCGGCAGAGACGCCGGGGGGGTTCAACTGCAGCAGCGCAAATTCGTCGCCTCCAAGCCGAGCGATCACGTCGCTTTCACGGCAGGTATACTTGAGACGTTTCGCGGCTTCCTTAAGCAGGATGTCTCCGGTTCCGTGTCCAAATTGGTCGTTAACTTCTTTGAATTTGTCTAGGTCGATGGCGAATAGAAGCAGCCATTGGCTGCCGCGTTCTGCAACTCTCAACAGTTCAGAAAGTCGTGTTTCAAACGTTGCTCGGTTAGCAACGCCTGTTAGCAGATCGCATGATGCTAAGTATTCGGCCTTTTCATATATGAGCTTAGTTTCGGTCACATCACGCAGAATCTTGAGAAAACCAACGACAACGCCATTGTCGTGCATGGGCATCATCATTCCGTCTGCCCAGAAGAGCGTTCCGTCCTTTCGCTGATGCCAGCGCAAGCCAACAGCGCTGCCGTCGTGCAATGCCCTTTGCATTTCGCGCTCAGCTATACCTGTAACTCGATCATCTAAGATGAACAGGCGATCTCCAAGTGTTGCGAGAACTTCGTGCGTAGCGTAGCCAAAAATTACCTCCGCGCCGCGATTCCATGACGTGATATGACCGTCGATATCGAAGGTGACGACTGCATACTCAACCATGTTGGAAGATATTTGCTGAAGAAGAAAACTAGGGTCAATCAGCATGACCAACTCCTACTAAGCGATCGAGGCGCATTTAAATATGCGTGAGAATTTGTTTTACCAGTGTAAATATACTGCAAAATTTATATGTCAAACAACTGTGAAAGTTGATAGTTGTGATTGCTGTGTACGTCGAACAACCCTCGCTCAACCGAGGGCAGCCACGTAGCTGGACGTGCAGTTCGCCAATGTCAAATTAAGCATCCTATAGGGGTTCCGGTTTAGATCGAAACCGACCTATTTCAACTAAGCTCGACCCGATCCGCGCCAACCAGCAGTGCTTCAAGCACTTCTTGAATCTCCTCAGCATTGATAGTTGCGCACGGGAATGAACCAGATGCCTGGAGCAATTCCGGATGATTCTGCATCGCAATATTTCAAGTCCTGGAAAAAGCGTCGTTGATGTTGTCGGCACGAACGAGACCCGATAGCTCGCAGTCGTGTTGGACTCCATCTTTTTTAAAGCCGCAGCCTATGGCCACCACACGCCACACGATCATGACAGTCCTCCATAAACGCTACCCAATTGAATGGAACCAAACACTAAGGTCTGTTCTTGGCCGTACTTGGTTGTTCGCGTCAGCTTAGCAGGTTACTCGGCGGAAAATTCACCGACTGTCTCCGCAGGCAGCTGTCGACCCAAAGCGGACGCTGCGGGCTGGTCGGCAGGAAGTACTGGTGTTGGCAAACGACTAAGGCAACTGGGCGCCGCATACGAAGCGTATCAGGATGGCCTTGCTGTAACAGTTACGGCATCCGGTGCAGCGCGCAGAGCTTGTTGCCGTCTGGGTCGCGTACGTATGCGAGGCAGACGCCGCCGGTAGGCGTATCGCGCACGCCTGGTGGCTGTTCGATCGATTGGCCGCCATGGGCTACTGCCACGTCGTGAAAAGCTTGCACCTGCTCCGGCGAGCTGCACTTGAAGCCGACGGTCGCGCCGTTGGCCACAGTCGCCGGTTCGTCGTTGATCGGCTCGCTGACGCAGAAGCTGCTGCCGTCATGGGTGTAGAACAGGCGCGTATGGCCCGATGCAGCCTCGTTGCGGATGGGTTCTTTGGCGCCGAGGAGGCCAAGGACGGCATCGTAAAATTGTTTGGACCGGTCGATATCGTTGGTGCCGACCATGATGTGATTGAGCATATTGTCTCCTGATTTATGACGGCCGTATGGTAGCGCGGTAGCGGCTTTGTTGCACGAATCGGTCCGTTTGGCGGTGAATCATAGTCGCGGGATAAACAGACGGTATGACTGCCCAACAAAACCAAAGTACCGAACGACCTAAGTGCACCTTGTCATCCTCGGTTTGGAAAGCATGATTTGTGTGTATCCCACGGTCTGCTTTTGGCCGAGTTCGGCCGGTCGAGCCAGCAAAGCAGGTTGCTGCCCGGTTGAAAATTCAACGGTGGCCGCGACATGCTGGTACCGACCCTAAGCGGACGTTCGAAACCAGTGTCTACTTCCTTCCTTTAGCAAGGAAGTTACTTTTCGATATCAAGACACAGTCAGATCATTCACAAAAAAATCTGAGCGGCAACGGTGTGAGAGTATGGCAGCCTGTCGTGTAATCTTGTCCACATCTGCCAAACGCAATGTGGAGTCGATTTATGTCCAGAAGTATCCCCGAGAACATTACGCAAGAAGATCTGCGCATTCCCGTAGTCGAGGAGCAACTGACTGTTGGCACCCGTGTTGTTGAAACCGGGCGCGGCGTTCGTATCCACAAAACGATCTCGGAGCAGCCAGTCGTCATCGATGAGCGCCTGGTGCGCGACGAGATGGAGATCGAGCGTGTTCCAGTAGACCGAATTGTTGCGCTCGAAGATAAACCTGTTACCCGCTACGAAGGCGACACGCTGGTAGTGCCGGTTTTCAAAGAAGTGCTGGTGGTTGAACGCCGCTTGCGCATCAAGGAAGAACTTCGCATTACCCGCATCCGGCATGAAGAACGCTACCAGAACACCGTCTCGCTCAAAGCCGAGCAAGTCGAGGTCGAGCGCTTCGACGATGCCGAAAAGCCGCATACACCATGACATCACCATAACGGAGGAATGAACATGCAACATACTCTTGTAGCTGTATTCGATAATCACGCCAGCGCCCAAAGCGCGCTGGACGAATTGCTGGCATCGGGTTTTTCGCGCCAGGATGTACGTCTGTCTGGCGGCGCAAACAGCGCCGGCATGACCGCCGGCACCGCAACGACGACCGACGCCGATGGTGATACCGGGATTGGCAATAGCATCAAGAATTTCTTCAGCGACCTGTTCGGCGATGACGACGATGCTAGTCGTGTCAATCGTTACGAAGGTGCAGTCTCAAGCGGAAAGCACGTCATCACGCTGAGCGCGGATTCGTTGTCCGAAGTCGAGCGCGCCGCCGATATCGTCGAGCGATTCGGTCCGGTGGATATCGACGAGCATTCGGACGGTGATGAACACGCAGCATCGGCCGGCGCCATGATGGCGCGAAACCAGAGCGGCATGCAGTCGTATTCGACTTCGGCTCAATCGGCGGGTATGACCACCCAGAGCACGTCTGCCGCCGCTTCCATGCAACGCGATACCGGAACCCAGACCATCCCGGTCGTGCAAGAGGAACTGAAGGTCGGCAAGCGTGAAGTGCAGCGTGGCGGTGCGCGTATCTATTCGCGCGTGGTCGAGACGCCGGTCAATGAAAGTATCGGTCTGCGCGAAGAGCACGTCGATGTACAGCGCCGTGTGGTCGATCAACCCATCAGCCCGTCGGACGTGACTGCGTTCAAGGAACAAACCATCGAGATGCGTGAGACCGCTGAAGAAGCAGTGGTGCAGAAATCGGCCCGCATTGTCGAGGAAGTTACCATTGGCAAACAAGTTAGCGAGCGTCAGGAACAGATCCACGACACCGTACGCCACACCGAGGTGGAAGTTGAACGCCTGGGCGGAGCGACCACCGACGATGACAGCTATTATCGCAACCACTTCCAGAGCAATTACGCGACGGGCGGGGATGCATACGACGACTATTCGCCAGCCTATACCTACGGTTCGCAAATGCGCGGTCAATATGCTGGTCGCCAATGGGGCGACGTTGAAAACGACCTGCGCACCGATTGGGAAACGCGCAACCACGGGGGCGTTTCTACCTGGGAAAAAATGAAGGCGGCAGTTCGTCATGGCTGGGACCGCATGACGAACGATACTTCGGCACGTCGCTCTTGATGAATTGGTAGCCGTTTAGATGCAAGACAAAGACGGCGCAGCAGCGCCGTTTTTTCATTCGCCTTAAGCTATGTCGAATTACAGTCTCGGGCGCGCAAGGCGCAAAAATTCCGCGACGACTCTTCTATCTATTGTTGCAAACGCGTTACGCGATCCTACGACGACTTGCAGGTTCGAAGTTCACTGCGCAACAATGCTCTGCGTGAAGGTTTCTGCTTCCAATCGTGCGCTTCGACGGCACTGTCGATAGCATTATGCGCTTATTTTCCACATCCTTGATTAACCAATGTCTCGCAGACCATTTAACGATCCACGGCGCAATACATTAACCGCACAGCATATTGATCATGCTCTTCGGATCGTGCAGCGCGAGGGTGTAGGTACAGCGCTATCTTTTACGGAAACGGTTAAAGTGCCTCGCCAGGTCGCTGTACGGGTACTTGCATCTCCAAGATTCATTCGTTGCGGTGAACGTAGGGCGAGAGCCGGCTAACAAACTCGACCGAGTTAACGACCTGAATCGGCCCTTAGCGGACTTTGGAGCGGAGCATTCCTGCTAATGTGGAGGTCCATGCGAATCCAAGTCTATCGGACGATAAGGACGCGCGTCTGCCACCAGTCTAAGCTATGCTTATGATCAAGCAGCTGACTACTGCCGGTCAAATATCAATTGTTTTAACTATGTTTCGGTATTTCGACTTCGTTAGCAAGAGAAGAATTAGACAACTCAGTTCTACGTTTGCGTGCTTCCACAACTAACTGCTTGGTATGGTCACGGCTTCGTCGAACCGCGTCTTCAAGCTCTACCGAAGTCGTATACTGCGGAGGTTTGTTATCGAAAATTATCATCGTATTGAATCGGATGGCTTGGTTTATTTTTTTAACTGAGGCGTCTTGTAGTCAAAGTCCTCCTGACTTCCAGCTCTCACTGCCTAGATCACACCTAAAATATCTACAACTGAGAAGGGCTTTGCAATGAACGCATCGACGTATGGAGATAGGTGCTCACAGCGTCCAAGTCCGCTTATTACGATAGTCTTGATGTTTGGCTGTATTGCCTTTACTTCCCAAGCGAATCGCCGGCCATCTGCATCGTCCCTAGTTGGACAGAAAATTATTGTCCCAAACCACACACCTAACAGCATACTTAAAGCAGTGTCATGGGAGCTAGTAACAATAGTACGGTATTCGAAGAACTCAAAAATGTTGCTAAGTGTTTGACGGACTAGATCGTCTATTTCGACAATAAGAATAGAATGTGCCACTGTAGATCTTTGTAAGAATAAGACTACATCGTAGCTTATATTTACATACCCATGATTGCTGTCAAGACAAATATTCTTGCAATTCGTCTAAAAATAGTTTCAGAATAACAACCTTTGCAATAGACTGTGCCCCCGAACCCGCGGTGGTTGGCGGAAATAGTCTTATGCGAATGTCTGCTTTTGGCCGACAGCTGCCGGTGGAGACAGTCAGTGACGTCTCAGTCCGGCAACCTGCTAAGCTGACGCGAACGGCCGAGTTCGGTCAGTAGCGGGCATACATAGGGCTCATTCGCGCCTTGTTCTCGACCAGGGCGATGTGGCAGACCGAATCCGAGCTGCTCCAGTAATCGTCGCTCATGCAGTTTCTCCTAGCCTACAAAAGCTACCTGCTAGATATCTGGTAGCTACTAGGTAGCTTTTTCAAGAGCATCTAACGCCCGCTCTAAAACCTCGCCGAGAGGAATTCTTAGATCGTCGGCAATCCGATTTATTCGTTCGACAGTCTCCGCAGTGGCCTTGATGTTGATCTGCTGATTACGGCCAGTCCGGTGCCGCCGCTGTTGCTGCGTCGGAGCGACTTTAACTGGTTGACGGCTTGGAAAACCATTATCAGCCGCTACCTGTTCGATCACCGCCTTTTCATCGCGACCGGGGACCTTCTTGTCCTTCGGAGCAAAATCCGCAAGGTCTCCGAACGGGCTTACTCGATCAGTGCTCATGCTGCTCCCGGCTTTCTTGCCCACTTCTCAACATATCGATCACCTCTTTAGCGAATGCTTCCGCATTGAGAAGCGCTTTGTCTAAATTCGCCACATCAACAGCACTCAAGTGGTCCAAAGGCTGACGAAAGGAGAACATTGCCTTAAACGCCTCTCGCTCGTGCATTTCGGTGTTCAACACCGGAATGCCTGCATCGACCAGCCCTTTTTGGATATGTACAAGGGTGCGCGTTCGGATAGCGGGATTGGTACGTGTCAACAGAACGGCATATGGCAGCTTACGTCGGGCCATCTTTTCGTGCTGCTGGATAACCCGGAAAGCACGACCTGCCTGCTCCGCATCGAGCTGGGAACCTTGCGTCGGCACGATCACGAAATCAGCTTGACTGACGGCCATAACAACAATCTTCGACGCTGTACCTTCAAGGTCTACGATCACGAATGGCGTCTTTACAGCAGCGTCCTCAATCTTATCGATGATGTTTTCTTCGTCCGCATCATCGACTACTGTAAGCCTGGCTGGGGTATTTGGGCCTTTCGCCCACGTAGCAATAGGCCTATTCGGATCAGCATCGATGACTGTAACTTCAGATACGCGGGCGAGCTGTGATGCCAACACCAATGCAGAGGTGGTTTTACCCGCCCCGCCCTTTGGGCTCACAAAAACAATAGTAGGAATAATTTTCTCCTTAAAGTGAAGGATACTAAACAGATACCTAGTAGCTATCTGGTACCAATTATCCTTGGAGCCCATCAAAAATGCAAGCTACCTAGTAGCTACTAGGTAGCTTTTACGCTAAAGCGCTCGTAATTCACCTCTGCTCGACCGATTCGCAAACAGTCGATACAAGTCATTGACGTAGCAGACCCCAAATGGGAATCTGAAGCGTTTAAGAAGACAAGCGATAGACGCTGCAGCTACACACCCAAAAACCGCACCAAGGCGCGCCTAGCGCTTCCGTGAGGCATGTCGTTCGTGGGGTGTGAAGCAGGTACGATACCGTACTGTCAACACAAAGAACCTTGCGGCTCTATCTGCCGCAAGGCGTCAATGGTGTGCCGGCTTTCTTAGTCAGTGGCCATAACAACATCTATGACTCATCCTTGCGCGCGCCTGACGGCGGCTTGCTTGCGCTGTGATTCGCCGCCTTCGCGGCGAATTCCCACCGCCTGCGTTACAGAAGTTTTTTCGATGAATTAAAAGATCTTTAAAATCAACCCCAACCCCCAGCGCTCGCAGACCTCTTTACTGGCAAGTGGTTTTTGTTGAGTTAGATAAGCTATGAACGAGCCTGCCGCCGCGTCCCGTTAGGGCGCGGGGTTTCGGCAGGTGATTACGACGGCCAGGTGCCCGTAGCCCCGGCTTTGCCGGGGTGAGGCGGTAGGACCCGCGCCGGTAGGCGTCCGGCCATCGGCCGGAGTCCGTATCCCGCCGAAGGTCTGGCCGTTCGTTTGTTGACCGTTATGTACCAAATTTTGAGTTCTCCTTGTGCGCCGAAGGCGCAGTCTTGATTTCCCCTCATGGGGTGCCCGTTAGCGGGCGGGGTGGGGTATTAAATCGCACGGTGCAACCACGTGCGGATTAAAGAAGCTATTAAAAAACTATTATTACTCCAAGTTTACACTATGAAAAACGGGTAGTTGCCGGGAGTCAAACCCCGAAAGAGCGGGAGTCAAACCCCGAAACAGTGGGAGTCAAACCCCGAAGGGTGGGAGTCAAACCCCGATGCTTAGATGGGAGTCAAACCCCGAAGAAATGGCATGAAGTTGAAGAAAAAGGAGAGCGTGTACATCCTCTCTCTATGCTGGGAGTCAAACCCCGATAGATTTACCATGGATTCAACCACTTTACCTTGCTTTTACAAGGGGCTAGTGGGAGTCAAACCCCGATAGTGTGCCTGTGGCGTTGGACGAGAATTCCGCGCTTGTCTCTGCAGCCGTCTTGTTTTCCAGGTGCCGTTGCTGGCTCACGCTACCTTTACGGCGTACCGTTACAAGATCGCTCTTGGCTTCAATGCTCCAGCTCGTGATTGCTCCTACCGTTTTCAGTTTTTCCAGGGACACGCGTAGGGCTTTGCGGAAGTCGGTAAGTCGCTCGGTGGTACTTCCGCACAGCTCGCGTATCGTTTCCACTTTGTAGCGTAGCGGCGCCGCGTGCGTAGCGTAGAAGCCGTGCAACCATTGGGCCAGGTTGTTGCCCTTCAACTTCCTGCGCTGCTCCCAATCAACATGGGTATAGCCGGCGTCGTACAGTTTCCTCATCTTTTCATCGAACACGATGGCGTAACGCTGTGTCGTTTCCTCTCGGTAGGCATTGTGAATGAGCGAACCTATAAACGTTTCTTTGGTGTCTGTGAACGTGATTTCGACCACGCCGCCCATAAGCCGGGAAATATCCTCTTTCAGGTCTTCGTAGTCCTCCCCACCGGTGGTGCGTCCTAGTGCCTTGAGCAAGGCACTACCAACGAATTCGATAGCTTTGCCATAGGGCTGCTGTCGGCCGATGTGCAACAGCATTTCCCACAGGTCGAGGTCGCGCTGGTTGAAACGTTCGCCTTTGAACATGATTTGATAGCCGTCCA
>NZ_JCASIO010000015.1:0-44953 GCF_059685955.1 Telluria sp. LT2P80 | reverse complement strand
GCGGTCTTCACCTTCAATAAAGCGTTTCATCTGGCCCCTGCATTGATGAGATACTGGCTTAACGTTTCCTCAACCGGTTTCGTTTACACGAAGTGGTGTTTTTACACAGCCTGGGCCAGAAGCGGACTTTCGGCAACGCTAACGCATTAAAATGGAAGGATGGCATGTCTGGAGTACATCTGGAACTGATGCGGGACCCTTCCCGAATATTTCCACAACCCGCCGATCCTGATTCGGTACATAGTGCGAAGGTTTGGTTCTGTAAATACAGGAGCCTTGGATCACTGGCAGAACTATGTAACTTGGAAGAACTGGTGATCGCTGGTTTTCCTGATGAGTCCTTTGAATTCCTCGCAAGGCTTGAAAAGCTGCGCTTTTTGAGCGTTCTGCATATGCCTAAGATTTTTGATATCGCGCCATTAGCCAGACTAACGCAGCTGACGTCATTATCCTTGTCAACTCTTCCAAGTTGGGACGCATCACGGAAGACGACCACCATCCAATCGCTTGAACCATTGGCGGCAATCCCTGGGCTGGCACATCTGGAGCTTTTTGGTGTCTGTCCACTGGACAAATTGCTTGCTCCACTTGAAAAATGCCGGCGCCTCCAAACGGTTCGAATCTCGCAGTACCCGCGAGTGGAAACCAGCCGATTTTATGCTGCAACCAATGTTGACAATCGGTTTAACGCAGCGCCTTCCTTCTCCTGAGCCATCAACGGCCGCTTCGGGTCGGGTCCGGTCCTTCGTGACAGTTTGAGAATTTTCTAGCCTGACAACCTGCTATGCTGCGCCGACAGGCGGGGTTCGGCCAGAAGCGGATCAGACAGATAGGAGTGTTATGTTACGGATTAAACGAGCGGTCGTCGTTGCGAACTTACGTCTCAAATCGGATGCGGCGATCGCCCTCCTTGGCCTTGCCCTTATCTCGACTCTATCCAGCCTCGCCGGCTGTACACAGGCGCCCGCCGCACAAGCAGGCACCTTCACGCGCGGAAGCACCGCAATTGCCAGCACAACGACGACGGCCGAGAAGAACGTCACATGCGCCAGGCCCGAATATCCAAAGGAAGCGCGCCGGCGCGGGTTACAGGGCACCACGACTATCCGCTTCCTCATCGATACCGACGGCAGCGTCGCCCAGTCCGTTATCCTGAAATCCAGCGGCGACTTATCGCTCGACGAGGCGGCTCGCTCGGCCCTGTCCAAATGCCGATTCAAGCCAGCCGTAAAAGATAGCCAGCCACAGCGCGCTTGGGCTCCAGTCCAGTACGTCTGGTCATTAGCCCCCACCGGCAGTTCCCGGATGCCACCTAATGCCGCTGTCCAGCCTTAAGCAATCCGTCGCTCTACCAAATATTAAAAAATGAATGTCGTGGAGGAAGCTGAGAAACAAAGCCTCAAGGTGCCGTAAGGGCCGCTGCAGGCCTTGGGTCATGTCGCTTACTTCTCGTGGCTTGTTCGGGTTGACAGCTGCCATAAGATGAACGGCGGATATCGGCCAAAAGCGGTCCATCACGATGCGTTAGATCGGCGAATACCGGACAGTCGCGTTCTGGATCGAGCTTGGCTTATTGCAACCGGCAACAGTCGGCCAAGAGTGTCCATGGTGGTTAGCTACCGCTGTACGGACAAGGTAGAGCTTTTCGCCCAGACAGACTGTTCTAATCAAGTCGTACGATTTGACGGAAATAACAGTGGCGGCTTAAAAAATCCAATATGTTATGGTTCATTCAGTTAAACCCCTCCAGCGCTCAACTCAACAGTAACGGTACTTGCTGTGAATAAAAATTTCCCTGTAGAACAAGTATTCCCGCTCGCTGGCGCAAGTGGAAAAAGCATCTCTAACCAAGACTGGTCGGCTCATCCATTGGGTATTATCAATGGGTGGCCCCTTGTACTTCGCGCAAATTTAAGTACAGCGTTGTGCTCTAGCTTTGCATCGTTCGTGGCTTGGGGACCTAAGTTCTACACTTTCTATAATGACGAATATGCAAGGGTCTTGGGGAAAAAGACTTCGCTTGGGCAAGGTCTTCCCCTGACCGAGCTATGGCCTGAGATTTCCGATGTTGTACGTTCACTCGCCGAAAAGGCGTTCGCAGGTATAACCCAAAATTTCGACGACAGACCCTTCGTAGTTCACCGACATGGCTACACCGAGCGCACTTACTTTACATTCTGTTTTAGTCCCGTACACGATGAAGACGGTTTCGTTGGCGGCATCTTGGGTACTCTAGTAGAAACGACCGAAAAGGTAGCTGCGCTCTCACGGATTCAGGATAGCGACGAACGCTTCCGCCTAGCTTTAGAGGCTTCAGGAAATATTGGTACATGGGTTGTTGATCCCGAAACAAACATGACCTCTATGGACGAGCGCTTTGCTGCTCTTTTCGGAGTCGACCTTCAGGTCGCACGAAATGGTACTAACATCGACGTCTTTACCGACCGGATTCATCCTGAAGATCGCTCGTTGGTGGAAGCAGCTGTCGCAGAAGCGATCAAGAATGGAGAACGCTATGACATCGATTACCGGATCAAACAACGGTCAGGAGTGGTGGTATGGGTTACCGCGAAGGGAAAAATGTTTACTGACGCGAGAACCGGTAAGCAGCGGTTTGCAGGCGTAGCCGTTGAAATAACGGAGCGAAAGCAGATGGAAGAAGCTTTGCTTGAGAATGACCGCCGCAAGGATGAGTTTCTGGCAATGTTGGCGCACGAACTACGCAATCCTTTGGCTCCGATCATGGCTGCTGCGGAAGTGCTTCGGCTTGCGAAGTTCGACGAAGCGCGTGTCAAGCAAACGAGCGAGATAATTTCGCGTCAGGGCAGGCATATGACCAGTCTGATCAATGACCTGCTCGACGTCTCTCGTGTAACGCGTGGCCTCGTCACGCTAGATACGATTGACCTTGATGCAAAGCGTATCGTGGCGGAAGCCGTTGAACAAGTCCGCCCACTGATCGAAGTGCGTCGCCATCACATCGCTGTTCACACGTCCCCTGAATCAGCCTATATTCGAGGCGATGGCAAGCGCCTCGTGCAGGTGGTCGCAAACTTGCTAAACAATGCTGCAAAGTACACTCCTGAAGGTGGAGCAATCGATCTAAAACTGGCAGTGCGTAGCGCCACTGTTCTGATTACTGTAGAAGACAACGGTATTGGTATGGCATCTGATTATTTGAGCAAAGTGTTCGACATGTTCAGTCAGGCGCAAAGAACAACAGATCGAGCGCAGGGTGGATTGGGAATCGGACTATCACTGACGAAAAGCTTAGTCGAAAAACACGGTGGTTCTGTGGAGGCGGAGAGTGCCGGCTTGGGCCGAGGTAGTAGATTCACGGTTTCGCTGCCAAGAATTTCGGTTTCAACTGCAGAAACAGAAGTTCAGCCAGATCGTTCGGAAAGCGTGCGGCATAGCGGCCTGCGAATCATGGTGGTAGACGACAATGTAGATGCCGCCACTATGCTTGCCATGTTCCTTGAAGCGCAAGGACATCAAGTGATTGTCGAGAATGACTCTCGACGCGCGCTGGAGTTGGCCCGCGAAAAACATCTGGAGGCTTTTCTGCTGGATATTGGCTTGCCGGAGATTGATGGCAACGAACTTGCGAGGCGGTTGCGGGCGCAGCCTGAATCAGCATCTTCGCTTTTAATTGCAGTAACTGGATACGGACAGGAGCAGGACAAGCAAAGTACCGCTGCTGCCGGATTTGACCATCATCTTGTTAAGCCAGTTGACATGACGCAGTTGGCCTTGCTACTTGCCAACTTAGGGCAAAAAAACGTCGTGGAAGGTGGGCGAGCTTGAGCGCTCGATCCGGCTTCATGAACGACAAGAACTTACCCTCGCTTCCAGCGTCATACACATAGCTGCGAGGCAAGGTACTGAACATAGGCAGCCGTTGAGCGGCGGGTTTGGGTCGGGTGCTTCCGGTCGTCACTACACGATGAGTACGCCAGAATGAGGTCCGATTCCAAAGGAGAACCTCATGAAACCGAACGTGCAGATGCCGTTTCATCAAGCGGCCTGGAACAAGGGCAAACTGGTCGGCCAAAAGATACCGTTGAAGTTGAAGGAGATATGGGCAATCCGAATCCGCCTTCAGCTGACGGAAAAAGTCAGGGACCTGGCCCTTTTCAATCTGGCCATCGATAGCAAGCTTCGCGGCTGTGACTTACTGAGTTTGAAAGTTAGCGACATCGCACACGAGCGGAGCAACATACCGGAGCTGGATGTTCCCGATCGCGAGCGATTTGAGCGCAACGCTGCGGCTTGGGCTTACTTCCAAGCCGCACCACCTGGCCATCGCAAGACCATCCTGAACTGGATTACGAGTGCAAAGCGGCAGGAGACACGTCGCAAGCGACTGGAGCAGTTGATGCAAGAGTGTGCAGCGGGCAAGCGACTAACTTGATCTCAGCTCAATGCTTGTGGGCGATTGCGAGGGGGGTAGCAACGGCTGCTTTGGGTCGATTCCAGACTGTCGCGGCCACCGCTGGCTTCTCAATCGAACAACCTGCTATGCTGGTTCGAACCACCGGGTTGGCCAAGAGCAGACGGAGGAAGGAACCATGCGTGAAGAATATTCAGATTTTTGATGGTGCCGCTAACGCGGTATGTGACATCTTCGCTGCGACTGATGAGGAATTCTCCCTCATCTTCCAAGATGGCTTAGACATAGCTTTTATCGATGAAGGCTACAAAAACCATTCGTCGCGAACATTGGATGCCGCTTTCACAGCAATTTCGAAACGCCGTGTACCCAAGCGCGAAGTGATGGGCATTGAGGGCATTGTCTTCTAGGGAAATGAACACAGGAAGGTCTACGATCCTTCGCGTTGCGTTGCGATGAGCAGACAGTCAATCCAGGTCGATAACGTTTAGAGAAATTTTCTTAATTGCAATCTTCTAAACTATAGTGAATGTCAAAGCAGCAAAAACGAATGCATTCCCAGGCTCAATCCGTTAGCCAAGTTGTTATTCTGAAACTATTTTTAGACGAATTGCAAGTTTATTTGTATTGACGGCAATCATAGATAAGTAAATATAAGCTAAAATGTAGTCTTATTCTTACAATGATCTACGGTGGCACATTCTATTCTTATCGTCGAAATCGATGATCTAATCCGTCAAACAATTAGCGACGTTTTCGAGTTTTTCGAATACCGTACTATCGTTACTAATTCCCATGACATCGCTTTGAGTATGCTGTTAGGTGTATGGTTTGGAACAATAATTTTCTGTCCAACTAGGGACGATCCAGATGGCAGGCGATTCGCTTGGGAAGTAAAAGCAATACAGCCAAACATCAAGACTATCGTAATAAGCGGACTTGGACGCCTTGAGCACCTATCTCCATATGTTGATGCGTTCATTACCAAGCCCTTCTCAGTTGTAAATATCTTAGGCACGATCCGAACAGTACGGGCTGAAAGTCAGGAGGATTTTGACTACAAGACGCCTCAGTCAAGAAAATAAACCAAGCCATTCGATTCAATACGATGATAATTTTCGATAACAGACCTCCGCAGTATATGACTTCGGCAGAGCTTGAAGACGCAGTCCGACGACGCCGTGACCATACCAAGAAGTTAGTTGTGGAAGCACGCAAACGTAGAGCTGCGTCGTCTAATTCTCCTCTTGCTAACGAAGTCGAAAAACCGATACATAGTTGAAACAAACGATACTTGACCGTCAGCACTCAGCTACCTTCACATTAGCGGGAATGCTCCGCTCCACAGTCCGCTGAGGGTTGGGAGCAGCCAGCCACGGGCCTGCCTCTGTTGGTGGCGTTAAGACAGGTAAGACACGCGAGCCGCGGCTAGCCCGCTAATTGCCTAGGGGAACGGAAGCGGGTGCGTCGCAATTTTCGTCCGGGTTCTCAGGCGCTACCGATGTCACAAGAGCACTGCCATACACGGCACGCACGCCACGCGTGGCCGCGGCGATTACCTCCGTCGCGCTTGCCGATGGCGGCTATGACGACGTGAATGACGCCTTTCCCCGCAGGACTGCCGGGATCTGCTCCACGAGCTCGAGCGCCATGTGCATCTTGGCTAAGCACTGCGCCAAGTAAGCGCGATCGCTCACCATCTCGATTGCGCCGTGGAAGGCACGATCTGATGACGAACCGTAAGCCTGGCGTACCTTATCCCAGGCTGCCTGCGGTACTGCACCCCAATGACCGATCATCATGGCCAGATCGATGATGTCTCGGCTAGCCACTGCCTTGTCGCGGTACCGATCGGTGTTGGCCAGTAGCTTTTCAGCGTACATATCGGCGCGAGAGAGGGTCGGCACACCTGTCGCCGTGTTCATCTCACCTTCAATCTGGATACGTCCCTCGCTGACGATCTCGAACTTCACTGGCACGTCGTCGATGCGCAGAAATGTGCGTATGCCGTACCGGTCCGCGCGTACCTCGCGCGCTAACTGCACCGGCCGGGAGAAGATAGCGCCTAAGGACGTGTCATGGATTGTATTGCGCAGCTCGCGATAGCCTTCTTGAGAAGCGCAGAGAAAGTCGATGTCGACTGATTCCCGGTATTCGTTCAAAGCAAGCACGATCGCGGTACCGCCGCCGAAGAAGCACTTGTTCTGGGAGAGGAAGTCGGCGTCGAGGGCGGCCAGCAGGAGCTGAATGCGATTATGGTGGTCGCGCTTAAACACTCATCAGCCCATGGCCACAGGTCTCCGTCAGGCCATCGATCAGCTCGCGCTCCTGGTCATCCAGCTGTTTGTGGTCGACGAAACGCCAGTTGCTCTCGTAGAGCCCGAAAGCCTCTTCTGCCGTGATGACATCGTCCGGCCGCCGGCTCCAGGCAAGCAGAGCCAGTTGTGGGTAGTCCCCGATCTTCAGGGTGAGCGGTGGGATTTTCATGAGAACGATTATCGGTCTTCCCGGCAGAAAGTCAACGCCTTGCCCGTGCACTCCTGATGAGGGTCCAAATTACCCGAGACCAGTCAACCCAGGAAAATCGGTTCACTTTGCTATCAATCAAAGCTACTGGCTTCCAGTGTCACCCCAGGAGGGGTGACGGTTGTTGAACGATTTTCCATTACACCGTACTTGAAGGTCCGCAATGGGTTGGGTGACGCCATCCGACTCCGTCCGTAACTACAGCAAGAGTACGCCAAAATAAGGTCCGATTCCTAAGGAGGACCTCATGAAACCGTGCATGCAGACGTCGGCTTCTCAAGCTGCCTGGAATAAGGGGAAACTGGTTGGCCAGAAAAGTCCATTGAAATTGAAAGAGATATGGGCCATCCGAATTCGCCTACAGTTGACTGAACAAGTCAGGGATCTTGCCCTATTCAACTTGGCAATCGACAGCAAATTGCGCGGCTGTGACCTGCTGAGCTTGAAAGTTAGCGACATCGCACAGGGACGTAGCATCATGCATCGTGCGATAGTCATGCAGCGTAAAACGCACCGTCCAGTACAGTTTGAAGTCACTGACATGACAAGGCAGTCGCTGTTGGCATGGATTGACCGAGCCAAGCTTTCTAACAACGCGTTCCTCTTCCCAAGCAGAGTCAAGCGGTCGCCGCATTTGTCCACGCGCCAGTACGCTCGCATTGTCAGACGGTGGATTACTTCAATAGGGCTTGATGTCGCAGCATACGGCACCCACACCATGCGTCGAACGAAAGCGACACTCATCTATCGAAGGACCAAGAACCTTCGTGCGGTTCAGCTTCTGCTAGGGCATACCAAGCTCGAAAGCACAGTTCGATACCTTGGCATCGAAGTTGATGACGCACTTGAAATTTCCGAGCAAACTGAGGCTTAGACTTACTGCCGCCGGCCGATGTCGGGGGGTATTCTGTCAACCTGATCGTTTGCTCAAGGTAGTAGGGCAGATAACTCAAATCATTCCGCATGCTTTGTTCAGGCCCTTTAGAAGACCGCTGACGGTGCTTCGTAAGACATGTGAATTAATGAGCACGTAGTAGAATCGGCACCAGAACGTTATAACTTACTGAAAAGGAAACAAAATGACTAAGATCGACCTGTCAAGCTACAGCCTTAGCGAACTGAAGGAACTCCAGCATGGCATCGGCCAAGAAATCAAGAACCGCCAACAAGGCGACTTAGCAAAAGCACGTCAGCAAATTCTATCGATTGCACAGGACGTAGGCGTGACAGTCGAGGAATTGCTCGCAGTAAATTCGAAAAAGTCGTCGAACGGGAAAGGGCAAAAGGTAGAGCCGCAGTACCACAATCCAGCTGAAAAAGGTCAAACTTGGTCGGGCCGTGGACGCCAGCCGAAATGGATCGCAGAAGGCATCGCTGGCGGCAAGCAACTGGCAGACTTCAGAATCTAATTTCAACGGTACACAGGTATATTTCTCCGTGCTAGCTCAACCGACAGCAGTTGTTGAATACGCAGCTTTCGGCCAAAAGCGGCCCTTTGGAAGCACAGCAGTGAGATGATTTTAGCCAGCAGTATTGATGAAGGATTCTGATGTTTCTCGTCCGTTGTGAAGCCAGATGTGATGAAGCTACGGCATTCCCGTCAAGGCTGCGCTCTGCCGTGCGTGACGCTGTTGCCTCCGTGACTATCGGCGAGTGGCATCCGCACAGACATGCGTTCATGGTCAACGTGGAGGGCGAAGCGCTTCGCATACCTTATCGGGTCTACTACGATCCTGACCTATTACGTCGGCAACTAAGGGAGTTGCAGGCTGCAGCTAGGCTAACACTCCTGTGCTTGGGGACGCGCCATTACGACGGCTATTTACGTCAAGAATGTCTTCGGGAATTGGTTAAAAACGAAGCGCCCTGGCTCACGCCGTATGTTCTTCAGCTTGCTGGCGAATACGTTGTCGAGATTATAGAGGACGTCGCTAACGCCATTGGCGAGCACAATCCTGCCACGCTGCGGGCTTTCGCATTGGAGAATTCTGCATATCTGGCGACACTTGGACGCCGAATCACAAGTTACTGGAGCTACCACCGACATGCTTATCCGGAGCGCCATTCGTATCCAGGAGCCAAGGTTTTAGCTGTCCTGAATGCTGCTTTGGAATGACTGTTTAGGGTCGTCGATTCCGGCCTGTCGCGACCGCCGTTGGATTTTCAACCTGGCAACCTGCTATGCTGGCCTGAACGGCCGGGTTCGGCCACAAGCGGACAATTACCCCATGCAAATTGCACGAAAAGGAAATGTTATGAAGTACTTTGTTAGTCTTGGACTTGGTACGGCAGTGGGCACGCTGCTTTTTACAGGTCTTCTAAGTGCCGCCCATGAATTTGACTGGGGTCGCGCACTGTTCGTTGGCTTGTTTGTTGGTTTGGCAGGAGCAGGCTTATCGTCGCTTACTCAGAAAAAGAAACAGGATCGATAGATAGCGCGTTCGCCGGAGTGAACGTCCGGTTTGGGTTGGAAGCAGACGTAACCTGTAGGTCTGCAACCGGCCAGAAGCGAACTTTCGGTAACGCTAACGCATTAAAATGGAAGGATGGCATGTCTGGAGTACACCTGGAATTGATGCGGGATCCTTCCCGGATATTTCCACAAGTCGCCGATCCTGAATCTGTACATAGTGCGAAGGTTTGGTTCTGCAAATACAGGAGCCTTGGATCACTGGCAGAACTATGTGACTTGGAAGAACTGGTGATCGCTGGTTTTCCTGATGAGTCCTTTGAATTCCTCGCAAGGCTTGAAAAGCTGCGCTTTTTGAGCGTGCTGCATATGCCTAAGATTTTTGATATCGCGCCATTAGCCAGACTAACGCAGCTGACGTCATTATCCTTGTCAACTCTTCCAAGTTGGGACGCATCACGGAAGACGACCACCATCCAATCGCTTGAACCATTGGCGGCAATCCCCGGGCTAGCACATCTGGAGCTTTTCGGTGTCTGCCCACCGGACAAATTGCTTGCTCTACTTGAAAAATGCCGGCACCTCCAAACGGTTCGAGTCTCGCAGTACCCGCGAGCGGAAACGAGCCGATTCTATGCTGCAACCAATGTTGACAATCGGTTCAACGCAGCACCATCCTTCTCCTGAGCCATCAATGGCCGCTTCGGGTCGATAGCAGCCGGTCACGTGGGACCGAAACGCTCTGGGCGTTGTGTCAAACTTTATTGTTGCAAACTTTGAACTAGGCAGGCTTCGACCGGTGCTTGTGTCAAACATTGTTTTGACGCGCTGCATATCGAAATCGCCCACTTTCATAGGGGAGCTTGTGTCAAACATTATTGTTCGTCCACAGCAGCGAGCATTGCGAAGGCATACGACACGGCCTTGCCAGCGCAAGAGCAAGAAGCTGTCCGACGCCACCTAGCCTTCATTCTCCCAAAGTTGAAGGAGCCGAACACTCTTATCGCGCCAGTCCAAGCCGCGCTCATGGCAGTACAGAGCCGTCCGGTTGTAAAGCAATTGCACGAACACGCAGTGGCCAGAGTGATCGGCGCAGTACTGCTCGCTTTGGTCATCGCGGGCTTGACTAAACTACTTGGCTGGAATTAACCAAGAAAATCCGCACAGCAGCATCCACGGCCCGCATGACGGGCCTGGTGCAGTGAGAGCTGGCACGGTGCCGGCAAACATCCGAAAGCGCGCCACGCGCCCGATAGCCAGCCGGAAGCTGACAAAAAAATCTAGGAATTAGGCAAACATGAGCGACTTCTTCGCAAATCAGTTATCCCCTGGCCCCGCACTCGGAATGCTCGGCATCTTCATCGCGATTGCCACCTATTTCAACTGGAATGAACTCGCTACGGCATCGGTCCAGATCGGGCTTCCCTCGGCAAATGTGTTGCCAAATTTAATGGGGATTTTTGCCACGATGGTCAGCGTGGCAGGATTCATCTATGTGCTGGTAAAGCGTCAGTAACCCTCGGAAAACCCAGCGGTACCGATGCCAGCCACGAGCTGGCGTCGTCAATGAGAGGGTCGGGTACTGTGCCTGGCCAACGAGGAAAAAGGAACCATGGCAGAGCACAATAAATTGCATATCGCGGGGCAGCTCTTACTCAATGCGGCCAAGGATTTTGAAACGGCAACAACGGACGCCGACTACGTGAAGTGCATTCTGCTGGCGGGTGCAGTGGTGAACGTCTGCTATCCAATAGTTGAAGAGAGGGGTGGTAAATCCAGCCAACGAGCGAGCGCGGAGCTAGCAACCAAACTGACGGAGATGCGTTCCGGCGAGCCCTTCGACGCGAAGGCCTGGGAGGCCCAGGTAAAGCGTTACATTGGATTCGACGTGTTTGTGTACAACGCGCTTAAGCACGCAGGAGACACACGAAAGAAAGTGGCCGCAGTTGATGACATCTTTTTTGAGGCGGATTTGAAACATGAGGCGAGAAACCTCATTCTCAACGCGATAGATGACTTTAGGTCGGTTCCACATTCGCACGCTGCCATCGCTGAGTTCGACCCTGAGCTGCTAACACTCGTGAACTCTCCCTGGCCCCTAGGTCGGCGAAGCTGAAATCACGGAAAATAGCCTCGTGCAGCAGAGCGAATTCGAGGGCCATGGAGATTAGTCGTATTTATTTCGGAAAATGACACACACATCATGATCGAAGACACCCATGGATGAGGCCCACGTGCTGTACCTGTACAAATGTGCTCAATGCCGGCACGAAGGCGAAGTGTATCTGCCCGGCGATGCGCACGACGGCGCCCCGCATGAGTGCAGTTCGTGCGGCGCCAAGGTCTTTCTCGAATGGGACGGCGGCGTGACCTTCGGTGCCGAATCCGTCAAGCCACCGATCGAAGAGGCACAGCGCTGGCGGGAGGAAAAGGGCTATGCCGGCCGCGGGGGCGTAGTAATTATTTTCAAAGGTACCGCCGATGCCTGGGTTGACAAGCTGCGCAACCCAAACCATTGGCAACCGGGGTGCATCGCCGTTGATGAGAGCGGCAGGACGTGGACGGCTATTGGCGGCACTGAGCGAGACGGTGCGCTAATGTGGCTCTCAGACGACCCGATCCTGGATTGAAGGCCGGAGGAAGAAGAAAAGCTTCAACGGGTTGACCGAGATAGCCGCTGTTGAACATGCACGCATCGTCAGGATATCCACAATCCGTGTGGAGAACACCTTCAATCCAGACATGAAAAGCAGCAGGCATGCGGGTTCTATCGGCGTGCCTGCATTTTAGGCATTGGTGCCCTAGCCTAAGTCATATCAACGCGGCGCCTTGTCAATGGCCATGCGGTCAAGAACGGTCATCGGGTCATACGGCGTGCCAAAGATTCGCTGCAGAGCTGCCCGGAATTCGACCGGCAAAGTGCCGTTCTCTTCTCGCTCTTTCCCCGGGTTCGACATCTCATCCATGATATCGAACGCTGGCAGTCCAATCCTTGGCCTAGTGCTCGCATGCCAGACCATTGCATCTTCGAAGTCTTCAGCGGTTACAACGAACGGCAAGATAACTGGTGGCGGGGCGAAAGCGCGATCCGGCAGCTCATGTAGTGGAGCCCATGAAGCGCGAACGTCGACGATCTCGTCGTTGTCCTTTTTCGCGCAGCTGAGAAGTGCAGCGCCGAAATCTTCGCATCGCATTGAGGCGCTGTGCTTTCCACTTGCGCGCACGTGGACGGCGACCTGGTCGATCGTGTCGTTTGGCAGCTGGATATGCACTGGCGGACCATAAGGAAATAGCTCGCAGATCGCAGCATGGAGAGCGGCAAAGTCCACATCCGAATGGTTAACCCGCGGCGGCTGCGCTCGGCCCGCGAGCACCTGCGAAAAGTCGGGGTTCACCCAAAGCCCACACACCATCTGAAATTTCTTCGCCATTTCTTTCCCTGTTAAATTATCGAGCCCATCGAGCAGATGAACATAATAGTAGTCGTGAATACAACAATCTAGACCGGGTGCCTGTTGTATTGCGTCCTGGTGTACTCAAGAGCACTATCTAGTGAAATTTCACCGTCGATATACCGATTGAGTAACGCAGTGAATTCCGAATCGGGCTTCAAGCCTTCCAACGCGGAATTAGCCAACGCTCGCTTTACCGCCTTTTCGGGGTCTTGTCTTGTGGCAGCCATGATTTATTAACATCTTTCTGGCGAGTATTAGGGCCAGCTTACACATCCTGGTGCGCCGATTTACGCATTTTCGATAACGGCCTGGCTACTACTTTGGGACGGATTCTATGTCGTCAAAAATTGCCGGCGATTGAACCTGCGCAATAGCGCCAAAGTCGACCTTTTCGCTCGCACGCACTACGTCAAGCGCACCCTGGCGCGTATAGTTCATCGTCGTCTCGACGCTGCTATGGCCGAGCATAGAGGCGACGGTACGAATATCTTGCCCTTTCAGGAGTGCGGCCGTGGCAAACGTGTGGCGCAGCCAATGCGCAGATGCTTCCCTGAGCCGATCAGCTGTAGCGCGATCCCCTCGGGATTGGATGACCGCGGCAGCATCGGACAGGCGAGCCTTGATGATCTTGTTGAGGCCTTGGCGCGTGGTTACGCTTGCCCAAGCGCCGAAGAAGCGTTTGTCGGCCGCACGTGTAATCGCGCCTCCCTTAAGCTCTATTTTCTTCGTGCGGGGCGACAGCAGCAGGGGCGTTGAATCTCCGTGCGAAGGATAGGGGGGCAGGGCGAACGAGAGGCGGTAGGCGATCAGTGCGTCCATCAACAGGCTTGTCACCGGTACTGGGCGTTCCTTGCCTCCTTTAGCGTTTTCACCGGACACAGTGAACACCCAGTACGTCTTGCGGTTCGCAGGATCTGCCAACTGCGTGAACGCGCCCATCTTTGCTCCGACAATTTCCGTCGCACGCAATCCCGCTTCGCGCAGACATACGAGGATAAAGCGATCACGCAAATGCCGGCGTCGGTCAGTCAAGCATGAGCGATCCTGCTCGTCCATCACATGAAGGACCGTGTCGTACACATCAAGATGAATCGCTCGCGACACGTTCAGGCGCCGGGCTGCTGGAGCCTTTGTCATGGCCATTGGGTCGCGCTGGAGATATCCGCTCGCCTGCAAGGCTCCGAACATCGCCTTCGTGAACCGCATGATGTCGCTTTGCGAGCTAACTGAAGGCTGCGACTTAAAGGGAGTGTGGTTCGGTTCGCCCTTATTCGCGGGAAGGTACCGCGGCGGCACCTCCTTGAGGAAATCGCGGAACGCCTCAACGTCTTGCATGCTCCATGTCGAAGGCGGGCGGCCGAGCACCTTTTCGCAGAACCACCGCAGCTTCGCAAGGTGGAAGCGATATGTGGCAACCGTGGATGTCTTCCCATTGCGGCTGTTGGACGCCACCGTTGCGAGCCAGACCTCGATTGCGTGCCAGTCGTCGACCACGGCGCCCAAGATATGCGGCGTAGAGTCGATCGGGCGGGTGGGGAGGGCGTTTGGCTGAACAATCAGGTCGTTCTTCATCGTTTTTGCTCCGTGCGCAGTTCAGGAGGAATCGCGCCGCCGCGCTGATAGGCGGCCTGGCGAAACACTTCCATCAATCGTTCATTCGTTTTCAGCAGTTCTTCAAGCTGGCTCCGGCGGTCACGCTCCGCCCGGGTTTCCCCACGCACGTCATCAATGGAGCGCATGGCGAACTTCCGTATCTCGGCAAGCTCGTCAGCCACTGCCTGCATTGCTGCACCATGAGCCTCGCGCAGCGCCTGCGCCGACGCTTCGGCCTGATGCAGCCTCGCGGTCGCATCAGCTACACGCTCCGTCGACACCTGGAGGTCGGCAGCCAGCTTGGCAGCGAGCCCTCGCGTTTCTGCCAACGCCCGGTCTGAGGCCGCAAGGCGGTTGCAAAGGTCGGCAATGTAGGTTTGAGCCATTTGCTGCTCTCCCTGGACTGCTTTTCCTACGGCGCCGAGCTGACGTGCCAACACATCCTCAACCGCACCCCTTATCAAGCCATCAATGTCGCCGGTTGGCGCTAGCCAGCTCGGGGCCGCTGCATCGGGAACCGACGCCGGCGCCGCCGCACCTGAGATCTCCCGTTCAACGGCTTCTTTTTCGAGCGCAAGCGTATTGGTCGATGGCTTGTAATCAGGCGCGTAAGCATTAAGCAGGCGCCGGTAAATCGCTGGACTGAACGTCCGCCCAGTCGCTGTATGGACAGCCCGAATGAACTCATGCACGAATGGCCTGTTCGACGGGCGACCAGGTGGATATTTCTCTTTGAGCGGCGAGACAAACAGCAGCAGCTTACTCGCTTGCTCGTCGGACATCTGGAACGGTATTCGGGCCAAGGTGGTGCTCTTTCGTTGGCGCTGGGGGCGTGGCCGCAATGCTGCGCCAGGCAGATCAATCAGCGCGTAAAGTCAGTTTTCGAACACGGCAGGGTGAAACGCAAGTGCTCTTACCTAAATCTACTAACTGAGCTCGGTACTAAGTCTTTGATTTGAAACGACGTTAAATCAATGACGAAGTTTTAGGTATCTGGTTGCGCTCGATTTACGCGACCCTGTACCTAACAATACTCACTCAGCGCGCACTGAAAAAAAAGTACCTAAACACCGTCACATAGCGACACTGACTCTGGCGAAACGCGCCGAGAATCATCTCGATCGCTCGCTGATCTTGGGAACCGGCAAGTCACGGCCACGTGTAGTGATGACACCGCTGTTAAAGCGAACAAATGATTTATCTCGACAGAGGCACGTACAGCCGCGGTGCGCGGGCCTCCTGCCAAGGTGACGGGTCGCCGGGATAGCGTTTCGGGCTTTGGCATTGACTCAGGTCGGGGCCCATCTTTTGGCGCAGGGGAAGGCTGAACAAGCCTTTTATTTGTCGAGGAGAGCTGCATCGCCGTTTTGCTGTATTTTCAGCTGCGGCCCCGTTTGCCGCTGGCACGGCCGGCACCACATGTCCTTGTGCTGTGAAATGAGCAGGGAGCCGGACGCCTTCACCGCCGTGTTGCAGAGTTTCCAGTGGGTTGTTCGGTGTTTCGGTTATTTTGGGGCACTCATGCCATAAGCTTACCTATACCATGCTCGAAGGCTGCACGGGTCGATTTCTGCAACAGCACCTCGACACGTCGACACATGCATACAACGTCGTTTGCGGTTTCAGCTACTTTGATTCAGACGCCTCCGAGTGCGTTGAGTATCGCGCACGAGCGAGTTGCATCCGTGCTGTTGCATCTGCTGCGCAAGCGCCTCAATTGCTCGTCGAGCATCGTCAGCGCCGCAATCCGTGCACTTACCTCTGCAATATGCTGATCCAGCAAAGCGTTGACCTCGGCGCAGTCCTGCTCGGGGAAGTCCCGAAGGTCGAGGAGCTTACGAATCTCGTCTAGTGGCATATCCAGAGCGCGGCAATGCCTGATGAAGTCTAGGCGTTCAGCGTGCGCATGCCCATAGGATCGATAGTTGTTTGCGCTGCGAGCGGGCGGGGCCAGCAACCCAATTTGTTCGTAATATCGGATGGTTTCCACCAGGCACCCAGAGCGTTGGGCCAGTTCGCCTATTTTCATGATATCGGTCCCTTTACGCAAATAGTGCTTGACCCTGTACCCGCTTCAGGGATTTAAATGGCGACTATACACCAATCTGAGAGACGACCATGTCGAAATGCCAGTCGAAATCCTGTTGCGAAATCAAACCGCCTGCAGCGTCGCTTGCTAACGAAGTGACGATAGAGGACGCTCCGCACGAAGTGACGATCCACATCGCGCAGATGTGCTGCCCCACGGAAGAACGTCTCCTTCGCCATGCACTCGCCAAACTGCCTGGCGTCGTAGCGCTCGACTTTAACCTGATGCAACGCCAATTGAGGGTCACCCACACGCTGCCTGCTCCTGAGCCCATTCTTGTGGCGATCCGCGCACTTGCCATGATGCCGGTGCCAATGGCACTTCCGGAACCCATTCGCATCCAGGATTCGGATCAGCCGGATTCTTCGAAGCCCAGTGAAACCCGAGCGGACCAAGTCACCCCCGCCGCGCCGTCGCGCGCTCCGTTCATCAAACTTTTGCTTGGCTTGGCAGCGGCGGTTAGTGCCGAAGTTATCGCATGGACGACCGGAGACGAGAACTCACTTTTGGTAATTGTGCTTGCGGTGCTAGCCATCGCGCTCACCGGGCCGGACGTTTATCGCAAAGGGTGGGCCGCGCTACGGCATCGGAACCTGAACATCAACGCACTGATGTCGATCGCGGTCACTGGCGCCGTGCTTATTGGGCAGTGGCCGGAGGCCGCAATGGTGATGGTCTTGTTCTCACTGGCCGAATTGATCGAGTCTCATGCTCTTGATCGCGCACGCAATGCCATCCAAGGTCTGATGGCATTGACGCCCGATCGTGTCACTGTTCGCGGTAACAATGGCGTATGGGCAGAGCGCGATGCCGCCGGTGTCAATGTCGGCGCTCTTGCACGCGTTGCGCCAGGTGAGCGTGTCGGCATGGATGGCCAGGTCACCGCCGGTGAGTCTACCGTCAATCAAGCACCCATCACCGGGGAAAGCATGCCGGTCGCGAAGGTCGCAGGGGACAAGGTATTTGCCGGGACGATCAATGAGAGCGGCTCATTCGAATACCAGGTCACCTCGTTACATAGCAACTCGACTCTGGCGCGCATCATTCGAACTGTGCAGGAAGCCCAGGGAAAACGGGCTCCGACCCAGCGGTTCGTTGATCGCTTCGCCACCGTTTATACCCCAGTTGTATTTTTCGTCGCATTGCTCGTAGCAATCTTGCCGCCTCTGTTTGCTGGCGGAGAGTGGATGGACTGGATTTATAAAGCGCTGGTATTGCTCGTCATCGCCTGTCCATGCGCACTGGTCATTTCAACACCGGTGACGGTGGTGAGCGGCCTGGCGCGCGCCGCTCGAGCGGGAGTGCTGATCAAGGGCGGTGTCTACCTGGAGCAGGGCGCGAAGTTGCGTTACATCGCGCTCGACAAGACGGGCACCATCACGCGTGGGAAACCTTCGCTCACCGACGTCGTTCCTGTCGATGATCCCGATGAGGCCGCGTTGTACTTTGCCGCGTCGCTCGCCGCACGCTCGGACCACCCGGTCTCCAGTGCCATCAGTCGCCATTGGCATGATGAGTTGGCAGGCACGCAACTGGCTGAGGTAGAGAGCTTCAAGGCCCTTGGTGGGCGTGGAACGCAAGGGCGTATCGACGGCGTTCTGTATCACCTTGGTAACACGAGACTGTTGGACGAACTAGGAATTACAAACGAACAGGCTAGCAGTTTGATCGCAAAACTGGAAGGCGAGGGCAAGACCGCTGTCGCCCTGATCAACGGGCAACGTGTCCTTGCGATCATAGCCGTGGCCGACACGATCCGCCCAACAAGCATTGAGGCCATCGAGCGTCTCCATCGCCTCGGGATTCACACCGTGATGCTCAGTGGCGACAACGTTGCTGCAACAGCGTCCATTGCGCGACAGGTTGGAATCGACGATGCCAGAGGCGGTTTGCTGCCGGAAGAAAAACTCTCTGTCATCGACGAGGAACTGGCACGCCATGGAAGCGTAGGGATGGTTGGTGATGGCATTAACGATGCGCCAGCCTTGGCACGCTCGAGCATCGGTTTCGCCATGGGCGCAGCGGGCACTGATACTGCGATCGAGACGGCCGATGTCGCTCTGCTGGAAGACGACCTTCGCAAAGTGCCGCAGTTTATTGTCCTTAGCCGCGCTACCGGGACCATCCTAAGGCAAAATATCGGCGCCGCCCTTCTGATTAAGATCGTGTTTTTGATACTCGCAATCGTTGGTTGGGCGACTCTCTGGATGGCCGTTTTCGCCGACGTGGGCGCAAGCCTGCTCGTCATTTTTAATGGCATGCGTTTATTGCGCATAAACCTGCATGAGCGCAACCATTAACAGTGCACGATGTTATACTGCCGCCCATGACCCGCCGATTTCTCACTTGCTTGCTGATGATGCTCGCATTCCAGTTCACCTGGAGTGCGATCAGCGCCTATTGCATGCATGAGACCGGGCGCGCGGCGCAGCACCTCGGACATCACCAACACAAGGCCGATGCCCACGATCAGCTAGCGAAAGCTGCTGATGATGGCAAGCCTGCCTCGACCAAAAAGATTGCTCAGCACTCGCACTGTTCGTCTTGTGCTCATGCTGTGTTGGCTCCTGCGGCCGCACCTGTTACGCAGTATCTGCTTACGGCAGGCATTGCGCCAACCAGTATTAACGTCAAATTCGCCTCAGTTCCCCAGGTTCCTCCTGAGCGCCCCCAGTGGGCTGCCGCCATTTAAGTCCGGCGGCAATCCCTTTTATTTCCAGGTAATCCTCGCTGTTTCCGATCGTGCGCTTTGGCGCAAGGTCGGCGCTTGCGCAGTCGCCGGATAGCTTTCGATTCTTTCACCTCGGAGTTATCCATGCAATACAGATCTATGATCCTGGGGGCGCTCTTGCTGCTTGCGCAGTCGGCCCCTCTTTACGCTCAAACAGCGCAGTCGGAAGTACTGCGCGACCGAACTATACCGCCGGGGGTTGCCGATACTGTGCAGCTCCCATTGACTCTCCAACAGGCTATTCGCGCGGCGTATGCTAATAACCCCAGTCTGCGCGCATCATCGCACGCAATAGGGATCGCCGAGGGCGGCCGCATCCAGGCCGGTGTTCTGCCGAATCCGGAGCTGTCCCTGTCGACCGAAGGGACCGACCGTCGTTCTCGAGTCGAGACAGCACAAATTACCCAGACTATCGAGCTTGGCGGCAAACGTGGGGCGCGTGTCGCTGCCGCCGAACAGGAGCAGTTGCTAGCTGCCCGGTCACTAGATGTTCGACGCGCTACGCTGCGCGCGGACGTCATGGCGGCCTATATGGAAGCATTGACTGCGCAGGAGCGCGTTGTCCTCGCCGAAGCAGCATTGGAGATTGCCCGGCGCGCGACAAATGCCGCAAGTCGTCGTGTCACCGCAGGCAAGATATCGCCGGTCGAGCAGACCCGCTCCAGCGTGGCAGAGTCGGCCGTGCGCATGGAACTTACTCAGGCGATGGCCGACCGGGCTTCAGCTCGGCGCCGGCTCGCTGCGCTGATGGGGATTTCGCGTGCCGTCGAACAGCCTTTGCAGATGCCGGCCATCGAGTTCGCCGCCATTCCTGCCATGGCAGAACTCGAGCAACGCATGAGTGCATCGCCGCAACTGCGACAAGCCGAGGCGCAAGTGGGTCGGCAAAACGCGCAGGTGACCATTGAACGTTCGGCACGGATACCGGATTTATCAGTCACGGTGGGAACTCAGCGTGATCGCGAGCGCGGGGGCAGTGAAGCAGTATTTGGCGTTTCCATACCGCTGCCCTTGTTTAATCGTAACCAAGGCAACATGCTCGCTGCCCTTAGACGCGTGGACCAAGCACGCGACGAGCTGGAAGCTGAACGCCTACGCCTGTACCAAGAACTCGCCGATGCACGCCAACGTGCCGAAGTCGCGCAGTTACAACTCGATAGCCTCAAGACTGAAATGGTGCCGGCGGCACAACAAGCGTACGACGCCGCCGTGATCGGTTTTGAGCTCGGCAAATTTGGGTTCCTCGACGTACTTGACACCCAACGCGCATTGATTCAGGCGCGCACGCTCTATCTGCGCGGCCTTTCGGAGCGCTATAGGGCAGCCACGGATATTGAACGTGTCGCGCCCACAGCTGGCCCTGACGGCACAGCTATTTTCAAGGAACACATGCAATGAAATCACTAAGCAATCACCAGAAGAAAAGTCTGCCGATCATCGCCGCGATCTTGGCCATTGGCGCCGTCTTGGCGATGACAATACTGTTCTGGAACAAGAACGGTGGCGAAGTCGGCGCAGGCGAAGATGCCCATGGCCACGCCGAGACCGAGAAAACAGAAGGAGCCAAAGAAAGCCGCACCGCCAGCAAAGAGGGTTCAGAAGAAAAAGAGGGTTCAGAAGAAAAGCATGACGACGAAGGGTTGGTCAAGCTGTCGGTCACGCAGGCTGAGAAGGCGGGGATCACGACCTTAATTGCCGGGCCGGCCACGATCAATAACATGGTGAAGCTTCCTGGCGAAGTTCGTGTCAACGACGACCTGACGGCGCACGTCGTGCCGCGCTTGAGCGGGGTGGCCGAATCTATTCCCGCGCAGCTGGGGCAAACAGTCAAGAAGGGACAAGTGCTTGCTGTGATCTCCAGCCCTGATCTGGCCGACCTGCGAAGCGCTGCTAATGCAGCGCAGGTCAGGCTCGGGATGGCAAAAACCGTCTACGAGCGTGAGAAAAAACTGTGGCAGGACCGCATTTCTGCCCAGCAGGACTACCAACAGGCGGAGCAGGCATTGCGTGAGGCTGAGCTGGCCCTGCAGACTGCCCGCTCGAAACTGGCAGCGCTCGAAGTTTCAGGCGCAGGTGGCGCATTGAACCGTTACGAATTGCGTGCACCGTTTGACGCTGTCGTCGTGGAGAAGCACATCACTCTGGGCGAAGCGGTGCAGGAAAACACCAATGTGCTCGTACTGACTGACTTGTCGCGGGTCTGGGTAGACGTCGCTGTCACGCCAAAAGATTTGGGGAGTGTGCGCAGCGGCGCATCCGCGACCGTCACAGCCACTGGCTCAGACCTGACTGCTGTTGGGAAAGTGAGCTACGTGGGTTCGTTGGTCGGGGCACAGACGCGCACTGCGACTGCGCGCGTAGTTATCGCCAACCCGGGCGGCGCCTGGCGTCCAGGTCTGTTCGTCGACGTCATGCTGGTGCAAGGAACAAGACAGGCCGCAGTTGCTGTGCCTGTCGACGCCATCCAGACGGTCGAAGACAAGACCGTTGTCTTCGTAGCCGTTGAAGGCGGCTTTCGCGCACAGCCGGTCGTGACCGGCACCATCGACGGCAAAGGAGTCGAAATCCTCGAAGGCTTGCGCCCAGGTACGCGCTATGTCAACGGCGGAAGCTTTGTACTCAAGGCCGAACTCGGCAAGGGTAGCGCCGAGCACGGCCATTAAAAGGGGATTCCATGTTTGAACGCATCATACGTTTTGCCATTGACAGCCGTTGGCTCGTCATGGGCCTGGTCTTCGCCATGGCGGCGATCGGCGTCTACAACTATCAGCGCCTGCCGATTGACGCAGTACCCGACATCACCAATGTGCAGGTCCAGATCAATACATCGGCGCCAGGCTACTCGCCGCTCGAGGTCGAGCAGCGCATCACCTATCCTGTCGAGACTGTGATGGCCGGCCTGCCTGGATTACAGCAAACACGCTCGCTGTCGCGTTACGGGCTGTCGCAGGTGACCGTCATCTTCAACGACGGTACTGACATTTATTTCGCGCGTCAGCTGGTCAACCAACGACTGCAAGAAGCGCGGGAGGGACTGCCTGAAGGTGCGACACCGGTTATGGGTCCGATTTCCACCGGCTTGGGCGAAATCTACTTATGGACGGTCGAGACTGAAGCAGGGGCAAAAAAGCCTGACGGCACACCCTATACTCCGACGGACCTGCGCGAAGTACAGGACTGGATCATCAAGCCGCAACTGCGTCAGGTACCAGGCGTTACCGAGATTAACTCGATCGGTGGCTACGCCAAGGAATACCATATCACCCCCGATCCGAACCGCCTCAGCTCTTACGGGGTCACTCTGGCTGATGTCGCCACAGCAGTCGAGCGCAACAACGACAATACGGGCGCAGGTTACATCGAGCGATCGGGCGAGCAGCTCCTGATTCGCGCGCCTGGCCAAGTACGCACTATCGACGATATCCGAAACACAGTCTTGAAGAACGAGGATGGGGTCGCGGTGCGTATTCGCGATGTCGCTGACGTCGCTGTTGGACGCGAATTACGCACGGGTGCCGCGACCGACAACGGTGTCGAAGTTGTGCTCGGTACCGTATTCATGCTCATCGGTGAGAACAGCCGGCAGGTCTCGCAATTGGTCGCAGACAAGATGGTGGAGATCAATAAGACCCTGCCTGCCGGCGTCAAAGCCGTTCCTGTGTATGACCGCACGGTACTGGTCGATAAAGCGATTTCCACAGTGCGCAAGAACTTGCTGGAGGGCGCAATCCTGGTCGTCGTGATTTTGTTCATCTTCTTGGGCAACATTCGCGCGGCCATCATTACAGCGATGGTCATCCCTCTGTCGATGCTATTCACATTTACAGGGATGGTTACATACCGCGTTAGTGCGAACCTGATGAGCCTTGGCGCACTCGACTTCGGCATCATCATCGACGGCGCCGTAGTGATCGTTGAAAATTGTGTCCGGCGCCTGGCGCATGCACAGGAACAGAACAAGCGCGAGCTGACTTTGCAGGAGCGTTTTCGGGAAGTCTTTGCTGCTGCCAAAGAGGCGCGCCGACCGCTCCTGTTCGGTCAATTGATCATCATGGTGGTATACCTCCCGATCTTCGCGCTGAGCGGGGTAGAGGGGAAGATGTTCCATCCGATGGCTTTTGCTGTGGTCATCGCACTGCTGGGTGCCATGATCCTGTCGATCACTTTTGTACCTGCTGCGGTAGCCCTGTTTATCGGAAAGCGAGTGGCGGAAAAAGAGAATCGTTTGATGACGATGGCGCGCAACGCATATGAACCGGCGCTGCGTATTGTCCTGCGCAACGGGCCGATAGTACTGACCGCCTCAATCGTGATCGTGATGCTCTCTGGGCTTCTGGCAACGCGCCTGGGTAGTGAATTTATTCCGAACCTGAATGAGGGGGATATTGCGATTCAGGCTTTACGCATTCCAGCGACTAGCCTGACTCAGTCTGTGGACATGCAAAAGAAGCTGGAAGTAGGACTGAAAGCGAGGTTCCCTGAAATTGAACGTGTCTTTGCTCGCACCGGGACAGCCGAGATCGCATCTGACCCCATGCCGCAAAATATTTCTGATGGCTACATCATGCTTAAACCGGAGTCTGACTGGCCCAAGCCCAAGCGCAGCCACGCCGAGCTGGTGGAAGCGATCCAGAAAGAGGCGGAAAAATATACGGGTAACGCGTATGAGTTCTCGCAACCTATCCAGCTGCGTTTCAACGAGCTGATATCAGGCGTGCGTAGCGATGTGGCTGTAAAGCTGTACGGGGACGATATGGACGTGCTGGCATCGACTGGTGCCCAAATCGCTGCAGTACTGCAACGCGTGCCAGGCGCGGCTGAGGTGAAAGTAGAGCAGACCACCGGTTTGCCAATGCTGACGGTCAATATCGACCGTGACAAGGCAGCGCGCTATGGCCTAAACATTACTGACGTTCAGGCAACCATCTCGGCGGCAACCGGTGGCCGCGAGGCCGGCACCATGTTCGAAGGCGATCGCCGTTTTGCGATCGTTGTGCGGCTGCCGGAGGTACAGCGAACAGACCTTGATGCGTTGCGCCGGCTTCCGATCGCACTACCGGCTCGCTCGGGCTCTAGCGCCGCCGGTACGAACTTCATTCCTTTAGGTGAATTAGCGACACTCGACATTGCGCCAGGCCCAAACCAAATCAGTCGCGAAGACGGCAAGCGACGTATCGTGATCAGTGCCAACGTACGCGGGCGCGATATTGGTAGCTTCGTACCGGAAGCAGAGGAGGCGCTGGCCAAGAGCGTGCGCATCCCGGCCGGTTACTGGACCACGTGGGGCGGTACGTTCGAGCAACTGAAATCGGCGACCCAGCGCCTGCAGATCGTCGTGCCTCTTGCACTGTTCTTGGTGTTCATACTGCTTTTCATGATGTTCCGGAACGTGAAAGATGGACTGCTGGTGTTTACCGGCATTCCTTTTGCCTTGACCGGGGGGATTGCGGCCTTGGCACTGCGAGACATTCCGCTCTCTATCACGGCAGCGATCGGTTTTATTGCCTTGTCCGGAGTGGCAGTGCTAAACGGACTGGTAATGATCTCGTTCATCCGGTCGCTGCGTGAAGACGGCATGTCGCTCGATGAAGCCATAACGCATGGCGCGCTTACGCGCCTCCGCCCGGTGCTGATGACGGCATTGGTGGCATCGCTCGGGTTTGTGCCGATGGCGATCGCTACCGGTACGGGAGCCGAGGTTCAGCGCCCGCTGGCTACAGTAGTGATTGGCGGCATTTTGTCCTCGACAGTACTTACTCTGCTGGTATTGCCGCTCCTGTATCGCATGGCGCATCGAAAGGATGCTGAGGGCCCTCTACGTGAAAGTCGTGTAGTAACCCCGGTCTGAACCGTTGAGCAGAAGATGCGCCGGGACGGTCCCGTCAACGCGCCGTCCCGCAGATGCCAGTCGACGATCGACAATCGATATTTGACAGGCTATCCGCGCCGTTGGGTCTTGTTCATTGAGACGGGCGGGGCGCGTCGCTCTGCCGCGTTTGGGAGATTTTGTTTATGCGCATGACACCAAGCGGTCTCGATACCGCCGTATCTCACGTAGTCCTGGGATCGAGCATTGTGGTGGTCATCTTGACTATGTACGGAGCTTTCTTTTGGGAAAGTTTTTCTTTAGCTGCAGGCGCGTCGTATCAGCTTGCCATTATGACGCTGAACAGCGGGAATCTTGAGGGGGAGCGGAGCAAAATGGGCAAGGCAGCTCAAAGCGCTGTAGTGCGTTTTGCCGTAGTCAGCGTCCTTGTGTTACTCACTCCATTTCTTGCTGGCGGCGCAGTGCATGCCTTGAATCATGCATCAACTTTGGTGCCACTCGAGTTGTTGCCGGGCGCATTATGCGCATTTTTGGTTGGTGTGCTACGTGGGTTTTACTACCGGTATAGCAGCGCCCAAAAGGGCGCGATCGTTTTGGTTAATGCCGCTCTGGCAGCACTTCCATTTATTGCGCCGCTTCTCACTGTATTGGCGATCGCAGCAGGGTTCCAGAATGCCGATGGCATTGTCGGTGTGGGCTTGATGGTTATTATGATATTCGCTGTGCTGGCACCGCAGGTAGTGCAACTGAGTCGGTTGTTGGATTAGAGAAGAGCTATGCTTGTACAGATCGCGGTCGGATCACATTGATATCCGATCCTCGAGTCCAGATGCCGGTCTCGATCTTAAAATTAACGACGTAACGAATTAAGGAGAAACCATGGGTTCGGGTCATTCACACTCCCACACCGTCTCACCCACGCAAAACACAAGTCGCTTGTGGATCGCGCTTGGCCTGACGTCAACGTTCTTGGTCGCCGAGCTCATCGCCGGAATTATGACCAATAGCTTGGCGTTGATCTCTGATGCGGCGCACATGTTCACCGATGCTGCAGCACTGGCTATATCACTGGCGGCAATTCAAATCGGGCGCCGGCCGGCCGATACACAGCGCAGCTTTGGCTACTATCGCTTCGAAATTCTGGCCGCTGCCACGAATGCGATCCTGCTGTTCATGGTAGCAATGTACATTTTGTTCGAAGCGTGGAAACGTCTGCAAGATCCGCCCGAAATCGCCTCTGGGACCATGCTAATCGTGGCTGTACTTGGCCTAATCATCAACTTGATCAGCATGCGGCTTCTCTCTGCTGGCAAGGACTCCAGCCTGAATGTCAAAGGCGCTTATCTTGAGGTGTGGAGTGACATGTTGGGATCGATCGGTGTAATCATCGGTGCGCTTCTGATCCGCTGGACTGGAGCCGCGTGGATTGATTCCGTGATTGCCGTGGCGATCGGCTTTTGGGTACTGCCGCGTACTTGGGTGCTGTTAAAAGCAAGCTTGAATGTGTTGCTTGAGGGCGTGCCTGAGGAAATCGTCCTTGCTGATGTGGAGAAAACGATTTTGGCGGTGTCCGGTGTCGTTACCATCCACGACCTGCACGTGTGGGCCATCACGAGCGGCAAGGTGAGCTTGACCGTGCACGTCGTACGCAATCCCGATCAAGCTGACGACGACACTGTGTTGGCCGGGGTACGTCGTGCTGTTGCAGACAAATTCGACATTCACCATTCCACCGTCCAAGTTGAGCGTGCACCTTGTGAACAGGCGACAGGTGCACACAGTTTTGAGTCACGCACAAGTCATTGAAAGTATAGGAATTTACATGATTGAACATATCAAAAATGGCCTGACCGAAGCGCAGCAGGTGCTCGATCAGTTTGTAAATGATCAAAGCAAGCTCCAGAGTGTCGCCGCCGCGGCTCATTTGTTGGTGACAGCTTTTCGTAGTAACGGAAGGGCATTTTCGTGCGGTAATGGCGGATCAATGTGCGACGCAATGCATTTCGCGGAAGAGCTAACAGGGCGGTTCCGTCACGATCGCCCGGGGATTGCCGCAACTGCAATCAGCGACCCCACTCACATCACGTGCGTCGCGAACGACTACGGGTATGAAAATGTGTTCAGCCGGTACATCCAATCTCATGGCCGTCCTGGCGATGTCTTGCTTGCGATAAGTACTAGCGGGAAAAGTGCTTCGATCCTAGTAGCAGCCCAGATGGCTCAGAAACTCGGCATGCAGGTCATCGCATTAACCGGGGCTTCTGGATCGCCCTTGGAGGACCTATGTGACGTCTGTATCAGTTGTCCATCTAGGGCGTTTGCCGATCGGACTCAGGAAATGCACATAAAGATCATTCATATTTTGATAGAGCTGATCGAACGAGAGCTTTATCCAGCGAACTATTAATGTAGTTTGAGTATATTTTGACCGGCATGCGGGTACCATACAGGATCTAAATTGAAACAACCGGATAAAACCACTCGGAAATAAATTTCTCAGATCGATATCATATCTGTCCCTAGCAGAATAGGTACCTTGTCAGGCTTGACACGAGGCTTTTCTTCTTTTTGTTTAGGTAAAAAAGGTACTTCGCCGACAGATGTATTGATTCAATTAGAACTGTGTCCATTTAGGCTACCTGAAAGCTGCGATGACTGTAACTAAAAATCAGCTTTCAGCGCAAGGTGAGAGCCTACTCAACGCCTATCGCGGGTATGGCAGCGAGGACAGGAACCAATGGTTTAATTAAATATCAAAAAGAAATAAGGAGCGCTTTCCATTCCAACATTAGTCTTTTTTACCGGCCAACGTTCCTCTAAAGAAATCCTATGGTTGTCGTGTTTCATCCTATTCTCGAACATGTGAATGACGTGCTTGACATTGTCCCACGGTGCGCGACGTGTGGTTTGACATGCATTTAACGAGCGCTTAACAGGCTAATCGCTACGATATTCAAAATTGCGAAAGCAAAGCTCATATCTCCTGTCAGGATGACGGATTTCTTTAAAACGTGGAGGGCCTATGGCGATCAATAGTATTGATAGTATAGACGGCAGCGCGACTCAGGCTATGTTGGAGCAACTGAGGGCGGGGTCACGCAAGCCAATATTATTGCAAGAAATTGTAACTTATTCATCTGCGTTAGGCAGCAAGCCGGCAGTCAAAATTGACTTCGCGCAGACCCTGGAAAAGACATTGCAGGCCGTGAGCGACCGTTCTGCAGAGGCCCGGGAGCTCGGGCAGCGTCTTACACTAGGTGACAACTCGATCAGCTTAGCGGACACTATGATAGCGATGCAAAAATCGAGCATTGCCTTTCAGGGGACTCTTCAGGTACGGAATCAGGTAGTGACTGCTTATACCAACATCATGAATATGCAGGTGTGATCCATTGGACTGATCCAGCATCGCCCACTGAGTTTCGGCACATACTGCTATGTAGTCACTCTACACAATAATCGACTGCTTGCGAATTCTTTGGGCAATTCACCTGACCGCAAAACAGCTCGGATTACGTCGCAGTGCCAGATAAGCCCCTCACGCCGGTCGCGCTGCGGCGACCGGTCCGCCTCCTAAGCGTAACATACCTATTTTTTCTTTTTTAACGCTTTTTTGCTCCTCTTAACTCTGATTTTACGGGCTTGATGAGAGCATTTGCAAGTTAGGCGATTTGGGAGCTCGTAGCAATATCGTGAGCTTTCTATGTTATTGAATCATAAAAAAATCATATTAAACGAAATCGTTATGAAAATCGACGAAGATTACTCGAGCCAATACAAGAGCGTCGGCGGCGCTAAACGGGTGACAGCTGCATTTGGCTACTCAATAAAGGGGCTTCGAACAGCGTGGCGAAACGAGCATGCGTTCCGCCAGGAGATGGTGGTAGTTTGTCCGGGAATAGTAATTGCTTTATGTGCACCAGTTTCAACAATCGAAAAAGTTGCGCTGACAACTGTTTTGCTGCTTGTTCTGATAGTAGAGTTGCTCAACTCCGCTGTTGAGGCTGTGGTCGACAGAGTGTCGCTCGACTACCATGTTCTATCAGGGCGTGCGAAGGATCTGGGCAGCGCGGCCGTGTTCACTACGATATTGCTAGCTGTGCTGACTTGGGCGATCTTGTTTGTACCAGTCGTGCTATCACAATTATTGTAATGCGTTTGCCACTTAGTTTGAGAACGCCCAACGACAAAGAAATATTTGATGCCATTGTCATTTTTTCATCCTCCGTTTATCAGGAACTTAACATCATTTTCACCTTAGCGATACGGTTAAAAATCTATTCTGAATGAATTATGTTGCCTAACGGGGCACTGACTCATCAAGGGTAATCAAGTGACGCAGATTTTCAAGAAGCATTTTAGTGTATTTTCGACAATTGTAATTGCTGCTGTGTATCTTTCGATATTCTCGAACTCGGGGTTCTGGGTCGGTTATATCGAGTACATCGATGGCATCGATTTTGCCCGCGTTCCGCTGCTACTTGGAATGTTCGCTATTCTGGTTCTATTTTTCATTGGAATTCTGACTTTATTCAGCTTTAGTCGAATTTTCAAGCCCGTCGTTATTGCGGCTATCGTTATTTCTTCCGGCATTAGTTATTTTATACATCAATATGGTATTTCTATAGATAAAACGATGATCCAAAATGTATTTGAGACCGACTTCAAGGAGGCGACAGAGCTGTTAAATTGGAGGATGTTCGTCTACGTTACCGTTTTCGGTATCATTCCTTCGGTTTGGTTTGCCGGCACAAAGATCATTTATCCTGGAGGCAGTAGCGGAATGATGACGCGTCTCACGCTATTCACTGGTGTGATCTGCGTTGCCATCTTGTTGCTAATCTTAACGTTCAAGAGCTTGGCGCCTACCTTCCGCCAGTACCATGAATTGCGGTATAGACTGACTCCGATGAACCTAATTCAGGCGACCCAAGCCTATGCCAGCACTCGATTGCGCACCCCTATCATAGTGAAGCCGCTCGGACGGGATGCAATTAAAGGTCGAACGTGGATCGAGGGGCGAAAGCCAGTAGTTTTGGTGATCGTAGTGGGAGAAACCGCCCGAGCCTCGAGCTTCTCGTTGAACGGTTACGCTAATGATACTAATCCGCTACTGTCGCGCCAGAAAGGACTCATTAATTTCACCAATGTCCAATCTTGTGGCACGGCGACTGCCGTCTCTCTCCCGTGCTTGTTTTCCACATTGGGGCGTAGCGATTATGATGCGCTAAAGGCCCGCGGGCAGGAGGGACTACTGGATGTCTTGTCGCATGCTGGGATGAGAGTCATTTGGCGCAGTAATAATTCCGGATGCAAAGGCGTATGTGATAGGGTTGAGTATCAGGATCTTTCAATTCCCGAACCGGGAGCAGTACATTGTTCAACAGAGGAGTGTTACGATGAGCGCCTGCTCGCAGACTTCCCTGAATTTATTGGTAAAATCACTAAGGACACGGTGTTGGTCCTGCATCAGAAAGGTAGTCACGGACCGGCTTATTCGCTGCGGTACCCTGAGCGTTTCGCGAAATTTGGTCCTGCCTGTACGACGACCGATTTCCAGCAATGCACGCGAGAAGAGATCGTTGCTGCCTATGACAATACCATTCTCTACACAGATTACATCCTCAGCCGAACGATCGCCCAACTTGAAGCGGCGGCTAACGTTGGCGTTGTAGACACTGCGATGCTCTACGTATCCGATCACGGAGAATCGCTTGGCGAACGAAATATGTATTTGCATGGCGCACCTTATCTGATCGCACCGCGTGAGCAAACCCATGTGCCAATGATAATGTGGATGTCTTCCGCCTTCAGTAGGCGCTTTCGGATAGATCAGCAGTGTCTTAACGCGCGACGTCAGCAGGAGTTCACGCACGACAATTTTTTTCACTCTGTGTTAGGCATGTTAGATATCAATAGCGCCACCATTAATCCAGCGTTAGATATCTTCAACCCGTGTGTTCGTAAAATCAATTCCTGATCGCCGAAATGCTTCATTTAATGGCGCAGTTTGAGGACAAAACAGACCGTGTTTCTCATGGGTCAATGCTATACTTCACGCCATGACTCGCAGGCTCGTTCAGGTTTTACTCCTCATGTTTGCACTGCAGTTCAGCTGGAGTGCAGTTAGTGCTTATTGCATACAAGAGACGGGTCTAGTTGCGCAGCATTCCGGCCATCATCAGCATCAGGCCGACCGAGGCGACGGAGTCGTTTCGATCGAACCAGGCAATGCAACTGGTTCAAAGAAAGTCGTAAGCGCGCACTCTCACTGCTCGTCATGCAACCACGCAATATCCACGCCGGCTGCACTCGAGCAGGCCATGCCAGTTCGTGTCGCGAACCGCGTCTTTCCAGTCGCCAATGATGCTGCATTCACTTCCCTCTCTCTTTCTCGCCCTGAGCGCCCGCAATGGCGCGGTGCAACCTGACCACCGCTGAGAATAAGCAGGTTAAACCCTTCACAGGATTTGACTATGTCGACATTCGTTTCTAGGTCTTAAATTACGACACGCTTTGTAGTTAAGAGAACGCGGTTAGCACGGTCGTGGTTGTAAAAGGATCTTCGGCGCAATGTACTTAGCTGGCTCCATAGTGCACCACTAAAGCGGATATTGCGATGGCGCAATCGGGTACGCGGGCGCGAGCTGACTTCCAGTGCAATTAACGGCAGCTAATGCCCCATCACTCCGAGCCGATGAAATATAGGCCCTGTAATCCATGACTCCAGATTTGCAATTGCGCTGGTCGCGATCCAATGTTTCTCGCAAAGATTTTGCTTGCCGTGCTTTTATAGCGACTTGGACTGCAATCGATGCGATTTTATTAGGCAGCGTTTCGCTCGATGCCGCCGCCTTGTGGTTGTTCGCAATATTGGCGCACTACACCTCAACAACCAATGGTAGCGATGAGTCGGAAGCCGCTGTGAACTTGTGATGGCGTTGACAGGTGCGCCTAAATCTAAGCTTGAAGACTAAGAAAGTGAATTCAGTTGCGAACGTGGGCGACAATTCGCAAATCGATCGCATGCACTTCATTTCCAGGTGATTCATATTCTAATCGAACAGGTCGACCACCGTCGCAATGTGATTGCGACTTGACAGAATCGTGTCCTGAGTAATATCGAAGTCACGATAAACTATTGTGAGAGCAAACATGCGAGTGTTAATAGTAGAAGACAATTCAGAAATCCTTGCAACCCTTTACGGGTTTCTTGAGCCTAAAGGCTACACGCTTGACTCAGCGCGCAACGGCTATGGCGGTCTAGCCCTTATTTCAGAAAACGAATATGACGCGATTGTCCTTGATGTCATGTTGCCGGGAATTAGTGGGATCGAGGTTTGCCAGAAATTACGCTACGAGTTCAAGCTTAGCACTCCAATCTTGATGCTGACTGCGAGAGATAGTCTAGCTGATAAGGCATCTGGGTTCGAGAGCGGCGCAGATGATTATCTCATTAAACCTTTCTCAGTTGCCGAGTTGGACATGCGGTTGAGGGCAATGATACGTCGAGCTACCGGTGCCCATGGAATCGACCGGGCTCTACGTTTCGGAGCCTTGTCGTTCGACCCGGAGCTTCACGAGGTATCGCGTGATGGTGTTAGGATTGCGTTGACCCGAATCGGTTACGTCATGCTTCGCGCGCTGATGGTGGCCGCACCTCGTGTTGTAACCCGTGAGACGTTAGAGCATGTCGTGTGGGGCGAGAATCGACCGGAAAGTGATTCACTTCGAACCCACATCCACTTTTTGCGCCAAGCTATCGATAAGCCGTTCGAGTTCCCGATGCTAGTAACGGTTCCAGCCGTTGGGTACAGATTGGTGCTTCCAGATGCGTAACGATGTCCTGTTAAGTCGACGCATACTCTCCGCCTTCACGCTTTTCGGCTTTGTTCTCGCCGGTTGCTTTTCCATACTCGTTGCCGTTGCTGTAGAAGGAATAGAAGTCCATCTCGTTGATAACCGGCTTGCAGAAGTGGAGAAGTGGGCTTTGCCGCGCGAAATTGCTGGAATAGAAGTCGATCTGCCGGCTGGGCTTCGCTTTCACCGAGGTGATGACATCCCCACATCGCTGCGCGGGCTACCGCCAGGGATCTCCGACTCGGCAAGTGGACAAGAAAGCTTGCACGTACTAGCGGGAGCCGACGCGTTCGGCCCATATGTTGTCGTAGACCATGGCAGTGATTATGAAGAAGTGGAACTGGTCGTCTACTCTACCTTTGCTGCGTTCTTTGCTTGCTGCGTTCTCTCAGCTGCAGGCCTGGGAAGATTTGTGGCTCGCCGCATCGTTTCTCCGATCAGCGAATTAGCAACTGCTGTCGCGCGAGGTGCTAGGGTTCTGCCGCTTACGGAGCGCAAAGACGAGTTAGGGTTTCTCGCTAGAGCGCTTGAGGCGCATACTGTTGAACTACGCAGAGTGCTTGATCGTGAGCGTTTCTTCACCGGAGATGTGAGTCACGAACTTCGTACACCACTCATGGTAATCACTGGTTCTACTGAGATCCTTCTAGAAGGTGAGAATGACGAACGTAGGCGAGCGGCGGCTTTGCGTGTCTTCAAGGCCGCCAAAGATGCCGCCGAATGCATTAACGTGATGCTTCTGCTCGCGCGTGTTCCCGAACTGAGCAATTTTGAACCTGTTTCGGTTGGTGAAGTAGCATATGCGGAGGTTGTGACTTATCAATCTCTTGTTGCCGGCAAACCTGTTCGACTTATATGTGTTGGCGACGCCCCACTTATCATGCGCGCGCCTGTCGAACTTTGTAGGTCAGCCGTTGCCAATCTCGTTCGAAATGCCTGCGAATACACTGAGCAGGGGGAAGTGACGGTCATCCTTGGAGAGAACCACTTGACTGTCCAAGATACGGGCCCGGGTCTTCCAGAGGCAGTCAAAAGTACGTTAGGGCACGGGAATCGTCTTGCCCCGTCAAGCGGGTCCCTTGGTACTGGACTTGGTCTGTCGCTTGTGACGCGCATTTGCGATTACTTGAACGCCTCGTTCGAGTACGAATCAAGAAAAGGCGGTGGAAGCCGTTTTACTATCCGCTTCCGAGCGACCGAGAGTACTGATCGGAAAGCAGAGCAGGAGTGAGAGTGCTTATCAGCAAAGACTGAGGATCTAGACCGTGAGCGGACAGTAGTGATCAAATTGCAAAAGTAACCCGGAGCCGAGCACCGCGCTTCTGCAGCCCGGATCGAAGATATAAAAGCTCAGGTTCAGGCGTCACAGCTCCAGCTTACGCGGCAGGGTCAGGAGCTTGGCACTTGCATGGCATTGTTCGAACTGCTCGCTGATGAACGTGACCGTTTAGCAAAATCAGCTCCAAGGAGTGAACTGCAGAGAGCTGAGCTGCACATGGCGCTTGCCGCAGGGCACGCGACGGTCCTTGAGCTGCGCGGACAGCTCGATCGAATATCCGTCGCATCGAAACCAGCCGTGCGATAACGGCGCTGAGCGCCGGCAACGCCTACAAAACGGCGCCGTACGAATGGCACATCAAGCATATAACGCAACGACATTGCTAGCGCACCAAGTCCGCATAGGTGTGCACGAATAATAAAGTTTGACACAACTTCTTTATCAAAAACAACAACTTGCGAATTTCTCGGCCGACGCCACCAAAATAGAGTTTGACACGAATTGCATGAATTCGAAACATGTCGGCGTTCTTGCAAAGATAAAGTTGCACACAACCTCCGGGCTTCTTCGACCTATTCGACCGACCGCTTTCGACCTTGGATTCAAAGCAGACCTTTGACGTGGGCGTCTGTTCAACGTAGCCCTGAAGAATAGTTGAACTAGCATGTGCTTATCGGACAGCACATCTCGCTATGTCATAGCACTGAATGTCTTTCGCCAGTCTCTGGGACTGACCTGAAACCGCTTTTTAAAGTGTTGGCGAAATGAGGTTGGCGTCTGGAACCCGGCCATACTCGCAATCCTGTCGATCGACAGCGATGTCGTTTCCAGAAGTTCGCGCGTCTGGTGAAGGCGTTCATTGACCAGCCATTCGACCAGCGTCATGCCGGTTGCCTTGCTGAAATGGCGGGTAAAGGTGCGACGGCTCATGGCGATGCGCTCTGCCAAGTCGTCGATGCTGTGTGTCCGGTCGAGGTTGTGGCGAAGGTAGTCGAGCAGGATGTTGAGCTGCGCATCCTGGGTGGACGCGGCTACCGGTTGTTCAATGAACTGGGCTTGGCCACCCTCGCGGTGAGGAGGTATAACCATGGTGCGCGCCACCTTGTTGGCCACGCGGGCGCCGTAATATTCGCGCACGATAATCCCCCCACAAAAAGAGCGCGATCAGAAGTAGAATTTTCTACTTAAGATACAGAAAGCTCTACATGAAGACGTCCCGCTTTACCGACAGCCAGATCATTGCCATCCTCAAGCAAGCCGAAGCCGGCAGCCCGGTACCGGAACTGTGCCGCGAGCACGGCATCAGCAACGCCACGTTCTACAAGTGGCGCTCAAAGTTCGGCGGCATGGACGCCTCGTTGATGGCACGGATGAAGGAGCTGGAGGAGGAAAACCGGCGCCTCAAGAAGATGTACGTCGAAGAACGTCTCAAGGCCGAGATCATCGCGGAGGCACTCACAAAAAAATGGTAGCGCCATCTCAGCGGCGGGAGATGGCGCAATGGGCCGTGTTGGAGCGGTCAGCCACAGTCAAGCTGGCGTGCCACGCCTTTGGCATCAGCCAGACCTGTTACCGCTACAAGGCTAAGCTGGACGCGGAAAACGTCCTGATTGCCGACTGGCTCGTGCGGCTAACGAACAACCAGCGCAACTGGGGCTTCGGGCTGTGCTTCCTGTATCTGCGTAACGTTAAAGGCTTCAAATGGAATCACAAGCGCGTCTACAGGATTTACCGGGAGCTCGAGCTGAACCTGCGCATCAAGCCGCGTCATCGCCTGGTGCGCGAAAAACCGCTGCCGCTGGCGGTACCGACCTCGATCAACCAGAGCTGGTCGATGGACTTCATGCACGACCAACTCGCCGATGGGCGCAGCATCCGTCTGTTCAACGTGATCGATGACTTCAACCGCGATGGACTGGGCATCGAGGTCGACTTCTCGCTGCCGTCCGAACGCGTGATACGCTCACTTGACCGGATCATCGAATGGCGCGGCAAGCCGGCAGCGATCCGGTGCGACAACGGTCCTGAATACATCAGCGCAGTGACCTTGGCGTGGGCGGCCAAGCGAGGCATCCGCATTGATTTCATCCAGCCCGGGCAGCCCCAGCAAAACGCTTACGTTGAACGCTACAACAGGACGGTTCGCTATGACTGGCTTGCCCATCACCTGTTTGAAAGCCTCGACGAGATCCAGGAATTTGCCACCAACTGGCTGTGGACCTACAATTACGAACGGCCTAACATGGCGCTCGGCGGTATCACGCCAAAACAGAAACTGGCACTTGCCGCTTAACCTCTACTTTTAGCGTGCTCTAAAAATGGTTCATCGCACTTTACCGGGGAACGCATCCTTGATCTTCAAGAAGAAATATGATGCGTCCCGAAATCCGTAGGCCATGCGCTTAATGACCTTGATGCGGTTGTTGACGCCTTCCAGGATCGATGAACTCATCGGATAGATAGCAGAAGCGAGGATGCCACGTCGGTATTTAGCCAGGCGTTTGGCAAACTGGATCAACGGTGCGATCTGGCTTTCCAAGGCGAGCTTGAGCCAGGTTTTCCATCGACGAGCACCTTCCCGAACTGATGGCGAATACCAGATTTCCTTCAGTTCGGTCTTGAGCAGGTAGACCGTTGCCAAGGGCTGGTTAGCAGCGAGCAGTTCTTCGAGCTTGATGGCCTGTTCGGCCTTAAGGTTGTCGCGGTTGCGTAGTAACAGCCAGCGACTGCGCTTGATGACCTGGCGGGCCTTTGGTTCGGCGCGCAAGGTGTTGGCTTGGTCGACACGAACCCGATCGACCACTTCGCGGCCGAAGCGCGCTACCACGTGAAACAGGTCATAGACGACTTCTGTGTTCGGACATTGCTGGCGAACTTCAAGGTCCATGGCCGTGTTCATGTCCATGGCGACGGCTTTGATGCGCTGGCAGCCTTGCTCTCCCAGCAGCTCGAAGAATGGTCGGATCGCTTCCCGGCTATTGCCTTCCCCAACCCACAACACCCGCATTCTCTCGGCATCGAGGGCGACAGTGGCATACCGGTGTCCCTTGTGCAGGGCGAATTCGTCCATGACCAGGCGCTGTACGCTTTCTGCCGAAAAGTCACCATGCAGGTGTTTCAAGCGCTGGTGATCGATGTCCTTGATGGTATGCCAGTGCAGGCCAGTTAGCCGGGCTATATGGGCAATGGGAAGCAACTGCGCCAGCGCCTCGACCCAGAGGCGCACGCGGTGCGTGATGCGCGACCGGCGGTCGAGCCAAACAATGTGCTCGGCCACCCGTGCATTGCAGTGATGGCAGTCCAGTCGCCGCACCGGCACATCGAGCCAGACACGCTTGTCCAGAACGTCGCGATCGCGCACCTTACGCCTTCGGCGCTCATGCACTAGGGCACAAGGCTGGCGACACGCCCCGCAGACGGCATCACTTGCCGGACAGGTATCAAGAATGATTAACAGCGCCCCATCTTCCTGTTCCTCGACGGCATCGACAATATGACCTTCCCAAAACGGGAGAGACGACATAGCATTGAGCATGGCGGTGGTTTGATAGATTGACTTGTTTGGCGACTATCAATCTACCAACATCAAACCTCCGCCGCCACCATCTGCTCAGATCGTCAACCCCGTCTTCCCCCGTTATCCGCGTAGAACCCTAAAATGGGGGGATTACCGGATCTGTATCGGGAAGCCTGCAGCATCATGTTCTTTAGATACGGCCTAACGCCGACCACGAACGCGCTCTACCAATTCGTTCGTAAGGGAAGCATGTCTGTGCCAAACGAAGCACTGAGGCGGTTCTGGAGCGACCTCAGGGAACGGGCCAGGGTCGACCTACAGCACGCGGACTTGCCGGACCAGGTCAAGCATTCAGCCGGCCAACTGGTCGGGGAAATCTGGTCGTTGGCCCGCCAGGCGGCTGACGAATCAATCGCAGCCTTGCAGCAGAGCGTGGTCGTCGAGCGCGAAGCGGCACTGGCCGAGAAGGCGACACTGGAAAACCAATTCGCCCAACTGTTATCACAGTTCGAGAACGCTCGCGCTCAGATTGCGTCGGCTGAGGCGACAGTTGCGCAACAGCGAGAAGAACTAGGCGCGAGGGCAGCAGTCGAGCGGGAGACGGGGAAGCGGCTTGTCGAATCGCTGGCAGAAATCGAACGGCTGCAAGGCCTCATCGATTCAATGTCCACAGCACACGTGACCGAGATCGACAAAATAACGGGGCGCGTTGTCCAAGCCGAAAGACGCTACACCGACTTGGAAAAACGTACACTGCTTGACCTGGACCGTGAGCGCACGACGACGTCTAAATTACAGAAGCAGCTCGATGCAGAGCGCAAGGCATCTGCCGCCCGAATCGAAGGAATGCAGAACCAGGTGCAAGCGGCGCAGTTCCAGCTTGCGAGACAAAGTCAGGAGCTCGGCGGCTATATAGCAAAGACTGAACTACTGTCCGACGAACGCGACCGAGCCGCCCGCCAAGCTGCGGAAAGCGCGAACCAGAGTGCGTCGCTAGGCAGCCAGCTTGCCGCCGAGCGCGCCAGAGTGACCGAGCTTCGTGGACGGCTTGAGCAAAAGGCGCTGAAATCGGCATCGGCCAGAGAAGAGTTGGGTTCGGCACGCGCAGCGTCTCGTCGGCGGCGACCCGCACGAAGCAAGCCAGACAAATAGGCCAGGCCTGACGCTAGCGGCCCGATTCCCACACGCCGATCCGCGAGCTGCACCCAGTTGTTTCGTCTGTCATAACTGAACGTCCGACGCGATTCCGTATCCAAAAACACTTCCGTTGTACCTAAAGCTGTTGACGTGATGAGTAAGCCATGAAGATTTACCTAAACATATAGACTCGACGGCGAAAACGGGGCTTATACGCAGAGTCGGTAGGTTTAGGTACCCCGAGTACGGAGTTTTAGGTACGAGCGCTCGCACACTGCGCATTTTCTCGTAGCGGTTAGGCACTTCCCTTACGTGATTATTGTTATAATCACGTAAGCGTTGTTGACCCAAAATTTCACGTGAAACAGTTGATACGCCCGCATACTCGCCGCAAGTGACTGATAACTATGAAGAAAAATCCCGTGAAACAATGACGCTTCGAGCAACATGCCCACAGCATCTGCATGCACTGACGATAACCAACACAATTGCAACCGGACGGCGCTCTGGCCAGACAGTCATAACGCCTCGACCTACACAACAAGATTCAAATGGCACAGCACAGCAAAATCGCGCTTCCCGACATTGACTACAACCGCACTGACTATGCCGCATTGCGCGCCTACTGCAGCGGAATCCCGGTTTCACGTATTGCCGACCTTTACTACGCGTCCGATAGCCCCGAGGTCGAAAATGGATTGGAACGCCATCTAAAGCGGATGCGCGATCACATCGTCGAGCGCTCGATCGAGCGCAACCCTGAGTTCGCGAAGACCTTGCAGACAGCACGTTTGACTCGCGATATCTCGACCTCTCAGCTTGGCATCTTGGTACAGGCAGCCGAAGCGACTAACCCAGGACCGCATCGCGACCACCGTCTTGGGCAGTGGTTCCGGCCGACGATTTCAAGGCTGTTACGGGAAGAAGGCATCACGACGATCGGCGAGCTGGTCAATCGCATCGAACGCCGCGGCGCCGGCTGGTGGCGCGCCTTACCGCGGATCGGTGCCCGTCGCGCAGACGCGATCGTGCGATGGTTGAGTAAGTGGCCCGAGCATCTTGGGCAGATCGACGCATACCAGTTGCGAGCGCCGGCGAACGCCGTGTCCGCAGTGCGCCCAGTTCTGGACCCGCGCGCACCAAACCCGATCGCGCCGCTGGGTACGTTCCAGCTGCCCCCTTACCTGACTGGCGTAGACGGCATCAATCGCGCGCCCGCGTTCTGCTTCATCGCCGCCCGTGATGACCTCGAGGCCGTCGACACATTTCTGGCGCGCTACGACGACTCCCCAGAAACTCAGCGCTCCTATCGTAAGGAGCTCGAACGCCTGATCCTATGGTGCGCGCTGGTTGCCCGCAAGCCGCTCTCTTCCATGCTAGCTGAGGACTGTTTGGCCTATCGGACATTCCTGGCGGTTCCCGATCCCCGGTTTTGCGGCCCGCGTGCGCCTAGGAACACCGAGCGCTGGAGGCCCTTCGACGAAAAGCCTATGAAGCCGCAATCGCAACGCCTGGCAGTCGTTATCCTACGCAGCGCATTCGACTGGTTAATCAAAGTGCGCTACCTGGGCGGCAATCCGTGGGTGACCGTGAAGGATCCCGCAGTCACGAAGCGAAAACACGTTATGAAGATCGACCGGGCGTTGCGCCGTGACACTTGGGAAACCGTGGTCGAGATTTTGCAGCGACTTGGGGAGGTCGAAACGAATCGGCAAGACCGGGTCGCGCTAGTGGCGTTGCTGCTGATGGGTGATTCCGGCTTGCGTAGAGCAGAAGTCGTCAGCGCCTTGCGCGCCAACTTCATCCCCAGTCCGGATGCGGCCGGCGTGTGGATGCTTACCGTCGAGGGCAAGAGGAAGGTCGAGCGCGACGTCCCGGTCAACAGCCGCACCGAAGCGGCTCTGCGCGCGCATTGGCGCGACCGAGACCTTGACTTCGACGACCCGACCAGACGCGGCTACTTGATCGCACCGATCGTCACGCCGGCAACGAAGGCAGCGGCAAAGAGACAAGCACGCGAACAACGCGCGAATGAGCTGGGAACCGAAGAAGCCTTGGCCGAGCTCGAGCAGGGCAACAGCTATCACGTAAACTCGCTTTATTATGTAGTCGACGCAGCATTGCGCCGCGTACGCACATTTGCTGCTGCGCTGTCGTTAAACGAAATGCCGGCTTTTTCGCTGGACGAAATCATTCAGCTACAACGAACTTCGCCGCATGCTTTCCGGCACACTTACGCCACCAACGCCGTTGAAGACAACGTGCCAATGGAAGTGGTCCAGGACGTCCTCGGACACGTTAATATCATGACTACAAAAGTGTATGCGAAGACGCGCCAGCGCCGCATTGCACAGGAGGCAGCGAAGCAGTTTGCACGAAACGAGGATGCAGCGGAGAAGCGGCGACTGGAGAGAACGTGACTGCTGTTTCATCGAACCTTGGCCTTAAAGTGCCAAGCGACGCAACGACTTGGGCTTGCTGGTGGCGGAAACTACTCTAAATCGACAATAGGTTTGCTAATGTCGAGTAGAGGCAAGGTAGTTTACTAGCTCTAGTATCAAACGCGACGGTTGTCACTATCAGACATGAACGAGATCTGTGCGTCGATCTGAACGCGTCGGGTTGCGCATAGCAGCACATCGGTCTGCGGAATGTACGACTGTGACAACATACTTGCCTAGAAACCGTTCACCTAAGCACCCTGCCCATTTCGCAGGCATTCCGACAACATCCCCATGCAGAGCGGCTTGTGCCCTTCACGAACCTAAGTTGTCCACAGAAAATGTGGATAACTATACCGCACACCCATCCCCTACTCTCGGTCCTCCATTTTCGATTCTTTGCCAAGGCCTTGCCGAACAGCTAACGACACTCGTACACTGCATCGGGTGAAGGTCCGAGTTCGGCCAAAAGCGGCCGTTCGCAGCTTCGCTTAAGAAAATACTCAAACAAGACATGATTAATTCAATTTTCTTTCTTAAGCTATTGTTTGTGCCCTTATTGATTCTCGGCGTGACGCTTGCCGGTCGTCGCTGGGGGCCAGCGGTGGCGGGATGGTTATCCGCCTTTCCGATCGTTGCCGGGCCGATCTTGCTGATACTGTCGCTCGAACAAGGCGCACCATTTGCGGCCGCTGCCGCCCAGGGCACTCTGCTCGCAGTGATCGCTATTCTCGTGTTTACGCTCGCCTATGTGTGGGCCTCGCGTCGATTTAATGTTTTTGGATCGATGCTGTGTGCACTCGTTATGTATGGCGTCGCGCTTGTCGTTCTGCAATCAACACAAATAAGCATCATGCTCAGCTTTGTGCTCGTCATCGCATCGCTTCTGATTACACCCTTGTGTTTTCCCGCAGTTGCGCCAGACCCTATCGCGCCGACCAAGTCGAGCTCAAGTGACCTTTCCTGGCGCATGCTCGCTGCCGCATTACTCGTGCTGTTCGTCACATTTTCGGCCTCTCGGCTTGGCGCGAGGATGAGCGGCTTCCTTGCCATGTTTCCCATCATGAGCACGGTTCTTGTCGGATTTTCGCATCGTCATTCGGGCCGAGCATTTGCGGTCGCCCTTCTACGCGGGATGATCTATGGCTATTTCGCGTTTGCCACGTTTTGCTTGCTTATTTCAGTGCTGTTGGAAGAACAAACTATCGGGGTTGCGTTTCTAATTGCGCTGATATCCGCGCTCGTCGTTCAGTTAGCTGTCAAAACTCTTTTAAGTATTTATCAGGCGCGGCCAGTGCTTCGCTGATGCGTGCTCCTGTCCTGTAACAGTTTTGGGGAATGGCTGCTTTGGGTCTTGGATTCAACCGGTCGATGCAACAAGTTTGCTGAATCGTTCAGCGGGTGTCTGGTATTCTAAAGTCTTCCTTGGCCGTTCGTTCAATTTGCGAGCTACTTCGTTAAGTTGGGCCTGCGAGTACGCGGAGATATCGATGCCTTTTGGGAAATACTGGCGTAATAGTCCGTTGGTATTTTCATTGCTACCACGCTGCCAAGGGCTGTGTGGATCGCAGAAGTAGACATCGATATCAGTGGCCATGGTAAAACGCTTGTGGTCAGCCATTTCCTTGCCCCGGTCCCAAGTCAGTGATTGATAAAGCTCTCGGGGTAACTGACGGGCGTTATCAATCAATGCGCTGATGACTGTTTCTGTATCTTTGCTTGCGACTTTTACTAGCATCACGTAACGAGTGTGGCGTTCGACAAGGGTAGCGATCTGGCTATTTCTGTCTCCGAACACTAGGTCTCCTTCCCAATGTCCTGGTACAGCGCGATCCTCCACTATGGCAGGTCGTTCGCTGATCGATACCGTATCTTTGATCCTGCCGTGATTTTCTTTCTTTTGCGTATGATGACGCGATCGGCGCATGGCCCGGGTTCGCCGAAGATGCTCAAGTAGCTCCTTTTTCAGCGCACCACGGGCCTGAATGAAGAGGCTGCGATAAATCGTTTCATGCGACACCTGGTAATCCTCGCTGCCTGAAAACGTATGCTTGAGCCACCCAGCAATTTGCTCAGGCGACCACTGTAATTGGAGTTTGCTTGTTACGATATTTGCCAACTCAGGGTTGGTCACCAGTTTGCAGCACTTAGGACGATGGGCTCGCTTCCAAGCAGCCGCGTCTGCACAGCCAGCTCGATAGCTCGTCTGGCCACCATTGCGACTGATCTCACGGCTAATAGTGGACGGTGCTCGTCCAAGTGCTTGAGCAATCTGACGGATCGATTGACCAGTAGCTAGCGAGCGTGATATTTCTTCCCGCTCGGCCAAGGTTAATGCCAGTCTTGATCGGTGTCTTTCTGCGGGCCGAATGCCACCAGACTCGGCAAGAATTCGCTGTATAGACGAGTGGTTTCGATCGAACAGCTGGGCAATTTGCTGGAGCGATTCCCCCTTTTTCCAGTGCTCCCACATCAACGCCTTCTGGGCTTCCGTATAATAAATCCTTGCTCTCTGCTTCATCCGTAACACTCCTTCTGCTTACCCAGAGTTTAGTGTGTTGCGTCGACCGGTTGAATCCAAGGTCGATGCCTGCTTTTCGTGACAGTCCGCGACTTTTCAGCCTTCATGAACTGATATGCTCAGCTGAACGGCGGGGTTCGGCCAAAACCGGACGAAGAAGCACGCAACCCTTTGCTTTTCTTAGGGCATTTGCCCCTACACTTCCAGCTCAATTTATAAAAGGATGGTTATGCGTTCTCTACGTTTTGCTGTTATAGCCGCTCTCATGGTCACCAGTACCGCGTTTGCATCGCCGACGGACCCGAAAAACGGTGTCGACTACCAAACCCTGAGTGCGCCGCAGCCTGTCCAGGCGACAGGGAAGAAGGTTGAGGTGATCGAGTTCTTCGCTTACCACTGCCCGGCGTGTAATGCGCTCGAACCGACCCTAAATCAGTGGATCAAGAAGCAGGGTGACAATATCGTCATGCGACGCATCCATCTGCCGTTCCAAGGACAGACCGATCCAGAAGCACACCTTTTCCTAACCTTGGAGGCGATGGGTAAGCTAGAGGAATATCACCCACGTATCTTCCAAGCTGTGCACGTACAGCGTCAGCGCCTGATGAAGGATGATGCAATCATCGACTGGGCAACCAAGAATGGCCTTGACCGCGCCAAGTTCGTAGAGACTTGGAATTCATTCGCCGTGACCACTAAGCTACGTCGGCTACAGCAGGTCTCAAGCAATTACAAAGTTACCGGCACCCCAACCATCATCATTGACGGCAAATATGTTGTGTCGCCCGACTTGGTGCGACAGGCAAACAATATCCGGAATCCAGAACAGGTAATGACAGCCACCGGTCAGGTCCTAGACGCTTTAGTCGCGAGGTCTGCTGCTACCAAGTAGGCATTCGTTAACATTTAAACACTTGGTTAAGGTGGGTTCAAACTGATAGGTCTGGATGGCAAACGGCTACTGTTTGACCGTCCGCTTAGGGTCGGTACCGGCCTGTCGTGACAGTCAGTACTTTTTCAAGCCAGGCAACCTGCTAAGCTGACCCAAGCGGCCGGATTCGGCCCAGGCCGTGTAAAAACTTAGAAGCAGGCCCTGGCAGCGGAACTGTACCCGCCGATGCATGTTGAGCGGCTCTTCAAAGCGCTCAGGGTGCAATGCCGCGTTTTCCGGGAT
>NZ_JCASIO010000014.1:0-46769 GCF_059685955.1 Telluria sp. LT2P80 | reverse complement strand
ACGGCGCAAACAAAGCACGCAGCACAAGCGCTGCATGACCCGTGCTTGAACGATTTGGACGTATCGTTATTTCGGTCGTCTGAGGACGCCATTTCTGGGCAATCTTCCTCATCACCTGACTGCTGGTCCATCACGGCATCGTGTGAACTTGCCGATGCGTCACCGTGGTCCATCAAGGTGGCTGCGACCATAGTCATACCCTGATGACCAGAACTGCACGCGCGCAGCATATTTGCCGCAAATGCCTGGAAGGGCATCACGGCAATCAGCAGCCACAGCAGATAGGTTTTCAGGGTGCGATTCATTGGTTGAGAGTGTAGCACGGACGTCTATGTCGTCAAGACGACCTGAATCGAACGATACAGGTTCCCACAAGGGGAAGGTCAAGAAAAGTCGTAGACTCCCCGAAAAAATGCATACATTCTGCTACAGGCCAACCAAAGTTGTCATAAGTGCAAACAAAGTAATAGTGTTAAGCAACATCATGTTGCGCTTGCACTTAATTGCAACTTCTCCCCACTCCCCGACTAATGAACCTCTTCCGCCTTTTGCTTTCAATGCTGCTTCTTGTGTCCGCAAACGCGGGTGCCCAGGATGCAAAACTCAGCCAAAACTATCGCTTCTGCGAAGCTGGCTATTCGAACTGTGACGCATCCCTCCTGAGCGCGTCACAGCTCGAGCAAGTGCACCGAGCCACACTAAAGCGAAATTTCCGGGCTTGCGACAGCGGGTGAGCACTTCATTTAGCATCCGTCTTGATGGAGATACTGACTTAACGTTACCGAGCGACGTCCGCTAACACGACGCTACGTTTTTACACAGCCTAGGTCGGTTTCAGTCAGTCCAATTAGCGACTGCGGCCTCGCGGTCAGCGTATGGGTAGTGGCATTTTTGCTGCGCGCGTCGTGGCATTTTTGCTTCAACGGACGGCTGCAAACAAGGAGGTTCATAGACATTTGGACATTGAAAAATTGCATCCTAGCAGGTACGGCATCTTAGAAATACGTGAATTTCCACAATGCCGAACTTCCGCTTTTGGCCGAACTCGGCCGTTCGCGTCAGCTTAGCAGGTTGCCGGGCTGGAAAAGTCACCGCCTGTCTCGACAGGCCGGTACCGACCCAAAGCCGACATCCGGTCTTGAAGCTAAGTCATTTGAGCACGTTTCACTGTTTCAGGTTTTAGTGTGTGAAATAATAAAACGCGCGTCCAACTGTTTCGCCAACTTTGACTGCCAAATTTAGCACTACAACGATGATTGTGGCGTGGACCAGCACGCGGCCGGACAGCGGGAGTGTCTTGTAATACAGCGTTGCTTCTTGAACGATCTTGTTCACAACTAGGCTTTCCTAAAGAGTGGAAAATGGCGTAACAGCCAATAAGACTGACACAGGTATTTCATCTTTGCAACATACAGGATCAAGGCTGTGGGTCGGGGCTGCGAGAGGCCGGTACCGACCCAAACCGGACGTTGATAGAAGACAGCCGTTGTGACAGGCGACAAGGGCAAGGCAATATGCTAAAAGTTAGAATTTCGCTAAAGCACGACTCAAGTCCAGCTGCAGCAGTACCCAATTCGCATGGATGCACGCGAAGCAGGAAAGCATCGGGTCTAGCTCGTCAAGATAGTCGGCGCTGGGAATGGCGTGGCAAGCACCATAACCAGATTGCATGTTAATACCTTGAACGGCGTCTACTCGGCCCACGCCGACTTCGCGGGCCTATTCCAGCGTGTTCGCTTTAATACCCTTCTGCGACATGACGTTTGCCACGACCGTATCAGAGAACAGATCCAGCTGCTGGCACAGCGCGACAAACTGCGACACACATTGCGGATCGCTTTTCCATTATCTTTGGGGAAGTTCGCGATCGTCTTAAAGTCGGGCGCCAAGCGTTGCGTCAACCACATCAGCTCGACATTGCGCTGCGCTTCGCGCTCGAGCCGACGGCTCGACTGGATGCGGTTGAGGTAGCCATAGATGTAGAGCTTAAGGAGCACGGCTGGATGGTAAGCCGGCCGGCCCGTCTTTGCTGGTTGCACCCGCGTGAAGCCCAGGAAGGCAAGGTCAAGCTCATCCACGAATACATCAACTACCCGCACCGGATTATCCTCGGTCACGTAGTCGTCCAAGAGTTCGGGCAACAGCGTGCCTTGGTCACGGTCTTCGCCTTCGATAAAGCGCTTCGTTGAGCATCCGTCTTGATGAGATACTGGCTCAACGCGTACCGAGCCACGTCCGTTTACACGACGCTACGTCTTTACACAGCCTGGACCGAAAGCGGAAGTTTCTGGTAACTCGTCTGCCTCGGTCTCTTGTGTCAAACATTATTGTTCGTGTCCGAGTTATTGTCCGTCCACGGTTTTCCGTAATCCCTAAAGTTTCGGTTTAACCGCCGAACGTTTTTCGATCACTGCGATACCTGCCACGGATCAATGAGGGATACCCCCGTTGGCACAAAATCAGCGGTGTTGCGGGTAACCACCGTCATTCCATGCACAAGGGCGGTTGCAGCGATGAGCGCATCGCGCTCGCTACGCTTGTCGGGTACATGCAGCCGGGCGCAGCGTTGCGCCACGGCGGTATCAACAGGCAGCGTACGTCTAGCGAATTCGGGCAATACCTGCTGTTCGAGCCAAGAACGCAACATGGCCCCTTGGGTGGCATCCTTTCTCTCAATCGACAGAACGCCGAACTCCAGTTCCATAATGGTGATAGCGGACACAAACAGGTCAGCGGCGTCAACGCTCTCTGCCCATGCCGTTACGTTCATATTGGCCTTGCCAAGCCGCACTTTGCGGAGTTCGGAAACCACGTTTGTATCGAGAACAAACATCATGAGAAATCAGGCGCCCGTGTTCCGATGGTCACACGCGGAGGCTCAAAATCGATGTCAGCGATACCCGGCATAGCCAGCGCATCAGCAATGTTGCGCCGCTGCTTTGTAAGTCGCTGATAGTCCTCAAAGCTCATCAGTACATGGGCAGGCCGGCCCCGATCTGTGATGAACACCGGTCCATTGGTTGCGGCCCGTTTAGCCTCGCTCGCTCCTTGATTGAACTCGCGGCTGGATATGGTGGTAATGGTCATGGCAACCTCTCTTGTGCTTGCTTTATGTAGTTATGTTACTACATGTCGCAAGTGAGTACAAGCGGAATGGACAAATCCCCAGTGTGGTCACAGAACCCCCGCGTAGTGTTCTCCTTGCCTATCTCATTTGTGCTGAAAGCTGTCGAGCTACCGCTTCATATCCCTCATGCGGGTAGCACGGCCAGCCTACTGGCATGCAGGAGCCCGGCCGCCTGTCGACATCAACAAAATTAGCGTGACGATTTGCAAGTTGCCGATTAGCTAGTCCAGGCCGCGCCGGTGCCACGCGCGTTGACGAGTGCAGCCTTCCATCAGCTGGCCAACATGCCACCGGCGTTGACCTTGTTCGCCAACATCGACAACTGACAGACGCGCCAAGCCTACCAGAATGATTTCGAGGAATTCATGCGCTACGCCGGCATCACTGATCCCCCAGCGTTTCGCGATGTGGCGCTTGCGCACGTGCTGGCCTGGATCTGCGCGATCTCATCGGTGCCACCATCCGTCGCAAGCTGGCAGCCCTGGCAAGAAGCGGATTGCGGATCTGTTAATCGTCGAATGGTCAACCGACACGCACGTTCTTCCATCATCTCCTTAAGGTGCCGGTAACTCAGCGGATAAGCGGCGTCCCAGCGGATGAAGACCAGAATCACGTCTATCGGAAAGCGCATATCTTTGAACTTGAGCATGTGGGTCGTTGTAGATTGGGGCAGTACAGTTTGCCCGACCGGCCGCCGTGTCCGCTAATGCGACGGAACCCCAGCGCCGCTCGATCCCCTTTTGCTGTCATAGCTAACAACCTTCATCGACTAAGCGAATGTTGACTTGCGAGATGAAATTCACGCTTTATTATAGATAAGTCGGCTAAATGTCGGCAGGCCTATTTTCAACAAACTCGGAAGAATAATAATGGAATTTATAACTGCAATTATGGATTTATCCTTGGCTCAAATCTTCGTCGCAGGCGCTACCCTGCTCATTATCTTTGGCGACAATTCGGCTGTCATCGAAGAAGAAGAAGATGGCAACAGCGATTACGAGAACGCGAGCTGGAACCCTTCTAGCGTCAATTACAATGAGTGATCTATGCTTGCTGTTTGATACGCCTAGAATTAATGCTCTCGTGAAAATCAGGCAATGCCCTGCATTCCTGGTCCATAATTATTCGCAAGAGCGAAATTCGAAGCTGCACTAGGATCCATGACCTCGATCGGTCCCATGGCTTAATACTTTATATGGATTGGAGGTAAAAATGTCCCTTATTTCTCGATTGAAACGCATCGGGCGGCTGGCGATCGCGCTTTTTAGAGGATTCTTCACTTGGAAATCGACGATCGGCCCTAGCCCTCGTTTTGATCCTGTGCACACCACTTTGCTGACCCACTTGAAAAAAGTTGCACGCTACGACACAAACCTGTTTTTCGAGCCTTTTACTCTTGCAGTTAAAGAGTTCGAGAAAGAACGAGCGAAACCTTACTAGGAAATGCGCTGTTGACTGCCTAGTGGACAGCGCAAGATAAAGTAATTTTCCAATTGCGGCCCCCAATTGCTTCTGGATTGGGGGCTGTGGTTATATAAAGTTTTTTGGACGGGTGCTTGGCCCGGGTCTTGAAAGAAGCTACTGCATCGCGTAAGATCCCCAATCCGCGAACTGGGCAGGACGTGCGTCCAGTATCACTGTCTTCACCCTTCTAAATCGACGCTTAAGGTCATCTACTACTTCTACCAGACACGTTGCGCCCAACTCTTTTGCCGTACTTCGCGGCGCTCCCACCGCCATACAAAAGCCAAATCACTTTGGTCGATGACTTGAGATGAATCCTCGTGCTCGTCAAGAAAAGATTGGACCTGTAAAACATCATCATCTGCCATCGAATCGGGGGCAAATATCAGGTCGTCTTTGTCTCCTGTCGGTGTTTCCTTGACCCGATCGAAGACATATACCATCCCGCATGCAGCAGCGTCATGCTGGCTAGCGCCTGCCAGAGTCAACTTAGACATCCATTCATACGCTGTCACCGCACACGCAACCTCGTCATATTTAGCGACGCGGATTTCCACTGAATACTCGTAGTAGGTGATCACATGGGTAGGGAGCTGGTGCCCGAACCCACTGTACGACTTCGCTTCTACCAATGAAAACTGCGCGACCTTCGGCGGCCTGATAAAAAACGAGAGCAGCGTTCGATCTGCTAAGGTCCGTGTCATTGTCTCCATAAGCACCATGGACACTTTCTCTACACGGTCTGGGTGCGCCATTGTTTCGCCCCAGGTTTCCCACGAGTCAGCGCTTACCTCGGCAAACGCCTGCTCTAAAGAGGGAGGTTCGTGGCGATCAATTGCCACTTCCCGTGCAAGCGGTGCGACTGCCGCAGTACAGAATCGTTACGAAGCATCGAGGCATTCACTTCTGTGCGACCGTTGACATCAGAGCGTAGCGTTTGGAATTCACTGAACTTCATTTTGAAATCTCTAAGGTCGGGAAGTGAAGGAGTCCGGACGCCAGTCTGCGCTCCGAGCTAATCACGAGCGGCGACGTTTGTAGTGGTCTAATGTCCCCGGACACTTCGATAGGTGGATAATTCACCTTCGAAGGAGTTTACATGACCAGGCAGCGCCGCAATTTTGACCCCAGCTTCAAGCTCGAGGTCGTCCGTATGATTACAAAACAAGGCCTCAGTATCTCGCACGTCAGCCAGACAATGGATATCGGCGTGACGGCGATCCGTCGCTGGATGTAGCAGTACGAGGCCGAGCAAAAAGGCCAGCCCGGCATCGGCAAACCATTGACGGCTGAGCAGCAAGGCATTCGCCAGCTGGAGCAGGAAAACCAGCAGCTTCGTAGTGATGTGGATGTGTTAAAAAAGGCATCGGCCTTCTTTGCACGCGAGCTCAAGTGAGCTACCGACTCATCGACGAGCTGCAAATGAAGGCCGTTCCTATCGCACAAACCTGTCGCCTGCTCGGCGTAAGCCGGGGCGGATTCTACTAAGCGAAGCACCGTACTGCCAAGCCGGTTCTTTGCAAAGCGAGCGTGCATCTGCGTGCCGCGTTCATGAGCAGTGGTCAGAGCTACGGTAGCCGCCGGCTTGTCACGGCGCTGGCCAGTAGCGGCCTCCAGGTCGGCCGTTACAAAGTGCGCCGCATGATGCAACAGGCCGGCCTGAAGCCAGTATGGAAGCGTAAGTTCGTGCACACGACTAACAGCAAGCATGCACTGCCAATTGCATCGAATGTGCTTGCCCGGCAATTCAACCCGGCGGCGCCGAACGTGGCTTACGCCTTGGATAACACGTACATTCGGACCGGCGCCGGCTGGCTTTATTTGGCTGTCGTGCTCGACCTGTTCTCGCGCAGAGTTGTGGGCTGGGCGATGGCGCCGAGCATGCCGGCGACCCTGGTCTGCGATGCTCTGCGCATGGCAATCCACGCGCGTCGCCCAGCAGCCGGACTGTCGTCCATTCCGACCGCGGCAGCCAGTACGCGAGCGACCAGTACCAAGCCCTGCTCGACGAACATGGCTTCGTCTGCAGCATGAGCCGCAAGGGCAACTGCTGGGATAACGCTGTTGCTGAGCGCTTCTTCCTGAACCTGAACATGGAACGTGTCTGGCAACGCAATTACGCGAACCATGCAGAGGCCAAGCTCGACGTGGCCAATTACGTCGCCGGCTTCTACAGCTGCGAGCGCCTGCATTCTGTATTGGGCAATCTGCCGCCCAGCGTCTATGAACGCACAATGGCAGAGAAAGGACCTCTCACCGTGTCCGAAATTACTTGACCACTACAGCCTGGAAGATCTTGCACGCCCTTACGAACTGCCCGAGGCTACTCCAGCGGCGACTTGCACGATGCGGATCATTTCGGATGAGGCCGACTTACTTTTCGACGCCCTTATCACCGCCGACCGCGCACTGTACAAGCTCATGCACAGTCCCATGGCCGAAGTAGCAGAGGAAAACATGGGCCCGTTCCTACGTTCGTTCACCATACTGCGCAAGGAAGTGTTCGGCTTTCAGGGCGACAAGCGCCAGCCCTCGCTAGGCTCGACTGACACCGGCGATTAAGCTGAGTGGCGTCTGGTTGCGTGGCCAATGCTTACTCGAGCGCTGTCAACGATGGACACGGTGTCCATCACTCTAATCGGCTAAGTTTTTGATTCCATTCAAAACACGTACCCCTGTCAAGCAATTTCGGGGTCGAGTTTTAGCTGCTCGCGCAGTTTCATCGCTTGCCAAACTTCATTGGCGCTGTACCTACTCGTATATCAATCAGGAGCGCCTTCATGCACAACATGGATTAGCTGGAAGCCGACTTCACCGCAACGATCAATCCTGACGTCCTCAAAGACGCCAAGAAGGCCGCCGGCGCCGGCTCCAGGGAGCTCTGGAAACTACCAGTGGAACAACTGCGGATTATTGGAGGCTTCAATATCCGCGTCCACAATGACGCATACCAAGCCAAGATCGACGAATACGCCGAATCGCTCTTCTAAGAAGGCTGGATCCCTCACAAACCGATGTCGGGCACCGTCCAGTGGGACGAAGCTTCGGACAAGACCTAATCTACATTTTCGATGGACATACCCGGCTCCTGGCGATTCCGATCGCAAACGCCCGCAGGGTGGCGGCAGCCCTGCCTCCGATCACTGAAGTAACTGTGATCGTGATCCCATCGAAGAAGGAGAAAGGCAAGAGCCTATTGACATGGAAGACCTGACAGTTGCCATGGTTCAGGGCAATAAGAGCAATCCACACTCAGCCTATGAGTACGCTATCGCGTGCAAACGGCCGGCCGATAAAGGCAGGCCAAATAGTGAGATCGCGCGTCGCTTGGCGTTGTCCGGTGAATGGGGCAAAAGTCTCCTGCTGCTGATGGCGGCCCCAAAGGAGCTGCGCGGTCGGGTGGCCAATGATGCTTTGACAGTCACGCTCGCGGTTCAGCTGTTGAAAGAGCATGGCAGCGAAGAGGCCGCAGAGATGATTGAGGAAGCGGAATCCGAGAAGGAGGCCCAAGGCAAGCCGGTCAAGCTTACCCGCAAGAACATTAAGCCCAACAACCCGTTCACGAAGGAGGTCAAACGTTCGGCGCCAGCGATGTATGACGCGCTTGCGAACGTCAAGAAGGACCCGGCTTTCGCGAAACTGAACGCGGCCAGCCGCGAAAAGCTGCTGGAAATCATGGTGACGCTGGAGAAGGCGAAGGACGACGGCGCGGTCGACCATTCGAAGCAGACGACCATCTTCGACGCAGCGGCTGCTCACGACCCAGCAAAAAATTGCTGCCTAATTTTTGTTGGGCCCGAAGCGACGGTGGCCCTTACCTATGACAGGTAAGGGCCACTTTGCTTTTTTATCCACAATAACTGTGGATATCTTTTTGTTCTCAGCCTACCCAGCTCCTGATGCGCCCTCGGTCCAGGTGCGTAAAACCTTTTGATGGATAGTACCGCACCCCTCCCCCTGCCAGGTATCGACCGAACCTGCTCAGGGCGGCAGGGCTGACCCCTTCGATCCGTAGGGCCAATGCCGCAGCCTGCATATGGAGACTGTTGCGCTTCCCACCTTCCCTTGCGTTCGTCTTTGGACGAACCCCACGGGGCGTTGTCAGCGCATTGCTGACTTAGAAATGCGGCTGGCAATCTCGACGGACGAAAGCATTCCAGTAGAGACGTGCCCATCTTTGTACACAATGCTCGGGGTCGTAGTCAATTCCAAACGCCGCGCCAGCAGCAGATTTTTTTCCAAGGCAGTGTCATCACATTTCGCAAAGCTTGATGGTCTGCCTGCCGCGATTTCCTTCCACTCCTTCACTCGATCGGCCGCACACCGCACACCGGACGTTCACGGCCAAGCGGCGGCTTGACTCGGTGGTGCCAGGAAGCATGTGCCTGTACACGGTGACGTTGTCGAGCTGATCCAGTTCATGCTCGATCTGCCGGCAGAATGGACACTCAGTGCTCAGGAAAACGTGTATAGCTCGCGATCCGTTGCCCAGGGTGGTCTTGAATGTGGCATCGGTCGTGATTGCGCTCAACGCCGACGCATCGAGCTGCGTTTCCGTTGCCGGGCTCAAAAGTAAGTTGACACAGAAGGTTGCGGCAACCAGGACTCCAACACGAGCGGCCAGCTTCTTCACGTTGCTCGGTTTGTTGGCTTGCGCCATGAAGTTTGAGGGTTACTATAGACATATAGATCGTACTTTACCGAACAGCATTTCTGGAGCACTAAGTGATGGAATTTTTTAACACTCTCATGAATACCAACCCGATCCACATCCTTCTGGCTGTGGGCGTACTCTTCATTATGTGCAACGGCAGTTCGAGCAGTAGCGTTGAAGACGATGAAGCCATCGACGATAGCGATTACCAGAACGCGAGCTGGAACCCAAGCAGCGTTAATTACAATGGCTGATCCGCGTCCTCTAACGGGGACGTCGCGAATACGCACTGGCGCTTTCCTGGTAATCGAAAAAAAGCCCGAGCGAATGTTATTACCCCCACTTATAGATACATAGTTGAGACATTAACGCTACCGGGACATGCGCAACAACCCTTACACCCCTCATGCAGGGGTGTTTTTTCGTGCACTCTTTTGCCATATTTCCCCATAATTCGACATGGCATGCAACCTCATGTAAACCTAAATGATGGCTGATTAAGCGGTTGACGTAATTGTGTTCGTTTGCTCGATGAATTAACCCACTGGGTTTGACCCTTCTTCCACTGTCTGGCAAATGCTGCCACGCGGTCGTAAGATCCCTAAATTCCCAGCTCTTTCAGGTCCGCGTGGATCTGCTTCAAACTACGGCGCTGCTTACGCGGCTTGCTCGTCTCGGCATTGAGCCATCCTGATCACTGCATGGAATGCTTGTCTAGCCCGCTCGCTATACGGCGTTCCGCATAGGTGGGCTCGGTGGTTTCCGGACGCAAATAGCGCCGGACGGTGTTACGTAAGATGCCCAGCCTTTCTGGTGATCTGCCGCAGTGGAATCTGGCCACGAATGTGCCAGCGTCGAATTGTGCCTAGTAGGGCCACGTTGATCACTCCGTTCTCCAGCCGACAAGCCAGGTCGAATTACGCTATTCGCGTGGGTCAGATCCAGTTGCGAATTGCTGGGGAAAGTAGGTCAAATTTCGGTGCAGCAACATCGATCCGGCTCAATGCTAGCAATGCCAGTGCGGTCGTTAGTCACACAAGCTGGTGCTCTTCGTATGATTTAACATAATTTTAACGACACTAGTGCAGAATGCTGCGATGGTAAATATAAGATCAATTCATTCTTACCCTAATCGACTCTTGACCTAAAAATTTTCTCCATAGACGATCAAATAACATGTGTGATGAAACAAACCACAAGCAAGCATTGCTGATCTCAGTTTTAATTCCAGCGAAGAATGAAGCTGGCAACATCGGGGTCCTGGTGAACGAGATTCATCGCGCCCTCGCCGGTCGTTTTCCCCATGAAGTAGTACTGGTCGACGACGGAAGCACCGACGACACCGGTGCTGTATTCTTGCAACATTGCCAGCAATTAAGCACGCCTGCGAGGCTGATTCGCCACGCGCACAGTGCTGGGCAGAGCACAGCGCTGTGGACCGGCGCGCGTTACGCTGCCGGGCGTTTTCTTGTCACGATGGACGGTGACGGTCAAAACGACCCAGCTGACATCCCTGCATTGGTGGCAAAGGCGCTGATATTGGAAGGGAAGCACCGGCATTTCTGCATTGCTGGCTTTCGCAAGAACCGGCGTGACACGCGCTGGAAAATAATTCAGTCCCGCATCGCCAATGCCGTGCGTCGCCTTATACTCGACGACGGCGTTCCGGATACTGGCTGCGGCCTCAAACTGGTACCGCGCGAAACTTGGCTAGGCCTGCCCTATTTTGACCACATGCATCGGTTTGTGCCGGCGATGGTCAAGCGCCTAGGCGGCGCGATTGCGGTAGTGCCGGTACACCATCGGCACCGTATCGCTGGTGTATCGAAATACACTGCATGGAACCGGTTGTGGGTCGGCATCGTCGACATGTGGGGAGTGAGCTGGCTAATCCGGCGCAGCAAGCTGCCGCTGATCGAACGCATGGAAGTGCGACAGTGAAAACCGAACTAAAACTACTGTTCAAGCCGCTGGTTCTGACCTGCCTGCTAACGCTGGGCTTTGCCTCGCTCCATTTCCATTGGTGGGGATCATTCTCCGAAATGGACTTACTGAACCGGTTGTTCGAGCGACATTGGGCGGTCGCCTGGCCTATCTTCGTGATCACCGGCGTCGTCTATACTGCACTCGGCGGCCCGCGCCAGCTGCTTGCCTTTAGTTCCGGTTACCTGTTGGGAGGCTTAGTAGGTGCGCTGCTGAGCACCACGCTCACGGGATTCGGCGCGCTGCTCGCGATCTACTGGGTGCGAAATATCGGCATGGAGCGCATGCTCAAACGCCACGGCGAACATGTCGTTTTCATCCGCCGGCTACTAGCGCAAGACACTTGGCTATGGATTTGCACGGTGCGCCTGATGCCAATCGGCAGCAACTTGGCAACCAATATTGCAGTGGCCTTGGCTAGGCTGAGCATACCGGCAGTGTTCTGGGGCAGCCTTTTAGGCTACCTTCCGCAAATGCTGCTGTTCAGTTTTGTCGGCGCAGGCCTTGCTGTGCAGGACGAGCAGCAGCTCTGGATCAGCCTGTTAATGCTGGTGCTGTCCACGGCGCTCGTACTCTATCTCTACCATCATGGCTTCAAGCAGCGGCTACAAGAAATTCGAGGATAAACGCATGCAAGTCCCATCCAATCTTAGTGCTAGGCAAGACACAAGCTGGTGGCCGTGGATCGCTGCCCTACTGGTTGTAGTTCTGTTCGCCGGAATTGGGCTGCGCGACCCCTGGCCTGCCGACGAGCCGCGCTTTGCGCAAGTTGCCCGCGAAATGGTGGAATCGGGCCAGTGGTTGTTCCCCACACGCGGGGGCGAGTTTTATCCAGATAAGCCGCCGGTTTTCATGTGGCTGATCGCGATCTTCTATCAACTTACCGGACAGCTGAAAATCGCCTTTCTAGTGCCTAGTGCGTTAGCGGGGCTGGGCACACTGTGGTTGGTATTCGACCTGGGCCGACGTTTGTGGGGAGAAAAGGTCGGACGTTCGGCAGTGCTTGCCCTCGCGTTCACGCCGCAGTTCCTGCTACAGGCCAAGGGCGCGCAAATCGACGCAATGGTCTGCTTCTGGATCACGCTCGGATGCTACGGACTGCTCCGTCATTTCCAGCTCGGTCCGGCCTGGGGCTGGTATGCCGCCAGCTGGGTGGCGATGGCACTAGGTATCGTGACGAAGGGCGTTGGTTTCCTACCGGTGCTGATGCTGATACCGCTGGCGATCTGGCGCATCCCCGTCACTGTGTCAGGGCAGCGGGCTTGGTGTAGGCGCGCATGGTGGGGGCCAGCCTTATTGCTGGGCACTTTGGCACTTTGGCTAGTCCCAATGTGGATGGCAGTCGAACGCATCCAGAGTCCGGAACTACTGGCCTACCGCGACAACATTCTGCTCAGGCAAACAGCTGAACGCTATGCAAACGCTTGGCATCACATCAAGCCTTGGCACTACTACTTGACGATTGCGGCGCCGAGCATGTGGTTTCCGCTGGCCGTGCTCTTCCTGCTGCAGCTGAGCAGCATCAGGAGGCTTTGGCCGTCCAGCGCTGCACTGCGCGTAATGCTGAGCTGGGTTGCGCTAGTATTGCTCTTCTTTTCCATCAGCCCCGGCAAGCGCGAGGTATACATCCTTCCCGCGCTGCCGATGTTCGCTTTGGCGCTAGCCTACGTATGGGAACAGGTACCCGCAGAAGGGCGTCGCACGGCGACTGTTCTGTTGCGTGCGGCGCTCGCGCTCATGGGGCTGCTCGTAATCCTCATCGCGACTGTCGCGCTTTTTGCTCCAGAGCATCTGCCTTCCCGGGCGGATGACTATGCTGACGCCGTCGCGGTACTAGCACCGGGCTTGTTAGTACTTGGACTAGCGGTGTTCGGCAGTGTCTGGCTGTTGCGCAAACGTCCATTGTTCGAACAGCTCGCCCTGGCCAGCATGCTGGCCTGGCTGTTCGTCTCTTTCTGGCTATGGCCCATCCTGAATACACACCGGACACCGCGTACAATCATGCAGGAACTCGAACGGCGCGTTGCCCCTGAAACGGAAGTGGGCATGCTCGAGTTCAAGGAACAGTTCCTGTTGTTCGCAGAACGGCCTCTGGTCCATTTCAGCTATCTGGCGCCTGTGCCGGAGCAGGAATGGAACGCCTGGCGCTGGATGCGCGATGATCCGACGCGCGTGCTGTTACTCTCTGACGACCTAGCGTTACGCTGCTTCGACGTTACGAAGAAACGTGTTATCGGCGAAGCCCATCGGCGAAGCTGGGTGCTACTGGACAACTTGTCGGTACATAAGAGTTGCGATGCGGCTGCCGATCGGCCTCCCTACCGATACGTACCGGTGAAGAAAGATATCCTCCACTGACTCGATACCAAATGACGAGCACCATCTGCTCGTCACCGGCACCGGTACACGTTGTTTTCTCAGAGAGACTCTCCAGGGTCTGAGAAATGCAGTACATTCGTATCGAAGCCCTGCTTCTAGCGATGTCACGCAACATATCGATGGCATTGCGATAACTAGCCTGCTTAACCAGTCAGCCTAGCGCATCGGGAAGAACAAGCCTGTAGCCGACGCCGGGAACAGTATGGACCATGGGGAAAGCAAAAGGTTTGTCCAGCGCTTGTCGTAGCGTGTGGATGTGCTTACGCAAGGCATCGCTGTCAGGGCGGTTATCGCCCCAGATAGCGTGCTCAAGAAATTCGCGTAGCACGATTCTCGGAGCAGCACTCATCAGGCAGCGTAGCAAGACATAGCCTATCTTGGTGAGCACGATTTTCTTGCCATCTCGAGAAGCGTCGAGCATATCTGGATCGAAGACCAGTCCGCTAAAGCGCAACTCGCGGTTGAACGTAACAGAACCGCTGGCACGACGCACTAATGCTCTTAGCCGAACTTCAAGCTCTACTAAGGAATAAGGCTTGGCTAGGTAGTCGTCTGCACCACTGTCAAAGCCTGCAACCTTGTCGAGCAGACTGTCACGCGCCGTTAGCATCAAGACCGGTGTCGATGCACGGAGCTCGGAACGCAGCTTCCTGCACAGGTCAAGGCCGTTTAACCCGGGAAGCATAACGTCCAAAATGATGACGTCATACAGGTTTTCCGAAGCGAGGGCGAGCCCGCCGTAGCCATTACGGGCAGAATCGACCGTGTACCCTTTTGGTTCCAGAAAGCTATACAAATTTAAGAGGATATCGGGATTGTCTTCTACGATCAGGATAAGCATTGGTGCATTGTAAGACGAAAAGTCGTGGTCTAGCATGTCCGGCCAGGCGAATAGACTGCCGGCATGGATGAGGATCGCTAACTCGTTGATCAATAAATGATCGGCCCGCACGCCAAGTTCTACCATCATCTCTTCGATGTGCCGATGAGAAAAGGGTGGGACGAATACCAATGGGTGCAGATCAAGATGACATCCATCGAAAGATCATCTCTAAGAACTGAGCATATCGATTTGTACTCTGTTTGGGCACCTCAGTTTACCTGATTGGTCCAGCGGTATTCTCGACTGAAACAAAATCCTCTGATCACGCGGGCCACAGCTGCCGAGCGCTGGATCAAATTTCGCACTTGGCTGGCAACTACGGCGAAACCGCAGGCCTGCTCGCCGTCCTAGGCTGCTTAGACAGCAGCATTCAGGGCTAGAATTTGGTCTGGGGGTGAAGCGGTCAATAACGTAAACGATATCCTGTAAACGGCGCGCCGATTCGGTGATAGCACCATGGCATTGACCGCTTCGGACAACACCGCGCAGCGACGGGGCAGCGACCACATTAGTAGAAGAGCCGCAGTTTCGACGTTTGAAAACGAGATCGAAACTGGGCATTAATTGTGCCACTAAAAATCCTGATTTGCCTAGATACTTTACTGATCATCTCATCCCTATGGGAGCAATAATTTATTCATGGCGGTGGTTATTGCCTGTAATGAAATTCCCCACTTCGTTCTAAATCCTCGCCGTACCCCGCGGTTGTGGTTCAGGTGCAGCTGCCAAGGCTGTGCCGGCCGCTTTTTTACATGGCCAATCCCATCCACCACAAGAAATCAGTACTTACCTTGGGAACTGGTAGAAGTTCATATACTAAATGAACATAAACAAGGCGAATGTCCATACATTCAAAGGAGCTCGATCGACGGAGCACCGCCAATCCCGGCTAAAGATTTTAGTCTGCACCGACTGAGAGTTCCGCTTGCCAAACACATCTGCGAGTAATTGGACGCGTCGAGGGTGCACGAAACCCGGTCATTTGGGGTAGTGCCCTGACGATTGCTTTCCTGTGCCTTTCACGCCAACCTAACGTCGCTTTGACAGTGACTTGATGCCGTCCATTCTATCCTTGGCGCACTGCAGTGTACTCCGCTGCACCGATGATAAGAAGGTGACATGGATAAATTGTTTGCTAGACGTATCGATGCGTCGCTGCTCGTGTTGATCGTAGCGCTGTTACTAGCAAGCCTCGGCAACCTAACGTTCTGGGCCGTGTTAGCCCGCGCTGCCGGTGGTGTCTCGCTGGCCAGCCTTCCAATGCTGGTGGGCACGTTCCTAATCGTGGCCCTGTTCTTTAACGCCTGCTTAACACTGGTTAGCTTCCGCTATGTCGCTAAGCCGGTGCTGATCGCCCTCGTGGTGGTGGCGTCCGCGACAGGCCACTTCATTGCGACCTACGGTATCGTGATCGATAAAGCGATGATCCAGAACGTCTTTGAAACCGATACCCGCGAAGCGGCTGAGCTGATTAGCTGGCAGATGGCAACTAGGATCGGCTTGCTCGGCATGCTGCCATCGCTGTTAATTGCCCGCTCCAACATCCAGTTCCCCACCGGCTTGAGAGGACTGCTCAAGCGTAGCAGCACTGTCGGAGGCTCGCTTCTTTTGGCGTTCCTACTACTGGTACTGCTGTTCAAGAGTTTAGCACCGACGTTGCATGAGCACCGTGAATTACGCTTTCTGCTCACACCTACCAACTTCATCCAAGCTACAGTTGGCTATTTGCGCAACCGTTGGGCAATCCCAGTCGTGGTCGCGCCCCTCGGTCGCGACGCTGTCAAGGGTACCGCATGGGCTGGTCATCACCGAAAGACCTTGACCGTAATCGTCGTCGGCGAAACCGCACGGGCGGCAAATTTCTCGCTCAACGGTTATAGTCGCGACACAAACCCGTTGCTGGCGCGTCAGAGCGCGTTGATCAACTTCTCGCGCGTTAGCTCTTGCGGAACCGCGACGGCTGTATCGGTGCCTTGCGTGTTTTCAGTCTTAAGTCGAAATGACTACACCCAGTCGAAGGGAGCGAGCCAAGAAGGATTGCTCGACGTCTTGTCGCACGCCGGCTTCGCCGTACTATGGCGGGACAATAATTCGGGCTGCAAGGGTGTGTGCGACCGCGTCGGCTACGAGGACCTGTCCAGACCCGACGGCAAAAGTCCCTACTGCGGTGGCGACGAGTGCTACGATGAGCGACTGCTCGACGGCTTGCCGGATTTATTCAAAAAAAGCAGCAAGGACCTCGTCGTGATTTTGCATCAGAAGGGCAGCCACGGTCCGGCCTATGCCAGTCGCTACCCACGTGGCTTCGGCCGTTTCGGGCCCGTGTGCACGGGCAATGACTTCGAAAAATGTTCGCGCGAATCGATCCAGGCTGCCTACAACAACACCATCTTGTACACCGACTATTTCCTCAACAAAACCATCGAGGCGCTGCGCGCGATGGCCGACGGACAAGACGCCGATACGGCGATGCTATACTTTTCCGATCATGGCGAATCGCTCGGCGAGAACAATGTATACCTACACGGTACGCCCTACATGTTCGCACCGCGTGAGCAGACTGAGGTGCCGATGATGTTGTGGATGTCGGAAGGTTTCAGCGAGCGCTTCCGTATCGACCGGCGTTGCATGGCTGCGCGAAGTAGCGAACCGCTCTCGCATGACAATGTGTTTCACTCCGTGCTTGGGATGCTTGACGTGAACACGGCGGTGTTAAATCCCCGTCTGGACATGTTCCATGCCTGCATCCGGGGAGTCTAAGATGCGGGTCGAAGCTGCCTTGAGTTCGGCGCTGCTGCCACCGCGTACCATTCGGCACCTATCTGTCATGCTGGCGGCCGGCGCGCTGGCGATCCTGTGGCTCGGGTGGTTCACCGATATCGACCTGATGCTGGGCGATGCCGTGTTCGACGTGCCTAGCCGCGCATTTCCATGGCGCGACACGTGGCTGACCGTCACGCTCAATCACGTCATCCTGAAATGGCTGCTGATTCTGCTTGCAGTGTGCGTCGTCGGCTATGCAGGCATCGACGCCTGCCGACCCTATGCCGGTCTAAGCGACATCGGCCGCCTGCAGCTTCGCATCGTCGCGCTCTCGGCCATCCTGGTGCCGGTCGTGACCAGCACATTGAAACAGATCAGCTCATCTCATTGCCCTTGGGATCTACAACGCTATGGCGGCGCGCATCCCTACGTGCGCCTATTCGGAGCGTTCTCGGCTCACACGGCGCCTGGCCAGTGCCTTCCTGCAGGGCATGCCTCGAGCGCACTCTGGCTTCTGGCGTTCGCCGTGTGGTGGCTACCAGCGCGCCCGAGGGATGCACGCCGCGCTGCATTGCTGGCGATCGCGTTCGGCGGCATGGTAGGCTATTTGCAACAGATGCGCGGTGCCCATTTCATGACGCATACGCTTTGGTCGATCTGGATCGCATGCGTCATTGTTCTTGCGCTGATCGTAATGTTGCAGAATGCAGAACCATGAGCATGCACCGAACAAGGCTCGACCCTCCCGGCAATGGTCTGTCGCGCGCCGACCGTATGTACTTGCGAGGTGTGGTCTTCAGGATAGCAAGGAGATATCCGCCAGATTGGCTTGAGCGACGCGGCTCGCAACTCTATTGCGTAACGACCATTGCAAGTCTTGCGTTGACTTATCTGATTGGTACATTCTGGTCGCCGTGGTGGACCTACTTAATACCCGTCGTGTTTCCACTATTCCTCAGCATTCTCCTAGTCTGGCTGTTCGACCGTGAACCAGGCCGGCCACGCTGGGCCCATCCGCTCGCTATCGTCAACAACGACGATGCGGCGCTAATTTGTCAAATGATTGAAGCGACGGACGGCCAGCTCAAGACCAAACTTTCTAAATATTGTCCAGTAAACAACGGCGCAAGACTGTTTGCAATATGGCAGGTGTTGCAATATGCCGAGTTCGACGAAACTCGATAGCTATTTGAGCATTCGGGTCGAGTCGTGGAAGACGACTGCATGCAGTCGCTGTATAAATATTGTGCACAGATGAAGGTAATTAAGTGCGTTTGACTGAAGGATTACCACAGAAACGCGTTTCGCCGTGGCTTCAACCGATCAATTCTCATCGCCTGACCTACGCTCATAGAACAGATCGCCAAAGGCAGAAGCGCCAATAGGACGGGTCTCACCGTTCTCCACACCCGGCCATTCCGACAGTAGTGCGTTGAAGTGGAGTAGAGATGCTTCAACAAATAGGTCGTTCCAAGTCAGTGGGTTCATAAAGGAAGGTTAGGAAGTGCGGAGTTTGAGCAAGGTCCGCTTTTGGCAGGTTGGGGAAGTTCGTCAAGATCAGTGTACGTCTCATGTTGCTATGTTGGCGAGTTAGCGTGGTTTTGTTAGACGCCTTAAGTTTTCCCTGGGAAATATTTGTGTTAAAGTAATATCTGATTAATTGTCTGCGATGACACCAGCACTGTTCTAACCTAGGAAAAGGGGCAGTGAGGGGGACACCTGACTTACAGCACATTGCTCCTGCTCTAATAGACTGCCTTACGCCCGCAACTCGAACTCGGGCGATCATTAAGCCGGGCAAATCCCTTCAAATTGTTTGCTCTCACAAGGAGATTCGCGTTGGCACGTCCATTCCTGGCGGATTCAGTCCGCTTACACCAATCTAAAGTTCTCATACTGTTCCGCACGATAGGCAGCTGATGTTCGTTACCGTCCGAAGCAAAGTATTCACGGATACGACTGGAGTACCAACAGAGATACCAGCGCTGCTGACGCCCGCTGGCCTATTAGAGCCCTTGCTCGACTACTTCCTGTATCGCAGTCACAACCGTAGCTTGGCCTGGATGTCGAAAGTGACTCGTTCGGTCCGGATGTTCCTCGAATACCTCCAATCGAACCCATCTGAGGGCGACACCTATCGTCTGTTCCAGAACTTCGCTCAGCGGCTTTATACGGGCACCTTCGACCGCTCAACTGGACTGGACTCCAGCGGCCTGTGCTGGATGCCACGCTCGCCGGAGGATGCCTCACACATCATCACCCAGTTGACGGACTTCTTCGACTGGCTCGGAGAAATGCGACCTGAAGCTAAACGAGTCAACCCCCGCTACACAGGCGGTGCCTTCGACCGGCAGACCGACGAGGCCGCCTATCAGTTCCGGCGCAACAAGGCCTTCCTCGGGCACACTTGGGCTGCAAACTCATCCCCCGCCGAAACCGGCCACCGTGTCAGGGGGCAGCGCCTGCCAAAAGTAGAGAAAGGCGAGCCGCCGGCCTTCCCAGAAGAACGCTTCGAGGAACTGCTTGCCAAGGGGTTCAGAGCGGCAGAACGACAGGACTACCGCGGCATGCTCATCACGTTACTGCTCCACGGGGCGGGCTTCCGCGAGTCGGAGCCCTTCCACCTCTACATCTCCGACGTGTTCCCGGACCCTCCCAATCCGCGCCAGGCTAAGGTACTCATCCATCACCCAAGCCACGGTGCAGCCCCCGCCGACTGGCGCGATGAAAGGGGCAAGCCGCGCAAGGGCAACCGGGCGGCATACCTCGCCCAGCAGTTCGGCCTAGTGCCCCGCACTGAAGTGATGGCCCGGCGCCACGCCGGCTGGAAGGGCGGCATGCACGATGCGCCGTACTACAAGCAGGCGTACTGGTTCTTGCCCGAGTATGGCGAGTGGTTCCTTCATCTGTGGCACCGCTACCTGGAACAGGTCGCACGTGTCGAGCGTGACCATCCGTTCGCCTTCATCAATCTGAGCCGCGAGCCCGTGGGCGCGATGTACCAGCTGGCCAAATACAACAAGGCGCATGCCGCCGCTTGCGAGCGTATTGGCCTCTCCGTAGGCAAGGCACTGGGAACGACTCCTCATGGCCATCGTCACGCCTACGGCCGCCGGCTACGCAGTGCCGGCGTTGACAACCCAGACATCCGTCGCTTCATGCACCACGCCTCCGAGGAGAGCCAGAAGGTCTACACGCAGCCGACCACTCGCGAGGCCCTGGCTGCCCTTGAAGCGGCAGCGCAGCGACTGCGAGACAGGCAGGCCGGCACGGAGTCCGTGCTTGGCCGACTGATGCAGGGCATCGAACTCAACAAGTAAAGAATCCGCATGACTCAAGAGATAACAACGACTAAGCCCAAGGCTTCTGCCGCTTCGGCCCCGAAGGTGAAAGGGGTGAAGCGAGATACTGACACGTCCCTCGGGTGGGTTGAGCGTGAGCATCCGCAACTGGCTGCCTGGCGTGCCTTGGCCGTGGAATGGCTCAAAGGGGAAACACGTGGGGTCGGTGGGAGGCTCCTTGCCTTTGTGGCCTTCTTCGAGCGCTACCTCATCAAGCAGGGACTGCCGACAGACCCGGCGGCGTTCCTGGCACGCAGCACGGTCGTGCCCGACTTCTACCGCACAGCCTGCCCGGATTCAAAGCACGGCACCTATTACAACAATCATATCCACGCCTTCCTGCAATTCGTGCTGCTGCGCGAGTTCAGCGAAGCGGCCGATGACGGCAAGCTGGTGGTATCGCCGGCCTTCGGTAACCCGGTGCCACGGATGTCCAGCGATGGCCTACCCACGCGTGACGAGAGCGTGTATTCGCCCTTGCCATACGGATATATCGACGAACTGCGGCGCAGGCTTGCCGCGGGCCCGAACTTCCAGGATTGGCACTGGGCGCAAAGCGCCTTGGGCAGGGAATTCGGCAAGGGCGGGCCCGACTGGTTCGAGGTCACCGAGGCGAAAATAGACCTGAACGACCAGGATTGCGTGTGGCGCAGGCGCGTAACGAGCAAAGGTATTCTTCTTCAGATGTGGAGCCCGGTGCGCTGGGTTGCGCTGCTCGTGAAGCTCATCCTGCCGCTGCGCACCTTCCAAGTCCGCATGCTCGACTCGGGCGAAGCTGATACCTGGCGCTATGCGGCGGGCGCTTGGGCGTTGAACCAGAGCCGGCTTGCGCAAGGCAGCGAACGCCGCCCCCTCCAGCAGGGAGTGCTGCGCCGCAGCAACCTGCTCAATGATGGCGAGGCCGTCCCGACCGTGCTCTACGTCAACACCAACAAGACTGCCGACATTGCCAAGTCAGGTCCCGACAAGGGCTACGTGCTGCCTTTGTCCTCTGGAGGGCCAGTGTATCAGGACGTTTTCCATTGGCTGGAGAAGCTGCGGAACTGGCAGGAAAAGTACAATCCCATCTCACGACGCACGTCTTGGACGGAATTGGATGGCCGCCACCTCAACGCAAAGAGCGAGGTGCAACTCGCGAGCTATCCGGATGTCTGCTTCCTCTTTAGGTTGCCGGAGGCGCGCGACGGCGAGCGTCATCTCACCCTATCGGATGGACTGATGGTCACAGGCTGGTTCCGATTGCTTGAAGCCCTGGAAGTGCAGCTAGCTGAGCGAGGTGAATCGCATGGCAACGGCTCACCGATTCGCTTCCTGCCACCGTTGGAACAGCAGAATTCAGGTCAGACAACTCTATTCCCCTTACATAGCTTGCGCGTCTCACTCATCACTGCGCTGGGCCTGGAAGGACAGGTGCCATTCCCTGTCCTGCAGAAGCTCGTCGGCCATAGCCGCCTGCTAATGACCCTGTACTACACCAAGCCCGGCGCGACCCACATCCGCGGCGTACTGCTCGGTGCGGCGGAGCGGCTGGAGGCGAAAAAAGAAGCGAGCATCCAGAACTTCCTTCTGGACACCGCACACGACGATCTGCTGCAAAAAGCAATATGCAACAGTGTTCCTAGCCTTGCCGCCGCCGTTCCGCAGCATCCGGCCGCGCGTAATCCTGTGGGCTGGATGCCAATGCACCACGGAATGTGCCTGGTCGGTGGCAACACCAGCGAGAGCGAGGACAACGGCTCGGTGGGCGGCTGCTATAACGGTGGAGTAAATATAGGCTCTCCTTCCATTCCGAAGTACCAAGCGGTTCCAGGCGGGAGCCGCAACTGCGTGCGTTGTCGCTGGTTCGTGACAGAACCGCACCACCTGCCTGCGCTGGCAGCCCACTTCAACACCCTGGCCTATCACTTCGACGATGCACGCAATGTCTGCCTTACGCGAGAAGGGGAACTGCAGGAGCTGAAGAAGCAGAAGCTGGACGCGGAGATCGCGGGGCAACCGTTCGCTCGCCAAGACTCTTACCGACAGGCCGAGCGGGTATGGGAAAGCGCGATGAAGCGTTTCAGCGACCTGGCCGAAGACTTGGTGGCCTGCTGGCGTCTCATCGAGCGTTGCAAGGCGGCGTTCCAAGCCCCGCTGGGCGACAGTACCAAGTTGGTCACTCCTGGTGCTGTGGGCGATGTGCAGGTCGCCTTTGAAGAGACAGAGTCGGAGCTACTCCAGTTGGCTGGTGTCTGCGACAGCGTCGAGGTCTATCCCGACCTGGAGCCAGGCAAGGCGGTCTTCCGCCGTAGTCAGCTCCTCGATGCCGTTCTCTACCGCGACAACCTGCCACCCGTGTTCATGCTCCTGAGCGAACAGGAACAACTTCTCGCCGGCAACGCCTTCATGCGAAGGCTTGCATTGCAGATTGATCATTCTAATCCCGCTCTAGGCCAGAGGGAAGTGATTCGCCTGATGGACGCTGGCACGCGCCTCAGCCAGCACTTCGATATGGACCTTGCGCTGCTGCTGCCCACCGACCGCCCCATCCAGGCGTTCCCCATCGGACGGCACACCCTGACGGGAACTGAAGCATGAACGGCATGACGGACATCCACCCGGACGCCGTGCTGGCATCGCTGCTTGACAAGGGCGCTCGCTCGAACCGGAGGGCAAACCTGACGAAGATCCACGAGCTTTGTCGCAAGCAGCACGCAACTGGCTCACGCGACTTCTCGCTGCCGGCGATTGGCCGTTTGGCTGAAGCCGAAGGCATCCTGAAGGGCCGAGCGCTCTACAACGCCCCGTCGGCCGACTATCGTGCGCTCATCGTGGCCTGGGCAGCCTATGCAGGCCCCGCTTTGCCCAAAACGCCTAAAACCATGGCGACTCACGACTACTTGATGCGCATTGACGACCCAGCCATCCGCTCCATCATGCAGGCCACCATTGCGGAGCGCGACAAGCTAAAAGCGCAGCTCAACGTGCTGAAAGCCAACACGCACGTGACCGTGGACCGACGTCCGCAGGGCGCAATGGTTTCCACTGCTCCTGGAACACAGCCAGCAATGGTCTTGGCCGTCTCGGCGCAGCTGACGGCGTCCGAGCGCGAAGCCTTGCAGAAGGCCGTGTCGGCCAGCTACCTTGAAGAACGCGGCTGGAAGGAAGGCAGCCACGGCGAAATCGTCAACGAGCGCGGACGGCACGTGTTGGAGGTGGGCTTCGCTAGTGCTGTCCGCAAGGTACTTGGTGATGCTATTCCCAGGCCACCATGAAAAAAGCACCGACGTTGCGGTCGGCGCTCGGGAGTTACGATGCATTACGATGCATTACGATGTATTTTACATAATAATGCATCATCAATAAAAGTCAGCTCTAACAGCGCTTTACGCTTCTTTGCTTAAATCCTATGTATGTTTAGGGTATAAGTCCGCAGTGTCGGGCTTTTTTCTATGTGTGCACGAGGCCAATAGTTGAAAAGACGGATCATGGGGGTGTATCGCATCTTGGGAGTAACTTGCAAGTAGTCGGGCAAGGAACCGGGCTTCGTTTTCCAGATTCTATTGCAGTTGCTTCCCTGGCGCTGCTAATCAGCCTTGTCGCCGTATTTCCCACTTGATCCACGCGCAGGTGGGAATGAGGGCACGTTCGACACGTTGCCGCCATGGGAAGCCGCATCCCAAATCCACCACCCTGATTTTCCGTATTGTTCGTCGTAGTGCGCGCTCTTCTCTTCTTTGCGCTGGAGGTACCGCGCGTCGTCACGACCAAAGACCTCCATTGGTACTTCCCGAAGCGTATCCGTCAAAATAAAGTCCGGCAGCACCAGGTCGGTGCTGGCCTGGTAGCACAGTGGTTTCATGAATGAGCGGCCCTGCATCACCAGGAAATCGGCCACTATGCGTTCACAACTCGACTCTACTGGAAAGAACTCGGCCGTAATACTCATGAGCGCCATGTCGATAACGAAGGCATACACGCCCTTTCCGCCCTGTCTCAGTTCTACCTGCGCGATCGCAACTGGTCCACGTCCGCCGCGCCACGCCGCTATTGCATTCGGGAACCGTCGGACAGTGCTGTCCCACAGGCCATTCTGCATGAACGTCATAGGAATCCCGTGGAAGCCTCCAATCTTCAACTGTCGAGCCATTGCATCAAAGTGCTCCTGCGTGAAACTGGCCAGCGGTGCGATTACAAGCATTCGATGTTTGGCCTGCAACGCCAAAGCAGCGCGCGTGCGATTGCGCTCCGCCTCACGTGCATCCGCACCAAATGCCGGCAACAGCAACTGGTCGACCAGCTTTACCTGCCCCCCCAGACATTGTCGGCTGCATTGTTGATCCACCTGTAGGACAGCGAGGCCCTTCGCTTTCCCGCGAACGCTGGCTTCCACTAGTTCAGGCCGGCTTCTTCCCACAGATAGTAGAGCAACCCGAGCAGCTTCATTGACGACTGCTTGACCGAAGGAACGCTGTCCGTTGGCGCCCCGGTGGGTCCGGCCGGCCCGGCAGCATCACCACGCTCGAGCATCCCGATTTCCAGGCGGATCTTGACTGAGCCATCGGGTTGCTGATCGATTACTCCGAAGTTATCCACGCCTCCGCGACTCTGCGCAGGATTCGCGCGTAGTACTGGCAATCAGCAGCATGCTGCCCTCCGATCAGACTGAATCGTGCGAGCGAGAATAGATCACTCCCCTCGTGATATTTCACCGTTAGGCGCCTCGAACCTTTTCCCTTGCATCCGCAGCGCAAATCTGCGCGGTCGTAGGCTGTTTTCAATACGGATTGCCAGCTGTGCGAGGCGCAGAAGCGATGCTTCCACGGATTGCTGATGGCCCTTGAAGAGTCGCTACAGTCCAGGGCCAAGTTGTCCGCGGCCGAGATCAGGGACAGCAACGCGGGTGCGGATCCGATCGATCGTGCAAGCGCCGAGGAAGAGCACCAACTCGCGATTGCTGCGCGGGTTCGTGACGCGGCGCAGCTGCTCGACGTTCGCGCAGCGCTCAAGCGGATCGAGGCTGACGAGTTTGGATGGTGCGCCGAAACAGGCGAGATGATCGGCGTTGGCCGCCTACTCATCTGTCCAACGACGACACTCTGCGTCGAAGCGCGAGAGCAAGAAAACTCGCTATAAGAGCTGATATGTATATGTTCACTCACGAGGCGGTGCAACCAGACAATCCGCACTACAATCCCACACTACTTCTGGATACCCTCATGCAACTGCTGGGTGCCCGTAACGATCGGCAGCTCGCGACGAGACTTGACGTTAATCCCTAGCAAATTTGCAAGGTCCGGAAGTGTCGGCTTTCCGTGGCGCCGGCCTTGCTTATTAGTATGCACGAGGAGACTGGCCTGCCCCTGCCGCTGCCCCTGTCCCTGCGCCAGTTGCGGGCTCTGATGGGCGACTATCGCGAGCATACCGGCGCCAGTTCCAAGCACCCTGCCGTGCCGCAGCTTCAATATTTCAATGGTATCCGCGCATTTCAGGCGCTACAGTCACAAATAAATGGGACTGGTAGCCTTGAAGCATGAAGGCCCTAGTCAACCCCGGCTAGCGAATGCTGACCAACGCGCAAATCAGCCTCAAGGACGCGCAGAGCGCCACGACCGACCGGCTAACCTCTCATACCCTACTGAGTGACTGTAACTGAATCAAGCAAGAAGAAAAATGCCTGGTCAACCCCAGGCATTTTTGCTTGAGGCCTTAACGAGCGGTAGCGAAATGATTGGCGGCCGCTTCGAGAGCCGCGATGTTATGCACTCCCGGCACCAGCCAATTCGTGCAATGCCGGCTGCTGTGATGCTCCCACAGCGCTTGCGTCACACTCGGCTCGACAAATGCGCTGGCCGTCATCAGTTCCGCGGTAAGACGAATGCAATCATTCATCCGATCCTGCGGAACGCTTTTCAGCTTCTCCGCAGGAATCAATGGGACGGCAGCCGAGATAGCATCCTTAGTACGGCCTGGAGCGTCATGACCATTGTCTCGCCCGAAAGTGCCGTAATAAGCACCGGTTACGCTCTTTCGGGAGTGGCCAAGCAATTCGCTCACCTGGACTCGTTTGACGTCTAGAACCTCTCTGGGCATCTGTCCGCCCGACCCGCCCAGCGTAGGCGGAATCATGTCGGCAATTAGAGCAGCGTTCTCAGCATACTGCGCGCGCAGTCCATGACCTGTGCAATTGCTTGCCTGCTTTGTTATTCCGATTTTGGCCAGCATCTTATTCCATTTCGCAAGTGAATATTTCAGACTGGCTTTACTGCCATCGCATTGCGTGAGCCAACCCATTCGTTCGTTCGGCTTTAGCAAAGCCTTGACATGGTCGAGCACTTTTCGCTGTTCGTTGGTATCGATATAAATATCGCGTGGGCGGCCACCCTTAGTTTTATAGGCCGCAAACTTGTTCACGCGATCTACCTTCCATGGAACGCATTGAACGACTTCCATACGGCGCAGACCAAATGCGACTGCCATTCTAAGCATCACCCCGAATCGCCAATCTATGGCATCGGCCTCGCGTACCTTCTCGGCTACGTCAATTCCATTGGCAGCCCAGCTTTTGCTTTTCTCCGCGGTGGTCTTCACACGCAATTCTTCCCGAGGGACATCAGGCAGGTAATGCGCCGCATCCTTCACCATTTCGCCTTTTCCGATCCAGCGGCAGAAGATGCGCAGCTGAGACAGGTTCCCTTGGAGTGTCTTTGGCTTGTATCCATTCTCGTGCCAAAAATTGCACAGCGCCTGAATGTGCTTCTCCCCTAAGTTTTCCGGGTTTTGGAGGCGAAACCCAAGTTTGACCAAGCGGGCGAAACTCGCATGCAATGAATCACGGGCAGCTTCGCTTGTTCGATCGCTGGCGACCGAGCCATTTACGCGCGTCCCAGCATGCTTCGCCAGAATAGCGTCCAGTTGTGTTTTGAGCGAGTCCATTGATATCTCCAGTCTAAGAAAAAGATGCGTTCGGGAAGCCGCATCTCATTGCGCATTTCGCTACGCACAAGGAGATACGGAATATTAACAAAATACTAATTATTAATTATTGCCGGGGAGAGGGACCCAAACGTAAGAACCTTGATTTCGCCTTGTCTCCCCTCTTGGCAAAGAGACAATACGCCGGCACCTTTCGGTTACCGATCGCCTGACTTGCTGCTGCCAGGCCCTGAACTCTCACGTGGTTTCTCACGTAGCGCTTCCCGCCCGTAGGCAGGTCTGTGGTGGCGCTCGCACCCGATGGTCTTACTCACACCCGTAGGTGCCGCGGAGGCTGCATTAGCACCGGCCACAGGGCCAGCGATTCATGCGTCGGGGAGCATTCCCGATATCCGCCTTTCTTCGTCTCTTGATATTGATGCGGTCCAGACCCGGACCATGGGCGCAGCTGCTGTCGAGCTGCTGTTGCTAGAACACTGAGAACCCTTGAAATGTGCCTCCCAAGTGAGTGGCAGTTCCAATCTGTGGGAAATCTGTGTTCCTAAATGTCTCGAAACGCTGATGTAGCCTAGCTTTCGTCGACACTCTGTGTTCCACCGTATTTCCTGCACTGTGCCAAAAAAAAGTGGCAAGAGAGCCACGGGCGTACAAGGATATGGAGGGATTGCCTTATTAGTGCCAGGCCGAACTTCCCTGGTCAGGAGATGTGCCGCTAAGGCGGCGTACTAATTGGTGCTTTTCGATTCAACAGAACGGAAAAGGGGAGGTTTACAACAATGCCGCATAGCGACGAAAGGAATTCTATAGGTAGCGGCGACGAAAGTGCAAGCTAATCCTTGCGAAAAACATGGCGCTTTCGTCGTAAAGTCATATCGTTCGCTGTGTAAAGTAGCAACCAATCCGTATATAGCACTAAGGTAGCAATGCGATAGCGTCGGTATGGCATCTTGGGAGCATTGGGGTAGCATTGAGATAGCATTTTCAATTCTGTGCCCCACAACGTCATCGTTCAAATCAAGCAGCTTAACGGCATCAAATAATGACACGTCTTTCCATTTCTCTAACTAAACCATTGCCGAAGGTGAAATCAAAATCTGCAGAAATCACCGATCTGCTCCCGGAGATTGAGGCAGCCCTCTCGGCTGGGCACAGCCATACAGCAATTTTCGAAAACATCAAAAATACGATAGGACTCGACCTTACATTTGGATATTACAAAAATACAATACACCGGATCAGACGGAGACGCGATGTGAAGAATATAACTGTAGAAGTTCCTCTACCACTCTATAGATCGAAGCAGGTTAAGGGTGCCGTAGGGTCCGTCAAAGTAGTACCAACCATCGCCGCGCCAATGAGTAAAGCGCAAAAGATTTTACTCGGGCCGATAGACGATTTTTTTTCATAAGGATGAGCAATGAATACTATTCACTTCGTAATGATGGGCAAAGGCGGCGTCGGTAAGTCACTAATCGCCGTGACGTTGGCGCAGTATTTGGCTAAGCTAGAACGTCCTTTGAATTGCGTCGACCTCGATCCGACCAGTCCAACCTTCAAGCAGTTCGGCGCTCTTAATGTCGAGCACATCAGCATTGCCGACAACGAAGCCAATATTGACCCAACTCGTTTCGATGTCTTGATGGAAAATATTTTGAAGTCGGACACGGATTGGGTAATCGACACTGGCGCACCTACGTTTTTGCCGCTGGTGAATTACCTTGCCGCGAACGAAGTGTTCTCATTCCTGGTCGAGTCGGGCCGCCGCGTCGTAATTCACTCGCCACTTGTTGGTGGCGTTGCAATGCATGAGACCGTCAGCGGACTAAAGGCACTCCTGCAAATGAGCGATTGTCCGATCGTGGTTTGGGAAAATGAATTTTTTGGCCCTGTTGCCTTGAACGGGAAGCGCTTCCTCCAAACTACCGGGTACGAGCAGTTTAAAAGCCGTGTGCTTGGCGTAGTGTTACTGGAGAAGAAAGATCACAAAACTGCGGAAGCCGATTTGCGTTCGATGCATGCCCGCCGATTGACTTGGAACGAAGCAGATGAGGACGACGGATTTATGACGATGCAACGTAACCGCCTGAAGATCATGCGTCGCGATATCGATGGCCAACTCGACAAGATCGATCTGTAACGATGGGTGATCTCGCGATCCGCAAAGCGATCGTCCTAGAGCTGTTCACAGCGACTGGCGAAAGCATTCCAGAAGACGATCCCATCGTCACGGGGGCAATCCTTTTTTCCCACAAGCTTAATGAGGTTGCCCGCCTGTCGGCGGAGGAAATGCAATCGGCTGGTAGGCTCGCAGCTGCCGCAGTGGATGAAGCCGGACGTAATGCCTCGCTGGTTCTCACCCAGGCCGGCGAGCGCTGCGCTTCCGAATCACTTGCGGTCGCTGCGAGAGCGGATGCCGCAGCACGCGCTGCAGCGGTGCAGCTCGAACTCCAAACGGCTGAGCGAGCCCATTTGTTGAAGGCCATCGACGCTCAGGTATCTAAGAGTGTGAAACTCGCGAACGCTAGCATGTCGGGTCCTGCCGTCCTCCGATACGTTCCTGCGTGGTATGCGGTTGTCGGTGCGTTGATTGGAGCGGTGGCGCTGGCGGCAGCGTGGAAGATTGGAATTGATCAGGGAACAGCCCGCTCTGAAGAGGCGGCAGTAGGCCGGGCATTCTCGCGTGTCGTCCCGTCACTTGATCCAAAGCTACGCGAGCATTTGATGGAACATCTGAGGAAGAGAGCTGGATAACCCTGGCGTCGCAAACCCGACTTGGGCCGCCACTTTCCGTTGCTACTCTTGGCTTAACCACCGAAGGAGTACAGCATGTTTAACCGGAAGTCCAACAACGCCGACATCCACCAGCATGATTTGGCCCGCCGCGACCGCGCCACCTTGCTCAGTTCCCTACACGCTGGCTGTGCGCCGGAGGCGCCAGCCACTACCTCGAGCGGTTGGGGCGCCGACGTCGCTAAGATAAACCCACGCTTGGTTCAGGCATACCTTGCTGGTACGGGTGATCTCCGCGCTACCTGGTGGAACCTATACAGCTCGGTCTACATGGCCACAGTGCCGGGCGCTACGCTTGAACTTGCGATGATTTCATTCCATCGCCTTTACCATGCGCTGACTCTTTCCAGACTCGGTTTTGCGCAGTCGGTAGCGAGAGCAGCTGCAGATATCGAGGAGAAAGGTGTGCTTGTAGCTGCCTATAATTCGGTACTGCGAGAGATGAAACGCTAGAGCGCGTGTAGGAATACAGAACGGAAAACACGCTGTCTTCCCTTTTTTCGTCGTAGTATTTGCCTACCGGGGAATGATGCCCCGCTCAATCCAGAAGTTGATAATGTGCTGGATCTTTGCAGCATAAGCATCACGTTTGCTCGGGGTCTTTCTGTGATAGGTTCCGATCCCCTGCCAGTCATTACCCCGTTCATTGATCCTGTTTCGTAGGTGCCAAGCTCCCAAAAATACAAACTTGCAACCATCGCGCATGTCGCCGGTGCTAACGTCGTACCGAGCAAGGTCTGGCCCGTGCACGCTGTTAATTCCCATCATGCCTTCGTCTACCAACCCGTCTATATTGCGCGGGTGCTTGGCGGCTGGATTGAAATTGGATTCGACTGCAGCAATCGCGCGAAGAATCCACGGGTTGACATTGTAAAACCGGGCTGCGTCGTCGAAAGAGTCGGCCGCCGCAGGGATCGGGGCAAGAAGCGCCAACACCAGGGCGGCACCGGCGGTGAACGTTGGATGTATGTTGCGGTCGGAGAGCATTGCTTCTTCGGGCGGGAGCTTAATGCGTTATTTCTTGACTTGGCCTAGATGACGTTGGCCGTGACGTAGCCAGGTGTCTTGCTGTTGTCCGGGAAGAAAACGGCCGGTGTGCCAGTAATGCGCTGCTTCTCTTGCAGCGCGGTGTTGCGCTCGAATGGGGTTTCGCAACGCCCTGCCGGCGCTGCCGGTAGCGGCGCCTTACCGGTCATGAAACCATTGCAAGCAGCAGACTGGTCCTTCGCGCACCAAATCGCAGTGGACTTAACCATCGAATCGGACTCCAGGATCGGGATCAGGAAAGTGTATATCGTCACGTTGTCCAGCTTTTCCACCTCGGTCATCTGCTTGCGGCAGAAACTGCAGTTGGGGTCTTCAAACGTGGCGATTACACGCGACCCGTTACCCTTGACCATCTTGATGATGTCTTGAAAGGCAGGCCCTTAAAAACAAACTTGCTGAATTCCTGTAGTCGCTTTTCGGTCAGGTTGACTTTTGTGGCAGTGGCCACAATTAGACCGAAGCTCACGAACGAAGCCGTTTTGTCGGTGTAGACAATGCCTGGGTGCGTAAGCACTTCGTATAGTCCTGCGTGAGCAGAAGGCATGACCTTCTCGACCATCTTGGGTCCAAGAATTGGTTCTAGCTTAGGAGCGAGCTGCTGGGTTAGCGTACCAGGCGCTGCGTGCGCGGGGAAGACCGTAGCTACGCTGCCGATCAACATGGCCACTGCCGACACGCTATACAAAAGGGGCATACGCATACTCGGAATCTCTCAATAAAAAAAGGCCTGCGCGTTTCGGCGCAGGCCTTGGTACAGCTGGATTAACGCACTTCGACGAGGATGTTCACGGAAGTACCGTTCGCATCACTGTAGCTGAAGAATTTTTGTGCGCCACCGCCGATGCTGAATTCCGCAATCGTTCCGAGCGTTACCGTCACCGCGGAACCCGCATCCGTGAACAGGGCGACTCCAGGTTTTTCGTTGACTGTGTTACCGCTGCCACCACCACGCGCGGAGACTGCCAAAGCGGTTGTAACAGCTGCTGCAATGGCAGCTCATCGGGTTGCGGTTGAAATGATGGTACGGCTCATCAGGACACTCCAATCGGAGAGGATATGCTGCACTGTCCCAATATCGAAGGTTTCTCAGTTCATGAAAGCGGCTCAGAAATCGATGGGATTTCCGGCTCAATTGTCGGCTTGCATGTATCGGAAGCTGCCATATCATGGTTATAAGTTTCATCAAAGAAACGTACTCAACTTCTCACTAAAGGCAAGACCATGATGAAATTCAAAACTTCCGTTACCGCTGTCGCTATCGCTCTGACCCTCGTTGCGTGCGGTGGCGGCGGTGGAAGCAACGCTCCTGTGACTCCTCCGGTTGCGGTGATCCCTCCTGTGTGGACGCCTGCGCCAGCGCCGGTTCCGACGGTTACGCCTTCGGACATTCAAACCAGTGTCCCGGCTTTTTCCTATGCAGTTGCAAGCGAGGAGTACGTTTTCGTCACCGCGCTCAACGAATTCCGCTCTGATATCGGCCTAGGCTTGTTGGCGCAAAACACGTTGCTGGATACCGTAGCGGCGAAGCACTTGGACTACGTTCTTAAGAATGACATTCTGAACGGCGGCACTGTCAACATGCGTACCAATGACGCAGCAACTGGTCGGTCAATGTTCCACATCGAGCAGGGAGACAAACTGCTGTTCACTGGTATTCAGGAACTCGATCGTGCAAAGTTCGCTGGTTACGCCGGCTCCTATGTTGGCGAGGAACTTGCCTTCGCCGGCGGTAGGGGAGCCCAAGTAGCTTTTGATGGACTCGCTTCGACCGTGTATCACCGCGCAGGACTCATGATGCAAAGCGTCAATGATATCGGCGTCGCTGTTGGTAAAGACCGTTCGCAAACGGTAGTGATGGAAATAGGCACCACTAAGGCGCAGAGGCAAGCGGGCGATTTCGTCGGCTTGTGCCCTGCAGCAAACCAAACTGCCGTCGGACTGCATGCGGGCGTCGAAACTCCGAACCCATTCCCAGAGCTGTCGACGGCCAATGCCGACTTTCCGACCAAAACAGGTTATCCAGTTAGCGTCCTTGGCAAAGAAGGAGCGACTGTTGAAGTCGTCACCTTCACGCTCACGGAGGCTGGCGCGGCCGAGCCAATGGATGCTCGTATCGTGACCAAGGACAACGATCCTAACCGCTATCTGTCGTCAAACGTCGCGTTTTTAATCGCTAAATCGCCGCTGAAAGCAGGCACGGTTTATACCGCCAAATTCTCAGGCCGCGTCAACAACGTGGTAGTTAACAAAGAGTGGAAATTCACGACTCGTTCATGAGTGAATCTTTGCACGACGCGCAAATAGCCAGGTAGAGCGGCAGCAACAAAAGAAAACGCCCGGAGTTATCCGGGCGTTTTTCATTACGAAGGTGGACCTTGCGCCACTGGCGACGATAGTCGGCCCCATGCTTTTTGGTCTTCCACTCGCCTTCCCCCAGCATCTTGATGCCCGGCTGTCGATCAGGAGGTGCAATCCCGTTGTCGTCGGCTGCACTCCGACCGTCACCGAAAGATACTTCTGGCGCCGGCTAATGGTACTGAAGTCGGGTACCTGCCGGTCCAGGCCAGCAAGCTTGAACAGGCTTTGCGCCATGCCCATCGCCTGGCGCAGGGCCAAGTTGAACAAGCCCTTGATCGTCGCCAAGCAGAACTAGGATCGCCGCCTTACTGTACTTCGGGCGCCGGCCCCCGCGTGCCACTGGAACATGCACTACTCCTAATAAATTCCGAGTAGCGGGTTAAAAAAGGAGTCGGTGACTGGGGCGTCACTTGTCTATGCGTACATAGAGAAGCGGTAGCGGGTACAAAAATGCCGGATGCCGACAGCGTTAATTTAAGCAACTTTCTTGACCTATCTAGCATGTCGTTGTGGAATATCACGAGCAGCTAAAACTCGACCCCGTTTTTGCTGCACGTGTCCCCGTGATTCTTGCGTTAACAACGACTTAGCCGGTGGCAATGATGGACACTGTGTCCATCGTGTGAGATCAGAGCGATGGGACTTTCACCCTTTGGCCGGTTCAGTCCGGCTTACAAAGCTAGTTGTAGTGTCGTTGATATATCGGACAGGAAGCCGGCGGAAAAAATAGCCAGGACGGAGAAGCCAATTCGCTGGACCTTCCGAGTTTCGAGCAACGTGACGTCGCCGTGGTTGATCACTAGGGCACAGAAGAGCAAATAGCTATCTATGACGCTGCCGGTAATGCCCCTGATAAGGCCTTCGACGTGGGCGAAAGCGGTCCCTTTTTGCAGATCGAATGCGCCTCGGGATGGCAATGAGTGTGCCGACGCCGAAGTAGAAATTTAGATGGACGCTCTTGAGGAACAACTTCATTTCAGATTTCCTGATTCCAGTAGGGATCATATTCGCGGTGAGGTTGCGAGAGATGCCGCGCAAGGTGGATACCGTGCCGGTTGTTCTGGCCGTTGCAACAAAACGAGACCTGCCAACATCTAACGATATATCTTGCTGAAAAGCAACGACTAACTCAAATTCGGTCTAATGTTGGCCAGCTTTCAACCAGCGCGTGTGGAGATAATCGGAGTAAAATTCGGTTGCCATCACCGCAGACGGGTGAGAAGGCAGCATGAAAAGTAATAAACCCACCGTTAGAAACCGTATTTGTTCCCCTCCAGACACACCTCGAGCGTCAGCCGCATTTGAAACTAACGCACAGAAGAAGTTGGATCAAAGCATCCCTCCAGACACGCTACGGACTATTCAAGCTCAGCCGTTCGCCTGCTCGCCCCTCGTCAGGTGCTAAAAAAGTGAAGAGAACAAAAAGAACAAAGAGAATCCAGAGAGCCCCCTCGGCCACGGGCCGAAGCCACCGGCATTCGCGTCTCCTTGGGGTCAAGCAACTTGTCTGTCTGTTAGTTTCAGTTATGGTATACTTGGCGAACTCCACACCGAAAAAACCATGACGGTTCGCGCCTTCGGCGCCCTCCGTCCGGCCGCCGCGGTGAGCGCAAATAACAAGGTGCCTATGCCTAATCTGAAATCGTGGGACGACGATCCCCTTGCCGCCTTCACGGCCTTCGTCACGACACCAGCTTTCGCCAGCACCAGCCGGCGACTTGGCGAGGCCGAGCCCGAGGCTATCTCCACGAAGTCGGCCGAGATCTACATTTTCATGTTCCGCAAGTTCACGGCCTGGCTCGCTGGCCAGAACCGCCGCTTCTCGCAAGTCGAGGAACGCGACCTGGTGCGCTTCATCAGCCAGCTGCGCCGGCGCGGCGAGCAAAACAGCGGGATCACCGAACGGTATCTGCGTCTTCTCGAACGCTGCTTCAGCCACCTGCAGATCACGCCGAACCCGGCAACGTTGGCCACCAAGCTCGCCACGGAGAACCACTATCTCGCTCAGAACGTCGGCACCGAAGCACTCGACCCGGAGCAGGTCGACGCGTTTGTAGCCGCCCTGCCCCCGCGCGAGCCGCCAGGCCCGAATCGGCCGGGACGACTACCCAAAGCGTGGAAGCGCCGGCGCGACCACGCCGTACAGGCGACGCTGCTGTTCGGAGGCCTGAAGGTAGCCGAAGCGATCGGGCTGCACCTGGGCGAGGTGGAAGATTCGTTCGCCCCTCTACCGATCCGGCTGAAAATCAATCCAGAAGACAAACATGCCACCAGCTACGAGCACGAAACCATCGTGCACGGCTACGGCGCGGACGCCCTGCGCTACTGGCTCATCGAACGGCTGGCCGAGGACTGCAAGGGCCAGCGCCTGATCAAAGGGGACCTGGTATTCCCCGGCGACGCCGAGGGCAAGCCGATGTCCAAGGTAACGCTCTGGCGGCAAGTGAAGGCGACGTTCGCCCGGGCCGGCATCGACGTCAACCGGAGCGGCGGCCGCACCTTGCGAAACACGTTCGCCGCGCAACAATTGAAGGAGCACGGCCGCACGAAAAACGACGTCATAGGCTATCTCGGCCTGGCGCTGGAACGATCAGCCGAAATCTACGAAACCGCCAAGCCAAGGAAGAAAAAGTCCGATGAAGCTCTCTGAAATCACCAGCATCCTGGCTACGGCCGGGTTGCCGGCGCTCTCTCGCGACCAGCTGCTCGAGCTGGCAGGCTCAGGCGGGGGCAAACGGTTTGAAGCGGCGCTCATCGCTTTCGGCGCCGGCGATCGCCAGCAGCGCGACGAGCTCGAGGCGACCGTGCGCGTGCTCGATGCGAAGACCCGGTCGACCATGCAGCGCATCGGTGGCCAGCTGCCGATCGACCAGCTCGTCACGCTCGCGTGCAAGGAGCAGCGTCGGTTCTTCGACGCGATCGACGCGATCGCCATGCGCACGCCACGGGCCGCGGCCGCCCAAAATTATCTGGCCGGACTGGGCGCAGCAGCTGCGGTGTCCGACCATACGCCGGCACCAGTGGCGGATCCACCGTACTACAGCTTTAAAATATTTTCGTCGACAGCGGCGCTCTGCATCGCAGAGGCCACCACCAGGGCCGAGCGCAAGCACACGATCAACATCGAGGGCGCCGTGGCGCTCGCCGGCGGCGGCGCCCGCAAGACGTTCGACTGGCCGAACAAGATTGTGGTCCAGCTCACCGTGCAGGAAGCCTACCAGGTGCTGGCTCTGCTGGAGAACAAGATCCGGTCGCTTCGCTTCGACGGTCACGGGCGCGAGCACGACAAATCGCTCCAGATCGAGTTTCAAGACTCGCACTACTATTTCCGGCTGATCCAGCGCGGCCGGCCCGCCGTGGCGGTCCAGGTGCGTGCGGTTGATTCTCTCCAGATTGTCTCGCTGATCTATAAGCAGCTTCTTCGGAACGAGCAGCATTTGCGCATCGATGACATTCGCGCCATGGTCGACCGCATGGCCCAGATGACCGCCGTACGATAAATGCGACTCCGTCGCGCGACCTCTGCCATTCGGTGCGCTCCGCTGCACGCGTGCCGGGCATTATGTGAATGCGTGCGATTTTTCGGCAGGAATCAATGCCACAGGCATAAATCTTGATGCTACAGTCCTTCCTCCGTGCTTTCGCACTTCGTCGTGTAGAAGTTCTACCCGACATTAGCTGGCGTCCGCTCGCTAGATCATTCAGCGCAACATCTTTACGATCAGGGTAGATTTTCACTGATTTTTCGTTGCAATGTTCCCTAGTCGATTGTATGATGCCTCAACATTACACATGGAGGCATTATGTCGACCCGCGAATTTACCGGTATGAAAGCGCGCATGGCGCAGGAGCTGTGTGGCTTCTCCGGGTCGCCGAAAGCTTTCCGCGAGCGCTTCGCCGTTGCGAACCAAGGGCAGTACCACCGCATTTATACGCCTGAAGACATTCGTCGCATTCGTATGATGATGCTCTCGCTTCCTCTCGACACGGTGCGCGCCAAAACACTCCCACCTATCCTCAACTTTAGGATGGCCAAAGGGGGCACTGGCAAGACGACGATCAGCGGAAATATCGCCTCTGCATTAGCGATGATGGGCCATAAGGTCTTGATGATCGACGGCGATCCCCAGGCCTCGTTGACCGGACTGTTCGGTATCGACTGGGTCACGGAAAACATTGTCCATATTGGCGAGCTGATGCGTCGTAGCGAACGTAAAGAGCCGGTTGATCTGAAAGCTGCAGTGTGGCCGATCTACCAGGGCAGCATGCTCGATATCATTCCTTCGGACATTACGCTCGCTGACACCGATTCGTGGCTGATGGGTTCGACCAACCGCGAATTTGTGTTCCAGCGCCTACTGGAAAAGCACGTCGAGTTCTTCGCCGAATACGACGTAATCGTGGTTGACTCCGCGCCTTCGACTTCGCTGCTCACGAACACCTTGATGACTGCCTGCAAAAAGCTGCTTGCTGTCGTGGTGCCGGAGGGCCCAAGTACCAAGGCGCTGGAAATCCTCGACTCGAATATCCAAGAACTGAACAACGCGTTCGTGAAGCAAGGTCTCAATCTGGACTTTCATGTGATCGTGAATCGCTACAACCAGACGAAGAAGCCGCATAACGATGAGCTGTCCCGCCTGGTGTCGAAATACCCGAACCAGCTTAACGACACGATCATCCGCGACTTCATCGGTTTCGTGCGGCAGACCGACTCATTTGACGAAAAAAACAATGGGCCGGTCCTTGAAAAGGAGCCGAATTCTGTCGGCGCACGCGACGTGCTCGACCTGACCAAGTCACTTATTCGGATGTTCGGTATCAAATTAGCTGACGTAAATAGCCTTGCACCATTGGCTAGCGTAGGGAGAGCTGCATGAGCGGTGGAAGCAACAGGAAGGCTGGTTTTAAAGTAAGCGGCCTGGTGGCATCAGGACGGGTGCAGGTTCGGGAGATAGGTGACCCGGCACCGGCGCCAGTCAACGAATCCGCGCCGCAGTCGGATGTAACGCTCGACCACTCAGCGCCCCCAGCTCCAGCTGGGGGTGCTCCGCACGAGGTCAGCGACGACGCTTCTACGAAACCGCATCAAGCCGGGGCCGAAGACGCAGCGTCTGCAACCGCAAGCGATACGCATGGTCCAGATGTTCCTGCAGCGGCTGAGCAGGGCCACTCGGACGCCAACGGCTCCGATACGCCAGCATCAATTACAACGCGCGCCAGCGCGAGCAATGTGGTGAGTGTTCCACTGTCGATGGTCGTGGATTCGCCGTATCAGCCGCGTCTCCAGTACGACCCCGAGGAAATCGATCAGCTCGCTGAAACGATGCGTGAGGCAACTCAGGGTGAGCCGATTCGCGTCCGTATGAAGAACGGGAAGTACGAGCTTATCTCTGGCCACCGTCGTGTGCGGGCAGCTCGTATCCTGGGCTGGACCCATATCGCTTCTTATGTCGAGGTGTTGAGTGACGTCGAAGCGCAAGCGAAGACGATGGTACTTGCCGTCGGCAGTGTCTCGCTGTCCGATTACGAGCTAGCCAAGATGTTCAACACTGCGATCGAGGACAAGCTGTGCAAGAACCAGCGCGCTGTTGCAAGTTACTTTGGCTTCGGCACGACGAAGGTTAACGGTTGCCTGGACATGCTTAAGCTGCCCCGCAGTATCGTGCGCTTTCTCGACGCCCGCCCTAAGCTGTTTGGGTATGAAACCGCTGTCGTTATAAAGAAACTGTACGCAGAGTATCCAGATAAGCTCGCGGAAATCGAACGCGGCGTTCAACGGCTTACAGAAGGTGCGACACAGGGGTCACTCAAGGCCTGGGTTCTTCAAGCAATCAAAGGTCAAGAGTCGAGTGCGGGCGCTGAACCAAACCTGATCACTCGCGGCCGTCGCTTGGTGTTCACGACGAAAGTGAACGCCGACAAGCGTGCCATCCTGGTCAACTGCAAGCTCCCGGATATGGATCTTGCCGCGCTGGAGAAGGACTTACAGGCATGGTTGGATGAGCGCGCACAGGTGTTAAGCCCTGATCTGCCGGACGACTCCAGCCCAGAAGCCACAGGCGCCAAGAAATGAACACTGCAGAGTACATGATGGTGGCTAGCACCCCCCTGCCCTCCCAGGCAACGTCGCCATGCGTGTTCTCTTGTTCGCGCGATAATACTAATACGAGCGCCAATGTTTTTTCTTCTCCAGCCAGACGCGGCGAAGAAAATTCAGATTCTGAATTTTTCATGCTCGGGCCAAATGCTCGCGCCAAGATTAAGAATCTGAATTTTTTTGACTTGGGCCTGTTTTCTGCCACAGAAAGTTCAGAATCTGAATTTTTGGGGAAAGCATCCAGGACGACGCAAGTAATTCAGAATCTGAATTATCTTCGCGAAACTAACCAAGGAATTGGCTTCACGCGAACCGCTGCCCGGTTCAGATTACCGATTTTCGGACCGAACAATGATGAGGGAGCTCAAGATGTGACGAGCTAAACAAAAAAACCCAGCCTGCAAGCTGGGTTTTTTCTTTTCAGTCCCGTGTTAGGAGCGGACCTACAGGTGATGTCTAGGAAACCTCATCTTAGCCCCCTCTAGCACGGTAGTCAAACACTTTTGAGGTGCGTGAGCACCCAGGAGCTGCTGTGCGCGCAAAATTTACATATCCGGCTAAGCCAGAGGTCACCTTGTTGTCTATTGGGTCCCTTTCCTTGCTTGTTGAAGGAGGTCAGGATGCCTGAGCTTACCTACAATGACACCCTGAGTGCATACGAGTCATATCCGAAAGCCATTCGCCCTTACCTTCTACGTGCGGATACGCATCCGCGAATCCGCGAGATTCTCTCCAAATCTCACTTACGTATCTTGATCGATCTGGTGAGCCGGGCCGGCATAAGGAACCCTGACAAGGAGATCAAGGTGAAGCTCGAGCGAGTCGCCAACGAGCTGTCCGTGGACCGTCGCACCGTAACCAGGGCGATCTCGACCTTCTTCAACCTTGGATGGCTGCATCCAAACCCTGGATACGATGGTCGTAATCGGCGCGGCCGCTTCGCCGCGCAACAGTACGTCATCAGCTCAAACCTCCGCGACCTGGTGGGCCTGCCATTGAAAAAGACGGTAGGAGCGTCGAACAAACCGGCAGAATCGACCGGCACTAGTCCGCCAGATGAGATGCCTTCTGACGACCCTGGAAGCGCGGCAGAAATGTCGCACGGCCTAATAGGTGTTAACAACTGCCTTTTAAAAAAAGAAGCTTCTTTTAACAAGGAAGCAGAAAAACCAGCCGGGTTGCCTGCTGACCTGCGACCGCTACAACGCGCACTGGGCATTGAACACAGAGGCATGTGTGCGCTGATGCGTCTGGCTAAGGAAATGGGACAGCGCCTCCAAGACGTATGGCAATGCAAAAACCATCTACTTACCGGCTCTGGCATGACTGGTGGTCGTGCCGTCAATTATCTAAAAGCCTTACTGCGTTCAGGCGATGACTTCGCATATCTCGCTAGGACGCGTTTTGCGGGCCCAGGAGCGTCGAACGGAAGTCCACGTGCACGGAACGGTCAACAGCAGGTGAAATCGCCTCCTAACGGTCGTGAGATCACCCAGGAGGATCTGCGTGCAATCGCCGTCAAGAGCCGTTTTAAGCGCTTCAGGCACATCAAGAAGGACATGATCGTTCGGATCTACGAGGACACTGCAGACGTGGTTCATGGCTCTGTACGTTCCTCCTACGATGAAACCCAAATGGAAGGGATCTACCGTGGAATTGCTGCGGGCAACCTTGTAGAGGCATTCGACTAGCGGATAAACGACTTCGGCAGGATTTATCCACCGCCTTGCGTATCCGGCCGGCGCGATAAAGCTGTGCCCCTGTAGGCCATGATGATGCTTGACGAGCCCAGGCAGGTAGCCTTTCGCCTGTCCACGGAGTCGTGATGGATAATTCAGATTCTGAATTTTTCGGCCTGTTTGCCTCCGCCCGCTCCTGGCTAACCGGCGGGGCCGATTCCGTTGGCGTGAGGTTCTGGATGCATACTGGCAAAAAATTCAGATTCTGAATTTTTCGACATCGACATCCTCGGTTATTCCTATTCAGTACTGTAGGCCAGGTGGTTGGCACCTCCTTGTCCTAGGTGCGCTCCACGAAAATTCAGATTCTGAATTTTTTTTGAGGCCTCAGCTTGACATGTAGAACAGGCATGCGCGTTCTGATTTTGAACTACGACCAGCTCGCGACTCGTACAGTTGATCGAACGGCGAATGGATAAAAATTCAGATTCTGAATTTTTTTGCGGTTAGCTTCGGGCTAGTCAAAAAAAAACGGCCCGAAGGCCGTTAGGATCACTCGCAGGTTTCGCCTAGCCGGACAAGCTACGCAGGTTAGCCAGTAGTGGCGACTCGCCGGTTTTCGCTTCACCTTTACTGTCGTGCGCTGGGTCACTGTCCTTCATCAGTTCGGAACTGGATGCTCGTACCGGTTGCGTTATCGCTTCTTCCGAAACCAGCGCGGGTGCAGAGTTGGAGCCCGCGGATGCGGCCGGTGCGGTACTTGTAGTGCTATCGAAGTCAGGTTGCATGTCCCATGCACGACCCGCTTGGCGCAGAACTTCGCCATCAAGGATGAATCCCGCCTGCTCACATGCAAAGCCTAACTCGATAAGGCGACGCAGCTCGGCGCTCTTGTCTATGTTCGGAAGCGACAGACGCTCAATTACCCGCGCTCCGACTGGCGTCGCACGAAGCGTTACCTTCTCCTGTCTAGAGGCCCGAGCCTGTGTGTCCTTCGTCATCGCTTCCTACCCCTATGCTGTCAGCGCTACCGAGCTACTGCGGCCCGCCTTGACCGGCTCGGCCTTCGGAACACTGCGCTCATCTGCGGAAACGACGAAGGTACCATATTTCCACATTCCTCTCGCGTTGGCATACTCGGGCTCTGGCGCGATCAGCCGCCGTCCCTTGTAGACGCTGGCAAATGCTTCCATGCCAAGCGCCGACTGAATTAGGGCTGTTCCGCCGCCAACAAACAAAATAGCGCCCAAATCCGATCCGTCGCCGACCTTGGAGACGAAGTAGTTCTGGACCTGTGCAAGGTAGTCGCGGCACGCTGCTTCGACGATCGAACTCACGTCTTTTTCCTCACCGAACAGCTCGTACTTCTTCGTGCGGCACGCTTCCTCGACATAAGGAGTCGGAGGGTTCGTGTTGAGCTGGAATTCCGACTTGATACGCTCACCAACCTTATCCAGCAGCTCGAGCACCCCAATGTTTGCGGTGCCGCTGCGGGCGCTGTACACGGACCGCACGTTCTCTGCGATTACCACGATGTCGAGGGTCTTGCCCCCCATGTCGACGACGCCGACCGGCCGTCGCGCAATTAACTTTTCTACCTCGGCATCGTACGACCAATCGGGCTGAATCAACGCATCGTAAAAAGCAGCGATAGCTTCGCTTACCACTCCCTGTTTGACGATCGTCGCCAGCCCTGGGCCAGTGCCGATCCGATGGACAGGCTTGGACAAGTTGTCGATTTTCGCGTCGATCATTTTGGTGTTCGGCGCCCCGTTTTGGTAATACTGGTCGACTGGCAACCCAGTCACTAAATAGATCGGCGTGTCTGCGAGTCCACAGTCGGCCAGCGCATGGTTGACCAAGGTGCGGTTCAGCGGGGAGAGTGCGTAGTTGTCCATGCGGGTGTCGAGGGAGCGCAGCAGGCTCTGACCGTCGGCGATGGTGAAACGATGCTCATCAGTGGCGTAAGCACCGCCGGCGCTTCCATTACGGCTTACAGCCATGACCTGCTCCAGCCCCTGGACTGCGCGGGACTTGTGATACCCATATTTAAAACGGCCTGTGGAGGCATCCCACCCAAGGCACGTTTTGTTCGTATCGTGTCCGTCGTCGCATCCGACTACCGGTAACGTCTTTGGCTGTTCATTCATACCCATCTCGATCCCTTGTTAGATGATGTTGTTCGCTGCTTGGCTCCAGCGACTCAGCTCGGTTCGCTGCACTAGTTACTTTACATCAACGCAATATAGCGTGCAAGCCTCATATGGTCCTTTTAGTCCCATATGAGGTCTAACGAGGACGGTATGTTCTTCAGATACTCAGCTTTCCTTCCTGCCTTTGTCCTGATATGTCCCAGTTGAGGTCATTTGTTTTGGCTTATGAGCAGACAAGAGACAAAAAAAACCGGCCGCCAGAGGGCGGCCGGTCAATGAGTTGGGACTAACTTTGAACTTCGGCAGACACGACCTGTTCTTCCGCCTTTTTCCAATTGAACGCAGCCATCAACAGTGCTACCTGAAGGCCGAACATCAAGTCTTCCATGGCGGTTGCAGAGGTGTACCAAGCTTCATTCGGAGCCTGTTTCGGCGTGCACATCATCCCGACGACGGACCCACATTCAATTGCGGCGCCGCTCGCATGCTGGCGTTCGTAAAACATGAACACAACGAGCACAAACTGCATGGAGAACGCGATGACGATTGCCTTAATCGGCCGATGGATGTTCTTTTCCACCCACGGGTTGACCAGAGGGGGGAAGAATAGTGCCAGGCCGAACACATAGAGGAGCTTGTTAACTATCCACAGGCCTACAACGAGATTCTCTGCAGGCTGCGGACGTCCAGAATCCCCAAACGCCATAGAGAAGGCATTTAGGAGCAGGAAAGCAACCATCACGTACGAAATCGCCACTTGTTCAGACCGATCTGACGTCAGGAAGATTGCAGCGCCAGCCACGAAGGTCATCACCAAGTACAGCTCCTGGAGCATTGGCGGCCCGCCTGCAAGTAAGTAGAGTAGGGCGGTAATAACGTAGGCCCATGCAACTATCTTCACGTCGGTCGTGTAGTTTTTCGGGGACGATGCGTTATCGGGATTTTCAAGTTTTTCCATCTTTTTCTTTCAGGATTAAGTTGTGGGAGCGGCTTCTTGTTCGGGGTGTCGGTGCATCGTCCATCACCTCTTAGTAGCGTATAGCAACGCATGGTGTCGAAAATCTTGCCGCTGACACAAAAAGCAATTTATTTGCGTTCCGAGTGCAAATACTTTGTGTTCACACTACGTCTTGAGGTTTTTGCGCCATAAGGTCATAGTCGTTAATCAATCTCAACGCCTCTTCTGGGGTTTGCGCAAAGCCGAGATTCGCAATCCACTCGTCATCCCCGGTATACCGCGCAAGCGCAAAGCGGAAGTACGGCACCTCTTCTGTGACGCGCGACAGTGCCCTGTCGACATAGTCGACCCTCAGCCGTAAGACCGTGCCGTCCGGCTGCACCTTGTCGAACGAGGGCGTTTCGTTGTGATGCCAGGACGTGTCTTCGAATCCTGCAGGCGGCTGGAAGTCGAGTTCAAAACCCGGGAAAGCGATTTTGCACAGCGGCTCGGTTTATCCTGTCCGCCTTCCGGCGCCGGCGATGGTTCTTTCATTGTGGTTCTCCTGGTTATTGGAAGAAGCGAGCTGGGAGGATCGTGACGAAGACCTCAGCCTTGCGGAGCAGGGGGGCCAGCGAGTTTGTGTATGTCCACCCGTAGGAGGTTTCGTTGCGGTAGACGGTCATGGGAAGGCAAAACTTATCCGCGTCGCGCATTGCGCTCAACCGTGCGGAGAGAAGGGGGACCTCGTCGCTATACACGGTAGCGGCGCGGCTCGTGTGCTCGGCAAAGCTGCTGACGAAGTTGAATCGCCCCGGGTTTGAACTGACCCCCGAGAGTTGGACGGTTAATTTTAGTTGCATGCTGCCTGAAGTCGATATTCCACCGGACTCATGCCCCTAAGCTTCAATTTGATGCGATGTCGGTTGTAGTAGTCGATATAACTCTTTAGCCCGGCATCCAGTTGCTCGACATCCTTGAACGCAGAGAGATGGAAATACTCGGCTTTCAGGGTCGCAAAGAAGCTCTCCATCGCCGCATTGTCGAAGCAATTTCCTTTTCTCGACATACTTTGCTTCATCCCGTAGCGAGCCAAGGCTGCCCTATACGGCTGCATTCGGTAGTGCCAGCCCTGGTCGGAATGGAGCAGAGGTCCGTCCATCCCGCTGCATTTCCTTGCGGCTTTCTTTAGCATGCTCATCACCAGGGAGAAATCAGGCCGACGACTGATCTCGTAAGCTACGATTTCTCCGTTGTAGAGGTCCATGACGGGAGACAGGTATAGCTTCTTCCCGGCGACACTGAACTCGGTTACGTCGGTGACCCACTTCTGGTTCGCTTGCGATGCCGTAAACCCGCGATTAAGGCAGTTAGGAACGGCCTGACCGAGTTCGCCCCTATAGGATCGAAACTTTTTCGGGCGCACACGCGACTTCATTCCCATGTCGCTCATGAGCCGCTGTACGGTCTTGTGGTTGACCACCCGGCCACCGCGACGGATAGCCGCCGTGACGCGACGATAGCCGTACAAGCCGCGATGTTCCGCATAGACAGCCCGAATCGATGCTTTGAGCTCATCATGCTTATCGGGCATAGCCAATGCCTTCACCTGATAGTAAAACGTACTACGCGGCAGTTGCGCAGCATGCAGCAAGTCGGGCAAGGCGAACTCACGCCTCAGCTCTAGCACTATTTGCGCCCTTTCTGCTGCGCTAATTTCTTTGCTAGAACCAAGGCACTGACTTTTTTTAAGTACGCAACCTCCGCGCGCAGCCGTTGATTCTCGCGCTGTAAGGACTCTGCCTGCTCTGGCGGCTCAGGCTCTGATGACCGAGGCGGGGTCTTTTTCTTTGTTGGCACCGAATTATCCAATGGGTGAATACGTTGCGGCGGATGAAGTTCTTCACGCTCATGCTGTTGCTGCCACCTCGTAATGCTATGTGGATTGCCGATATTGTACATAGCCGCCAGCTCGCGACAGGACAGGTTTTCAGCGGCGAGGCGGTGCAGCACTTCAAGCTTCAACTCAAAAGTGTAGCGGCCGCGCTGACGAACGAGGCCGGCGCTGCCATGATGCTGATACTGATCTTGCCCCGCTATTCCCGGACACAGTCTGATGCTTAGTTAGCGTCAGTTTCCAGAGCCTGACACGGTCGCTCTTTTCTAAACATTCGCGGCGATTTATAGCCCAGCGCCGAA
>NZ_JCASIO010000013.1:0-83280 GCF_059685955.1 Telluria sp. LT2P80 | reverse complement strand
GCCGTTACGCACAAACTAGCGCATCTGATTTACGGCGTTATCCGAACAGGCAAGCCATTCGACGCAAATTTCTTATCGAATCGGCTTGTAATTCAAGACGGTATCTGACCCCAGCTGCTAAGGCTGACCCCAGCTGCTAAGGCTGAGGTCGTGTCCGAATGTCAGACCTGACCCCAGCTGTGGGTTGTGATGCCTATTTCAGCGTGACGATCGTGCCAGTGCTGAACGCACCGAGCGCAGTATTCCATGCCTGCCGGTTGCCGGCATTGTCTGCGTTGGCCGGTCGTACTGCGAATCGTGGATCGCCGTTGATCTGCGCTGCGCCATCCGGAAGGGCAAGGTAGGTATCGTATTCACCGGACTGGGCTGTCGAGGGGATGACGATTGAGATATCGTGCGCGAACGTATTGCCGGCAGTCCAAGTTCTTGGATCCACTGAGGTCACGAGCTTGAGGACATTGCCGCTGACGCGATGCTTCAGGAAGACACTGAGCTGTCGAGGTTTGTACGGCCGCGCCCAGCCGACGTTGCGCACGGTGATGCGAATCGGCCACGCTGCGCCAGCCGCTGCGGTAGCGCCATGCTCGGTGGAGAGGAACTCCAGCCGGTAGCCCATCGAGCGCTGCACTTCGGCATAGCAACCGTCCTTCTTCCAGCGGCTGTGGAACGCCTCGGTATGGTACTCACTGTTCAAGTACGTCAGCGAAAACTGTTTACCTTCGCCCAGGATCGCCGCGCAGCTCGTGCGGGGCTGTGCGCCATCCTCATCTGCCGGATCGCAGGTTTCGCCACCGAACGGGCTTACCTTGGACAAGGCCATCGTGTAGTTGCGCTGCTCGGTCCTCGTGCTGGCGTTGTCGCTATAGGTGCCGACGTCGGTCGCACTGGCCAGGAAGCAGTCGTTGTGCACGCCGGAGCGCGATGCCGCAGAGCCGTTCAATGCACTCGATTCACCGGGCGCACTGGCAAACCATGCCATCAAATGGGGCGGATAGCGGAACTGGACGAACTGGTCCTTTGGCATGGCATCGAGGAGGGCGTCCCGGATGGCCGTGCGGTTGGTACTGCTGGCCAGACCATTGGACGATGTATGCCACTCGCCCCAGGCCCCGATGAAGCCGGCCTGCAGGTAGGCAATGACGTCGCTGTTTTCCTGCAAAACCGGCTTGAGCTGGGCGATATGCGCCAGCACTCGGCTCAGCGATGCATCGGTGACATCCCGGTACTCGGTTTCGCTGGCCGGATAGTTGTAGACGAATCGCGGAATGACCTTCACGCCCGATTGCCGCGCGTTTGAAAACGCCGTGCGCAGCCTGGACAACAGACTGGCTGGCAGCGCGCTGCTCTTGTAACCGTCGAGTCGGACCATGGCATAGACAATCCGGATTCCATTCTTGTACGCATCAGCGCCGTCGCTCTTGCTGAACTGATCCAGATCAGTCCATGCCCAGCGATAGAAGCCCCGCTCGGGGTTGGCGATCTCGGCATCGGTGCCACCAAATTGTGTGAAGACGAGTGGTGCGGAGACGGACGGTGGCGCCGGCGCCGGGGTCGGCGTTGGGGCGGGTGCTGCGACCGACGTCGGCGTCGGCACCGGTGCCGGGATCGGTGTCGAAACCGGCGCTGGATCAGGTGTCGGATCTGGTGCCGGAATCACGATGGGCGCCGGAGAAGAAACAGGGCTGCTGGCGCTCTCGCCAGATTGCTTGCTTTCCTCAGTGCCACCGCCGCAGCCGCTCAGAAGCACAGTGCTGGCGCAGAACGCAATCGACACCGTGAGGTTCGGGAATGACAGGTTGCTCAATGCCACATATGAATTTTTCTGTAGAACAGTGGTGAGTGGACATGCACCGATGAAGGGAAGGCGTCAGCGTACAGGATCGATTTGATTTCCTATGGGCAATAATACAGAGCGTCGGTACTATGCACGTAACCAATAATTTAATCAAGAATGACACGCAGGGTGGTTCGGGCAGAACGAGGCAATGGTCGAATCCAGATGCCATTCCCGATACCCCAACAAAAAAGCCGCCCTCAGGCGGCTTTCTCATTCACGAACCAGCTTACTGCCCGCGCTTGGCGCGTGCCTTCGCCGCAATGCGCATGCGCAGCGCGTTGAGCTTGATGAAGCCGCCCGCGTCGGCCTGGTTGTACGCGCCGCCATCTTCATCGAACGTTGCGATGTTCATGTCGAACAGCGAATCGGTCTTCGAATCGCGCGACACGACGATCACATTGCCCTTGTACAGCTTGATGCGCACCCAGCCGTTGACGGTGGCTTGCGTGTGGTCGATCAGCGTCTGCAGTGCGACGCGTTCCGGCGCCCACCAGTAGCCGTTATAGATCAGCGACGCGTAGCGTGGCATCAGGTCGTCCTTCAGGTGCGCCACTTCGCGGTCGAGCGTGATCGATTCGATGGCGCGGTGCGCGCGCAGCATGATCGTGCCGCCCGGAGTTTCGTAGCAGCCGCGCGACTTCATGCCGACGTAGCGGTTTTCCACCAGGTCCAGGCGGCCGATGCCGTGCTTGCCGCCCAGGCGGTTCAGCTCGGTCAGCACGGCGGCTGGCGACAGGCGCTTGCCGTTCAGGCCGACGATGTCGCCGCGCTCGAATTCGACGTCCAGGTATTCCGCTTCGTCCGGCGCCGCTTCTGGCGAGACGGTCCAGCGCCACATCGATTCCTCGGCTTCGGCGCTCGGGTTTTCCAGGTGACGGCCTTCAAAGCTGATGTGCAGCAGGTTGGCGTCCATCGAGTACGGCGCGCCGCCGTTCTTGTGCTTCATGTCCACCGCGATGCCCGCGTCTTCCGCGTACTTCAGCAGTTTTTCGCGCGACAGCAAGTCCCATTCACGCCATGGCGCGATGATCTTGACGTCCGGCTTCAGTGCGTACGCACCCAGCTCGAAACGCACCTGGTCGTTGCCCTTGCCGGTCGCGCCGTGCGAGACGGCATCGGCGCCGGTTTCGTTGGCGATTTCGATCAGGCGCTTGGCGATCAGCGGCCGTGCGATCGACGTGCCCAGCAGGTATTCGCCTTCGTACACGGTGTTCGCGCGGAACATCGGATACACGAAGTCGCGCACGAATTCTTCACGCACGTCGTCGATGTAGATGTTCTCTGGCTTGATGCCGAACTTGATGGCCTTGGCGCGTGCCGGTTCCAGTTCTTCACCCTGGCCGAGGTCGGCGGTGAAGGTGACGATTTCGCAGCCGTAATTGTCTTGCAGCCATTTCAGGATGACGGAGGTGTCGAGGCCGCCAGAATAGGCCAGTACTACTTTCTTGATGTCGCTCATGGGATGTTCCAGTGATGGAGGGAGGGTAATGGTCAGCTGGCTCGCAAATCCAGCCCGGCAAGCGCCGGGATGGACGGCCAACGATCAAGCTTCAGGGGTAAAAATCAATCTTCGATACGGCCGAGCAGCAGGTACTCGATCAGGGCTTTTTGCACGTGCAGGCGGTTTTCGGCTTCGTCCCAGACCACCGATTGCGGGCCGTCGATGACCTCGGCGGCCACTTCTTCGCCGCGGTGCGCCGGCAGGCAGTGCATGAACAGTGCGTCGCTCGCGGCGCGGGCCATCTTGGCCTCGTCGACGATGAAGCCGTCAAACGCCTTCATGCGCTCGGCGTTTTCTTTCTCGTAGCCCATGCTGGTCCAGACGTCGGTATTGACCAGGTGCGCACCTTCGCAGGCGTCTGACGGATTGTCGAACAGGGTGTAGCGCGTGGTCGAGACCAGGCTCGGGTCCATCTCGTAGCCTTTCGGCGTGGCGACGTTCAGGTGGAAGCCGAACACTTCGGCCGCCTGCAGCCACGAGTACAGCATATTGTTGGCGTCGCCGATCCATGCGACCGTCTTGCCGGCGATGGAGCCGCGGTGTTCGTGGAACGTGAACACATCCGCCAGCACCTGGCACGGGTGGTGTTCATTGGTCAGGCCATTGATGACCGGCACGCGCGAATTGGCGGCGAAGCGGTCGATGATGTCCTGGCCAAAGGTGCGGATCATGATGATGTCGCACATGCGGCTGATCACCTGGCCGGCGTCTTCCACCGGTTCGCCACGGCCGAGCTGGCTGTCGCGGGTGTTCAGGTAGATGGCGGCGCCGCCCAGCTGGTGCATGCCGGCTTCGAATGAGAGGCGCGTGCGCGTCGAGCTTTTCTCGAACACCATCACCAGCGTACGGTCGACCAGCGGGTGATACACCTCGTAGGCCTTGAACTTGCGCTTGATGATCGCCGCGCGCTTGATGACGTATTCGAACTCGTCGCGCGTGAAGTCGGAAAACTGCAGGAAGTGCTTGATCGGTGGGGTGCTCGTCATCATAAGTCTGCTCGTGTCTGCTGCGATGTTTGTCCCTTGAATTATAAGGGGAATTTCTTTCCGTTAGGGAAAGTAGTCAGGGCCTTAGTACAGGGTCTGCGCCGATTCGTGCAGCAATTGCCCGTACAGTTCATGGCGGTGCTTCCAGATTTTGCCCGCTGCCACGGCGTCGAGAATGGCGCAGAACGGCTCGGCCAGGTGGCGGCAGTTGTAGTACTTGCAGCCGCCCAGGTAGGGCTTGAACTCGACGAAGGCGCGCTCGAGCATGCCTTCGCTCAGGTGGTACAGGCCAAATTCCTGGAAGCCCGGCGAATCGATGATCGCCCCGGCCTTGCCATCGACTTCGGGCAGCCAGTACAGGCGCGTGAAGGTGGTCGTGTGCTTGCCGGTATCCAGCGCGGCCGAGATTTCGCGCACGGCGATATCGGCGTCCGGGATCAACAGGTTGATCAGCGACGATTTGCCCATGCCCGACTGGCCGATGAAGATCGACGACTGGCCGGCCAGCAGCGGCTTGAGGATTTCCACCGTTTCTTCAGGATGCGCCTGGGCCGAGACCTCGTGCACCGGGTAGCCGAGCCGGGCGTACTGCGCAGCGCGCTCCCGTGCGCGGGGCAGCAGGTCGGTCACGTCGGTCTTGTTGAGGATCAGGTGCGCTTCGATGCCGGCCGCTTCGCATGCCACCAGCGAGCGTGACACCAGGTCGTCGGCAAAGCCGGGCTCGGTGGCGATCACGACGAACAGGCGCGAGATGTTCGCTGCCAGCAGCTTGGATTTGTACTGGTCGGAGCGGTACAGCAGCGTGGTGCGCTCGGCGATGCGCTCGATCACGGCCTGGTTCTCGGACGTCCTGACCACGTGCACGACGTCGCCCACGGCCACGTTGGTCTTCTTGCCGCGCGTGACGCACTGCAGTTTTTCGCCGTCGATGTCGGCCAGGTAGTGGCGGCCGTGGGCCGCGATGATGGTGCCGGTCAGTTCAGTGGGGGATGCGCTCATGCGGTTTCCTGGTTGAGGTACAGCGCATTGGCTTTCGCGGCGCAGATAAAGTCGTTGTCGGACAGCGTGCTGCCCGCGGAATGGGTGGTCCAGTTGACGCGGCAGGTGGTGTAGCCCACCGTCATCTCAGGGTGATGGTCTTCGTGCTCGGCCAGCGTTGCCACCGCGTTGACGAATGCAATCGTGGCGCGGTAGTCGGGCAGCGTGAAGGTGCGCGCCAGGACGTTGTCGGCCACGGTCCAGCCAGGCACTTCGTGCAGCAGCGTGGCGATGGCCGCCCCGTCGAGTGCAACCCCTTGCCGGGTACAGTGGCGCTGTTCCAGTTTCATGCGGCCGCCATCGTCAGGCGCTTGACCCGGACCGACGCCGGCGGGTGCGAATCGTAGAACGCCGAGTGCAGCGGATCGGGCGTCAGCGTCGACGCATTGTCTTCGTACATCTTCACCAGCGCCGATACCAGGTCGCGGTGGTCGGTGTGCTGCGCAGCAAAAGCGTCAGCCTCGAATTCATGCTTGCGCGACGTGATCGAGCTCAGCGGCGCGAGCACGAAGGTGAACACCGGCAGCACGAGGATGAACAGGATCAGCGCCATGCCGTCGTTCGACGCATTCATGAACGGCAGCACGCCCAGGCCCGTGTAGAACCAGGCCTGGCCTTTCAGGTAGCCGAGCAGGGCAAGGAAGGCCAGCGAGATCGCGAACATCGTGGCCACGCGCTTGACGATGTGGCGCAGCTTGAAGTGGCCCAGTTCGTGCGCCAGCACCGCTTCGATTTCCTGCGGCTCCAGGCGCGACAGCAGCGTGTCGAAAAACACGATGCGCTTGGCACGCCCAAAGCCCGAGAAATACGCATTACCGTGCGCGCTGCGCTTGCTGCCGTCCATGACGAACAGGCCGCGCGACGCAAAGCCCACGCGCGTCATCAAGCCATCGATGCGCTGTTTGAGGCTGACGTCGGCCAGTGGCGTGAATTTGTTGAACAGCGGCGCGATCACGGTTGGGTAGAACGCAATCATCAGGAGCTGGAACCCGCTCCAGACGAACCACGTGTACAGCCACCACAGCGAGCCGCTTGCTTCCATCAGCTTGAGCACGACCCACAGCAGCGGCAGGCCGATCAGCGCGCCCACGAACGTGCTCTTGATCAGGTCGCCCCACCACAGGCCGGGCGTCATCTTGTTGAAGCCGAAGCGCTGCTCGAGGACAAACTGGCGGTACCAGTCGAGCGGCAGATCGAGCACACTGGCGATCACGGCAAACGCAACGACCAGCACCAGCTGGTGCATCAGGCCGGGGCCGGTAAATGGCAGGATCGCCAGCGACAGCAATTGCAGACCGCCCATCAGCGTGAAGCCGATCAGGACGATGGCGCCCCACAGCGTGCCGATCAGACCGAGCCGGGTCTTGGCGACGGTGTAGTCGGCCGCTTTCTGGTGCGCCGCGATTGGCACTTTCAGCGCAAACTCGGCCGGCACGCTGGCGCGGTGGCGCGCGATATGCCGGATATGGCGCGCGGCCAGCCAGGTGCGCAGCGACAAGGTGAGCAGCAGGAAAACGACGAACAAAACCGAAAACGCGAATGAAGACATTCTGTGCCTGTGAGAAAATGCAGGATTGATTAGGCAAAGAGAGAATTATGTCACAAGCGACACCTTCCGCAGTGCCGGGCACGCCCCAGCGGCCCAATGAATTCAACCTCGTCTGGCTCGACATGGAAATGACGGGCCTCGACCCGGACAACGACCGCATCATCGAGGTCGCCGTCGTCGTCACCGATCCGGACCTGAACATCATCGCCGAAGGCCCGGTGTTCGCGATCCACCAGTCGGATGAAACACTCGACAAGATGGACAATTGGAACAAGGGCACCCATGGCAAGTCGGGCCTGATTGACCGGGTCAAGGCGTCAACCGTGACGGAAGCCCAGGCCGAACTCGAACTGATCGAATTTCTCAAGCAGTACGTCCCCAAGAACAAGTCGCCGATGTGCGGCAATTCGATCTGCCAGGACCGCCGTTTCATGGCCCGTGGCATGCCGAAGCTCGAAGCGTTCTTCCATTACCGTAATCTCGACGTGTCGACGCTGAAGGAACTGTGCCGCCGCTGGAAGCCCGAGCTGGCATCCGGCTTCAAGAAGCACCAGAAGCACACGGCGCTGGCCGACATCGTCGAGTCGATCGAAGAGCTGCGCTACTACCGTGAGCACTTCATCAAACTGTGATGCTTTAACGGTAATGCGAGAGTTGTAAAGTTGCGCAAGGGCCACTGTCAAACCGGAAAAAGCTGCAATCCGGCAAGCAAGTTATGCGACAATCCTTGGCATGGCCTCGCTCTCCGCTACCGCTTTTTCGGGTGACAGTGTAATGGCTGCGCAGATGCGCAGCCACGACTGGCGCCAGTGCCCGCCCGGCGCACCCGACACCTGGCCGCCGTCCCTCCGGACGGCCGTCGACATGATGCTGCATTCCGCGTTTCCGATGTTCGTTGCGTGGGGGCCACAGCACATCGTCCTGTACAACGATGCCTACATCCCGATCCTCGGCGAGCGCCATCCGGGCGCGCTCGGCCAGCCGTTCGCGGCCGTGTGGCCCGAGGTCTGGCCCGAGCTGCAGCCGCAGATCGAACGCACCATGGCGGGCAAGCCGGTCTTTTTCGAAGATTACGCGCTGTGCCTGCTGCGGAACGGCTACCCCGAGCGCACCTGGTTCACCTTTTCGTACGCCCCGCTGCATGCCGACGGCGGCAGTGTCGGCGGCCTGTTTTGTACCGCGATGGAAACCACGGCCCGCATGCTGGGCGAGCGCCGCGCGGCGTTCCGGCTCATGCTGTCCGACGCGCTGGCAGCGCTGGCCGATCCGGGGGAGGTGATTGCCACTGCCAGCACGCTGCTGGGCGCAGAATTAAGCGCAGAATCGGCCACGACACGCGTGCTGTATGCCGAGATCGATCCGCTCAGCGGAACGCTGGCCGCACCCTCCCTGTCGGCGCTGGCGGACAGCGCGCCGCGGGCGCAGCCGGACCGCTTCGGTCCCGCAATGATGGCCGCGCTGCAGCAGGGCGCCGTGGTGAGCATCCACGACACCGCCAGCGATCCGCGCGCGCTGCAGTCGCCGTTTGGCGAGCGCGTGGGCGCCATGCTGGTGGTGCCGTTGATGGCGGCGGGCCGCCTGGCCGCGTGCCTGTGTGTCGATGCGCCAGCACCGCGCGCGTGGACCGAACACGATATCCGGCTGGCGCGCGACGTGGCCGAGCGCACCTGGGCCGCGGCCGGCACGGCGCGTGCGCATGCGATGCTGCGCGAGGAGCGTGACCGGGGCCGCGAGATTTTCGCCAACATTTCCGAAGGTTTCGCGCTGTTCGACCGCAACTGGGTGATGCAGCACATGAACACCGAAGGCTTGCGCATCTGCGCCGTCACGAGCGACGAGGTCATTGGGCGCAATCACTGGGATGTGTTCCCGGCCATGCTCGAGTGCGAAGCCGGGCGCATGTACCAGAGCGTGATGGCCAGCCGCAAGGCGGGCAGCGCCGAACAGTGCCGCGTGTTTCCCGATGGCCGCCGCGTCTGGATCGATCTGCGCGCCTATCCGACCCAGGACGGGGGCATTGCCACGTTCTTCCGCGACATCACCGACCGCAAGCTGGCCGAAGAAAAACTGGTAGAGGCCGACCGCCGCAAGGATGAATTCCTGGCGATGCTCGCGCACGAACTGCGCAATCCGCTCGCGCCGATCAGCGCCGCGGCCGAGCTGCTCCGGCTCGGCAACGTCGATGCGCGCCGGGTGCACCAGAGCAGCACCATCATCAGCCGCCAGGTGCGCCACATGACGCGGCTGGTGGACGATCTGCTCGACGTCTCGCGCGTGACGCGCGGCCTGATCACGCTGGGCCAGGCGCGCGTGGCGGCGCGCACCGTCATCGAAGAAGCCATCGAACAGGTGCGCCCGACCATCGACACGCGCGCGCAGACGCTCACCGTGCGCCTGCCGTCGGCCGGCGTCGCGGTGCTCGGCGACAAGGCGCGCCTGGTGCAGGTGGTGGCCAATGTGCTGGCCAATGCGGCCAAGTACACGCCGGCCGGGCGCAGCATCGACCTGCGCGCCGACCTGCACGGCACGCGCCTGGTGCTGAGCGTGCGCGACGAGGGCATCGGCATGGATGTCGAACTGACCGGGCGCGTGTTCGACCTGTTTACGCAGGCCGAGCGCTCATCGGACCGGGCCCAGGGCGGCCTGGGGCTCGGGCTGGCGCTGGTCAAGCACCTGGTCGAGCTGCACGGGGGTACCGTGGGTTGTTCCAGCCCGGGACTGGGCAAGGGCAGCACGTTCGTCATCACGCTGCCGCTGCTGCTCGAAGAGGCGCCGGACCTGCCAGCGCCGGTCGTCGCGGCGCCGGCCGGCGTCGCGCGCCTGAAAGTGCTGGTGGTCGATGACAACACGGATGCGGCCGAAATGCTCGGTTTGCTGCTGGCGGCGCAGGGGCATGACGTGGCGATCGAGCACGGGGCGCTGGGCGCGCTGGCGCGGGCGCGCAGCATGCGGCCCGATGTCTGCCTGCTCGATATCGGCCTGCCTGACATCGACGGGCATGAACTGGCGCGGCGCCTGCAGCAGGATCCCGGGATGGCCGATTCGGTGCTGGTGGCGGTGACGGGCTACGGGCAGCCGCAGGACCGCGATGCGGCATTGGCGGCGGGGTTTGCGCACCACCTGGTCAAGCCGCTCGATGTGGAGGTATTGCTGGAGGTGCTGGCTGGCGTGCCGGGCAGTGTGCCCGGGCAGCAGGTTTTGAATAGGGTCCGAGAACAGGTTGGGCAGGATTGACGGCCAGGCCGTCAATCCTGCAGTTTATTATTCAGCGCCGCAGCACTTCTTGAATTTCTTGCCGCTGCCGCAGGTGCAGTCGTCGTTGCGGCCAACCTTCGGCTCGTCGCGCACGATCGTTTCCACCGCCGGCTTGCGCAGTGGCAGCCAGTGACGGTAGATCGCCGGCACGTTCGCCTCGATCTGCAGCGCCAGGGCATGTACCTTGACCGGATCGTCGACCTCGGCCAGTTCGGCTTCTTCGATTTCGTCCGCGCCCAGCAGGTAGATCGGGCGGATCAGTTCGGCGACATCGCTGTCCCAGATCGCATCCCACGAGCCGGCGCGCAGTTCGACGCCTTCCCAGAAGCCCCAGCACCAGGCTTCCGGATCGATCAGGACCTTGCCATCGACCTCGTGCTCGCAGAACAGCGGCTCGAAGTCCTTCGGCGCGACTTCGAACGTGATCAGCACTTCGTTCATGAAGCGCATGATCAGGTTGACGATGCGCTCTTCGTCGCGCTTGTTCTTCCATTTCGGCACCGCGGCCTCGTCTTCGCCCCAGACCATCGGCAGCCATTCGGCCGGCATGATCGATTCCGGGCCGATCGCAATGGCGGTCAGGTAGCCGTGCAGGGTGTCCATCGTCATCGCGTCGTCGGAGCAACGGTCGGAGAGCAGGAACTGGTCGAGTTCGTCGAATTCTTTTTCGGAGAGGGGCTGTTCGAGGTGCATGGGGTAGGTGGTCTGTGGCGCGGGCGCGCCTGTTGCGTCAAAGGCGCCAGTGTAACGCCTGCGCCGTCGCCGGGCACGAAAAACCTGCCGGCGAGGCGCTGCTTGCAACGTTTACTTCAGTGAAAAATGATTAACGCTTGGCGTTGAATGCCTTGGTCAGCTCGTCAGCTGCGAACTGCTGGGCTTCCTTGGCCTTCGGCACCACGGCGTCCATGCCGAAGAACTCGTGGGTCACGCCGGTGAAGTGGCGATAGTTGACGGTCACGCCTTCCTTCTTGAGGCGGTCGGCGTACGCCTTACCCTCGGTCATGAGCGGATCGATTTCTGCGGTGATCACGGTTGCCGGTGGCAGGCCCTTGAGCGAGGCGGCCTTCATCGGCAGTGCGTGCGGGCTCTTCGGATCGGCGCCGTAGTGCTTGAAGAACCACGTCATCATCGCCTTGTTCAGCGGCTTGGCGTTGGCGTTCTTCTTGTACGACTCGTTGTTCATGTCGTCGTTCACGACCGGATAGACCAGCAGCTGATGCACCGGCATCTGGATTTTCTTTTCCATCGCCATCATCGACACGACGGTTGCCAGGTTGCCGCCGGCCGACTCGCCCGCCACTGCGACACGCATCGGATCGCCATTGATGCTCTTGGCATTGGCCAGCGCCCACTGGTAGGCCGCGAATGCGTCTTCGGTCTGGGTCGGGAACTTGTGCTCTGGTGCACGGCGATAGTCGGCCGAGATCACGATCGCCTTGGCTTTCTTGGCCAGGCCGCGCACCGATGCTTCATACACCTTGGTGTCGGCAATCACGAAACCGCCACCGTGGAAGTACACGACGACCGGGAACGGGCCCGCGCCTTCAGGCGTGAAGATGTGGATCGGGAAGCTGCCGTCCTTGCCCTGGATCGATTGCGTCTTCATCGTGACGCCTGGTTCCGGTGCCGTGCTCTTGCCGGCGTCGGTCAGTACTTTCTTGACAGCGTCGCTCGGGGTTGGCTGCTTGCGCGCTTCTTCCGGGCTCAGGGTTTCGATCGGCTTTGGCTTCAGGGCCGCCATCGCGTCCAGCACTTTTTGCATGTTTGGCTCGGCCTTCGGCGGCTGGGCAGCAGTTTGTGCGATGGCGGTGCCGGCCAGCAGGCCAGCGGCGAGAGCGATGACGGTCAAAGTCAGTTTTTTCATGGTCAGTCCTATGCGATTATTTGTTCGCAGCACAATGCGCGAATCCATACATGACATGAGACCTTGTTAGATTGTCACGCTCTGTGCGAGAACGAACACAGCAATAGTGAAATGTTCGCAATCACCACGCGGCCGTGCGCCGCCGTACAATGGTGCATGGATAACCTGAACCCCGCCACCGCCGACGCCGCGCCGGATCACCCGTACGCGCGCCTCGATCCCGCGACCGTGCTCGATGCGCTCGACAGTGTCGGCCTGCATGGCGACGGGCGCCTGCTGGCGCTGAACAGCTACGAAAACCGCGTCTACCGTGTGGGCCGTGAAGAAGGCGAGCCGGTGGTGGTCAAGTTTTACCGGCCTGAACGCTGGAGCGACGAGGCCATCCTGGAAGAACACGGATTCGTTGCCGAGCTGGTGGCGCAGGAGGTCCCTGTCGTGCCGGCCATCGAGATTGACGGGCGCACGCTGCACACGTTCGACGGTTTCCGGTTTGCGGTATTCGAGAGCCGCGGCGGGCGCGCCCCTGAGCTGGGTGACCCTGCCGTACTGGAATGGATTGGCCGCTTCATCGGCCGCATCCATGCGCAGGGCGCCGTCAAGCCATTTTTGCTGCGCCCGGCGCTCGACCCGGTCACGTTCGGCCGCGAACCGTTCGACTGGCTACGCAGCCACGACTTCGTGCCACCCGAACTGATGCCGGCCTGGTCGAGCGTGATGGAACAGGCGCTTGAAGGCGTCGCGCGCTGCTACGAGCGCGCCGGCGAGTTGCCGCTCGTGCGCCTGCATGGTGATTGCCATGGCGGCAACGTGCTGTGGACGCCCGACGGGCCGCACTTCGTCGACTTCGACGACAGCCGCATGGGCCCGGCAGTGCAGGATCTGTGGATGCTGCTGTCAGGCGAGCGGCAGGAGATGGTGGGCCAGATGGCCGACGTGCTGGCCGGCTACGAGGATTTCTGCGATTTCCACCCGCGCCAGCTGTATCTGGTCGAAGCATTGCGCACACTGCGCCTGATCCATTACTCGGCGTGGCTGGCAATGCGCTGGACCGATCCGGCGTTCCCGGCCGCTTTCCCCTGGTTCAATACCCAGCGCTACTGGCAAGACCGCATCCTTGAACTGCGCGAGCAGGTCGCGTTGATGGATGAGCCGCCGCTGTGGCAGATGTAGAAGGGTGTGGCAAAGCGCCAAGCTGACGCACGATTGCCACCCAGTTCGGCATAGCACGAGAACCGGATTTACCGGATAATCAACAGGACTGCCGCCACAGAGACTCCGCATGGAACCGAACCCAGCCCAACAAGACGACACCGACTTCACGATCGACCTGTCGCCGGCCGCCGGCGCGCTGGCGCCGACCGATGTGGCGTCAATGCCAGTGCCAGTGCCAATACCAGTGCCAACGCCGGCGGCTGCTGCATTTGCGCAGCCGGTCGTGGCTGTCACGCCGGTGCTGCCCGCTGCGGCGGAAACTGCCGAATTTGCCGGTCCGGGTCGCAAACCACTCGAAATGCGCGAAATCCAGGAAGCGATCGCGCGTGTCGAGGCGGAAGCCAAGGCCAATATGGCGGCCGAGAGCCGCCACCACGCCGAAGCGCGCGCCCGTTCGCTGGCCGATGAGCGCGCGTCCATCGACGCCGCTGCCGCTGCGGCGGCGCAAGCCAATTCCCAGGCCTCCGAAGACGCCATCGCCGCCAACCGCGAACGCCTCGACTCGCTGCGTGCTGCCGCGCAAGCCTCGAGCGAACGTCTGGAGGCGATCCGCCAGGAGACTGCCGAACTGCGCGCGCGCGTGAAAAGCGATACCGAAGTGCGGGTCGCCACCGAAGCGCGTGCCCGCCTCGAAGAAGAAGCGCGCCGCCGCGCGACAGCCCAGATCGAAGCCGAGGCCGAACTGGCTGCCAAGGCCGCCCGCGCGGCAGATGAGCTGGTCGTGCACACCGAGCAGGCGCGCCTGCAGGCGGTCGAACGCATGGCCGCTGTCGAGGCGGCGCGCGAAGAAGTGCAGCACAACGCCAGCGCCGACGCCCGTATCGCCATCCTGGCACGCGAGCGCGAACGGGCCGAACGCTCCGCGCGCCAGACCGCCGAGAAACTGGCCGATGCCGAAGCCGAAGCCCTTGAACTGACCCAGCAGCGCGAGCGCGCCGACCAGATCGCGCTGACGTCGGCCTTCGCCCGCGCGGCAGCCGAAGCGCGCGCACTCGAAGAAGCGCGCGCCTACGCCCACATCGAGCAGGAACGCGAGGCGATCGCGCTGGCCCAGGCCGAGTCCGAACGCGTGGCCGGCCAGTCGCTGCGCATGCGCCTGCAAACCGAAAAAGACATCCGCGACGCCGCCGTGCACCGCGAGCGCCAAGAACAGATGGCGGCCTCGAGCGCCGCCGCGCGGCGCGATGCCGAAACGCGCATCCTGGCCGCGACCGAAGCGCGCATCGAAGCCGACCGCAAGCTGCGCCTGGTGGCCGAAGACCGCGCCCGCGCCGAAGAAGAAGCGGGCGAGCAGGTGCAGGCGCGGCTGGAAGCCGAAGCCCAGGCCGCGCTCGACGCGCGGGCCCGCATGGCGGCCGACGAAGCAGCTACGGCTGCGGCGCAGCGCGAAGCCGAAGAACACCGGCGCGAGCGCGCGCTGGCCGACGAGCGCGCTGCGCTGGCACAGGCGGCAGCCGACGCGCAGGCAGCATTGAACGACGACGACGCGTCGGCCCTGGCGCTCGAAGCGTCGCAGGTGCAGTTGCAACAAGAGGCCGCGCAGCTGGCGGCGCAGCGCCGCGAACAGGCCGAACACCTGGTGCAGGCCGAGCAGGAGCGCACCGCCGCCGAGGCCCAGGCCCTGGCGGCGCTCGAACAGAAAATCGCAGCCGAGCACGCGCTGACGCTGGCGGCGCAGGCGCGCAGCGAGGCCGAAGCAGCGGCTGCCGCAGCCCTGCAGGCAAAGGTCGAGGCCGAGCGGCGCATCGAGGAAGCGCAGCGCGCTGCCTGGGAAGCGCAGCAGGCGCAGGCCGACGCGGCCATCGAAGAAGCCTCCCAGGCCGAGGCGGCAGCCGCCGCCCAGCAGGCCCACGCGCGCCGCGCCGCCGAGCTGGCCCAGGCCCAGGCCGAACGGGCCGAGGTCGAGCAGCAGCAGGTGGCATTGACCGAAGCGGCCATTGCTGCCGAACGCGACGCGACCCGGGCTGCGCGCGAAGCGCTCGTGCTGGTCGAGCGCAAGCTGGCCGCGCAGCGCGAGCAAGCCGCCGCCGACACCCGCGCCAACGAAGCGCAGGCGGCGCGTCTGGCGTCCGAACAGGCAGCGGCGCAGGCGGCCGTATCGCGCGCCGACGCCGAGCAGGCGCAAGCCGAACTGGCGCGCCAGCGCGAGCTGGCCGAGCTGGCGGCCGTGCAGGCGGCGCTCGAAAAACGCGAAGCGCAGCGGGCGCTGCTCGAACACGCGCAAGAGCACGCCGAGATGCAGCGCAAGGCGGCGCACGCGACGCAGCAGATGGCCGACGCGCGCAAGCAGCTGGTGAATCTGGAAAGCCGGCGTCAGGATGACGACGCGGTCGAGCTGGCAGCGACGCAGCGCGCCATCGGCGAGCGCAAGGTCGAAGCAGGGCAGCGCTCGGTCTCGGCCGACCTGACGCGCGAGGTGCTGGGCCGGTTCAAGCAGTCGCAGGCGCGCGCCGGCGATACATCGGCGGCGCAGGCGGCCGCCAGGCTGGCAGAAGTGATTGCGACCCAGCGCGAGCTGGACCCGGATCGCAAACCGTAACGGGGGCGGGCGGCCCGCCCCCTGTGCTTACTGCGCCGGCGCCTGTTCAGGCAAACCCGGCGCCTGGCTTGGCGACAACGGATTGTCCGGGCCGCCGGCCACTTTCGACACGAAATACTCGGTCTCGCCAAAGCACGTGGTCGGCACACCCTTGTGCTGGTCATACGTCAGCTGTACGCGCTTGCCCATGCTGGCCAGCAGGGCCGGCACCACGGTTTCGTCGCGCACCGTAAACACGAAGCGCTCGGGAATCGCGCCCGGCATGCTCGACAGCAGAATCTCGCCTTCCCACGTTTTGCACAGCCAGCCGCGCTTGGAGAATTTCTGCAGGTAGCCGGCACGCTCGCCTTCCGAATACGACCAGGTCAGTGTGAACCAGGTATAGCCTGCAGCCAGGACAGCGACGACGGCGATGAGGATGAGCAGGATGGCGGAAGTGCGCTTGGGCATGGTAGTCGGCATGGTTGGGGCTGGTCGATCAAGAAAGTGGGCAGGGTTGGCAAACGGGCAGCGCAAACGCGGTGCGCGCCCATTCTGCCATGCCTTGCCTTAATCGCAAACCGGGATTCCGGCGACTGGCCGGGTCAGGCCGATTCGGGGCCGGTCAGCGCCTCATGCGCCAGCCGCCGGCGGTAGCGGATCGATGACCACAGCGACACGAGAATGAACGCCAGCCCGGACAGCCCGGTGAACCATTCGGGGATGTGATAGTGCACGCTGGCGAACATGATCAGCGCCAGGATGCCGATGGCGTAGTGCGCGCCATGCTCCAGATACACGAATTCCTGCAACGTGCCCTTGTAGACCAGGAACACGGTCATCGAGCGCACGAACATGGCGCCGATGGCCAGCCCCAGCATGATGATGACGACATCGTTGGTGATGGCAAACGCGCCGATCACGCCGTCGAAGCTGAACGACGCATCCAGCACCTCGAGGTACAGGAAGCCCCCGATGCTGCCCTGCGAGATCATCGCGCCCACCGACGGATCGTGTTCCTTCGCTTCCAGCAGGTTGCTGAGCCATTTCACGGCTATATAGATCAGCACGCCGGTGACGCCGGCGATCAGCACCGCCAGCTTGCGCGCCTCTGGCATCAGGCGCATGGCGAGGACCACGCACAGCAGCGTGAGCAGCACGGCCAGGCCTTCGGTGCCGTATTTGCCGACCTTCGCTTCGAACCAGTGCAGCCAGTGCAGCTCTTTCTCATCATCGAACAAAAAATTCAGGAACACCAGCATCAGGAAGGCGCCACCAAAAGCCGCGACCTCGGCGTGGTGCGCCGTCAGGTTGCGCGAATACTCGTCGGGATTGTTTAGCGCCATGTGCCAGACGTCCGGCAACCCCAGCCCGGTTGCGGCCGCCACGATCACCAGCGGAAACAACAGGCGCATCCCGAACACCGCCACTAGGATGCCGACGGTGAGGAACAACTTGCGCCAGAATTCGTTCCAGTGCTTGAGCACCGAGGCGTTGACCACCGCATTGTCGAAAGAAAGCGACACTTCCAGCACGCCGAGGATGGCCGTGATCCACAAGGCTTGCAGCAGCCCGGGCCAGCCCCGGTGCGCGTAGCCCCACCAGCCGGCGAGCACCATGAGCACTGCCGTCACGACGAACGACCACCGGAAATGCCGCATATGCGCCTTTTGTGTGCAGGTACCTGTTGGGACAATATTACCGTGTCCCTGCCAAAATGGGCTGTACCGAAAGTCGCCCGCCGAGCCTTGCTTCTGAGATAATTCTGCCCAGCATTTTTCACTCTAAGACATCATGGAAATCATTTATCTCGTCACACCGGTACTGACCTGGATGGTAGTCGGCCCGATCAAGTTCCTCATATCCAGTGTCCGCTACCGGCGCTGGGCCTTCGACCTGGTTGGCAATGGCGGCTTCCCCAGCAACCACAGCGCCGTCGTTTCCAGCATGGCCACGCTGATCGCGCTGCGCGAAGGCATGGGCCATCCGGCGTTCGGCGTGGCCGTCACGCTTGCCTTCATCGTCATGATCGACGCCAACAGCCTGCGCCAGCACGTCGGTCGCCACGCTGTCACGCTGAATCGCCTGCATGACGGCAAAGAGGATTATGTGATCCTGCGCGAGCGCATGGGGCACACCCGGTTCGAGATCGCCGGCGGCATCCTGACCGGCATCGGCATGGGCTTTCTGATCTACACCGTGCTGGGCGGGTTCTAATGTATGTACGGGATGCGTGCGCCGCGCATCCCGTGGACGTCCGGGCGTCCATCGTCTGTCCGTTTTTTACGGCATTCCATCCCGGACGGAATGCAGCTCATCGCCAGATTCCGCACTTCATCCATCCAATTCCGCAAACCACAGGATCGTCAATTGACGCTGCTGGAGACCTCCTGAATACTGCGCGCTGGATGTATCTGACCTTATTTTTATAAAAACACCGAGTCCATTTCCGGAGAACCACCATGCTGCGCAAAACACTCCTCGTTCTAGCCATCGCATCAAGCTTAGTTGCTTGCGGCAAGGATGCCAAAGCCCCCGAGGGCAAGGACAACAAGCCGACCCAGCTGACTGTTGCGCAGGAGGATGTCCTGACGATCCAGAGCGCGTCGGTGTCGTCCGGCCCGGTGATTACCGGCTCGATCGAGCCCGAGCGCCGCGCCGACCTGCGCGCCGAAGTCTCGGCCATCGTGTTGCAGGTACTCAAGGAAAACGGCGAGCCGGTCAAGCGCGGCGACGTGCTGGTGCGCCTCGACGAAACCTCGATCCGCGACACCCTGATGTCGGCCGAAGACATGCAGCGCGCCGCCTCGCTGGCGGTCGACCAGGCCAATCGCCAGCTCGAGCGCCTGAAAACCCTGACGGCGTCGGGCATGACGTCGGCCAAGGCGCTCGACGACGCCGAAATGGCGCGCAACAACGCTATGAGCGAACTGTCGAGCTCCCGTAGCCGCGTGGCCACCGCGCGCCAGCAACTGGCCCGCACCACGGTGCGCGCGCCATTCGACGGCATCGTTTCCGAGCGCAAGGTCTCCAATGGCGACACCGCCACCATCGGCAAGGAACTCGTCAAGGTCATCGATCCGACCAGCATGCGCTTTGAGGGCGCGGTCTCGGCCGACTCGGTCAGCACCGTCAAGATCGGCCAGAAGGTCAACTTCCGCGTCAACGGCTACGCCGACCAGACGTTTGCCGGCGTGGTCAAGCGCATTGACCCGGCCGCCAATCCAGTCACGCGCCAGGTCGAGGTGCTGGTGGGCTTTGTCGACAATGCGCAGCCGCGCGTGGCCGGCCTGTACGCCGAAGGGCGGGTCGACGCTGCCGCGACCGACGCGCTGATGCTGCCCGAGAGTGCGCTGGTGCGCGTGGGCGACGCCAGCCACACCTGGCGCATCAAGGACAAGACGCTGTCGAAGGTCAAGCTGGTGGTCGGCGCGCGCGACGCCCGCACCGGCAGTGTCGAGATCAAGCAGGGCCTCGCGGCCGGCGACGTGGTGCTGCGTGCGCCGACGTCGAACCTGAAGGACGGCCAGAAGGTCGACATGCCGAACGCCCGTGTGGCCAGCGCCAATGGCGCCGGTGCGGGCGCCGGCGCGGTCCAGGGCAAGTAAGCCCAGGAACACCAAAGGAAAACCCACCATGTTCCTGTCCAATTTTAGTGTCAAGAAACCGGTCGCGACGATCGTCATCATCGTCGCGATGATGGCCATCGGCCTGCTGGCCCTGTCCAAGCTGAAGGTCAACCAAAACCCGGATGTCGAGATTCCGATTATCGTGGTCGACATTCCGTATCCGGGCGCATCGCCCGAGACCGCCGAGCGCGAGATCACCAACCGCCTCGAAAAGCAGATGCAGGCGATCCAGGGCGTCAAGGACGTCAATTCCAACTCCTACGAAGGCGGCGCCTCGATCTGGATGGAGTTCGACTTCAACCGCGACCTGATCGAAGCATCGGACGACGTGCGCAATGCGATTGCCGCCGTGCGCTACAAGCTGCCGATCGAAATGCGCGAGCCGGTGCTGCGCCGGATCGATCCGTCGGCCCAGCCGATCATGTCGCTGGCGCTGTCGTCGAGCACCCAGACCCACGCCGAAATCTCGCGCTACGCCGAAGACGTGCTGGCTGACGAATTCCGCGGCATCGATGGCGTGTCCACTGTGGTCGTCAACGGCGCGCTGCGGCGCGAGCTGTCGGTGCTGCTGCGCGCCGAGAAGCTGAGCGAATTCAATGTCTCGGCGTCGGATGTCACCAACGCGCTGCGCAACGGTAATACCAATGCGCCGGTGGGCAAGCTGCGTAGCGAACTGGACGAAAAAGGCATCCGCCTGGTCGGGCGCATCGAGCGGCCCGAAGATTTTTCGCAGATCGTTGTCAAGCGCAATGGCGACCAGATCGTGCGCCTGAGCCAGGTGGCCGAAATCCGCGATGGCTTCGCCGACGTGAACACGCTGTCGGTGCGCAGCGGCAGGCCGAATGTAGGCCTGCAGATTTCGCGCTCGCGTGATGCCTCGACCGTATCGCTGGCCAAGCGCGTCCACGAAGTGGTAGCAGCGCAGAGCAAACTGCTGCCGGCCGGCACCAAACTCGAGGTCGTGATTGACGGCGGCAAGGATGCGCAGTCGAGCCTGAACAACGTGATCGAGGCGCTGGTACTGGGGGCCGTCCTGACCGTGTTCGTCGTCTACGCGTTTCTCAATTCATGGCGCTCGACGCTGATCACCGCGCTGGCGTTGCCGACGTCGGTGCTGGCGGCGTTCATCGCGGTCTGGCTGTGCGGCTTCACGCTGAACTTCATGACGCTGCTGGGCCTGTCGCTGGCCATTGGCGTGCTGATCGACGATGCGATCGTGGTGCGCGAAAACATCGTGCGCCACATGGAAATGGGTTCCGACCGCCGCACCGCGGCGCTCGAAGGCACCGCCGAAATCGGCATGGCAGTGGCCGCAACCACCTTCTCGATCATGGCCGTGTTCGTGCCGGTGGCCTTCATGCCGGGTGTGTCCGGTGAGTGGTTCCGCCCGTTTGCGCTGACCGTGACCTGCTCGGTGATCGTGTCGCTGTTCATCTCGTTCACGCTCGACCCGATGATGTCGGCCTACTGGGGTGACCCACCGGATCACCACAGCCGCCCGAAGACCGGCATCGGCGCCGTGCTCGACCGCTTCAACCACTGGTTCGACCATCAGGCCGACCGCTACGGCCGCGTGATTGCCTGGGCGCTGCATCACCGCCGTGCGATGGCATTCCTGGCAGTCGCCAGCCTGATCGGCGCGCTGGCCATGCACCATTTCTTTGGCGGGTCGAGCTTCCTGCCCAAGCAGGACTCGGGCAACCTGCAGATCGAGGTGCGCACGCCGGCCTCGTCGTCGATCGAGTATGCGCGCCGCAAGCTCGAAGCGGCCGCGGTGCTGGCCCGCACCCTGCCTGAAACGAAGGACACGAACAGCAACGTCAAGACCAGCGGCGGCTCGATCTACGTCGACATCGGCAAGCGCAGCGAGCGCAAGCGCTCTGCGTCCGAAGTCGCCGTCGAACTGCGCGCCAAGATTGCCACCCTGGTGGGCGCCGAATACACGGTCATCGATGACCTGTCCGGCGGCGGCAAGCCGGTGCAGGTGGAATTTACCGGTCCCGATTCGCGCAAACTGATGGAGCTGACCACCGCCTACATGGAAAAACTGCGTGAAGTGCCGGGCGCGGTCGACGTCGCGCTGTCCGAGCAGGATCCGAAGAACGAACTGCAGATCGTGCTCGACCGGGGTCTGGCCAATGCCCTGGGCATTTCGGTGGGCGATGCGGCGCAGTCGCTGCGCGTGGCGTTTGCCGGCATCGAAGTGGGCGACTGGGTCGATCCGACCAGCGAAACCCGCGACGTCGCCGTGCGCCTGCATCCCGACGACCGCGTCAATACCGACAGCATCGAGCGCCTGCCGATCCCGGTCGCCGGCACCGGCATGATGGTGCCGCTCGAGCAGATCGCCTCGATCACGATGGGCAAGGGCCCATCGGCGATCCGTCACAAGAATGGCGAGCGCATGATCACCGTGTCGGCCAATGCCCAGGGCCGTTCGGCCGGTGAAGTCACGACCGACGCCATGAAACTGGCGCGCACCTTCGACTTCCCGCCGGGGTACGGCCTGGCGCTGGGCGGCTCGGGCGAAGACCAGCAGGAACTGTTCAAGGAGATGGTCATTGCGCTGTTCTCGGGCATTGCGCTGATGTACCTGATCCTCGTGATGCAGTTCGGCTCGTTCACGGCGCCGATCGGCGTGATGCTGTCGTTGCCGCTGTCGCTGATCGGCGTCGTGCTGGCCCTGATCATGACCGGCAACACGCTCAACCTGATGAGCATGATCGGCATCCTGATGCTGATGGGGCTGGTGGCCAAGAACGCGATCCTGCTGCTCGACGCGGCCAGGGCGCTCGAGCACGAAGGAATGGACCGCGAAGAAGCGCTGATGGCGGCGGGACGCAAGCGCCTGCGGCCGATCCTGATGACCACCTTCGCACTGATCGCCGGCATGCTGCCGGTGGCGCTGGCCCTGGGCGACTCGGGCGAGTTCTACCAGCCACTGGCCATTGCGATCATCGGCGGCACGATCACCTCGACCATCCTGACGCTGCTGGTGGTGCCAACGTTCTATGACAGCATCGAGATCGCCCGCGACCGCATGGTGGCCAAGTACGGCCGCCGCGCCGAGCACCGCAATGCGCTGGTGGCGTTCCTGATGACGTTCGTCGAAGCCATCCTGGCGCTGACGCTGGTGCGTCTGGTCTATCGACTGGTCATGCGCCTCGTGCAGATGGTGACGGGGCGCGGCCGTGCCAAGGTGGCGCCGGTCTGATCCCCCACGGCAGGGCGCCGCACGCGCCTTGCCGGATTTTCCGGACACGGCCGGTGATAACTGGCCGTGTTTTTTTATGCATGACTAATGGTTGGTTTGCCGGGGTTGTAAAATAGCACCCCGGCAACCAACGGACGACGGCTTATGGTCTAATAGCGGCTGTTTTGCCATGCACTTTGCCATCAGGCAGCCTGTGCAACGGTGGCGTGCCTCCGCATGACGCCACGCCGCATCTCCATTTTCCTCCGTAAGGTCCAGCCCCATGCCCGCAGCCCAGCCCATTGCCTTGTTCGTGAACGACGACATGAACTGGCTCGCCGGTGGGGGCGAGATGGGCGAACTGATCCGCAGTATGGACTGGTCGACGACGCCGCTCGGACCGCTGTCCGGCTGGCCGCAGAGCCTGCGCACATCGGTCAGCCTGTGCCTGTCGTCGACGTTCCCGATCCTGGTCTGCTGGGGCCCGGACGACATCCAGATCTACAACGACGCCTACCGCCCGATCTGCGGCGACCTGCATCCCGCAGCCATGGGCGCGCCATTCAAGGTGGTCTGGGCCTCGGCCCTGCCGGTCGTGGGCGAGGCCTTCGAACTTGCGCACCAGGGCTCCGGTGCGTACATCCGCGACCAGCAGATGTTCCTCGACCGCAGTGGCTATCTCGAAGAAGCCAATATGACGTTCTCGTTCTCGCCAATCCGCGACGAGTCGGGCGCGATCGGCGGGATATTCCACCCGATTACCGAAACCACGGTCCAGGTGCTCAGTGCGCGCCGCAGCAAGGGCTTGCGTGACCTGACCGCGAGCCTGGCGGGCGTGCGCTCGATCGATGACATCGGCACGCAGCTGGCCAGCTACTGCGCGCAGATGACGGCCGACGTGCCGTTCGTGCTGTTCTACCAGATCGATCCCCAGACCGGCACGCTGGCGCTGCGTGGCAACGCCGGCCTGGCGGCGGGCAACCCATTGGCGCCGCTGACAGCTGCCTTCGATGACAGCATCTGGCCATTTGCCCGCAGCAGCAGTTCGCATTCGGTTGAACAGGCCGACGACGTTGCCGCGCGCCTGGGGAGTGTCGCTTGCGGACCCTACGAGGACGCGCCGCGCTCGGCGCTGGTCCTGCCCATGACCTTGCCCGGCCAGCAGGAGCTGTTCGGCTTTGTCGTGGCCGGGGTCAGCGTGCGCCGCGCGCTCGATGCCGACTACCGCAACTTTTATGCATTGCTCGGGGCGGCCGTCAATACCGCCGTGGGCAATGTGATTGCCTACGAGCAGGAACAGCGCCGCGCCGAAGAACTGGCCCAGATCGACCGCGCCAAGACGGCGTTCTTCTCGAACGTCTCGCATGAATTTCGCACGCCGCTGACGCTGATTCTCGGCCCGCTCGACGATGCGCTGGCCGATGCGCCCGAGTCGATGAATGCGATCCAGCGCCAGCGCGTCGAGCTCACCCACCGCAACTCGCTGCGCCTGCTCAAGCTGGTCAATTCGCTGCTCGACTTTTCGCGCATCGAGGCCGGCCGCGTGCAGGCCAGCTACGTTCCGGTCGATCTCACGCGCCTGACGGTCGATCTTGCCGGCGTGTTCGAGTCGGCCATGGCCAAGGGCGGCCTGCGCTATGACGTCGTGCTGGAGGAACTCGGCCAGCCGGTTTTCGTCGACCGCGACATGTGGGAAAAGATCGTCTTCAACCTGCTGTCGAACGCCTTCAAGTTCACGCTGCACGGTGGCGTCACGGTGACGCTGCGTGAACATGCCGGCATGGCGCGCCTGTCGGTGCAGGACACCGGCACCGGCATTCCCGAGCATGAACTGCCGCGCATGTTCGAACGCTTCCACCGCATCGAAGGCGCGCCGGGCCGCACCTACGAAGGCACCGGCATCGGCCTGGCGCTGATCCAGGAGCTGGTGCGCCTGCATGGCGGGACGATCGCAGTCTCGAGCACCTTCGGCGAAGGCACCCGGTTCGACGTCGATCTGCCGTTCGGCGATGCACACCTGCCGGCGGATCGCATCGTGCAGGCGCCGGAGACGATGGCCGACCGCCAGCGCATGGGCGCGGCGTTCGTCGAAGAAGCACTGCGCTGGCTGCCCGACACGCAGGAAGGAGCAGCGCCGGCGCCGGAGCCGACGCCGGATATGGACATGGACACAAGCGCGCCCGCGCAGCCTGAAGCGCGCCCGCGCATCCTGGTTGCCGATGACAACAACGACATGCGCGCCTACCTGAAATCGCTGCTCGAACCGCATGCCGACGTGCGCGCGGTGGCCGATGGCCAGGCAGCGTACGAGATGGCGCTGCTGGACCCGCCCGACCTGGTGGTGTCGGACGTGATGATGCCGCGCCTGGACGGTTTCGGCCTGATCGCGAAGGTGCGCGCCAGCGAACTGCTGCGTCATCTGCCGGTCATGCTGCTGTCGGCGCGCGCGGGCGAAGAAGCCAAGGTCGAAGGCTTGCAGGCCGGCGCCGACGACTACCTGGTCAAGCCGTTTTCAGCCAACGAGCTGCTGGCGCGCATCGGCACCCAGGTGGCGCTGGGACGCGAGCGGCGCCAGAACGCACGCGATGCGCAGGCGCGCGAAGCGCATGTGCGGGCGCTGATCGACGCTTCGCCCGCGATGCTCTGGACCACTGACAACGACAGCCTGTGCACCTATCTGAGCCGGCGCTGGTACGACTACACGGGCCGCACGCCCGAGCAGGACCTGGGCATGGGCTGGCTCGAGAACGTGCACCCCGATGACGCCGCGCGTTCGGGCGAGATCTTCCTGGCCGCCAGTGCGGCCCGCCAGCCGTTCTCGTTCGATTACCGCCTGCGCGGCCATGACGGCAGCTACCGCTGGTTCATCGACGCCGGCCTGCCGCGCGTGAATGCCGCCGGGGAGCCGGACGGGTATGTCGGCACCGTGATCGACGTCCATGCGCGCAAGCTGTTGCAGGAGCGCTTCGAGCGCGTGTCCGAGGCGGGCGATATCGGCGTCTGGTATGCCGACGTGCCGTTCACGCATTTCCAGATCAATGCCGAGATGGCGCTGCACTTCGGCGTCGACATGGGCCGCGCCGCGTCGGTGAGCGAACTGCTGGCGGCGGTGGAGCCGGAAGACCGCGAGCGGCTGGCCGAGAGCGTCGAGCACGCGGTGCGCGCCGGCGCGCCGCTGGACCTCGAGTTCCGCACCCGTGTTGCCGCAGCGGACGGCGGCGATGGCACGCCGCGCTGGTTGCGCGCCATCGGCTGGTGTGGCCTGGACAAGAACGGCCAGCCCGAACGCTTCGACGGCGTCACGCTCGATATCGACAGCCAGAAGCACGCCGAGCAGGAACTGCACCGCCTGGCGCGCGAACTGGGCGCAAAGAACCGGGCGCAGAGCGACTTCCTGTTTACGCTCGCGCACGAACTGCGCAATCCGCTGGCCCCGATCCGCTCGGGCCTGGAGCTGATGCGCATCGGCGCGGCCAGCGGCGACGTGCAGGCCATCATGCGGCGCCAGGTCGATCACATGGTGCACCTGGTCGATGATCTGCTCGACATGGCGCGCCTGGCCGAAGGCAAGGTCACGCTGCGCTGCGAGCGTGTGCTGCTGGCCGACGCGGTGCGCGAAGCCGTCGACATGAGCATGCCGCTGGTCGAGCGCGGCCGCCACGCGCTGGCCGTGCATCTGCCCGATGGGCACGTGGGCCTGCACGCCGACCGCCATCGCGTGGCCCAGATCCTGAGCAACCTGCTCAACAACGCGGCCAAGTACACGCCACCGGGCGGTGCGCTGGAAATCCGCGCGCAGATCGAGGGCGACGACGTGGCCATCTCGGTACTGGACAACGGCATCGGCATCGCCGCCGATGCGCTCGAGGGCGTGTTCGACATGTATGCGCAGGCCCACGCGGGCGCCGAGATGGCGCAGGGCGGCCTGGGTGTTGGCCTGAACCTCGTGCAGCGCCTCGTGAAGCTGCATGGCGGCCGCGTGGCTGCTACCAGCGCCGGGGTCGGGCAGGGCAGCCAGTTCACGGTCTGGCTGCCGCTGCCGGCCGACAGCGCGACGCCGCCTGTCGCTGCGGCCGGCACTGTGCTGCAGGCAGCGCAGACCGACCCGGGCATGCTGCGTATCCTGGTGGTGGACGACAATGTCGATGCGGCCCAGACGCTGCAGGCCCTGCTGGAGATGAACGGGCACGCGGTGACGGCCGTGCATGATGGCGCCTCGGCGCTGCTGCAGGCGGCGGCGCTGTTGCCGCAAGTGGTGTTTCTCGATATCGGGCTGCCCGACATGACCGGCTACGACGCGGCCGAAGCGATGCGGCGCATCGCCGGCATGGAGACATCGACGCTGATCGCGCTCACGGGCTGGGGTGCGGAGCAGGACCGGAAGCGCTCGAGCCAGGCAGGGTTCGATCACCATCTGACCAAGCCAGCCGATTTTTTGATTGTGGAGCAACTGATCCGCGACGTGGCGGAGCGTACGCCGGCATCTGGTCCGACAACGTCACAAAACAAACAGCCCGGCTGAAAAGCCGGGCTGCGATGGTGCGCCGAACTCGCCCTGATCTGCAGGGCGCTGTCCGGCTGGTGACCGCGATTACTTGCCGGTCGTGCCGGTTGGCGGCGTGGTGGTGCTGGTTGGATCGGTGGTCTGTGGGCTGGTGGCGCCTTCTGCGGTGCCGGTCATCCCCGTGGTGCCGGTGGCGCCAGTCGTGCCCATGGTGCCAGCTGCGCCCGACGTGTCGGTCGTGGTGCCGGTGGTGCCGGCAGCAGCGCCCGTGCCCATGTCGCCCGTACCGGTGGTGCCGGTGCCCGTTGCGCCAGTGCCGGTGTCACCCATGGTGCCAGTGGCGCCCGAAGTGCCGCTTGGCATAGTGGCCGAGGTGTCGGCTGGAACGGTCGTGGTGGTCGCTGCTTCGTCTTTCTTGCATGCGCCCAGCAGGGTTGCCAGCACGGCGGCGGTCAGCAGAATTTTTGGTGCCTTGGTCATTGCATTCATTTTTTACTCCTCGATTGACGTCTATTTGTGTGCCGCAGATCCCGGACTGCTTGTTGGGACATTGCGGCGCCAGATCGGTTCCACTGTGACGCGATGGTCGCTGGTGAAACGTTGAGGGTACCGACGCAATACGCGGCCCCAGTGCGTACTTCAGTGAATCTGTTTCGACTTCAATGCATCTGTGCCAATTAGACCGCAAGCCCGACAGCTGGTTCGTTAGATACCGCACACTCACGGGAATCGGTAACATTATTTACACACTTCGTGTGACCGCCGGTGTTCTAGGAGCCCAGGTGAACATCGCCCGCCACGGACATCGGATCGTTCACTGTTGCCTTGTCTTTCTGGCCAAGCTGTTCCAGTAAAACCGGTACCTCGGCGGCAAGTTCCCGGGCCAGATAACCGAGCGTTCCCAGGCGCTCTGCAAGCCGGTCGCCGGCGCGTGCATGCAGCGCGACGCCCCAGCAGGCCGCCTGCGCTTCGGTCGCGCCGCGCGCCAGCAGGCCGCCGATGATGCCCGCGAGGACGTCGCCCGAGCCCGAACTGGCCAGTCCGATATTGCCGGCGCCTTCGTGCTGCCACAGCGTGCCATCCGGCGCGGCGATCACGGTGCGCGCGCCCTTGAGTGCGATGACGGCGTTCCAGTCGCGCGCCGCGGCCAGGGCCGGCCCATCGGGCAGGCCGGCGATGCAATCCTTGTCGATGCCCGTCAGGTGCGCCATTTCGCCGCAGTGCGGCGTCATGATCACGGGACGCTCGAAGCGCATCGGCTTGCCCGCGGGCCAGTGCTCTGGTGGATGAAGCCGGACGTCCATGGCACAGGCGTCGAGCACCAGCCCGACGTCCGCTTCAACCAGGCGGGGCAGCAGTGCATGCACCAGGCGCGCCGTGCTCGCTTCGTCGCGCATGCCGGGACCGATCAGTACTGCATTCACGCGATCGGCCAGCGGATCGAGGCTGGCCACCGCATCGAGGCTGAAGCCATCGGTATCGTGCTCGGTCAGGCCAATCACACGCGCCTCGGGCATCGCCAGCGCGACCAGCTGGGCGACACTGGCGCCGGTCGCGATCGTGAGTTTGCCGGCCCCGGCGCGCAGCGCGGCCGTCGCGGCCAGGATGATGGCGCCCGGCATCTCGCGCGAGCCGCCGATGATCAGGATGTGGCCGCGCATTTCCTTGTCGCCTCCGGTGCCCGGCTGCGGCAGCGGCCAGGCGGCCAGCATGGCGGCATCGACATCGTGTACCTGGTTCTTGTCCATGGCGGATGACCTTACGCGTTGGGGGCGGATGCGACGTCCTTGGCCACGGTGACCGGTGTGCCGGTCTCCTCCAGCGGCGCGACGAAATTGACCAATCGCAGCGCCAGATCGCCGCGCTTGCCGGCCTCGGGATCGAATTCGTACGATGTGACGGAACAGTTCGGGACATCGCCGTTGCGATCGAACTCGAGGATCTGCGCTTCGGTGAGATGCTCGAACAGGTAGCGGAAGCAATTGACCGTGACCTGGTGCGCGACGATCAGCACGCGCTCGCCGGCAAATTCCCGTTCCAGCGTATCCATGACACTGCGCAGGCGCAGGATGACGTCGCACCAGCTTTCGCCGCCGGGAGGGCGGAAATAGAACTTGCCAACGTGATGGCGCTGCTCGTACAGGTCGGGGAAGTCGTGCGCGATACCGTGCGTCGTCAGGCGGTCAAGGACGCCAAATTCCTTTTCGCGCAGGCGCTCGTCTTCGCGCACGCACAGGCCGTCGCGGTCGAGGTGGCGCATCACGAGGTTGGCCGTTTCGGTGGCGCGCACGTACGGCGAATGCAGCACGACGGTCGGGCGCTGCGCTGCGGGGAGCGATGCGAACCAGGCGCCGAGGGCGTCGGACTGGCGCTCGCCAAGGTCGGACAATGGCACGTCGACGTCGCGCTCGGCGATGTCGATGCGGTGTCCTGCTGCTGCTTCAGCCAGGTCGCGGGCGACGTTGCCGGCGCTTTGTCCGTGCCGCACGACCCAAATTTCTTGTGGCCATTTTTGTTCCATGAAGTCCGCCAAAAAGTTATCTTGGCGTCATCATAGAAGGTTTCACGACGGCCTCAGCGCACGATTGTTCCGTGCACGGAAACCGTCAGGCGGCGTCAGACGGCCCGCGCCTCGCTGTCCAGGTTAATGTCGGCATCGTCGTCAAACACCCGCATGTCGGTCTGTCCCATGACCCGGCTGGTCACGGTGCCGGCAGCGATCGAGCCGCTGACATTCAGCGCCGTGCGGCCCATGTCGATCAGCGGTTCGACCGAAATCAACAGACCAGCGAGCGCCACCGGCAGGTCCATCGCCGACAGCACGATCAGCGCCGCGAACGTGGCGCCGCCGCCGACACCGGCCACGCCGATCGAGCCGAAGGCGATGATCGCCAGCAGCGGCAGCAGGAACGCGGCCGTGAACGGATCGACGCCCACCGTCGGCGCGATCATCACCGCCAGCATGGCCGGGTAGATGCCGGCGCAGCCGTTCTGGCCGATCGTGGCGCCAAACGACGCGGCAAAGTTGGCCGTGCCCTCCGGCGTGCCCAGGCGCGCGGTCTGCGTGGCCACGCTCATCGGGATCGAGCCCGCGCTGGTGCGCGAGGTGAACGCGAAGACCAGCACCGGGAAGATCTTCTTGACGTAGCGCCATGGCTTCAGGCCGGCCGCTGCGACCATCGCCAGGTGGACGCAGAACATCAGCGCCAGCGCGGCGTACGAGGCGACCACGAAGTTGAGCAGGCCAAGAATGTCCTGCCAGCTCGAGCTCGACACGACCTTGGCCATCAGCGCGAACACGCCGTACGGGGTCAGGCGCAGCACGAGCGTGACCATGCGCATCACGATCACGTGCGCCACGTGCACGAAACTGCTGAACGACGTGAAGACTTCCGGCTTCTTGCCGGCGATGCCGGTGGCCGAGACGCCGATGAAGATCGCGAACACCACCACGGCGATGGTCGAGGTCTTGCGCGCGCCGGTCATGTCGAGGAACGGGTTGGCCGGGATGAAGGACAGGAGCAGCGACGGCAGCGACAGTTCCTTGGCCGCAGCCAGGTTGCCCTGCATGTATTCGCCGCGCGCGACTTCGGCGGCGGTGGAGGTCAGGCCGACCGCCGTCAGGCCGAACAGCTTGGCCATCAGGATGCCGATCGAGGCCGCCACGATGGTCGTGATGAGCAGGATGCCGATCGTGAGCGTGCTGATCTTGCCGAGCGAGGAGGCATCGCGCAGCTTCAGGATCGCCTGGATGATCGAGACCATGATCAATGGAATGATGATCATCTGCAGCAGCTGGACATAGCCGCTGCCGATCACGTTCAGCCATTCATTGGTGGCCTTGATTTCCGGCCCACCCACGTCATACATCACCTGCAGCGCGGCGCCGAGCACGACGCCAAGGCCAAGGCCGGCGAACACGCGCTTGGTGAACGAGACGTGATTGGCCTGCAACCGGTACAGGAAAACGCAGACAGCCAGGGCAATGGCCAGGTTGAGCAGGACGGGAAGTGTCATGGGGGCTTCGTTGGGACGGCGTGGACAATCATGTCATTTTATCGACAAAGTTGCCTGTTCACAGTGCGCTTGTCATTTTTGCCAAGGTGCAGCCTGGACCGGCGGCCAGCGGGTTGTTGCGGACCAGCGACGCCTGTCCCGTGTTGTATAGGGAACCCGTCAATCTCGCGTTCAATACTTCCCATGGATAAGGATAAGTTTCTATAATCCAATAAAGCACCAACTTATTCCTCCTTACGTCAGCCTAGCGAACATGTTCAAACATCTCAGCATCAAGTCGCGCCTCATTTTCGTCATCGCGTTTCTCGCGGTCGAACTTATTGCCGGCGCCGTCATCGGCATCTACAACCTCGGCACAGCCAACGCTGAGCTCAAGCAGATGTACGATCGCCGCCTGGTCGGATTGAGCCAGGCCGGGGAGGTCACGCAGCTGATCACGGCAAACCAGCTGACCGTGGCCAAGGCGGTCACTATGGAAGATGCCGCCCAGCGCAGCGCTGCAATGGACACCGTCCAAGCGACGAGCGCCACCATCAACAAGCTGTGGGGCCAGTTCACGCAAATCCCGATGAGCGAGAAGGAGCGGGCGCTGGTCGCGGAGATCGCCGCGGCGCGCAAGGCGTTCCTCGATGGCGGCCTGTTGCCGGCAGTGGCCGCGATCCGCGCCAATGACAATGCGCAGGCGATCCAGCTGCTGAACGGGCCGATGACGCAGCTTTACGCATCGCTCAATACGCTGGGCATCCGGCTGATCGACGAGCAGCAGGCTGCGGCGCTGGCCGAATACCGGGCCTCACAGGCGACCTTTGAACTGGTGCGCGCGGTGTGCCTGGCCGGCCTGGCCTTTGGCCTCATCATGGCCGCGCTGGTCGGGTATCTGCTGGTGCGCGCGATCGTGCGTCCGATCGAGCAGGCCGTGAAGATCGCCGGCGCCGTCGCCCAGGGCGACCTGACCCAGACCATCGAGGTCACGTCGACTGACGAAACCGGCCGTCTGCTGCAGGCGCTCAAGGACATGAACGAATCGCTCGTGCGCATTGTCGGCCAGGTCCGCACCGGTACCGACAATATCGCCACCGCCTCAAGCGAAATTGCTGCTGGCAATCTGGATCTGTCGTCGCGCACCGAGCAGCAGGCCGGCTCGCTGGAAGAAACCGCCTCGTCGATGGAAGAACTGACGTCGACCGTCAAGCAGAACGCCGACAATGCGCGCCAGGCCAATGCACTGGCCACGTCGGCATCGGAAGTAGCGGGCAAGGGCGGCGCCGTGGTGGCGCAGGTGGTGCAGACGATGGGCGCGATCAATACGTCGGCCACCCGCATCGTCGACATCATCGCCGTGATCGACGGCATCGCGTTCCAGACCAATATCCTGGCCCTGAACGCGGCCGTCGAGGCGGCGCGCGCCGGCGAGCAGGGCCGCGGCTTTGCCGTCGTGGCGGGCGAGGTGCGTAGCCTGGCGCAGCGCAGCGCAGCGGCGGCCAAGGAAATCAAGGTGCTGATCGACGATTCGGTCGAGAAGGTGCACCACGGCTCGGAACTGGTGGACCGCGCCGGTACGACGATGGCCGAAATCGTGCAAAGCGTGAACCGCGTGACCGACATCATGTCCGAGATCACCGCGGCCAGCCAGGAACAGACGGCCGGCATCGAGCAGATCAACGGCGCCGTGGCGCAGATGGATCAGGTGACGACGCAAAATGCGGCGCTCGTCGAACAGGCGTCGGCAGCGGCGACGTCGCTGCAGGAAGAAGCGGCCAAGCTGGCGCAGACCGTGGGGGCGTTCAAGCTTGCTACGCCGGCAGGCGTGCGCGCAGTCGTGGCCAAGCCGCGCGTGGTTACCAGTGCGCCGAAGATGGTGGCCAACGCGGCGCCGAAGCCGGTGGAGAAGGCGCCTGCGAAGTTGCCTGCGAAGTTGTCTACGAAGGCGCCGGTAAAACCGGTCGTGACAAAAGCCCGCACCGATGCCGCGCCAGTCGCGAAGCCGGTGAAGCCAGCGAAGGCAGCGAACGCAGAGACCGCCAACGCCAGCGCCGGCGACGGCTGGGAAGAGTTCTGACGCAGTCCGGGGTTGGCGGCCCGGCCGCCAATCCTACCGTACCGTGCGCAAGGTGCGCAGCCCCGCCGCCAGCAGCAGCAAGGCCAGCATGGCCAGCGCCAGCAACTGCCCTGGCGCCAGCGTCCCCTTCATCGCGCTACCGTCATACACGGGCAGTTTCGCCGCATCGCTTGGTGTGAACGGCCGCTCCCCGAACAGGTACGGATAGAAGAACTGCCGCAGCTGCGTGTGATACGCCCCGATCCGGTCGTGGTACGCCAGTTGCGACGCCAGGTCGGTATCGGCCAGCCGGTGCAGCAGCACCTGCACGTTCACCGACGCCAGCAGCAGCCCGGCGCGCGCGGTCCAGTCTTCGCGCGCCACCATGCTGGCGCGGTACTGCGCCACGCTTGGCGCCACCGCGTCGTCGCCCGCCTGGTGCATCGCGTAATACCACTTCCAGTGGAAGCGCCCGGTGACCGGCGCCGTGTCCTTCCATTCGGGATGCGTGCGGAAGAATTTCTCGAACGTCTCCGTCTTGGGCACGTCCCACGCCGAGTGCACGGCCTGGCGCTGCGCCAGCGCCAGCTCGACCCCCTTCGACACCGGCGACAGGCGCGCGATGCCGGCATCGGCCAGTGTCGGCAGGATCATCGTCAGTCCCACCAGGCCCGCCAGCAGGATCGCGGCGCTGCCGGCCGACGTGCGCGCACGCGCTGCCACCCAGGCCGCGAGGCCAAACCAGAACGCCAGGTACAGCGTCGCGACCAGCGCAATCTGGCCGAAGCCCGTCACGCCGGCGCCGGCGATGAACGCGCCCACGGCCAGTGGCAGCAGCGCAGCGAGCCATAGCAATCCATAGCGCAGGCCGACGCGGCGGCGCCAGGTATCGGCCGCGCCTTTGGGCAGGGACGCCAGCAGGCGCAGGCGGCCGGCTTCGCGTTCGCTCGAGACGAGATCATGCATCAGCGCGATGACGAACAGCGGCGTCAGGTACACCAGCACGAACGCAAAATCGAAGCGCCCCGGCATGGCCAGCTCGGGATTGATCGACTCGGATTCATACAGCTGCGACTGCAACCCGAGAATCCGCACGCGCAGCGCCGACGGCTGCAGATCGCGCCCGCCGATGGCGGCAAACGCCAGTGGCGACGGCGGATTGACGGTCAGGTGCGGCAGGTAGTAGCCGACCGCGCCGGCTTCGGCGCTCCCGGTTTTGCTGACAGCGCGTAACTGCGTAGCCAGGATGGCCGCATGGTCATGTGCGTGGCTTGCGGCGATGCGCTCAAGCGTGGCGCGCTGCTGGTTCACGGCGTGCAGGCCGGTCCAGACCGACAGCGCGGACAGCAGCGCCAGCAGCACGACGGCGCCGACAGCCAGGCGCGAGTGCGCGATCTGGCGCAGTTCAAGAAAGTACGTTTTCATGCCGGATTCCTTTCCAGGCGTTTGGCGATCCAGCCGCCGATGGCGAACAACGCCAGCAGCCAGCCGCCCAGCAGGGCAAACGCGGGCCAGGCATGGCGCGCGGCGACCTCGGCGAACAGTGCGGGGGCGTAGCCGAAGCGCGGCGTGTCTTCCCAGTGGTGCTTGTCGATGCGCTCGTCGCCGGCGCCGGTGGGCGTGACGACGTTGACGTGCAGGCCGTTGAGCCGCTGGACGAAGGCGTAGCGGTAGCGTTCACCTTCGAGCAGGAAGCGCGCATGGCTGTCGAGGTTGGTGCCGGACAGCGCGGTCGACATGCGGCGCAGCGCGATCAGCGGACTGGCCACGCTGGCCGAATGGACGATCGCGCTTTCCGCAGTTTGACGTGCGTAATCGGCGCGCATGAATTCATCGAACAGGGCGCTCGTCATGCGCTCGCCCTCGGCCATCAACAGGCCGCTGTAGTTGACCGGCAGGTCTTCCACGCGCGTCACGCCGTAGTGTTGCAGCGTGCGCGCCCGGAACGCATTGAAGTACGGGTCGTCCGGATTGTGGCTGTCGCCGATCGCGGCCAGGCGCTCGTGGATGGCGACCTCGGTTTCGATGCGGCTCGGGCGACCCACGTCGCCAGCCGCCACATCGGGCATCACGCGCGGCAGCAGGATCGCCGTGACGATCCAGCCGGCCACCAGCGCCAGCAGCGCATCGCGCGCCCGGGGCAGCGACGCCGATACCAGCACGGCCGCCACGACCCACACCAGCAGGTACAGCGCGTACCCGGCCAATAGCGCGATCGCCTCGGCCGCGACGGCCGGGTGCACGACGGCGATCGCCACCAGCGCGATGAAGGCCGGCGCACCCAGCAGCAGCGCTACACCGGCGTGGGCCGCGAGCTTGCCAAGCAACAGCGTCGCGCCGCGGACACCCTGCACGATCTGCAGCCGCAATTGGCCGCGCTCGCGTTCGCGCGCGACGCTGCCGAACGCGAGGAACACGATCAGCAGCGGCGTGAGCACCTGCAGCACGAAGGCCGGGGTCAGCTGGCCAAAACGCAGCAGCACCGACGATTGGGCGGCGTCGCTGAAGTTGGCGCTGTTCTGGCGATGACCCTCCAAAAAGAGCGTACTGCCAGTGAACGGATCGACGCCGAAATCGAAGAAGGCGAGGGGGCTGAGTGGCCGGAACACATAGTGGCCGTAATGGACGACACGGTGCGGGTGGCGGTCCGGCTGGTTGGCCCACTGGGCGTCGACCGTGCTCTGGAAGCGCGCCCGTTCGGCGTTCACGGTGCCCACGCGCTCATGACTGACAACGATGGCCACGAGCGTGAGCGCCAGCATCAGGATGCCCGCGGCGACGGCCACCTGGTTGCGCAGCATCGCGCGCCACTCGCCCACGGCAACCGCGGGCAGTGCTTGAAAAACGCTCATGCGGCCTCCGGTCTGGCGGCAGCGTTAGTGGCACCCGCGTAGCGCCGGTACAGGTCGCGCACGTCATAGCGTTCGGCGCCGCTGGCGGCCACTTCGTGGCTGATGTGGCCACGCTCCAGAAAGCCGATGCGGTCCGCCACTTCGGCGGCGCCCAGCAGATCGTGCGTGACCATGAAGATGGCGCTGCCCCGCGCGCGCAAGTCCTGCAGCAGCGTGTTGAATTCGCTGGTCGCTTGGGGATCCAGGCCCGTGGTCGGCTCGTCGAGCAGCAGCAGCGGCACCTGGCGCGCCACGGCGAGCGCAATCGCGACCTTCTGGCGCATGCCTTTCGAGTAGCCGCCCAGGCGACGCGTCCATGCGGCCGGGTCGAGCCGCACTGCGCGCAACGCATCGTCGATGGTGGCGTCGATGGGGTGACTGCCGGCCAGGCGCAGGAAGTAGTCGATGTTTTCGCGGGCGCTCAGGTGTTCGTAGAGGGCGACGTTTTCCGGCACGTAGGCAAGCTGGCCGCGCGCGGCGAGCGGGTCGGCGACGACGTCGATGCCGCACACGCGCACGCTGCCGGCTTGCGGTGCGAGAAAGCCGAGAAAGGCGTTGAGCGTCGTCGATTTGCCGGCGCCATTGCCGCCCAGCAGGGCATAGATTTCACCGCGCGCAACGCGCAGGTTCAGGTCGCGCAGCACGGTCGTGGCGCCATAGGCGACGGTCACGCCGGTCGCTTCCATGGCAGGAGTGGTCATGGTCATCGTGTTCTTTCAAGGTAAATAAGGTATGCCGGCGCACGCATGCAGCGTGCGCGCCGGATGCAGACGCGCACAGGTGCCGCGACCGCAAACGGGACGGAGATGACTCGCGCCGCTACGCCGTCAGGCCACGTTGGTAGCCGCGGCGGCGCACGAGCGGATCAGTGGACGGACTGGTGGCGTGGTGGCGCCTGGGGGGAAGGGATCAGGTACTGGCGCCGGTAGAACGGCGCAGGGCGCGGCAGGCGCGCGAGGAGGTAGACGACCGCCAGGAAGACGGCCAGCAATTGTGGCGACACGGCCGGCAGGTCGGCCGTGGCATGGGCTGCAACCTGGCAGCTGACGCAGTCGGACAACTGCTCGGCCAAGTCATGGTCGTGATACGAGCTGCCGATGAGTTGCAGTGCCAGGATCAGCGCGCACACGCACAGGAGCAACCGGCGCAGGGCCGTGCTGGTGTGCGTAATGCGTAGCGTGTGCAACAGCGACATGCGATCCTGGCTGAACGGGTGACGGCGCAGTATAGCCCGGCCGTAACGGCGCGGGCAAGGCGCAATGCGGGGCGTAATGCGGGGCGAAATGCGGCGGCTTACTCGAACGCCACCAGCAACGTGGCCAGGCCGATGCAGACGACCGCGACCACGCCGATGCGCTGGCGCAGGCGGCGGCTGCTCGAGACGATGTCTTGCGCAATATGACGGCGCGGCTTCTTCGGATTGCTGCGGTCGACGGCGGTCGCCGTATGGATCGGCGTGCGGTGACGCTGGACTTGTTCGGTGTGCATTGATGGCTCCAGTTGCAGGCCCCGGCGGTGCACGGTCAGTACTGTGCTTCTGCTTGTGTTTGAGGCAATAAACAATCCTAGCATGCACGCATTGGGTTGTGGAAGGCCACGTTGTCAACCGTGCGCGCGTACGGACAGCCAGCTTGCCCGGCCTGCAGGACCGTCCAAAAAGAGGCGCTGCGCAATCGTAGTGCGCTCCGCGCGCCATGCTGCGGTGCACCGCAGCAGCGGCCATTCTCACGCTCACTCTGCGCCGGCCACTGGCACGAAGCTTGCGTAATGAGTAATGCGCAACGGAGCGCACGAGGTGAATGCCAACGCTGGCCCCGCCTCCCCGGACAACGACGTCTACCAATGCATGAACACGTTCATGTGGGGTAGCCGTTTTTTTTTGCCTGATCACTTTTTGGGATTTGCAATGGAAAATCAACAGCGTCAAGCGCAGGGCAATTCGTCCACCGGTACGAACGTCGATGGGACGCGCAGGAACATCATCCAGGGTGCCTCGCTGGCAGCGGCCGGTGGCCTGCTGGGGCTGGCCGGGGGCGGGGCATGGGCGGCGGGGTCGGACAAGCCCGAAAAGACCGAGATCAAGATCGGCTTCATTCCACTGACCGATTGCGCATCGGTCGTGATGGCGTCGGTGCTGGGCTTTGACAAGAAATACGGCGTCAAGTTCGTGCTGAGCAAAGAGGCCTCGTGGGCCGGCGTGCGCGACAAGCTCGCCAACGGCGACCTGGACGCCGCCCACGTGCTGTACGGCCTGCTGTACGGCGTGCAGATGGGCATTGGCGGCCAGAAGAAGGACATGGCCGTGCTGATGGGCCTGAACAACAACGGTCAGGCCATCACGCTGTCGAAGCAACTGGCCACCAAGGGCGCGGTCGACGGCGCCTCGCTCGCCAAGCTGATGCGCACCGAAAAACGCGACTACACATTCGCGCAAACGTTCCCGACCGGCACCCACGCGATGTGGCTGTATTACTGGCTCGCCGCCAATGGCATCAATCCGATGAAGGATGCCAAGGTCATCACCGTGCCGCCGCCGCAGATGGTGGCCAATATGCGCATCGGGAACATGGACGGCTTCTGCGTGGGCGAACCGTGGGGCCACCGCGCCATCATGGACGGCATCGGCATCACCGCCACGACGACCCAGGACATCTGGCGCGACCACCCCGAGAAGGTGCTGGGCTCGACGCTGGAATTTGCCAAGGCCAATCCGAACACGTGCCGGGCGATGATGGCCGCCATCCTGGAGGCGGGCAAGTGGATCGATGCGTCGCTGGCCAACAAGAACAAGATGGCTGAAGTGATCGCCGCCAAGTCGTACGTCAACACCAGCAAGGATGCGATCGACCAGCGCATCATGGGCCGCTACCAGAACGGCATGGGCAAGACCTGGGACGACGCGAACCACATGAAGTTCTACAACGACGGCCTGGTCAACTTCCCGTACCTGTCCGACGGCATGTGGTTCATGACGCAGCATCGCCGCTGGGGCCTGCTCAAGAGCGATCCGGATTACCTGGCCGTGGCCACGGCGGTCAATCAGGTCCAGTTGTACAAGGACGCGGCCACGATGACGAAGACGCCGGTCCCGGCGGGCTTGCTGCGCACATCGAAGCTGATGGACGGCACCGTGTGGGATGGCAAGAACCCACAGGCGTACGCCGCGTCGTTCAAGGTCAAGGCTTGACCATCCACCCGTACTGCGAGGAGCCGTCATGAATGCCCTGTTGAAATCCGTTCCCAACGAGCCGGCGCCAGTGCCGGTGGCTGTCAGCGGCCCGGCGCGCGCCGCGCCCCCGCGCAAGCCGGCCGCCGCCGTCGCTGCGCGCCGCGCACAGCCGTTTGCCACGGCAGTCCGGCGTGTGGCGCCGCCGCTGACCGGCATCGCGCTCGTGCTGCTGGTATGGCAAGTGATCGCCGCGCAGAACGAGGCGTTTCCGTCGCCGCTGGTCACGTGGCAGGCGGCGCTCGAACTGTTCGCCGATCCGTTCTACCGCAACAGCCCCAACGACCAGGGCATCGGCTGGAACGTGCTGGCGTCGCTGCAGCGCGTGGCGATCGGCTTCGGCCTGGCGGCGCTGATCGGCATTCCGCTGGGCTTCGTGATCGGGCGCGTGCAATTTGTCAGCCGCATGTTCGGCCCGATCATCAGCCTGCTCAAGCCGGTCTCGCCGCTCGCTTGGCTGCCGATTGGCCTCCTGGTCTTCAAGTCGGCCGACCCGGCGGCGATCTGGTCGATCTTCATCTGCTCGATCTGGCCGATGATCATCAACACGGCCGTCGGCGTGCAGCGCGTGCCGCAGGACTACATGAACGTGGCGCGCGTGCTGAACCTGTCGGAATGGAAGATCCTCACCAAGATCCTGCTGCCATCGGCGCTGCCGTACATCCTGACCGGTGTGCGCCTGGCCATTGGCACTGCATGGCTCGTCATCGTGGCAGCTGAAATGCTGACCGGCGGCGTGGGCATCGGCTTCTGGGTATGGGACGAGTGGAACAACCTGAACGTGGCACACATCATCATCGCCATTGCCATCATCGGCGTGGTCGGCCTGCTGCTCGAACTGGCGCTGGTGTCGCTGGCACGCGCACTGACCCACGAACAAGTGGCTAACTGAAAGGGTTTCGATCATGGACGAACTGCAAAAAAAATTCATCGACATCACCGGTGTCGAGATGGCGTTTCATACCAAGAAGGGCGTGTTCCCGGCGTTGCAGGGGATCGACCTCACGGTCAGCAAGGGCGAATTCATCACACTGATCGGCCACTCGGGGTGTGGCAAGTCGACGCTGCTGAACCTGGTGGCCGGTTTGCTCAAGCCCACTGCTGGGCTGCTGATCTGCGCGGGCCGCGAGATCGGCGGCCCGTCACCGGAGCGCGCGGTCGTGTTCCAGAATCACTCGCTGCTGCCATGGCTGACGTGCTACGAGAACATCCATCTGGGTGTCGAGCGGGTGTTTGGCTCACTTGAAACCCGGGCCCAGTTGCGCGAGCGGACGATGGATGCGCTGGCGCTGGTGGGCCTGACGAGCGCCGAAACCAAGCGGCCGCATGAAATCTCGGGCGGCATGAAGCAGCGCGTCGGCATCGCACGGGCGCTGGCGATGCAGCCGAAGGTCCTGCTGATGGATGAGCCGTTTGGCGCGCTCGACGCGCTCACGCGGGCGCATTTGCAGGATGAGCTGCTCAAGATCGTGGCGGCCACGAAATCCACCGTGGTGATGGTGACGCACGATGTGGACGAGGCAGTGCTGTTGTCCGACCGGATCGTCATGCTGACCAATGGGCCGGCAGCCACGATCGGCGAGATCGTCGCCGTGGAACTCGAGCGGCCGCGCGACCGGGTGGCGCTGGCGCAGGATGCGCGCTATACCGAGCATCGGCGGCAGGTGCTGGAGTTCTTGTACCGCAAGCAGGCGCATCCGGCCGTAGCGGCTTGACACGCGGTAGGGTGGACGGCAGAGCCGTCCACCCTACGGTTCTTCACTGAGCGGCGATGTCTGCTTAAACGGCTTTTTTCTTCTGCACCTGACGCTGCTGCTGCTTGCGCTGCGTCTGGTTGCGGTTCTGCTTGCCTTCGTGGAGCGCGGTGGCGTCCAGCTTGGCTTGCTCGGCGGTGCGCAGCTCTTCCTTGTCGTCGTGTGCGACAAAGTAATCGTTGGCTTGCGCGTCGACCACCAGCTTGATCGCCGCTTCGTCGGTGAGGTCATACATCTCCGTGAGGAGCGTGGTCACCTCGTCGAGAAAATCTTCATAAGTCATGGTGGGATCATCCTAATATGAGCGGAACACAAAAAAGCCAACCCGAAGGTTGGCTTTTCTGCTGAATCTTTGGTAGGCCGTGCGGGATTCGAACCTGCGACCAACGGATTAAAAGTCCGCTGCTCTACCAGCTGAGCTAACGACCCGAAGAAGCAAGATTATAGGGGGCGACACGGGCGCTGTCAAATGCCGCGCCCGGTGTGTGGTGTGCCTTTGCCGTTACTTCAGCGACGCCAGCCGATCGCGCGCAGTCTGCGCGGCGCTCGAATCCGGGTACTTCGCCACCAGCGTCTGGAGCGACTTCTTCGCGTTCTTGTTGTCCTTGAGCAGGGCGTAGCTGCTGGCGATATTGAGCATCGCGTCCGGGACCTTCTGGCTCGTGCCGTAGGTGGTGGTGACGACCTGCTGCGCCGCAATGGCCTTCTTGTAGTCGCCCAGTGCGTAGAAGGTGTTGCCGAGCCAGTATTGCGCGTTCGATGCGTACGGCGACTGCGGGAACTGCCGCACGAATTCCTGCAGCGCGACCGAGGCGCCCTTGTAGTCGCCCGACTGGAACATCGCGGTGGCGGCTTCGTACGCGGTCTTTTCGGTGGGCAGCACTTCGGCGGCCTGGCCGTCGATCACTTCGGCGCGTGGCTCGACCTTTTTCAGGCGCGCGTCGAGGTCGGCGTACAGCTGCTTCTGGCTGTTCTGGGCCTTGGCGACTTCATTGGCCAGCACTTCGATCTGGCCGCGCAGGCGGGCGATTTCCTGCATCGTCTGCTCGTGCTGGTTGAGCATTTCGATCTGCACCGTCTTGTCCGATTTGCTGTCGATGCGTGCGGTCAGGTCGCGCGTGATGTTGTCGACCTTGGTGCGCAGGTCCAGGATGGCCTTGCGCGCTTCTTCGTCGTCGAACGGGCCGGCGACGGCGTGCAGTGGCATCGACAGGGCCAGCACGAGGCATGCGAGGCGGGACTTGGACAGTTTGAGCATAAGCGTTGTGTTCTTTCTACTAAGCCGGTGACTTCGGCGGTTGCTGAGATAAAACAAGGGGCGGGTAGCAGTCTGCACTGCGTCCCGCCCCCTGTCAATCGAACCTGTCCGGCTTGTTCAGCCGAATCGATTATTGATAGACGATGTCTGCGCGGCGGTTCTCAGCCCACGATTCTTCGTTGCTGCCGGTGGCTTTTGGCTTTTCTTCGCCCAGCGACACGGCTTCGATCTGGCCTTCCGACACGCCCAGCGACGCCATCGAACGACGGACGGCTTCAGCACGCTTCTGGCCCAGGGCCAGGTTGTACTCGGTGCCGCCGCGTTCATCGGTATTGCCCTGGATCAGGACTTTACGCGACGTGTTCTTGGTCAGGAACGCCGAGTGGTTCTGGACCACTGGCTGGCCATCAGCGCGCACGACGAAGCTGTCGTAGTCGAAGTAGATGCTGCGCTTGGCCAGAACGCCTTGTGGGTCGTTCAGCGGATCGACGCTGCCGGTCTGGACCGGGTTGATGTCGCGTGGATCAGCAGCTGGCGCTGCCGGGGTTGGCGATTTCTCGACGACCGGGGTTTCGTTCAGCTTGGTTGGCGACGAGCAAGCGGCCAGCAGGGCTGCGGTGGAAACGATGAAAGCTACACTCTTGAAGTTGCGCATGGATTTTCTCCTGTTATGTTGAGGTTTTACTTCTTACTTCATGAAGGGACCCCAGCTGGGCTCCCGAATGTTTCCCGCTTTGGTCGTCAAGCGTTGCTTGACTCGTCCATCCACAGACACCACGGCCAGCGAGGTGCGACCGCCACCCTTGGTTGCATACATGATGTACTTGCCGTTAGGCGAAAAACTCGGTTCGGTGGCCCCATCGGCCAGGCGCAGTTCCTGGCCGCTGGCCAGGTCCATCGCATATAAGGAGTAAGCGCCGCCGCGCTGCGAAATCCAGGCCAGCGTCTTGCCGTCGGACGACACGCGCGGGCTGATGTTGTAGCTGCCATTGAACGTCACACGGGTGGCGTTGCCGCCGGCTGCGCTCATCTTGTAGATTTGCGGGCCACCGCTGCGGTCGCTCGTGAAATAAATGGTCCGGCCGTCGGCCGAGAACTGCGGCTCGGTGTCGATCGCCGGGTTGTTGGTCAGGCGCTTGTGGCCGGTACCGCCCGAATTGACCGAATAGATCTCGGTATTGCCGTCCTTCGACAGGGCCACGGCCAGCGTCGAGCCGTCCGGCGACCACGATGGCGCCGAGTTGTTGCCCTTCTGGTTCGATATCACATTGCGGCGACCCGTCATCAGGTCTTGCAGATAGACGACCGGCTTGCGGTCTTCCATCGAGACGTAGGCGACTTTCGAGCCGTCCGGCGACCACGATGGCGAAATGATCGGTTCCTTGCCCTGGGTGGCGATGACTTCGTTCTCGCCATCGGCATCCGAGACGGCCAGGATATAGCGCTTGGCGCCGCTGTCGGCCTTCACGTAGGCAATGCGGGTCGAGAAGATGCCGCGCACGCCGGTCAGCTTTTCATAGACGTCATCGGCAATGCGGTGCGCCTGCAGGCGCGTGTAGCGGGGCTGCACTTCGCCGCCCATCTGCGAGATTTCGCCGCCCTTGACCGTGTCCATCAGCTTGTAGCGGATGGCAAAACGGCCATCTGGCTGCTTCGACACGCTGCCGACCACGAGCGCGTCGGCGCCGCTGGCCTTGAAGGCGGCCAGGTTGATGCTGCCGGCGTCACGGTCGCTGATGACCTGGCCAGCGTCGATGACCTTGAACACGCCACTGCGCTCGAGGTCGGCGCGGATGACGGCCGAGACCTTATCGGGTGCGACGGATTCGTCAGCGAAGGCCGCAATGGCGACCGGAATCTGGTTGCTGCCGACACCGGCGATTTCGATTTGCAGCTGCGCATTGGCTGCCGATCCCATGGCGAGGGAAGCGCTAAACAGCAGGAAATGGATTTTTTTCATAGTTTCTCTTGTAAACTGGTTCGAACCGAATCAATCGTAATCGCGCATCGAGAAATTCACGTCAAGCGTACGCTCTACCGTCCCGTCCTTCTTTTTGGGCAGTGGCGATGCTTTCTTGATACCATTTTCCACTGCCCTGTCAAATTCTGGCACACCGCTGCTTTTCACCAACCTGACCGACATGATTTCACCGGTCGGCAACTGGTCGACGCGGAACGTGGCGCGTGGATTTCCCGACACATCGGTGTTGCCCGGATAGGCCGTGCTGCTCTTGATCGCCGCCGTGATCGCGGCAATATAACCGCCGTCCGATTTCGGGCCCGTCGACTTGGCGGCGCTGCCGCCGCTGCCCATGGCGCCGGCCATGCGCTTGAGTTCGTCGGCACGCAGCTTCGCGAGCTTGGCGTCTTCGGCAGCGGCCGCTTTGGCTTTGGCGGCGTCCGCCTTCTTCTTCTCGGCCGCCGCCGCGACCTGTTCGGCTTTCTTTTTCTCGTCCGCTTCTTTTTTCTTTTCCGCCGCGGCCAGCGCTGCCGCTTTCTTGTCGGCTTCCTTTTCAGCTTCTTTCTTCTTCTCGTCCGCTTCCTTCTTCGCCAGCAGCTCTTTTTCTTTCTCTTTCTGCTTGCGTTCTGCCTCGTCCTTCTTCTTTTGCTCGGCGAGCTTTTCGTCACGCTCGCGTTTTTCCACGTCGCGCTTCTCGGCCAGCGCCTTCTTCTTGGCTTCCTCGGCCTTGCGTTCCTTTTCGCGCTGCAGCGCGATATCCGGTGCCGGCTTTGGCGCCGGCTCTTCGACCACCGGTGGCGGTGGCGGTGGCGGTGTGCGCACGGGTTCCGGCGTCGGCTCGGGCGCTGGCTCCGGTTCAGGGGTTGGCTCAGGCTCCGGGGTAGGCTCGGGCGGCAGCTCGGGCGCGGCGGCCGTCTGTACCGACATGTCCCATACTTCGGCCTCGACGGTGATCGGCGTCTTGGCCGTCCAGCTCACGCCGATCCACAGAAACGCCAGCAACGCGGCGTGCACGGCCACTGCCAGCAGGAACGATGGCAGGCGGCTCGGTTCTGGCGGCACGTGGTACGGCACGCCGGCGTTGTCTGGCTTTATTTCGGGCATATTCTAGGCATCAATGCATCGACATCACTGGGTGGCCAGGCCAACCCGGTTGATACCCATCTTCTTGGCTTCCGAGATCAGTTGGATGACGTCGTCGTACTTGCTCTCGCGGTCGCCCGCGATCAGCACCGGATAATCGGGATGTTCTTCATGCAGCGCGCGCAGGCGCTGCAGAAGGGCAGAGCGGTCGGCCACGTCTTCTTGGGCCACGCGGCCCTTGCCCTGCACGCCGATTGACAGGCGATTTTCGGGTTCGATCGAAATCTGGATATAGGTGTCCGGCGGCAGCGCCGATTTCTCGGCGCGCGGCAGGTTGACCACGCTCGGCGCCTGATTGGCTGGCACTGCCATGAAAATAATGAGCAGCACCAGCATCACGTCGATGTACGGCACGACGTTGATCTCGGATTTGAACTTGCGGCGACGTCCGCCGCGCATGCTGCTGGAAAAGGCCATGGTCGGGCTCCCTGGATCAGCGCGACTGGCGCTGGAGAATGTTCGAGAATTCTTCGACGAAGCTCTCGAAGCGGTTGGCCAGGCGGTCGATATCGTGCGTGAAGCGGTTGTATGCCACCACGGCCGGGATCGCGGCAAACAGGCCGATCGCGGTCGCGATCAGTGCTTCGGCAATGCCGGGTGCGACGATGGCCAGCGTGGCCTGCTCGACGCTGGCCAGACCGCGGAACGCGTTCATGATGCCCCAGACGGTACCGAGCAGGCCGATGTACGGCGAGACCGAGCCGACCGACGCCAGGAAGTTCAGGTGCGATTCCAGTGCATCGAGTTCGCGCTGGAACGAGGCGCGCATGGCGCGGCGAGCGCCGTCGAGCACCGAGTTCATGTCGAGCGTTTCGCGCGACGCTTGCTTGCCCTTGATGAATTCACCCATGCCGGATTCGAAGATGCGGGCCAGGGCGCCGCTCTGGTCACGCTGGCTGCTGGCGCTCTGGTGCAGCGTGTGCAGATTGCCGCCGGCCCAGAAGCTGCGCTCGAACTGCTCGGTCTGCGCACGTGCGGCGCGGATCGCGAATACCTTGCGGAAGATGTACGTCCAGCTCACGATCGACAGCAGCAACAGCAAGGCCATAATCAATTGCACCAGCACGTGGGCATTGCCGATCAGGGCGACGAATGAAAGGTCTGGGGTGACGGTCATGGGCTATTTATTTAGGTATGTATTCAGGCGGCACGCATTTTAGCAGCCACGTGGTCAGGCAAGGGGCGCGGGCGCATTGTTGCAATATCGACACAACACACGGTCACGCTCGCCGTATTGAGCAGGGTTTCACCGCACCAGGCCTGCTGCAGAAACTGGACCGATGCGCGGCCCAGCCTGGCAACACTGGTTTGTATCGTCAACTGGTCGTCGAGGCGCGCCGCAGCGTGATAATCGAGGGTCACGTTCTTGACGACGAAGGCAGTGTTGTCCGCGTCGAGCAGGGATTGTTGCTGCACGCCGAGTGACCGAAGCCATTCGGTGCGGGCGCGTTCAAAGAATTTCAGGTAGTTGGCATAGAAAACAATGCCGCCAGCGTCGGTATCTTCGTAATACACCCTGACTGGCCAGTTAAATACTGAAGACATTGTTACTGCCGATACATGAACATGAGAAACATTCTACGCGAGTTTCCTTCTCGATATCACCGTTTCCGGCCGTCGAGCGTGGAAATTACTTACGTACCCCTCGCACAAAATCGTGCTTTTGAGCGGTAGTAGACTTGAAACTTGGCAAAAAGACCAATCACTGTAACATTTTCTCACAAATGGCGGGCACGCTATCGGTTGCCATTCAGCGTGCCAGCGTAACCGCCGCGCGGTCACTCGCCGGGTCAGGCGCGCTTGATGGTGAATGGCGAAAAGCCCTGGCAGGTCGGCATCAGTTCGATGCTGTTGACGTTGACGTGCGGTGGCAGCGTCGCGATCCAGTACGCGGTGTCGGCAATATCCTTTGCGCTCAGCGGCGTCGTGCCTTCGTACACTTTGGCTGCTGCCGAATCGTCGCCCTTGAAGCGCACGTTGGAGAATTCCGTGCCGCCGGACAAGCCCGGCGCCAGATTGGTGGCACGCACGCCGGTGCCGACGAGATCGGCGCGCAGATTGAGCGTGAACTGTTCCACGAAGGCCTTGGTGGCGCCGTACACATTGCCGCCCGGGTAAGGGTAGTGGCCGGCAGTCGAGCCGATATTGATGACCAGTCCGCTGCCGCGCGCGACCATGTCGGGCAGCACGAGCCGGGTCATCGTCACCAGGCCTTTGCAATTGGTGGCGATCATGGTTTCCCAGTCTTCCAGCGGCACTTCGTGCGCTGGCACCGTATTCAGGGCCAGCCCGGCATTGTTGATCAGCACATCGATCCCCTTCCAGTCGGCCGGCAAGCCGGCCAGCGCAGCCTCGACCGACGCGCGGCTGGTGACGTCGAGCGTTACCGGCAGGGCGGCGTCGCCCAGTTCGCCTGCCAGATCGGCGATGCGGTCGGTGCGGCGGGCTGCCAGAATCACGCGGTGGCCGTGCGAGACGAAGGTGCGCGCCATTTCGGCGCCGAAGCCGGCCGATGCGCCGGTGATGAGGACGATCATGATGAATCCTTGAAAAGGGCAGTGAGGGAGCAGTGCGCAGGCAGATGCAGGGTTGCAAAATTGTAGCCGAAATGACCAGGACGCCGTGGCGGGCGGGCGATTACGCCCCGGCGGGTCACCAGGACGGCGCTTTCCTTGCCCTTCAATGGGGAGTTCAGTACAATTTGCGGACTTTACGTCTCACGTAACTGGCGAAACACCGCACAAGCGCCACCGATTGGTGCGCGGCGCGGCAAAGGTGGGTACCCACCGGGGAACGTGAGACGCCATACGCCGTTCGCCTGGGCAGCCATCAACCGGTACGCGTTCGATCGCGGCTGCCCGCGCCCTTTGGCTCCCGCACCCGCACACAGCGCCGCTCGTTGCCTGGATTACTATCGATTGGAGTTTTACATGTTTGCTAAAGACCATACGCTGGCCAATGTCGATCCGGATCTGTGGAATGCCATTCAGAAGGAAAACGTCCGTCAGCAAGACCACATCGAGCTGATCGCGTCCGAAAACTACACCTCGCCAGCCGTCATGGAAGCGCAGGGCTCGCAACTGACCAACAAGTACGCCGAAGGCTATCCGGGCAAGCGCTACTACGGCGGCTGCGAATACGTCGACATCGTCGAGCAGCTGGCAATCGACCGCCTGAAGCAACTGTTTGGCGCGGAAGCCGCCAACGTGCAGCCGAACTCGGGTTCGCAGGCGAACCAGGGCGTGTTCTTCGCTGTGTTGAAACCAGGCGACACGATCATGGGCATGTCGCTGGCCGAAGGCGGCCACCTGACCCACGGCATGCCGCTGAACATGTCGGGCAAGTGGTTCAACGTCGTCTCGTACGGCCTGACCGCTGAAGAAGACATCGACTACGAGGCGCTCGAGCGCCAGGCGCACGAGCACAAGCCGAAGATGATCATCGCCGGCGCATCGGCGTTCTCGCTGAAGATCGACTTCGAGCGCATCGCCAAGGTCGCCAAGGCCGTCGGCGCCTACTTCATGGTCGACATGGCCCACTACGCCGGCCTGATCGCTGCAGGCGAGTACCCGAACCCGGTGCCGTTCGCCGACTTCGTCACCTCGACCACGCACAAGTCGCTGCGCGGCCCGCGCGGCGGCATCATCCTGATGAAGGCCGAGCACGAGAAGATCATCAATTCGGCCATCTTCCCTGGTATCCAGGGCGGCCCGCTGATGCACGTCATCGCCGGCAAGGCCGTCGCGTTCAAGGAGGCGCTGACGCCTGAGTTCAAGACCTACCAGCAGCAGGTCGTCAAGAACGCCAAGGCACTGGCCGACACGCTGACCGCACGTGGCCTGCGCATCGTGTCGGGTCGCACCGAATCGCACGTGATGCTGGTCGACCTGCGCGCCAAGAACCTGACGGGCAAGGAAGCCGAAGCCATCCTGGGCCAGGCGCACATGACCTGCAACAAGAACGGCATCCCGAACGACCCGCAAAAGCCGTTCGTCACGTCGGGCATTCGCCTGGGCAGCCCGGCCTTCACGACGCGTGGCTTTGTCGAAGAAGACGCCGTCACCGTGGGCAACCTGATCGCCGATGTGCTGGACAACCCGCACGACGCTGCGACCATCGAGCGTGTCAAGGGCGAAGTCAAGAAACTGACCAGCCAGTATCCGGTCTACGCTGCCTGATTTGCCTTCCGGGCCGGTTCGCCGGCCCGGAAGTACCCCATGTAGTATTGCAGCCCCGGCGCCATGAAATGTCCCTTTTGCCAGCATGAAGATACACAAGTCCTCGATACCCGCGTATCGGAGGAGGGGGACGCCATCCGGCGCCGGCGCCGCTGCGGCAAGTGCGACAAGCGCTTTACCACCTATGAGCGCATCGAACTGTCGATGCCGATCATCGTCAAGAAGAACGGCAGCCGCACCGAGTTTGCCTCCTCGAAGCTGCGCGGCAGCCTGATGCTGGCGCTGCGCAAGCGGCCGGTGGCAGCCGAAGCGATCGACAAGGCCGTTGCCTCCATCGAAGAAAAGCTGCTCACCAGCGGTCTGCGCGAAGTCGATACCGGCCATGTGGGCGAGCTCGTGATGCAAGAGCTGAAGGGCCTCGACAAGATCGCGTATATCCGCTTCGCATCGGTCTACAAGAATTTCGAAGACCTGGATTCCTTCCAGGCAGCGCTGGCCGAAGTCGGGCACCAGCGCAAGCTCGACAACTAATCCCTTTTCAAGGTTCCCCGATTGGCGCGGCGTACGCTTGCGCCGACGCACGGGCGTGCAAAGCCGGCCTGATAACGTCGTAGCTCGTTATCGGGAGGCTTGGGTGCGCAACCATTCACACCACGGTTTTACGCTCATCGAAGTGCTGGTGGCCTTGTTCGTGCTCGCCATCGGCATCGTCGGCGCCGGGGCGGCCCAGCTGGCGGCGCAGCGCACGCAACAGCAGGCAGCGCTGATGGCCGAAGCGGGCCAGCTGGCAAGCTCGCTGGCGGCGCGCATTGGCGCCAATCTGCCGCTGGCCAGCCTGCCCGATGCGGGCAATCCCTATCTGTCGCTCGATTACGACGCCGTTGCCGACGGCCCGCCTGTCGCCGCCGCCGCGTGCTTCGGCACTGCCGCATGCGATCCGCTGGCGCTGGCGGCCTTCGATCTCGATGAGACGCGCCTGCTCGTGCACCGGCGTTTTCCCGGCGGGCGCATTGCCGTATGCCGCGATGCGGCGCCGTGGGATGCCGGCAGTCGCCGCTATCGGTGGGCGTGCAGCGGCGGGGCGCATGCGGCCGTGGCCATCAAGATCGGCTGGCACGGCAACGATGACCTGCCGGCATTCGTGCTGATGGTGGCGCGATGAGGATCCATCGGTACCGGTGTGTGCGTCAGGCTGGCTTTACCATCGCCGAATTCATGGTCGCGATGACGCTCGGCCTGGCCGTGCTGCTGGCGGCTGGCTCGCTGCTGATCGGCGCCACACGTGCACATGCGGCGCTGCTCGAAGCGGCCGAGATGGACGACGCCGGTCGCTACGCGCTCGATGCGCTGGCGCGCGCCGTGCGCCTGGCAGGCCACGTCGACTGGGCGGCGCATCCGGTGATCGATCCTGCGCTACCTGCCGCGATCGCCGGGCTGGATGCTGCCTCGCTGACCCATGCCGGCGCCGGCATCGATGCGCCGCTTCCGGCGACGGTCAACGGCAGCGATGTGCTGGCGCTGCGCTTTGCCGGCACCGGCGCGCCGCCGCATGGCGACGGCGGCACGCTCGATTGCGCTGGCTTTCCCGTGCATCGCGATCAGGAAGGCTGGAGCATTTTTTATGTAGCACGCAATGCGCAGGGCGACGCTGAACTGCGCTGCAAATACCGGGGCGCCGGCAACTGGTCGTCCGATGCCGTGGCAGGCCACGTCGACAGCTTCCAGGTGCTGTACGGACTCGATACCGATGGCGATGGCGCGCCCAATCGATACGTGAACGCCAGCGCGATCCGGGCGCTCGACGCGGCGCTGGTGCTGGCCGGGTCGACTCCAGATGAGCTGGCCGCCGACCTGCGTACGCGCAGCCACTGGAAGCACGTTGCGAGCGTACGGGTCGGCTTGCTGCTGCATGGGCCGCGTCAGGCGCCTGATGCCGGTGAGGGCCTCGTCCATTGGCTGTTCGGTCCGGGGTATGACGGTGCGCTGGCGGCTGCCGATCTAGGTGTCCGGCTGGCGGCGGCCGACCTCGATCGCGACGGCGATGCGCGCATGCACAAGGTGTATGGCGCGGTGATCGCGGTGCCAGTCGCGGTGCCAATTGCGGTGCCTGTCGCTCCACCCGGCGTGCCGCCATCTGCGCCGCCGGTCGCGCCGCGTTGAGCAGCGTATGCGCCATCAGCGTTTCCCTATCCCACGGCGCCAGGCCGGCATCGCGCTCATCACCGCGCTGGTGCTGATGCTGGCCGTGCTCATGACAGGCATCGCCTCGGCGCGCGGCGCCCTGCAAAGCACCCGTGCCGCGGCATACGAACGCGAGCGCGCGCTGGCCCTGCACATGGCCCACGCCGCCTTGCTCGATGCCGAACACGATATCGACGGCGGCGCAGCGCCAGGCTCGGCGCGCGCCAACGCGATCCGCAGCGGCAGTGCGGATGCCTTCGTCGGCGCGTGCCTGGGCGCCCGGCCGTACAACGGTTTGTGCGCGCACGACGCCGACGCCAATGGTCAACTGGCCCGGCTGGCGCTTGACGACGGCCCGGCCATCCCGTTCGGCACCTTCACCGGCGCCACGCTGCCCACAGGGGACGGCGGCTTGCCACTCGAGACGCCACGCTACCTGATCGAGCTGATGCCGGCGTCCGCCGACGGCCCGCTCTACCGTATCGCCGCGCGCGGTGCCGGCAGCATGCAGGGCGCCGGGGCCGCCGTCCAGGCCTATTACCGCCTGCCACCCGCCGGCGGGCATGGCCGGCGCGTCGGCTGGCGCGAGATCGGCAACTGGTCCGCGCTGGTCGCCGCGGCATCCGAATGACGTACCCGGGCAAACAGGGGCAAACAGGAGCACATCATGACCCGACACCGCAATGGCTTCACGCTGATCGAACTGCTGCTGGTGCTGGCGATCGTCGGCATCCTGACATCGGTGGCCTATCCGTCGTATGCGCGCCAGATCGTCAAGGCGCGCCGGGTCGAAGCCCAGCTGGCGCTGCTCGACCTGATGCAGCGCCAGGAGCAATACCGCGCCCAGCATCACAGCTATGTCGCGTTCTCGATGGCCACGGGCGCCTTTGAAGCGGGCCAGTTCCGCACCTGGCTCGGCAACAGCGCCGCAGCCAGTGCTTATGAGCTCGACGGCGAGGCCTGTCCCGAGCAGACGATTGCCGCCTGCATCGTGCTGCGTGCGCGGCCCGGCACGGTCAATGTCAATACTGCATTTGCCGATCCGGAATGCGGCACGCTGACGCTGGACAGCACCGGCGCGCAGGGCGCCAGCGGGGCTGGTGGTTCGAGCGGCTCAACTGGCGCAAGCGGCCAGTCCACACGCTGCTGGCCATGACAACGCGCCTTGAGGCCACGCTGGCCCGCGCGATCCTGCGCCGCCACTGCACCGGCCTGTCGATGGCCGAACTGGCCGTGGTGCTGGGCATGGTGGCGATCACGTCGTCGCTGGCGGCGCCCGGCCTGCACCGGATCGTGCAGGGCCAGGAACTGCGCGTGGCCGCAGGCGACCTCTACAGTGCAGTCCAGCTCACCCGATCGATGGCGATTGCCCGCAACGAACCCGTGATCCTCACAGCGAACGACGCAGCCGGCATCGACTGGTCACGCGGCTGGACCGTGTACGTCGATCGCGACAACAATCGCCAGGCGGGCGCAGGCGACGAGATTCTGGCCGTGCGCGCCACGCTGCCGCAGGGGGTGCAGGTGAGCTATTCCTTTGCCAGCCCTGCAGCCCCGCAATACATCGCCTACAATGGCGCGGGACGCAGTTGCAGCGATACGAGCAGCGCCGCGGCACGGCCGGGCACGCTGTCGCTGTTCCACGGCGGCGGGGTACGTCGTATTAAAATCAATCTGCTTGGCCGCCCGCGCCTGTGCAACCCGGCGCATGACGCCGGCTGCGATGGCGTCGCCGCACCGCCCTGAAACAAGACTGACAACAAGCTTGAAACCAAGCGCATTGCACGATGCACACCGATGAAAGACCACGTGACGCACGACAGCCAACCGATTCTCAACGACACCGAAGGCATGGCCGCGGCGCTGGCCTGGGCGGCGCGCGGCATGTTCATCACTGCGCCCAATCCCCGCATCGGCTGCGTGATCGTCAAGGACGACGTCGTCATCGGCGCCGGCCACACGCAACCGGCCGGCCAGGCGCACGCTGAAATCCAGGCGCTGCGCGACGCCGCCGCGCGCGGCAACGATGTGCGTGGTGCCACCGCCTACGTCACGCTCGAACCGTGCAGCCACCACGGCCGCACGCCGCCCTGTTCGGACGCGCTGATCGCCGCCGGCCTGGGGCGCGTGGTGGCGGCCATGGTCGACCCCAATCCGCTCGTCGCCGGTCGTGGCCTGGCGCAGCTGGAAGCAGCGGGCATCGCCGTGCGCTCCGGGATCATGGCGTGCGAAGCGCAGGAACTGAATATCGGCTTTTTCTCGCGCATGGTGCGCGGCCTGCCGTGGGTGCGCCTGAAAGTGGCCGCCAGCCTGGATGGCGCCACGGCCCTGGCCGGCGGCGAAAGCCAGTGGATCACCGGCCCCGACGCCCGCGCCGACGGCCACGCCTGGCGCGCGCGGGCCAGCGCGATCGTCACCGGCATCGGCACCGTCAAGGCCGACAACCCGCAGCTCACCGTACGGGGCCTGGCCACACCGATGCAGCCGCGCCGCGTGATCGTCGACAGCCGCCTCGAGATCGCTCTGGATGCGCACATCCTGCAGGGCGAACCGTGCTGGCTCATCGCCGCAGCCGAACAACCGGGCGGCGAGAAAGCCGCTGCCCTGCGCGCCGCCGGCCACGACGTGCTGTACCTGCCGAACGCCCACGGCAAGGTCGACCTGCCGGCGCTGATGCGCGAACTGGGCCGGCGCGAAGTCAATGAAGTCCACGTCGAAGCGGGCAGCAAGCTCAATGCCTCGCTCGTGCGCGAAGGCTGCGTCGACGAATTGCTGGTCTACCTGGCGCCCAGCCTGATCGGCCCGGGGCAGGGGATGTTCGACCTGCCGCCGCTCACGCAACTGACCGAGCGGCGCCAGTTGCGCTTCCACGACGTCACGCGCGTGGGCGACGACCTGCGCATCCTGGCCCGCTTTGCCGAAGCTGCTTCCCCATCCTCTGCTACCCCCAACAAGGAATAACGTCGTATGTTTACTGGAATCGTCGCCGCTGTCGGCACCATCACTTCCGTTGCGCCGCTGGCCGGCGGCCTGGACGCCGGCGTGCGTCTCGCCATCGATGCCGGCCCGCTGTCGCTGGCCGACGTGGGTCTGGGCGACTCGATCGCCATCAACGGCGCCTGCATGACCGTCACCGAAAAGAGCGCCACAGGGTTCACGGTGGACGTCTCGCGCGAAAGCCTGAACAAGACCGTGGGCCTGGACGCGCCCGGTGAAGTCAACCTCGAGAAAGCCCTGACGCTGGCCGAGCGCCTGGGCGGGCACCTGGTGTCGGGCCACGTCGACGGCCTGGGCGTCGTGCACAGCTTCGAACCGGTCGGCGAATCGCGCGAACTGATCATCGATGCGCCGCACGAGCTGGGCAAATTCCTGGCCTATAAGGGGTCGATCGTCGTCAATGGCGTGTCGCTGACCGTCAATCGCGTGGCTGACCTGGAAGAGGGCGGCCAGAAAGTCTGCCGCTTCTCGATCAACCTGATTCCGCACACGATCGAGGTCACCACGCTGCGCCACCTGGCGGCCGGTTCGCGCGTCAATCTCGAGATCGACCTGATTGCGCGCTACGTCGAGCGCATGCTGGCAGCGACCACCGCCAGGTAATCGAGTACCCGGCTCGAGTCCACCGGCTTGGTGAAGTGCGCATCGAAGCCGGCGGCGCGCGAGCGCGCCAGGTCGTCCTGCGCGCCCCAGCCGGAAACAGCGACAATGGTGCAGCGTTCAAGCCCGGCGATCTGCCGCAAGGCGCGCGCCACGTCGTGGCCCGACATGTCCGGCAGGCCGATATCAAGAAACACCATGTCCGGCCGGTATTGCGCGGCCACCTGCAGCGCCCGCTGTCCGTCATGGGCGACCGTAACGGCGTGGCCCTCCATCTCGAGCAGCATTGACAACGTCACCGCCGCATCGACATTGTCGTCCGTGACGAGAATGCGCAGCGGCCCGACTGGCGCGCCCAGTGCTGCTGGCGCGTTGGCAGGCGCCGGCGCCACTGTCGCCTGAGCGAGCGCGAGCCTGACCACGAACGTGCTGCCCTTGCCGATGCCCTCGCTGTGCGCACTGACCGTGCCGCCATGCAAATCGATTAGCTGGCGTACCAGCGACAGGCCGATGCCCAGGCCGCCCTGCGCGTGCTGGCGGTTGCTGCCCACCTGGCTGAACATCTCGAACACCGATTCCAGTGAGGCGGCGGGAATGCCGACGCCGTTGTCGGTGACGGTGATGACGGCGTCAGTCCCGTCCTGCGTCACGTACAGCGACAGCGCGCCACCCGGCGGCGTGTACTTGGCCGCATTGGTCAACAGGTTGCCGATCACCTGTGCGATGCGGGTGGCGTCGGCCTGTACCGGCAGCGGCGCAGCGTGCAGCTGCAGGTCGAATGCATGCCGATGCTTGTCGATCAGCGGCAGGCTGGTCTCGACCGCATTGTTCACGATCGCGTTGAGGTCGACGCGGGTCTTGCGTATCTCCACCTTGCCGTTGGTGACGCGCGCAATGTCGAGCAGGTCGTCGATCAGGTGCGCCAGTTGCCGGACCTGGCGCTCCATCATGTCGCGCACATTGGCCGCCACGGCGGGGTCGCGGGGACCTACGCGCAGTAATTCCAGGCCCGTCATCAAAGGGGCCAGCGGATTGCGCAGTTCGTGCGCCAGCACGGCCAGGAATTCGCTCAGGTTGCGGTTGGCCCTGGCCACTTCGTCAAACAGTTCGCGCTGGCGGGATTCGGCCAGGCGCAGCGCTGCTTCGGTGCGTTTGAAGGCGTCGATGTCGGTAACGATCGCCACGTGGCCGCGTGTGACATCGTCGCGGCCCTTGAGCGGCACGGCCGCCACCTGCGTCCAGATCTCGACACCATCGTCGCCCAGGTAGCGCGCTTCGATGCCCGGGACGACGCGCTCGCCGCGCGCCGCGCGTGCGCCGGCGAAATCACGGCGCTCAAGCGGCCGGCCAGCCGCATCGAACGCGGTCCAGCGCATGTAGCGCTCTTCGTCCAGCGATGGCAGCACGCCGGTGGGCAGGTAGCGGTGCATTGCCTCGTTCGACAGCAACAGCTTGCCGTCCTGGCCGGCCACGGCCACGCCCACCGGCAGGGCGTCGAACATCGTCACGAGCGTGTCGCGCGTCTCGTGCAGCGCCTGTTCGGTGCGCTTGCGGTCGCTGATGTCGAGCACATTGCCGACAAAACCCAGGAAGTCGCCGTTCGCCGCAAAGCGCGGCTGTCCGGTCGCAATCACCCAGCGGTACCCATCGACGACATGCTGCAGCCGATGCTCCATGCTGAATGGCACGCGGCGCGCATTGGCATCGACGACCGCGTGCAGCGCCGCGTCGCGCTCATCGGGATGCACGGCTGCCGTCCAGCCGAACGCCAGGCTCGTTCCCCGGTCCTGGGCCGTGAATTCGTGCCAGGCGCGCGACAGGAACGAGAGTTTGCCATCGGGTTCGGTGACCCACAGCATGGCCGGTGCGGCATCGGCCAGGTCCTGAAAGCGCGACTCGCTGCGCGCCAGCGCGCGTTCGGCCAGGCGCCGCTGCAGGATGGCGGCGGCCTGGTTGGCGGCCACACCCAGCAGCAGGCGCTCGTGCTCGGATGGAAAGCCGGCGCGCCGCGCGCCGATGACCACGACGCCGGGATCGTTGCCGATGCCAAAGCGGGCGGTGCCCAATTGCAGTGATGCGTCGCCGGTTTGCAGCGTTGCCGGCTGCACGCCATCTACGGCGCCCGACTGCATGGCGGCATCGAGCGCCGCGCGCGCGGCGGGAAGCGTGTCGCCGGTCTCGCCGCGCCGTAGGCGGATGACTTCCAGCGGATCGGTCTCGCCCTTGCCCGGCAGGTGGATACCGACCAGATCCAGGTTCAGGGTGTTGAGCAGGACGCTGGCCAGGCTGTCGATGACACCTTCCGGCGGCAGGTCGCCCCAGACGGCTGGCAGGGTGGTCATGGCCACCAGGTCGCGCGTGGTCTTGCGCAGGCGGTCGATCTCGGCGCGGTACTCGTCGGGTGAATGCATGCCGGTGTGCCTGCCTATCGCGCAGCGCTGGCCGGCGTGACTCCTGCCAGGCGACGCGCTTCGAGCTCCTCGAGCATCTCGGCCGGCGGCACGAAGAAAGGATTTTCCTGCAGGATGCCGCCGATGATCACCATCGGGTGGGTGCGCAGGATGTCGATCACGATATCGGCGCTGAAATGCGTCAGGTCGTAGGTGCAGACGATCGGGTTGTGGTGCTCAGGGAGTACCTGGTTCAGGCGCGCCTCGTATTCGACGATGTCGTGGGCGTCGGGACGCGCGCCGGGCGACCATGCCATGTCGGCGATATTGCGCGTGACGGTTCCGGGTGGTGCGTCAGCCGGCGCAATCAGCGCCAGCAGCGTGGCGATCATGCGCTGCTGGTCGAACTTGCCGTCCTGCAGATAGGTCTCGTCCCAGGTGCGCACGGCAAGCTGGCCTTGCGCCTGGGCGGCGTCAAGGTCCACACCCGCCTGCGCCAGCCGGGCCAGGTGCATGTCGCGCTGCGCCGGGTTGACGATGTGGGCAGCCAGTTCGCCGCGTTCAACGCCTTCCAGGATGAACGGCAGCAGCACACGGTACTTTTCTTCGTCCGTATGAAAAAAGGCGCAGGCATGGCACGCGTGGGTGAGGGGCTTGCCGGCCAGGTGAACCGGGTTATCGGAAATGCGCATGGTGTTTCACCAGTAGAGCGCCGGTGATGCCGGGCGCCGGCGTTGATCTGTACGTGGGCGGATGTCCGCTGCAACGGCAGCGGACACGCACAGTATAGACGATGCCCGCCGCCACGCGAACGGTCGTGCGAGGCTCAGGTGCCGGGCGTTGCTGGCACGTCCTGCCTGCCCGTGGCCAGCGCCCTGGCCACGTTCGCGGCCTTGTTGGCCAGCTCCGGATTGAGCACCACCTGCACATAGTTCTTCGTATCGAAGTAACGCCGCGCAGCCGCCTGCACGTCCTGCGCCGTCAGCGCAGCCACCTGCTGCTCGACCTTCAGGATCGACGCCGGATCGGTGCCTTCGGTCAGGCTCGATTGCAGGTTCGCCACCCAGTAGCCATTTTCGCGCAGCGAGCGGCGATGGTTCTGGATCCAGCCGGATTTCACTTTTTCCAGCTCGGCGGCGTCCGGTCCGTTCTCTTGCAGGCGCTTGATTTCGGCAAACGTCGCGGCCACGACCTTGTCGACATTTTCTGGCCCGGTCGGCAGGTTGATGCCGATCGAGTAGTTCCCGTATGGGATCTTGCTGAGCGCGCCGCTGGCACCCCCGCCGTAGATCATCGCCATCTTTTCGCGCAGCACCTCGATGATGCGCAGATTGGTCACTTCGATCAGTGCCGACAGGCGCAGTTGCTCGGCCTCGGAGAACACGGCCGGTCCCGTGAAGTTGATCGAGATACTGCTCTTTGGCTCGGTGCCGCTGCGCACTTCGCGCTTGACCACGCCCGTCACCGGGCGCAGACCCACGTCGCGGTACGCCACCGGCAGCGCGGGCGTGGGCAGGGTGCCCAGATAGCTCGTCAACAGCGGACGGATCGCCTTTTCGTCGAAGCTGCCCACCAGGATGAAGGTCATGTCCTTTGCGCTCGAGAAGCGCTGGCGGAAGATGGCGATGCTGCGATCCAGGTCGATCTTGGCATACTCGCCGGCGTCGAGCGAACGTGGCGCGCGCGGGTGGTCGCCAAACAGCGCCGACACCACGGCGTCGCCGAAACGCCGCCCCGGCTGGCCGCTGGCATTGCGCGCAATCTCGGCCTGCTTGTCGATATATGCGTGGAACAGGTCTTCGTCACGGCGCACGCCCGCGAACTTCAGCCACAGCAGTTGCAGCATCGTTTCGATGTCGGTGGCGCCCGAGGCGCCCGCGATCACGTCGGTGTAGCTGCCCAGGCCCACGGTCACGCCGGCGGCCTTGCCGGCCAGGATCTTGCGCATGTCCAGCGGGGTGAAATCCTTCACGCCCATGCTGGCCACGATCGCATTGGAAAAGCGCGCGTTCAGGATGTCCTGGTCGGGGAACAGGCTTTGCCCGCCGGGGCGCGCCGCGCTCAGGACCACCTGGTCATTCAGGAAGTCGGTGGGTTTCAGGATCACCTTCACGCCGTTCGACAGGGTGAGGCGCGTCAGGCCCAGCGCCTTGTCGTGCTCTTCGTGCGTGATCGTGCCGGGTTGCGCCGGGCGTTCCATCAGGCGCGCTGCCAGCAATTTTTCATCGTATGGCTCGACCGGCAGGCGCGCGGCTTCGCTCACCGCGGCCAGCAATTGCGGGCCGGTGGGCGTGTCGGACTTGGCCACGCCCGTGTACAGCACCAGCTTGCCGGAGTCTTGCGGGATCGTGCTGCGCGCGTAGGCGTTCATCTCGGCTTGCGTGATGCCGGGCACGAGGTTCTGCACGTAGCGGTATTCGGTCTCGATGCCGGGGATGGCTTCGTCCTGCAGGAAGTTGCGGATGTACTCGGCGGCGTAGGTGCCCGAATCGCTCTTGGCGCGCTCGTTCCAGGCCTGCTCGTAGGTGCGCATCAGGTTTTTCTTGGCGCGCTCGAGTTCCTGCACGCCGAAGCCGTGCTGGCGTGCCCGTTCGTTTTCCTGGACCAGCGCCGCAATGGCGGGCTGCGCGCCGCGCGGGCCAATGGCGGCCGACGCGTTGTAAGCGCGGTAGCGCGGGGTCAGCTTGCCCAGCGAGCTGCTGGCGCCCAGCCACGGCGCATCGGGCAGTTGCGAGATCTCGGCCAGGCGCGCGCTGAGCATCGACGCAAACAGGCCCTGCACCAGCTCTTCGCGGTAGGCGCGCACGGTGCCCAGGTCGCGTACCGGTTGCACCGGATAGCGGATCAGCACCGCATTGCCATCGGCTTCCGGATCCGTCACGACCAGCGCCTCGGTGTCGGCGCGCGCCGGAATCGCGGCGTAGTCGCGCGGGCGCGGCGTGGCCGGATTCTTCAGGCGCGTGAAGTGCTGCTTGACGAGCTTCTCGGCCTGCGCCGGATCGATGTCGCCGACGACGACGACCGCCATCAGGTCGGGCCGGTACCAGTCCTTGTAGAAGCGCTTGAGCGTCTCGGGCTTGAAATTGCGCAGCACGTCTTCGCGGCCGATCGGCAGGCGCTCGGCGTAACGCGAGCCGTTGAACAGGCGCGGGTAGATCTGCTTGCCCATGCGGTCAGCGGCGCCTTTGCCCAGGCGCGCTTCTTCGAGGATGATGCCGCGCTCCTTGTCGATGGCGTCGCTATCGAAGCTCACGCCATGGGCCCAGTCTTCCAGCACCTGGAAGGCGCGCGTGACGTTCTGCGGCTTGTCGGTCGGAATCGGCAGGATGTACACGGTCTCGTCGAACGAGGTGTAGGCATTCAGGTCGGCGCCGAAGCCCACGCCGATCGATTGCAGGTACGACACCAGCTCGTGCTTGCGAAAGTTGGTGGAGCCATTGAACGCCATGTGCTCGACGAAGTGCGCCAGGCCGCGCTGGTCGTCGTCTTCGAGGATCGAGCCGGCCTTGACGACCAGGCGCAGTTCGAGCTTGTGTTCGGGGCGCGCATTGCGCTGGATGTAGTAGGTCAGGCCATTGGCGAGCTTGCCGACCTTGACCTGCGGGCCGACCGGGATCACGGCGTCGAGCTGCAGCGCGTCCATTTTCGAGACGGCTGCCTTTGGCGCGCTGACCTGGGGCGCACTGTGCGCCAGCGAGGACACGCACACCAACGCGGCCAGGCAAGCGCCGCGTACGAATTTGTTGCTCATTGGGGGTTCCCGGTGACTTGATCGGTGCATTTTACAGCGCGCGCGCCGCTGCACGGCTGGGCTTAAGGCTACGCTAACGAACGCTGCAGGGACCGTGCAGCGACGGCGCAGCCCTTACAGCATCACACGACCGAGCGCCAGCAACCGCGCCATGTCGACGGCCGGAACGGGGCGGCCATACAGATACCCCTGCATCACGTCGCACCCGAGCGAGCCGAGAAAATCGCGCTGGCCGATCGTCTCGACACCTTCGGCGACCACGGCCAGCGACAAGCCCTTGGCCAGCGCGATGGTGGCCTGGGCAATCGCTGCGCTGCTCGCTGGTGATGTTGCGCACGAAGGTCTGGTCGATCTTGAGTTTGTCGAGCGGGAAGCGCGACAGGTAGCCCAGAGACGAGTAGCCGGTACCGAAGTCGTCGAGCGAAAGCGAGACGCCCAGCGCGCGCAGTTCGGCCATCTGGGCCTCGGCCGCGCTGCTGTCGCCCAGCATCACGCTTTCGGTCAGTTCGACTTCGAGCCAGCGCGGTGCAAGGCCGCTGTCGCGCAGCGCGCTGCGCACGACCGACACGACGGCGCCGGCCTTGAACTGGTGGGCCGAGACATTGACCGCCACGCGTACCGGCGCCAGGCCCGCATCCTGCCAGGCCTTGTTCTGGAAGCAGGCCTGGCGGATGACCCATTCGCCGATCGGATGGATCAGGCCCGTGTCTTCGGCCAGCGGGATGAAGTCGGCCGGCGAGACATTGCCGATCTCGCCGCTGTTCCAGCGCAGCAGGGCTTCCATGCCGACCAGTGTGCCGTCCAGGTGGGACACTTGCGGCTGGTAGTGCAGCGCCAGTTCGTCACGTTCGATCGCGCGCCGCAGGCGCGTCTCCAGCGCCAGCCAGCGCAGCGCCTCGGCGTTCATCTCGCCCTTGAAGAAGCGAAAGCCATTGCGCCCCGACTCCTTGACGTGCGTGAGCGCCGCGTCGGCCGCCTTGAGCAGGTCGCCCGGCGCATCGCCATCGCGCGGATAGATGCTGATGCCCACGCTGCCTGTGACCACCAGATCGTGACCGCCCACGCCATGCGGCTCGGCGACGGCGTCAATGAGCTTCTGGGCGCAGTAGATCACGTCATCGGTGTCGTCGAAATCGGTCATCAAGAGCACGAACTCATCGCCCGACAGGCGCGCCACGGTATCGGTGGGGCCAGCCAGCACACTAACGCGGCGCGCGACTTCGCGCAGCACGGTGTCGCCGGCAGAGTGGCCCAGGCTGTCGTTGATGCGCGAGAGCCGGTCGACGTTGAACAGCAGCAGCGCGACCTGGCTGGCATCCTGGCGCGCCGCGGCCAGTGCCTGGCCCACGCGGTCGTTGAACAGCGAGCGATTCGGCAATTGCGTCAGCGCGTCGTGGTTCGACAGGAAGTCGAGCTGGTGATGCGCCGCTTTCAGCGCCGACAGGTCGGTCGACACCGACACGTAGGCCGTCAGGTTGCCGGCATCGTCGCGCACCGCGCTGATGCTCATGCTGGCCGGGTAGATTTCGCCATTCTTGCGGCGGTTCCAGATTTCGCCGCGCCACTGGCCGTCCTGTTCGAGGCAGTTCCACATGCTGGCGTAGAACGCGGCGTCGTGCCGGCCCGAGCGCATGAAGCGCGGATTGGTCCCCATGACGTCGGCTTCGACATAGCCGGTGATCGTCTCGAAGGCCGGATTGGCGGCGACGATATTGGCGTCGGCGTCGGTCATCAGGATCGCTTCCTGGGTGCTGTCAAACACCTGGCGCGCCAGTTCCAGCCGGTGTTCGCTGTCGCGCAGCGCGGCGTCGGCATCGGCGCGGGCAATGGCCTCGAGCTGCAGCTGCGCCGCATGGTGCTGGACCACTTCGTACAGGTTCAGGTTTTCGTAGGCCACCGCCAGTTGTGCGGCCAGCGCCGTGGCCCAGCGCTCTTCTTCGTCCGTGAAGGGCGCGCCGCCGTCGGCGCGCGTGCAATACAGCCAGCCCAGTGGGTGCTGCAGGTCATGGACCTGCAGGCCGAGCAGGTGCACGACGCGCGGATGGCCGGCGGGCAGCGTGGCCAGCAGCGCATCGTCCGCATCCAGCCGCAATGGGGCCCGGGCGCGCAGCAGCACGCCCGGCAGGTCGTGCTCATCCAGCGCCGATGGCAACAGCAGGGCGGCGTCGACACCATACGTGCTCAGGTGGCGCACGCTGTTTTCGGAGCTGCCCAGCAGGCACAGGGCAACGCAATCGGCGTCGAGCACACGGCGCACGGCGTCGACGAATGCCGCGGCCAGCGCCTCGACCCGGCGTTCGCCGACGAGCATCATGCACATGCGTTCGAGTTCGCCGAGGCGCGCGCCCAGGTCGAACGGCAAGTCGCGCTCGTGTTCGTGCTCGGTGACGGGGCAGGGCACCGGCGCGCCGCCGGCCACGCCCAGTTCGGCGTCAACGGCGTCAAGGATGCGGTGCGGGTCGGCCGGCTTGCCCAGCACCGTGGTCACGCCGCAGCGCGCCGCCATCGCCACCGTTTCGCGCTCGGAGTACACGGCCGAGAAGAAGATGACGCGCGTGTTTTCCAGCGCCGGCTCGGCGCGCAGCTGCTGGACGAACTCGTAGCCGTCCATCGTCGGCATCAGGATGTCGGTGATGATCAGGTCGGGCAGCTCGGCGCGCGTGATCGCCAGCGCGCAGGCGCCGTTTTCGGCTTGGAGGATGCGGTGCCCGCTCATGCCGAGCAGGGCGCTCAGATAACTGCGGTTGCTGGGCCGGTCGTCGACAATCAGGATGGTCGCCATCAGTGAAGCCTGCCGCTGGCAGTGGCGCCTGGAGGATGAAGGGGGCAAGCAAGCGGCATGGCAACTCCGTCGGAAAGACTGCCGCGGTGAAAGGGTAAATACGGCAATAATGTGTTAATCATAATCCAGTTGGTGACGGTCGTGCCGCGGGCTTGCCACGCGAATGAACAAGCTTAACAATTAACCGACACGCGGTCACCTGTGGTTGTCTATTGGCAACGCATGGTTGACGACAAGGGCACATCGTGCTGTCAATTTGGCGCTGTGGCCATCGGGAATGCCGTTGGGCGTCTGTAAATCCTTTAAAATAGCGGATTACGCAAAACCCCTGTTTCAAGGAATCTGTATGTCCATTTCCAGCACTGAGGAAATCGTCGCCGAACTGCGCGCTGGCCGCATGGTCATTCTGGTCGACGAAGAAGATCGCGAAAACGAAGGCGACCTCGTGCTTGCAGCCGATTTCGTCACCCCCGAGGCGATCAATTTCATGATCCGCCACGCCCGTGGCCTGGTGTGCCTGACCCTGACCGAAGAACGCTGCGATCAGTTGGCCCTGCCGATGATGACGTCCAAGAACGGCACCTCGTTCGGCACCAATTTCACCGTGTCGATCGAAGCGGCCGAAGGCGTGACCACCGGTATCTCGGCGGCCGACCGCGCGCGCACCATCCAGGTGGCGGTCCACAAGGGCACCGTACCGGACGATCTGGTCCAGCCGGGCCACATCTTCCCGCTGCGCGCCCAGAAGGGCGGCGTCCTGATGCGCGCTGGCCATACCGAAGCCGGTTGCGACCTGACGCAGATGGCCGGCCTGTCGCCCGCCTCGGTGATCTGCGAGATCATCAAGGAAGACGGCACCATGGCGCGCCTGCCCGACCTGATCGAGTTCGCCAACGAGCACGATCTCAAGATCGGCACCATCGCTGATCTGATCCATTACCGCAGCCAGAACGAATGCCTGGTCGAGCGCATTGCCGAACGTGCGCTGTCGACCGAGGCGGGCGAATTCAAGCTGGTGGCATTCCGCGACGCACCGAGCGGCTCGGCCCACTTGGCGCTCGTGCATGGCGAACTGTCGCCTGACAAAGAAGCGCTCGTGCGCGTGCACCAGCCGGTGTCGATTCTCGACCTGCTGGAAAACCGCGCCACCACCCACTCGTGGGACATGGCTTCGGCGATGCGCACGATCAAGGCCAGCGACGCCGGCGTGATCGTGCTGCTCAATTGCGGCGAAACGGCCGAGCAATTGTTTGCGCAACTGGCGCCGCAGGATGCCAAGGGCAGCCGCGCCGGCGCACGCGCCGCGTCGATGGACCTGCGTACCTATGGCATCGGCGCGCAGATCCTGCGCGCACTCGGCGTGCGCAAGATGCAGCTGCTGGCCAATCCCCGCAAGATGCCGTCGATGACCGGGTTCGACCTGGAAGTGACCGGCTACGTGCCGCGTCCCGACGCCTGAATCATCCCATCCAACTAATACAAGAGGTCAGTCATGACGGTAGGAACTTTTGAAAGCAATATGCAGGGCGAAGACCTGCGCATCGGTATCGTGCAGGCCCGCTTCAACGAGACCGTGGGCAATGGCCTGCTGTCGTCGTGCCTGGCTGAGCTCAAGCGCCTGGGCGTGGCCGATGAAGACATCCTGCACGTGACCGTGCCGGGTGCACTCGAAGTGCCGCTGGCGCTGCAGCGCATGGCCGTGACTGAACAGTTCGACGCGCTGATCGCGCTGGGCGCGGTCATCCGCGGTGAAACCTACCACTTCGAACTGGTGTCGAACGAATCGGGCGCGGGCATCACCCGCATCGGCCTCGATTACGGCATCCCGGTTGCCAACGCGATCCTGACCACCGAGAACGATGCGCAGGCAGAAGTGCGCATGGCCGAAAAAGGCGCCGACGCCGCGCGTGTCGCCGTCGAAATGGCCAACCTGCTGATGGCCCTGGACGAGCTGGTGCCAGAAGACGAATAACACTAAAGGCAAGAGAACAATGACTGACAAGAATATGCACGCCAACCCGAGCAAGAACCGCACGCCGCGCCACCGCGCGCGCGAGTTCGCGCTCCAGGGTCTGTACCAATGGCTGCTGAACAACGAACCGGCACGTATCGTGGCGGCCAATATCCGCAGCGCCCATGGTTTCGACAAAGCTGACAGCGAGTTCTTCTCGGCGCTGCTCAATGGCGCGATCAGCACCTCGGTCGAGCTGCGCGAGTCGATCGCCCCGTTGATCGACCGTTCGATCGCCGAACTGTCGCCGATCGAGCACGCGGTGCTTCTGCTGGGCGCGTACGAGCTGAAGAACCATCCCGAAGTGCCATACCGCGTCGTGATCAACGAAGCCGTCGAGCTGACCAAGTCGTTTGGCGGTATCGACGGCCACAAGTATGTCAATGGCGTGCTGGACAAGCTGGCCCAGCGCCTGCGTCCGGACGAAGCTGCAGGCGATCAGCGCCGCTGATCGTCTTGCCTGCACCATGTAAAAAGCCACCGTGCGCAAGCCGGTGGCTTTTTTGTTGATCGTCGCCCGCGTAAGCGGCGTAAAAAAACCACCGCCGAGGCGGTGGTTTTCAAATGAGCCGTCGAATTTACAGACCGGCCAAAGCGTCCGAAGTAACCACCGGTGCGGTGGCGGCGGTCGTCGCTTCCGGCACTGGCGTTGCATCCGGCTTGACGCTGTCGGCTTCGGGCTGCTTGCTGACGACGATCGGTGCCGGCGTCGGCTTGTTGCGCTTCATGGCCGGCACGTTCTGACCTTTCGCGACCTGGTTCAGCAGGCGATACTCGTTGATGACCTTCGCGCCGTAGCCTTGGTCGCTGTCCATGTCGGCCGCGCCCACATAGGTCTTCAGGCCGCCTTCGACCGAACCGGTACGCTTGACGTAGTCTTTCAGGATCAAGGCGCCGACACGGATGTTGGCCACGGGATTGAGGGCTGCCTGCTGGCCGCCGACTTTCTCGAACTTGTCGTGGTGGACCTTGGCCATCACCTGCATCAGGCCCTTGGCGCCCATCGCGCTTTCGGCGAACGGGTTCAGGCCCGATTCAATCGCCATCACCGCCAGGATCAGGAGCGGATCGAGTTTCAGGTCGTGCGCCGTCAGGTAGGCGGTCGAAACCAGCATATTGGCGGCGTCACTGGCGACGCGGTAACGCTTCGACAGCCACTTGGTCACGTACTGCTGCTGCTTGGTGTTGCCAAGCGTGGCGGACGACGTGCCCATGTGGGTCGTTTCAACGGCAACCGTCTGCGCCGTGGCCTGCATTGCAGGCACGACGGTGGCGACGGGTGCTGCCGACATGTTGACGGCGACGACCGGTTCCGGATGCAGCATCTCGGAGACGCGCTTGGCGACGCTGTCGTTGGAGTAGATCAGGGCCATCAGGGCTACAGCGCTAAGACCGAATACGGTCAGGGTAGAACGCGCAGTTTGTACAACACTGCGTGCCGTTTTGGTCACGGAGGATACCGTGATGGGCTGGCTGGCCCTGGAGTGCATGAACTTTGCGCTCATGATAAAACGATGAAACATCGAATTTCCCCTTGTCGCGGCAAAAAGAAGCCCGTCGTCGCGCCAAAGGCGTTACGTGGGGTGCTCTGGACCGTGCATCAGAAAATCGTTTGTCGCCGCGACGCGGCCGACTAACGCCGTCATTGCCTTGCTTCAGCTGGCTGCCGTCCAACATGGGGACTGGTGCCAGTGGCTCAACAACTGTCTCGGGGGAGTGGGCAGACGCCCGTTGAAAACACTCCTACAATGTCATGTGGGGCCCCGACCCCGTGAATGCATGAGAACAGCTAAAATTGTGTCAAAAAAAGTATCGCTGCCTCATCAAGTAGGACGGATTGTATGGGCGAGCTTATATCAAGTCAACCCTAGCACGACTGTTCTATATTACTTCCAGTTATTAAGGGTGTACTGATGAGCGTGAAACACTTGTCGAATCAATCACTTGGCGGCGTCGCTTCACTAATGTTCTCCAACCGAAGAAAAGCTTAAAACTTGATGAAATATACAGATCTGCGTGATTTTATGGCCCAATTGGAGCGCATGGGTGAGCTCAAACGTGTCGATTTTCCTGTCTCGACGCACCTTGAAATGACCGAAGTGTGCGACCGCACGTTGCGCGCCGAGGGTCCTGCGCTGCTGTTTTCCAAGCCGACCGGGCACACGATCCCGGTGCTGGCTAACCTGTTCGGCACGCCAAAGCGGGTGGCACTGGGGATGGGCGCGAGCGATGTGAGTGAGCTGCGCCGCATCGGCCACGTGCTGGCGCGCCTGAAGGAACCCGAGCCACCCAAGGGCTTTGCCGACATCATGGGCATGGGCTCGCTAGTCAAAGCGGTGTGGGACATGGCGCCAAAGGAAGTCAAGGGCGCGTCCTGCCAGGAGATCGTCTGGGAAGGGCAGGACGTTGATCTGGCCCGCCTGCCGATCCAGCATTGCTGGCCCGGTGACGTCGCACCATTGATCACCTGGGGCCTGGTGATTACCAAGGGGCCGAACAAGAAACGCCAGAACCTGGGCATCTACCGCCAGCAGGTGCTGGGCCGGAACAAGGTCATCATGCGCTGGCTGGCGCACCGGGGTGGCGCGCTCGATTTTCGCGAGCACGCGCTGTCGAACCCGGGCAAGCCGTATCCGATCGCCGTGGCGCTGGGCGCCGATCCTGCGACGATCCTGGGCGCGGTGACGCCGGTACCTGATTCGCTGTCCGAATACCAGTTTGCCGGCTTGCTGCGCGGCAGTCGCACGACGCTGACCAAGGCCATCGGCAGCGAACTGCGTGTGCCGGCGTCAGCCGAGATCGTGCTGGAAGGTCATATCTATCCGGATGCGAACCACCCGACCGGTTTCGAGCATGCGCTCGAGGGGCCATATGGCGACCACACTGGCTACTATAATGAGCGGGACAGTTTTCCGGTGTTTACCATTGACCGGATTACGATGCGGCGCGACCCCATCTACCACTCAACCTATACGGGCAAACCGCCGGATGAGCCGGCCGTGCTGGGCGTGGCGCTCAATGAAGTGTTCATTCCGTTGCTGCAGAAGCAGTTCACCGAGATCACCGACTTCTATCTGCCGCCGGAAGGTTGCAGCTACCGCATGGCGGTCGTGCAGATGAAGAAGCAGTATGCGGGCCACGCCAAGCGCGTGATGTTCGGCGTCTGGAGCTTCCTGCGCCAGTTCATGTATACCAAGTTCATCGTGGTGGTCGACGAGGACGTCAACGTGCGTGACTGGAAAGAAGTGATCTGGGCGATCACGACCCGCGTCGATCCGACCCGCGACACGGTGCTGGTTGACAATACGCCCATCGATTACCTGGACTTCGCCTCGCCGATCAGTGGCCTGGGCAGCAAGATGGGCATCGACGCGACCAATAAATGGCCGGGCGAGACCAACCGCGAGTGGGGCACGCCGATCGTGATGGCGCCGGACGTCAAGGCGCGCGTGGATGCAATCTGGCAAGAACTGGGGATCTGATGACAGTGGCCGGCGATGGATGTTGCCGGCCATTTCCCCAAACCGCGTGCGTGGGGTATAATTCGCGCTGGCGGGCCCCTGCGCATTGCGGCATGGTTTACCTGGTCAGGTCGGGAACGAAGCAGCCAAAGCCGTTCACCGCAAGTGCCGCAGATCAGGCTCGCCTCTTTCGTTGTTCTTCGCGTCATTACGCGTTCGTATTTTCTGTTTGCCCCCCTTTTTGCATCACGTTCGCCAGCATGGCGCCGTCACGCGTGTCGCCAGCATCGCATGCCGTCTTGTATGCCAGCGCATCCGCCGAATGTCCGCGGCGGGCGTCATCTGCGGTAAAATCGTGGCATGTCCTATCAAGTCCTCGCCCGCAAATACCGTCCCAAGAATTTCGATACGCTGGTCGGCCAGGAGCACGTCGTCCGTGCACTGAGCCACGCCCTGCGCACCGGGCGGCTGCACCACGCCTATCTGTTCACGGGTACCCGCGGGGTCGGCAAGACCACGCTGTCGCGCATCCTGGCCAAGTCGCTCAATTGCATTGGCCCGGACGGGCAGGGCGGCATCACCGAGCAGCCCTGTGGCGTTTGCGAAGCCTGCGTCGCCATCGATGCTGGCCGCTTTGTCGATTACATCGAGATGGATGCGGCGTCCAACCGCGGCGTCGACGAGATGGCCCAGTTGCTCGAACAGGCGGTCTACGCGCCAAGCAATGCGCGCTTCAAGGTCTACATGATCGACGAGGTGCACATGCTGACCAACCACGCGTTCAATTCGATGCTCAAGACGCTCGAAGAACCGCCGCCGCACGTCAAGTTCATCCTCGCCACCACCGATCCGCAAAAGATTCCGGTGACGGTGCTGTCGCGCTGCCTGCAGTTCAACCTCAAGCAGATGCCGCCGGGGCATATCGTCGGCCACCTCGAAGACATCCTGGGGCAAGAGGGCGTCACGTTCGAGCAGCCGGCGCTGCGCCTGCTGGCGCAAGGCGCCCACGGCTCGATGCGCGATGCGCTGTCGCTGACCGACCAGGCGATTGCGTACGCCGCCGGCCAGGTCACGCTCGAAGCGGTGCAGGGCATGCTCGGCGCGCTCGACCAGTCGTACCTGGTGCGCCTGCTCGATGCGCTTGCCGCGCAGGACGGCGCCGACCTGATGGCGGTGGCCGATGAAATGGCCAGCCGCAGCCTGTCGTACAACGGCGCGCTGCAAGACCTGGGCACGCTGCTGCACCGCATCGCGCTGGCGCAGTCGGTGCCGGGCGCGGTGCCGCAGGATTTGCCCGAGCTGGCCGACATCATGCGTCTGGCCGGCCTGTTCGAGCCGCAAGAAGTGCAGCTGTATTACCAGATTGCCGTGCATGGCCGTAACGAGATCGGTCTTGCGCCCGACGAATACGCGGGCTTCACCATGACGCTGCTGCGCATGCTGGCGTTTCGCCCCGGCCAGGGCGGCGCCGAGGTCCAGGCCCCGCCCGCCGCCGCACCGATCAATGTGCCCGGCGCCCGCGCGGCTGCTGCCGCCGCTGCCAGCCATGCAGCGGTGACGCCGCGCGCGGCTGCATCGGCGGCACCCGCTACCGCAGCGACGCCACCGGCACCTGCGCCACGTCCCGCAGTGCCAGCACCAGCGCCACCGCCGCCAATGCCTGCTGCACCGACCAGTGCATCGGCACCCGGCGCGCCGCCGATGACATCGGCGCGGGCGGCAATCAATGCAGCGCTGGAAGCAGCACGCGCCGGCGCCGGTATGCGACCAGGCGGCAACAAGCGTCCCGAGTCCGCGCCGGCGCCTGCTGCTGACCCTGCACCGCCACCACCGCGGCCTTCCGCGCCTGCCGCGCCAGGGCCGGGCGCCACGATGCACGCGGCCTCAGCGGCGCCGCAAGGCCGGTCCGCGCCGCCATGGGAAGGCGGCGGCCAGCAGGCCGTTGCGCAATCCGTTGCACCGGCGCAGGCGCAAGCGATCGCATCGCCGCAGCCGGCGCTGCGCGCCCAGCAGCCGCCCGAGGACGATGTGCCGTCCTGGGTCACCGAGTTTTCGGATGACACGGCTGTGGCAACCGTCACCACCGAGGCCGCGCCAGTCGTCGTGGTTGCCCCGTCTGCGGCTGCGGCTGCGGCTTCAGCTGTCCGTGCACCGCGCGTGGCGCCGCATGCCTACGTCATCACGCCGGTCCCCGAGATCGACTGGGACGGCAACTGGCCGGCGCTGGCTGGCAGCCTGCCGCTGCGCGGCGTGGCCCAGCAACTGGCGCTGCAGACCGAGCTGGTCGCATGCGAGGCGCGTGACAATGCGGTCACGTTCCGCTTGCGCGTCCCGGTCGACACGCTGCGCGCCAGCGGCAACAGCGAGAAGCTGGCGGCGGCGCTGCAAGAACATTTCCCGAACCTGCGCGTCTGCGTGGAGTCCGATATCGGCCCGGTCTGGTACACCGCCGGCGCCGAACAGAAAGCGGCGCGCGAGGCGCGCCAGCGCGAAGCCGAGGCCCTGGTCGCGGCCGACCCGTTCGTGCAGGAACTCGAGCAACGCTTCGATGCGTTCGTCGTGCCCGGCTCGGTCAAGATCGCCTGATCCAATCACTACAGATAACCCCATTTGGAGAACCACACCATGATGAAAAACCAGCTCGCAGGCTTGATGAAACAGGCGCAAGCCATGCAGGACAACATGAAAAAGGCGCAGGAAGCGCTGGCCCTGGTTGAAGTCGAAGGCCAGTCGGGCGCCGGCCTCGTCAAGGTCGTCATGACCTGCAAGAACGACGTCAAGCGCGTCACGATCGACCCGTCGCTGCTCGGCGACGACCGCGACATGCTGGAAGACCTGGTGGCCGCCGCGTTCAACGACGCGTCGCGCAAGGCAGAAGCCACCGCCGCCGAAAAAATGAGCGGCGTGACCGCCGGCATGCCGGGCCTGCCGCCTGGCTTCAAGATGCCTTTCTGATCCAGGGATGATGCGGCCCTGCCGGCGCCATGCCGGCGGGCCGTTTTATTCACCCATCCATGTCGACATCCCTCGAATTTCTCATCGAATCGCTCCGGCGCCTGCCTGGTGTGGGTCCCAAATCCGCCCAGCGCATGGCGTTTCACCTGCTCCAGCATGACCGCGAAGGCGCGGCGCAACTGTCGCGCGCGCTGTACCAGGCGGTCGACACGGTGCACCACTGCATCAAGTGCAATACCTTCTCCGACATCGAGATCTGCGACCTGTGCGCCGATACCGAGCGCGACCACACGCTGCTGTGCGTGGTCGAGACACCTGCCGACCAGTTGATGGTCGAGCAGACGCTGACCTGGCGCGGCTTGTACTTCGTGCTGATGGGGCGCCTGTCGCCGCTGGATGGCATCGGACCGCGCGATCTGCACCTGGAAAAACTGGTGACGCGCGCCACCGACGAGGTGGTGGGCGAAGTGGTGCTGGCCACTAACTTCACCAACGAGGGCGAAGCCACCGCGCACTACATCAGCGAAATGCTCAAGGCGCGCGGGCTCAAGGTCAGCCGTCTCGCACGGGGCGTGCCGGTCGGCGGCGAACTCGAGTATGTCGACGCTGGCACGATTGCGCGCGCGATGCTCGATCGGCGCAGCACGTAGCTGGCATCGTCAGCAGGCTCCCGACGAGGCCCGTTCACGCGGGCCTCATTTCTTTGTGGCACAGTTTTCTGGCAACATACACAGCACTAGCGCAGCTCTCAGGGAGACACCATGCAGGGATGGAAGAAATGGACGTTGCGCGGCCTGGCCGCTTTGCTGGGCCTCGTGCTGCTGGTACTGCTGGGTGCGTGGCTGTTCCTGCGCGCCAGCCTGCCGCAGCTCGATGGCGAGCGTCAGGGAGTGGGCCTGTCGGCCGAGGTGCGCATCGAGCGTGACGCGAGCGGTGTCCCCATGATCACCGGCGCGACGCGGCCAGATGTGGCATATGCGACCGGCTTCGTGCATGCCCAGGAACGCTTCTTCCAGATGGACCTGCTGCGCCGCACGGCATCCGGCGAGCTGGCCGAGTTGTTCGGCCCACGCGCCGTACCCCTCGACCGCGCCAACCGGCTGCACCGTTTCGCCGCCCGCGCCCAGGCCACGTTCGCGCGTCTGGCGCCGGCCGAGCGTGTGCTGCTCGAACGCTACGCGGCCGGTGTCAACGCCGGGCTGGCGGCGCTGAACGCGCGGCCGTTCGAATACGCGCTGACCGGCGCTGCGCAGCGTCCGTGGCATGGCGCCGATTCGCTGCTCGTCGTCTGGGCCATGTACATCGACCTGCAAGGCATGCAGGCGTCGCGCGAACTGGCGCGCGGCTGGCTGCGCGAGCACAGCGACGCCGTGCAACTGGCCTTTCTGCTGCCCGAGGCGACCGCGTTCGATACCACGCTCGATGGCGGCGCGCCACCAGCGCCGGCCCCGATTCCCGCACGTGCGCCAGCCTGGTGGGGTGGGGCGCCAAACCCACCGGATGCCCCCGTCAAGCTGGCCGGTCTTGACGTGACTGATTCCGTCGGCAGCAACAACTATGCACTGGCCGGCAGCCGCAGCACGAATGGCGCGGCGATCGTTGCCGACGACATGCACCTTGGCCTGCAACTGCCGAACATCTGGTACCGGCTGGCGCTGCGCTTTCCCGATCCGGCGGCGCCCGGCGGCCAGCGGCGTCTCGTCGGCGTGAGCCTGCCCGGCGCGCCGCCTTCCGTCATCGTCGGCAGCAATGGCCAGGTAGCGTGGCCCTTCACCAACAGCTATGCCGATGCGCTGGACCTGGTCGAACTGGGCGTGGACGCCGCGCGCCCGGGCCAGTTCAAGGTGGAGGGCCAGTGGGAAACGCCGCAGGAACACGTCGAGTCGATCCTGGTGAAAGGCGCGCCGGCCGAACGAATGGTCATTCGCGAGACCTCGCTGGGCCCGATCCGCGAGGTCGCCGGCCGCAGCTACGCCGTGCACTGGATCGCGCACGACCCGGCGGCGCTGAACATGCAGCACCTGAAACTCGAGTCCAGCGCGACGCTGGCTGCCGCGCTGGCAACGGCCGCCAGCGATGGCATCCCGGCGCAGAACTTCGTGGCCGGCGACGCGCAGGGGAATATCGGCTGGACGATCGCCGGCCTGCTGCCGCAGCGCACGACGGCGCCGAGTGCCACGACGTTCCCGCTGACGCCGGATGCGGCAACGCCCACCTGGGCAGGCGCGCTGCCTTATGCGGCGCATCCGCGCGTGGTCAATCCCGCCAACGGCCAGCTCACCACTGCCAACAGCCGCCAGTTGATGGGCGCCGGTTACGCGCTGCTGGGCGACGGCGGCTACGACCTGGGCATGCGCAACCACCAGCTGCACGATGGCCTGGCCGCTTTGGGCGCGCAGACCGACGTGCGACGTGCATTCGACGCGGCGCTGGACGACCGCGCGATCCTGATCGGTGCCTGGCGCGAACGCGCGCTGGCCGCGCTCGACGCCGGGGCGCTGGCAGGGCATCCGGCGCGCGCCGAGTTCCGGCGCCTGCTCGAGACCAGCTGGGATGGCCGCGCCAGTGTGAATTCGGTCGGCTACCGCCTCGCGCGCGACTTCATGTGGGCGCTGCACGACCTGCTGTACGGCGGCGCCAATCTGGCGCTGAAAGACCTCGACCCGAAAGCCAGCGCCGCCGGCGCCAGCGCGCGCTGGCCGGCCGTCGTGGCGCGCCTGCTCGACGCACGGCCGGCCGGCTGGCTGCCGCCGGGGCACGCCGATTGGCAGGCGCTGCAACTGGCCGCGGTGGACCGCGCGATCGCCGCGCTGCAGGACGCCGGCACGCCACTGGCGCAAGCCACCTGGGGCCAGCGCAACACGGCCGGCGTTGCGCATCCGATCAGCATGGCGGTGCCGGCGCTGCGGCCCTGGCTCGCCGCACCGGCCGACCAGCTGGCCGGCGATGCGCATATGCCGCGCGTGGCGGGGCCGAAGTTCGGCCAGTCCGAACGCCTGGTCGTGTCGCCGGGGCGCGAAGAAGAAGGTTTGTACAATATGCCGGGCGGGCAGAGCGGCCATCCGCTGTCGCCGTTTTTCCTGACCGGGCACGCAGCCTGGGTCGATGGCAAGCCGACGCCGTTGTTGCCGGGCGCGGCGCGCTACACGCTGCGCCTCCATCCCTGATACTGCTGGTGCTGCCGGCCTTACCTGGCCGGCAGCACCAGCTGCACGACCTGCAGCAGCTCGGTGATCGTCTCGGCGCCGGACGGGTGGCCGAGATAGTAGCCCTGCACCAGATCGCAGCCATATTCTTCAAGCAGCAGGAGCTGCTCGCCCGTCTCGACGCCTTCGGCCACCACGACCATTTTCAGCCCGTGCGCCATCGCGATGATCGCGCGCGTGATGGCCGCGTTTTCAGAATCCTGCGGCAGGCCCGAAATGAAGCTGCGGTCGATTTTCAATGCGCGCACGTCGAAGCGCTTCAGGTAATTCATCGACGAATACCCGGTCCCGAAGTCGTCGATCGACAGGTGCACGCCGATATTGCGCAGGCGTTCGAGCGTGACCATCGTGGCGCGCGCATCGTCCATCAGCGTGCCTTCGGTGAGCTCCAGTTCGAGCAGGCGCGGCTCGAGCCCCGTGTCGAGCAGCGCCGAGAGCACGATCTGCGACAGGTTCTCGTCCTTGAACTGCTTGGCTGACAGGTTCACCGCGATGCGCAGCGTGCGCTGCGTCAGGCGTTGCCACGTGCGTGCCTGGCGGCAGGCGGTGCGCAGCACCCATTCGCCGATCGGCACGATCAGGCCCGTTTCTTCGGCCAGCGGAATGAACTCGGTCGGCGCGATCAGGCCTCGTTCGGGATGGCGCCAGCGCACCAGCGCTTCGACGCCGACGATCTCCGCGCTGGCCACGTCGCGCTGCGGCTGGTAGACCAGGTACAGCTCGTCGTTTTGCAGTGCGCGGCGCAGGCCGACCTCGAGCTTCACGTGGCTCATGATCTGCATCGTCAGCGATGAGCTGTACAGCTTCGCGTTGTTCTTGCCGCAGCTCTTGGCGTGGTACATCGCGGTGTCGGCAAACTTGAGGAGCGAGACGCAATCGTCGCCGTCTTCCGGGAACAGCGAGATGCCAATGCTGGCCGTGACGAAGATCTCGTTGCCTTCGATGATGAACGAACGCTGCATCGCTTCCTTGACGCGGTGCGCGACGTTGAGCGCGTGCTCGACCCGTTCGAGGTCCGGGATCAGGATCGTGAATTCGTCGCCGCCCAGGCGCGCCAGGTTGCTGGCGCCGTCTTCGTTCACTTCGCCGCCGTCGCCGCGCGAGACCACGTCGCTCGGGCGCGTGGTTTCGCGCAGGCGCTCGGACACCATCTTGAGCAGCTGGTCGCCCGCATTGTGGCCAAGCGTGTCGTTGATGCGCTTGAATGCATCGAGGTCCATGAACAGCACCGCGAACTTCTTGTTGCCGATCCGCGAGCGGTGCAGCTCGCGTTCGAGCGTTTCCAGGAACGCCTGGCGGTTCGGGATCCCTGTCAGGCCGTCGCAATAGGCCAGGCGCCGGATCTGTTCTTCGGCGCGTTTGCGCTCGCTGATATCGCGCACGAGACCTAGCACTTCGGACGAGCTGGTGGCCACCAGGCGCGCTTCGAAATGCTGGGCTACGCCGCCGTCGACCAGCTCGTATTCGACCGAGCGCACCTGGTGCGTGGTCAGCACGGCTTTCATCTGCTCCAGCATGCGCCCGGCGATGTCGGGCGGTAGCGTCGCGGTCAGGTGTTTGCCGATGAAGCGGGCGCCGGCGCTGTCGGGCGGGTCCGGGCGGGTGAGGCTGCCCTGGCCAGGTTGTTCGTGACCGGGACGTTCGTGCCCCTGCTCGTAATCCAGATAGAAGCCGTCGGCATTCAGGCGAAAGAAGGTATCGGGAATCGCCGCCAGCACGGCGCGGTTCTGGGCGTCGGCGATGCGCAGGCGGGCGATGGCGTCGCTGGCGCGCAGCACGTACAGCACGCGGTGGCCGAGGATCTGCCAGTTGATCGGCTTGGACACGAAATCGGTCGCGCCCACTTCGTAGGCATGGGTGACGGCTTCGATGTCGTCGCTGCCGGTCACCATGATGACCGGCACGCAGACGCCATCGCGTTCGGCGGCGCGGATCGCGCGGCAGGCAGCGAAACCGTCCATGCGCGGCATGTCGACATCCATCAGGATCAGGTCGGGCTGGCCGGTGCGGGCCTGGTCGAGGGCGTCGATGCCGTCGCCGGCCTGGATCCCGTCCAGGCCAACCTGTGCCAGCATTTCGAGCATCAGCATCCGCATGACCGGATCGTCGTCGGCAACCAGGACCGTCACGCGCTGGGTGGGAGCGGAAGGCATGTCAGGATTCCTTTTCAAGCGCTGCGTGCAGCGACAGTCTTACCGCGCGAAATTCGCGTGCCAGGTCGGCTAGCAGCGGGCCGCCGCTGTCCACATTGCCGCTGCGTCCCAGTTGTTCGAGTTCGCGGCACAGGCTTGACAAGTGCGTGGCGCCGATATTGGCGCTGGCCGATTTGAGGCCGTGGGCCACGCGCCGCACGCTTTCGGCGTCGCCTTCGCCCAGCGCCTGGCGCAGCGCATGCAACTGGCGCGGCGTGTCGCCGACGTAGGCGGCAATCACTTTCTGCACGAGCGCGTCGCCGTCGTCGCGGCTCAGGGCGCGGATATTCTCCAGGGCGGTGCGGTTGATCGGATCGGCGCCTGGGGTAGTGTGCTGATCGGTGCGCGTGGAGGCAGTAGCCGCCGCAGGCGCAGGCCGGGCTGACGGCAGCGGCGTCGCTGGCGCGATCTCGACGACTGGCTCGTCGCCATGCTCGCGCGCCGACAGCAGCGGCATCGCGATCCAGCGGCCGATGACGGTAGCCAGCTGCTGCTGGGTGAAGGGCTTGGACAGGTAATCGTCCATGCCCGCCGCCAGGCAGGCTTCGCGGTCGCCCTGCAGCGCGTTGGCGGTGATCGCGATCACGGGTAGCCCGCGCTGGCGGCCCATCTCGCGCTCGTGGCGCCGGATCTCGCCGGTGGCCGCAAAGCCGTCCATCACCGGCATCTGGCAATCCATCAGCACCGCATCCCAGCGGCCTTCGTGCACGGCGCGCAGCGCTTCCTGGCCGTTTTTCGCGCAGCCCGTTTCGAGGCCCAGGCTTTCCAGCATCGCGCGGGCGACTTCGACATTGACCGGGTTGTCCTCGGCCAGCAGCACGCGCCGCGCGCGCCGGGCCGGATGCAGCGCCGGCTCCTGGCCGCTGCCCTCGGCCGGCGGCGCGGAAGGCCGCTGCAGCCGCGCCGCCCGCACCGCCAGGCACGCATACAGATCGGCCGCGCGCGCCGGCTTGACCAGCTGGTACGCCACGCCCGCTTCGCGCCGTTGCACCGGATCGGCGGCCAGCCGTTCGGGGCTGAGCAGCACCAGGTGCGTGTCGCGCGCCAGCGGTTCGGCGCGCACTGCGGCGGCCAGGGCCAGGCCGCTGGTCTCGCACAGTTCCATGTCCAGCACCGCCGCATCGTAGGGCCGGCCGGCGCGGGCCGCGTTGACCAGCCACTCGAACGCGAGTGCGCCACCGACGTCGTCGCACTGCGCATGCCACGTCGTCAGCTGCTGTACCAGCGCCTTGCGGCTGGTGTCCTGCTCGTCGACGACCAGCACGCGCAGGCCATCGAGTGTGTTGAGGTGATGGCCCGGCGCGTCCGCGTCGACCCGGTGCTTGTCGAAGCTGACCGTGAACCAGAACACCGAGCCGCGCTGCTGTGCATTCTCGACGCCGATGGCGCCGTTCATCAGCTCGACGATCTGCTTCGAAATCGCCAGCCCCAGGCCAGTGCCGCCGTACTTGCGGGTGGTGGAGTCGTCCGCCTGCGAGAAGGCGTTGAACAGGCGCGCCCGTGCTTCGCGCGAAATGCCGATGCCGGTGTCGTGCACTTCGAAGCGCAGCACGACCTGTTGCGGGTCTTCGCCCGCCACGCGCACGCGCGCCAGGATGCGCCCATCGTCGGTGAACTTGAGCGCGTTGCCCAGCAGGTTGGCCAGGATCTGGCGCAGCCGGTTCGGGTCGCCGCAGATCGCGACCGGGATGTCGTTGGCGATGTCGAAGTCGCACGCCAGGCCCTTGGCCGCGGCTTGCGGCGTGTAGACCTTGTGGATCTCGTCGAGCAGGTCCCACAGGTTGAAGTTGATGTACTCGATCGTGAGCTTGCCGGCTTCGATCTTGGAAAAATCGAGGATGTCGTTGATGATCACCAGGAGATGCTCGCCCGAGCGTTTCACCAGCTGCGTGTAGTTGCGCTGGGCGTCGGTGAGCGACGTGGCCAGCAGCATGTCGGTCATTCCCAGCACGCCGTTCATCGGCGTGCGGATCTCGTGGCTCATCGTGGCCAGAAAGCCGCTCTTGGCGCGGCTGGCCGCTTCGGCCGCATTCTTGGCTTTCTCGAGCTGCTCGGTGCGCACGCCGACCTGGCGTTCGAGCTCGTCACGGTGGTGCAGCAGGGCGGCGCCGCGCTCTTCGATCTGCGCCAGCATGCCGTTGAAGCTGTCGATCAGCACGCCCAGTTCGTCGCTGCGCGTGTGCGGGATGCGCAGGCCGTAGTTCTGGCTGGCCGAAACCTTGTGCGCGGCCTGGATCAGCTTGGTGATCGGCTCGGCGATGCTGTGCTTGAGGCGTCCGGCCAGCACCAGCGACACGAGCAGCGCCGCGCCCATCGCCAGCCCGATCACGCCCAGGCTGGTGGCGATGTCGAGCCACATCGGCAACAGGTCGGCTTCGATCATCACTGCGCCGACCACCAGTTCGCCGTGCCGCACCGCCTGCACCACGCGCATGTGGCGCGCCAGCAGCGCGCGGCCGCCGCGGTTGATCTGCTCGAGCGTGCCGGCCTCGATGTCGTCCAGCGGCGCGAGGGCGGCGGCCTGGCGCCCCGGCGTGTGGTAGGCGGCGATGGGCTGGCCGAAACGGTCGTACAGCACAGCGGCCGAGACGCTCTGGCGGGCTTCGAGGGCCGACAGCGTCGCGCCGGCCTGCTTGCGGTCGACCAGCATCAGGTCGCCGGCGCAGGCCGCGCCGATGACGCGCGCGAATGCCGTCAGTTGCGCAGCTTCGGCGCGGCGGTGATTGTGGATGGAGGTGACGGCAAACGCGGCGAACACGAACAGCAACGCCGTCGCGGTCGAGAGCAGCGAGATGATGGTCAGCTTCCGGTTCAGGCTCTAGCGCTCGAAGTTCGGCATCGCAATTCCCGCGGTGGGCACAGCGGCATGGACCTGCACGACGCGGATCCTCCGCGCGGGAAAGAGCCCGCAGGAAAAAAATATACGGGGTAGGGGCGTGCGCGGCTTTGCGTGAGCGCAAAGGGGGCGGGCGAACCGGGTTCGTGTTGCAAACACGCCCAAATTGAAAGGGAGCGAGCGTACATTAGTCGCTGAAGGTTGGATGGACTGATCCGGACAGCGACGATCCAGTCCCACTCGTTAAAAATGTAACTAACCAACTGTGAAGGTCGGGGTCACCGAACAGCGGCAACCATGGCCAGGTCCGGCCCATGACGCATCATGGGCCAACGCAGCGGGCAGCGGGGAGATACCTGGGGCGACACACGGATGGTGAATCACTCCCCCTCATCATGGTGGCGGAGCAGGGCGGCGTGCGCAGATCGACGCCGCCCGGCAGGTTACGGCAAAACGAAAATCAGTCGATTTCGCTGACGAACTGGTCGAGCGGGCGGCGCACTTTCGCCAGGCCTGCCAGCCAGTCATCTTCGGTCTTGCGGTAGCCCAGCGGCAGAATGACCACGCTACGCAGGTGACGTTCGCCCAGGTTCAGGATGCTGTCGACAGCGGCCGGATCGAAGCCTTCCATCGGCGTGCAGTCGACTTCCTCGAAGGCGGCGGCGACCATCGCCGCAGTGAAACCGATGTAGGCCTGGCGCGCCGCATGCTCGAAATTCACCTGGGCATCGCGGCCCGGGTAGGTCGACAGCAGCTGCTGGCGGTAGGCTTCCCAGCCTTCGTTGCGGAAACCGCGCACTTCGTTGGTCAGGTCGAACATGTGGTTGATCCGCTCGGGCGTGTAGTCGTCCCAGGCCGCGAAGACCAGCAGGTGCGAGGCATCGACCACCTGCGCCTGGTTCCAGGCGACGTCCTTGATCTTGGCGCGCAGTGCCTGATTCTTCACGATCAGGATTTCATAGGGCTGCAAGCCGGACGACGTAGGCGCCAGGCGCGCGGCTTCGATAATCCGGTCCATCTTATCCTGCGGCACCTTGCGGGTGGGGTCCATCGCCTTGGTGGCATAGCGCCAGTTCAGTTTGTCGAGCAATTCCATGTGATTCCTTTTTTTAGATAGATGCACCATTGTATTTTTTCTCAGCAGATAGATAAACTATGATTCTGGCAAATGATTTGTTCTTGAGGAGACAAGATGGCACGCAAGTTCGATCACCTGGCCGATGTCGAGGTGTTTCTGAGCGTCGTCGAGCACGGTTCGTTCAGCGCAGCCGCGATCGTGCTGTCGACCACGCCTTCGGTGCTGAGCCGGGCCCTGTCCCGACTCGAAGCACGGCTCGCCACACAACTATTGCGCCGGACCACGCGCAGCCTCAGCCTCACCGACGCCGGTCAGCGCTACGCCAACGAGGCACGCGATGCCTTCGCCCGGCTCGGGCAGGCAGAGCAGGCGATGCGCAGCACGACGGCGCAACTGAGCGGCAAGGTCCGCATGAGCGTGTCCACCGGCTACGGCCAGCAGCGCCTGCCGCCGATACTGGCCGCCTACGCGCGCGCCTATCCGCTGGTCGAGCTGGACGTCGACATCACCAACCGCAACGTCGATCTGGTGGCCGAAGGATTCGACCTGGCGATCCGCTCCGGCCCGCTGCCAAGCAGCACGATGGCGTCGCGTCAGCTGGAAGCATCGCCACTATGCCTGCTGGCATCTCCAGCCTACCTGGAGACAGCCGGATCGCTGGCGACGCTCGACGACCTGGCGCGCCAGCAATGCATCGCCTTTGTCCGGCCCAATACCGGACGGGTATTCCCCTGGCAGCTGCGGGACGGCGGGCGCGACATCGACTGGATCCCGCCGGCGTCGGTGATGGTGTCGACCGACGCGATGGGCGTTATCTGGCTGGCCGAGCAGGGAATGGGGATCGCACTGTGTCCGCGCCTGTTTGCCGAAGCCAGCCTGGCGGCCGGACAGTTGGTGGAGATATTGCCGCAGCTAAGTGGCCGCACGCGCGCATTCTCGGTCGTCTACCCGGCCCACCGAGGCCTCTCGGCCGCGTCGCGCGCGCTGATTGACATGCTCGTCGCAGCGCGGGCAAATGCAAATAGCCGGGGTCAGGTCTGACATTTGGACACGGGCTCTTCTTTAGTGCGTTCATAGCCAGGGTCACATAGCCAGGGTCAGGTCTGACATTTGGACACGGACTCTTCCGTAGTCCGTTCACAACGTCTTTCATATACAGGCTATTGTTGAACTCGTGTCCGAATGTCAGACCTCGTATATTGAAGATGCCAGCGCACCAGTAGATAATATTGTTGATGTGGCCGGTCGGGGTGACACTGTTCAGACTGAGTGCCATTGAGCACGTGGGT
>NZ_JCASIO010000012.1:0-95032 GCF_059685955.1 Telluria sp. LT2P80 | reverse complement strand
TCGGCGCCGTTACGCACAAACTAGCGCATCTGATTTACGGCGTTATCCGAACAGGCAAGCCATTCGACGCAAATTTCTTATCGAATCGGCTTGTAATTCAAGACGGTATCTGACCCCCGCTTTTTCCAACAGCCGGGGTCAGGTCTGACATTCAGACACGACCTCAGCCTTAGCCACTTCCAATGGTGTCTTGCCCAGCATTAGCGTGGCCATTTTTCCAGCCAGGCCCGATGTCCGACTACGCGACTGTCGAGATCGTGTCCGAATGTCAGACCTGCCCCCCGCTTTTGTTTATGCCCCCCCCGCTTTTGCAGTCTTTTCTCCTTCCCTCCGCTGTGATTCTGCATCGGCGCCTCGCGCCATGCTCGGGGGATACCATGTACGACGCAGGCACCGTCATTTCGCTCAGCGGCGGCCAATATCGCTTGCGCGAACCGCTGGCTGGCGCTGCGTATGGCGTTGTCTGGCGCGCCGACAGCCTGCATGCCATCGGGGCCGTCGCCCTCAAGCTCGTCAACCTCGACCAGATGGCGCGAGCACCGGCTGCACTGCGCAATCGCTGGCTGGACAGCGCGAACACTGAAATTGCGTTTCTGCGCAGCCTCGCGCCGTGGGACGGCCGCCACATCGTGCGCCTGCTAGACAGCGGCGAGCATCTGGGCCTGCCGGCACTGGCCCTGGAACTGCTAGATGGCGACCTGGCCGCTTACCTGGCGGAGCACATCGCTGCCGGTCACACGATCGCCCCGGCCCGCGCCCTGGCCTGGACCGGCCAGGTCAACCAGGCACTGGCCAAGGTCCACGCCAACGGCTGGCGCTACCTCGACCTTAAACCGGGCAACCTGCTGCTCGACCGTGCCACCGACACGCTCAAGCTGGCCGACTTTGGCACCAACCGGCGCCTGGACGACTTGCGCGCCCATACCTATGCCGGCACCGCCAACTGGCAGGCGCCGGAGCAGTTCTTCCCGGACGCCGACGCAAATGGCTACGCCACCGAAGCGCGCACCGACTATTTCGCCCTGGGCGCCCTTTTCTATTACCTCGTCTGCGGCCGCCTGCTGCGTTATAGCAGCACCTGCGGCCAGGCCTGGCAAACGCATGGCCGCGATGGTGCTGCCACCCTGCTGGCCGCGCACCAGGCGCGACCGCCCGTGCTGCAACTCGATGAAGCGACGCTGTTTGCCAACCACCTGGGCCAGGCCGCCGTGCCGGGCCTGGCGCTGCTACGCCGCCTGCTGGCCGACAGCCCTGCCGAGCGGCCGCAGCATGCACTGGAGATCAGCCGCCTGCTCGGGCAAGCGACCAGCCTGCTTTGCGCCCCGCCAATCAGGAGCGCAGCATGAAATCCAGTCACCCGCGCATGTCCTTTGGCGCCGTGACGGCTTCAATTCTGCTCGCGCTGCTGTGCGCCGTGCAGCTTCTGGCCATCTTGCGCGCACCTGTCGCCTGGCTGCCGCGCGAGATTGCGGTGACCCTGCAGCCGGGCGCATCGATTGTGCTCGGCCGTGCGGAACTGGGCGCGCCGCGCGCCGCCGCGCGCCAGCTGACCTTGCGCCGCGATATCGCCGGCGCCTGGTGGCTGCGCAATCTGGAACCGGTCCAGCCCATCGTGCTGCGCCGTGGCGACGCGCGCGTGCGCAGCAGCGACGTGCCGCTGGCGCGTGGCCAGCAAATCCAGGCCGGCGCTGCGCGCTTTACCGTGCTGGCGCACGATGCCGGCAGCGTGACGCTGTCGAACGGCGAGCGCACCTGGCGCTACGACGGCGCCACGCTGCTGCAGGACGTCGCACTGCAACCGGCCTGTCCCGATGTCCCTCTCGCCAGCCGGGCGCTTGCGTTGTGGAACCGCGTCACGCCGCACTCCCTGGGCCTGGCGCGGCCCGTCAGCCTGGGCGGCCTGCTGTATTGCGGCAACCGGCTGGCCAGCAGCACGTTCGAGGCGGGTACTGCGTCGATGGGGCGTCTGCCGGATGGCCGTATCGCGCTCTCGGTACGGGGCGACCAGCCGGTGCTCGTCTCGACTGCGAACGGGTGGGAAGACGCTGCCCAGCGCGAGCAGCCGCTGGCGGCCACGGATGCCTTCGCCGTCGGCCGCACTGTTTTCACGCTGGCGCCGAATGGCGACATGCTGCACTTGACACCATCGGGGCAGGTCGCGCTGTCAAACGCGCCGCAGGTCCAGTTGCCCGACGCCGTGCGCTGGCAGTGGCAGGAACGCACGCTGTTCGCGCTGCCTGCCCCCACGCCGCTGGCCTGGGCCGCCGCGCTTGGCGTGCTGCTGCTGGGTGCGGCCGGCGTACTGCCCCTGCTGCGCCAGCGCGCGGATCGCGCACGTGTCGCCATGCCGGTGGCTGCGGCGCTGATCGCCGCCAGCGCCACACTGCTGCTGGTGGCACAACGCAGCAGCGGCGCACCCGGCGTGGGCGTCTCGCTGCTGCTGGCCTGGGCCACACTGTGGCTGGCCCTGCGTTTTCAAGCACGCATCAACTTGTTGACCGCTGCCGCCGTCCTGCTGCTGGGAGCCGGTCTGCTGGTGCAGCTCGAGATGGGCCTGGGCGCGAGCGACACCGCCTGGCTGCGGCACTTCCAGAACTCCACTGCGTTGCTGGGACTCGGCTTGCCGGGCACGCTGCTGCTCTTGTCCTCCGTCGGCCGCAACAACCTGTCGCGCCCCGTCACCGAACGCGTTCTGCTGGTTCTCGCCGGGATCGCGCTCGTCGGCGTGCTGCTGCAGGTCTGCTTCGGCAGCGAGACGGGCGTGTTTGACATTCAGCCGTTCGAGTTCGCGAAGTTCGCGCTGGCTGCGCTCAGCGCCCACTGCCTGGCACTGGTGGCGGGCGGCGCGACGCACCAGCGGCGCAACTGGCGCTTCTGGCTGCGCATGGCCGCGCCCGTGCTGCTGTTCGTGTTCCTGCTGGGGGTTGCGCTGGTGCGGGTCGACGATTATTCGCCACTGGTGCTGCTGCTGGTCTGGAGCAGCGCGATGGCCCTGGTCTGGTGCGCGAGCCGTGGCCGGCGCGCCGCCCTTGTCACGGTCACTGTCGCCGTCTGCCTGCTGGTAGCCGGCGGCGCCGCGCTGCGCAGCAGCGGCGCCTTCCTTGGCGCGCTGGGCTTTTATCCTGAGCGGTTCCAGGTCTGGAGCGCACCCACCGTCCACCCGCACACGGGCCAGCAGATGCTGCTCGGCGCCCGCGCCATCGCCCAGGGCGGCTGGCTGGGTGCCGACAGCGCGCTCGGACTTGCTGCGCTGGGTGGCGCTGCCGGCGACGCGCTGGCGATCCCTGCGATCCAGGATGACTTCGCGCCCGCCTTCCTGCTGCAGCGCCACGGCCTGGCCGCCGGCCTGGCGCTGTGGACGTTGCAGGCGTTGTTCCTGGTGGCGCTGGTGCGCGTTGCCGCCGGCGCCTGGGCCCGCGCCTTGGCAGCCAACGATTTCCGGCGCGCCTGGCTGGGGCGCTTCCAGTGCTTCGCGCTGTGCGGTGGCGCCGCGTTCGTCGCCGGCCACCTGCTGCTGTCGTGGGGCACCAACCTGGCGATGTTCCCGATCATGGGCCAGCCGATGAGTTTCCTGTCGGCCGGCGGCTCGCATCTGCTGTTTTTCATCTGCCCCCTGCTAGCGTTTGGCATGGCAAGCACCCCATTCAACGAGGAGATTCAATCATGCCGGTCTATGTCCAACACGAAGTCCTGGGCAAGGTAGAAGACGTGTTCAACGCCGACGCGCTGTGGCAGGCGCCCGGCCTGTCGCTGTTCTCGCGCCGCGCGCTGCTGCGCGACCTGCTCGAACGCTCGCCGCGCGAACTGCGCGGCCGCGCCGCAACGCGCTGCTTCTCGCACGTGACGCTGGTGCTGCCGCAGGACGACGTCGACGACGACCGTCACCTCACCCGCGGCGCGCGCGTGCGCGACCTGGCGCAGTCGCTGGCCGCGCTGCACCAGAAGGATTTCGGCGACCTGCTCGGCGGCGATGAGGTGCGCTATTTCATTTCGGGCGACGAGCGCATCGCGCCCGGCGAAGTACAGGTCAAGTTCGGCCACGCCGTCTACCTGCCGGCACCGGGCGAACAGGTGCAGTACACGGTGACCGCTTCGCGTGACAGCGCGATCTGGCAGCCCGTGTGCGCGATCTACCCGAACCAGCGCCTGACCCTGGTGGGCATGGACCCAGCTAATGCCACGTTCGCCGTGCCGGGCTGGCCGTTCGGTCCGGACGGCGGCTTGCTCCTCGTGAACGACGGACCGGAAGCGCCCCTCGAGCTGCAGGTGCGCCCGAAAGACAGTTTCGACTGCGTCTTCGATGCCACCAATGGCTACTACGTCCTGCGCGGCAAGGGCGCGAGCGCCCAGCGCCTGCTGCTCAAAATCAGTCGCGCTGGCGCAGGCCTGAAGTTACCCGTGTCCGCGGCTGCTGCGCCTGCAGCCCCAGCCACCGCGCCCCAGCGCAGTCCCGCCGTCTGGAAATCGCGCAGCAGCACGCCACCGGCCGACCTGACCGCAATGCCGCTGGCAGCGCCAGCGCACGTGGCCACACCGGCGCCCGCACCGACGCCGGAAACCGACACCACCTACGCGCCCGTCGCGCGCCATCGCATCACGCTGGCCGCGCTGGCCCTGCCGCGCCTGAGCCGCTACCGCGACACGGGTGCGCAGGCGCTCGAAGTGGGTCTTGATGCGCAACTCGTACCGGCTGCGCCAGGCAAGGACAACGTGATCCGCTTCGCCATCGACGATGCGGACGAACTGCATGCAATCACCCCGGCCGGTCGCCAGCGGATTGCCGTACCGTCGCAGTTCTCGCCGATGGACGGGGCCAGCATCGGCCTGCTCGCCGCGCCGCAGTCGATGGCGGAGCGCTACAGCGCCCTCCTGGTGCTGCCGCAAGGCCCGTCGCAACCGGCGGCAGGCGGCTCACGCCTGACGTTCGGACGCGGCATGCCGTCACTGGCAGCACTGCGCGTGCTCGATGCGCCGCAGTTCGTGCGCCAGGCCGACGGCGCCACCGCCAGCGCTGACCGGCTCGGCCTGTCGCGCAGCGCCTTCAGCTGGGAAGCATCGGGCGACGGCCTGCGCGTCGTGCGCCTGTCGCCCAGCCAGGCGTTGTATCACCTCGACGCCGAACTGGCCCTGGTGGCGCAGATCGACGCGGCCACGCAGGAAGCGCCTTACCTGATCCCATCGGGCCATCACCTGGTGGCCGGCCACTACGTGCTGCGCTTCGACGCCTGAGGCCAGGATGCCATCGTCGACCCACATCGCGGCGCATTTCGCCACGTACATCGGCGCGTTCGGCGCGGCCCTCGTGCTGACGCTGTGCGCCTGCGCGTGGCTCACGCCGCGCAGTTGGTGGCGCCGGCCCAACGCTCGCGCGCTGGGCGTGCTGGCCGCCGGTACGGCGGCCGGCGGCGTACTGCTGCTGGCATTGTTCGGCGCACCGGGTACGCTGCCGCAGCCCGCCGAACTGGCCGAGGCGCCACTGCCGGCAACCGACGTGCCCGTGGCCGGCGCGCCCTACCGCGTGCGCGATGCGCTCAATCTGCGCGTTGCAGGCGGCATCGGCGCCGAGCGCCTGCTGGTGGTGCCGGGCGGTGCGCGCGTGATTGCGACCGGGCGCCGCGATGGCGACTGGTGGCAGGTGCGCGCTACGCTCGATGGCAAGGATGTCGAAGGATGGGCCAGCAGCCTGTGGCTGCGGCGCGCGGACGAACGTTAATTTGCTATGCTGACTTGACCGGTTTGCGTCGGCCATGAGCAGCTGTTCAGACGATCACGTCAAACCTCGCTTATCATTGAATTTCCTCTTTTCTCTTATTTCCGCGCCCAGACCATGCAACTTCGATGTCCAAACTGCCAATCCAGACTCGGCATCTTTACGGAATCCGACGGTCAAAAGCGTGTCAAACATGGCGCGTGCCCGAACTGCGGGCAAAAAATCACCATCAGCGCCAGCGGAAAAGCGCTCGCTCTCGTCGTTCCACTCATCGTTGCCCTGGCCTGGCTTACTTGGAACTGGTTACCGCCTGCAATCCTGGGGCTCTGCGCGGGTGCGCTGATCTGGTTCACGGCGGTCAGGTTGGACAAAGCCACCTGACGCGATCCAGTCATCGTGCCCTTTGGGGCAGTGAGAATTCAACCATTTTCCCCAGGATTCACGAAGAAAAAGCCGTTGATTACGCCTGGTTGGCTGCGCAGCCGTGTTCATCCCCAGGGCTGGTAGTCGATGCCCTGGGCGATCAGCGGCGTGACAGCATTGACGTTCTCGGCACTCTCGCTGAACGACGCCAGCACGCCAGCCAGGTCGCCGCGCCCGGAATCGAGCACCGCGACCCAGAAGTCAAAGCCAGCCTGCTCCGGTTCTCGGTCCAGGATATTGCGGTACAACCGGCCGATGATGTCGGCGTTGGTCGGCGCAGTGCCATACACGTCGCGAAACTCGGCGGATGCGACAAAACCGTGCGCCACCGTGTCGAGCGCGCTGCCAGCGTCGAGGGCTGCGATCCAGAAGCCCAGGCCCACGTCGTCCGGTACGCGGTCGAAGGCGGCCCGGTAGATGCGGTACGCCTGGCCAGCCGTGCCCGACAAGTCGAGCGCCATTGCGCCATCGGCGAACAGCAGGCGTTCCAGGGCGGCAGTGTTGTCGACACCCTCGCCACGCTTGCCGTCAAGTTCGCTAACCTGCCAGTCTGCACCGCTGCTTTTTCTGACTACCTCATAGGTCGCGCGCGGCCCTGTGTATAACGCGGTGTCCAGGCCAAGCCCGCCATCGAGGCGGTCGTTGCCGGCGCTCCCCCGCAGGATGTCGCTGCCATCGCCGCCATACATGAAGTCGTTGCCTGCGCCACCGTCGATCAGGTCATCGCCATCGTCGCCGTAGATGTGCTCGTCAATGGCGCTGCCGTGCAGAACGTCGTCCAGACGGCCACCAAACAGGCGGGTTGACATACCGTCGCCTTCGAGCGCGATGCCGCGTGTGGACCCGTCCGGATGCCAGCCGCCGGCGAAATTGGCGGCGCCCAGCTGTGTAGCCAGCACATTCTCGAGAATGATGCGTGTGATGAATACGCCGGGGCCAGCCGCGCCATCGTCATCGGTCCGGACCAGCACCCGGCTGCCGTCCTGCACCAGGCGCAGCCCACCGACGGCGCCGAACGGATTGCCTGCAATCCGATGGAAGAGGTCAGACAGGTCGAGCACGTCGCCGCCGGCCCCGGCCTCGAAATCGAGCACCGTCACGACAGGTGGTGCGAAGCTCGACGCGACGAACACCGTATCGCTGCCAGCCCCGCCACGGATCGTCACGGGGCGCTCGACCAGAGCGTCGTCGATCCTGATCGTGTCGTTGCCATCGCCGGTATCGATTGACAACGGCGCGATGCCGGTGAGCTGGCCGCTGTAGTACACGACGACGCGGTCGTCCCCACTACCGCCCAGTACGCTCTTGACCTCAGGACTGGCATGCAGGCTGTCGTTGCCGGCGCCGCCGTCGAGCACGGTTTCGCTCACCCGGGACGCTGCATCAGGGCGACGCCAATTCATGCTGACAAGAAGCCAGTCGTCGCCATCGCCGCCCCGCAGGATGTCGGCGCCGCCGCCTTCGCCGCCGATGAGGGTATCGTTGCCGGCACCGCCGTCGAGCGTATCGTTGCCGGCACCGCCGTCGAGCGTATCGTTGCCGGCTTCGCCGAAGATGGTGTCATCCAGCGCTGTTCCCGTCAATTGATCATCACCTGCAGAGCCGGTCAGCGTCAGGCCGGCACTCTGGATAGTAGAAAGGGCAGCACTGTAGCGCGCATTGGCGGCCATCTTTGAAAGCAATGTCATCACGTGGACCGTACGGTGTCGAAGCGCTGATTATTGCCTTTTTTATCATGTTCTCCAAGGTAAACACCAAACTCATGCGCAGAGGGTATTCCTCGTCATCGCCTCTTTCCAATGGTAAATTCCTGAAAATAATGCGATGTTTCGGACAATGAACCTGCCCATGCTGAATCGAACCTTCACTGCACTATGTCTTTGTGCCCTCACGACCTTCTGCAACGTCGTCGACGCCGAAGAAATTTCATCGGACAATTGTGGACATGACCGTGCCCGCCTGCTTTCCCTGGACGAGAACGAATTTGATCAGGATATGGCGGGAGGATGGCGAGCGTTGGCGGCGACACCTGGCTGCCTCCTGATTGCCGCCGACCTGGTGCGCGATTACCGGAACGCGCATCACAAACACGCCGGGCTATTGTTCTGGCATGAAGCCCAGGTGCGGGCCGATGCCGGGCAGTATGCCGAAGCGATCGCCTTGATGAAAAACGCCTACAAGCCTGCAAAAGACGACAAGGCCGGTTGGAATCCATACGTCGATGCAACGATTGCCTTTTTGCGCAGGGACCGCTCTGCGCTGCAGCGGGCTCGGGCAACGCTTGCTGCAGTCCCACCGCCGACAGGCGTGGGTGTGCCGCCTGTCATTGACGGCTACATGGAGGCGGACTTCGACGATGGAACAAAGAAAAGAATTCGTTGGCCCATCAATATCGATGTCGTCGAAGGACTCGAACATTGCTTCGACAAGCCCTATGCCGAAGCTTACAAGGATGTATGTCGCCCAAGACAGCAATGAGCTCAACCAGGCGCCGCGCGTTCGCTTCGGCGTAGACGCCTCTTCCACAACCTGTTATCAGGTCAACCGTGTCCGTCAGTGCGCCGCGCGCGAGCACCAACACCATCGTCAGCGTTGCCGGTACACGGCTCAATCACGCGCAGTCCGCCATTCCTGCCGCCGGGCCGGTTCTTCATCCTTCGGACAGGTCGTGTAGCGCTGCTTGCCGTGCTTTTCGAACATCTCGACGTTGGTGGTCGGCGCGCGGTCCGTCAGGCAGTAAGTGCCGTTTGCGGTAATCACGCGGGTGCGCCGCGCGCCATCGCCCGTGTTGTTGACCAGTTCAACGACGCGCGGCGCCTCCCACAGACGCGGCGGCGCCATCTCGCGCGCATGCTCGATGCCGCGGCGCAGGCGCAGTTGCGGGCTGTCCGGCGGCAGCACGATCGTTGGCTGGCGTTCCTTGCGCAGTGCCCGATCGATGTCGCCGATACTGCGGCGTGCGCTGTCCATGATGGCGGCGGTGCTGGGGATGGCCGGTTCAACCGGCGCTGGCGGCGCATCGGGCGCTGGCGTGGTCACCGTTGCCGGTACAGAAATTTGTGCCGGCGTCTCTGCCTGCGCCACAGGCACCGGCCGCGGCCGCGTACTAGGTGTCGGCGTCGGCGCAGCCTCACGCTGGATCGGCTGCACGACAACGATGCGCGGCGCTGGCGCTGGCACCCGCAGCCACAGCATCGCCGCATCGTTACCTGCAACCGGGGCCGGCAACGTGCGCACCATCTGCCACCCCAGGATCAACAGCCCGTGCACGAGCAGCGTGGCCGCCAGGCCCGCGCTGCGGGGGTCGGTGAAACGGTAACGCGAAGAGGCGCGGTTCATATCCGCTCAGTATAGCCAGTCCGATGGCGTCACTTATTCAACAATTACCACCGCGCCCGGCCGTCTCCCGTCACGCGGCGGCAGACGCCGGAACCCTGGCAGCGTGCAGCGCCATCAGCGACGTGACCAGGTTCGCCGGCAGCGGGCGGCTGACCAGGTAGCCCTGGATCTGGTCGCACCCGTGCGCCAGCAGGAAGGTCTTCTGCGCCGGCGTCTCGACGCCTTCGGCGACGACCTGCACGTTCAGACTGTGGGCCATCGTGATGATCGCGTTGACGATGGCGGCGTCTTCGGCATTGGTGGTCACGTCGCGAATGAACGCAATATCGATCTTGAGCTTGTCAATCGGGAAACGGCGCAGATAGGCCAGGCTCGAATAACCGGTGCCGAAATCATCGACCGAGACCTGGATGCCGCGTGCGCGCAGGTTGCTCAGGCATTGCATCGTGCGCTCGGTGTTGATCATCAGCGACGTCTCGGTCAGTTCCAGTTCCAGCATTACGGCTGGCACGTCATGCTCCGCCAGGGCGCGCATCACGTCGCCTTCGAGGTCGCCCTCGGCGAACTGGCGCCCCGCGATATTGACTGACACCTGCATTGGCCCCGTCTTCTGAAGCGTCCAGGCCTTGATCTGGCGGCAGGCCGTGTCGATCACCCAGCGGCCGACGCGCACGATCAGTCCCGTCTCTTCCAGCACCGGCACGAACAGGCCCGGCGATACCAGCCCATGACCGGGCCGGTCCCAGCGCAGCAGCGCTTCGACACCGACAATGGTGTCCGCACCGAGCTGCAACTTGGGCTGGTAATACAGTTCGAACTCCTCGTTCTCGACCGCCTTGCGCAGCGCGTGCTCGAGGTCCTGGCGCTGCAACGCATCGGCGTTCATCTGGGCCGTGAAGAAGCGGTAGGTGTCGCGCCCGGCCTGCTTGGCCTCGTACATGGCCGTGTCGGCGTACTTGATCAGCACCTCGGGATCGGCGCCATCTTGCGGATGCACCGTGATGCCGACGCTGGCCGTGACAATCACCTCGAAGCCGCGCAGGTTAAACGGCGGATACAGCACCTCGGCGATCCGGCCGGCCACGGTGGCCGCGTGCGCCGGGTCGTGGTCGAGCATCAGGATCAGGCCGAATTCATCCCCGCCCAGGCGTGCGACGGTATCGCGTTCGCCGACGCAGGTGGCCAGACGGGCGCTGAACTGCACCAGCAATTCGTCGCCCATGGCGTGACCGAGCGTGTCGTTGACGTTCTTGAAGCGATCGAGATCGAGAAAGACCACCGCAACGCGGGGACTGGCGCTGCGCGTCGCCCGCACAGTGCTGTGGAGCGCCTCGTAGAACCAGGCCCGGTTGGGCAGCCCGGTGAGCACGTCGTGGCTGGCCTGGTACTGCAAAATTTGCTGCGCGACTCTACGCTCCGTGATGTCGCGCACCACGCTGACGATGATCCAGTCATTCCCGGACAACAGGGCCTGGCGGTGGATCTCCACATCCACCAACCCGCCATCCTTGCAGTGCAGCGTGACCTCGCTCAGTCGGGGCTTGATCCGGCCACCCGGCGTCGGCTCGAACATCGCCTCGAGTTCATCGTGCGTCGCTGCGCCCAGCGCCACCGGCCCCAGGGTCAGCATCTCGGCGCGCGTGTAGCCCAGCATGGCGCAGGTGGTGTCGTTGACCTCGACGAAATGCATCGTGTCGCGGCTGACCAGCATGAGGGCGTCCGGCGTCGCATTCATCGCCGTGCGAAAGCGCAGCAGGTCGGCCGTGCGGGCAGCGATTTTCTGCTCGAGCACAAGCACCTGGTCTTCCAGGTCGCCCATATCCTTCAGGCGCAACAGATTACGTACCCGCAATCCGAGCTCGGTGGGATCGACAGGTTTGCTCAGGAATTCCTCGGCCCCCGCCTCCAGTCCCGCCTGGCGCGTGCCGATGTCTTCCACGCCGGTAACCATGATGATCGGGATATTCTCGGTCGCCGGATCGGCCTTGAGGATGCTGGCCACCTGGCAGCCGTCGATGCCCGGCATCGTCTGCGCAATCAGGATCAGGTCCGGCGCTTCGCAGGCGACCGAGGACAATGCTTCTTCACCGCTGGCGGCGCTGGTCGTGTCATAGCCTCCGGGCGCGAGCAGGCAGGCCAGCCGGTCGCGGCTCTTGGCTTCATCGTCGACGATCAGGACAGTCGGGGCGGAGGTGGTCATCAGGTACTATCCTTGGAAAAAGCGGGCATGCGTCAGACCTTCACCAGTCGCACCAGATCGCTGTGGGCCGTCCATTCGTCGATGTACGTGGAATTCTTGCCGTAACTGTTATCGATCACGGTGTGGTGCTTGTCCATCAGGCACGCCAGGATGTGGCCGTGCAGGCGGTCCGTGACGATATGGTCATGGCGGGCGAACAGCGCCACGGCCCTGGACGAAAAGCGCTGTGCGACCGGTATCCAGTACCATGGCCCGACCAGCTTCTTGCAGGTTTGCCAGCCGCGCTTGATGAAGGCGCCCTGAATGCGCCAGGCAAAGTCGATCAGTCGCTTTTCCTTGCCCACGACCTCGATCCAGTCGGTCCGGGTGTTGAATTGCGCATCTTTCAGCGACGCCGGCACGACCGGCTTTTCCGTGTCCACGCGCTCGATGCGCAGCACGCCGCTGCCGTTACCGGCGCTGGCGACCGGATACAGGTGGTGCGCCATATCGGGCGCCAGATACACATTGTCCGAAAACAGATTCGCAATCTGCTGCGACACTTTATCTCGAACAAAAATGTGGACATCGGCATGCCGCCGAAACACGGCAACCGACCGGTCACGGGTCGCTTCACTCGCAAAAAACACCGTTTGCGGCAACATCACGATGCGGTTATCCGGGAAGCGCGTGATGATCTCTTCGCGTATTTCGTTGATGTTTGCGTACAGGTCGCCGAAATTGCCGCCACCGTGAAACACCAGGATATCGCCCGGCTTGACCCATGACGGATCGAATGCCCACGACGTCGATATCGTGCGCGGAGACAGGCGCTTCTTCTTGAAGAACGCCAGCGTGCCCTGCATGATCAGGAGATCACCGATATTGTCGTGCATCGGAATATCGATGTAATGAAAGTCTCTGCCCTTCAGCAAATCATGGATGGTGTCATGCTTGTTTTGCAGATCCAGCATCATCGAACGGTGGTTATTCAAGGCTACTCCCGAAAAATCAAGTTACTTGGCACGCGTCACCACCCGGCGCAGGATGGCAAGGTCGCCGCGGGTTGGGATGAAGTCGGGCATCGGCTCATTGAGCCGGCGCACCCCGAGAATGATCGTCGTGATCAGGCGCAGGCACGCCCCCGCCAGCATCAGCCCCGCCAGCCAGACATACGTATTTTCCTGCGGCAGAAACGGGATGGCGATCAGCACCGGGACCACGGCGATGATCTGGCGCGCCAGCACCAGCCCCGGTTGTCCGGCGGCGGTGAAACGTTGCGCCAGCGTCCAGCTGGCGCCGCCGATCACGCATTCGAACAGCAGGATCGCGAACGGCATCGTCATCGCCGCAAACGATTTGCCGTAGATAAGATTGAGCAGCCAGGGCGATAACGCGCCGCCAATCGCGGCCAGCACCATCAGCGGCACGAAAGTGACGCGGAACGTGTTGCGCACCGCCTGGCTCAACGCTTGCTCATCCCGGCCGGCAAAGCGCGAGAACAACGCGACCGACGCCGATTCCTGCACGGCGCCGATCAGGCGCGACGTCGTGAATGCCAGCGCGTAGAAACCGTATTCGCGGATGGTGCCGCGATTGAGCAGAAACAGCTTGTCGAAATTGACCAGAAATAAGCTCAACAAGCCGATGCCCTGCTGGTGAAAACCATAGCGCAAGACGCCCCAGGGCTGTACCGGCGCGTTGACATCGGTTTTCAATTCCCAGATCCGGTGCTTGCGCGCCCACCACAGCCCCATGACCGTGACGCCGATCAGCATCAGCAATTGCGTGGCCAGTATCTGTTCAAAGGTCACCACGTCGAACCACAACACCAATGGCAGCATCAGGACCAGATTCCCGAACACCTGCGTGAAGCGCAGGATGTTGAAAAAATGAAGATCCGAATGGAGTTGTGTGAGCGTGTAAAGATAGGTCTGGCTTGCCATGAATGCCGCAAACGCCAGGATCAGCCACATGAAGCGGTGCAGTTGCACCGCATCGCTCAATTGCAGCCCGGCGGCGGCCAGCGCAGTGGCAAAGATGCTGATGCTCATCAGCGACAGGAGAAGGAAGCGCAGATAAGGAAACTGCCGCGCCGCGCCAAAGTGATACAGATAGCTGCTGCCCATGCCACACTGCGCGACACCGGCAGCCAGCGAACAGACCAGGATGGCTGCCGACAGCAGGCCACGCCCTTCCGGCCCCAATATGCGCGCGGTAATGACGGATGAGATGAATCCCACCACGGTCATGCCCATGGTGGTCATCAGGGTTTTGCCGAATGCGCGTGAAATGGAAGGCATTGATGGCGCAGTCGCGCTCATGCCAATGTCTCCCATGCTGCCTTGGGCAGGACGTTTGCAGGAAGTTTGCGGATCAGGTTATTCAGGATCATCATCATCAAAACTCGCCAAGCACGGCGCAGCAATGCGTCGCTCACGCCCGATCGATACGGACCGGTTGCCATTGTAACCTGCTGCCAAAACGAAAACTTTTGTCGCGAGGCAATATATACTGAAAGTGCACAGCGCGTCACCTGCTGGTTGCGCGACGAAGGTACAAGCCGCTCAATCCCCCGCCCAGGCGAGGAGCATCGGATTGAACGAGAGTCCCTTGACGCACTGGGTCGGCGCCACCCGCACGAAGCCAAGCCGTTCATATGCCGGCACGGCGTAGTTCGACGCGTTGACCGTGAAATTGCCGTCCCCGCCGCGCGCGATGGCGGCGGCGCGCGCCATGTGCCACAAGCGCCGCGCCAGTCCCTGCCGCTGCCAGGCAGTGCCGACAAACAAGTGAAACAGATGGCTGTTGTCACGGATGGCGATGAAGCCGGCCAGCTGGTCGCCATCGAGCGCCACATGACAGGCATGCCCCCGCGCCAGGTAGCCGCGGATGCCGTGCTCGTCATTCTCGGCCAGGAATGCCGCGGCCCCAAGCGGCGTTGCTTCATGCACAACGAATTCCAGTGCCAGGCTGCGCAGCAGCGCCGCCATGGCCGGCACCAGGACTGGCACGTCGGCAGAGTCAAGGGGGCGCACTTCCATGGCGCGTTTCAAAAAGGTGGCGTTGGGAATGTAAATATACCATGACCGGTATCCCGGGCTGCAGGTTCATTGCCCGTGGTTGGCGCGGATAAGGGCATCTGTTCAGCGCATGACTTGCCAACAAACAGTAGTACAGTGGCATCACTCAGTGTCATCACACGATTACGCCCTCACCCCATGCCGCCGACGCTTGCCGATTTTCGCTTTGCCCCCTCCTTCGACGTCGCCGTGACGAGCCGTGTCGGCGTCGGGCCCGCCATCCGCAGCGAAAACCAGGACAATCTCGTCGTCATCGATTTCGACGGCCGCGCCTGCTATTTGCACGACCAACTGCCGGTCATCACGACCATTGCAGGGTGGCCAGCCGGCCATGGCCGACTGGCGGTGCTCGACGGGATGGGCGGCCATGGCCATGGGCGCGAAGCGGCCGAAGCACTTGCTGCCGGCCTTGTCGCCATGGCGCCGTGTACGACGCTCGACGCGTTGACGGCTCACCTTGATGTCCTGCACGCAAAGCTGCAGGCGCAGTTTGCCGATGGCACGGGCGCGACGGTCAGGCCCGGCACGACGCTGACGCTGCTCGAACTGCCGCCCGGCGGCGCACCGCTGCTGTACCAGGTGGGCGACTCGCGACTGTATGAACTCGATGCGCAGCAGGCCACGGTGCTGACGGTCGACCACGTACCGGCCACCGGCGCCGCACTTGCCGGCCGGCTTGGCGAAGCCGACTGGTGGCGCGAAGTCCATGGCCGCCACGCGCCGCAGATTGCCCAGGCGTTCATTCTAGGCAATGCCTTTGCCGATCCGTCGCGTCTGTCCGATGGCTTGTTTGCCCTCACGCCCGCGAACCTGCCATGCTGGCTGGCCCACCTGCCCGATCGCCGCGCGCTGCCATTGCGGGCCGACGCAGCGTATCTGCTGGCCACTGACGGGTTCTGGTCGTGCGCCCAGCCAGATGCGTTTGTCGCGCGCTGGCCCACACTGCTGGGCGATGCGCCAGCGGCCGTGACGCTCGTCGAACGCCTGTTCAGCCTGATGGAGAACGATCCGCCGGCTGGTCTGCAACCGGATAATCTGACGGCGCTCGTGCTGCGCCCCCTGCCCCGCCACGCCGATGAAACCGCCTTGCCGCTGGACGACAACGCTGCGAGTTATTGAACGTTGGAAAGATGGCAAAATGTTCTGATGCCGTAGGTAAATAATGTTGATAATCAACGAGCTCGGTGCGCCGTGCCTGCTGAAAACAGCGTAAGCTTGCAATACCGTTTTCGAACCTACTGAACTGATCAATCTGACATGAATCGCTGCCGCAATCCCGCGCATCCGCACTGCACCGTCTGGGTCGCCCCCGGCGAGGTGCGGTGCGCGCACGGGCATGCCCAGCCCGAGGCTGCGGCCGGCGCGTATCAGGCACATGCCGCGCCGTTGCCGCAGTCCGCGCATCCGGTGGTCGATGGCTTGCCGACCAGTTTCGACACGATCAGCGCCGTGCGCACGCGCCGTGATACGGTCGTTTCGGCAACCTCGCCGGTACCTGAACCGTCGAGCCTGCAGCGTCCGCAATTGCACATCAGCGGGTTCGATCCGCGTGCAGCCGGTGGCCGCCAGGCGCTGCGCCTTGAGCTGCGCGGCATGCCAATGGATTGCGCGCCCGACGTGCGCATGCTCGTGCACTCGGCGCTGCGCCTGCACGGCGGCGAGAGCTACTGCTTCCAGCGCACCTCGCGCGGCGACTGGCGGCCGCTGTTTCTCGAATTCTCATCGCGTGGCCTCGAACATGGCCAATATCGCATCGAAATCGAGCTGCATAGCCGCCACGTGCATGCGCCCGACGCGAGCCGCACCTGGACCTGCTCGCCGGTGATCCTGGTGCCGCGCCAGGATGCCAGCCTGGGCGAAATCCACCAGACCTTCCTCGCCACGCACAAGAACGTGCGCGTCACGGCCGACGACGCCGGCATCGCCCGCGTCAATGCACCGGGTGGCGGCCGGATCGACATCGACGTCGTGGCCCGCAATGCCTCCATCGCCCACCTGAACCTGGACGGCGGCAATGGCAGCGGCAAAATCGACATGGGCATGACCACCATTGCCTGGGACGAAGACCTGATCGAGATCGACCTGCCGGCCCAGCCTGCCGCGCACCCGTGCCTGACCGACAGCGCGTGCCTCGTGCACGCCGAAGCCGATTCGGCCACGCAGCGCCACGTGCGCCTGTTCGCGCTCGACGAATTCATGTTGGGCCGCTTCGAGCTCGACGCGCCCGATGCCGACGTGCTGCTGGCCCACCATGGCGAAACCGGCATGGACATCGGTGGCCTGACGCGCCGGCTGTCGGGGCGCCACGCCATCATCCGCCGCAGCCGCGCCGGGTTCGAGATCGAAGACGTGTCGCGCTATGGCTTGCTGCTCGACGGCGTCTGGCCCGGCAAGCACATGCCGGTGCAGCTGCGCCTGGGCATGCGCATTGAACTGACGGCGAGCATCAAGGGGATCGTCACGCTCGAAGTGACGGCGCTGCTGGCGCATGCGGTCGTGCTGCACCGGCTCGACGCGGGCGCCCGCGCCGAGTGTTTTTATCTGATGGCGCCGGACGCCGTGCCGCCTGCTGGCCAGGCCGCGCTCAACGGCGCCAGCGCTGGCACCCAGTCAGTGGCAATGCCGCGCGCCGTCGCCCTGCCGCTGCTGTTCCACCGTGATGGCGGCTTTTGGCAACGTGACCGCGCAAGCGGACGCGACGCGCCGCTGGCTACCAGTGGCACACTCGATCGGGTGCAACAACCCGGCATCGGCATGGCGGCGCGCTTTGTCCCCAATGCCTATCCCGAGGCGCGCACCGACCGGCGCAGCATCGACCGCCGCACCCTGCCTGCTGCCGCTCTCAGCGCCTGATCAGCCGTACGACGGCACCAGCACCAGAAAGACCAGCGCCGCGCCGGCCAGCAGCACGGCCTGCAGGGCGAACACGATCGCCGGCGCACGCAGGTGTTCAGGAATTTTCATGACATCACCTCATTCGTATTGACACACAAAGGGTGATGCCAGATTACGCCCGCCCGCACCGAACGGGCGCGCGTTAGCCGCGCGGCAAGGTCAGTCGCGGCGCCAGGTTGGCGGCCACTGCGGCAAAGGGATGCGTTCATTGTCGCCCGCCAACGGCACAAAGCGATCGTGTTCCCAGTCGCGTGCCGCCTGTTCGATGCGCTCACGGCTGCTCGACACGAAGTTCCAGAAAATGAAGCGCTTGCCGTCGAGCGGCGCCCCGCCGATCACGACAAAGCGCGCGCCGGCAGCGGCGCTCACCCGCACCGCCGCCCCCGGCTCGAGCATGGCCATCGTGTTGGCGGCCACCGGCTCGCCGTCGATCTCGATCGTGCCGAATGGCGCGTATAGCGCGGTCTCATCGGGCAAGTCGTCCAGTTCGATGGCCGCGCCGGGCGCCAGTTGCACGTCGAGGTACAGCGTCTGGCTGAAGGTCGGCACGGGCGACGTTTGGCCAAACGCACTGCCCACCAGCAATCGCACCGTGGCGCCCGGCAGTGCAATCTCGGGAATCCGGTCGGCCGGTGTGTGGCTGAACGCAGCCGGCGTTTCTTCGTGCTCGCGCGGCAGCGCCGCCCACAGTTGCAGGCCGTGCGTGCGGCGCGTGCGTTCGAGCAGATCTTCAGGCGTGCGCTCGGAATGCACGATGCCGCTACCGGCCGTCATCCAGTTGACGGCGCCCGGCTCGATGCGCTGCTCGGTGCCCAGGCTGTCGCGGTGCATGATCGCGCCCTCGAACAGGTAGGTGACCGTGGCCAGCCCGATGTGCGGATGCGGCCGCACATCGTGACGGGCGCCGGCCGGTGCTTCCACCGGCCCCATGTGGTCGAAAAACAGGAACGGGCCGATAGATTGGCGGGCTGCAGCGGGCAACAGGCGGCGCACGGTAAAACCGCCGCCCAGGTCTTTATCGTGGGATCGAAACAGGTGCGCGATGGCCATGGCAGGTGTCGTAAAAAAGGAAAGGGAATGCCTGACTGTACACCGGATCGCCCGGCGCCTTCCAGTCTTGTCTACATCAGCTCGCGCACGACGCGCAGGCCGACGATGTCATTGCACAGCACGGCCGAGAAACCGTTGCGCAGCGCCGAGCGCAGGTAACGCGGGTTGTACAGCCACGAGCCGCCGCGCAGGATGCGGCGCACCTGGTCGCCGCCCGTTTCCCAGGCGCTGCCGTCGCCCGGTGCGCCGTCATAGTTCTCGTGCACGACGTCCTGCACCCATTCCCAGACATTGCCGTGCATGTCGTGCAGGCCCCAGGCGTTCGGTGCAAAGGTGTCGACCTTCGTGGTGCCATGCCGGAACTCGCCGCGCGGTCCGCCGTTGTAGGTAAATGTGCCGTCGAAATTGGCTTGCGTCGTGGCGATCGTGTCGCCCGTGTTGAACGCGGTCTTCGTGCCGGCGCGGCACGCGTATTCCCATTCGGCTTCGCTTGGCAGGCGATAGCGCTTGCCCGTCGCTGCGCTCAGCCACGCCACGTATTGCAGCGCGTCGAACCACGTCACGCCGACCACCGGATGGTCGTCGGTCTGCGGGAAGCCAGGCGCGGCCCAGTCGACCTCGCCGGCCGGCTGCCAGCTGCTTGCCTGCGCGAAGACGCGCCACTCGCCCACCGTCACCGGATAGCGGCCCATCGCAAACGGGCGCTCGATGCCGATCCAGTGCTGCGGCGTTTCACGCGCGATCCAGTTCTTCTGCGAACCGGCTGCCATCGCGATGCGCCGCTCGTGCTCGGGCGAGCCCATCTGGAAGCGCCCCGTCTGGATCAGCACCATCGCCGGGCCACTGCCACTACCGTCAATGAAAGCGTCGCGCAGGATGCCGGTGTCGGCGACCGGCGCCGCCGCTGCTGACGCATCTGCCACCACCACAGCCGCCGCTGCGTCGGGCGCCCGTTCCTGGCTGACAGGCTCGCTCACCGTGCCCGCAGCAGCATCCTCGCGCGCCTTTTTCTGCTGCGCCAGATAGGCTGCCGCAGCCTTCAGTTGCGCGGCCTTGCGCACGGCTTCTTCCTTGGCCGCCTGGGTCTTGGCGACTTCTTCATCGCGCCGTGCCAGCAGTTGCTGGCGCAGCGATTCCTTGCGCGCCAGGCGTGCCTGTTCGGCCTCGAGCCGCTCGCGCCGCTGATGCTCGCGCAGCTGAACGCGGCGCTGCTCGTCCTGCTGCGCCTTGATGACGGCGGCCGCCTCGGCCTCGATCGCGCGCCGCGCAGCCAGTTCGCGCGCCACGCGTTCCTGCTCGATGCGCTCGCGGGCGTCCTGCGCCGCCAGTTCGACGGCCGATGGCCCGGCCGCCGCCCGGATCGCCGCCAGCAGCGCGTGCACGCTGGCCGGGCGCACCGCCGGATCGCGCCCGAAACCGGCGCGCAGCACTTCCCACTGGCGCGCGCCCAGCGTTTCGGGCACGGTGCCGCCCGGCTCACCAGGCAGCACGCCGGTGAGCAGTTGGTGGATCATGACCGAAACCGCATACACGTCCAGTGTGGGTTCCGGCGTGCGCCCTTCGATCACCGCTTCCGGCGCGCGGTAGCCGGCCGTGCCGGACGTGGCCGGTGCATCGAGCTTCGACGCCGGGCCGCTGGCGCGCGCGCGCGCCGCGATGCCGAAGTCGAGCAGCTTGACGTCGCCCTTGGTCGTGACAAACACATTGCCGGGCTTGATGTCGCGGTGGACCAGATGATGCCGTTCCCACGCATAATCCAGCGCAGCAGCGACCGGGTCGAGCAAGGCCAGCACGCGCGCCAATGGCAGGCGGCCTTCGCGCGCCAGCACGGCGTCGAGGTCCTCGCCTTCGAGGTATTCCATGATCAGGAAAAAGCTCGACGTGGCCGGATCCTGCGCCCATTCGTAGACGCGGACGATGTGTTCGTGCGCCAGGCGCCGCGCGCGCGTGGCTTCCTGGATCAGCAGCTTGGCGTGGCTGGCGGCGGACGTCGCATGGGCCGGCAGGATCTTGAGCGCCACCTGGGCGCTGTGTCCCAGTTCGGCGTGCGTGGCCAGATCGGTCGCCTGCCACACCTGGCCCATGCCGCCATGCGCGATCAGGCGTTCGAGCCGGTAGCGCCGGTTTTGCGGGCCGATTTCCTGGCCCGTCATCAGGCCGATTTCGGTGCCGGGACGCGCAGCAGGCGCGGACGAGGACGCGTCGTACAGCGCATCCGGATCCGCAGGCCGCTCGCCCGGCTGATAGGCCGCGTCGAGGATCGCATTCTTGCGCAGCTCGAACTCTTGCCGGCTCAGCAGGCCGTCGTCGTGCAGTGCGCGCAGTTCGCGGATCTTGTCGATGGCTGTTTGCATTGATCGATCAGGCAGACGGCGCCCCGCCGCAGGCGGCGCACACGCGATCGTCGCGTTGCAGGGCGTGACCGTGCACGCACTGGCGCGCGCCCGCCACACTGGCCTGCGCATGCAAGGCGGCCTTGTTCACGTCGTTCTGCAGTCGCAAGAGGTCGAGCTGATGGCGCCGGTCCTTGTCTACTTCGCCTTCCCGGCGCGCCTGTTCGTCGCACACCAGCTGCGCTGCCGCGCGCGCTGCTTCGCCCAGGTCGACCTTGCCAGCGCCAGCCACGCCGGCCAGCGCCGTCAACTGGTCGGCATCCATATCGGCATGCACGCGCGTTTTGAGGTAATCGGCCAGCACGACGGCATTGGCGGCGTCGGCCAGGGCCAGCTTGGCCGTGTCGTCCATCGCGCCCAGCGCCGCGGCGCGCTCCATCGCCAGGCGGGCAAGCGCGATCTCGTGCGCCCGCTCCCCCGCGCGGGCGGCTTCGCCCAGGCCGGCGCGGCGTTCGTCGGCATGCAGCGTCACGTCCTGCAGCGAGCGCGCCTGCAATGCTTCGAGCTCGATCGTGCGCTGCAGTTTGTCCTGCTGGGCTTCCGCATCGAGCTTGCCGGCGCCGCGCCGGGCGCCTTCGATGCGCTGGCGCGCCTGCTCGTCTTCCCATTCCTGCGTGCGCCCGGCCTCGCGCAGGCGCGCGTCGTTGGCCAGCTTCAGGGCCTGGTAGCGCGCCTGGTACTCGGCTTCATCGATGTCGCGCATGCGGCGCGCCGCTTCGGCTTCGCTCTCGCGCAGGCGAATGAGTTCGTCACGCTGGCGCGTGGCGTCCTCGATCAGGCGCGCCTGGTCGATCTTGTGGCGGATCTGCTGCTGCAGCAACTGCTGCGAAAAGCGCTGCTGCGCCGACTGGCGCGCATGCTGCGCTTCCTGCTGGGCACTGGCAACTTCGGCCCGCATGTGCACGCCGGCCAGCGCGCGCAGGTGCTGCCACTGCGCTGCTTCGTCGGCGCGCTGCGCCCCCTTTTGCGCGGCCTCGTGCTGCAGTTCGGCCAACACTTCACCGGCGCCCTGCGCCAGCGCCTGCTCACGCGAGTTCGCTTCGAGGATGCGGCCATACAGTTCGATCTGGCGTGCGCGCACGCCATGTGCGCGGTCGGCGCCCTGCAGCGACATCTCGGCACGTGCGATCGCGTCGTCCTGGCGCAGCTCGGCGCGCCGGATGCGCAGGCGCGCTTCTTCTTCGCTGCGCTTGATGCCCTGCCATTCTTCGGCCGTGTACAGCTCGTCCAGGTGACGCTTGTGCGCCAGTTGCACGTGCTGCTCGTCGGCCGCAAGCCACATGCTGCCCACGCGCGCGCGGTTGGCGTCATATTTGTCGTGGCGCAGCTCCACCGTCTGCACGCTCGTCGCGGCCAGGCCGTAGTCGGCCAGCAGGAGCTTGAGGCCGCCCTGCAGGCGTTCGTCGAGTTCTTCGCGCAGCGCGCCGCCTGCTGCCATCTCGCGAATCGAGCGCGCGCCGATGAATTCCAGCGCCAGCTGGCGCACCGGGTGCGCGAGCAGTTCGCGCAACTCGGGCGTGCCGATGGTGCCGGGCGTGGTCATGAAGTGGCGCGCAAAGGCCGGGACGTTTTCAATTTTGATGCTGACCGTGAAGCGCACCGAGATCGCGAGCTGCTCACAGGTGGGGATGTCGTCGAACTCGAATGGCACCGGCAGCGCCGTCGTGCGCGTGACGAGGATTTCGGCGTGCTGGTCGCGCAGCAGATGGTTCAGGCGCGTGAAGAAGCCTTCGAGTTCGTATTCGCCCTGCGGCACTTCGGTCGCCTTGTCGCCCTGCAGGATGAAGCCGCGCGCGGTGGCCGGCACGCGCAGCGTCTTGACGAACAGCCCGGACAATTCGCGCAGGCCAAAGAACACGGCCAGTTCATCGGGCGCGGGCACCCAGCGGTTCTCGACCAGCACCGGCTTGCTGCGCGGCGCCCCCAGGATCACGCCGCAGCCCGCGCAGTAGCGTGCATCGACCCCATTCTTGCGCTCGCACCGCGGGCAGCTGGCGCCGTTTACTCCGAACATGTGCAACATAGCTGACTCCGTTTTCTCTCTTGCCTTCTGCTTGCCAACCCGCTGTCGAACCTGTCGACGAACCTGCCGACGAACCTGCTGATTCTAGCAGCGCACGATCTGTGGCCGCGGTGCGCTCGCGCACGCCCGCGATGTCAAACCCGTGATCTCAAATGATGCCGATGCGCTCAACACACGCGAGGCTCGCGCCGCGCGCACGCAACGCTTCGCGCATGCCCTGCGGCAGCGCTGTTTCCCATGCCTTGGGCAGCAGGATGCGGTCGCCCGGCCCAGCTTCGCGCAGGATCAGCGCGCACTTCGGCGCCAGCGCGTCCACGGTCTCGACCTTGCCAGCATGCCATGCGCTCGACGTGCCAGTGGCGATCACCCGGCCCCGCGCCATGAATTCACGGCCGCGCGCGATGCGGTCGGCCATCACCAGCGCAAGGCCGTACGAGTCACCGGAAAAACCCGTCTCGCCAAAGCGCACCGTGGTTTTCCACTGGCCCTGGCCGCGGCCGTCGAAGTGACGGGCGCCGGCCAGCACGGCCCGCACCTGGCCCTGGCGCAGCGCGTCCAGGTCGGGCACGCTGATGGCATCGTCGTCAGTCTCCATGGCGCCGGCCAGTGGCCGCACGCTCACGTCGACCCAGCCGAGATCATCGTGGTCACCGCCGCTGTGCAGCGGGAACCAGGCGCGCGCGCTCGCTGTCGCTGCACCCGGATCGGGCTGGCCGGTCAGCGCGCCCAGGTGCGGCAAGCCGTCCGGGCCACCGGCCAGCACGCCGCCGGGCACATTGACCAGGGCACGGCCATCGATCCGTCCCAGGTGCCAGGCGTCGGACCAGCCATTGGCCACCACGGGTCGCGCTGCCTGAAACACGCCGCGCACGATGCGGTCGGCCAGCACGGCGGCCAGTTCCCAGTCGCGCGTGGCCTGATCGAACGCGCGGTCGGCGCTGAGCACCACCTGGTCGCGGCTGTCGTAGCGCGGCTCGGTATGGCGCGCCAGGCGCACCACCTGCTGCATCCGCTCGGCCTGCGCCGGTGCGCCGGGCACGCTGCACTTGACATCGGCGCGGCCCGCGCGCGGGCGGCGCGTCGCGGTAATCGTCAGCATGCTGCCGTCGGGCAGGATGGTCCGGCAGCTCGCTTCGAACACAGGCGTCGTCATGCCGTCACCTCGTCCTGCACGTGCGTGACGCGGCGTGCGCCAGTTTCAAGCTCGAGATTGGCAACGATGCGGTCGGCCTCGTCGAACAGCACGTCGAGCGGCCCTTCACCAGCCACTTTCATGCGCGCCAGCAGCGCCCACGCTTCATCGAGCGCGGCGGCGGCGCGGCGGCTGTGGCGCGCGCGGCGCAGCTGCTCCTCAAGTGCCAATGGCTGGCCCGGCGCAGCCAGTTCGAGCGCCGGCATCGTGCCGACCGACAGGCTGACCAGGTCGAGCCGGCGCAGCAGGTCCTGGTGCTGGCGGAAGCGACCCTGGTCGGCCGGCAGCACCGCCATGCGCACTGCACACATCAGGCACGGCAGTTCCAGGAACAGGCGCCGCAATGCACGGGCATCTTCGCAGGCCGGCATGAATGCTTCGGCTGGCATTGCAGCCGCTGGTTCGGCCGATGCTGCCGCAGTAACCGGGACGGCCTGCGCCGCCAGCCGTGCTTCGAGCAGCGCCGGGTAATCGTGCGTCGCGCCAAGGTCGACCGGCACGCAATCGTCGACCGTCACACCGAAACGCGTGTACATCAACTGGTTGAAGCCGGACCGGAACGTGTTCCATTCTTCGAGCGTCGTGCAGGGCGGCAGTTCGAGATTGCCCTGGGCCAGCTCGCGCTGCAACGCCGTTTGCGCCAGCGCGCCAAAGCCCGCGAGATCGACCGCGCTGCCCGCCTCACTGGCCAGGAACAGGTCGAAACGCTGGTGCGTGGCGCGCGGATCGCTGGCGTCGACGGCAAAACTCACGCGCAGGCCGATCTCGGGCGCGCCGGCAAAAGGAACGAGATCGCAGGTGTACGGCCCCGGATGGACGCACCAGGCGGTTTCCCCATCGAGGGCTGCGATGCGGCTGCCAGCCGCCAGACGACGACTGCGGCCACCACGGTCGACCAGCACGGCAGCGCACGGCGCAGGAATGGTGATCCCGGCTGGCGCCGGCAACGCGATTGCCACGCTGCCAAGCAGGGTCGCGTCGAACGCGTCCTGCCGTGGCGGGCGTCGCAGGGGATTCCTGAACAGTGAACCTAGCATCGTTATCCTTGAGCGAATTCGGGAACTGCACTATGTGGATGGGGGCACGGGCATCACATCGAAGCGCGCGCCATGCCGTTGAAAATGGACCGACGGGGACGCTGCAAACGGCCACGGGCCTTCGCACTCGCCGTCCGCGTCCAGGCTGCCCTGCACGATCATGCTGCCAGCGCCGTCGCGCACGGCGATCGTCGCGCGCGTTGCCAGCAATTGCGCGGCGCCCGGCGCGTCCATGTCGAGTTGCACCACCACGCCGGGAACGCCGCCCTGGTCGACGAAGTGCAGGCGCCACATCCGGTCATCCGTGCGCAGCACGTCCAGCGGGGCGCCGCTGTCGGCGGCGCGCAAGAGCCCCGCGCTGCCGGTCCAGGTCATGTGCTGCGTGCGGCGCACATCGGCCAGATGGCGCATGCGGCGCAGCGTCAGGGGCGACGCTTGCAGCGCCGCGCGTTCGCCCTGCGTCAGCGGCCGGCTGCCGCTAAGTGCCTGCAGCAGGACGGCGTCGGCCAGCATCAGGCCATCGCCTTCCACGCGGCGCGCCAGCAGCGCGCCGGCCTGCAGTTTGCGATCCAGGTTCGTCATGCCCATCGTTGTTCCTCCTGTAGTCCAGCCACCTCGTTCAGACGCAGTATCGCGGCGTCGCGCCGCTTGCGCAGGGTTGGCAGCGAGACGCCGTCCAGCTGGGCCAACTGGCCCATCGTCGGCAATTCGCCCGTGGCGGGGTCGCACCATTCGGAAGGATAGCAGTCGTCGAATGGCCCGAGCAGCTTGAGGTACACCGCGAGGCGTACCGGCAAGCTGTCCTGCGCCAACCGGCGCGCCGCCCAGCTGGCGCGGTCCTCGACCGTCGCTGCCACTACCAGGTAGTTGGGGGGCAGTGAAACGCAGGGCGCGATGGAGGTCAGTGGTGCAGTCACTGGCGCGTCGAATTCAGGATCTGCATCCAGATCGATGTCCAGTGCTTCCTGGCGCGCTTCGAGGATCTGGTCCGGGCCCGGCGTACTGCCCTGTTCGGACTCGTTCAGCACGCGCCAGTAATCGTCGAGCCAGGCATCGGCCGCGCTGGCGTCCTGCAACCAGTCGCTGTCGCGGTTGGCCGACAGCGCGTCGTACTCGCCGATTTCGCGCAGCATTGCGCCGATCTTCTCAGGACTGCTCTTCAGGCTGGCGAAGCGTTTCGAGCGCGTGTGCAACGGCCCGGGTGCGCCGGCGTGCGCTTCCAGGCTTTCGCTCCAGCGCATGATCCATTCGGGCTTGCAGTCGCCGATCGAGCGCAGCTGGCGCACTTCGATCGGCATCGCCTCGACGCTGCGGCCCAGGATCGCGCCGACCTGCGCCGCGTGTTCGCGCCAGCTCTCGAACAGGCGCGCGATGTCGTGGTAGGCCGTGTCGAGCATCCGGTAGGCGTACATGCGGTTCGGGCTGCAGGGCCGGCCGCATGCCACCTGATAGTGATCGCTGTCGACCTTGTCGCGCAACACCGCATACAGGTCATTGAATTTCTTGCGCAGCAGCGCTTCGCCGCCAGGTTGCGTCCAGAACGGGCCGATGCGCGCAGCTTCTGTGGCCAGGGCCGTGCACAGTGCGGCCCAGTCGGCGGGCCGCGCCTGCAATTCGTAGACGAGGCTCAGGGCCAGTTCGGCGGTGGTTTCGCCGTAGCTGTTGCCGGGGGCATGCGCCCGGCTGCCGCCCGCGTGCAGGATGGGTGCGACTGCCTCGACGTACGCGGCCAGCGATTCGTCCGTATCGGCGCCCTGAAGACTGGCGGGGTCGATGCGGGCGAGCGCCTGCAGGGAACACTGACCCAGCAACTTGCGGACCTGCTCCCAGCCGTGCTCCTGATACCGGGTCCCCGGTAAACGCATACCTTCCTCGTCCTCGATTTCGCTGCGCACGTGTTGCACAGTGAAATAGATGATGCCATACAACTACAGCATTCAGGCGCGATGGAGACCCCTATTTGTGCCTCTTTTCCAACGACTGCCCGGCCATGGATGCCAGCAGGGCCGCCACGACCGGCGCCGCGTGACCGCCGCCCGTCAGCGCCGAGTGGCTGACAAAGGCGGCAAATGCCAGCCGGCGGGTCTGGCCCGGCAAGCTGCCCGGCTCCAGATAACCCATGAACCAGACCGTGGCCAGCTCGTCGTTGCCGACCGGCGCGGTGCCGGTCTTGCCGTACAGGCCGGGGCGCAGCGCAGCGAATGCCGGAGCGCGGAATGCACCGGCCGCCGTGCCGTAATCGATCACGCCCTTCATGCCGGCGCGTACGCGGTCCAGCCGTACCGCAAGAGGCGCGCCCTGGCCGGATGCTGCATCGCGGCCGTCGAGCGCCAGCAGCAGGCGCGGTGTCACGCTGCGCCCTTCGCCGACACTCGCGGCCACCAGCGCCATCTGCAGGGGCGTGGTCTGCATGCGCAGGCCGATTGCCATCTGGCGCAGTTCATGCCGGCTGTGGACCGGATCGAGCTGCGACGCGGACGCCGACAGCGCATCCCAGTCGCCCCATCGATAGTCCGGCGGCAGTAAGCCGCCATCGAGCCGCAACGGCTGGCCAAAGCCCAGGCGCGCCGCCATCGCGGCCACCGGCCGCGCGGCGTCGAGCGCCCCCGGCTCCAGCGCGGTAGCGCCAGGCATGCCGCCATCGGGCTGGCCGAGTAGCGTGCGGTCGCTCAGTTCACCGGCCCAGGCGAACCACGTATTGACACTGTGCGCCATCGCGCCGGCCAGCCCCAGGCGACCGTCTGCGGCGCGAGCACCGGTGATCTGGTCACGGAAATTGGTGATGCGGGCGCGCGTGCCGCCCGCCGGGTAGCTGGGCGCATCGGTGCGAAAGTCGTAGCCGCCATCGCCCGCGATACGGTCGACCTGCGCCAATGGCAAGCCGCCCAGCAGCGCATCGAGTTGCTTGTCGCCGCGCGCGGCCTGCTCGAGTCCGAGCGCGGTGATCACCTTGAACGTCGAGCCGGGCGCGCGGTGGGCGCCGCCGTCATGCTGGAATGCGGCGATCCGCAACGGGCTGCGCGCCGGATCGGCACGGTCAAAGTCACGCACCTCGGGCCAGTTGTCAGGCGCAGCACTATTTCCACCACTCGATGCGGCGGTCAGGATGTCGCCCGTGCCGGCGTCGAGCAGCACCAGGCCGGCGCGCCGCTCGGCGGGCGCGGACTGGGCGCCACGGCAAACGCGCCCATCCCACTGGCCACCCTGCTGGCCGATGCAGTCGAGCAGCACCTGGGCCCGGGCTTGCAGCGTCAGATCGAGCGTCAGGCGCGCCGCATGGTCGCTCCCGCCCAGGCGCGCCAGCATGCCGGCCACGCTGCCGTCGTGCTGGCGGTGCACGCCCAACAGTGGCGCCAGGCCAGCCAGCGTGGCCTGGACCGACGGCGCGCCATCCTGCCACAGGGCCTCGCCATTGCGGTCGACCAGGCGCACTGCGGCGCCGGCGGGCCGCACGCTGCGGCTGCCGGCAGGCAGCGCCTGCCATGCGAGTGCGCCCCGCTCGACCTTCAGATGGCGGTACGCGGCGTCGGCACCGCCGGACAACCTCGCCAGGTCGAGCGGCTCGATCTCGACTTTGACCGCCGTCGCGCCCGGCAACGGCGACAGCACCAGGTGGGCCACGGCGCCCGCATCCGGACAGGCGCGCCCGTCGCAGACGCCACGGGCCGCCACCGTGGCGCCCAGCACACTGCGCACACGGCCGGCGACCAGCAGTTCCAGCGGCTTGCCTTCTGCTCGTGTCTTGAGGATTACGAGGCTGTCACGCCGCCCGCCCTCCCAGCCGCCGACACGATTCCACGGCGCCCAGTCTTGCGGCAACTGCGCGAACAGGCGCATCGCCGCCAGTGGCAAGCCGGCCTCGCGCACGGCCGGGCTGCCTGCCACTGCTGCTTGCCAGATTGCCGTTGCGCCGGGCCGCACGCGCCACGCCACCAGCCGCCGTTCGCTGTTAAATACGCGCACCTGCTCGCGCACGAAGGCGCCGTCGGCGCGGTGATGCAGGCGTTCGAGCAGGCGCCGGTCACCGGCGTCGAGTTGGAAATGCTGCCAGCCGGGCAGCGGCGCGCGTACGGATTCGTCGGCCTGAAGCCAGGCCAGCAAGTCGCGCGGCGCCAGTTCGATCAAGCCGTCGCGGCCAAGGCGCAGCAGCCCGCGCGCCCGCAGCGCCTCGAACAGCGCCTGGTCTTCGAGGCCGGCGCCCGCGACCAGCGGCACGGTCCAGACGCCGGGACGCAAACGGAGCAACACTGGCGCACCCGCTGCAGGAAATGCCTGCACGAGCGCCGTCGCCGCCCCCTGTTGACCAGGTTGAAAATGCTGCAGCACCAGCTCACCAGCCTGCGGGCAGGCGCTGCTTGGCTGGCGCGTGAAGCGCAGCGCTTCGCCGCGCCACAGCAGCCAGCCCGCACCGCCCAGCGCGGCCTGACCCTGGCGCGCATGCGTGGCGACCCCGCCCGATGCGTCGCCGATCCAGCTGGCAGTCCCGAAGCCGGCATTCCAGGCGATCGCCAGGCCGGCGCCCGCATTGCCTGTGATATCGATGCGCGGCATGCCGGAACCGTCACGCGCGAGCAGCACGCTGCGTGCTGGTCCATTGCTGCTCCGCGCGAGCGCGGCCGCTTCGCCGAACGGATAACCGACGCGCAGCGGCAGCAGCCGCCCGTTCGCCGGATCGAGCATCTGTGTGCACAGGTCGACCCGCACCGCCGGCCCGGCCTGCATGCCGCTGGCAATGACGAGCGCCAGCGCGCCACGCTGCGTCAGCGATACGCCGCTGTCCGTCGGCACGACGAGCTCCAGGCCCGGCGCCAGCGGTTGCAGCGCCGCCAGCGCCTGCGCGCCGGGGACGTCCTGGGCATCGTTCGGCAAGGCACGCGCGTGCAGCGCCAGCGCGACCGCGCCGCCCATCACCAGCGCCAGCGCAGCCCAGGCCCAGGCGGGACCAAGCGAGATGGTCCAGCCCCGGCGCAGATTGCGGGCACGCCGCCGCGCCGTGCGTGACGCGGCGATGTTGCGGGTCAGGGTGGCGAAGGGGCCGGTCATGCACGAGTCCAGTCGGTAGCGTGGCGCCCATGCGCCCTTGCGCAGGACTAGCGGAGGGCTGGTGAAACCGCTGAGCGGAGTAACGCTGCAAGCGCATGGTCAGGGCCGCCCTGATGCAGCTCACCCCCCGTTTTCTGCGGCTCGTCGCACGCCGCTGGAAGCCCCGCGGGGACACGCCTACAGTACACACATCGACACACCACTTAACCACCAAGGAGAAGCAAAATGAACGTCCTCAAACACATGGAAGCCGTCTTCATCGCCGCCGCCCTGATCGCCGTTCCTGTCGGCTATCTGGCCAAGGTATCGGACGCCAACGCCACCGCCTTCAATGCCAGCAGCGCAGCCATTGCCAGCGGCGCCAAGGTCGCCACCGTAACTGTCACCGCCAAGCGCCTGAGCAACGCCGAGAAGTCGCAGTTGCTGGCGCTGGACACCGTCACCGCAGCGAGCCGGCTGTGACTGCGGTTTGTCGTCGCGGCGCTGCCCACGGGCCGCGCGCGGCGGCCAGGTGGACGGACAACGCCACCAAACTGTGTCAGATGTAATAACTTGCTTCAGGCTTCGCGTCACCGATCCCGGATTGCTATATTCCGCTTATCCGCTTACGGATCTGGAGACGACCATGAAATCCCCGCTTATTCTTGCAGCCCTGATCGCCATTGGCGCGGCTGCCACCATCCCGCTGTCTGCACAGGCCCAGCCACATGTCTCGGTCGTGATCAGCAACGCCCCGCCCGCCCCCATCTACGAGCGCATCCCCGGTCCGCGTCGCGGCCACGTCTGGGCGCCCGGCTACTGGGAATGGCGCGGCCATCGCCATGACTGGGTGCCCGGCCACTACGTCGTCGCGCGGCCCGGTTATGTGTACGCGCCGCCGAGCTGGCACCATCGCGGCAACCGCTGGGTGATGGAACCGTCGCGCTGGAACCGCGGCCCGGGCCACCACTACGGCCCGCAGCCAGTGTATGTGCGCGGCCATGACGGCTATGACCGCGACCGCGGCTATCGCGACCACCGTGATCGGGATCGGCATCACGGCAACGGCCGCGGGCGCGGACCGGACTTCGATCGCGACGGCGTCCCGAACTACCGCGACCGCGATCGCGACAATGACGGCATCCGCAACCGTCACGACCGCGACCGCGATGGCGATGGCGTGCGCAACCGCCATGACAGCCGTCCGGACAATCCTTATCGCCGTTGATCCACGCTGTTAATTCATCTCCTGGCGTTTCAGGTGCTTGTCCAGAAACGCCAGGATCTTCGCGCTGGCCTCGGTCTGGTTTTTCTTCTTCGAGAAACCATGGCCTTCGTCATCGAACACGACATACTCGACGTCGACCTTGTTCTTGCGGACCGCTTCCACGATCTCGTCGCTCTCGGGCCGGATCACGCGCGGATCGTTCGCGCCCTGGATCACCATCAGCGGCTTGATGATGCGGTGCGCGTGGAACAGCGGCGACGTCTCGACCAGAAATGCCTTGTCCTTGACCGGGTCGCCGATCTCGTCATACAGCGCCTTGCGCTGCGCTTCCCAATACGGCGGAATGCTCTCGAGCGTGCGCACCCAGTTGCTCACGCCAAAGATGTCGATGCCGACCTTGAACGCCTCGGGCCGGAATGCCAGCGCTGCCAGCGTCATGTAGCCGCCGTAGCTGCCACCCATGATGCCGATGCGCTCGGGATCGATGTACGACTGGCTGGCCAGCCACGTCTTCGCTTCGATGCAATCCCACAGCGGCTCCATGCCGTGCTTGCGATCGTCCGCGCGGAAGAACGTCTTGCCATAGCCCGAGCTGCCACGGTTGTTGATGCCCAGGACTGCGTAGCCGTGATTGACCAGGTACTGGAGCTGCGCGCTGTAGCCACGCATCGTCTGTCCGCCCGGCCCACCGTGCACGTACACCACCGCCGGCACTTTGGCGTTCGGCGCCGCGCCTTTCGGCTTGTAGTAGATCGACGGGATCACGGTTCCGTCGAACGATTTGAAGCGCACGACTTCGGCTTCCACCAGGTCGTTCGCATCGATGGCCGGGTTCAGGCTGCGCGTGAGCTGGGTGGTCTTCTTGCTGGCAAAGTCATGCACGTACAGGTTGTTCGGCGAGCGGTCGCCATTCAGATAGAACGCCATCAGGCGACCACTGGCCGAAAACGTCACCTGGCGCATCTCGCCGCCCGGCAGTTTCGGCAGCGTGACCGGTTTGCCGGCGGCGTCGAACACGCGCACGTCGATGCTGCCGTCGCGGTTGACGATGCTGACCCGGTTGGCGCCGTTGCGCGAGTAGCTGGTGTCGAGCAGGTCCCAGTCGGCTTTCTCGACGTCGCTCGTCGCGCCACTGGCCAGATCGTATGCGGCGATGCGCGTGAACTCGCCGCCGGCATTGGTGGTGAACAGCAGGCGCTTCGATTGCGGATCGAACGTGGCCGCCGAATGGCTGGCCGGCGCCGTGTGCGGCGTGATGTGCTTCATTGTGCGCGTCGGCAGGTGGTACACGTAGACGTCACTGTCGGACGTGGTGCTGGACTTGTCGAACGCGAGCCAGTTGCCGTCGCGGCTGATGTCCGAGACATTCATACCGCTGTCGTTCTGGTACACCATCGTGCGGTCGTAGCTGCCCGCGTCGTACAGGTAGATGTCGAAGAACTTCGGATCGCGCTCATTGGTGGCGACGTAGAAGCCGCTGCCGTCGGGCTTCCAGCCGGCGAACGAGGCCTTCAGTTTGCCGGGCGTCAGGTCGCGTTCCTTGCCGCCCGGTTCGAGCACGTACAGGTGATTCTGCTCGTCGCCACCCGTGTCGCGCGTGAACAGGATGCGGTCGTCGTTGTAGAAGTAGCCCACCGCATAGGTGGAATCGACGGTGGACGTGGTCAGCGCGCGCGGCGTGCCGCCGCCCACGGGCAGCGTGTACGCGTTGAAGATGCCGGAGGCGTTACTGCTGAACAGGATCTGCCGCTCGTCCTTGCTGAACGAGGCGCCGGTCACGGACGTCGTCGCCATGAACTGCTCGATCGTGTAGCGTTTGACGTGCTTGCCCGGCTTGAGCGGTGCTTTCGCCAGCGGCTGCGCGCCGGGTTTTTCAACCGGCGCCGTGGCATGCAGCGGCATCGACACGATGCCGACCAGCACGGCGAACAGGGACAATCGGACTGCATGGCGGGACGGACGCATCGCTTCTCCTCAGGTTGGACAGCATCGATCCAGTGTTTCAAAAGTCTTAACTTCTGTCAACGAATCAAGATCGGTTATGCTCTCGCCATGAACGACCTGAGCCTTCTGCGCGCCGCCGCATTCAAGACCGAACTGGCGGCCAGCGGGCGCCTGATGACGCGCGCCGGCCTGAGCGAACTTGAGGCCCTCACCCGCACGCTCACGCACAGCGCCGGCGTCGCGGGCCTGGCGCACCTGCTGGCCGAACGCGCGGCGCTGCGCCTGCATGCGGCGCAGCAGTCAGACCGACGCGCTGCGCTGGCCAGCGCAGCACGCACGCGGGGTGCGGGGACCGGCAAGACAGCATGGCGGGCCTGGTTCGACGGCTCGGCGCGCCCGAATCCCGGTCGCTGCGGCATCGGCGCGGTGCTCGAAGGCCCCGGCGGCGTGCGCGTCGCCATTTCGCACGAAGCCGGCTACGGTAACAGCAGCGAAGCGGAGTACCTGGCCCTGATCGCCGTGCTGGACGCCGCCGTGACGCACGGCGCGCACGATGTGCTGGTGGTTGGCGACAGCCAGGTCGTGATCGACGACGTGAATGGTCCCGCCAGCGCAAGTGCGCCGAGCCTGCGTGACTACCGCGCCCGCGCCTCTGCGCTGCTCGCGCGCCTGCCGCAGGCACAGCTGCGCTGGATCCCACGTCACAAGAATGCACAAGCCGATGCGCTGTCACAGCGCGCCACGGCGCTCCCCTTACCGGAAACAACCGAATGCTAGAAGCCACCCCCACCGATTTCGCCGCCTGGCGCACGCAACTTGTCGCGCTGGCGGCGCAGGATGCCGGCACCGACGGCGCCCATGATGGCGCCCACCTCGACCGCGTCTGGCGCAACGCCCAGGCGCTGCTCGCGCACCACCCGGAAGCCGACCGCCTGGTGGTGCTGGCGGCCAGCTATCTGCACGACCTGGTGAACCTGCCGAAGAACGACCCCGCGCGCAATCAGGCATCGCGCCGTTCGGCCGAACTGGCGCGCGAGTTGCTCGCGCCGCTGGGCTTCCCGCCCGAGAAACTCGATGCGGTCGCCCATGCCATCGAAGCGCACAGCTTTTCGGCGGCGATTCCCGCCACCACGATCGAGGCCAAGATCGTGCAGGATGCCGACCGCCTCGACGGCCTGGGCCTGGTGGGACTGGCGCGCATGTTCTACATCGCGGGGCGCATGGAAAGCGGCCTGGCGCATCCGACCGATCCGCTGGGCGACCAGCGCGCGCACGACGATCGCCGCTATGCACTCGACCACATCGTCGTCAAGCTCGACAAGCTGCCGGACATGATGCAGACGGAAGCTGCGCGCGCCGTGGGCCGCGAACGCCTCGAACAGCTGATGACGTTCCGCGCGCAGTTCGCGGCCGAGTGGAGCGGTGTCTAGCGGTTGCTATCGGCATGCAAGCGTTGCCGCAATGCTAAGATAGGCGACCGCCAACCGCCGAGGTGTCCATGACCAGTACGACCACCGTGCCGCAAGCGTCCAGCGGCAACCTCAATTTCGTGCTGGTCTGCGTGTTCATCGACATGCTCGGCATTGGCCTGATCGTGCCCGTGCTGCCGCTGCTGGTCGGGCAATTCGTCGAAGGCGCCGACATGCGCGCCCTCTGGTACGGCGTGCTGGCCACCGTGTTCGGGCTGCTGCAATTTCTGTTCATGCCGGCGCTCGGTGCGCTGAGCGACCGCGTCGGCCGCCGCCCGGTGCTGCTGTATTCAATGGGCGGCATGTGCCTGAACTTTCTCGTCACCGCCTGGGCGCCCAGCCTGGCCTGGTTGTTCCTGGGCCGCGTCATCGGCGGCATGTCGTCGGCCAGCATGTCGGTGGCGTCAGCCTACGCATCCGACATCTCAACCCGCGAAAACCGCGCCAAGAGCTTCGGCAAGATCGGCGCCGCCTTCGGCCTGGGCTTCATCTGCGGCCCCATGCTTGGCGGCGTGCTGGGCGAAACCAACCTGCACCTGCCGTTCTACGTCGCCGCCGCGCTGTCCGGCGCGAACCTCGTGTACGGCTACTTCTTCGTGCCCGAGTCGCTGGCACCCGGCGCCCGCCCGCCCTTCGCGTGGGCGCGCCTGAACCCGTTCACGGCGCTGATGCGCCTCGTGCGGCGCCAGGACATCCGCGGCCTCGTCGTCGCGGTATTCCTGGCCACCTTCGCCCAGATGATGCTGCAATCGACCTGGGTGCTGTACACCACCTTCCGCTTCGACTGGACGCCGCGCGACAACGGCATCGCCCTCTTCTGCGTGGGCCTGACGTCGGTCATCGTGCAGGCCGGGCTGCTGGGCATCCTGATCCGGCGCTTTGGCGAGCCGCGCCTGGCCCTCCTGGGCCTGGGCTCGGGCGCCGTGGCGTATGCCGCCTACGGCCTGGCGACCGAAGGCTGGATGATGTACGTCTTCATCATGTGCAACGTCCTCGCCTACGCCGCCGGCCCGGCGCTGCAAGGGCTCGTCTCGAAATCCTCGCCGCCCGAGCAACAGGGCGAGCTGATGGGCTCCCTGCAAGCGATCGGCAGCCTCGCCGTCATCATCACGCCGCTGCTCGGCACAGGCATCCTCAGTGCCGTGAGCCACCTGCCGCAGTCGGACTGGCGCGTCGGCAGCAGTTTCTACCTGTGCGCGTTCATGCAACTGCTGGCGCTGATCGTCGCGTGGCGCTACTTCCGCCACCATAATATGGACCCGGACCAGGCCAAAAGCCGGGGTCAGGTCTGACATTTGGACACGACCCCAGCATTACAAAGCCGGGGTCAGGTCTGACATTCAGACACGACCTCAGCTTTAAGCAGTTGATTGAATGATGATCGTGCAATTTCGACGTGCCTTGAGATACCAGTGCGAAACTTATTGTCTTTTTCAAGAACAGTGCTGAGCTCGTGTACGAATGTCAGACCTGCCCCCCGGCTTTATGTTGAGCTCGTGTCCGAATGTCAGACCTGACCCCCGGCTTTATGACCCCCGGCTTTATGTTGTGACCCCGGGCTTTATGTTGAGCTCGTGTCCGAATGTCAGACCTGACCCCGGCTTTTTTTGGGTGTGACCCCGGCTTTTTTTGGGTGTGCTTCAAGGATTTCAGCATCAAAACGCCAGCTGATACGTAAGCGTGGCGCGCAGCGGGCCGGGGAAATAGAAACGGCGTTTTTCCAGGCCCGTCACCGGGTCGGCGTACGACGGCTGGAATCCTTCATTCTCGCGCAGCAGATTGGCCAGCGACAGCCGCAGCAAGCGCTTGGCGTCGATGCGCCATGCGGCGTACGCGTCCAGGTCAGTGCGCGGCGCGGTGTAGTAACCGCGATTGGCCGTCACGCGCACCAGCCCGTTGCGCTTGTGCGCCACGCTGCTGCCAAGCGTCAGCGCGCCCCGGCGGTAATCGATCCCCAGGTTGGCCGACAAGGGCGTTTGCCGTTCGAGACGGTTATCGGGGCCGGGTACCGATTCGACGCGCGACCAGTGACGTGCCACGCCCGCCCGCACGTCGATCTCCGGCGCGCCCGCCAACAGGGACTTGAGCGGAAACTTCGTTTCCAGTTCCACTGAGCGGGTCTGGGCGCGGCCGTCGTTCACCGGTGTGAAGATCCAACGGTATCCGTCAAAATAAATGCGGTTGCTCGTGTAGTCGTCGATCCGGCGCAGCGAGGTGGCGATCGACACCATCGCGTTCTCGGCCCAGTAATGCTCGTAAGCGGCGTCGACGCCCCACGCCAGTTCGGGCCTGAGGTTCGGATTGCCCTGGAAGTCGGCTTCGGTGGCGCTGTTGTTCTCAAAGGCTTGCCGACGCGGCAGCAGGTTCCACAACGCCGGTTCCTTGTAGGTGCGCGTGAGTGCGAAGCGCACCTGGTCGCCCTTGCGGCCCGGGATCTTCCACAAGGTCTGCATGACCGGGCTCCAGACGCCGGAGCCCGTGCGGGTCGAGGCAAACGAATTGCCGGATGCGCGCGTGCGGATGCCCTCCCAGCGCAGTCCCAGGTACATCGACCAGTGCGGCGTGATGTCCCACTCGTCCTGGGCATACATGGCCAACCGGGTCACGCGCGCCTCGAACGTTTCGTCCAGCGCCAGCCCGGACGGAAACGCGCGCACGCGATCCTGTTCGATGCGCGTCTCGTCGCTCCACGTGACGCTGCCGTCCCAGCCAGTGGCAAGCGCGTGACCGCTGCCGAGTTTGCGCATCGCCTTGCCGGTCGAATTGATGCCGCGGTCACGCCGCGCACCATCGATGCGGCCATCGGTCTCGGGATTGCCGGCAGCGTCGCGCCCATCGCGCAATCCCACATTCTCGCTGCGCTCACCCGTCAGGCCAAGCTTGGCTTCGATGCTGGCGCCGGACGGAAAGCCCCTGCTCCAGCGCAGGTCGGTGCGCGCCGTTTCGTCATCGGCGCGGTAGTGCGTGACCAGATCGGGCGCAGGTGGCGGGCCGCCGATCAGCGTGGTGACAAGGGCATGGCCACGGTTGCGAAACCGGGTCACGTTCACGAACGTCTCGGACGTGATCTTGTCGCCGCCAGCCAGTGTCCACTCCAGGCGCGGCGTCAGGTTCAGGCGTCGCATGCGGCCACGTTCATCGGTCGCCGTCGTGCGCAGCAGGTCGAGGGCGCCGTCGGTTCCCGTGTTCTCCAGCACCATCCCATTGACGCGATCGAACCGTTCGCTCACGCCATCGCCGGCCAGCGACCAGGCGAAGCCCTCGCGCCGGTCACTCAGTTGCAGGGACGCAGTCGGCCCCTTGAACACATCCGAACCGAGCATGCCCAGCTTGAGCTCGCGCTCCCTGGTCTTGGCCACGTGGCGCAGGACGATGTTGACCGTGCCGGCCACCGCCTGCGTCGACAGGTCTGCCGTCGCGGCGCGCAGCACCTCGATGCGCTCGACCACCTCGGGCGACAGCGTGTCGAAGCTGAAGTTGCCGGGGGCCCGTTCGCCGTTGATCAGTACCTGCGTGTAGCCGGCGCCCAGTCCACGTAGCTGGATCGTCCCGCCCTGGCCACTGCTGCCGTCGATCGTCACCCCGGGTACGCGCCGCAGCGCATCCAGGATCGAGCGGTCGCCGTAGCGCGCGAGTTCGTCGCGCTTGATGATGATGCGGGTGGCGGTGTCGTCGCGACGCGCATCGTAGCCGGCAGCGCTGCCCCGGATGTCCACCTGCGCGATGCCAGGTTCAGTCTGGGCAGCTGCCGGTAGCGGCAGGCTTGCAGCGATCAACAGGGACACGGTGTAGTGCGTTGGCAGATTCGTCACGGCGGCTTCTCCCGGTTATTGAACAGACCGGACCAGAATATGCCACTTCATAGCAGAATGTAAACGTAAATATAGAAGTTTTTATTCGACTGCAGCGCATCCCATACTGCTAGCCAATGGAACTTATAAATAACAGGGAAGCGCATGCCTGCACTGTCCGCCATCCACCGGCTACCTGCGGTACACTCGCCTCAACAGTGTTAAAAGCGGCAACAGAATTTCCGTCTGACATGCCCAGCTATAATGCGCACTTTTCCGCGAAAGGCGATCGACCGTGTCCAGACTCAAAGTCCTGCCCCAATATGTGATGCCGAAGCAGGCAATGACCAACCTCGCCGGCCGCGTTGCCGGCCACCGTGGCGGGTCGATGACGACTGGCCTGATCCGTTGGTTCGTGGGCAAATACGGCGTCGACATGAGCGAAGCAGCCAATCCGGACATCGCCAGCTACCCGAGTTTCAACGAGTTCTTCACCCGCGCGCTGCGCGATGGCGTGCGCCCTTTGGCACAGGCCGATTACGTGTGCCCGGTCGACGGCGCGATCAGCCAGTTTGGCGACATCGATGACCACCAGATTTTCCAGGCCAAGGGCCACAAGTTCACCACGGCCGAACTGGTGGGCGGCGACCAGACGCTGGCGGCGCACTTCCAGCACGGCCACTTCGCCAACGTCTACCTGAGCCCGAAGGATTACCACCGCATCCACATGCCGTGCGACGGCCGCCTGACGCGCATGATCTATGTGCCGGGCAAGCTGTTCTCGGTGAACCCGACGACGGCGCGCGGCGTGCCGGGGCTGTTTGCGCGCAACGAGCGCGTCGTGTGCGTGTTCGACAGCGACGAATTCGGGCCATTCGTGATGACGCTCGTGGGCGCGACCATCGTCGGCAGCATGGCGACCGTCTGGCATGGCGTCGTCAATCCGCCGCGCATGGCGCGCATCTGCGACTGGCAGTACGAGCCGGGCCAGGTCACGCTGAAAAAAGGCGATGAGATGGGCCGCTTCCTGCTCGGCTCCACCGTCGTGATGCTGTTCCAGAAAAATGCGATCCGCTTCAATCCGGCCTGGGCGCCTGAAGGCAAGGTGCGCCTGGGTGACGTGATGGGCAACCGGCCCCTGCGCTGATCGTTCGCGCTCAGGCAACGTCCGGCGCACCCTCCTCCAATGCGGCCTTCGCCCTGAAGGCCGCAGCGATCTGCTCCGGCCCATGGCCGTGGGCCGTACAGGTCTCTTCCATCATCGCCAGGAATGCGCGCGTCTTGGCCGGCATCAGCTTGCGGCTCGGGAATACGGCCCAGCCATTCGCGGTCGGCATTTCCCACTCCGGCAGCACCCGCACCAGTTCACCCGTCTGCATATACGGTTCGGCAAACAGCGTCGAGCTGAGCGCGATCCCGGCGCCGCGCGCAGCGATGCGCGCCAGCAGGTCCGGTGAATTGGCCGTCAGTCGGCTTGGCAGCGCGCGCTGCCAGCGCACCTTCCCGCGAATCAGCGTCCATGGCATCGGGCCGCCGCTGCGGCTCAGGATACACAGCACGTCGTGCGTGGCCAGGTCGTCCGGATGCTCGGGAATCCCGTGCCGCGCCAGGTAGGCGGGCGACGCGAACAGGCCCGGCTGCTCGAGGATGAACGGGCGCGCGCTGAGCGTGGCGTCGTCCGGCAAGTCGCCCATGCGGATGGCAATGTCGAAATTCTCGGCCACCAGGTCGACCCGGCGCGGCGTCAGGTCCATCTCGAGCGTGACGGCCGGATAGCGCTCGAGAAAGCGCGCGATCACGTGATTCAGCGTGCTGTTGGCAAAGTCGCCCGGCGCCGAGATGCGCAGCTTGCCGCTCGGCTCACCCTGGCGGTGCTGGGCCAGTGCGCCAGCAGCCTCCACTTCGTCCGCCAGGCGCCGCGCATGCTCATACAGGCTGGCACCGAATTCCGTCACCACCAGCTTGCGTGTCGTACGCTGCAGCAGCCGCTCGCCCAGGGTCGTTTCGAGCAGCGCCAGGCGGCGCGACACGGTCGACTTCGGTAGATTGACGCGGTCCGCAGCGCGCGTGAAGCTCCCGGCCTCTACGATGCGGGCAAACAGCAGCAGGTCATTCGGTTCGACGTCCATGATTGTCCCATCAGCAGAATAATGTTATCCATTTTACGGGCTTTCGCATTGTTTTTGGAAAGACTAAAGTAGACCCATCGCTACTCCAACCACGAAGGGAACACACCATGAACATCCTGCACATCACCTCGAGCATCCGCGGCGACGCTTCCGAATCGACCCGCGTCACGCAGCAGATCGTCGACAAGCTCGTCGCTGCCAATCCGGGCGCCACGATCGTACGCCGCGACCTGGGCGCGGCCCCGGTCGCGCTGCTCGACGGCGCAGCACTGGGCGCGCTGTTCACGCCGGGTGACCAGCGCAGCGCCGCGCAACTGGCGCGCGTGGAGCAGGACGACGCGCTGATCCTCGAAGCGCAGGCGGCGGACGTGATCGTGCTGGGTGCGCCGATGTACAACTTCTCGATGCCGGCGCAGCTGAAAAGCTGGTTCGACGCCATCGCCCGCGCTGGCGTGACGTTCCGTTATACCGAGACCGGTCCGGAAGGCCTGCTCAAGAACAAGAAGGTCTACGTGGCTGCAGCGCGCGGTGGTGTCTACGAAGAGGCGCAGGATCCGCAAGTGCCGCAGATGCGCGCGCTGCTGGGCTTTTTGGGCCTGATCGACCAGACCTATATCTACTCGTCGGGCATGGCAATGGGGCCGGACGCCGTCGCTGCTGGCCAGGCAGCGGCCAACGCCGCTGTCGAAGCGGCGCTGGCATAACACCCGCACTGCCCCAGCCGCCAGCAGGCGGCCCAACCACCAGGAGAACAGATTGACCACTACCGTCACGCAGCCAGTCACCACGGCACCCCTCGCAAAAAGCCGTGGCGTCGAGCGCCTCATCAACGGCCAGTTCGTGATGGACGGCGCGGGCGTACGCATCAACCGCATCCTGACTGGTCCCCTGCAGCGCCGCCTGGACCCGTTCCTGATGCTCGATGCCTTCGGCAGCGACAAGCCGGGCGACTACATCGCCGGCTTTCCCGAGCACCCGCACCGGGGCTTCGAGACGATCACCTACATGCTGGCAGGGCGCATGCGTCACCGCGACAGCGCCGGCAACGAAGGCCTGGTCACCGATGGCGGCGTGCAGTGGATGACGGCCGGCCGCGGGGTGATTCACTCCGAGATGCCGGAGCAGAACGCCGGCCTGATGGAAGGCTTCCAGCTCTGGCTCAACCTGCCCGCGAGCGACAAGATGACGGCGCCGTGGTATCGCGACATCCCTCTCGAGGAAGTGCCGCGCCTGACAACGCCTGACGGCGTGACCGTGCAGGTAATCGCCGGCCGCACGCATGGCGTCGACGGCGCGGTGCAGCGGGCGCATACCGAGCCGCTGTATCTCGACCTCGAAATCCCGGCCGGCGTGACGTTCGAGCAGCCGATTCCGGCCGGACACAATGCGTTCGTCTATGTGTTTCGCGGTGAAGCCGTTATCGACGGAAAAGGCGTGCCGCAAACGCGCATGGCGATCCTCGACAATGCCGCCGGCGCCGACGGCGTGCGGATCAAGGCGATCGCACCCACGCGCCTGCTGGTACTGGCCGGGCGCCCATTGAGCGAACCCATCGCGCAGTACGGACCGTTCGTGATGAATACCCAGGCCGAGCTGCATCAGGCGGTCGAGGATTTTCGGGCCGGGCGTTTCGCATAAGCGCGTCGTCAGCGGCCACCCTACGTACCTGGCAGGCATGCGCTACACTCTCGGGATGACACAAGCGCAACACAGCCTGCCATGGCACTGCTAGACACCCTGGGCGACCTGCTCGCCCGCGCCAGCTATGCGCTGGGGCTGGAAAACGCCGACCGCTTCCCGCGCGGGCACGCTTCCCCGCACACCCGCTGGAACAAGGCGTACTTCGACATCCCGTCCGACCTCAAGGCCGAGCGGATGGAAACCATCATCTGCGCGGCCATCACCAACACGCCCTATGTGTTCGGCGAGATCCGCAATCCGACGCCCCGCATGCAGCGCGCGTTACTTGCCATCATCGAAGCGCGCCTGCGCCGCGCCGACGCGCCGGCCGATCTGGTGGCGCTGCTGATCAAGGCATACCGTCAGCCGCACACACCCGACATCGTGCCGGGCCTGCGCGCGACGATCGCGGCCAATGCGCAGTTCGATGCAAATATCCAGGCGCATGCGGTGCTGGCGTACCTGGGCGATGCGCCGGCGGGGTTTGGCGTGATCGAGGCGCGGGGCTGATGCAGCCAGCATGCGTCAATGCTGGCATTTACCGATAAAATACCGCCACCCATTTTCTCTTCACTCACACCGCCCATGACTTCGCCCCGCCAGTTCCAGTTCAAATCGATCAACTACACCGGCCTGCAGCCAGGCCCGCGCGTCATCATCATGGGCGCGACCCACGGCAACGAGGTATGCGGCACCAAAGCCATCCGGCGCGTGATGGACGAGATCGACAGCGGCGCGCTGCACATTGCTGCCGGCAGAGTGACATTCGTGCCAATCGTCAATCCGCTGGCGTACCAGCAGGTCACGCGCAATGGCGACCGCAACCTGAACCGCGACCTGTTCCCGAAAGCCAATCCACAGGATTTCGAAGACCAGATCGCGAACTGGCTGTGCCCCCTGCTCGGCCAGCACGACGTGCTGCTCGATATCCATTCGTTTGCCGCCACGGGCGAGCCGTTCGTGATGGTTGGTCCGCTCGACAATGACGGCACGCTGCAGCCGTTCCGCCACGCCGAAAAAGAACGCGCGTGGGCGCGCCGCCTGGGCGTGCGTCGCTTTGTCGATGGCTGGCTGGCGACCTATGGCGACGGCGTGCAGCGCCGCAGCCGCAGTGCCGACGAACTGGAAACGGTGTTGCGTTATGGCGTGGGCACCACCGAATACATGCGCAGCACGGGTGGCTACGCGCTGACGCTCGAAGCCGGCCAGCACGACGATCCGGCCGCGCCCGATGTGGCATACCGCGCGATCATGAATACGCTGGCGCACCTGGGTTTGATTGCGGCGCCCGACCCGGTGCCCGTGGATTTCGATGCCATGGAAGCGCTGTCGATGGTGGTCGTGCACGACAAGCTGCACGCGGATGACGCGTTCGTGCGTCCCTGGAAAAGCTTCGATCCGGTTGAAGAAGGTGAACTGATCGGCACCCGCGCCGACGGCACGCCCGTCACCGCCGAATTCGGCGGCCGTATCCTGTTCCCGGCCGCCAGCGCTGCCGCCAACACCGAGTGGTATTACCTCACCCGCCCGAACCCGCTGTTCGGACGCGAACAGGGCTGAGCTTCACGATGCCGCTGATGATCAGCGCGTTCGGCAACAGTCGCAGCGCGCCGGTCCAGATGGCGTAGGCAGCACCCGGCAGCAAAAATCGGACCCCCGCCAGCAGACTTTTTTTGAATATCGTAAGATGACGATATTCGGATCGAAAGATCCCGATATAAAGGAACCACCCGATGGATATCGACGCGATCCACAAGGCCCTGGCCAACCCGGTGCGGCGCCAGATCCTGCACTGGCTGAAAGATCCGCAGTTGCACTTCAGCGAGCAGGAACACCCGCTCGAGATGGGTGTGTGCTGCAAGCTGATCGACCAGCGCACCGGCCTGTCGCAATCGACCGTGTCGGCGCACTTGGCCACGCTGCAGCGCACGGGCCTGGTGGGCACGCGCCGGGTCGGCCAGTGGGTTTTTTATCATCGCAACGAGGAAGCCATTGCGGCCTTCCTCGCCCAATTGAACGACGCAATTTAGGAAAACCAGATGACTACCATGTTTGATCCGATCAAGGTCGGCGCCCTCGAATGGCCAAACCGCATTGTCATGGCGCCGCTGACCCGCTCGCGCGCCGATGCCGGCCGTGTCCCCAATGCCCTGATGGCCGAATACTATGTGCAGCGCGCTTCGGCGGGCCTGATCCTGTCCGAAGCCACGTCGGTCACCCCGATGGGTGTCGGTTACGCCGACACGCCAGGCATCTGGTCCGATGAGCAGGTCGAAGGCTGGAAGCTCGTGACCGACGCCGTGCACGCTGCCGGCGGCCGCATCTTCCTGCAGCTGTGGCACGTCGGCCGCATCTCCGACCCGTCGTTCCTGGACGGCCAACTGCCGGTGGCGCCATCGGCGATCAAGCCGGACGGCCACGTGAGCCTGCTGCGCCCGAAGCGTGAATATGTCACCCCGCGCGCGCTGGACATCGAAGAAATTCCGGGCATCGTATCGGCCTACCGCAAGGGCGCCGAGAATGCCAAGCTGGCCGGCTTCGACGGCGTGGAAATCCACGGCGCCAATGGCTACCTGCTCGACCAGTTTCTGCAAGACTCGACCAACCAGCGCACCGACGCGTACGGCGGTTCGATCGAACACCGCGCGCGCCTGCTGCTGGAAGTAACCGATGCCTGCATCGACGTCTGGGGCGCCGACCGCGTCGGCATGCACCTGGCGCCGGCACGCGACTCGCACGATATGGGCGACTCGACGCCGGCCGAAACCTTCGGCTACGTCGCGCGTGAACTGGGTCGCCGCAAGATCGCGTTCATCTTCACCCGCGAAGGCCAAAGCCCGGATGAACTGGGCCCGATGATCAAGAAAGAATTCGGCGGCGTCTGGATCGCGAACCAGCAGCTGAGCAAGGAAAAGGCCGAGGAACTGGTCGCCAGCGGCACGGCCGATGCCGTCTCGTGGGGCCAGCTGTACATCGCCAACCCGGACCTGGTGGAACGCCTGCAGCTGAACGCACCGCTCAACAAGCCGAACCCGGACACGTTCTACTATCCGGGCGCGACCGGCTACACCGATTATCCGGCGCTGCCGGCCACGGTGTAAGCATCCCTTTCTCCGCGCCCTCGCCCGCTATCGCCGGCGAGGGGCGGCGCTTCTTCGAACAGGACCTGCGGGTCCTGTTTTTTTTCGTATTGACGCTTGAATGGAGCATATGTATGCCATATGCATGCGTGAAAAAGGATCATCGTGATGGGTGTCCAGCCACGAACGTTAGTGATATTCTTGCGCGATTGTTAGATTGTTACTGCGCGCACGTGTCGATGCGCCTACCGAGAGAGGATTTTCAGTGAACGTTCCAGCACACCGCGCCATGGCGCTTGCCATCGCTTCCGCCATCGCCTTCAGCGGCGCCGTCCACGCTGCGCCGGCGGCTCAGGGCGCGCGCGCCGAGACGCCATTCCTGTCGCAGGTCGACGCCTTTGCCCGCTCCGCGCGTGTATCGAACGTGGACTATGTGCTGGACTTCACGCTGACCGGCAAGGAAACCTTTGCCGGCACCACGACCGTCACGTTCGACCTGAAGGATGCCGACGCGCCGGTCACGCTCGACCTGAAGGACGCCACCGTCAAATCGGTCAGCGTCAACGGCAAGCCCGTCGCCACGCGCTACAACAAGTGGTTCGTCACGCTCGACGCGGCCAGCCTGGCCAAGGGCCGCAACACGGTCGTCATCGATTACGAGCGCCTGCACAGCACCAATGGTGAAGGCCTGCACCGCATGGTCGATCCGGCCGATGGCCGCGTCTACACCTATTCGCACTTCGAGCCGGTCGCCGCCCAGCAGATGTTCGCCGTGTTCGACCAGCCCGACCTGAAGGCCAGCTACACGGTGTCGGTTACCGCGCCGCGCGACTGGCACGTGGTCACGACCACGCGCGAGACGAAGATCGATGAGCGTGGCGCGAACCGCCACTGGACCTTCAAGACCACCAAGCGACTCAGCCCGTACAACTTCTCGCTGCACGCCGGCCCGTACCAGGTCTGGGAAGACAACAGCGGCAAGTACCCGATGCGCCTGTTCGCGCGCCAGTCGCTGGCCAAGCTGGTGGTACCGGCAGACTGGTTCCGCCAGACCAAGGCCGGCCTCGGCTTCTTCGAAGAATACTTCGGCGTCCCGTATCCGTTCGAGAAATACGACCAGCTGATCGTGCCGGACTTCCTGTACGGCGCGATGGAAAACGCCGGCGCGATCACGTTCGCCGAAGCGCGCTATGGCGTGGCCAATATGACGGCCGAGCAGAAGCAGTCGCTGACCGAAGTGATCATGCACGAGATGGCGCACCAGTGGTTCGGCAATCTGGTGACCATGAAGTGGTGGAACGGCCTGTGGCTGAACGAAAGCTTCGCATCCTTCATGGGCGTGCTGGCGACGGTCGAATCGACCGAGTTCAAGGATTCGTGGCAGAAGTTCTACCAGAGCGGCAAGCAGCGCGCCTATATCCAGGACCAGACCGCCAGCACGCATCCGATCGAAGTGCCGGTGCCGTCGTCGAGCAACGCCTTCGACAATATCGATGCGATCACCTATTCGAAAGGCGGCTCGACGCTCAAGCAGCTGCGCCACCTGCTGGGCGAAGACGTGTTCCGCAAGGGCGTGCACAACTACCTGGTCAAGTACTCGTGGAAGAACGCGACGCTCGACGATTTCATCAGCAGCCTGGGCGAAGCAGCAGGCCGCGACCTGTCCGGCTGGACCAAACAATGGCTGTACAACGCCGGCGTGAACACCATCGCCGCGAACTACAGCTGCAGCGGCGGCAAGATCCGCAACTTCACGCTGACGCAGACCGCGCCATCGAAAGAGCTGCCGACGCTGCGCGAACAGCGCGTGCAGATCGGCGCCTTCAAGATCGACGGCGGCAAGCTGACGCTCGTGAAGAACGTCCCCGTCACCTACACGGGCGCCAAGACCGCGGTGCCGGACATGAACGGCACCGCCTGCCCGGATCTGGTCTACCCGAACTACCAGGACTGGGGCTACGCCAAGGTCAAGCTGGACAAGCGCTCGTTCGCCACCGCGCGCACCAGCCTGGCCAAGGTCGACGATCCGCTGCTGCGCGCGATGCTGTGGCAGAGCCTGTGGGATGGCGTGCGCGACGCCGAAATGCCACTGAATGACTTCCTCACCGTGGCGCTGAACAATGCGCCGCTCGAGAAGGATTACACGCTGCTGGGCGACGTGCTGGGCAAGGTCAGCGAGTCGAAGGCCTACCTCAATGCGATGAACCTGGATAACGCCTACACGCGCCAGACCACGCTGGCACTGGAAAAAATGGCGTGGGACGGCGTGCTGGCCAACAAGGGCAACGCCGACTTCCAGCGCCGCTGGTTCAACCAGTACGTGAGCGTTGCCAGCAGCCCGGACGCGCTGGCGCGCCTGGCCGGCATCCTCGATGGCAAGGTCGACGCCGCGGGCGTGCCGGTGGGTCAGCCACAGCGCTGGTCGATCATCGCGCGCCTGAACCGGTACAACCACCCGGGCGCGTTCGACCTGATCGCGCAGGAGTCCGCACGTGACAAGTCGGACGCCGGCCAGATCGCGGCCGTGGCAGCCACGGTCGTGCGCCCTGACGCCGCCGTCAAGGCGGACTGGGTCAAGCAGATCGAAGACCAGAAGACGGCGTTGCCGTTCTCGCGTATCCGCACCGCGATGGGCAGCATCTTCCCGGCTGAACAGGGCGCGCTCAATGAGCGCGATGCCGATGCGCGCCTGGCACGCCTGCCGCAGGTGGACAAGACGGGCGGCCCGGTCTTCATGCGCGCGTATGCCGGCACGATGATCCCGGCGACCTGCACGCCGCAAAGCGTGGCGCGCCTGAGCCGCGCGGCAGCCACGATGACTGACCTGTCGGCGTTCACGCGCCGCACGCTGCTCGACACGCTGCAGGACGATCAGCGCTGCGTGGCGATCAAGGCAAAGCTGAACGCACCAAAAGGCTGATCGCCACATGCTGGCTGCCGGAGTCCTGACGCCGCGCCGCAGGCCCGGCTGGCCGCTTGCGGTCACGCTGGGTCTGCACCTGCTGCTGGGCTGGTGGTGGTTGCAGGCGACCGGCGTACGGGTGCTGCCGGCGGTTGTGTCGGCGCCCCGTGAATTCATCGTGGTAGCGGTGCTGGCGCCTGCGCCTTCCCGTCCTTCCACTGCCCCCGCTGCACCCGCTGCACCCGCTGCACCCGCTGCCGCAGCGTCACCACGACCGCGCGCAACGCAGGCAATTCCTGCGCGCGCCGTTCCTGCCGCGCCGACAGTGGCGCCACAACCGCTCACGCCAGCGCCTGCGGACACTGCGCCGCCTGCGGCCACGAGCGAACCTGGTGCAGATCCCTTCCCCACCCCGCCCGGCGCAGCACAAGACACCACTGCCACAGGCGACGACAGCCTGGCCAGCCGCGGCAAACGCACGGCAGGCGCGATCGACCACGAGCTGCGCAAGGGGAAACTGGCGCCGCTCGATCCGGGCGACAGCAAATGGCAGCGCTTCGCGGAGGCCGTCGGCAATGCCCGCGTGGACACCTCGCGCACGCTGATATCGGAAAGTTATACGGCGCCGGACGGGGTTGTCGTGTACCGCTTCCGCCTGGGCGGGCGCACCTGGTGTCGCACCGGCGGCGACATCAGGCCGAGCCCGTTCGGCGCCCAGGCTGGCGGCGCAGCGCTGTTCGACAAGGCCGGTGGTGGCGGCTTCGCTGGCACGGTCCGATGCCCGACGCGGGTAGTGTTCAAACCCGACTGAGCCACTGACAGGCCGCACAGTCGCCGTCCACCGTCGCGCTGCCCTGCCGTAAAATGGCCGCTTGCGGCGCTCTGCCGCTTACGGAGACAACACATTGGACTGGGATTATCCGCAACCGTTCATCCTGGCGGTGACGCCGCAGGCCGGCGACATCGATGGCCTGAACCACACCAACAATGCCGTGTACGTGCGCTGGTGCGAGCAGGCCGGCTGGGCGCACTCCGACAACCTCGGCCTGTCACTCGACGACTACCGGCGCCTCGACCGGGCGATGGCGATCCGGCGCGGCGAATACGATTACCTGCTGCCGACGTTCGTCGGCGAAGCGCTGCGCCTGGCCACCTGGCTCGTTGGCGGCGACGGCAAGCTGTCGATGGAACGGCGCTTCCAGCTCGTGCGCGACAGCGATGGTGCCACGGTGCTGCGCGGGCGCTGGGACCTGGTCTGCATCGAACTCTCGAGCGGCCGGCCGCGCCGCATGCCCGCCGAATTCCTGGGCACGTACATGCCGGTGATCGTGGGCGGCCCGCCTACAGGATCTCGCTGACGCGCGTGAATGGCCGGCACAGTCGCACACCCTTGGGTGTCACGACAAATGGCCGCTCGATCAGGATCGGATGCGCGACCATCGCGTCCAGCAGCGCAGCGTCGCTGGTGCCCGGCTGGTCCAGTCCCAATTCGGTGAAGACCGCTTCCTTGCTGCGCACGGCCTCCCGCACCGTGATGCCCGCATCGGCAATCAAGCGGGTCAGCGTGTCACGTGTTGGCGGGTTGGCCAGGTAGTCGATGATCTGCGGTTCATGACCGGCGTCGCGGATGGCGGCCAGCGTGTTGCGCGACGTGCCGCAGCGGGCATTGTGATAAATCGTGATAGCCATGGTCATAGCAATGGTGTTTTTCTATTCATGGTGTGGTGAATCGGACAACGACATGATAACCACAGCGCATACCCGTCACCACTATTTTGCTTGTTCCCCCTTCCGGGCCGGGCTAGAATCGCACGCTTGATTTTATCGAGCGTAAGAACTGCAGCCGTTGCAGATGACTGACGCCACCCTCCGGAGACCCGATGACCGACTACTTGCTGCGCCCTGCAGCCCTGCCCACCCTGCGCCAGCGCGCGGCGCTGCGTGTACTGCAGTGCTTCGGCTGGAAGGTGTTCTTCAAACCGTTGCCAGGGCCGCACGGTGTTTGCGTCATCTATCCGCATACGTCGAACTGGGATTTCCCGATCGGCCTGCTGGCCACGTGGGCCATGGGCACGCAGTTCAAGTGGCTGGCCAAGGACACGCTGTTCCGGGGCCCGATGGGCCGCCTGATGCGCCACTGGGGCGGCGTGCCGGTCGACCGCCGCGCGCCGATGGGCGCAACGCGCCAGCTGGCTGACACCATGCTCGCCGCGCCATCGTTCTGGATCGGCATCACGCCGGAAGGCACGCGCGCCTATCGTCCCAACTGGAAAAGCGGCTTCTACCACCTGGCCGTCACGGCCAATGTGCCGATGGTGCTGGTGCGTTTTGACTATGGCAAAAAAGAGCTGAGCCTCGTCGACACGATGACACCGACCGGCGACGTCGAGCGCGACATGGACGCCATCCGCGCCGTCTACGTGGGCAGCCAGGCGCTGTACCCGGAAAACGCGGCGCCGATCGTGCTGGCGCCGCCACGCGACGAGCAATCCGCGCAGCGCAAGCGGGCCTGAACGCCGCGGACTCAGTCCCCTGCCGGCGCGGCCGCCAGCTGGTCCCACGCAATGGCGGCGCTCAGGAACACCTGGCCATCGAGTTTGCCCAACAAGTCGCTTTCCTTGAGCCGGTCCATGACCGGCCCCTTCACTTCCGCCAGATGCAGCAGCACGCCGCGCTGGCGTAGCGAGCTGATCAGCTCTTCCAGCCCGAACAGCGCCGACGTGTCGATCGCATTCACGGCCGACAGCACCAGCACCAGATGGCGCGTCCCCGGATGGGCGACGAGTTCTTCGTCGATGCGCTCGTTGACCGCATCCACATTGCCGAAGAACAGGCCGGCATCGACCCGCAGCATCAGCAGCCCCGGCGTCGTCTCGGCCGAATAGCGCTCCACGTTGCGGAAGTGTTCGGTGCCATGGATGCGGCCCAGCACCGCGATATGCGGCCGGCTGGCGCGCCAGATCAGCACGACCATCGACAGCGCCACGCCAACCAGCACGCCGGCTTCCACACCCAGCAGCAGCACCCCGCCGGCGGTAGCCAGCAGCGCCAGCGCATCGGCGCGGTCGTAGCGCCAGGCGGTGCGCAGCGTCGACAGGTCGAGCATCCCGAGCACGGCCACGATGATCGTTGCGGCCAGTGTCGGCAGCGGCAGCAGCGCGAGCCAGCCGGTGGGCAGCACGAGCGCCAGCGCCAGCAGGCCGGCCGTGATCATGCTGGCCAGTTGCGTGTTGGCGCCGGCCGCGAAATTGACGGCCGAACGCGACAGACTGCCGGTGACGGGAAAGCCGCCGGTCAGCGCGCTGCCGACGTTGGCCGCGCCCAGGCCCACCAGTTCGCGGTTGCTGACCAGTTTTTCGCCGCCCCGCTTGAGCGCCAGCGCCTGCGCGCCCGACATGCTGATCAGGAACACCATGAAGCCAATCAAGAGCGCCGGTTGGAGCAGCGCTTGCCAGTGCTGCGACGACGTCGCCAGGTTCAGCCCCGGCAAACCGGTCGGCACGGCGCCCGTCGTCGCCACCCCCATCTGCACAAGACCCAGCTGCTGCACGAGCGCCATCGCACCCAGCACGACGGCAATCGGCGCCAGCTTGGACCCGACGTCGGCCGCCGCTGCCGGCACGCGCAGCCGGCGCAGCAGCGGCGCCAGGTGACTGCGCGCGGCCAACAGCAGCACGAGCGAACCGACGCCCAGCAGGATGCTTGGCCAGTGCGGCGTCATGCCGATCTCGATGGGGCCGCCCACCAGCGTGCGCAACTGCCCCCACGCGATGACGATCGCCGAGCCGATGGTGAAGCCGCTCATCACGGGTCGCGAAAAGAAGTTGGCGAGAAAGCCGATGCGCAGCAGCCCGCACAGCAGCAGGACCAGGCCGGACAACAGGGCCAGTTGCGCGGCCAGCACGCCATACAGCGCCGTGCCCGGCGTGGCCAGTGGCGCCAGCGTGGACGCCGTCATCAGGGAAATGATCGCCATCGGCCCGACCGATTGCGTGGTGCTGGTGCCGAACAGCGCATACAGCAAGGGCGGGACAATGCTGGCGTAGATACCGACCGCCGGCGGCAGGCCCGCCACCAGTGCGTAGGCCATGCCCTGCGGGATCATCATCATCGCCACCACGATGCCGGCGCTGATATCGCCCGGCAGCGCGGCGCGCCGGTACGGGCGCAACCACTCAAGCATGGAAAGTCCTGGCCGGGACGGCCGGAGGTGAAAAGAACGCTAGCGTAGCATGATTACCAGCCCAGGCCGAGCCTCAGGACGCATACTTCAACGGGCCAGCGCCACCAGCCAGATGCCCGCCGCGCCGATGGCCGCAGCCAGTGGCCGGCGCAGGCGCTCGCCCGGGATCGCGCCCAGCAGCATCAGCCCGGCGCTGGCCAGGATGAAGCCGGCGCCGCTGGCCATGCCGGTCAGCTCATTGCCGTGCGCGAGTCCGTGCACAAAGGCGCAGGCGCCGACGGTAAGCACCGCCATCTGCGGCTGCTGCAGTCGCGGGGCATATGCCGCCAACCCGCCCAGTAGCAGCACGGTCGCCGCGATCGACAGTTCGAGTGCCGGCAACGCGACGCCGCCGCTGCTGGCCGCGCCCAGCGCCATCATCACGAGGAACGTCGGTGCGAGCAGGTAGCGGTGCTGCTGGCGGCTCCAGAGGCCAACCGCGAGCAGCGCCAGCAGATGGTCGACGCCCGTCACCGGGTGCAGCAGGCCGGCCACGAAGCCACTGTCGGGCGCGTGTCCGGGATGCGCGGCCGCCGGCAACGCCAGTGTCAGGGCGGTCACGGCCACGCCGGCGCGGGCCCGGTGGTGGCGGATGGTGTGGTGCAGCGCGCGCAAACTTGTCGTCATGGTCATCTCCCTGGTGTTATTGGTGGACTGCGTCGAGCAGGCCCTGCTCGCGGATGAACGCGACCACGTCCTGCACGCCTTCGCCCGTGCGCAGATTGGTAAACACGAAGGGCCGTTCGCCGCGCTGGCGCCGTGCATCGCTCGCCATCACCGCCAGGTCCGCCCCGACGTGCGGCGCCAGATCGGTCTTGTTGATGATCAGGAGGTCCGAGCGCGTGATGCCCGGCCCGCCCTTGCGCGGGATCTTTTCGCCGCCGGCGACGTCGATCACGTACAGCGTCAGGTCGGACAGCTCCGGGCTGAAGGTCGCGGCCAGGTTGTCGCCACCCGATTCGACCAGCACCAGCTCCAGGTCCGGAAAATCGGCCTGCAGGCGCGCGATGGCTTCCAGGTTGATCGACGCGTCTTCGCGGATCGCCGTGTGCGGGCAGCCGCCCGTCTCCACGCCCATCAGGCGCTCGGGCGCGAGCGCACCGGCGCGCAGCAGGATGTCCATGTCTTCGCGCGTGTAGATATCGTTGGTGATCACGGCCATGTCGTACGCGTCGCGCATGTGGCGGCACAGCAGCTCGCACAGCGCGGTCTTGCCCGAGCCAACCGGCCCGCCGATTCCGACCCGCAGCGGATTGGATGTTGTCATGCTTGCTCCTTCATCAACAATGATCACGACCGGTACAAGCGGCCATGCTGCACTTCGTGGCGCATCGACAGCATCGACAGGCCAGGTGCCCAGTTCGATAATTCGTCGTCCGGCAAACGCCGCGCCAGTTCAACGGCGCGCTCGATCTCGGGCCGCAGCGACAGCAGCAGGCGCTGGCCGGCCACCTGCCCCAGCGGCACCGACTTGACGCACACCAGCACCTGGTTTTCGACCCACGCGAACACCATCGCCAGCAGCGCTTCTTCATGCGGAATATCGAGTCCGTCCACCGCGCAGGCAAACGCCAGCGGCAGCGTGACGTCCTCGCCGAGCGCGCGCGTGTCGGCCACGCCCAGCTCCGCGATCAGGCGACTCAGCGAATAGCCCATCTGGACCGATTCGGCGCGCAGTTCGGCCGTGTCGCGCGACGCCAGGAAGCACCCGCCCCAGTGCGCAATCGTCTCGTCATCGCGCGCGGCAAATGCTTTCAAAAGACGCCACAACACGGGCGCATCCCAACGCGCCACGACGTCATCGAGGTAGCGCACGATCCACGCGCGAGCGCTGTCGGCGTCCGTGACCAGGCCTTCTTCGAGCGCCGCTTCGAGGCCCTGCGAATAGCTGTAGCCGCCGATCGGCAAGGCCGGGCTGGCAAACTGCAGCAGGTGCAACAGGCTGGCGGCGTTCATGTCGGATCCGGTGCTATTGGCGCAACGTCCGACGGCCGGTGAATCTTCTGGCGCAGCGGCACCGGCGCCAGCAAGCCGCCCGGCCCCTGCTCATGATGGTGACCGTGGCCGCCGCCATACGCGCCTGCCTCCGGCTCGAATCTGGCCAGTTCTTCACTGACGTCGGCACCCAGCCCTGCGACCATCTCGCGCAGCACCGGATCGACACGGATGCGCAGCCAGCCCGTCCCCACCTGCGTCTGCGTGTGACGGTTCCCCAGGTGAAAGGCGCAGCGGGCCAGCAGCGTCGCGTCGCTGCAGCGTACGACATACGTCGGCTCCAGCGCGGCCTCGACGCGTACGACACGCCCGCCTTCGCCCAGCAGCAGGTCGCCATCGCGCAGCACCGTGCCGCGCACGAGAAACAGCGCGACCTCTTCGCCCGAGGCCAGGCGCGCGCGCTGGCGGCAGCGCTCCCGTTGTTCGAACGGCAGCACCAACGTGTCGTGCACGACGTCGGCAACAAGGATGCGGGTATGCAGCGAAATCATGGATGGCCTCTAGAACAGAAAGTAACGCTGCGCCAGCGGCAGCACGCCCGCCGCTTCGCATACCAGCAGGCGGCCGTCGGCCCGCACTTCATAGGTTTCGGGATCCACTTCCATGTGCGGCGTGGCGCCGTTGTGGATCATGTCGCGCTTGCGCAGGCCGCGCGTGCCGCGCACGGCGATCGTCGTCTTGGTCAGTCCCAGCGTGCGCGCGATGCCGGCCTCGAACGCGCTTTGTGAAACAAACGTGAACGACTTGCGCAGGCCGCCGCCAAACGCGCCGAACATGGGCCGGTAATGCACCGGCTGCGGCGTCGGGATCGAGGCATTCGGGTCGCCCATCAGGCTCGCCGCGATCATCCCTCCCTTGACGACCATCGACGGCTTGACGCCAAAGAAGGCGGGCCGCCACAGCACGATGTCGGCGATCTTGCCCACCTCGAGCGAGCCGACGACGTGCGCGATGCCGTGCGTGATGGCGGGATTGATCGTGTACTTGGCGATGTAGCGCTTGACGCGGGCATTGTCGTTGCGTGACGAGTCGCCGTCCAAAGCGCCGCGCAGCACCTTCATCTTGTGCGCCGTCTGCCAGGTGCGCATGATCGTCTCGCCCACGCGCCCCATCGCCTGCGAGTCCGACGACATCATCGAGATCGCGCCCAGGTCGTGCAGGATGTCCTCGGCGGCGATCGTCTCGCGCCGGATGCGCGATTCGGCAAACGCCACGTCCTCGGCAATCGCCGGGTCGAGGTGGTGGCAGACCATCAGCATGTCCAGGTGCTCGTCGAGCGTATTGACCGTGAACGGGCGCGTGGGATTGGTCGACGACGGCAGCACGTTGTCGTAGCCCACGGCCGCGATGATGTCCGGCGCATGGCCACCGCCGGCACCCTCGGTGTGGAAGGTGTGGATCGTGCGGCCGTTGAACGCCGCCACGGTCGACTCCAGAAAGCCTGCCTCGTTGAGCGTGTCGGAGTGCAGCGCCACCTGCACGTCCAGCCGTTCGGCCACCGACAGGCAATTGTCGATCGCGGCGGGCGTGCTGCCCCAGTCTTCGTGCAGCTTCAGGCCCACGGCGCCGGCATGGACCTGCTCTTCGAGCGGGCCGGGCTGGCTGACGTTGCCCTTGCCGAAAAAGCCCAGGTTCATCGGGAACGCATCGGCCGCCTGCAGCATCGAATGAATGTGCCAGGCGCCCGGCGTGCAGGTCGTGGCGGCCGTGCCGACGGCGGGCCCGGTGCCGCCGCCCAGCATCGTCGTGATGCCCGAGTACAGCGCTTCATCGATCTGCTGCGGGCAGATGAAATGGATGTGCGTGTCGACGCCGCCGGCCGTGACGATCATGCCTTCGCCGGCGATGATCTCGGTGGCCCCGCCGATGGCCATCGTGACATTCGGCTGGATATCCGGGTTGCCGCCCTTGCCGATGGCGGCAATCAGGCCATCCTTGATCCCGATGTCGGCTTTGACGATGCCCCAGTGGTCGATGATGACGGCGTTGGTGATGACGGTGTCCATCACGGCCTCGCGCAGACGCTGCGACTGGCCCATGCCGTCGCGGATCACTTTGCCGCCGCCGAACTTGACCTCTTCGCCGTAGGTCGCGAAGTCGCGTTCGATCTCGATCACGAGGTCGGTGTCGGCCAGGCGGATCCGGTCGCCCGTGGTCGGGCCATACATGTCGGCGTAGGCCTGGCGGCTGAGCGTGACCATCATGCCTCCCCTGGTGTGAAAGGTACGACCGCAGGCAACGGCCCCGACACGCGGCCCTGGAAACCATGCACGATCCGCTCGCCCGCCAGGTCGACCAGTTCCACCGTGCGGCGCTGGCCTGGCTCGAAGCGCACGGCGGTACCGGCCGCGATGTTCAGCCGCATGCCGCGCGTGCTGTCGCGCTCGAACTGCAGCGCGGAATTGACTTCATAAAAGTGATAATGCGAGCCGACCTGCACCGGCCGGTCGCCCGCATTGGCCACAACCACGGTCAGCGTGCGCCGACCGACGTTGAGTTCGATATCGCCGTCGTCAAGAAAGTATTCGCCTGGGATCACGCTGGGCTCCGGCTAGGGAATCGGATGGTGGACGGTCACGAGCTTGGTCCCGTCCGGGAACGTGGCCTCGACCTGGATATCGGGGATCATCTCGGGCACGCCCTCCATCACGTCGCCGCGCGCGAGGATCGTCGTGCCTTCGCTCATCAGCTCGGCCACGCTGCGGCCATCGCGCGCGCCTTCCATGATCGCGGCCGTGATCAGGGCCACGGCTTCCGGGTAATTCAGCTTGAGTCCGCGCGCCCGCCGGCGTTCGGCGAGCAACGCAGCAGTAAAGATCAGCAGCTTGTCTTTTTCGCGGGGCGTCAGGTCCATGGGCGGTTCCGTATCAAGTGAGCCAGTCTAGGTAAGCCAGATGCGCGGCGGGCACGCCGGGCGGTCGAGCAGATGGGGGCGCAGCAAAGCCCACACCTGCGCCATGACGGCGCGCGCCGCCTCGCCGTCGTCGCCGAGATAACGCACAACGAACACCGACCTCACCTGGCTCGACGCCAGCTGCGGGTCGAGCGCGCGCACGTGCGCCTGCAGCGCGGCGGGCACGGGCCGGCCGACGGCAAGCAAGGTCGCGCACACCGAATGGCCGCGCATGCCGAGAGGGCTGGCGATGCCGTCGGGGGTCAGGATCCCCTGCTCCCACCACAGAAGGCGGCCCTCCTGGCGAATGCGCGTGTGCTGGCGGATCCGCCCGCGCGTAAACGCTTCGCCGGCGGCCACGCGGCCGAAGCACAGGACTTCGCTGCCGATATAGGTGCTGCCGGCAGCGAGATCGACGTCGTGGTCGAGGTCGACGCTGGCCGCGTCATAGAAGATGGTTTCCTGCGGCAGCCATTCGATGGCCGCGCCCGCAGCGATGCGCAGGCGCACCGCCTGCTGCGACACGCGGCCGTTGGCGCGGTACCACTTGGCCGCGCCGGGACTGGTGGCGAGCACGCTGCACGCGGGGCCGGCGTCGACGTCGATCTCGAGCCGGTCGCCCCCGACCACGCCACCTGGCGGGTGCACGACGATCACGTGGCAGGCGCCGGGGCCTTCCGGATACAGCGCCTTCTGCACACGCAGTGGGCCGCGGTGCGTGCGGCGCACCAGGCGTGTCGTGTCGCCATCGCGCACGAAGCCCAGCGCCAGGCTGGCTTGCCAGGCGGTGAAGACCGTGGATGGATCGGAAGAGGTGCAATCGCGCATGCTTGATGAAACAGCACGATGCGTGCCAGCGTCTTGACGTGGCGTGGGACGCCTATTTTGCAAGCGACGCGCACCGCGAAGGTGCGCGCTGCACCCGAACGCGTCAGGACATCGCCAGCTCGATGCAATTGCGACCGGCCCGCTTGGCACGCGCTAATGCGGCGTGGGTACGCACCGCCATCGAGTCGCCGCTCTCGCCCTCGCCCAACTGGGCCACGCCGAGGCTGATCGTGACGTGGTCACACCCGGGTATTTCGACCTGCTCGATCGCCGCGCGCAGCTTCTCGGCCATCTTCAGCGCGTCAATCGCGCTCGTGTGCGACGCGATGACCTGGAATTCTTCGCCGCCCGAGCGCACCAGCACGTCGCTCGCGCGCAGCAGCGCACTTGCCGTGTCGGCCACCGTACGCAGCACCAGGTCGCCCACCGGGTGGCCGAAGGTGTCGTTGATCTGGCTGAAGCGGTCGATATCGAAGACGATCAGCGCCAGCGGCAGCCGGTAGCGGCGTGCGCGCTTGATTTCCTGTTCCAGCAGGCCTTCGCCGTGGCGGCGGTTGGCCAGGTCGGTCAGGGCATCGGTCGTGGCAAGATGCGTGATGCGGGCCAGCAGCGCCTCGTTCTCGCGCGTGATCTCGGCCATGCGCAGGCCATGCGCGGCCAGCCCGGCGACGTCGTCCAGTGCCTGCAACTGCGCTGACGAAAAAGGCCGTGCGTCGCCGAACAGCAGGCACAGGGAGCCCATGGGCCCGCCCGGACCCGGCGCGGGGATCGGCACGCCGACGACCATGCGCGCGCCAAAGGCATCCAGGCGCGCCGCCAGCGCCGGCTCGCCGGCCTTGTCGAGCGTATCGAGCAGCGTGAATTCCCCTGTTGCCGCCGCCAGCAGGCCGGGGAAGGCATGGCGCAGCGGCGATTGCAGCAAGCGGCCATCGTGCGCGAGCAGCGCCGACAGGTGCAGGCCGTCCACGCCCTGCTCGGCCTCGAGATGCAGGTCGCCATCGCGATGCTGGAACAGCGCCGCATGCACGACACCGGGCCAGCCGGCCAGCGCTGCACACAGGCGCTCGGCAAAGCGCACGCTGTCGTCGGCATCGGTCAATGCCTGCTGACAGACAGTACGCAGTGCCAGCAGCGTGCGCAGCTCGGCTTCCGATGGGGTGGACGCGCCAGGCGCCACCACACTGAATCCGGTGCGCATGCGCGCGGCCAGCAGCGCGCGGGTCTGCTGCGCGCGCAGCGGGCCGATGGCGTAGTCGAGCGGACCGAACGCCATCAGCGCCGGCAGCCAGCGCGCGTTCGTGAAAGGACACAGCACCAGCACCGGTGCGCCGGCGCGCTCGGCGACCAGGGCGCCCAGCGCTGCCAGGTCGATGGCGAGGTCGCAGCGTTCGAGGTCCAGCACGAGCAGGTCGGCCGGTTCGCGCGCCAGCAGTGCGCGCGCCTGCTCGGCCCCTGCCGCCACGCGCAGATTGGCGAACATGCCGTCGCAGCCGTGCTGGAAATCGGCGCGGCGCTGGCCGACGGGATTGACGAAGACGCAGGTAAAGTCTTCGTGCGCGCCGTCTTCTTGATGCATGGTGATTCTCCAGAGGTAGGTCCAGCCGCACCCTGTCGGCATGGCTGCAAGGCAAGTTTGCCATAAGCGGGCGTGCCAAGCATAGCAATTGTCGTCCTGTGTGTGGGAGCGCACCGTCGCACCATGGTGCGCGCCGAATACTCTTGCGAACGAAACCACACTCACGGGAGAACCACCATGGCACATCAACACTACTTGGCAGCAAAGCAGCGCGCCATCCAGCAAGAACAGGACGCGCGCGACGCCAGGAAGAATGAATCCGAGAGTAAAGAAGCCGTCCAGACCGGCGTCGACCAGCCGGCGCCGCCGATGCCGGCGCAGCACCTGGCCAAGCCGGGCCTCGAAGCCGATATGGAAAGCAAGCCGAAGTTCATGGCCGAGGGCTACAAGGGTAGCGGCAAGCTCGAGGGCATGGCTGCGATCGTTACCGGCGCCGACTCGGGCATCGGGCGCGCGGTCGCGGTGCTGTTCGCACGCGAAGGCGCCGATGTCGCCGTCATGTATCTGAACGAAGATGTCGATGCGGCAGAAACCAAGCGCTGCATCGAGGCCGAAGGCCGCCGCTGCATCACGATCGCGGGCGACGTCAAGGATCCGGCATTCTGCAACGACGCGGTGCAGCAGGTGGTCGCGGCGTTTGGCCGGCTGGATGTCCTGGTCAATAACGCCGCATTCCAGGAACACGCCGATTCGATCCTCGATATCACCGAAGAGCGTTTCGAAGAGACCTTCCGCACCAATATCTTCGGCTACTTCCACATGGCCAAGGCCGTCGTGCCGCACCTCAAGCGCGGCGCGTCGATCATCAATACGGGCTCGGTCACCGGTCTGAAAGGCTCGGCCAAGCTGATCGACTATTCGTCGACCAAGGGCGCGATCCACGCATTCACGATGTCGCTGGCCGGTAGCCTGCTCGATCAGGGCATCCGCGTGAACGCGGTGGCGCCAGGCCCCGTCTGGACGCCGCTGAACCCGGCCGACAAGGGCCCGGACGACATCACCGAATTCGGCGCCAGCACCGACTACCGGCGCCCGGCCCAGCCTGAAGAACTGTCGCCGGCCTACGTGTTCCTGGCCTCGCCCGTGTGCTCGGGCTACATCACGGGCATCGTGTTGCCGGTGACCGGCGTCGTCGGCGAATAACAGACCCAGAGCGAGGAGCAGGCAATGGCACGCAGCATGTGGAAGGGCGCGATCAGTTTCGGACTGGTCCACATTCCGGTCGATATGTATCCCGCGGTCGAAACCAAGGGGCTCGACCTGACGATGCTCGACCGGCGTGATTTTTCGCCGGTCGGGTTCAAACGCTACAACAAGGGCAATGGCAAGGAAGTCGTGTGGGACGACATCGTCAAGGGCTACGAGTACGAGGACGGCGAATACGTCGTGCTGTCGGACGAAGACCTGCGCCGCGCCAACCCGGAAGCGACGCAGACGATCGACATCCAGGCCTTCGTCGACGCTGGCGATGTGCCGCTGATCTACTACGACCAGCCGTACTACCTGGCGCCCGGCAAGGGCGGCGCGAAAGTCTATGCGCTCTTGCGCGAGACGCTGCGCGAAGCGGGCAAGATCGGCATCGCGCACGTGGTCATCCGCGTCAAGCAGCATCTGGCGGCGCTGATCTGCGTGGGCGACACGATCGTGCTCAATACGCTGCGCTACCCGGACGAGATGCGCGACGCGGGTGAACTCAAGATCCCGTCGCCCAATTCGAAAACGGCGTCCGTCACCGTCAAGGAACTCAAGATGGCGATGGCGCTGGTCGAGGGCATGAGCGAAGACTGGGCGCCGGCGCAATACCACGACAGTTACCGCGAAGATGTGCTGGCCCTGGTCAAGAAGAAGATCAAGGCCAAGCAGACCAAAACGATCACCCAGCCCGAGCCCGAGAAGGAAAAGCGCACCACCGGCAAGGTGATCGACCTGGTTGCCCTGCTCCAGGCCAGCCTTGGCAAGAAGCCGGCCAAGGCAGCGCTGGCCGCGCTTGACGACGATGACGACGACGACGATCCGCCGCCACGCAAGTCGCGCAAACCGGTCGACGACGAGGATAGCGGGGACGACCAGCCGCCTCCACGTGCGCGCAAGGCGGCTACGTCAGGGGCCCGTGCCACTGCCACCAAGGCAGCGTCCAAGCCAGCAGCGAAGAAGGCGGCGGCCAAGTCCGCAACCAAGGCGCCTGCGCGCAAGAAGGCGGCGTGAGGATGGACGGATTCATCGACTTTCTCCAATGGCCTGCAATGGCCGTCAGCCTGATTGCCGCCTACCTGGTCGGCGCCAAGCGCGCCGAGCGCCGCATCCTGGGCTTCTGGACGTTCATCTTCAGTAACGTGCTATGGATCATCTGGGGCTGGCACGACGAAGCCTGGGCGCTCATCGCGCTGCAGGTCGCGCTGCTGGCCATGAACGTGCGCGGGATCTTCAGGAACGAGGCCTAGCGCACCGCGCTCACCTTCACCCTCAGGGCACGAACCCGAGCTGCTTCATCGCCTTGGTCAGTGTCTTCGCCGCCGTGGCATAGTCCTGCCACGGCGTATTTCCCACGTCCAGCCGCTCGTGCACATTGGCGATCGTCCACTGATCGCTCGATGTCAGCGTGTCCAGCTCATCCCACCCCAGCGGCACCGAAATCCCCAGTCCCGGGCGCGAACGCGCCGACCATGCGGCCACCGTCGTCGCCCCCTGCCCGTTGCGCAGGTAATCGATGAAGATTTTGCCCACCCGGTTTTTCGGCCCGCTCTTGAAGGCAAAGCGCTCGGGCAGCGTTTGTGCCATGTGGTGCACGATCGCCTGAGAGAAGCGCTTGACGGTGTCCCAGTCGTGATTGCCCTTGATCGGCACGACCACGTGCAAGCCCTTGCCGCCGCTGGTTTTCAGGAACGCCGGTAAACCCAGTTCGCCCAGGAAGGCGTGCATCAGCTGCGCTGCTTCCTGCATCTCGGGCCACTCGATGCCGTCGCCCGGATCGAGGTCGAACACCATCCGGTTCGGTTTCTGGTAACTGCCCTTGAACGCATTCTGGGTATGGATCTCCACCACGTTCCACTGCGCTGACGACAGGATGCCCAGCGGCGTGGCCACTTCGAGCATCGGCGGATGCTCCGGGTCGAGCGCCTGGTCCAGGTCGCGCAGGCCAGGCATCTTGCGCACGTCGACGTGCTTCTGGAAAAACAGCTCGCCGCCCACGCCCTCGGGCGCACGCACGAGCGAAACCGGCCGGCCTTTCAGGTGCGCCATCATCAACTCGCCCACCAGCGCGTAATAACGCACCAGCGCCAGCTTGGTGGCGCCCGACGCCTTGTCGATCACGCGCTCGCCGTTGGTGATCTTCAGCGATGCCGGCAGCTTGCCCTGTGCGGCCACCGGCTCGTCATCTGTGACGTCTTCTACCGGAAGCGCCTGCTCACGGGTGATGTTCCTGGCCGGCTTGTCCTTGCGCAGCCCATGGAACACGGGATGGCGCACGGCGCCGCCGCTCGTCCAGTCCGAGAAACTCACTTCCGCTACCAGCACCGGCTTGACCCAGTGGTGCGCGCGCCCCGGCACGGCGCGCGGCGGGAACGGGCTCGTGTCGGTGCGCAGCGCCTCGAGTTGTTCCGCGATGCTGGTCAGGGTCGCGTGGTTGAAACCCGAGCCGACGTTGCCGGCATAGCGCAGCACGCCGTCGTCGTCATGGACCCCGAGCAGCAGCGCACCGATGCCGGTGCGCGCGCCTTTCGGGTCGGTGAAGCCGCCGATGACGAATTCCTGGCGCCGACCGCATTTCAACTTGATCCAGTCGGGCGAACGGCGCGACACATAGCGGGCGTCGCGGCGCTTGCCGATCACGCCTTCGAGGCCGATCTTGCAGGCGGCGACGATCAGTTCATCCGGCTTGGCGCCGAATTCGGCAGAGAACCGCACCTTGTCGGATTTAACCTTCTTGAGCACCTGTTCGAGCACCGTGCGGCGGTCGACCAGCGGCATCTCGCGCAGGTCGTGGCCGTCGAAGTACGGAATATCGAACAGGAAGTAATCGATGTCGACGGCGCCATTGCCGTCGAACGCCGCCTGCAGCAGGCCGAAATCGGGCTTGCCATCGTCGTCGTGCACGACGATTTCGCCGTCGTACCAGCCGTCGGGCAGCGCCATGCGTTCCAGCTCTTCCTTCAGCGGCGTGAGCTTGTCGGTCCAGTCGTTCGCATTGCGTGTGATGAGACGCACCGTGCCCCCCTCGATGCGCGCGAGCATCCGGTAGCCGTCGAACTTGACTTCGAACAGCCAGTTTTCGGGGTCGGGCGGCGGCGCATCGACGAGCGTGGCCAGTTCAGGCGAGAATTTGGCGGGCAGCGGCGACGTGGCGTCTTGCGTCGCCGCGCGCTTTGCCGGTGCCTTCTTTGCTGCCGTTTTTTTGGCGGGTGCTTTTTTGGCGGGTGCCTTCCTTGCAGGCGCCGCCTTCACGTCCTCGCGCAGCGCTTCGACCTTCTGCGCCGCCCGCTTCGGCATCGGCAATGCCTTCACGCTGTCGGGCAGTTCATCGACCAGCGAGAATTCGGCTGCCGGGCGCGCGTAATCGTCCTTCTCCTTGATCAGCAACCATGGCGGCTGTTTTTCGCCACGGCCCTTCATCCGTACCAGCGTCCAGCGGCCGTGCATCTTGTGACCGTGCAGCGCGAACTTGATGCTGCCTTTGGCAAAGCCAGCGCGCGGGTCTTCCAGCGGCTCCCAGGTGCCCTTGTCCCAGATGATCACCTTGCCGGCGCCGTACTGCTTGGCCGGGATCGTGCCTTCGAAGTCCGAGTACGAGATCGGGTGGTCCTCGACCTCCACGGCCATCCGCTTGTCGTGCGTGTCGTAGCTGGGGCCTTTTGGCACGGCCCAGCTTTTCATCGTGCCGTCGAGCTCGAGCCGGAAATCGTAGTGCAAGCGGCTGGCCCAGTGCTTCTGGATCACGAAGGTAAGCACGTCCTGCCCCGCCTTCCCGCCGTCGGCCGGCTCGGTCGTGATATCGAAATTGCGTTTGGCTTTATAGGCTTTGAGCGCGTCCGTCATGGCAATCCCTGGGAAATTCGATCGTGCCAGCGTAGTCCCGTGGCGCGCCGCGGACTGTACGGCAACTCACGCTGACAGGGGCTGTTATGATTACTGCAAGCCGCCAACCGCGAAGGGACACCATGCAGCGAATCGTTTTTCTCGACCGTGACAGCCTGCGCGCCAACGTACGCATACCCGCCTTCGAGCATACCTGGCAAGACCATGCCGCCACCGCGGTCGATGACGTCGTGGCACGCCTGGCCGGCGCCACCGTCGCCATCACCAACAAGGTGCCGTTGCGGGCCGACGCCATCGCGCGACTGCCCGACCTGAAGATGGTCGCCGTCGCCGCGACCGGCACCGACAACGTTGATCTGGCAGCCTGCCGCGCGGCCGGCATCGTGGTGGCCAATATCCGCAATTATTCGCTGGTATCGGTGCCCGAGCACTGCTTCACCTTGATTCTGGCGCTGCGCCGCAATCTGCGCGCCTACGCGGCCGACGTCGAGGCGGGCAAGTGGGAAACCTCGTGCCGCTTTTGCCTGCTCGACCACCCGATCGGCGACCTGGCCGGCACGCGCCTGGGCATCGTCGGCTACGGCGCGCTGGGCCGGCAAGTGGCCAGCATCGCGCGCGCTTTCGGCATGGAGGTCGTCGCCACCTCGCGCTCGCCGATCACCGATACGGACGTCACGGCGCTGCCGCTGGACGAGTTGCTGGCGACGTCGCAGGTGGTGAGCCTGCACGTACCGCTGACTGACGCGACGCGCCACATGATCGGCGCGCGCGAACTCGCTCTGATGCAGCCCGGTGCGCTCCTGATCAACACGGCGCGCGGCGGCCTGGTCGACGAAGCGGCGCTGGCGAACGTGCTGATGGAAGGCCGCATCGCCGCCGGCTTCGATGTCCTGAGCGAAGAGCCGCCCGGTTCGAACAATCCGCTGCTGCGCCTGCGCCTGCCGCACTTTCTGCTGACGCCGCACATCGCCTGGGCCAGCTTTGGCGCAATGCAGACGCTGGCCGACATGCTGGTCGATAATATCGAAGCGTGGCATGCCGGCACGCCAACCAACGTCGTTTAAACAGCGGCGCTGACCGTGGGCGCCAGGGCCTCGGGCGCTTTCTGCGGCAGTTCGAGCAGGAAGGCGGTGCCGGCGTCCGGCAGGCTCACGACGCGGATCGTCCCACCCATCAGCGTCGTGACGATGTTGTAGACGATGTTCAGTCCCAGACCGGTGCCGCCCTGGCCCATGCGCGTCGTGAAGAACGGATCGAAGATCCGGCCCAGGTAGGCCGGGTCGATGCCGCGGCCGTCGTCGCGGAACGTGAGCGCGACCTGGCCGTCGGTTTCCAGCGCCGTCAGCGTCATCACGCCGCCCGGGCCGTCGAACGCATGCAGCATTGCGTTGTTGACGAAGTTGATGATCACCTGGCCCAGCGGGCCAGGAAAACTGTCCATCACAATCCCTGGCGGCACATCGATGTCGAGCCGGTGCCCGCTCAGGCGCACCGTATTCATCAGGGTTGCGCCGATCTCATGACAGGCCTGGGCCAGGTCGAACCGGCGCCGCTGGGCACTGGCCTGGTCGACCGAGACCTGGCGGAAGCTGCTCACCAGCTCGGCCGCATTGTGCAGGCTGCGCACGATCAGCTTCGACGCGTCGCGCGCCGCGCCCATGTAATCGGCCAGGTCGGACCGCTTGAGCGTGGTGGCCTCGAACTGCGCCGCCACCGCGTGCGTGCGTTCCTGCAGCGTGCTGGCCATGAGAAGGCTGTTGCCGATCGGCGTATTGAGTTCGTGCGCCACGCCGGCCACGAGCGAACCCAGTGACGCCAATCGCTCCTGCGCCGCCAGTTGCACCTGGGTTTCCTTCAGGCGCGCGTAGGCTTCGGCATTGTCCATGGCCACGCCGACATAGGCCGCCAGCGTGCCAAGCATGTCGAGGTGGACCTGGCCGTAGGCGCTTGCCTCCAGGCTTTGCACCGTCAGTGCGCCCAGCACGCGCTCGCCCGCCGTCACCGGCACGCATAGCAACGAGCCCGGCATCGGGAGTGCAGCCGCCGGTGCGGCCAGCGCCACTGCAGCAGCCAGGTCAGGCGCGTCGGGCAGGCAGGCCCGCAGTTCGGCGTCGACATCCGTCAGCAAGAATGCGCGGTTCTCGTTCACGCAGCGCGCCAGCAGGTGCCCGGCCGGATCGAAGGTCAGCTCGCGCGGCGCCTCGCGCCGGCCGAACGCCATCGCGAACGGCAGCTCGAGCACGCCGCGCTCGCGCTGGCGCAGCGCGACGGCAAACAGCGGTGCATCCATCAGCGCCTTGACGTGCTGGTACAGCGTCAGCATGATCGCCTCGTGGTCGAGGTTCGTGGTCAGCATGCGCCCCATCTCCGACAGCAGCGCGATGTTGCGGTGTGCACGCTCGACCGATTCCTTCTGACGTTCGACCTCGCGCTTGCCGCGCTCGGCCGCTTCTTTCTGCAGCAGCAGCTCGCCGGTGCGGGCGTCGACTTCGCGCGCGAGCAAGCCCTGGCGCGTCACGAGCGCGCCGATGCGCAGCCGGTAGGCGAGGTACGACAGTGTCACCACGAGCGCCACGGCCAGCGTGCGGAACCACCATGTCTTCCAGTACGGCGGCGTGACCGTGATCGCGAGCGTGGCCGCCTCCTTGCTCCAGACGCCATCCTTGTTGCTGGCCCGGACCCGGAACACATATTGGCCGGGATCGAGATTGGTATAGGTGGCAAAGCGCCGCCCCGCGCCGGTATTGACCCAGTTGGCGTCGAAGCCTTCGAGCTGGTAGGCGTACAGGTTGCCCATCGGGTCGGCGTAGTGCAGCGCCGCGAACTCGAGCGAGATCACGGTGTCGCGGTGCGACAGCGTGATCTCCCGTTGCGCCGCCAGGTTGTGGATACCGCGCGAGCGGTTCAATACCTGCAAGTCGGTGATGGCAACCGTTGGCGGGAAGGGATTGTCATGCACGTCGGCCGGGTTGAATGACGTGACGCCGCTCACGCCGCCAAAGTGCAGCTGCCCATCGGCGCCGCGCCGGCCGGCGCCGACGAAATAGGCACCGTCGATCAAGCCATCCTTGGCGTTATAACTCTTGGTCTGGCCGGTGACCGGGTCGACGCGCGTGATGCCGGCGGTCGTGCTGGCCCAGATGATGCCGGCGTTGTCTTCGAGGATGGCGCCGATCGACTGCGCATCCTGGCTGCTGAAAGGATAGTAGCGAAACGACGTGCGTGCGCCAGCCTGCACCATCCGGTGCAGGCCCCCTGCGGTGCCGACCCACAGGTGGCCGTCCTTGGACTCGAGCAGATGATACACACGGCTGTGGCGCAGGCTCGCGCCATCGTGCGGGTCATGGCGAAAGCGGCTGAACGTGCCGCTGGCGGGATCAAAGCGCTCCAGGCCCGATTCGGTGCCGATCCACAGCACCCCGCGCCGGTCTTCGACCAGGGCAAAGCCATAGTTGTCGCCCAGACTCGTGGCGTCACCCGGCACATTGCGCCAGTTGCGCACGGTGGTGGCGCCAGGCGCGACTGCCGACAGGCCATCGCGCGTCATGACCCACAGCGTGCCGTCGCGGCCCTCGCGCAGCGCCTGTATGTGATTGGCGCCCGGACTCTGGCCCAATTCGACACGCCCCATGCGCCCGCGCGCGTCGCGCCACGCCAGGCCGATGGGGGTGCCGATCCAGAGCCGCCCCCCGGCCTGCGCCAGCGCAGTGACGACCGTGCCCGTGAACGCATCGGTGCCGAAGCGCCGGGTCGTGCGCGTGGCCGGGTCGAGCAGCATCAGGCCATCGCCGCTGGTGCCCAGCCACAGGCGCCCGGCCGGGTCGTCGACAATGGCCCGCACCCTGGCGCGCCCCATCCCTTCCGTCTCGCCAAAGCGCGCAAAGCCCCCGCTGGCAAGATCGGTGCGATTGATCCCGCCAAAATACGTGCCGACCCACAGCGTACCGGTGCGGTCGACCAGCAGCGCCGAGACCATGTTGTCGGACAGGCTGTGCCGATCTTGTGGCAGATGGCGGTAGCCGGTGAACCGGCCGCTGGACGGATCGAGCCACTTCAGGCCATCGGCCGAGGTACCGACCCATAGCTGCGCACCGCTGTCGTGGTACAGCGTGCGGATGCGCGCGTCGCGCATCCCGTCCGCAGCGCCGATCTGACGCCGCTGCGGCACATCGCCGTCGATGCGCCAGGCCTCGAGGCCCGCCGCGGTACCGATCCACAGCGTCTCGCGCGGTCCCATCGACAGCGCCAGTACGGCATTGCGTTCGGCGTCATCGGGCGGTGCCATCGTGAAGCGCGTGACCTGGCCGCTCGCCGGGTCGAGCCGGTCCAGGCCTGCGGCGGTGCCAACCCACAGCGCCCCGCGCCCGTCGAATGCGAGTGCATTGACGCGGTTGTCGCGCAGGCTCGCCGGGTTGTCCGGATCGGATACATGGTTGTGCTGCTGGCCCGTGTGCGGGTCGAAGCGCACCACGCCGTCATTGGTCGCGAGCCACAGCGCGCCATCGGGCCCCGGCACGATCGCCACCACCGAACGCTTGACGGTGCGGCCCGGCTGGGTGAGCGCAAACCGCTCGAACCGGCCGGTCGCCGGATCGTGCCGTGCCAGCCCACCTTTCGTGCCGAACCACAGGCGCCCATCCGGATCTTCGTACGAAGCCGAGATGAAGTTGTCGGGGATGCTGGCAGGATCGTTGGCGTCGTTGCGGTAGATGACGATCCGGTAGCCGTCGTAGCGATGCAGGCCGGCCTGGGTGCCGAACCAGATGAATCCCTGGCGGTCCTGCAAAATGCTCATGACCGAGTGCTGGGACAAGCCTTCTTCGACCGACAGGCGCTCGAAGCGCAGGTTGCGCTGGTTGGCGTCGGCCGGCAACGCCAGCGCCAGCAGCAGGAAGAAGGTGAAACGAAACAGGCCGCTACAGGCAGCCCAGGTAAAACCTGGCATGGTCATCCGATCGATTTGCGCTGCAACCAATCTACCAGAGGTCTTTGTTGCCGTGAAATAATTTGAGTCTTCCAGAAATAAAATGTCGCTGCTATAATGCCTGCCTCGGGCGGCTGTAGCTCAGCTGGATAGAGTACTTGGCTACGAACCAAGGGGTCGTGGGTTCGATTCCTGCCAGCCGCACCAGAAAATACGAAAGGCCAGATCGCGAGATCTGGCCTTTTTTCTTGGTCGCTGTATTTGTTGCAGACTGATGGACATGGCTGGCGGAATATGGCTTCCACCAGAGCCCTCCTGACTTGGCAGATGAATCAGCATCACATGCGCATAATCACCCTTTGCCAAGATGCTCACTGCCCGCTATAATGCTCGCATTGGGCGGCTGTAGCTCAGCTGGATAGAGTACTTGGCTACGAACCAAGGGGTCGTGGGTTCGATTCCTGCCAGCCGCACCAAACCTTTTCAAGATAAGGGCACTTCGCAAGAAGTGCCCTTATTGCATTTGGGCTCGTGTTACACGCTACTCCCAACAAACTTCCCGACGATGACCACCTTCCATCCTCAACCCGATGAGCACGGTGCGCCGGTACGTCTCGCGCACCCTTCGACGCCAACGGCCATCGCTACCTGGGATGACCCGGCAAGCATCGCCACCGTGATTCCGCTCGGCGCCCTGCCCCCATCGCTGAACGATGTGCCGTTTGCACCATGGCTCGATATTCCGGCCACCAACGCCGACTGGCAAACGGTCCCTGGCCAGGCCGTCATCGACGAGCCGCTCTTTGTCGTGCCAACAGGGTTTGCGCCCGCTGCAGGCGTCGTGATCGTGGAAGACGATGGCCGCGTGTGGGCCGTCGCGCCCTCGAACGCCTTCGGCGGTTACGACGCCACCTTCCCCAAGGGCCGTGTCGACCCGGACATCAGCCTGCAGGCAACCGCCATCCGCGAAGCATTCGAGGAATCGGGCCTGCGCGTGCAGATCGTCCGGCACCTGATCGACTGCAGGCGCACGCAGACGCTCACGCGCTACTACCTGGCGCGGCGCCTGGGCGGCAATCCGGCGCTGATGGGCTGGGAAAGCCAGGCCGTGCACCTGGTGCCGATGGCACTGCTGGAGACAGTGCTGGGCAATCCCAACGATGCGGTCATCATCGATACGCTGCGACGAATCTGATGTTGCGCCGACGCCGGCAAAACAATCTCTCGATACGTGTTTGCCAAGATCGCCACACCCCGCTATAATGCGTGCCTCGGGCGGCTGTAGCTCAGCTGGATAGAGTACTTGGCTACGAACCAAGGGGTCGTGGGTTCGATTCCTGCCAGCCGCACCAAAGTTTCAAAGAGAATGGCTCAGAAGAAATTCTGAGCCATTTTTCTTTTGCGTGACAGTTTCTGCTGCTGCCAGATGACCGAAGACAGCACCTATACGCGAGCACATCGAAACACGGCAGACTTTGCCAATCCGATACATGCTGCTATAATGCGTGCTTCGGGCGGCTGTAGCTCAGCTGGATAGAGTACTTGGCTACGAACCAAGGGGTCGTGGGTTCGATTCCTGCCAGCCGCACCAAAGTTTCAAGAGAATGGCTCAGAAGAAATTCTGAGCCATTTTTCTTTGCGTCCTGGTTTTTTACGTGGCGCAGTCAGCGTTAAATAGAGACTAGCTTGAACTGACGAGCAGTCCAGTGGTCCAACCCCTGTCCACAGCGTCAGGAGTCGATCATGAAAGCGCCGCGTTTCAAGGGCTGGTTTGCAAAACTGCCTTCGCTGAATCAGCCGCAGCGCCGGCAGGTGCTTGATGCCCTGCACCCTGCAGCCGGGCTTGATCAGGTAGTCGCACTCATCAGTGAATCCAGAGCGCCAGGCCGCTGCTGCCCCAGATGCGGCAACGAGCGTTGCTACCGGTACGGGTTCGCCAACGACTTGCAGCGCTATCGCTGCTGCGCTTGCGGCCGCACTTTTAACGACCTGACCGGTACCCCGCTGGCGCGGCTGAGGCTCAAGGCCAAATGGCTCGCGTATTCTCAGGCGCTGCTCGATTCACTCCCCGTACGCAAGGCGGCAGACCGGGTCAGTGTACACCGCAACACGGCCTTTCGATGGCGCCACCGTTTCCTGCATTGGGTCAAGCTCGACCGGCCCGCAGTCCTCAATGGCATTGTCGAGGCCGACGAAACATTTCTGCTCGAATCACAAAAAGGTTCACGCACACTTGACCGGGCACCGCGCCATCGCGGCGGCCGCGCTGCCAAACCGGGCATTTCCAGCGAACTGGACTGCATCCTGGTCGCGCGCGACCGCGAAGGGCGCACGGTCGATGCCGTGACTGGCCGCGGTGCACTCACGGCTGCGCAACTCGATCGTAACTTGCTGCCCAGGCTCGATAAGCAGGCGTTGCTGGTCAGTGATAGCCATGCCGCCTACTGCGCCTTTGCACGCAAGCACAGGATCGCGCACGAGACGGTCAACCTGCGCGCGGGTGTGCGTGCGAGGCGACTGGGCAATCTTGCTATCCATGTGCAGAACGTAAATGCCTACCATCAGCGTTTCAAGACCTGGCTACAGGGCTTTCGCGGCGTGGCGTCGCGCTACCTGCCCAATTACCTGGGCTGGCGCTGGGCGTTGGATGGACAGCGAATTATTTTGCCGGAACAATTGTTCCGCATTGCTATCAGCGTCATCAACAGATAACACTGACTGCGCCTTTTAGGTGGCGACAACATCACCGCGTCATCCGGAGGACTGGCTTGCCCTGCCCCGCCAGACGACGCATCACACTCAGGTACGCAGCTTCTTGATGATGCTGCGGCTACCCAGAATCTCTTCGATCTGCTCGAAGCGCACCGGCTTGACCATGTGGTGGTCGAAGCCGGACTCGAACGCCAGCTGGCGGTCTTTCTCCTGGCCCCAGCCCGTGACGGCAATCAGCACGGTCAGCGCGCCGGTGGGCAGCTTGCGGATCCCGCGCGCCAGGTCGTAACCGGACATGTGCGGCAGGCCGATATCCAAAAAGGCGTAGTCCGGGCAGAACCGCGCGGCCGCGGCCAGCGCATCGGGCCCGTTGTGCGTGATGACCACGCTGTGCCCCATGGCCGTGAGCAGCGCGCCGATGCTGTTGACGAAATCGACGTTGTCGTCGGCCAGCAGGATGCGGTAACTTTCGGCGCTGATGAAGGCGGCAGGGGTCGGCTTGGTGGGCGGCTCCGGTTCGACGACGATCGGCAGGCGCACCACGAAGCGGCTGCCATGGCCGAGGCCTTCGCTGTGCGCCGTGATCGTGCCCCCATGCAGTTCGACGAGCTTGCGCGCCAGCGACAGGCCCACGCCCAGGCCGGCATTGCTGCGCTCGAGCGTCGAGTCGACCTGAACGAACATGTCGAACACCGAGTCGAGCATCTCCGGCGCCAGGCCGATGCCGGTATCGGCCACTTCGAGGATCAGGGTGTTCTCGTCCACTTCGCCCTTCAGCACGACGCGTCCACCCCGGTTGGTGTACTTGGCCGCATTGTTGAGCAGGTTCGACAGCACCTGGGCCAGGCGCGTCGCGTCGCCGTGCAGAAAAACGGGGCGATCGGGCAATTCGAGCACCAGTTCGTGGCCGTGCAGTTCGATGTACGAGCGCACGACTTCGAGCGCATCGTTGACCACGGCCTTGAGTTCCACGCGGCCCATCTTGATCGTGAACTTGCCGGTATTGATGCGCGAGACGTCCAGCAGGTCGTCCACCAGACGCACCATCTGGCGCAGCTGGCGCTCCATGATGTCGGTCGCGCGCTGCGTGGCCTGGGCATCGCCGCTGCGAATGCGCAGGATATCCAGACCCGTGCGGATCGGCGCCAGCGGATTGCGCAGTTCGTGCGCCAGCGTCGCCAGGAATTCGTCCTTGCGGCGGTCGGCCAGAATCAGCGCGCCCTCGGCCTTCTGGCGCACGTCCATTTCATGCTCGAGCGTGCGGTTGGCGGTCTGCAGCGCGTCCGAGCGGCGGCCGATCTCGGCCAGCATGTCGTTGAAGGCTTCGACGAGCACGCCGATCTCGCCCTTCTGGTGGCCCGGCACGCGCAGGCTGAAGTCGCGCCGCAGCATGACCTGGCGCGCGATATCGGTCACCGCTTCGAGCGGCCGCGTGATCGAGGCCTGCAGGCGCGAGGCCACGATGGCGGCGATCACGAGCGCGCCCAGCAGCACGCCGCCCAGGATCGCGCCATAGCTCAGGGCCCGGTCCAGTACGCCATAGCGCGAACGCAGGTAGACGGTGCCGACCCGCTCGCCGTTTTCGACGATGTCGTGGTACAGGACGACTTCGCCGCGCTCGATGCGGTAGCCGGCCGGCTCGGGTTGCTCGGGCAGATTGGCCTTGACGCCGGTGCGCACGTAGGTGGCAAAGCGCGTGCCATTCGCAGTAAACACGGCCGCGGCCACGATCTGCGGGCGTACCCGCAACAGGGTCAGGCTCTGCGCCACGTCGGCCGGGTCGTTGAACGAGACCGCCGGTGCGGTCACGCTGGCGACGATGTCGGCCTGGGTGGTGAGGTCGTCGATCCAGTAGCGCTGGAAGGTGCGCAGGTCGAGCAACAGCATGGCGATACCCGCGCACAGCAACGCCACTGCGGTGGTGGACACCGCCATGAGGATCAATTTGCTGCGCACGGAGCCGGTATCGTGCATAGACATCAGGTGGCTCCTTTTTGCACACGGTTCGCTACCGTCAGCAGGCGCGAACTGAGCTTTACATTCTTCTTTTCGGCCGCGTCAAGCGAGACGTCGAAACGAACCCGATCGTCGATGATCGTGAAGTTGATGACGCTGCCACTGCGCAGTCCGCCTTCGCATTCGGTCACGGTCAGCTGCGCATTGGCGGCGCGCAGCAGGCGTGCGGCGCGCGCATCATCCTGCCCGGCGACAAACAACACGTGCAGCGGCTGTGCCAGATCCTGCTCGCGCAGCGCGCGCACCGTGATCATGCGCCCGGCCACCAGACGGCCCGCGGCAATCCGGGTCAGCTCGGCCGCCATGTCATCGGCGCCGACCACGCCAATGCTCACCGGCGTCGTCGCATCGGCAAACGAGCCGGCCGGGAAATCGGCGTAGCCCAAAAACTTGTACAGGAAAGCGGCCTTGACGCGGCGTTCGAGTACGGGCGCAGTCTCGACCACGATCGCGTGCGCAGGCAGGCCAAGGCTGAGGCCGGCCAGCAGCGGCAGCATCAAGGCCAGGCACGCCCTGCGGCGCTTCAGACAAGCTGGTTGATTGATAGTCATGAAATCCATTCGCACGTCAAAAACGCAGCGTGGCGCTGGCAAACACCGTGCGCTCGAGCAACTGGCGGCTGCCTGCCGCGACGAATTCGGCGTGGCGGGCATGCAACAGGTTGCGCCCGGCAAGGGCGAGCTCGAGATCGGGACGCACTTGCCACGCGATCCGCGCGTCGAGCTCATGATAACTTGGCACGGCCAGCTGCGGCAGCCGTGCGACGTAACGAAGTGAAAAATCCGCCCAGACGCGTTCGCTCAGATCGTGCGCGCTGCGCAAGGTCCAGGTCAGGTTGGGGTCATTGCCACCCAGGAAGGACAACCCCGTGGTGTCGCGACTGGCCGGCTCGCGACCCACGTCGACGTCCTGCAGCACGCCGCCGGCGTGCAGGCGCCAGCCGCGCGCGGCCTGCCAGCTGGCCCAGAATTCGATGCCACGCAAACTGCCCTTGCCCAGGCTGTTGATGACGTACGGCAACCTTATGCCGGGTGTTGCCGGCTCAAGCGAGCGCAGCCGCTCGAAGTCGGTATAGAACAGCGTGGCCGAATACGACAGCGTCGGCATGGGTTGGGCGCGGAACCCCAGTTCGGCCACACGCGCCGTTTCCGCGAGCGTGTCGGCGCCGCCGGCAATCAAAAACTGGCGCGGCGAGGCCGGATTAATGACAAACAGATCACGGTCGATGCGCGACGGTGCACGCACCGTGCGCGACAGGGCCGCCCACAGCGTCGCATGGTCGTTCGCGTCCCACGCCAGCCGCAGATTGGGCAGCAACTCGCTGCCCGTATAGACATTGTGTTCGACGCGCATCCCGGCCACGGCGCGCAGCGCCGGCGTCAGGGCCAATTCATCCTGGACGAACAGGTGCGACCAGCGCAGATTGCGGCGCGCCGGCGTGAAACGCAACACGGGCCCGCCGTCGATCCGGTCACGGCTGTTGCGGTACCCGCCGCCCCAGGTGACGCCATGCGCACCGAAGCGCAACAGATGCTGGGCTTCGACGTCGACCGTGTCGATCTGCTGCATCCCCACGCCCGGCTTGCTGCGGCGCGTGTGATCGAGCCAGGCATGCATGCGCACCTGGCCGGCGTCGGCAAGATCGCGCTGGACCTCTGCCCGCAGATTGGCGCCGGACATCGTCCCGCTCGATAACAGGGACGTGTTGCGCAAGCGCCCGTCATATACGTCTCCGCTGAGCGTTACATCGTGCTCGCTGCCTTCCCAGTCGAGACGAAAACCGGCCTGCTCGCGCGCCATGCGATTGTCGGCGCCTTCAGCCGGCCCGCTCCGATCGGCCTCGATCCGGGCTTGTCTGGCATATACGCGCCAGTGCGGTCCGTTCTCGAATTGCCCGCCGTAGCGCACACCGGCGCCACGCTCGTCCGGCCCCGCATACGCCGTGACCACGCCGCCGTGGGTCTCGGCCGCGCTGCGTGTGATGATATTGATCACCCCGTTGACGGCATTCGTACCCCACACCGTACCGCCCGGCCCGCTGACCACCTCGATGCGCGCGACGTCTTCCAGCGCCACATCCTGCATTTCCCAGACCACGCCGGAAAACAGCGGCGAATACACGCTGCGGCCATCGATCATGACAAGCAGCTTGTTGGCCTGGGTCGACAGGAATCCGCGGGCGCTGATCGCGTATTCATGGGTATTCACACGGGCAACCTGGAGATTCGGCGCCAGCCGCAGCACTTCGGGCAGCGTGGTCGCGCCCGAGCGTGCGATGTCCGTGGCGCTGATCACGAATACCGACGCCGCTGCGCGCGCCAGCGGCTCGCTCTGGCGCGATACGGACGTCACGGCGATATCGGATAATTGTTCGAGCGAGTAATCTGCCCACGGCAGCGCGCCCGAATCGTCCTGCGCGCTTGCATCAAGGGAATATGCGGTCGACAACAGTGTGGCAAAGGCGCAAACATACAACGAAGAAGGTGGCATAGTTGCCATCGTAGAACATTTTCTCGCTCGCACCAAGTGCGCACACACCACAACGCAGTTCTTGACAACGTTCCCGGGATATTGATTAAAGCAATGACAGGTATTGGAAATATAAATTGGACTGATTTGACGCAATGCAGCATGATTGCACTGTCTCCTCTATTCTCCTCCTAGGAAATAGATTTAGCCCGCTTCCTACGAAGCGGGCTTTTTTTTTGCGCGCACGGTTGCCCGAGCAGGTGCATCCTGTTTGGTGTAGGATGCCGCCAATATTTTCGTTTTTACAACAATCCATGCCCGACCTCGACCTTTCCGCCCGGAGCACCGCTTCCTACGACTGGAGCACGACCGCCCTGGGCGATGCCGCCCGCTGGCCGTTGCCGCTGCGGTTGTGCAGCGATCTGCTGCTCAATTCGCCGCTCCCGACCCTGCTGGTATGGGGACCGGAAACGGTCCTCGTGTTCAATGAGGCTTACGCAGCCCTGGCCGGCCCTGGCTATGGTCGCGTACCCGGAGGCTCGGTCCCGCCGGTCATGCCGCCGCCACTGGCTGCTGCCGGTGCGGCGCTGGCCGCAGCCTGGCGTGGTGAGGCCGGCGTGCTGGCCGACACCGCCCTGACCTTCCGCCGCCTCGACGGCAACGCAGACAACCGTTTCGACCTGCGCCTGTCCCCGGTGCGCGACGAAACCGGGACCGTGCGCGGCGTGCAGATTGCGCTGGCTCCTGCCACCGTGCAGCCGGCCCAGGAAGCGGTCGATGACGCTGGCCTGCGCATCCTGGTCGTCGAAGACAATGTCGACTCGCAATACCTGGTGTGCGAGATGCTCAAGGCCTTCGGTCACGAAGCCGATGGCGTTGCGCATCCCGACGATGCCCTGACGCTGCTGGCGAGCCAGCGCTACGACGTGCTGTTTTCCGACGTCAGCCTGCCCGGCATGTCCGGCGTCGAACTGGTGCAGCGCGCCATCAGCGACGACCCGGCGCTGTCGATCATCTTCGCGTCGGGCTACGGCGATACGCTGCTGCGGCACCTCGAGTTCCCGTACCAGTCGCTGCAGAAACCCTATGAAATCGACCAGCTGCAGGATGCGCTGGCCAAGGTAGTGCGTCAGCCGGGCCGACGCTGACCGATGGGCGAAACGGTCCGCATTCACAAAGTGTGAGTCGGACCCGCCCGGCTGGTCTACAATGAAACGCATCCTGCCCGGCTTCGGGCGCATGGCAACCCCGGCATGAACTCTTCATCACAACACGTCCGCCCCATCGCGCGCTTCCTCCGGAGGCCGGCATGAGCATTGCCCGCGACGTGTCCGGCCAGGATCTGGTTGCCGCGCAAGAGGCGCTCCAGCGCGCCACCGAGCGCATGGAAAACATGCTCGAAAGCCTCACGGATGGCTTTTGCGCGGTGGACCGCGACTGGAACATCACCTATATCAATGGCCGCGCCCTGCAAATGGTCGAGCCGCTCAACAAGCGGCGTGGCGACCTGGTCGGGGCCAGGCTGTGGGATGAGTTCGAGGACCTGCACGGCACGACGGTCGCCCTCGATTGCGTGCGCGCAATGGAGCAGCGCGTTACCGTCAATCGCGAATTCTATTACCGCCGCCTGAATGCCTGGCTCGACATGCGGGTCTATCCGTCCCCCGAAGGCTTGACCCTGTACTTCCAGGACATCACGGCGCGCAAGCTCGACCAGCAGGCGCTCATCGACAACAACAACCGCCTGCAACTGGCGATCGCGGCCGGGCGCCTGGGCGACTGGCGCTGGGATGCGGCTACCGATCGCGTCACGTTCGGTGAGCGCGCGGCCGAGATCCTCGGCTTGCCGGCCGATGTTGCGCTGGCGTGGCCAAGCCTGCGCGAGCGGCTGCAACCCGAAGACCGCAAGGTCGTGCGGCGCGCCGTGCTGGCCGCCTTCTCGCAGGGCACTGACCTCGATCTCGAATGCCGGCTGCTCCCGCGCGGCAACCTGGCTGGCGGCGCCGCGCACTGCGTGGCCCTGGTCGGCCGCCCCGATTACGCCAGCGCCGTCGACGGCGGCGGCGTGCTGGGCATGACGGGCATGGCCCAGGACATCAGCGCCCGCCGCGCGGCCGACGACCACCTGCGCCAGAGCGAAGAAGAATTGCGCGCACTGGCCAACACCATTCCCCAACTGGCGTGGATGGCCGATCCGGACGGCTCGATCGTCTGGTTCAACGAGCGCTGGTACGAATACACGGGCATCACGCCCGAGGAATCGACCGGCTGGGGCTGGAAAAAAGTGTACGACCCGGCGGTGTTGCCTGCCGTGCTCGAACATTGGGATGAATCGGTGCGCACTGGTACGGCGTTCGAGATGGAATTTCCGATCCGCGGCGCCGACGGCAATTTCCGCTGGTTCCTGACGCGGGTCGAAGCCGTGCATGACCGCGACGGCCGCGTGGTGCGCTGGTTCGGCACGAATACCGACGTCGACCAGGTCAAGCGCGCCGAGCAGGCGCTGCGCGACGAATCGCACGTGCTCGAGCTGCTCAACAGCACGGGCAGCATGCTGGCCTCGACGCGCGATCTGCGCGCCGTGATGCAGGCCGCCACCGATGTCGCCGGCGGCGTCTGCGGCGCGCGCTTTGCAGCTTTCGTCCACTATGGCCAGGATGGCGAAGGCACGCTGTATTCGCTGCACACGCTGTCGGGCACCACGTCGGCCCAGTTCCAGGACTTCGCCGAACCGGGCGCCAGCGCACTGTTCGGCCCTGGCCTGCGCACGACAAGCCTGCAGCGCGTGGCCGACCTGACAGCCGATCCGGTCCAGGCCAGCAGCGCGCTGCACTTCAACTTGCCGAGCGGCCAACCGTCGGTGCGCAGCTACCTGACCGTGCCAGTCATGGCGCGCTCGGGCGAACTGCTCGGCACGCTGTTCTTCGGGCACCCTGAACCCAACGTGTTTACCGAACGCAGTGAACGCATCGTTAGCGGCATCGCGGCGCAGGCTGCGATCGCGGTCGACAACATCCGCCTGTATGAAGTGGCCAGCCGCGCGGCTGAAGAACGCAAGGTGCTGCTCGAGAACGAGCGCGAAGCACGCGCCGAAGCCGAGCGCACCAGCCAGATGAAGGATGAATTTTTGGCCACGCTGTCGCACGAGCTGCGTACGCCGCTGTCGGCCATTCTCGGCTGGTCGCAAGTGCTGCGGCGCGGCAGCCGCGATGGCGCCGACCTGCAGCGCGGTCTGTCGACGATCGAGCGCAATGCGCGCGCCCAGGCGCAGCTGATCGAAGACCTGCTCGACATGAGCCGCATCACGTCCGGCAAAGTGCTGCTCGACATGCAGACGCTGGCCCCGGGCAGCTTCATCGACGCGGCCATCGAAACGGTGCGCCCGGCAGCCGACGCCAAGGGCATCCGCATCGAGCGGCGCTATCCCGAAGGCGTCGCCATCCCGTCCGTCGCCGGCGACCCGGGGCGGCTCCAGCAAGTGGTCTGGAATCTGCTGTCGAATGCGATCAAGTTCACACCCCGCGACGGACTGGTCACGATCGAACTGGGGTATCACGATGACCAGGTGGCCATCACGATCCGCGATACCGGCTCGGGCATCGCGCCCGAATTCATCACGCACGTGTTCGAGCGTTTCCGCCAGGGTGATGCCTCGATGACACGTAGCCATGGCGGCCTGGGCCTGGGCTTGTCGATCGTGAAACACCTGATCGAACAGCATGGCGGTACCGTGCGCGCCGACAGTGCGGGCCCTGGCCAGGGCGCGAGCTTCACGATCGAACTGCCGGCGGCGCTGTCGAGCATGCCACGCTCGTCGCGGCCAGCCGGCAGCGACGCCGGCTCGCTGCCGGACATGGCGCAAGCCACCTTTTCTGCCGCCCCGGAGGCGGCGCCCGAGGCCGTGGTGCGCGACATGCGCGGCATGTCGGTGCTGGTAGTGGACGATGACCGCGACGCGCGCGAGCTGATCGCCCGCATCCTGTCCGATTGCCACGCCAAGGTGCGACTGGCCGGCAGCGCACAGGACGCCATGGCGCAGCTGCGCGCGAGCCCGCCCGACCTGTTGATCAGCGACCTCGGCATGCCCGATGTGAATGGCCTTGAGTTTCTCGCCTGGGTCCGGGCCCTGCCGCGCGACGCCGGCGGCCTGATTCCGGCCATCGCGCTGACGGCGTTTGCACGCTCCGAAGACCGCCTGAAGGCGCTCGAGGCCGGCTTCTCGGCCCATGTGTCCAAACCGGTCGAACAGAGCGAATTGATGGCGGCAATCGGCATGGTCAGCACGCCCCCCGCTGTCCCGATGCTCGCCGAAAGCGGTCGCGGCCCTAGTCGATGATGTTCCTACCTTCTGACGCGGCGCTGTCCTACAAGAAATTTTATGGTCCTTGATACACTAATTAGAGGTAAGGTATCGTTAGATTCCACCCCGAAATGGGGCGCCGCCCAGTTTCGATAAAGAGATAAGCATGCCGAGCAGACAAGACATTTTGAACGCCAAAGTCCTGGTGGTAGACGATTCGCCCGACAATATCGAGCTGATGGAAGAGATATTGCGCGAAGAAGGCTACACCTGCGTCAGCTCGACCATGCTGCCGGAGCAGGTATGCCCGCTCCATCGCGAACACAATTACGATTTGATTCTGCTCGACCTGCAAATGCCAGGTCTGAATGGTTTCCAGGTCATGAAGGGCCTCAAGGAAATTGAACAGGGTGGCTATCTGCCGGTTCTGGCTCTGACGGCCCAGCCGAGTTTCAAGATTGCCGCGCTCGAAGCCGGCGCCCGCGACTTCATCAGCAAGCCATTCGACCTGCTCGAGGTGCACAAGCGCATCCACAACATGCTCGAGGTACGCCTGCTGTACAAGGAGCTGGCCCAGTACTCGAAGGCCCAGCAGGAGCTGGCGCTGCACGATGCCCTCACCGGCTTGCCGAACCGTCGCCTGCTGGAAGACCGCATCGAGACGGCGCTGCAGCACGCCAACCGTACCCATGCCAAGGCCGCGATCATGTATCTCGACCTGGATGGTTTCAAGGCGATCAACGATACCTATGGCCACGCGTATGGCGACGAGATCCTGAAAGCCGTGTCGCAACGATTGCTCGCCAGCTCACGCAAGGAAGACACCGTCGCCCGCCTGGGTGGCGATGAATTCATGGTCGTGCTGGGCGATATCCATGGTCTGGTCGACGCGCAGGGCCCGGCGGCCAAGCTGGTTGAATCCCTGTCCGAGCCATTCTTCATCAACGACCTGACGCTGCGCCTGTCCACGTCGATCGGCATCAGTATCTATCCGGACGATGCCGAATCGGTCGACGCCCTGATCAATATCGCAGATTACGCGCTGTACGAAGCCAAGCGCGCCGGCAAGAACCGTTTCTGCTCGCCGGCAGCGAATCGCCAGGCAGCGTCAAAAACCACCGGTGCGCCGGTGCCAGCGCCAACGCCCGAGCTGGCGACACCACATCGCTGACACGTCACCTGCTTTCAGCTGACTAAGAACCGGGGCTCTCGCGCAAGCGAGCGCCCCGGTTTGCTTTTGCATCGGCTGCGCCAATAAAAAAACAGGCCACGGAACCTGCGTTCCGTGACCTGCTCCATCCTGCCCTGCCGTGTGCTTAACGCTTTTCGGCTGGCGGGCAATCGCGAATGGTGCTCGTTTCTTCGATCGAACGAGCATTCTGGTGATCGCGGCCTGCGTCGACCATCTCGGGCGGTACTTCGATGCGGGTGATACCGGCGTCGACCGAAATCGGATCGCTGGCCGGGAACGTCATTTCGACAGCGTCATCGAGCAAGGTCTCTTCGGCCTTGTCCTTGCTCGACTGCGTTTCGCTGCCGGCCAGTGCCTTGATCGCGACGGCGAAGCTGACCGCCTGCAGGCTCGCCAGATCGCCGATGGTCTTCACGCCCAGCGTATCGGCCAATGCATTGGCCTGCTGCTCGCCGATGCCGCGCAGTGCCGACAATGGCGCGTCGGCCAGCTCACGGAAACTCTTGCCACGGAACTGCTCATTTACGATCGTATCGATATTCATGGTGTGTCCTCTCTTATATAACGCCCCCGTCCTCGATGGAACCGGCTAGCTTTCACTATCGCATACCAGCAATAGCACGTATGTGCGGCAGCGAACCTCTTGACTGCCCGCATTGCCGAATTCTTGGCTAAATGGCACAAACGTAAAAAAGCCGGCCCCGGGGAGGCCGGCCAGTCTGCTAACGACGGTTTACACCGTAGCCAGAATTTCGTCGCGACGGGCGGCCATCTCAGCGCCCATGGCTTCCAGGTCGAGGTCGAGCTTGCGCACTTTCGGGAACATTTCTTCCTCTTCTTCTTCGACGTGGTGCGACACGTATTCGCCCAGAACCTTCACTTTGGCGTCGTAGTAGTCTTCGTCCGGTTCCATCTCCTGCACCTGTGCGATCAGGTCCTTGGCCGACGCGTGTTCGACAAACGCTTCGTCAAGCATGTCTTCCATTTCCTTCGAGGTCTTGCGCAGCGCCGGATAGAAAATTTCTTCTTCGATCGACGTGTGCATGATCAGGGCTTCGCAGATCTCGTTTGCCAGCTTCTTCTTGCTGACCGTGGCACGCTCGCCCAGCTCTTCGAACTTATCGAACATGTCTTTCACTTCGTCGTGCTGGCTCTTCAGAAGGTCCAGGGCATCCTGCGGGCCGCTCGTCTTTTTGGTCGTTGCTTTGGTCATGGTGTTACCCCCGTATTGTTGGTTGAATGATGACTCGTTGGCCACATCACCAGAGTGCGCCTGACGCACCATCCACACTGTTCGCGACTTCACACTCGGTGAGAACATAACGAACCGCTCTTGCGGCACCCAATGCGCGACGGATAAATGACAATTGTTGTATGATTTGGGAAACATTTAATTGAGACCCTGATGACTGAACCGGTCCCACCGCATCCCGACCCGGAGCTGGAACGCCTGGTCGCGGCGCGCACTGCTGAACTCTCCGATATGGTGTCCTGGCTGGCCAACAGCTGGGACCAGGAGCGTCGCCAGCTTGCGCGCCAGTTGCACGATAGTCTGGGTTCGTCGATGACGGCCCTGACGATGCACCTCGCCCTGCTTACCCAGCGCCTGCCGGCCGACGACAAAGCGCTGCGCGACCGCGCCGCGCAAATGAAGCTTCTGCTCGGAGGCGTCATTGAGACCAACCGCCAGATGCAACTCGCGCTGTGGAACGACAAGCTCGAATTTCTTGGGTTGCGCACCGCGCTGGCCGAGCTGGTGCCCGAATTCGGCGCCGAGCATGGCATCCAGGCGCAAGCCAGCCTGCCCGAGGAAGACGGCGCCTGGTCGCGCGAGCATGCCGTGCTGCTGCTGCGCTGCGCCGAGGAAGGTTTGCGCAACGCCGCGGCGCATGCGCAGGCCACGCGCGTGGACGTGATCCTGGATGACGATGGCGAGATGGCCATGCTGACGGTGCGCGACGATGGCGTCGGTCCCGGCGCCGATCCGCTGGCCGCCGGTAAACGCCATGGCCTGCGCCTGCTGCGCGAACGCGCCCGCACGCTCGGTGGCAACCTGATCCTGGTGCGCACCGAGCAAGGCGGCGCCATGCTGCAAATGACGCTGCCGCGCGAATTGCCGGCCTAGACAGCGGCAGGGTCTTTAAAAACAACAACGGCGGCCACTGGCCGCCGTTGTTGTTTGTCGCCTGATGACGATCCCGTCAGTGCAGCTTGACCAGCGGCGTGCTGCGCCGGATCAGGAAGCGCGCCACTGCCAGCAAGCCCGTGCGGGTAATGCCCATCACGGCGCGGTGGTGCATCAGGTGCAGGCTGGCGTACATCAGGCGCGCGATGCCGCCCTGCACGAACCAGCTCGCGCCGCGAAGCGAACCCATCAGGCTACCGACACTGGTGTTCTGACCAACCGACACGAGCGAACCGTAGTCGCGGTACTCGTAGGGCTCGGTCAAGGCCGGCTGGCCCTTGTCCATGCGCAGGAAGGTCGTGACGAGATAATCGGCCTGCTGGTGCGCTGCCTGCGCGCGTGGCGGCACCGGCAAGCCGTTGCCGTCGATGCAGACCGCGCAGTCGCCCAGCGACCAGATGGCTTGCGTACCCTTGACGCGCAGATGCGAATCGACATCCAGACCGCCGCCGCGTGCAGTCTGCAGGCCCAGCTTGCCGAGCATCTCTGGAGCGCGGATACCCGCCGCCCACACGCACAGGTCGGCCGGGTACACGTTGCCATTGGCGTCGAGCACCTTGTCGCTCTCGATCGCCGTGACGCGGCAATCGCTGACGACGCGGATGCCGCGCTTGTTCAGCAGGCCCAGCGCCGCATTCGACACGCGCTCGGGAAGCGGCGCCAGGATGCGCGGCGCGCCTTCGAGAATGGTGATGCGCACGTCGCGCTTGACGTCCATCCGTGCAAAACCGTAGCGCGCATACGCGCCCGACGCTTCGCGCAGTTCGGCGGCCAGCTCGACGCCGGTGGCGCCGCCACCGATGATGACGACGTCCAGGCCCGTTTCACGACCCTCTTCGCGCTGCTGCTCGACCGCCAGCATCAGACGCAGCATGCGCAGGCGGAAGCGTTCGGCGTCTTCGGTGGCGTTCAGCGAAATCGAGTGTTCCTGCGCGCCCGGCACACCGAAGTAGTTCGAGGTGCTGCCGATCGCGATCACGAGCGACGTGTAGGCCAGGCGACGCGCTGGCAGCACTTCGTCGTGTTCGGTGGCCGAATACACGGCCCCGATCTCGATCGCCTGGCCGGCCTCGTCCAGCCCGGTCATCGGACCGAGCACGAAATTGAATCCATTGTCGTGCGCGAGCATCGCGTACGACAGACCTTCCTGGTGGATGTCCAGGGTGCCCGCCGCGACTTCATGCAGCGACGGTTTCCAGATGTGGTACAGGCGGCTGTCGACCAGCGTCACCTTTGTCGGGCCGAGTTTACGGCCTAGTTTGCATGCCAGCTCCAGACCGCCAGCGCCGCCACCCACGATCACGATATCGCTACGCAAGCTTGCCTCCTTCTTGATGCCCCAACCGGCAACAACGCCGGCCTGATGGCCATCTGAGATTTTACTACGGCAACGTCGCGCGCGCTGACCTGTCCCTACATGTGACGAAAGAGCGCCATGAACGGCTGACTGACTGTCAGCGTCTCGGGCCGGTTGCGCAGGCGGATGACGCCCTTGCCGCTGTCGTCGCGCGTGACACCCGCCACGGCCCGCAGATTGACGATCGTCGAGCGGTGCACCTGCCGGAACATGGACGGGTCGAGCACCTCGAGAAGGTCACGGATGGGCTTGCGCAGCAGCGATTCGCCCTCGGCCGTCATGACCACCGTGTACTTGGAGTCGGACTGGAAATACGCCACGTCGTCGACCAGGATCAGGCGCGTTTCGACCCCACGGCTGGCCGTCAGCCAGACCAGCGGCTGGGCGCGCGGCGCCGGCGGCGCGACGCTCTGCAAGCGTGCCAGCAGCGCCGCCAGCTGTGTCGTATCCGCCACACCGCGCGCCAGCCGATCGCGCAGCCGGGCCACGGTCGCGGCCAGGCGTTCGCGCCCGACCGGCTTGAGCAGGTAGTCGACGGCGCCCCGATCAAAGGCGTCGAGTGCGTACTGATCATACGCGGTCACGAACACGATCTCGGTGCGCAACCCCGCCGCCAGCACGCTCGAGGCCACCTCGAGGCCCGACAGCCCCGGCATGCGGATGTCGAGGAACGCAACCTCGGGCCGGTAGCTGGCAATGGCGTCGAGCGCACTGCCGCCATCGTCGCAGGCGGCCACGATCTCGAGGTCCGGCCACACCTCGCTCAGCAGCTTGATCAACTCTTCCTGCAGCAGCAGTTCATCTTCGGCAATCACGCAACGGGTCATGGCCGTACCCCGGGTTGCACTCCAGACCGCACCCCTGCGCCCTGCAGCGCCAGCGGCACCGTGATGGTAGCGGCGACGCCGCTCGGGAAGTTGGCCACGATGGCAAAGCTCGCCATGCTGCCGTAGCCGAGCCGCAGACGCTCGCGCACATTGCGCAGGCCGATGCCGGTGCCGGCCGTCTCGAGCGAGAAGCCACGGCCGTCGTCGGCCACCGTGACGGCTGCCGCATTGTCGATGGCGCGCGCCAGGATCCAGACGGTGCCGCCGCCCGGCTTCGGTTCGAGCCCGTGCTTGATGGCGTTCTCGACCAGCGTCTGCAGCATCATCGGCGGAAACACGAGCCGGCGCAGTTCATCCGGCACATCCACCTGCAGCGCCAGGCGCGGCCCCATTCGGATGGCCAGAATATCGAGGTAGGCACGCGCCCGTTCCAGTTCTTCGCCCAGCGTCGACGGTGCATCCTCGGTACGCGGCAGCGAGTGGCGCAGGTACTGGATCAGGTTACCCAGCATGGCGTCGGCGCGCGCCGGATCGGTACGCGTGAGCACCTGCGCACTGGCCAGCGTGTTGTATAAAAAGTGCGGCTCGACCTGGGCGTGCAGCAGGTTCAGGCGTGCCACCGTCAATTCCTTCTCGGTCGCGCTTTCGCGCACGGCCTGTGTTTCGAGGCGGCGCCGCTCGGCAATGCGGCGCGTGATGGCGCGCACGATGGCGTCGGCATTTTCCAGGTTGCTGCCCTGGTCGACCAGGAACCAGTCGATCCAGGCCGGGTCTTCCGGTTCGCAGATCAAGGTCACGCTGCCGGCCGCGTCGCCATTGGGCGTGATCGTCGCGCGGATCTGGTTGCGCCAAGTCGACAGGCGGGCCAGCGCCGCGCCCGCCGACGCATTGCCGCCATACAGGTCAGTGCGCTCAACCTTGGCGCGCACCTGCAGGCTGTCGCGGGCGCTGTCGACGGCGGTCACACCGGGCAGCTCGCGGATCGCGGCGTCGATCATGTCGAACGCTTCACCGGCCTCGAACGGGATTTCGATCTGGCGCCGCTGCCGGTTTGCCAGCGTGGCCGCGTTCACGGTGCCGGCCAGCAGCCGCACGCGGCGGGTGTGCGAGAACGCGATCAGCAGCACCCAGCCGACCAGCGCAAACCCGAGCAGCGCCGCATAGCCGCCGAGGTTCAGATCAATATCCTGCAGCACGGTGTCGCTGATGAAGATACACAGCGCCAGGTACACCGCGCTCCAGGCAAGGACCAGGCGACCGTGGTGGAAAAAACTCGACATCATGATGGGCTTTCAAGCGTTGAAGAATGGCGCCAGCATAGGCACGCCATGGTTCGCAAGACAGCATTATGCGACGAAGCCGTGGCTGGGCCGACGAAACCGGCCTTGGCGGCATTCCCGTTCGGGCGCGGACCGATGTTGCGAGCGTGCCGCATTACAAATTTGCTGAGTATGCAGACGGGCCCTGGCCGTACAATCGCGCCTTTCTGCTTTTTGATAGAGAGGTCGTCGAGATGTCCATCCCACGTAACGTCATTGCCATTGCCGCAACCATTGCCGCCACTGTCGCCGCCGCATCCGCCCACGCCGAGATCGGCGTGGGCGTCACCGCCACCCTGGGCACGACCGGCGCGGGCGTTCATCTGGTCGTGCCGATGGAACGCACGCTCAATGGCCGTTTCGGCATCAACTACTACAAGCACGACTTCGACAAGCGTTCGGGCAGCATCGATTATGACGGCGACGCCAAGCTGCAAACGTTCGACGCCCTGTTCGACTGGTATGCATTCGCCGACACGCCGTTGCGCCTCACCGCCGGCGTGGTCTACAACGGCAATGAAGTGACGGCCAAGGCGCGGCCGAACAGCAACGGGCGCTACCTCATCAATGGTCAGAGCTACAGTGCGGCAGACGTCGGCACGCTCGATGGCAGTGTCGACTTCCGCAAGGCGGCGCCCTACTTCGGGATCGGCTGGGGCAATGCCCTCACGCCGAACAAGCGCTGGAACGTCAGCGCCGATCTCGGCGCCTTTTACCAGGGCAAGGGACAGGTCGACCTGATCAGCCGCGGCTGCCGCACGTCGCAGGCCGTGTGCGCCGTGCTGGTCCGTGACGTTGCCGTCGAAGAAGCGCGCCTGACGAACGAACTGGCCGACCACAAGTTCTTCCCCGTGCTGCGCGCCAGCATGTCATACAGTTTCTGACGCTCTCGCCACAGCCTTCCCGACCCAGGGCGCTTGCCATCAACTATTCCTTTCCAATGTGATCACGAACTCGTACACTGGCCTGTATTGACAGCTCATCCGTAACCAGCAACATCAGACGTCGTTATCCAGAATTCTTGCAGAACATGGTGCGCAGTATGTGTGCTGCGCTCTTTTTGGAGAGATTGCGCGATATGGCTGACGAAGCGAACGACGAGCATGCGTGGCTGGTGTCGGTACTGATTCCGGCAAAGGATGAGGCCGGCAATATCGGCCATCTGGTGGACGAAATCCACCACGCCCTGGCCGGGCATCTGACGCACGAGGTCGTGCTGGTGGACGATGGCAGCAGCGACGACACCGGCGCCGTGTTCCTGCAGCATTGCCAGCGATGGGGCATGCCGGCGCGGCTGATCCGCCACGCAACCAGTGCCGGCCAGAGCACGGCCCTGTGGACCGCCGCACGGCACGCCACCGGGCGTTTTCTCGTCACCATCGACGGTGACTGCCAGAACGACCCGGCTGATATTCCGGCGCTGGTGGCACAGGGACTCACCCTGAGCGAAACGCACCGGCATTTTTGCATTGCCGGCTATCGCACCGACCGGCGCGACACGCGCTGGAAAAAAATCCAGTCGCGCATTGCCAACGCCGTGCGCCGCCGCATCCTCGACGACGGGGTGCCCGATACCGGCTGCGGCCTGAAGCTGGTGCCGCGCGTCACATGGCTGTGCCTGCCCTATTTCGACCACATGCACCGGTTCGTCCCGGCGCTGGTCAAGCGCCTGGGCGGCGTGATCGCCATCGTGCCGGTGCGCCATCGCCACCGCACGGCCGGCGTGTCGAAATACACGGCCTGGAACCGGCTGTGGGTGGGCATCGTCGACATGTGGGGTGTCAGCTGGCTGATCCACCGCAGCAAGCTGCCGCTGATCGACCGCATGGAACGGCGGCATTGAAACCCGCACTGGCCCTGCTGATCAAACCGCTGCTGCTGACAGGCGTACTGACGCTCGGCTTCGTGTCGCTGCATTTCCAGTGGTGGGGGTCATTTACCGAACTGGATCTGCTCAACCGCCTGTTCGAGCGGCACTGGGCCGTTGCCTGGCCCGTGTTCGCGATCACCGGCATCGTCTACACCGCGCTTGGCGGTCCGCGCCAGGTGCTCGCCTTCGCCTGCGGCTGCGTCATCGGCGGCGTGCCGGGCGCGTTGCTGAGCACTCTGCTGACAGGCTTCGGCGCCCTGCTGGCAATCTGCTGCGTGCGCCACATCGGCACGGCCTGGGCCAGTACCCGCTACGGCGACTGGGTCACCATCATCCGCCAACTGCTGGCCCGCGACGCCTGGCTGTGGATCTGCACGCTGCGGCTGATGCCGGTCGGCAGCAACCTGGCGACCAATATCGCCGTGGGACTGGCCCGGCTGAGCATGCCGGCGGTGTTCTGGGGCAGCCTGCTGGGCTACCTGCCGCAAATGCTGCTGTTCAGCTTTGCCGGCGCAGGCCTGGCCCTGCACGACGAACAGCAGCTTTGGCTCGGTCTGCTGACGCTGGCCCTGTCCACGGCGCTCGCGCTCTACCTCTACCATCACGGCTTCAAGCAGCGTCTGCAGCACATCCGGGGACAAATGCATGCCACGCCCGCACACCGGCAACCTTGATCAGGCCCCAAGCTGGTGGCCGTGGCTCGTCGGGCTGACGCTCATTGCGCTGTTCGCGGGCATCGGGCTGCGCGCGCCTTGGCCAGCCGATGAGCCACGCTTTGCCCAGGTCGCACGCGAAATGGTGGAATCGGGCCAGTGGCTGTTTCCCACCCGGGGCGGCGAATTCTATCCGGACAAGCCGCCCGTCTTCATGTGGCTGATCGCCCTGTTCTATCAGCTGACCGGACAGCTCAAGATCGCGTTTCTGCTGCCCAGTGCGCTGGCGGGGCTGGGGACGCTGTGGCTGGTGTACGACCTGGGGCGCCGCTTGTGGGACGACCACGTCGCGCGCTCGGCCGTGCTGATCCTCGTGTTCACGCCGCAATTCCTGCTGCAGGCCAAGGGTGCGCAGATCGATGCGGTGCTGTGCTTCTGGATCACGCTCGGCTGCTATGGGCTGGTCCGCCACTTTCTGACCGGGCCCGCCTGGGGCTGGTATGCCACCAGTTGGGCGGCGATGGCACTGGGCGTCATGACCAAGGGCGTCGGTTTTCTCCCGGCACTGATGCTGATCCCGCTGGCCATCTGGCGCCGCCGCTTTGATGAATCCGGGCACCAGGCCTGGCGCTTGCGCGCGTGGTGGGGGCCCGCACTGATGCTGGCCACGCTCGCGCTGTGGCTGGCGCCGATGTGGCTCACGGTCGAGCGCGTGCACAGCCCCGAACTGCTGGCCTACCGCGACAATATCCTGTTCAGGCAGACCGCCGAGCGCTACGCCAATGCGTGGCACCACATCCAGCCGTGGCACTATTATCTGACGACTGCCTTGCCGACGATGTGGTTTCCACTGGTCGTGCTGTTCGTACTGCGGCTACGCGGCATCATCGACCTGTGGTCGCGTGACGCAGCGCTGCGCGTCCTGCTGAGCTGGGTTGCACTCGTGCTGCTGTTCTTTTCGCTCAGTCCCGGCAAGCGCGAGGTCTACATCCTGCCCGCGCTGCCGATGTGTGCGCTGGCGCTCGCCTGCGTCTGGGAACAGACGCCGGCCGCGGGCCGCCGCGCCGCTGCGGTGCTGTTGCGCGCAGTGCTCGTGCTGATGGGCGTGCTGCTGATAGCGCTGGCGGGCGTCGCATGGCTGGCGCCCCACCGGCTGCCAGCCCGGGCCGACGACTACGCCGGGGCCGTCGCAGCACTGGCGCCCGGTGTGCTGCTGCTGGGGCTGGCGTTGACCGGCATCCCCCTGCTGCTACGCAAGCGCGCCCTGTTCGAGCAACTTGCGCTGGCAAGCCTGCTGACCTGGCTGTGCATCGCCTTCTGGCTGTGGCCAACCCTCGACCCGCATCGCACGCCGCGCGCCGTTCTGCAGGAACTCGAGCGCCAGATCGGGCCTGGGACGCAAGTCGGCATGCTCGAGTTCAAGGAGCAGTTCCTGCTGTTTACAGCCCGGCCCATGGTGCATTTCAGTTATCTGGCGCCGCTCGCGCAGCAAGAGTCGAGCGCATGGCATTGGATGCGCGCCGATCCTGCGCGCGTGCTGCTGGTACCCGACCATCTGACGCTGCGCTGCTTCGATCTGTCGCGGCATCGGGTGCTTGGCCAGGCCCATCGGCGCGACTGGGTCATGCTCGATGCCACGGCGCTGCGTGAACGCTGCGACGGGCCTGTCGGCCACGCACCGTATCGCTATGTTCCCGTCAGGAAGGACATCCTGTCATAGGGGGCCACGGCGCGCCAGCGCGCGCCGGTACGGCGTATGATGGTCGTCTGCTACCCGGAGGATTCATCATGCAACTACGCACTTATTCCGCCGCTGTTCTGACCATCGCCTGCCTGATGCTGGGCGGCTGCCGGGAACACAATGCGCCGGCCCAGCCTATTGCCCCGGTCGCGCAAGCCGCACTGCACACGCCAGCGTTGTCCTGATCCTGGACGAATGAGTTTGGCACGCCCTGGCGGCGTGCCAATGATCGCCATGCCGGCGCCGGCAGGTTACACTGCGGCCTGTCCATTTTCGTCGCAAGGTGTCCTGCCCATGTCGTTTGCTTCCCTCGGCCTGATCGAGCCGATCGTCCGCACCCTGGACGCCCTCGCCTACCACACGCCCACCGCCGTCCAGGAGCAGGCGATTCCCGCCATCCTGGCTGGCAACGACGTGATGGCCGCCGCCCAGACCGGCACCGGCAAGACCGCCGGCTTCACGCTGCCGATCCTGCAGCGTCTCGTCATGGGCGGCAAGGTCGGCAACAACGCGGCGCGCGCGCTGATCCTGGTGCCGACCCGCGAACTGGCCGAACAGGTGCACGAAAGCGTGCGCACCTATGCCGAAGGCCTGCCGCTGCGCTCGATGGTCGCGTATGGCGGCGTGAGCATCAATCCTCAGATGATGACGCTGCGCAAGGGCGTGGACGTACTCGTCGCCACGCCGGGTCGCCTGCTCGACCTGCACCGCCAGAATGCGGTGCACTTCAACGAAGTGAAAACGCTGGTGCTGGATGAAGCCGACCGCATGCTCGACTTGGGCTTCGCGCGCGAGCTCGACAACATCCTGAAACTGCTGCCGAAGAAGCGCCAGACGCTGCTGTTCTCGGCAACGTTCTCGGACCCGATCCGCGCGCTGTCGAACCAGATGCTGCGCGAACCGGTATGTATCGAGGCAACGCCGCGCAACACGACCGTCGCTGCGATCCGCCAGTGGGTCATCCCGGTCGACAAGAAACGCAAGGCCGCGCTGTTCGTGCACCTGCTCGAACGGCGCGACTGGACGCAGGTGCTGGCCTTCGCCCGTACCCGCAAGGGGGTCGATGAACTGGTCGGCCTGCTCGAATCCAAAGGCATCCCGGTGGACTCGATCCACGGCGACAAACCGCAGCCGGCCCGTCTGCGCGCGCTCGATCGTTTCAAGGCCGGCGAGGTGCGCGTGCTGATCGCCACCGACGTCGCCGCGCGCGGCATCGACATCGACGACCTGCCTGCGGTGATCAATGTGGATTTGCCGATCGTGGCCGAGGACTACGTGCACCGCACCGGGCGCACGGGCCGCAAGGGCGCGAGCGGCGAAGCGGTGTCGCTGGTGTGCGCCGACGAAGTCGAGCAACTGGCGGCAATCGAAGTGCTTACGCGCCAGATGCTCGAACGCGTGGAAGAGCCGGGCTATGCGCCCGAGCATCGCGTGCCGCAGACGGATGCAAAGGGTCAGATCGTCAAGAAGCCCAAAAAACCGAAGAAGCCCAAAGGCAATGCGCCCGTGGTGAGCGAGGACGTGCGATTTCGGCGTTAAGAGCGCCTGACAACGCCGCTCGACATACCGCCAACAAACGAGCGAGCAGGCAAGCGAGAGAAACGCCTGATGGATGTCTGCCCGTCGCTCATGCCGTCTGCGCAGTCAGCGAGCGCAGTGTAGCAAACCCAAGGTGCGCTCGACGACCCGCTGCCATCGGCCGATCCGTTCGCGCGACTCTAGGCCATGCCGCGCGATTCGATCTGGTAATGCCCCGATGGTCCAACCAAGCCGGATGGGTTCTCGAAGCATACGCTTGATCGGCATGCAGCTCACTTGGGCGTCTTCGGGCACGGCCTGCTCATCCTTTCACTGCTGGGACGGACGCTACAGCGGGATAAGGAACGCGAGTCGTGTACTTGCCCGGCTGAGATCTGAGCGACTGGCAAAGGCCCATGCTCATCCACCAGCAGATGGTGTTTGCTTACGCGTTTGCCGCGATCGCCAGGCCGCAGCCGAGTTCGCGCGGCAGGTACTCCCATGGCATTCCGGTCTTGAGGACTAAACCGGATCCCAGCCAGGGCCGCGTGATCATCGATATGAAAGCGTCCGCCTTTCGGCGATCGGTGATGGGCCAGAAGATGATCTGCTATAAGCGACCACAGATCTCCAGGAAGTAGTGCTAGCTATGGCATTAGTCCGTACGAACGTGGCCGCTATGTTAGTGCCGGACTAACGCTGCGTCGGTCCGCTATCGACCCAGGCTGTGTAAAAACACCACTTCGTGTAAACGAAACCGGTTGAGGAAACGTTAAGCCAGTATCTCATCAATGCAGGGGCCAGATGAAACGCTTTATTGAAGGTGAAGACC
>NZ_JCASIO010000011.1:0-105631 GCF_059685955.1 Telluria sp. LT2P80 | reverse complement strand
CCGTGAAACGACTTTGCGCCGATGATAGTGCTGCAACCAGTGTGAAAGTAGGTTATCGTCAGGCTAGTTATATAGAAAAGCCCCACTCAGTGATCTGAGTGGGGCTTTTCGCTTTGGGCGACGATATTCACGTGATCAGATAACCAGTGCCAATCGACCGATGTGACGCAAAAAAGCCCGCTGACTCACATCAGCGGGCTTTTTACCTGCAGACAAGGATAAACCAAAGCCTGCTTACACACCCCAAAGGATATCGGTCTTGTTATCACGCGCCGAGCGCAGCATTTCCAGCAGCGGATACATGCGGGTCGAGAAACTGACGACCTCGATCGCCTGATGCTCATGGTCGTCTTCATCGCGGTGATGCGCATGCACATCGTGCGCCACCTGATCCGACACCTGATGCTTGCGGGACTCTTCGATCTCGTCCTCGATCAGCGAAATCACTTGGGTGGCCTCCGCCGACGTGATCACGCCGCGTTCCGGCTCCTTGTGCAGCAGGTCAAGGATACGTTTGGCATGTTCCTGATACATCAGAACTTCTGGATACGTTTTGCATTTAAATGTAATCAACATAGCTATCTCTTGGTTTTGTTAGTAATTAAACGATAGCACGACTCGCGCCCCTTCACAGTGCGGTCGCGCTCACACCGTCCGACGCCGCAACATCCAGGCAATGCCAGGTACAGCAATGGCGAACGACGCAGCCCCCGCTGCGACGAGGATGCCCATGTGGTCCAAAGGCCCAAGCGCGGCAGCCGACAGCAGCCATCCCAACGCGCCCCACGCCAGGCTGTTGAACAATTCAAGCACGTTCATCACCAGGCCTCCTTTGCCACGCCCTTTAAAATTGCTGCGCACGCCAGGCCGCCCGCACCAGAACACCACCAGGCCGGCGCCCACGACAGCGCCGCACACGACCAGGAGTCCGACCAGCCCGGCGGTCGGCATCCGCACTGTCAGCCATAGCAGAGGAACAGCCACCAACCCCAGCACCGGCATCATGGCCGCTGCCAGCTTGGCGCGCCGTACAGTGCGCTGCGATGCAGGCGATACCAGCAGCAGATCCGGCGCATCCTCGGCCGACAACGCAATCCATGCCAACGCACCAGTTAGCGAACTGCACAGCAACGCCAGGCCCGCGCCGATGGCTTGCACCTGCACATCGGCGCGCTTGAAAATCAGGAAGAACAACGGCAGCAAAAACAGTATTTGCAGCATCACCTGCGACAGCAACTGCGGATCGCGCACGATCAGGCGCCATTCCTTGATGACGACCGTGCGAAACAGGCTACGCCCGAAGCGGGGCTGCGGCGTTGTCGATGACGCCTTGCCCGCAGCGATCGAAGGCGTCGACGCAGCCATTTGCAGTCCGCGCGCAAAGAAGCGATGCGTGCGCCAGGTGGTCAGCACGAACATGCCGCATGCGAGGGCGCCGAGCAGCAGCACCGGCAACGGCTCACCCAGCATCGCCCGCGCCGGCAGCCAGAGAAGGTTATCCCGCGCATTCTCGGCCTGCACCATCCCCAGCACGGTATCGCGAATGCCGTCCTGTGTTTGCCTGGATGTGAGCGCATGCAGCTGCGACGCGATGACCAGCAGCGCGCCAGCCAGCGCCCCCACGATCTGCGCCACGACGCGTGTACGGCGCGCACCGAGCACGCGCACGAGGCCAAGCGTGAGCAGCATGGCGCCACAGCTGCACAGCACCGCAAGGGCGATCACGCCCGGATAGATCCCGAGCCAGCGAAATTGGCCCTGCAGCAGCCCCGCATGCGCGAACGGCGCCAGCAAAAACAGGTACAGCGCCGCCGTACCCGCGCACACGCCCAACAGCCGCACCGTGAAAATGCTGCGCGAGGGCAGGGGTGACGACAGCAGCAAATCGAGGTCGCTGCGCTCGAACATCACGACGACGCATGCCTTGATCGCCGATGACAGCATGAAGGTCGTGGCCACGATCAGCAGCGCGGACACCGCCAGCAGGATGCGCGGATCGTCCCCCGGCATGCCGGCCAGCTGGCGCACGACAAACCAGCTTGCGACATGCATGACGATACAGCCAGCAGCCGCCAGACCGAGCGCCAGATTGCCTGGCCGGCGCCGCCCGTCCGCCGCTTTGCCGCCCGCCGCATTGAACCAGGCAAGCCGCAGCTCGTGCCGCAGCAGCCAGCCGACGCTGCCCGGCGCCAGCCTCATGGCGCCGCCATCAGGTGCAGGAACATGTCTTCGAGGCTGCCGCCCTGCGTACGCTCGCGCAGCGCGTCCAGCGTGCCTTCGGCGATCAGCCGGCCCTGGCGGATGATGCCGATGCGGTGCGCCAGGCGCTCGGCCACTTCGAGTATGTGCGTTGTCAGGATGACGGTGCCGCCCTTGGCCACGTGCGCCAGCAGCAGGTCTTTCACCTGGCGCGCTGCCGCTGCATCCAGGCCAGTGAGCGGTTCGTCGAGGATCAAGAGTTCCGGGTCGTGGATCAGGGCGCCGGCCAGCGCGAGCTTCTGCTTCATCCCGCGCGAAAAACCTTCGGTCAGCTCGTGCGCATGCTGGCTCAGGTCAAGCCAGTCGAGTAGTTCGCGTGCGCGCGGTTCAGCATCCTGCGCCGGCACGCCCCACAGGCCCGCGACGAATTCGAGATACTCGAACGGCTTGAGCTTCCCGTACAACATTGGCTCGTCCGGCAGGTAGGCCAGCTTGGCTTTGGCCGCTGCCGGCGCCGCAGTCATGTCCACGCCGAGCACCTCGATCGTGCCGGCGTCGGGCGCCAGCAGGCCCGTGACCAGGCGCAGCGTTGTCGTCTTGCCGGCGCCGTTCGGCCCGAGCAATGCATAGAACTCGCCGCGCCGGACCAGCAGGTCGAGGCCATCGACGGCAGGGCGGCCGAACTGCTTGCGCAGGCCGACCAGGCGCAGGGCGGGGAGCTGGTCATCCATGGAAGACCTCAGAAGCTCGTGAAGGATGTGAGAAACTGCTCGACCTGTTCCGGCGGCGTCTTGCCTGCAGGGCCAAGCACGATGACCTGGTAGACGCGGTTGCCCTTCGCGGCGAAGCGCCCGCTCAGGTGCATTGGCGTACCCTGGCCGGCGCCCGTGACATCGACGCTCAGGTCATTGGTGGCCGCAGCGTCGGGCGCGCCGATATTGCGCAGCAGCGCCAGGCGCATGGCCGGCAGCGCCGCCTGCGCGCGCGCCGCATCGGGTGCGACTGCAGTACCCACGGCGAACGTCGTGTTGTCGACCTTGGCCGCCGTCATTGTCATCTCGACCTGCAAACCGTTCAGGTCCACCGTGCGGGTCAGGGTCGCGGGCTTGGCTGGAAACAGCGCCTTGAAGCGACCGTCCTCGCTCGTGTAGTCACGCCAGTTATACGCCGGACTGCAGCCGGCCAGCAGCGCGCCGGCCAGGAGGATCGGGACAATCTGCAAGGCACGCACGGTAGAGGGTCGCATGCGTCGATGGTAACAGCAGCGCCGCAGAACGCAAGACCTGCTAATCGCCCTGCAACGCGCGCCGGTACCCGATCGCCTCGGCCACGTGCGTGGCTGCCACGTGTTCGCTGCCGGCCAGGTCGGCCACCGTGCGCGCCACTTTAAGAACGCGGTGATACGCGCGCGCCGACCAGTGCAGATGCCGGGCCGTGGCATGCAACAGGCGCCCACCGGCGTCGTCAGGCGCGCAATAACGGTCGATGTCGCGCGGGCCGAGGTGGCTGTTGGGCCAGCCCTGGCGCGCCATCTGCAGTGCGCGCGCCTGCGCCACACGCACTGCAATCACGCTGCTCGGTTCCCCGTCGGCGCCTGCGCCCATGCTCTCCGGCCCCAGCGCCGCGACCGGCAACTGGATATCGATGCGATCGAGCAGAGGTCCCGAGATGCGGCTCTGGTAACGCCGCACGGAGGCCTCAAGGCAGCGGCACTTGCCGCTGGCATGACCGAGCCAGCCGCACGGACACGGGTTCATCGCCGCGATGAGCTGAAAGCGTGCCGGAAAATCGGCCTGGTGCGCCGCGCGCGAAATCGTGATCTGGCCCGATTCGAGCGGCTCGCGCAGCACCTCGAGGACACGCCGGTCGAACTCGGGCAGCTCGTCCAGAAACAATACCCCATGATGCGCGAGCGAGACTTCACCAGGCCGCGGCACGCTGCCACCGCCCACCAGCGCTACGCCGGACGTCGTGTGATGCGGGCTGCGAAACGGCCGCTGACGCCAGCGCTGTGGCGAGAAGCCCCCTGCCAGCGATTGCACGGCAGCCGATTCGAGGGCCTCGGCATCGCTCATCAATGGCAGCAAGCCAGGCAGGCGCGCCGCCAGCATGCTCTTGCCCGCGCCGGGCGGGCCGACCAGCAAACATGAATGCGCGCCGGCCGCCGCCACCTCGAGCGCGCGCTTGGCATGCTGCTGACCCTTGACGTCGGCGAAATCAGGGTAGTACACCGCCTGCGCAAGGGGCGGCCCCACATGCCGCACCAGCTTGGGCGCATCGGGTGCGTTGGCGAAGTGCGCGCAGACTTCGAGCAGCGTGCGCGCCGGCAGGATCTCGGCTGCGTCGACCAGCGCCGCTTCGTCGGCATTGGCCAGCGGCAGGATGAAAGCCCGGTCCTGCAGGTCGGTCTGTGAAGCAGATTCTGAAGAACCCGCACATACCATCGCAAACGCCATCGCCAATGCACCACGAATCGGCCGCAGCTCGCCCGACAGCGACAATTCGCCAGCAAACTCGTAGCGCGCCAGTGTATCGCCCCGTATCTGATGCGATGCAGCCAGGATACCCAGTGCGATCGGCAGATCGAAGCGGCCGGATTCCTTGGGCAGATCAGCCGGCGCGAGATTGATCGTGATGCGGCGCGGCGGGATATCGAAGCCCGAATTCTGCAACGCCGCGCGCACGCGGTCTTTCGCTTCGCGCACTTCGGTGTCTGGCAAGCCCACGATCGTCCAGCCCGGAAGACCGTTGGCCAGATGCACTTCGACATTGACGGGCGGCGCGGCCATGCCGGCCAGCGCGCGGCTTTTGAGGACGGCAAGACTCATTGGATTCCTTCCGCATGACGCCAGGGTGCCCCATCCTAAAGCGGGCACCGCGCCACCGTTTGAGAGCGAACAGGCGTGCGCGCTTGCCCGTTCATGACAGGTGCATATACCGGTCATCTCGTCGTTCATGCCGCAATTCATACCGTCTGTCACAAAATGCTGACATTGCTTTTTGTTAACGTTACATTGATCGTGAACAGCACCACAACCGCAACCGTCCCCGGAGAATCAGTCCATGCTATCGATCAAGCAGCTCAACAAGACCTATGCCAACGGCGTCAAGGCGATCAACAACGTCAGTCTCGAGATCCCGAACGGCATGTTCGGCCTGCTCGGGCCCAACGGTGCCGGCAAGTCGTCGCTGATGCGCACGATCGCCACGCTGCAGGACCCAGACAGCGGCAGCATCGATTTCAATGGCCTGGATGTGTTGAAGGACAAGGAAGGCTTGCGCCGCCAGCTCGGCTACCTGCCGCAGGACTTCGGCGTCTACCCGAAGGTGAGCGCCGAAAAACTGCTGAACCACTTCGCCGTCCTCAAGGGCCTGACGTCCAAGGGGGAGCGCAAGGAGATGGTCGAAGCGCTGCTGCACCAGACCAATCTGTGGGAAGCGCGTTCGCGTGGCCTGGGTACCTTTTCGGGGGGCATGCGCCAGCGCTTCGGCATCGCGCAGGCGCTGCTTGGCGCGCCGCGCCTGGTGATCGTCGACGAACCGACCGCGGGTCTCGATCCCGATGAACGCAACCGCTTCCTGAACCTGCTGGCCAAGATCGGCGAGCAGGTGGTCGTGATTCTGTCGACCCACATCGTCGAAGACGTCACCGATCTGTGCCCGCGCATGGCGATGATCGCGAAGGGCACCGTGCTGCTGCAGGGCGAGCCACAAGCCGCGATCGATACGCTCAGGAGCCGCGTGTGGCGCCGCACCGTCAGCCAGGAAGCGCTGGCCGATTACCAGCGCAATTTCAATGTGCTCTCCACGCGCCTGGTGGCGGGGCGCCCGCAGATCAACGTGTTTGCCGAGTCGCAGCCGGACGACGGCTTCGTCAGCGTCGAGCCAGACCTGGAAGACGTCTACTTCCTCCAGATCCGCAATGCCAACCGCGCGGGCGTTTCAACGACCGATGCGGCGCCGGCATCCACCGCACCAGTCGTGGCGTAAGGAGCCGGCATGCTACGGGAATTCTTCAAGTTCGAGCTGGGCATCCAGCTGCGCCAGCCGCTGTTGTGGGTGTGCGCGCTGATCTTCGGCGCGCTGGCCTTTGGCGCGACCACCACCGATGCGATTCAGATCGGCGGCAGCATCGGCAACGTCAATCGCAATGCGCCGGTCGTCGTCGCGCAACTGCTCGGCGTCTTCAGCCTGATGTCGATGTTCGTCGTCACCATCTTCATCGCCGGCTCGGTGCTGCGCGATGGCGACGTCGGCATCTCCGACATGCTGTTTGCCACGCCGATGAAAAAGCACGATTACCTCGTCGGCCGTTTCCTGGCGGGCCTGCTGGCCTGCATGGTGATTTTCGCGGTGATCGTGGCGGGCATGATGCTCGGCCCTCTGATGCCGTGGATCGACGCCGAGCGCGTGGGACCGTTCCCCGGCGCCGCCTACCTGTGGGCGCTGTGCGTGCTGGTGGTGCCGAACCTGCTGTTCATCGGCGCCTTGCTGATGCTGCTGGCTTCAACCACACGCTCGATCATGATGGTGTATGTGGGCGTGATGGCGTTCTTCGTGCTGTGGATCCTGGCCGGCAAATTCACCAGCAATATCGACAATGAGTGGTTCGCCGTGCTGGCCGACCCGTTCGGCCTGCGCGCCCTGGGCCGCGCCACGCGTTACTTCTCCACCGCCGAATCGAATGCCGGCCTGCCGGCCATCGGGGGCTATATGCTGGCCAACCGGCTGTTGTGGAGCGTGGTCGGCCTGGCGCTGCTTGGCCTGACGCTGGCGCTGTTCAAGCCGCAGCGCGCCGGCACCGGCAAGCGCCTGTTCGGCAGGGCCAAAGCTGCAGCGCCGGCCGCCGGCACGCCGGCGCACGTCGCGCTGCCACGCATCGCCCCGCGCTTCACACGCGCCACGCGCTGGACCCAGTGCTGGCACATCTTCGTCTTCGATGCGGTCGCCGTCTTCAAGAGCGTGCCGTTCCTGGTCATGCTGCTGTTCGGCGTGCTCAATATGGTGGGCAGCTCGAGTCAACTGCACCAGATGTTCGGCACCGATGTCTATCCGCGCACCTACCTGATGATCGAGCTGCTCAAGGGCAGCTACAACTTCCTGCTGCTGATCATCGTGATCTTTTATGCCGGTGAACTGATCTTCAAGGAGCGCCAGGCCGGCATCGCCGACGTGAGCGACGCAATGCCAATGCCGAACTGGGCGCCGCTGGTGGCGAAAAGTCTGGCCCTCGTTGGCGTGGTGCTGGCCTTCCTGTTTGCCGGCATCCTGACCGCGATCGCCATCCAGTTGTACAAGGGCGGCGCGCCGATCGAACCGATGGTGTATCTGCAGGGCGTGTTCATGGCCGGCACGCCGTACATCCTGATGGCGCTGATCGCGGTGGCGCTGCAGGTGGTCACGAACAACAAGTTTCTGGGTTACCTGTTCATGATCGTACTGATCGTGGCGCAGATTGTCCTGTCGGTCCTGCACTTCGATCACAACCTGTACAACATCGGTCTGCTACCCGAGACGCCGTACTCGGACATGAACGGCTTCGGCCACTTCGTCGCAGGCTGGTCGTGGTTCGCGCTGTACTGGACCCTGTTTGTCGTGGCGGGCCTGATCGTGGCCCAGGCGTTCTGGGTGCGCGGCCTGTCGGTCGAGTGGCGCACCCGCACGCGTGAAGCCACGCGGCGCCTCAAGAGTGCATCGGGCGTTGCGCTGGCTGCCTGCACGATCGCGTTCGCGCTGGTGGGCGGCTGGATCTTCCACAATACCGTCACGCTGGGCCGCTACGAAGCGCAGAACGTGGCGATGGACAAGCAGGCCAGATACGAAAAGACCTACCGCAAGTACAAGGACCTGCCGCACGTGAAGATCGTCGACGTGCGTGCCGCGGTGGACATTTACCCGGCCGAGCGACGCGTGATGGTCAAGGGCCGCTACGTCTTCGAGAACAAGACGAGCCAGCCGCTCGACACGCTGCGCCTGCAGGTCAATCCGGACGTCGTGACCACGTTTGCTGGTCTGCCCGCGCACACGGTCGTCCTGGACGACCAGGTGGCAGGCTTCCGGATACTCAAGCTCGCGCAGCCAACGGCGCCGGGCGCCCGCCTGGCGCTGGACTTCACGGTGGACGTGCGCCGTCCCGGTTTTTCCAACGCGGGCAGGGGCGACACGCTCAACCTGAACGGCACGTTCTTCAACAACCGCGAGTTCTTCCCGCTGGTCGGCTACCAGAGCGAGTTCGAACTGCTGGACCGCAACGAGCGCCGCAAGCGCGGCCTGGGTGAACCGGAGCGCATGGCCAAGCTCGAAAACCAGGCGGCCCGCGCCAACACGATGTTCGGGGACGACGCCGACTGGATCAGTTTCGACACCACCGTTTCCACGAGTGGTGACCAGATTGCGCTGGCGCCGGGCTACCTGCAAAAGGCGTGGAAGGAAAACGGCCGCAACTACTATCGCTACAAGATGGACCAGAAGATGATGCCGTTCTTCGCCTACTTATCAGCCAACTGGCAGGTGAAGAAGGGCGACTGGCACGGCATTCCTATCGAGATCTATCACGATCCAAAGCACGCCTACAACGTGGACCGGATGATCGCGGGCACGCAAAAGTCGCTCGACTACTTCACGACCCAGTTCACGCCCTACCAGCACAAGCAGGTGCGCATCCTGGAATTTCCGAACTACCAGCGCTTTGCGCAATCGTTCGCCAACACGATCCCGTTCTCGGAATCGATCGGCTTTATCGCCGACCTGCGCAACAAGGAGGACATCGACTACGTCTTCTACGTGACGGCGCACGAGATGGCGCACCAGTGGTGGGGCCACCAGGTCACGGCCGCGAATGTGCAGGGCGCGAGCATGCTGATCGAATCGCTGGCGCAGTACTCGGCGCTGATGGTGATGGAGAAGGAATACGGCCCGCACAAGATGCGCCGTTTCCTGCGCTATGAGCTGGACCGCTATCTCAGTTCGCGCGGCGCCGAAAAGATCGAGGAACTGCCGCTGGTGCGCGTGGAAAACCAGGACTACATCCACTACCGCAAGGGCAGCCTGGTGTTCTACCGGCTGCGCGACGAGATCGGCGAAGCGGCGCTCAACCGCGCCCTCAAGCGCTTCCTGCAGGACAAGGGCTATCAGGAGGCGCCGTTTGCGACCTCCGCCGAACTGGTGGACTACATTCGCGCCGAAGCCCCGGTCGGCAAGCACGCGCTGATCGCCGACCTGTTCGAACGCATCGTCTTCTACGATAACCGCGTGACCGAAGCAAAAGCCGTCAAGCGCCCGGACGGACAGTGGGATGTGACGATGAGACTGCATCTGGCGAAGATGCAGGCCGACGGCAAGGGGCAGGAAACGCCGCGCACCTACGATGAGGCGGTGGAAATCGGCGTGTTCGCACGCGCGAACGATGCCAAGGAATCGGACGAGCGGGTGCTGTTATTGGAGAAGCGCGTACTGCGGGGCGAGAATCCGACCGTGACGGTGACCGTCAAGGAGCAGCCGTTCGACGTTGGCATTGACCCGTACAACAAGCTGATCGACCGCGTGGCGCGTGACAACCGCAAGGAGGTCAGTATCGATTGAAGCCCGCCGGCCCGGGCGCGCTCAGTCGCGCTCAGTCGCGCCTGAGGGCGTAGCCGGCGAAGTGCTTCCACGAGCCGTCCGGCTGCGCCGCCTCGAGCGCGAATTGCCACGTCGCGCTGGCCGGATCGAAACGCCAGGTATTGCGAAACGGGCCGCTCGGGTAGGGAATGGTGAATGTGACGACGTTGCCGGCGATGTCGCCACTGCCGTGCGGGACCGAATACTTTGCGCCGAAGCTGTCCATCCAGTGCGCGATGATGGTCTTGCTGGCGGCGTCATAGCCGACGAAGACGGCCGCTTCGTACTGCGCGGGCACCTGCACGTCCTGCATGCGCAGTTCGGTGAATGTGCCGTGCAAGGCCGGCTTGGCCACCATGCGGTAGGTGACCGGTTTGCCCCGCACATCACCCGTCATGGTCCAGGCGCCATCAAGCTGGCGCAGGATCTCGGGACGTACGTCACCACCGGCAGCGGTTGCCTGCGCGTGGATCGCGGCTGGCATGGCCAGCAGGGTACAGGTGGTGATCAGCGCGGCAAACTGTCGGGTCATCGTGGTCTCCGTAAAGACAACCAGTATAAGCCGGGATGCGCGTCAAAAGATGGCGACACGGGCGTGCCGCTGGTGCTGAGGCCACCCGCGCGAGGCGGGCTGGCCCGTGGACTGTTTAATGCTTGTCCAGCGCTGGCGGCACGACGATCGTCGGGTCTTCCGGTGCAGCCGGGAATGGCGCGGTGGCCGATGGCGCAGCGCCTGGCATCGGAATCGCCGAGCTGCCCGAGGTTGGGAAAGCGGCCGATGCCGAGGCCGCTGTCGCCGACGTTGCCGACGGCGTCGTGGCGCTGCCTGCACCCAGTTTGGCTTCGAGCTCGCTCACGCGCAGCTCGAGCGCCTCGAGCTTGCTGCGGGTCTTGGCCAGCACCTGGGCCTGGATATCGAATTCCTCGCGCGTGACCAGATCGAGCTTGGAAAAGCCCGACGTCATGGCTGCCTTCACATTGCGTTCAATGTCCTTGGCCGGACCGCTCTCGAGCGCCTGGTTGATCTTGCCCTGCAAGTCGCTGAAGAAGTTGCTATTACTCATATCCATTTCCCTTTCTGCCGAGGCCGCACGCTCCATGATGGTGCAATGTGACCTGATGTGGTGCGCCGAACGGCCGTCTGGGTGCCGTATGCGGTCCGTTGTGTTGTAGCAAAACCGATGTGGGGCGTGTTTACCAAAAAAACAAGGACCTTTTTCCTCTTTATGAGCTGGCACGCATCCTGCTAAATAAAACATAGATAAAGAACATCACAAGGATCCACAAGCAGTCATTTTTCATGTTGTTCATCAAGGGGGTTTGTCATGAAGTGCAAAGCAAAATTCAGCGCAGTTGTCCTGGCAGTGTTGGCGCTTACCAGCGCTCCGGGCATGGCACAGGAACAACCCGCCGAACACCAGGTGAGCTACAACGCGAGCATCACCAGCGACTACCGTTACCGCGGCCTGTCGCAAACAGCCCTCGACCCGGCCCTCCAGGGCGGCGTCGACTACGTACATGGCCCATCCGGCTTCTACGTGGGTACCTGGCTTTCCACCATCAAATGGACGAAAGACCTGGGCGGCGACGGCAATATCGAATGGGACGTCTATGGCGGCAAGCGCGGTCAGTTGAGCGACGCGATCAGCTATGACATCGGCGGCCTGTATTACTACTATCCGGACAACGGGTTGAACCCAAGCGCGAACACGTTCGAGCTGTACGGCAAACTCGGCTACGGCCCGGCCTATATCAAGTACTCGCACTCGACGACCAATCTGTTCGGCACCGCAGACAGCAAGCGCAGCGGCTACCTGGACGTGGGCGCCGACATCGACGTCAGCAACGGCTTCATCCTGAACCTGCACGTCGGGCGCCAGAAACTGAAGAACAACAGCGCGTTTTCGTACACCGACTACAAGGTCGGCGTCACCAAAGACTTCGGCGTCGCCACCGTGGCGCTGGCGTGGCACAAGGCGAATACCGACGCCTACCTGAGCCCGGAAGGCAAGAATCTCGGCAAGTCCGCCGCCGTGCTGTCCGTCTCAAAAACTTTTTGATTGCAAAAGAGGCAATACCATGAAAATGATCACCGCCATCATCAAGCCCTTCAAGCTCGACGAGGTGCGAGAGGCACTGTCGGAAATCAACGTGCAAGGCATGACGGTGACCGAAGTGAAGGGTTTCGGTCGCCAGAAGGGCCACACCGAGCTGTACCGTGGTGCCGAGTACGTCGTCGACTTCCTGCCCAAGATCAAGATCGAAGCCGCGGTCGACGACGCCATCGTCGACCAGGTCATCGATGCGATCCAGGGCGCTGCCCGCACCGGCAAGATCGGTGACGGCAAGATCTTCGTGGCCGACCTGAACCAGGTCATCCGTATCCGTACCGGCGAGACCGGCAACGACGCACTGTAAGAAGGAATGTTTTCATGAAGCGTATAACTACAACGATACTGACCGCCTTGCTGGGCCTGGGCGTTGCCCTGCCGGCCATGGCGGCGCCGTCCATCAACAAGGGGGATACGGCCTGGATGTTCGTCGCCACGCTGCTGGTGATCCTGATGACCATTCCCGGCCTGGCGCTGTTCTACGGCGGCCTCGTGCGCGCCAAGAACATGCTGTCGGTGCTGATGCAGGTGATGATGGTATTTGCCCTCGTCATCGTGCTGTGGTGCCTGTACGGCTACTCGCTGGCCTTCACGCAGGGCAACGCGTTCATCGGCGGCTTCGACCGCGCCTTCCTGCAAGGCATCTGGGATCCGGTTGCCGGCAAGTTTGCGATGGCCGCGACCTTCAGCAAAGAGACGATGATCCCCGAATTCATCTTCGTCGCCTTCCAGGGCACCTTCGCAGCGATTACCTGCGCGCTGATCGTCGGCGCCTTTGCCGAACGCGCCAAGTTCGCGGCCGTGCTGGTGTTCGTCGTGCTGTGGTTCACGTTCGGCTACCTGCCGGTCGCGCACATGGTCTGGTTCTGGGCCGGTCCTGACGCCATCACCGACGCCGCCTCGCTGCAAACCGTTACCGCAGCTGCCGGCTACCTGTGGCAGCAGGGCGCGCTCGACTTCGCGGGCGGCACCGTGGTGCACATCAATTCGGCCGTGGCCGGCCTGGTGGGTGCCTATGTGATCGGCAAGCGGATCGGTTACGGCCGTGAATCGATGGCGCCACACTCGCTGCCGATGACGATGGTTGGCGCATCGCTGCTGTGGGTCGGCTGGTTCGGCTTCAATGCCGGCTCGGCACTCGAAGCAGGCGACGTGGCGGCACTGGCGTTCCTGAACACGCTGCTGGCCACCGCTGGTGCGACCCTCACCTGGGTGCTGGGCGAGTGGATCTTCAAGCACAAGCCATCGATGCTGGGCGCCGCATCGGGCGCCGTGTCGGGCCTGGTGGCCATCACCCCGGGCGCCGGCTTCGTCGGTCCGATGGGCGCGCTGGTCATCGGCCTGCTGGCCGGTATCGTCTGCCTGTGGGGCGTGACGGGTCTGAAGCGCCTGCTGCGCGCCGACGATTCGCTCGACGTGTTCGGCGTGCACGGCGTGGGCGGTATCCTGGGCGCGATGCTGACCGGCGTGTTTGCGTCGCCGGCACTGGGCGGGCAGGGCGTGTGGGATTACACGACCAATGCCATGAACACGAGCTACTCGATCGTCGGCCAGCTGTGGATCCAGGCCCATGCGATCGGCGTGACCGTCATCTGGTCGGCGGTGGTCGCCTTCATCGCCTTCAAGCTGGTCGATATCGTGATCGGTCTGCGTGTGCCGGAAGAAGAGGAACGCGAAGGCCTGGACATCACGAGCCACGGCGAGTCGGCCTACCGTTATTGATCCGCTCAGTCGTCGGTTGTCCCTGAAAACGTCGTCTCCGCACAAGCGGGGACGGCGTTTTTTGCATTCTTCGCATTGCCCTTTAAAATACCCGGACCAACCCCATATGCGATTCCCACCTTAATTAACAACAAGAAGCGCACAACAAGGACGTCCAATCAATGGTTCCGCACCTCGCCACCGCCCAGACCGGTCCTTTGCTGGACCTGGAAAAGAAAATCCTCGAAGCCACGCCTGCCATCGAGCGCTGGTTCCGCCTCGAGTGGCAGGAGCACACGCCGCCATTTTATTGCTCGGTCGATCTGCGCAATGCCGGCTACAAGCTCGCGCCGGTGGACACCAACCTGTTCCCGGGCGGCTTCAATAACCTGGCCAGCGAGATGCTGCCGCTGACGGTGCAGGCGGCCATGGCCGCCGTCGACAAGTATTGCCCGGACGCGCGCAACCTGCTGCTGGTGCCGGACGCCGACCGCCGCAGCCCGATCTATCTGCAGAACGTCGCGCGCCTGATGCAGATCTTCCGCCAGACCGGCTTGCATGTCCGTCTTGGCACGTTCTCGCCCGACATCACCGAGCCGACGCCGCTGGCGCTGCCGGACGGCAATATGCTCGTGCTCGAGCCGCTCGTGCGCTCGGCCAATGGCCGCCGGGTCGGCCTGCCCGACTTCGATCCGTGCACCATCCTACTCAACAATGACCTGTCGGGCGGCATTCCGTCGATCCTGGAGAACGTCCACGAGCAAGCTTTGCTGCCGCCACTGCACGCCGGCTGGGCGCTGCGCCGCAAGAGCAATCACCTCAAGGCGCTGGACGAAGTGGCCAAGAAGTTCGGCAAGCTGATCGACATCGATCCGTGGCTGGTCAACCCGCTGCACAGCACCTGCGCCGAAGTTGACCTGCGCGAGAACGTTGGCACCGAAGCGCTGGCCGACGACGTCTCGGCGCTGTTCTCGAAGATCAAGAAGAAGTACAAGGAATACGGCATGAAGGAGCGCAAGCCCTTCGTGATCCTCAAGCCCGACGCCGGCACCTATGGCATGGGCATCATGACCATCAAGGACGCGAGCGAAGTGCGCGACCTGACACCGGCCCAGCGCGCGCGCATGTCGGTGGTCAAGGATGGCGTGGCCGTGACCGATCTGATCATCCAGGAAGGCGTGCCCACCTTCGAATCGATCGACGACGCCGTCGCCGAACCGGTCGTCTACATGATCGACCGCTATGTCGTGGGTGGCTTCTACCGCGTGCACGCCGAGCGCGGCATCGACCAGAACCTCAATGCCCCCGGTTCGCAGTTCGTGCCGCTGGCGTTCGCGCAGCAGCATGCGATGCCCGATCCGAAGGCCAAGCCGGGCACCGCCGCGCCCAACCGCTTTTACGTGTATGGCGTGGTCGCGCGCCTGGGCATGCTGGCCGCATCGCTGGAACTCGAACGCACCGATCCGAATCCGGAAGTGTACTGACGCACTGCGTCCGGCAAACCTCGGGGCCTCGCCCGCGAGGTTTGCCGATTCGGGCTAAAATCAAGGTATTACATCGATTGGACGCCCCATGAAAATCGCTTTTCTCGCCGACCCGCTGTCCGGATTCAAGATTTACAAGGATTCGACCTTCGCCATGATGCGCGAGGCGGCCCGGCGCGGTCATGCTCTGTACTTCTTCGAACAGCGCGACATGGTGCTTGAAGAGGGCATCGTCAGCGCGCGCGTGATGCAGATCCACCTGACGGGCGAGCCGGATGTCTGGTACACGGCCGATGCCGCAGTCGATGTGAAGCTGTCCGAATTCGACGCGATCATCGAGCGCAAGGATCCGCCGTTCGACATGGAATACGTCTACGGCACCTACCTGCTCGAACTGGCCGTGCGCCAGGGCGCCTGCGTGATCAACAGCCCGTCGGCGATCCGCGACCACAACGAGAAACTGGCGATCGGCCAGTTCAGCCAATACACCTCGCCGACGATGGTCACTTCGGACGAAGCGCGCCTGCGCGCCTTCCACGCCAAGCACGGCGACGTGATCTTCAAGCCGCTCGACGGCATGGGCGGCGCCGGCATCTTCCGCGTGAAGAGCGATGCGCTCAATCTGGGGTCGATCATCGAGACGCTGACCGCCAACGGCCGCCACACGATCATGGCCCAGAAATTCATCCCGGCGATCGACAAGGGCGACAAGCGCGTGCTGGTCATCGGCGGCAAGCCGGTGCCGTTCGTGCTGGCGCGGATTCCGCAAAACGGCGAAGTGCGCGGCAACCTGGCCGCCGGCGGCATCGGCGTGGCGCAGCCGATCAGCGAGCGCGATCGCGAGATCGCCGAAGCCCTCGGCCCGTTGCTGGCCGAGCGTGGCCTGTTACTGGTAGGATTGGACGTGATCGGCGAGAACCTGACCGAAGTGAACGTGACCAGCCCGACCTGCTTCCAGGAGATCTTCGACCAGACCGGTTTTGACGTGGCCGCGATGTTCATCGACGCGGTCGAACAGAAAGTACTTGGATAACGACATGGTAGGCATTCTGCTCCTGACCCACGCACCTTTGGGCCAGGCATTCATCGCCGCGGCAACGCACGTATTTCGCGGCCCCACCGAGCGCGTCGAGGCAATCGACGTGACGGCTGACCAGGATATCGGCCAGATCAACTGCCTGGCCAAGGAAGCCATCGCGCGTCTTGACGATGGCGACGGCGTTCTGGTGATCACCGACGTCAAGGGCGGCACGCCGTCGAACTGCTGCAATTCGCTGGCCGACGCTGGCCACGTGGAAGTCATCGCCGGCATCAGCCTGCCGATGCTGCTGCGCGCGATCACCTACCGGCGCGACTCGCTCGACGTGGTCGTCGAGATGGCGCTGGCCGGTGCGCAGAACGGGGCAGTGCGGGTGGATAACCGGATCCGGGTGGGCTAGGGCAGGCGGCGATGGCGTTGGCAATGGCGATGCGTGCGAGGAGATACCGGGCGCAGTCAGACACATTACAAAAACGATAAAGCGACTATGATTCAACAAGAACTCGAGATCATCAACAAGCTGGGCCTGCACGCACGGGCCTCCGCCAAGTTCACGCAACTGGCCGCCAGGTACAAGAGCGACGTCTGGCTCACCCGCAACGGCCGGCGCATCAATGCCAAGTCGATCATGGGTGTCATGATGCTCGCCGCCGGCAAGGGCGCGAAGGTCACGCTCGAAGCCGATGGCGCCGACGAAGAAGCCGCGCTGGCCGCCCTGACGGCGCTCGTCAACGACAAGTTCGGTGAAGGTGAATAATGCCGCGTGAAGCGGTCCCCTCACGTTCAACGGATTCTTCCATGGCTTCCTTTCTCCTTCACGGCATTCCGGTTTCGCGCGGCATCGCGATCGGCCGCGCGCACCTGCTTACGCCAGCCGCACTCGACGTCAAGCATTACCTGGTCCCTGAAGAACAGGTCGAGGCCGAGGTGCAGCGCCTGCAGGATGCGATCGCCGCCGTCCACCACAATCTGCAGGAACTCTGGACCGGCCTGCCGAAGGATGCCCCGACCGAACTGGGCGCCTTCATCGACGTGCATGCGCTGATCCTGTCCGACCCGATGATCTCCGAGGCTCCGCTGGACATCATCCGTGCGCGCCACTACAACGCCGAGTGGGCGCTGGTGACACAGATCGATGAACTCTCGGCGCAGTTCGACGAGATCGAAGACCCCTACCTGCGCGAGCGCAAGTACGACATCCAGCAGGTCGCCGAGCGCGTGCTGAAGGTCTTGACCGGCACCGCGCTGAGCGTCGCGCCGGTGTTTGCCGACGAAGACCAGCCACCGCCACAGATGATCGTCGTGGCCCACGACATCTCGCCGGCCGACATGCTGGCATTTCGCGACCGATCGTTCATCGGCTTCGTCACCGACGTCGGCGGCCAGAATTCGCACACGGCCATCGTCGCGCGCAGCCTGGATATCCCGGCGGTCGTCGGCATGGACCAGGCCTCGCGCCTGGTGGAGCAGGACGACTGGCTGATCGTCGATGGCGACGCCGGCGTCGTCATCTGCAATCCGAGCCAGCTGGTGCTCGAGCAGTACCGCGCGCGCCAGATCACGATGGCCAAGGCACGCAAGCGTCTGCTCAAGCTCAAGAAAACGCCGGCCATCACGCGCGACGGCACCACGATCACGCTGCTGGCCAATATCGAACTGCCCGACGATTGTCCAGCGGCTCTGGAAGCCGGCGCCAATGGCGTGGGCCTGTTCCGCTCCGAATTCCTGTTCATGGGCCGCGGCGCGCAGGCGCTGCGCATCCCGGACGAAGAAGAACAGTTCGAGCAGTACCGAAAGGCGGTGCTGGCGATGAAGGGCCGCCCGGTCACGATCCGCACGCTCGACGTGGGCGCCGACAAGCCGCTCGACCAGACCGACCACACGGCGCTCAATCCGGCGCTCGGCCTGCGCGCGATCCGCTATTGCCTGGCCGAGCCGCAGATGTTTTTGGTGCAGCTGCGCGCGATCCTGCGCGCGTCGGCCTTCGGCAAGGTGCGCATCCTGATCCCGATGCTCGCGCATGCATTCGAGATCGACCAGACGCTGGGCATGATCGAGCAGGCCAAGATCCAGCTGCGCGACGAGAAGATCCGCTTCGACGAAGGCATCGAGGTCGGCGCCATGATCGAGATCCCGGCTGCCGCGCTGGCGCTGCCGCTGTTCGTGCGCCGCATGGATTTTTTATCGATCGGTACCAATGACCTGATCCAGTATCTGCTGGCGATCGACCGCGTCGATTACGAAGTGGCGCACCTGTATAATCCGCTGCACCCGGCGGTGCTGCAACTGATCGCCTCGACCATCGCCACGGGCCACAAGGCCGGGCTGGATGTGGCGGTGTGCGGCGAGATGGCCGGCGACGTCAAGCTCACGCGCCTGTTGCTGGGCATGGGCCTGCGCGAGTTTTCGATGCACCCGGCGCAGCTGCTGGCGGTGAAACAGGAAATTTTGAATACCGACCTTGGCGTGGTCACGACCCGTACCCGGCGCATCCTGCGCGCGATGGAGCCGGGTGAAATCGCCAGCGCCGTCGAGCAGTTGCAGACCCTGTGAGTCGCGCGCCGTTGCCATGCCCGGCAACGGCGCCACCACCGCATCATCAATCAAAGCACACAGTCCCATGGGATCTCTAGGAATAGTCACACCGCAGGCGATGCACTTCGCCGAGCCGCTGCGCCTGCAAAGCGGCGCCCAGCTCAGCAACTACACGCTGATGTATGAAACCTATGGCACGCTCAACGCCGACAGGTCCAATGCGGTGCTGGTCTGCCACGCCCTGAACGCCTCGCACCACGTCGCCGGCCAGTACGATTCGCCCAAGAGCGCCGGCTGGTGGGACAATATGGTCGGCCCGGGCAAACCCGTGGACACCGACCGTTTCTTCGTCATTGGCGTGAACAATCTGGGCTCGTGCTTCGGCTCGACCGGTCCGATGCATGTCAACGCAGAAACCGGCAAGCCATATGGCGCGAGCTTTCCGCTGGTGACCGTGGAAGACTGGGTGACCGCGCAGGCGCTGCTGGCCGACCGTCTCGGCATCGACCGCTTTGCCGCCGTGATGGGCGGCTCGCTGGGCGGCATGCAGGCCCTGTCGTGGAGCATCAAGTTCCCCGAGCGCCTGCGCCACTGCATCGTGATCGCGTCCACGCCGAAGCTGTCGGCCCAGAACATCGCTTTCAACGACGTCGCGCGCCAGGCGATCCTGACCGACCCCGATTACCACGGCGGCGACTTCTACGAGCATGGCGTGGTGCCGAAGAACGGCCTGAAAGTGGCGCGCATGATCGGCCACATCACGTATCTGTCGAACGACGACATGGCCGAGAAGTTCGGGCGCAAGCTGCGCAACGCGGCGGAAACCAATGACTACAACTTCGACTTTGGCGTGGACTTCGAGATCGAATCCTACCTGCGCTACCAGGGCGACAAGTTCTCGGAATACTTCGACGCCAATACCTACCTGTTGATTACCAAGGCGCTCGACTACTTCGATCCGGCGCGCGAGTACGACGGCGATCTCGAAAAGGCGCTCGCCGGCACCAAGGCGCAGTTCCTGATCGCGTCGTTTACGACCGACTGGCGCTTCTCGCCCGAGCGCAGCCGCGAGATCGTCGAAGCCCTGATCAGCAACCGGCGCCGCGTGACCTACGCCGAAATCGACGCGCCGCACGGCCACGATGCCTTCCTGCTCGACGATGCGCGCTACATGAACGTGGTGCGCGCGTATTACAACCGCATCGCCCTTGAACTGGCCCCGGGCGCCATCACCACCGCCACGGAGGCCGCATGAATTTCGCCGACCTCAATACGCTGCGGCCCGACCTCGCTTTCATCGCGCACTGGGTGGGCGAGCGCGCCCACGTGCTCGACGTTGGTTGCGGCGACGGCGCCATGCTGCGCTACCTCGAATCCGGCAAGCGCTGCTCGGGCTACGGCATCGAGATCGCCGACGACAAAGTCCTGGAAAGCACCGCGCGTGGGATCAACGTGATCCAGCACGATATGGAAAAGGGCCTGGGCCTTTTTGGCGACAACACGTTCGACACCGTGCTGTGTCTGAATTCGCTGCAGATGATGCAGCATGTCGAAGGCCTGCTGCGCGACATCGTGCGCGTCGGCCACGAAGCGATCGTCTCGTTCCCGAACTTCGCGCACTGGCCGCACCGCCTGGCGCTGCTGCGCGGGCGCATGCCGGTTTCGCGTGCGCTGCCGTACCAGTGGTATGACACGCCAAACGTGCGCTGCGCCACGATCTACGATTTCCAGGAACTGGCGGTCGAATGCGGCCTGGAAGTGCTGGAATGCGTGGCGCTGGCCGACGGCAAGGTGGTCAAGTTCCTGCCGAACCTGCGCGGCAGCATGGCGGTCTTCCGCCTGCGTAAAAAAGCGCCGCCGGCAGCGTAACGCGGGGCAGGTTGCGACTTATGTGCGTTGGCGGCTTGAGCGGGGCCGGTACATACGGCATGATCACGTCGATTCTGCGCGGGCGCTGCCCATTTATAACCAATTTTGAGAGGCCGGCTGCCAACAACAGCCTGCCGGAGCCATGATGATGAAACTGAAACAACTCGCCGTTTGTCTGACCCTGTTCGCCGCGACCGGCCTGGCCACGGCGCAGGAGGCCGGCGTCGTCGTCCAGGATGGCATCGAGGTCAAGCCACTGTCGCGCATGCGCGTGCTGGCGCCCGAAGAGCAGGTCAACGAAGCCGCGCGCCTGCAGTACACCGAGATGATGAGCCAGGCCAAGGAGAAAGGCTTGCTGGCCCCGGCCACCGACCCGCAGCTCAAGCGTCTGCGCACGATCGCCCAGCGCATCATCCCGTTCACGCCGCGCTGGAATCCGGTGGCCAGCAAGTGGGACTGGCAGGTCAACCTGATCCAGGCCGACGAGGTCAACGCGTTCTGCATGCCGGGTGGCCGCATTGGCTTCTACACCGGCATCCTCACCAAGCTGCAGCTGACCGACGACGAAGCCGCGGCCATCATGGGCCACGAGATCGCCCACGCACTGCGCGAGCACGGGCGCGAGCGCCTGGCCAAGTCCAACGTCACCGCGCTGGGCGCGCGTGTCGGCGGCGCGCTGTTGTCGGGCATTTTCGGCGTCGATCCCAACCTGACTGCTACCGCGGCCAATGGCCTGGGCAGCATGCTGGTGCTGAAATTCTCGCGCGACGAAGAACGCGAGGCCGACCTGGTGGGCCTGGATATCTCGTCGCGCGCCGGTTACGATCCGCGCGCCGGCATCGTCCTGTGGCGCAAGATGGCCACGCTGAACCAGAGCGCGCCGATGGAAATCCTGTCGACCCACCCGGGCGGCGACACCCGCATCAAGGACATGGAAGCGCACATGAACGTCTTGCTGCCGCTGTATGCGCGTGCCAAGAAGACGACGGTCGCCAAGCTGCCGGCCTACAAGAGCACTGCGCTGAATTGAGGCGTTGATGGGCAGTAGCGCCAGGGGCCGTCAGGCCGAAGCCAATGCGGTCGTCCCGCTGCCCCTGCGTGACGGCGTCGCGCCCAGCTATCTGTGGCTGACCGAGACGCGCGCCGGCGGCATGCTGCGCTTTTTATGCGAGCGCTTTCCCGACGTGCCGATGCAATCCTGGGCAGCGCGGCTGGAACGGGGTGAAGTCGTCGACGCGAAGGGCGCGCGGGTGGCGTTCGATACGCCGGTGCGCCAGGGCATGCGCATCTGGTACTACCGCGAGCTCGACGTGCCTGAGGTGCCGATCCCGTTCCAGGAGGCGGTGCTGTTCCAGGATGATCACATCCTGGTCGCCGACAAGCCGCATTTTTTACCAACGATTCCGAGCGGGCGCTTCCTGAGGGAGACGCTGCTGGTGCGCCTGAAGCGCACGTACGATTTGCCGCACCTGGTGCCGATCCACCGGCTCGATCGCGAGACGGCGGGCGTGGTGATCTTTTCGCACAATCCCGCGTCGCGTGGCGCCTACCAGTCGATGTTCCAGAAGCGCGTGGTCACCAAAACCTATGAAGCGATCGCGCCGCTGCTGCAGGGGCGCAGCTTGCCGTTTACGTACCGCAGCCGCATGCAGGATGCGGCGCAGTTCTTTCTCAGCGAAGAAGTGGCGGGCGAACCCAATTCGGAAACCCTGATCGAATTGATCGAGCAGCGCGGGCCGCTGGCACGGTACCGGCTGCATCCGCACACGGGGCGCAAGCACCAGCTGCGCCTGCACCTGGCGTCGCTGGGTGCGCCGATTGTCGGCGACAGTTTTTATCCAGTAGCGCGGCCCTGCGGCAGCGACGATTTCAGCGCGCCGCTGCAGTTGCTGGCGCGCGCCATCGCGTTCGACGATCCGCTCACGCGCCAGGCGCGCAGCTTTGCCAGCCGCTTCGATTTGCGCTGGCCGGCGTGATTACAGGTCGTAGTCGATGATGAGCGGGGCGTGGTCCGAGAACTTCACGTCCTTGTAGACCGAGACGGTTTTGGCGCGCGCCGCGATGCCGGGCGTGGCGACGTGATAGTCGATGCGCCAGCCGACGTTCTTCGCGTAGGCCTGGCCGCGGTTGCTCCACCATGTGTACTGGTCAGGGCGCGCATCCAGGCCGCGGTGCACGTCGACCATCCCCAGCTCGTCGAAAATGCGCGTCATCCAGGCCCGTTCTTCGGGCAGGAAGCCTGAATTCTTCAGGTTGCCCTTCCAGTTCTTAAGGTCGATCTCCTTGTGCGCGATGTTCCAGTCGCCGCAGATGACGACTTCGCGGCCTTCGGCCTGCAGTGCCTGCAGATGCGGCAGGAAGACTTCCATGAAGCGGAACTTGGCCAGCTGGCGCTCGGGCGACGAGGAGCCGGACGGGCAGTAGACCGAGATGACGGTCAGGTTGCCGAAGTCGCAGCGCGTGTAGCGGCCTTCGGCATCGAACTCGAGGCAGCCGAAACCGATGCGGTGCTGGTCGGGTTCGGTGCGGCTGTAGACGCCGGTGCCCGAGTACCCCTTTTTCTCGGCGTAGTGGAAACGCCCGTGGTAGCCGTGCGGGCGCAGGAAGTCCTCGGTCATGTCGGCTTCCTGGGCCTTGAGTTCCTGGACGCAGATGTAGTCGGCATCCTGCGTCGCCAGCCAGTCAAAGAAGCCCTTCTTGTGGGCGGAGCGGATACCGTTGAGGTTTGCGGAGATGATTCGTGGCATGAAGATGGTCAGGCAGATGAAAGAGGGCAGGGCGCACCCGGAGGCACGCCGATAGCCGGCAAGTGTAGCGTGTTTTGATGCTTCCCGTCATGCCTTGAGCCTGTTGCTTTATGGGGACTGGCGGTGATGAATGGCAACGATCTGCTACACTGTCAGTCCCCTGCGCGTCGATGGCACGCCGCATTTTCCCTTCCCGATCCCATGAACACTGACAAACCGCTCCCTGCGGACGTCGTCGCTATTCCCGTGCGCGCGCACGATGACGCCACGGCCGCTGAACTCTACGATTTCGTGGAGAACGCCGTCGAAGGGCTGCACCGCGTCGGCCCCGACGGCACCATCCTGTGGGCGAATCGCGCCGAATTGCAGATGCTCGGCTACGGCTGGGAAGACTACGTCGGTCGGCATATCGCCGACTTCCACGAAGACCCGGCCACGATCGACTTCATCCTGCGCACGCTGCTCGCGGGCGAGGCGCTGTACGACCAGCCGGCGCGCCTGCGCTGCAAGGATGGCTCGATCAGGCACGTGCTGATCCACTCGAACGGGCATTTCGTCGACGGCCAGCTGCGCTACACGCGCTGCTTCACGCGCGATGCGTCCGAACGTCATGAGCGCGACCAGGCGCTGGCGCAGCGCGATGCCATGCTGATGGCCGCGCCGGTGGCGGCGGCACTGTTGATGGGGCCCGAGCTGCGCTTCCGGCTGGTGAACAACCGCTACCGCGATCTGATCGACACCAGCAGCATGCTGGGCCAGACCTTCGACGAAGCGTTCCCGCATCTGGGCGGTGCCGGCGTGGCCGACGCGGTCGCGCGCGTCTACGCCAGCGGCATGTCGTACCAGGCGGAGGAGCTGTCAGTCACGCGCCTGGATGCAGAGGGTCAACCGGTCGAGCGCTTCTTCAAGTTCAGCCTGGAGCCGCTGCTGGATCTGGACGGCCGGCCGGAAGGCGTGATCGTGGTGGCGGTCGACGTGACCGAGCACGTGCGCAACCGCCTGGCGATCGAGCATGCAGCCCGCGAGCGCGAGCAGCTGCTGGTCGACCTGGGCGCGGCCAGCCAGGCCAAGGATGAATTCCTGGCGATGCTGGGCCACGAGCTGCGCAATCCGCTGTCGCCGATCGTCACCGCGCTGAACTGATGCGCATGCGGGGTGATGGCGCGTACGGCCGCGAGGGCGAGATCATCCAGCGCCAGGTCGACCATCTGGTGCGGCTGGTGGACGACCTGCTCGACGTCTCGCGCGTCACGCGCGGCAAGATCGAACTGAAGTTCGAGCAGGTCGAGATGGCGCAGGTGACGGGCCGCGCGCTCGAGATGGCGAGCCTGCTGGTCGAGCAGCGCGGTCACCATCTCGAGGTCGATGTCGAAGCGGGCCTGGCGTGGGAAGGCGATCCGGCGCGGCTGGTGCAGGTGGTGTCGAACCTCTTGACCAATGCCGCACGCTACACCGAGCCGGGCGGCCGGATCTGGCTGTGCGCACGGCGCGACGACGCGGACATGGTCGAGATCAGCGTGCGCGACACGGGCATCGGCCTGGCACCGGACATGCGCGAGCAGGTGTTCGAGCTGTTCTTCCAGGGCAAACGCAGCATCGACCGCGCGGAAGGCGGGCTCGGAATCGGGCTGGCGCTGGTCAGGAACATCGTCGAACTGCATGGCGGCACAGTCGAAGCGCGCAGCGAAGGGCGGGGCCTGGGCAGCGAGTTCGTGGTGCGCCTGCCGCTGCACGGCGTGGCGGGGCTGTCAGCACCGGTGACCGTTGTGGCCGCGCCGGCCACCGACAGCGCGCCGCAGCGGGTGCTGGTGGTGGACGACAATGCCGACGGCGCCAATACGCTGGCGCGCCTGCTGACGGCGCATGGGCACACGGTCGAGGTGTATCACGATCCGGTAGCCGCGCTGGCGGCGATCGAGCGCTTCCGGCCCGACGTCGCGCTGCTCGACATCGGCCTGCCGGTGCTCGACGGCTACCAGCTCGCCGCGCGCATCCACGCGCTGCCGGCGGGACGCCTGTGCCGGCTGGTCGCGCTGACCGGGTACGGCCAGGCCATGGACCGTGCGCGCAGCCAGGCCAGCGGCTTCGCGGCGCACATGGTCAAGCCGATCAGCGGGGCCGAAGCACTACGGGTCGTCGCCGGCAGGGCCGTGAGCGATTAAAATAGCCGCTTTCGACATCCAGGGAGAAGTACATGACTGATCTGCGCCAGCAATTCATCGGGTTTTCGGTCGAGGCCGAAGTATTGAAGTTCGGCCAATTCACGACCAAGGCCGGGCGCCTGTCGCCATACTTCTTCAACGCCGGCCTGTTCCACGACGGCGCCACGCTGGGCAAGCTGGCCCAGTTCTACGCGCAGACGCTGCTCGACTCGGGCGTCGAATTCGATATGCTGTTCGGCCCGGCCTACAAGGGCATCACGCTGGCCTCCGCCACGGCAGTGGCCCTGGCCGCGAAAGGCCGCGACACGTCGTACGCCTACAACCGCAAGGAAGCGAAAGACCACGGCGAAGGCGGCACGATCGTCGGCGCCAAGCTGCAGGGCAAGGTCGTGATCATCGACGACGTGATCAGCGCCGGCACCTCGGTGCGCGAATCGGTCGCCATGATCCGCGCCGCCGGCGCCGAGCCAGCCGCCGTCCTGATCGCACTGGACCGCATGGAGCGCTCGGGCGCCGACGACGCACTCTCCGAGCAGTCAGCCGTACAAGAAGTCTCGCGCGAATTCAACATCCCGGTGATCTCGATCGCCAACCTTGCCGACCTCTTCACCTACCTCGACACCCACACCGCCGACCCCCGCCTGTCGCAACACAAAGACGCCGTCTCCGCCTACCGCACCCGCTACGGCATCCAAAAGCAATAGCCCAACAATGAGGGTCAGAGTAGATTTGTTGGGCAATTACCCAAAGTTGTCAAACAATTCGACTCTGACCCTAATTTAGATTGGCGGAAACTCTTGCAAATTAATTAGGGTCAGAGTCGACTTATTGGGCAATTTTCTAGAGTTGTCAAACAATTCGACTCTGACCCTCATTGTTTATGTGCTTATAGGAATCGATTTATTTTCCGCTTGGAATATCGCTTGTCAGTTTAATGATTTGACCAGGAATCGAATCAGCTTTCCTGCTTTGCGGACAGTTTGGGCCATCCAAACAAATAGGGTCAGAGTCGAATTGTTGGGCAATTGCTCGCGGTCGCCCGATAAGTGGGGACAGAGTCCCTAGGCTGGGCAATTGCTGTGGGTAAAAATGAATCAGGGTCAGCGCCGGATTGCTGGCAATTGTGGGCAATTGCTCAATAATTCGACTCTGACCCTGATTGAGGTGGGGCGGGTTAGCTGGTCAGCTTTTTCTTCAGTAGTTCAGTCACTTGCGCTGGGTTGGCTTTGCCTTTGGAGGCTTTCATGGCCTGGCCGATCAGTGCATTGATCGCTGCTTCTTTGCCGGCGCGGTATTGTTCGACGGATTTGGCGTTGGCGGCCAGGACTTCGTCGACAATGGCTTCCAGTGCGCCCGTGTCGGAGATCTGTTTCAGGCCTTTCTGGTCGATGACGGTGTCGGCCAGCGCTTCGTCGTCCGATTTCGCATCCCACATTGCTGCGAAGACTTCTTTTGCGGCCTTGTTCGAGATCGTGCCGTCGGCGATGCGCTTGAGCAGCAGCGCCAGTTGCGCGGCGCTCACTGGCGAAGCCTGCAGCTCGACGCCTTCGCGGTTCAGCGTCGACGAGACGTCGCCCATCATCCAGTTGGCAGCCGACTTCGCGTTTTCTTTCCCGGCTTTCGCCACCACCGCTTCGTAGTACGTCGCCATCGTCTGCGACGACGTCAGCACCAGGCTGTCGTATTCGGGCAGGCCGTACTCACCCGTGAAGCGTGCGCGCATGGCGCCTGGCAGTTCCGGCATCTCCGCTTTCACGCGCTCGATCCAGTCCTGGCCGATTGCCAGCGGCGGCAGGTCGGGGTCGGGGAAGTAGCGGTAATCCTGCGCGTCTTCTTTCGTGCGCATCGAGCGCGTTTCTTTGCGGTCCGGGTCCCACAGGCGCGTGGCCTGAATGACCTTGCCGCCGTCTTCGATCAGCTCGATCTGGCGCCGCACTTCGTAGTGGATCGCTTCTTCCATGAAGCGGAACGAATTCAGGTTCTTGATTTCGCAGCGCGTGCCGAATTCCTGCTGGCCGACCGGGCGCACCGAGACGTTGACGTCGCAGCGGAACGAGCCCTCTTGCATATTGCCGTCGCAAACACCCAGCCACATCACCAGCGAGTGCATCGCCTTGGCATACGCCACCGCTTCGGCGGCGCTGCGCATTTCGGGCTCGGACACGATTTCCAGCAGCGGTGTGCCGGCGCGATTCAGGTCGATCCCGCTCATGCCCGCATAGTCTTCGTGCAGCGACTTGCCCGCGTCTTCCTCGAGGTGGGCGCGGGTCAGGTTGACCGTCTTCATTTCGAGCTTGCCGTCTTTTTCGTAGGCGAAGGTCAGCGTGCCACCCTGGACCACCGGATCGGCGAACTGGCTGATCTGGTAACCCTTCGGCAGGTCAGGATAAAAGTAGTTCTTGCGCGCGAAGACCGACTCCGGCGCGATGGTGCCGCCGACCGCCAGGCCGAAACGGATCGCGCGTTCGACCGCGCCGCGGTTCAGCACCGGCAGCACGCCCGGCAGCGCCAGGTCGACCGGGCTGGCTTGCGTGTTCGGCTCGGCGCCGAAACGGATCGCGCTGCCGCTGAAGATTTTCGATTGGGTCGTGAGCTGCACGTGGTTCTCAAGACCGATGACGACTTCCCATTGCATAGTGTTCTCTCTTTGTTCTGTGTCGGCGCGAATCAAACGCCGTCCGGCGTGCGCGTATGCCAATCGGTCGCGAGCTGGTACTGGTGTGCGATGTTGAGCAGCTTGGCTTCGGCGAAGTAGTTGCCGATGATTTGCAGGCCGACCGGCCGCTTGCCGTTCTTCTCGCCGGCGCCGAAGCCGCACGGGATCGACATGCCGGGCAGGCCCGCCAGGCTGGTCGAGAGCGTGTAGATGTCGGCCAGGTAGTTCGCCACCGGGTCGTTCGACTTGGCGCCCAGGTCCCACGCCACGGTCGGCGCGACCGGGCCCATGATCACGTCGCACTTGTCGGCGAACGCCGCCTGGAAGTCGTCGGCGATCAGGCGCCGGATCTTCTGCGCCTGCACGTAGTATGCGTCGTAATAGCCGTGGCACAGTACATAGGTGCCCACCAGGATGCGGCGCTTGACCTCGGTGCCGAAACCTTCGGCGCGGGTTTTGCGGTACATGTCCTGCAAATCCTTGTACTCGCTGGCGCGGTGGCCGTAACGTACACCGTCAAAGCGCGACAGGTTCGACGAGGCTTCGGCCGGCGCGATGATGTAATAGGTCGGGATCGACAGCGCGGTCTTCGGCAGCGAGATGTCCACCAGCGTCGCACCCAGTTTCACGAACTGTTCGAGCGCCGCGCGCACGGCAGCTTCGACGTCGCTCGCCAGGCCTTCGCCGAAATACTCGGCCGGCACGCCGATGCGCAGCCCGGTCAACGGGTGATCCAGCGCGCGCGTGTAGTCTTCCGCGACGTTGCCCTGGTCGACCGTCAGGCTGGTCGAATCGCGCTCGTCGAAGCCGATCATTTCATTCAGCAGCAGCGCGCAATCCTCGGCGCTCTTGGCGATCGGGCCGCCCTGGTCGAGCGACGAAGCAAACGCGATCATGCCGAAGCGCGATACACGCCCGTAGGTCGGCTTGATGCCGGTGACGCCGCAGAACGCGGCCGGCTGGCGGATCGAGCCGCCGGTGTCGGTGGCGGTGGCCGCCGGCGCCAGGCGCGCAGCGATCGCCGCCGCCGAGCCGCCCGACGAGCCGCCCGGCACTGCCGTCGTGTCCCATGGATTCTTCACTGCGCCGTAGGCCGAGTTTTCATTGGCCGAGCCCATCGCGAATTCGTCGAGGTTCACCTTGCCCAGCGTGACCATGCCAGCATTGCGGAAGCGCTCGACCACGGTCGCATCGAACGGGCTGACGTAGCCCTCGAGCATCTTCGAGCCGGCCGTCGTGCGCCAGTCGCGCGTGACGAAGATGTCCTTGTGCGCGATCGGCACGCCGGTCAGCGGGCCGGCCGTGCCGGCGGCGAAGCGCACGTCGGCCTCGGCGGCCTGGGCCAGCGAGCGCGCGTGGTCCACGTGCAGGAAGGCGTTATGCTCGCTGGCGTCGATGCGGCCGAGGTAGTGGCGCGTCAGTTCGGTGCTCGAGATCTGCTTCGAGTGCAGGAGCGCGGACAGCTCCTTGAGGGTCTTGTTATGCATGTGCGTGTCGATTCTAAAAGCGGATTCGTGAGCGATTCAAAAGCCGAGATTACTCGATGACCTTCGGCACCAGATACAGGCCGTCCTGCGCTTTCGGGGCCGGCGCCTGGTAATCGTCGCGGTGGTTCTGTTCGGTCACCACGTCGTCGCGCAAGCGCAGCGGCAGGGCGAGGATTGCCGACAGCGGCTGGGCCAGTGGCGCCACGCCGGTGGTGTCGACCGCCTGCATCTGCTCGGCCAGCGCGAAAATGCCGTTCAGCTCGGTCAGGGCGATTTCGGCATCGGCCTCGCTCATCTCGAGCTGGGCCAGGTTGGCAATGCGTTTTACGTCAGATAGGGTCAGGGACATGGCAAGGTGGCGCGGCCCAAGGCTACGCAGAATGTGATTAGGCGAATAAAGAATGTTGGCAAGTTGTCAGCGAACAGCATTTTAAAGTTGATAAAACCCTTCAAATATCGCGCAAACCGCTTGCAATTCGGTGGGGAAATCCACCTGTATTGGGCATGTAAACGACAAATTATAAGGTAGAATGGCGGGCTAATGCGTTGTCGTGGCGAAAGCTATGGCTCCCGCGCAATGAAAGTCCGCGGTGCCCTCGGTTGGCAGGTGCGGCACAGAATCCCCGATCAATGTTTAGGCGCACATTGATGCGCATCAGGACACCCATGTTTGGTTTTTTACGCAGCTATTTCTCGAACGACCTCGCCATTGACCTCGGTACCGCCAACACGCTGATTTACGTGCGTGGCCTGGGTATCGTGCTGGACGAGCCGTCGGTCGTCGCGATCCGCCAGCAGGGCGGGCCAAATGGCAAGAAGACGATCCAGGCGGTCGGCAAGGAAGCCAAGCAGATGCTGGGCAAGGTGCCGGGCAATATCGAGGCAATCCGCCCGATGAAGGATGGCGTGATCGCCGACTTTACGGTCACCGAACAGATGCTCAAGCAGTTCATCCGCATGGTGCACGAGTCCAAATTCTTCCGCCCGTCGCCACGCATCATCATCTGCGTGCCGTGCGGTTCGACCCAGGTCGAGCGCCGCGCGATCCGTGAATCGGCGCTTGGCGCCGGCGCCTCGCAGGTGTACCTGATCGAAGAGCCGATGGCTGCGGCCATCGGCGCCGGCCTGCCGGTGTCGGAGGCAACCGGCTCGATGGTGGTCGACATCGGCGGCGGCACCACCGAAGTGGGCATCATCTCGCTGGGCGGCATGGTCTACAAAGGCTCGGTGCGCGTGGGCGGCGACAAGTTCGACGAAGCCATCGTCAACTACATCCGCCGTAACTACGGCATGCTGATCGGCGAACAGACCGCCGAAGCGATCAAGAAGGCGATCGGCTCGGCGTTCCCGGGTTCGGAAGTCAAGGAGATGGAAGTCAAGGGCCGCAACCTGTCCGAAGGCATCCCGCGCTCGTTTACCATTTCGAGCAACGAGATCCTCGAAGCGCTGACCGACCCGCTGAACCAGATTGTCTCGGCCGTCAAGAACGCGCTGGAACAGGCCCCGCCCGAACTGGGCGCCGACATCGCCGAAAAGGGCATGATGCTCACCGGCGGCGGCGCGCTGCTGCGCGACCTGGATCGCCTGCTGATGGAAGAAACCGGCCTGCCGGTGCTGGTGGCCGAAGACCCGCTGACCTGCGTGGTGCGCGGCTCGGGCATGGCGCTGGAACGGATGGACAAACTCGGTTCCATCTTCTCGTACGAATAAGCCGCACGTGGTCTTCCAGGACGGGCAGGGCGTGCGGTCACAAGCTGCGCGCATCTGCCCGTCTTGATATGAACTCCCGCGTTACCACCACCAGAGCTCATGGAATATAGTCCTCCGCCGCTGTTCAAACAAGGCGCGCCCGCGCGTGTCAAGGTGACGGTGTTCGCGCTGATCGCGATCGTTCTGCTGGTGGTCGATGCCCGCATGGGGCTTCTTGCCGGCGTGCGTACGGTCGCCGCCACCGTGCTGTATCCGATGCAGATGGCCGCCATGCTGCCACGCGATGCAGTGGGCAATATGGGCGTCTATTTCTCGTCGGTCTCCACGCTGCAAAAACAGGTCCAGGCGCTGAAGAACCAGGAGCTGGCCCAGTCCCGCCTGCTGCAGCAGGCGCAGTTCCAGATGGCCGAGAACATCCACCTGCGGCGCCTGATGGACGGCAAGCAGCAACTGCCCGTGCAATCGCAGATGGCCGAAATCCTGTACGACGCGCGCGATCCGTCGACGCGCCGCATCGTCATCAACCGCGGCTCGCGCGACGACGTCACGCCCGGCCTGCCGGTGATCGACCATGCCGGCGTGGTCGGCCAGGTCACGCGCGTGTTCCCGTTCACGTCCGAAGTCACGCTGCTGACCGACAAGGACCAGGCCATTCCCGTCCAGGTGCTGCGCAGCGGCTTGCGCAGCATCGTCTACGGCCGCGGTCACTCCGGCCAGCTCGACCTGCGCTTCGTGGCCCAGGATGCCGACATCCAGGTTGGCGACGTGCTGGTCACGTCGGGCCTGGACGGCATGTATCCGGCCGGCCTGGCCGTGGCGCGTGTGACGCAGGTCGAAAAAGCGACCGGTTCGTTCGGCCGCGTGGTCGGCCTGCCGCTGGCCGGCATCGACCGCAATCGCCAGGTGCTCGTGATCATGTCGAACCACGCCTTGCCCGCGCGTCCGCCGCAGGAAACGCCGCCAACCGGCAACCGCCGCAAGCTGCCGGCAATGGCGCCGGTGCCGACGCCGCCGTTGCCCGCGTCGCCATTGCCGGCGGCTGGTGCGCCAACCGCGGTGCAGTCGCCGGTTGCGCCGGCGGCGCCGGTCACCCCGGGCGCCGCGCCAGGTACTGCACCGGTGCCGGCCGCATCGACGCCGGCCGCACCGACGCCGGCCGCACCGACCCCAACCCGATAAGCCACCATGCCAGGTAACCGCCCGCATTACATCCTGCTGCCCGTCAGCCCGCTGTTCATCACGTTCAGCCTGGTGTGCGCCTTCATGCTCAACCTGATGCCGTGGGGCCGCTGGCTCGGCGCGCCCGACTTCGTCGCACTGGTGCTGGTCTTCTGGGGCATCCACCAGCCGCGCAAGGTCGGCATCGGCGTCGCCTTTTGCATGGGCCTCCTGATGGACGTGCACGATGCGAGCCTCCTGGGCGAAAACGCGCTGGCCTATACGCTGCTGTCGTACTTCGCCATCATGATCCACCGCCGGGTGCTGTGGTTCCCGACGCTCACCCAGGCCATGCACGTGTTCCCGCTGCTCCTGATGGCGCAGGCGATCCAGCTGATCGTGCATTTCATCGTCTCCGGGCGCTTTCCGGGCCTGCTGCAGTTCATCGAGAGCGTGGTGGCGGTAATCCTGTGGCCCGTGATCACCTGGCTGCTGCTGGCGCCCCAGCGCCGCGCGGTCGACCGCGACCACACCCGTCCGATCTGACCGACCTGAATCGACCCATAAGCGCATGACCGAATTCAAAGACAGCGATCGCGAGATCCACCAGTTCCGGATGCGCCTGACGGTGCTGATCGGCCTGGTTTTCATTTGCTTTGGCCTGCTGGTCGCGCGTGTCGTGTGGCTGCAGGTGCTGCACCACGACCAGTACGCCGCCCAGGCCGAGGACAACCGCATCGCGCTGGTGCCGATCGTGCCTAACCGCGGCCTGATCGTCGACCGCAACGGCGTGGTCCTGGCGCGCAATTATTCGGCCTACACGCTCGAACTGACACCGTCCAAGCTGCAGGCGAACATGGAATCGGTGATCGACGAACTGGCCAAGCTGGTGCAGATCGAGCCGCGCGACCGGCGCCGCTTCAAGCGCTTGCTGGAAGAGTCGCGCAGCTTTGCCAGCGTTCCGCTGCGCACGCGCCTGACCGATGACGAAGTGGCGCGCTTCACGGCCCAGCGCTTCCGCTTTCCCGGCGTCGAAGTGCAGGCGCGCCTGTTTCGCCAGTATCCGATGGGCGAGGTGGCCTCGCACGTGATCGGCTATATCGGCCGCATCAACCAGAAGGAAGCCGACGCGCTGGAAGAGAGCGACGATGCTGCCAATTACAACGGCACCGACCACATGGGCAAGGAAGGTGTGGAGAAGCGCTACGAGCGCCAGCTGCACGGCCAGACCGGCTACGAGCAGGTCGAGCGCTCCGCTGGCGGGCGCGCCATCCGCACGCTGCGCCGCACGGCGCCAACGCCAGGCAGTAACCTGATCCTGTCGATCGACATCGAACTGCAAAAGATCGCCGAAGAAGCGTTTGGTGACCAGCGCGGCGCCCTGGTGGCGATCGAACCGGCCACCGGCGACGTGCTGGCCTATGTGTCGCGCCCCGGCTTCGATCCGAACCTGTTCGTCGACGGCATCGATACCCAGAGCTGGAACGAACTCAATACCTCGCTCGACAAGCCTTTGATGAACCGGCCGCTGTCGGGCACCTATCCGCCCGGGTCAACCTTCAAGCCGTTCATGTCGCTGGCAGCGCTCGAGCTGGGGTTCCGCCGGCCGCAGGATGCGATCCGCGACCCCGGTTTCTTCATGCTGGGCGGGCACCGCTTCAACGATGACAAGCCGGGCGGCCATGGCATCGTCAATATGTACCACTCGATCGCCCACTCGTGCGACACCTATTACTATCAGCTGTCCAACGAGATGGGCATCGATAACATCTCGAAGTTCATGCGCGAATTCGGCTTTGGCCAGCCGACCGGGATCGACCTCGATTACGAAAAGACGGGCGTGCTGCCCTCGAAGGAGTGGAAGGCCGAGCGCTTCAAGCGCAGTCCTGCAGCCCAGAAGTGGGTCGGCGGCGACACCATTTCGGTCTCGATCGGCCAGGGCTTCAACAACTACACGATGCTGCAACTGGCGCACGCCACCGCGATCCTGGCCAACAATGGCGTGGTGATGAAGCCGCACCTGGTCAAGATGATCGAGGATGGCGCCACGCGCGAGCGCACGCTGACCGTGCCGAAGGAAACCCGGCGCCTGGCCATGAAGCCCGAGCACATCGCCTTCATCAAGGATGCGATGGCGGGCGTGATCCGCGAAGGCACCGGCCAGAAAGCCTTTGCCGGCGCCCTGTACACGGCTGGCGGCAAGACCGGCACCGCCCAGGTGATCGGCCTGCGCGGCAAGAAATACAATGCCAACGCGATCGATGAACGCCACCGCGACAATGCGCTGTTTACCGTGTTTGCGCCGGCCGAGCAGCCGCGCATCGCGCTGGCGATGGTCGTTGAAAATGCCGGCTTTGGCGGCGCCGTGGCCGCGCCGATCGCGCGCAAGGTGCTCGATTACGCCATCCTGGGCAAGCGCCCGGCGCCGCCGCCTGAACCAAAAAAGGCCGAGCGCCCCGTCACCGTCAAGAAGACCGCGCCAGCGCCAGCACCAGCACCAGCACCAGCACCAGCGCCCGTGACCGCACCGCTCCAGACGGCCAGCGTGTCCGCCGTCACCCGAACCGAGTAAACCATGGCCCATATCCCAGAACGGCGTTCGCTGCGGCGGCGCCTGCGCCCCTATTTCACGGTGTTCGACTTGCCGCTGACGCTGATCCTGGCGGTCCTGGTCACGATCAGCATGATCACCATGTCGTCGGCCGGCGCTGACTTCCCGGACCGGGTCGAGCACCAGATCCGTAACTTCCTGCTGTCGTTTGCCGTGATGTGGATCGCCGCGAACATCGCGCCGCAAACGCTGATGCGTCTGGCCGTGCCGATCTATACCATCGGCGTGGCGCTGCTGCTTGCAGTGGCCATGTTTGGCCTGATCAAGAAGGGCGCGCGGCGCTGGCTGCACATCGGCGTGATCGACATCCAGCCGTCCGAGATCATGAAGATCGGCGTGCCCCTGATGCTGGCCTGGTATTTCCAGACCCGGGCGCAGGTCGCGAGCTGGAAGAATTACCTGGTCGCCGGGGCGCTCCTGATGATCCCGGTGGCGTTCATCATGAAGCAGCCCGACCTGGGCACGTCGCTGCTGGTGGCATCGTCGGGCCTGTACGTGATCTTCCTGGCCGGCCTGTCGTGGAAGGCCATCGCCGCCGTGTCGGTACTGGGGCTGGCCGGCCTGCCGGTGGGCTGGTCGATGATGCACGACTACCAGCGCGAGCGGGTGATGACGCTGATCGATCCCACTTCCGACCCGCTGGGCAAGGGCTTCCACATCATCCAGTCGATCATTGCGATCGGCTCCGGTGGCGTGAGCGGCAAAGGCTATATGAAGGGCACGCAGGGTTACCTGGAATTCGTGCCCGAGCGGACCACCGACTTCGTGTTCTCGGTGTATTCGGAAGAATTCGGCCTGATCGGCAACCTGTTCCTGCTGTTCGTGTACCTGCTCCTGATCGGGCGCGGCCTGATGATCGCGGCTAATGCAGCCAATACCTTCGGGCGCCTGCTGGCCGGGTCGATCTCGATGATTTTCTTTACCTATGCCTTTGTCAACATGGGCATGGTGGCGGGCATCCTGCCCGTGGTCGGGGTGCCGCTGCCCTTCATGAGCTATGGCGGCACTGCCTTTATCACACTCGGCCTTGGCGCCGGCATATTGATGAGTATTCAAAGACACCGTAAACTGGTGAAGACTTAACTAGCAGGAGGACTGCCAATGGGCGTTCGCAAAAACATCCCGGCGGTCGTAGCGGTTGCCTTTCTTGTCACGGCGTGCAGCAGTACCGGTGAACACAAGCGCTTGTCGCCATTCCCGTGGCCGCACAAGCCCACCGCCAAGCACGGCCCCGCGCCCAAGCTGCCGCCCGCCAATTCAGGGCGGGGCGGCTACTACAAGGACGACGGCCCGGGCGAGAATCCGCCCGACGGCCTGCTCGAGACGCCCGACGCGGTCGTCGTGGCCGAACCGTTCAACAAGTTCACCAGCCGTCCCTACACGGTGCTGGGCAAGACCTACACGCCACTGGGCAACGATGAACGGTTGACCCAGCGCGGCATCAGCACCTGGTATGGCAAGAAATTCCATGGCCAGCGCACGGCCTCCGGTGAGCTCTACGACATGTACAAGATGACGGGGGCGCACCCGACGCTGCCGATTCCGTCGTACGTGCGCGTGACCAGCCTGGAAAGCGGCCAGTCGGTGGTCGTGCGCATCAACGATCGCGGCCCGTTCCATTCCACGCGCATCATCGATGTGTCGTACACGGCCGCGCTGAAACTGGGCCTGCTCGGTAACGGTAGCCACGAGGTCGAGATCGAGCGCCTGTTCCCCGGCGACCCGATCGTCAATCCCGCGCAGATTGCCGCCGCGCGGCGTGAAGCGACATCGCAGGCGCAATCGGCGCCGCCCGACATCGCCGCGCTGATGCTCGAAGACCGGGTGCAGTCGGACAGCGGCGCCGTCGTGCGCCTGGTGGAGCCGGCAACACCGGCGGCGGCGGCGGCGCGCGCCGCTACTGGCGAGTATTACATCCAGCTTGGCGCGTATGGCCGCACTGGTACCGCCGAGGCGATCAGCGGCCAGATCACCCGCGCCGGCGTGGACGTGGGCAGGCTCGAAGTGGTGAAGGTGGGGGCATTCAATCGCCTGTACGGCGGGCCGTATCCGACGCGTGCCGAGGCGGTCGAGGCGATGGACGCACTACCGGCTTCGTTGGGGTTGAAGCCGATCGTCGTGCGGCGCTGACGTCTCGCCGCCTCTTTGCGAACTGTCTTATGCAGCCGCGCGCTTGCTGCGGCGACGCACGGCGCCCAGACCGGCCAGACCGGCGAGCGCCAGCAGGATGCTCGATGGCTCCGGCACTTCAGCGGCTGCCACGACTTCCGTGTAATCCAGCAGCAGCTGCGAGTTGGTCAGAATCAGGTCGCCCGCGACTTTCAGGTTCAGCGTCAACTGGTCGCTGCGCAGCAGTTCGTCGATGATCGACTGGTTCGAGATAATGCCGCTGATCGTGAAAGCGCCGGTGTAGTCGCGGGTGATGGTCGTGGTGTCGGTCCAGCTCTTCGTATAAAAGGCGTAGCAGTGGTGGTAGAAGCAACCCTTGCCTTCATACTTGGCATGAAGTGGGCTGGACGTGGTCTTGCTCGATTCGGTCAGTGCAGTGCTGCCCGTGCCGAGAACGACGTCGCCGATCGACAGCGCAGCGCTTTCCTGCTGGCTCGTGCGTTCTACCGTCGCGTATTTTGTCAGATAACGTGCAAAGCTCACCGCGGTATGGGGCCGCCAGCCCGTCATGCTGCTGCCGGTAGAGACCGGAGCCGACGTCGTGAACATATCGTTTCCATCATCACGGAACGAGAACGAGTACGCCAGGCTGTTGACTGTGTAGTCGGTCGGCAGGAACGATTTGCCACTGAACACGGCGCTGTAGTTGTTATTTGCCAGGTCGCTCGACGCGAACGCGCCGGTCATGGCGATTGGGGTAGCCAATGCTGCAGCGGAGATGGTGCACAGGGTGGTCAGCAAAGCGGTGGTGATCAGTTTTTTCATGGCAAGTTCGAAGTTTTAATTTAAGAAACAATAATTTTTATATAGCAATCATCATGCCAGCAAGGCAACTCATTGATTATAAACAATCTTATTTTCTTAAAGAAACTTAGTGTAAAGAAATTCGACACTTTTTAGTGTCTGCGCAACACGGATGGACGAAAAAAAGCGCACCCGCAGGTGCGCCATCGATGGGCGGCAGTACGATTCAGCTACAGCGAGTGAGGGTAACGCCGTTGTAGTTGTCGGCAATGCCAGTCAAGCGGTCGCGCTCGGCAGCATCGATCTGGCGATACTGGTAGCCGGCGCGCGTCACTTGCGGTCCGCGCGGCAAGATGCGCACGCCGCGCACGCCCTGGCGCTGCAGGTCGGCCACGAGCTTTTGCGCCGCACCGTCCGACTTGAACACACCGAGCGAAATCGCATAGCGTAGTGGCGACGTGTCGTTTTGCATGATGAAGAAGTTGGTCACCCCGCGTTCCTTCAACTCGGCGACGCGGCGCTGGGCGCCTTCGCGGCCGCCGTTCGGTGGCAGATAGACGAGACGGCTCGTCACTTCCTGGAACGGTATCTCGATGCGCGACTGGCGCGGCGCCAGGCCAAGCCGTGCGACACGGGCCTCGAAGCGGCGCGCATCGGCCGTGCTGAACGGGCCGGCCTGCACGCAGGCGACCAGATCCCGCGCAACTGGCACTAGTGCTGGCGCGGGCGCGGGCGCTGGCTCGGGCAGGGGCGCGGCCACCTCGGCTTGCGGCGCCGATGCGGCGCTCGCCGCCGCCTGCCTGGCTTGCGTTGGCGTGAGCTGCTGCATGCGTTCGGGCGAGAGTTGATTCTTCAGGCGCGCCGGCTCGCGCGCCGCATCGGCCGGCTGCCCAAGCAGGCCCTGGCCATACGCCAGCAATACCCCATTGGCGCCCAGCAGCGCCCAGAACACGAATTTCAGCACTGCATATCTCCCGTCGAGCCGGCGGCTGCTGCATGCAGGCCGACCAGTACGATGTTATCGACCACCTGGTGCCCAACCTTGAGGGCCGGCGCGATATGGGGTGCGGCGCCGCCCGAGATGATGCAAATGGCGCCACCCAGTCCGGCCACCGCGCGCTCGATCGCGCCCGCCTGCGCCGAGAGCAGGCCGGACAGGATCGCATCATGCGTGTTGTCGCCAAACAGCGGCGGCAGTGCGCCGGCATCGACCTGCGGCAGTTGCGCCGTGTTGCGCGCCAGGCTCGCGGCCATCAAGGCCAGGCCGGGCAGGATCATGCCGCCGATGAAGTGGCCGTCGGCGCGTACCGCGTCGACCGTGGTTGCGGTGCCGCAGGTGGCTACGATCAGGTTTTGGCCGGGCACCAGTGCGCGCGCGCCGATGGCGGCGGCAAAGCGATCGCACCCGAGCCGCGCCGGCTCGCGGTAGCCGTTGGTGACGCCTGCGCGCTGCGGCGTGGACGCGAACCACTCGACCTGCGCATGCGCCGGCAGCAGGGCGGCGATGCGTGCGGCCAGCGCGGGACCCGCCACGTTCGAGACCAGCACGCGCGTGACGCCGGCCCAGTCGGACGCCAATGCATCCAGCCCGGCATGCGTTACTGCACCAGTGCCCGACCAGGCGCCAGGCGCCGCGCCGGCGTCTGCCAGCGCCCACTTGACGCGGGTATTGCCGGCATCGATCAGCAGCATCATGCTTTTACCCGCAGCGAGACGTCGCCGGCCATCACAGTGATGCGGCCTTCGGCCGTATCGAGCAGCAAGCGCCCGCTATCGTCGACACCGGCCGCGCGGCCTTCATGCAGCACGACACCGCCATCAAGCAGAACGACGGTCTCGCCCTGCCACGCATGGCGCAGGTTCCAGCGCGCGCTGAAGGCGGCAAACCCGCGTGCGGTAAATTCGCGCAGGCAGTCGGCCAGGCCATCCAGGAGCGCCGCCATCAACGCGTCACGGTCCATGCGCGCCAGCCATGGCATGCCGGCCGCGCTGCGGCCCAGCTGCGCTTCCATTGTGTCGGGCATCAACAGGTTCAGGCCAATGCCGATCACGCACCAGGTGCCGCCGCCAGGGGCGGACTGGGTTTCGATCAGGATGCCGGCCAATTTGTCGCCATCCTTGAGGACATCGTTCGGCCACTTCAGCTGTACCTGCTGGCCCAGCGTGCCAAGCGTGTCGGCCAGCGCCACGCCCACCGCCAGCGGCAGGCCAAGCAGTGCCTGTGGCCCGCCGTCGAAGCGCCAGGCCAGCGAAAACGTCAGCGAGCCTTCGGGCGACGACAGCCAGCTGCGCCCGGCGCGCCCGCGGCCGGCGCTTTGGTGTTCGGCCACCAGCAGCAGCGGGGCGGCGAGTGTGCCGGCGCGCGCGAGCAGGTCGGCGTTGGTCGACCCGGTCTGCGCCACGACTTCAACGGCGACGCCTGCGCGTGACAGGGCGGCAATGGCGGCGGCGTTCATGGTTGCTCCCGGCGCGGCTTGGTCGGCGCGCGCGCAAAGAGACGATCAAAGAGGGCGTTGGGCATCAGGCGCAGCAGCTTGGCGACGACGCCCATCTGCCACGGCAGCACGCGGTAACTGTCACCGCGTGCGATTGCAGCGACAGCCCGCGTGGCAAAGCGTTCGGGGGGCATCAAAAAGGGCATGGGAAAGCGGTTGGCGCGGGTCATGGGGGTATCGATGTAGCCGGGCGCGATGGTCACCACGCGAATGTTCGACGGGCGCAGTTCGACGCGCAGCGCTTCACAATAGCTGTGCAGCGCGGCCTTGCTGGCGCAGTAGGCGCCGGCGCCGCGCATGCCGCGAATGCCGGCCACGCTGCCGATGCCGACCAGGCGGCATGGGCTTGACTGGGTTTTCATGGGGGCGATGAACGGCGCGAACGTCGCCACCGTGGCATTCACATTGGTGGCGAAGACGGCGTCGAACACGGCCAGGTCGTCGGCCTGTTCGGTCAGTGTGCCCTGCGAGATGCCGGCGCAGGCGATGACGATGTCGGCGCCGCCGTTTACGGCGATGAAATCCTGCGCTGCAGCGGCGAGGGCCGCGCGATCGAGCACGTCGACTGCATATACCTGGTGGCGCGATGAATCAAGGAGCGATTGACGCAGTTGGTCGAGCGCGTCGCGCCGCCGGCCGAGCAGGCCCAACGTCGCGCCGCGCGCGGCATATTCGCGCGCCAGCGCGGCGCCGATGCCGCTCGAGGCGCCGGTGATGAAGACGCGCTTCGCCGGCAGCGACATGCCGGATCAGCGCTGGTTGCGCACGATGGCGACGTCGATGCCGCTGTCGAGCAGTTTGGCGCGTGCGCGGTTGACGGCTTCGACCTGCGTGAACGGGCCAACGCGCACACGGTGCAGCACGCCGCTGTCGGTCGTGCGGTCGGTGATCGCGGCCTCGAAGCCCAGCAGGGCCAGCTTGGCGCGGGTGTTTTCAGCGTCCGACATTTCGCGGAATGCACCCGCTTGCAGGTAATAGATGTAGCCGTCGGTGACGGCGGCTGCCGCCGGCGCTGCGGCGACCGTGTTGACGGGTGCCTGCGATGGCGCCGGCGTCGGCGCGCGGCGCGGCGCCTGCATGCCGGCGATCGCGGCGCCCAGTGGATCGGCGTCTGCGGGCGCTGCAGCTGGCGCGGCAGGTGCGGCCGGCACTGACGGTGCGGCAGCTGGTGCACTTGGCGCCGGCTTGGGCGTCTCGCGCACCGGTGTGCGGGTGCCGTACAGCGGCTTGTTCGGATCGTTGGCCTGGCTCGGCTCGAGGTCGGCCGGGCGCCCCATCTTGTTGGAGCGGTCAGTGAAGGGCGATGCGCCCTTGGTGATCACGAGTGCGACCGCCACTGCGATGCCCAACCCGATGATCAGGCCGATGATGATGCCCGTCAGGGTGCTGCCGCGCTGGCGGAGGGGCGAGAAGGATCGAATGGCGGTCATGACGCTTTCTGGTTGGGCAGTGGGATGCAGTGATTACATTTTGTCCGGCGCCGACACGCCGATCAGCGCGAGGCCGTTGCGCAGCACCTGGCGCGTGGCCGCGGCCAGCGCGAGGCGGGCCAGCTTGAGCGGCTCGTCGTCGTCCAGCAGCCACTTGTGCGCGAAGTAGTAGCTGTGCAGGTCGCCGGCCAGTTCGCGCAGGTAGAACGCGACCTGGTGCGGGCCCAGTTCGGCCAAGGCGCGCTCGAGCACTTCAGGGTACGACGCCAGCTTGGCCAGCAGTTCGAATTCCTTCGGCGAAGTGAGCGGCGACAGGTCGACGCCGGCGAGCGAAGCGACATCGCCGCCCCAGTTGGCCAGCGCCGAACAGATGCGCGCATGGGCGTACTGGACGTAGTACACCGGGTTCTCGTCGCTCGTTTCGAGCGCGACGTTCACGTCGAACACGAACTCGGTGTCAGCCTTGCGCGAGATGAGGAAGAAGCGCACGGCGTCGCGGCCACGCGTGACGTCACCTGCGCCCGACCAGTCGATCAGGTCGCGCACGGTGACGTACGAACCGGCGCGCTTGGAAATCTTGACCTCTTCGCCGTCCTTCATCACGGTGACCATCTTGTGCAGCACGTAGTCGGGATAGCCTTGCGGGATGCCGATGTCCACGGCCTGCAGGCCGGCGCGCACGCGCGCGATCGTGCCGTGGTGGTCACTGCCCTGGATATTGATCGCCTGGTCGAAGCCGCGGCGGAATTTCTGGATGTGGTACGCGACGTCCGGCACGAAGTACGTATAAGTGCCGTCGGACTTGCGCATCACGCGGTCCTTGTCGTCGCCGTAGTCGGTGGTCTTGAGCCACAGCGCGCCGCCGTCTTCATAGGTCTTGCCCGAGTCGACCAGCGTCTTGACGGCGGTGTCGACCTTGCCGTCGGCGTACAGCGACGACTCGAGGTAGTAGTTGTCGAACTTGACGCCAAAGGCCTGCAGATCCTGGTCCTGCTCATTGCGCAGGTAGGTGACGGCGAAGCGGCGGATCGATTCGAGATCGTTCACGTCGCCGCTGGCGGTGGCCGGTTCGCCATCGCTGGCCGAGACGGTTTTTTTGGCCAGGAAGTCGGCGGCGATTTCGGCGATGTAGTCGCCGTTGTAGGCGGATTCGGGCCATTCGGCGTCGCCGGGCTTGAAGCCGCGCGCGCGCGCCTGCACCGAGTTGGCCAGCGTGGCGATCTGCACGCCCGCGTCGTTGTAATAGAACTCGCGCGTGACGTCATGGCCCTGCGACAGGAACAGCGAGGCCATCGCGTCGCCCAGCGCGGCCTGGCGGCCGTGGCCGACGTGCAGCGGGCCGGTCGGGTTGGCCGAGACGAATTCGATGATCACGTGGTGACCGGCGCCGCTGGCGCCGCTGCCGAATGCCGCGCCCTGTTCGAGCACGCTGCGTGCGACCGATTGCTTGGCGCTGGCGGCCACGCGCAGGTTGATGAAGCCGGGGCCGGCGATGTCGGCCGCGTCGATCAGCCCCTGCGCGCCAGGTTCGGCCAGCAGTGCGGCGACCAGGCGCGTGGCCAGTTCGCGCGGGTTGGTCTTGAGTGGCTTGGCCAGCTGCATCGCGATATTGCAGGCGATGTCGCCATGCGATGGATCGCGCGGCCGTTCGAGCACCACGTTCGGGGTGAGATCGGTACCGGCGACGATCGGCGCGAGGGCGGCCTGGAACAGGGCAACGATTTGTTGTTTTTGTTGGGCGAGCATGGGAATGGTCGAAAATGTAATGAGGCGGCGCCTGGAGGTCAGGCAAACAGTGCACATTATACTAGCTTGACGGGCCGCTTTGGCGGGCTGCGGCGCCAGTGGCCAGTGTGGCACCCACCATCAGGATAACCACATCGGCCACTATATTAAGCGTCTTCAAAGGCATAACCGTTACAATGGGAGCCCATTTTCGCAACATTTTATTCGCCATGACTGACAAGCGTCCAACGCTCTCCCTGAAACCCAAGGCCAAGCCGGCGTCCGACCGGCGCGGCGCCGGCGCAGCAGGCCGCAAGCCGGCCCAGGCCGCCGAGCGCGCGCAACCACGCGCACAGGGACAAGGGCAGGGCAGTCAGGCGCAAGGCGAACGCGCACCGGCCCAGCCGGCATCGGCGTCCGGCTATCAGTTGAAGCACCATGTCGTGCGCGCGCCGCGTGAAGAGCCGCGCCTGCGCGCCAGTCATGAAGTGAAGGTGGCGCCGCAGCGCGACTACAAGCCCGACCTGAAATCCGACTCGCTGGCGCTGGCGCTGCTGGGCGCAGCCAGCGCCGTCGCCCGCGTGCAGGGCGGCATGGCGCTGCCGCAGGCGCTGTCGATCGTGTTCGGCGCCTACGACGTCACGCCGCAAACGCGCGGCGCGATCCAGGACATCGCCTACCGCACGATGCGCCAGCTGGGCCGCAGCGAAACGCTGCTGGGCCTGATGACGAGCAAGGCGCCCGAGCCGCCGATGCTGGGCGCTCTGCTGTGCGCGGCGCTGTCGCTGCTCGACCCGCCCGAGGGCACCCCGGCGCCGTACGAAGCGTTCACCGTGGTCGACCAGGCCGTCACTGGCGCGGCGGCGCATCCCGATTTTGCGCATGCCAAGGCGATGGTCAATGCGGTGCTGCGCCGCTTCCTGCGCGAGCGTGAATCGCTCGTCGACGAAGCGCTGCGCACGCCGCTGGCGCGCTGGAATTATCCGCAGTGGTGGATCGACACGGCGCGCGCCGCCTACCCGCGTGACTGGGAAGCCGTGCTTGCTGCCGGCAACGCGCATCCGCCACTGACGCTGCGCGTGAACCGCCGCCGGCAGGATGTCGCGGCCTACCTGCAGTCGCTGCAGGATGCGGGCCTGGACGCCGAGCAGGTGGGCCCGTACGCGGTGCGCCTGGCGCAGGCGATCAATGTGAGTCAGATTCCCGGCTTTGCCGAAGGCGTGGTGTCGGTGCAGGATGCCGGGGCCCAGCTGGCCGCGCCGCTGCTCGACCTGCAGGACGGCATGCGCGTGCTCGACGCGTGCGCAGCCCCTGGCGGCAAGAGCGGCCATATCCTCGAGACGGCGGATGTCGAACTCACGGCCGTCGACACCGATGCGCTGCGCCTCGGTCGCGTGGGCGACAACCTCGGCCGCCTGGGCCTGGCCGCGCAGCTCGTCACGGCTGATGCCGGCGCAATGGACTGGTGGGATGGCCGTCAATTCGACCGCATCCTGGCCGACGTGCCGTGCACGGCGTCGGGCATCGTGCGCCGTCACCCGGATATCCGCTGGTTGCGCCGCAAGTCGGATACATCCCAACTTGCAACACTTTCCGCCAAAATACTCGACAACCTTTGGCAGATGCTGCTGCCGAATGGTAAATTGCTATTCGTGACATGTTCGCTCTGGCCCCAGGAATCGGAGGCGCAGGCGGCTGCCTTCGCGGCCCGCCACGACGCGGTCCGCCTCGATGCGCCGGGCCAACTGCTGCCCGTCGGTGGCGCCGGACAGGATCATGACGGTTTGTTCTACGCCCTGTTCCAGAAGAAAGCGGCGTGAAGTTCTTTTCACTACGCGCATTATTTAAGGCCCCGGCTCCCCCGTGACGTTACGATTTTTCCGCCTTCTCGCCTGTCAGTTGCTGCTGGCGATCGCGTGCGTTGCCATGGGCACGCCGGCGCAGGCGGCCGACGACATCGAAATCACCCGCGCAACCATCGAAGCAAGCGACGATGGCTACCGCCTCAACACGGCCTACAACTTCGAGCTGAATCACGGCCTGAAGGACGCGATCCAGCATGGGGTCCAGCTGCACTTCACGACCGAGATCGAACTCACGCGCCCGCGCTGGTACTGGCGCGACGAAAAGGCCGTCTCATTAAAACGCACCATCCGCATTTCGTACGACGTGCTCACGCGCCAGTATTACGTGGTCGTGGTGGGCTCGTTCCAGGAGCGCTTCCAGACCTTTGAAGACGCGATGTTCATGATCCGGCGCCCGACGCGCTGGCTGATCGCGCCCAAGGGCGCGCTCAAGACCGGCGAAGTCTATGAAGTTTCGCTGCGCATGTTCATGGACCGCGAGTACCTGCAAAAGCCGTTGCAGGTCAATGCCTTCAACGACTCGGACTGGCGCCTGACCTCCAGCCGCAAGACGTTCACCTACCGTGCGGAGTGAAGTGATCAGCGGTGGGGTGCGCTACGCGCTGATCGTTGGCGGCGCCATCGTCTCGATCCTGCTGTTCCTGCTGGCTGGCGCATCCGACAATTCCGGCTTCTTCGGCCGCTACTACAGCTGGCTCCTGGGTCTGACCGCTGCGATGGCGTTCCTGCTTCTGATCGTCGTGGTCGTGGCGCTGGGGCGCCTGTATTCCCGCTACAAGGCCGGCAAGTTCGGCTCGCGCCTGATGGCCCGGCTGGTGCTGCTGTTTGCCGGCATCGGCATCCTGCCTGGTCTCGTGATCTTCATCGTGTCGGTGCAGTTCGTGTCGCACTCGATTGACTCGTGGTTCGACGTCAAGATCGAATCGGCCATCGAATCGGGCCTGAACCTGGGCCGCGCCGCGCTCGACGAATCGCTGTCCGAACTGGGCGCCACCGCGCAGACCGCTGCCGCCACGCTGGCAGGGCAGAGCGACATGACCGCGCAACCCGTGCTGGCGCGCCTGCTGCATGACACCAGCGGTCTGCAAAGCGTGATGCTGGTCGACGCCAACGGCGCCGTGCTGTCGGCTGCTACCGAAGACCGCGGCGCCAATCTGGCGGCCGACGCACCCAATGAACGCATGCTGCGCAGCGCCGGGATGCCGGGCGGGTATGCCCAGGCCGAGGGCGGTGTCGGCCCAGCCGATGCGGGCGACGAGGCCACAGACGGCGCCTCGAATGCGCTTGACGCCGTGACCGGCCTGCGTCTGCGCGTGGTGATGGCCGTGCCCGAACCGCCCGGCGTGCAGCAGCGCTACCTGCAACTGCTGCAGGCAGTCCCGGTCGGCCTGGCGTCGAACGCCGAGGTGCTGCGCTCGGCCTCCACCGAATACCGGCTGCGCCTCGAAGCGCGCACGGGCCTGCGCAAGATGTACATCGTGACCCTGACCCTGACGCTGCTGCTGGCGATCTTCGGGGCGATCGGCAGTGCCTTCCTCATCGCCGGCAATCTGGCGCAGCCACTGCTGGTGCTGGCCGAAGGCACGCAGGCGGTGGCCGAGGGCGACCTGTCGCCGCGCCCGATCGTCGAGACCAACGATGAACTGGGCACCTTGACCAGATCCTTCAATGCGATGACGGGCCAGCTGTTCGAGGCCAGGAGCGCCGTGGAGCGCAACCGCGCCGCGCTGCAAAGCGCCAAGGCTCACCTGGAATCGGTGCTGGCAAACATGTCGGCCGGCGTGATCGTGCTCGATGCCGAAGGCGTGGTGGTCAATTCGAACGACGCGGCGTACCGCATCCTGCAGGTGGAGCCGGGCGCGATGGCCGGGCCGCTGAACCGCATCCCCGGCCTTGAGCATTTTTCGAACACGGTCACGCGCTCGTTCTCGGCGCAAAGCGCCCACGTGGCGGCCGAGCGCCGCAAGCGCGCGCACTGGCAGCAGCAGATCGAGATCCCGCGCGACGCCCAGCGCAAGACCGGCGCGGCCGACGAACAGGAGCACGACATCGTGCTGCTGGCGCGCGGCTCGCGCCTGCCGGTGGGCGCCGACAGCGGCTTCATCGTCGTGTTCGACGATATCTCGGACGTGATCACGGCCCAGCGCTCGGTGGCCTGGGGCGAGGTGGCGCGCCGCCTGGCGCACGAAATCAAGAACCCGCTCACGCCGATCCAGCTGGCGGCCGAGCGCATGCAGATGAAGCTGGCCGAACACCTGCCGCAAGCGCAGGCCGACCTGCTCCAGCGTGGCACGACCACGATCGTCAACCAGGTCGATGCAATGAAGCGCATGGTCGACGACTTCCGCGACTATGCACGCACGCCGCCGGCGATGCTCGACCAGCTCGACCTGAATGGACTGATCGCCGAAATCCTCAGCCTGTACCTGGCCGACGACGGCAGCGACATCATTCATGCGAACCTCGCGCCGGACCTGCCGCGCGTGATGGGCGACGCGACCCAGCTGCGTCAGGTGATTCACAACCTGGTCCAGAACGCGCAGGATGCGCTGGTCGAGCGCGGGCCGGACGCACCGGCGCCACGCGTGGACATCACGACCGAGGCGATCCAGTACACGGGCGCCGGCGGCCTGGCCGGCACTGCGGTGCGCCTGGCGATCGTCGACAACGGGCCCGGTTTCGCGCCCCGCATCCTGGCGCGCGCGTTCGAGCCATACGTGACGACCAAGGCGCGCGGCACGGGGCTTGGCCTTCCGATGGTCAAGAAAATCATCGATGAACACGGTGGCCGGATCGATGTCGGAAACCGCAGCGATGGAACTGGCGCAGCAGTGTCGATTTTACTGTTAAAGTTAGCTCCCGAAGCAAGCTTGGCTTAAGGACAACTGAACAAGCGGCTGCGTGTTGCCCTGCCAATCGCACCGCGCGGCAGTACACTGCGCCGCGTTTGTCAGTACAGTGCGTTTTTCCGGCCGATCGTGGCTCCGCTCGTAATGGTTTTTCGAACTCCCCTTCAGTGCAAAAAACTTATAAAATTGCACACACGTCGGGTAGAAGATCAGGAAGGTAGAAGAGATGGCGAACATACTGGTAGTTGACGATGAAATGGGAATCCGGGAGCTGCTCTCCGAGATTCTCGGTGACGAAGGTCATGCCATCACCCTGGCCGAAAACGCGCAGCAAGCGCGTGAGGCGCGCGCGGCCGGCGCCCCGGATCTCGTGCTGCTCGATATCTGGATGCCTGACACCGATGGCGTCACGCTGCTCAAGGAATGGCAGCGCGACGGCCTGTTGACCATGCCGGTCATCATGATGTCGGGTCACGCGACCATCGACACCGCAGTCGAAGCGACGCGCATCGGTGCGCTGAACTTCCTCGAGAAACCGATCGCACTGCAAAAGCTGCTCAAGGCCGTGCAGCAGGGCCTGAGCCGCGCGCAGGAAGTCGCGCGTGCGCCGATGGCGCCACCGCGGCCGATCGCACCGAGCGTGCCGAGCATGGCGCTTGACGGCGGTGGCGCGGCATCCGCATCGACCTCGCCATCGGCGCCGATGTTCGCGTCGGCCAATACGCAGCCGGGCGCCGGCGCGGCCCTTGGCAACGGCGCGCGCATGGTGCATGCGATGTCGCAGGGCGAGGGCACCGGCTACACGCTGTCGTTCGACCTGCCGCTGCGCGAAGCACGCGATGCGTTCGAGCGCATGTACTTCGAGCACCACCTGGGCCGTGAAGGCGGCAGCATGACGCGCGTGGCCGAAAAGACGGGCCTGGAGCGCACCCACTTGTACCGCAAGCTCAAGCAGCTGGGCGTCGAGCCGGGCAAGCTGGCCAAGAAAGGGGGCTGATGGCCCGCGCGGCCACCAGTCTCGTTACCGGTTCGACGGCGGCGGCGCGCGAAGCGGCTATTGCGGCGCTGTTGGCCACGCCATTCGATGCAGCGTTTTCATCTCCTGCGTCCGTCAGCAGCCTCGCTGCTGGCGGAGCGACCTCTCCCGCAAGCCGCCTGCCGGTGCCCGCCATCCCGTTCGACGCCGTCATCCTCGAAGGCCTGGGCGTGGCGGCCACGCCGCTCGAAACCGGTCCCGGCCTGCACGTCAAGCGCATCGCCCCGGGCTGCCTGTGCTGCGACGGCAATCTGGTTTTGCGTGTAACATTGAATCGTCTGCTGCGCCAACGCCCTCGGCGCCTGTTCATCGGTCTGGCGAGCAGCGAACACCTTGATCAGTTGCGATCGTGGCTTGCAGCACCGCCATACGATCAGCTGTTGGCCTTGGAACCGACCGTGCACGCCTGAGTTTTACGGGGGCGCTCACTTGAAATCCAGCTGGCCAGCCCCACCTCTTTATCGAAGTGAACAGCCTGCCATTCGCCGCCATCCGGCAGGTTGGCACCAACTTTCTGATCGAAGGAGTCAACATGAACATGATCTATAACAGTGAACAGTACAGCGTCGTCGAATTCGGCGTCGACCGTGAACTCGAAGCACTGCGCTTTGGTGGCTTCGAGATCGTCGACAAGGCCGGCCGGCGCGAAGCGTTCATCGGCGGCCGACTCGCGCAATCGTTCCGACGCGATGTCAACAACCTGATCGCCAGCGAACCGACGATGGAAGAAATCGACGAGTTCCTGGGCGAGTACGATACCTTGATGAGCCAACCGGTGGTGCTGCATTAAGCCGGTGTCGAAGTACCTGCCGCGCCATTGCCAGCCAAGGTGATGGCGCTCTCATTTCAGTAGCTTACGAAGCTGTACCCATGTGCCAGTTACTCGGAATGAACTGCAATGTCCCCACTGACATTGTCTTTTCTTTTACCGGCTTCGCCCATCGCGGCGGCCGCACCGATACCCACCATGATGGCTGGGGGATCGCGTTCTTCGAAGGGACGGGCGTACGCCACTTCGTCGATCACCAGGCAGCGATTGCTTCGCCAATCGCCGAGCTGATCAAGCGTTACCCGATCAAGTCCACCAACGTCATTGCCCATATCCGCAAGGCCACCGTCGGCCAGGTGGCGCTGGAAAACTGTCATCCGTTCGTGCGTGAATTGTGGGGTCGCTATTGGGTGTTTGCCCACAATGGCGACCTCAAGGCATTCGCGCCTGTGCTCGATGGCGCGTTCCGGCCAGTCGGCACGACCGACAGCGAGCTCGCCTTCTGCTTCCTGCTGCAAAGCCTGCGCCGCGAGTTCGGCGATACGGCGCCCACGCGCGCGGCGCTCGCTGGCGCACTCGAACGCATCATTCCCGGCATCGCCGCCCATGGCACCTTCAACATGATGCTGTCCGATGGGACGGCGCTGTACACGCATTGCTCCACCAAGCTATGCTACGTTGTGCGCAAGCACCCGTTCGTGACGGCCTGCCTGTCGGACGAAGACCTGTCGGTCGACTTTTCGCAGGTGACGACGCCCGATGACCGGGTCGCGATCATCGTGACTGAACCGCTGACGACGAACGAGGCATGGACCCATTTCGCGCCGGGTGAACTCAAGGTGTTCGTCGATGGCTTGCCGCAGGATGTAGCGACCATGTCAGCGGGTTGATCGTTCCCCAACATTCTCACAAAAAATTTATGCTAGGAAACCCAACTGCCATTGGGATGCGGTAAAGTAGATCGGTTGCCGCGATATTGAGAATGATATGACCGATACAGCCCGCCTCGACGAGGCATCCCAGCCACTGCGCATGCGCAATTTCTTCTTAGCGCGCCAGCCGGTGCTGGACCGTAACCAGGCACTGTATGGCTACGAATTGCTGTTCCGCGGCAGTGCCCAGGGGCCGGCGGAGTTCGAGTCCGGGTTGTCGGCCAGCGCCAGCGTCATCCACCATGCGTCCCAGCTCGGCCTGCCACGTGCGATTGGCGATGCGACGGCGTTCATCAATGTCGACAAGGACGCGTTGATGAGCGATATGTTTGCGTTCATGCCGCGAGAGCGCACGGTGCTGGACATCGTCAGCTCGGTCGAGCCCGATGTCGACGTCATCGAGCGCATGACGCATCTGGCGTCGCACGGCTTTCGCTTTGCTGCCGAAGCGTCGGCCCATGGCCCGGCGCTGTCGCGTTTCTTGCCGGTGATCGACTTCGTCAAGATGGACCTGCGCGCGCTGCCGCTCGTGACGATGCTGTCGCTCGCACCGCGCCTGCGCAACACCGGCAAGCGGCTGGTGGCGGCGAAGGTCGAGAACCTCACTGAATACCGGACTTGCCTGGACGTCGGCTTCGACTATTTCCAAGGCTATTACTTTGCCAAGCCCTCGGTGATCGCAGGGCGCAAGCTGTCGCCGTCACAGACGACGGTGCTCGACCTGATGAACCTGATCACGTCGGACGCCGACAATGCCGAGATCGAGCAGGTGGTCAAACGTGAAGTGACGATCGGCCTGAACCTGCTGCGCCTGGTGAACACGCCGGCAGTGGGGGCAGGGCGCCGCATCGAATCGATCAGCCAGGCCTTGAACCTGCTGGGTCGGCGCCAGTTGCAGCGCTGGCTGCAGATCCTGCTGTTTGCCGAGCCCGACGTGCGCGGCCACAGCCAGAGTCCGCTCCTGATGCTGGCCACGACCCGCGCGCGCCTGATGGAGCTGCTGGCCCAACGCATGCGCCCGGCGCAGCGCAACGTCGCCGACATCGCATTCACGGTCGGCATGATGTCGCTGATGGACACGCTGTTCTGCATTCCAATGCGCGACATCGTCGAACAGATTCCCGTGATCGACGAAGTGCGCACCGCGCTCCTGAACCGCACGGGCTTCTTTGGCGAGCTGCTCAAGCTGGCTGAATCGATCGAGCGCATGGACGACGAGCAGGACGACATGCTCGCAGGCCTGAAGTCACTGGCCTTCGACGGCGACGACCTGGCCGAGCTCGAAGTAGCCGCATTCGAGTGGAGCGACAAGGTCGTACGCTACGCGATCTGACCCCGCCAGCGAATTCACCCAAACGGGCCGTCAGGATAACCTGCCGGCCCGTTTCGCATTCCCGCCACAGAAAGCAATTACCCAACAATGAGGGTCAGAGTCGAATTGTTTGACAACTTTTCCTATCCGCAAGGCGCCGAATGGCAGAGCCCGTTATTGGCGAGAGCAACTGCTCAATAATTCGACTCTGACCCTCATTAAAAAGCGTGATTTTCGGAAAAATTACTGATTAATTCTACTCTGACCCTAATTGGGTCAGGAGAGGTTGGGGGCCAGGTGGCGTTCGACTTCTTGTTTGTCCATGTTGCGGCGGGTGGCCATGTCGTCGACCTGGTCGTTGCCGATTTTGCCGACGACGAAGTACTTCGAGTCGGGGTGGGCCAGGTAGAAGCCGGAGACGGCGGCGCCGGGGTACATGGCGTAGGACTCGGTCAGTTGCATGCCGATTTCTTCGGCTTGCAGCGTGGCGAACATGTCGGCCTTGACCGTGTGCTCCGGGCAGGCCGGGTAGCCGGGGGCGGGGCGGATGCCGAGGTATTTTTCGGCGATCAGCGCTTCGTTGCTCAGGTCTTCGCCGACGGCGTAACCCCACAGGTCGGTGCGCACGCGTTCGTGCAGGTATTCGGCGAACGCTTCGGCCAGGCGGTCGGCCAGCGACTTGAGCATGATCGACGAGTAGTCGTCGTGCGCCGCTTCGAAACGCTGCTCGTGCTTTTCGATGCCCAGGCCGGCCGTCACGGCGAACATGCCGATGTAGTCGGCAATGCCGCTGTCTTTCGGCGCGATGAAGTCGGCGATGCACTGGTTCGGGCGCTGCTCGCCATTCACCATGGGTTTCACGCCCTGCTGGCGCAGGCCGTACCAGGTCAGCGCCACTTGGGAGCGCGATTCGTCCGTGTAGATTTCGATGTCGTCGTCATGCACCGTGTTCGCCGGCAGCAGCGCGATGACGCCGTTGGCCGACAGCCAGCGGCCTTCGATGATCCGCTTGAGCATCGCCTGGCCTTCGGCAAACACCTTGCTTGCTGCGTCACCCACCACCGGGTCGGTCAGGATGGCGGGGAACGGGCCGGCCAGGTCCCAGGTCTGGAAGAACGGACCCCAGTCGATGTAACGCGCGATCATGCCCAGGTCGACGTTCTTGAAGATGCGCCGGCCAATGAACTTCGGCTTCACTGGCGCGAAATCAAGGCGCGCCTTGTTGGCACGGGCCTGCTCGAGCGTGAGCATCGGCAGCGCCTTCTTGCTGGCGTGCTGGATGCGGATGCGTTCGTAGTCCTGGGCCAGTTCGATGATGTAGGCGTCACGCGTGTCGTCCGTGACCAGCGACTGGCCGACCGACACCGAGCGCGATGCATCCGGCACGTACACCACCGGGCCGTCGTAGAACGGCGCGATCTTCACGGCCGTGTGCGCTCGGCTGGTGGTTGCGCCGCCGATCAGGAGCGGCATCTTGCGGTCGCGGAAGTACGGATCGCGCTGCATTTCGCGCGCCACGTGCGCCATCTCCTCTAACGATGGTGTGATCAGGCCCGACAGGCCCACCATGTCCGCGTTTTCTTCTTTGGCACGCGCGAGGATGTCAGCGCACGGCACCATCACGCCCATGTTGACGATCTCGAAGTTATTGCACTGCATGACGACCGAGACGATGTTCTTGCCGATGTCGTGCACGTCGCCCTTGACGGTGGCGATCACCATCTTGCCCTTCGGCTTGGAGACGATGCCAGTGCGCGCTTCTTCAAGCGCCTTTTCTTCTTCGATGAACGGCACCAGGTGCGCCACGGCCTGCTTCATCACGCGCGCCGACTTGACCACCTGCGGCAGGAACATCTTGCCCTGGCCGAACAGGTCGCCGACGATGTTCATGCCATCCATCAGCGGGCCTTCGATCACGTGGATCGGGCGGCCGTTCGCGGCCAGCACCTGCTGGCGCATTTCCTCGGTGTCCTCGACGATCCACTGCGTGATGCCATGCACCAGCGCGTGCGCCAGGCGCTTCTCCACCGTCGCTTCACGCCACTCGAGATTCTGTTCCTGCTTGTTGCCGCCGGCCTTCAGGGTGCCAGCGATCTCGATCATGCGCTCGGTGGCGTCCTTGCGGCGATTGAGCACGACGTCCTCGACGCGCTCGCGCAGTTCGGGCGCCAGGTTGTCGTAGACGCCGACCATGCCGGCGTTGACGATGCCCATCGTCAGGCCCGCCTTGATCGCGTGGTACAGGAACACGGTGTGGATCGCTTCGCGCGCCGGATCGTTGCCGCGGAAGCTGAATGACACGTTCGACACGCCGCCCGAGATCTTCGCGTAGGGCAGGTTGTCGCGGATCCACTGGCACGCCTGAATGAAGTCGTTCGCGTAGTTGTCGTGTTCTTCGATGCCGGTCGCGATCGCGAAAATGTTTGGATCGAAGATGATGTCTTCGGGCGGGAAGCCCACCTGCTCGGTCAGCACTTTATAGGCGCGCGCGCAGATCTCGGTCTTGCGCGCGAACGTGTCGGCCTGGCCCTGCTCGTCGAACGCCATCACGATCACGGCCGCGCCGTAGCGGCGGCACAGAACTGCCTGGCGAATGAATTCTTCTTCGCCTTCCTTCATCGAGATCGAGTTGACGATCGCCTTGCCCTGCACGCACTTCAGGCCCGCCTCGATCACCGACCACTTCGACGAGTCGATCATCACCGGCACGCGCGAGATATCGGGTTCCGATGCGATCAGGTTCAAAAAGCGCGTCATGGCCGCCTGCGAGTCGAGCATCGCTTCGTCCATATTGATGTCGATGACCTGGGCGCCGTTCTCGACCTGCTGGCGCGCGACCGACAGCGCCTCGTCGAACTGCTCGTTGAGGATCATGCGCGCAAACGCTTTCGAGCCCGTCACATTGGTGCGCTCGCCGACGTTGACGAACAGCGACGACTCGTCGATCGTGAACGGCTCCAGACCCGACAGGCGCATCGCCACCGGGATTTCGGGAATCACGCGTGGCGCGTGCTGCTCGAGGATGGTCGCGATCGCGTTGATGTGCTCCGGCGTCGTGCCGCAGCAGCCACCGGCGATATTGATGAAGCCCGCGTCGGCGAATTCGCGCAGCAACGCCGACGTGTCTGCTGGCAGCTCGTCAAAGCCCGTGTCGCTCATCGGGTTGGGCAGGCCGGCATTCGGATAGATGCAGACGAACGTGTCCGCGATGTTCGACAGCTCTTGCGCGTACGGGCGCATCAGCGCGGCGCCCAGTGCGCAATTGAGGCCAATCGTCAGCGGCTTGGCATGGCGCACCGAATTCCAGAACGCCGGCACGGTCTGGCCCGACAGGATGCGGCCCGAGGCATCGGTCACGGTGCCCGAGATCATCAGCGGCAGGCGCGGCACGTCCGGGTGTTCGTCGAAGTACAGGTCGATGGCAAACAGCGCCGCCTTGCAGTTGAGCGTGTCGAAGATCGTCTCGACCAGCAGCACGTCGGCGCCACCGTCGACCAGGCCGCGCACCTGCTCATGGTACGACGCGACCAGCTGGTCGAACGTCACGTTGCGCGCCGCCGGGTCGTTCACGTCGGGCGAAATCGACGCGGTCTTGGGCGTCGGGCCGAGCGCGCCGGCGACAAAGCGCGGCTTGTCCGGCGTCGAGTACTTGTCGCAGGCGGCGCGCGCCAGTTTGGCGGCCTGCACGTTCATCTCGTAGGCCAGGTGGGCCATGTGATAGTCGTCCTGCGCCACGCCGGTGGCCCCGAACGTGTTTGTCTCGAGCAGGTCGGCGCCGGCGGCCAGATAGCGCTCGTGGATTTCCTGGATGATCTGCGGCTGCGTCAGCGTCAGCAGCTCGTTGTTACCCTTGACGAACAGTTCGCGCGCACCGCTGCCTTCGGGCGCGGCAAAGGTCGCAAACCGCTCGCCGCGGTACGCCGCTTCATCGAGCTTGTACTGCTGGATGATCGTGCCCATCGCGCCATCCAGGATCATGATACGGCGCGCGAGGATGTCACGCAGCTGGGTTTCGATCGGCGAGATGGCGTTGGAGCGGGCGTTCATGGTGAGGTCTTTCGAGGAGGGCGGCTTGAAGATATTGCCTGTTGGGCGGTCTACGATTATACGTCAAGCCGTTGATATCGCTGAAAGTCGGACCCATGTATGTATCCTTTTGTATGTAACATGGCATGTGTTACATGGCGTTACAATTCGCGACTTAACAGCAATCTTTACGTTACACGGTGAGACGACAATGAAGTCAAGCCACCGCGAGTGGCGTGAACAGATGGGATTACGCATGAACAAAGAATACCGACCGGATTGGGATCAGCCAATTGACAGCAGCCCGGACTCAGCAGCATCGTCGAAGCCGCAAGTCGCCAGCAATGGTGTGAAACAGATCGTCACGATCCGTCTGGATGTGGATATGCTCGAATGGTTCAAGACCGCAGGTCCTGGTTATCAGACCCGCATCAACCAGGTTCTGCGTGAACATATGGATGCCCAGCGTAGTTCGCAGGCAGAGTAAGCAGTTGCAAGGCGCCGGCGAGGCGCCTTTTTCACGACGTGAAGACAAAAACGGCAGCCCGCGGGCTGCCTTGTCGTATCCGGAGCGCGTGGCGGCTCAGCTGAACGTCAATCCCGCCAGCGCAAACCCTTTCAGGAATTCCGCCGCCGCCAGGCGCTTGCCGCCCGGTTTTTGCAGCTCGGTCAGGCGCAGCGCGCCCGCGCCGCACGCCACCACGATCCCGCCCGCATCCGCCTGCAGCACCTGGCCCGGCGCGCCGCTGCCATCAACGGCGTCGGCATGCCAGATCTTGACTGCCACGCCATCGACCACGCCGTTCGCACCGGGGAACGGATTGAACGCGCGGATCTTGCGCGCCAGGACGCCTGCCGGCAGCGCGAAATCGAGCTTTGCCTCTTCTTTCGTGATCTTGGCCGCGTAGGTCACGCCGACCTCTGGCTGCGGCGTCGCCACCAGCTGGCCGGCGGCCATCTTGTGCAGCGCCTCGACGATCATGCGTGCGCCCAGCGCCGCCACCTTGTCGTGCAGCGTGCCGGTGGTGTCGGTGGCCTCGATCGGCAAGCCTTCCATCAGCAGCATCGGGCCGGTATCGAGGCCTTCTTCCATTTCCATGATGGTGACGCCGGCGTCAGGGTCGCCCGCCTCAATGGCGCGGTGGATCGGCGCGGCGCCCCGCCAGCGCGGCAGCAGCGAGCCGTGAATATTGATGCAGGGCCGGATGTCCAGCGTGCTGCGCGGCAGGATCAGGCCGTAGGCCGCCACCACCATCACGTCGTAGTCCAGCGCCAGCAGTTGCGCATGGGCCGCGCGTGCCTGTTCGGCGCGCTCGGGATCCTTGCTGTCGGTGCGCAGCGACAGCGGCTGCGCGACCGGCATGCCATGCGCCAGCGCGTATTGCTTGACGCTGGAAGCCTGCAACTGCATCCCGCGCCCGGCAGGGCGGTCGGGCTGGGTCAGTACCAGCGGCACGGTAAAACCGGCTTCGTGAATCGCACGCAGGGCGACGGCGGCAAATTCCGGCGTGCCGGCAAAGACGACCTTCATCAACGACGCGCGCCGCGCTGGGCCGCTTCGCGTGCCAGGCCGCGCTCTTCTTTCTGCAGCTTGGCCTTGATGCGGTTGCGCTTCAAAGGCGACAGGTATTCGACAAACACCTTGCCCTTGAGGTGATCCATCTCGTGCTGGATGCAGACGGCCAGCAGGCCATCGGCGTCGACCGTGAACTCCTTGCCCTCGAGATCGAAGGCGCGCACCTTGACGCGCGATGGCCGCTCGACGCCGTCGTACACGCCCGGCACCGACAGGCAGCCTTCGTCGTACACGGCGCGCTCGTCGCTTGACCAGGTGATTTCGGGATTGATGAACACCATCAGGTCGTCCTGCGCTTCGGTCACGTCGATCGTGACGACTTGCTCGTGCACGTCCACCTGGCTCGCGGCCAGGCCAACGCCGGGCGCGTCATACATGGTGTCGGCCATGTCGGCCACGAGAGTGCGCAGGCGCTCGGTGCCGAATTCGGTCACGGGCGTGGCAATCTTGTGCAGACGTGGGTCGGGATAGCGAAGGATGTCGAGTAGGGCCATGATCAGTTCGGATTTCGAGAGGTGGGTGCGGTTGACGGGGTGCTGGAGCGCAGGCAATTTCAGACAGCAAATGCGCCACACGCCCCGCAGGACAAACGCCGGTTTGTCTTGCTAGTTCAGGCAATTGTGTGCAGAATTTGATTCTATACAGCAACCCTTCCGTGGGCGGGGAGCGGTACGTCGTGATGCTTCTGGCGCCGCGGCCGGGCGGAATTCATGCGCGGCCTGCAATCGTATTCGGATTTACGCTGTCTTAACGCCGGACTTAACGGACGTCTTCAATGAAAAATTTTAGCACAGTCATGGCCCATGCTGCAGCGGTGGCCTTGCTGGCCTGCGCCGCGAGCGGCCCCGCCGTGGCCCAGACGAATGCTGCCACCCCGTCGGCGGCCTGCGCGTTCCGCCCCGACGCCCCCGACAAGCACGTCGTCGTCAAGCGCGACACCCTCTGGGACATTTCCGGCAAATTCTTGCGCAACCCATGGTGCTGGCCGCAGGTCTGGGGCATGAACCGTGATGAAATTCGCAACCCGCACTGGATCTATCCGGGCCAGGTGATCTGGTTCGACCGCGCGCGCGGCCGCCTGTCGTTCAACCGGCCCGGCGAAGACGGCGATGGCCGTGGCCAGCCGCCATTGACGCGCCTGTCGCCGCAGGTGCGCAGCGAAGGCACGGGCCAGGGCGCGGTGCCGTCGATCCCCGCCGGGGCCATCGAGCCGTACCTGACCCAGCCGCTGGTGGTCGAAGCCGACGAGCTGGCCGGCGCGCCGCGCATCGTGGCTTCGCAGGAAGGCCGTTTCTACCTGGGCATGGGCGACCGCGTGTACGTCCACGGCGCGCTCACAAGCGACACGGTGTACCAGGTGTTCCGTCCCGGCACCGTGTTGCGCGATCCGCAGACCGGCAAGGTGATGGCGCATGAAGCGGCCTTCCTTGGCAGCGTCAAGCTCGTTACCCCGGCCGGCCCCGGCGTCGATGCGCACACGTTCCAGGTCGTCGACACCGTGCGCGAAATGGGCGTGGGCGACCTGCTGGTGCCGCAGCCACCCACGCCGGTGCGCAATTATGTGCCGCATGCGCCGCTGCAACCGATCGATGCGCGCGTGATGTCCATTTACGCCGGCGTGACCTACGCCGGCCAGAGCCAGGTCGTCACTGTCAACCGGGGCGCGGTTGACGGACTCGATGTCGGCGCCGTGCTGCAGCTCTATCATGTCGGGAAGACTGTGCCCGACCCGGCGAGCCGGGGTTTCCTCGGCATGGGGCGTGCCCAGTTGAAAATGCCTGACGAGCAAAACGGCAGCCTGTTCATCTTCCGCGTGTTCAAGAACGTCTCGTACGGCTTGATCATGACGGTGACAGCGCCCGTACAAGTCGGCGACGTGGTCAAATCACCGGAGTAATCCCGCCGTGCAGGCCACGGACCCCCGCCCAACGCCGGACCAGCATGCCACCCTGATCGCCGACTGGCTGCGCCTGGAACAGGCGGCCGGGGTAGGGCGCCGCAGCGTGCACGCGCTGCTGGCCGTGTTCGGCACCCCCGGGGCCATCCTGTGCGCGGGCCCCGCAGCCCTTGGCGCCCACGTCACCCCCGCCCAGGCGCGTGCCATCTGCGCCCCCGTCACGCCTGCGCTGGCGGCGCTCATCGACGCCACGCTGGCCTGGCTGGCCGGGCCTGATCACCATCTCGTCACGTTCGACGATCCACGCTATCCGCCGGCGCTGGCCGAGATTCCCGATCCACCGCTGCTGTTATATGTCAGTGGCCGCGTGGCGTTGCTCGCGCAACCGCTCGTTGCGGTCGTGGGCAGCCGCAATGCCAGCGTGCAGGGCAGGGTGGATGCCGAGTCGTTTGCCGCCGCGTTGTCCCGTGCCGGTCTGTGCGTGGTGTCGGGGCTGGCGCTGGGGATCGACACGGCGGCGCACGAAGGCGCACTGCGCGGAACCGGCTCGACGATCGCCGTCGTCGGCACGGGCCTGGACCGCGTCTATCCGGCGCGCAACCGGGCGCTGGCGCACCGGATCGCCGCGCAAGGCTGCATCGTCAGCGAATATCCGTTGGGCACGCCGCCGCTGGCCGCCAACTTCCCGCGCCGCAACCGCATCATTAGCGGTCTGGCAGCGGGCGTGCTGGTGATCGAGGCAGCGGCGCAGTCCGGCTCGCTGATCACGGCGCAACTGGCGGCCGAGCAGGGCCGCGAAGTGTTCGCGCTGCCCGGTTCCATCCATTCGGCGCTGACCAAGGGCTGCCACCGCCTGATTCGCGAAGGCGCGCAACTGGTCGAAACGGTGGACGATGTGTTGATGGCCATGCGCATGTCGCCGCTGGCAGGGTTGCCGCAGGTCGACGCTGCCGCGCCTGGGTCGGAGGACGACGCTCTCCTGCTTGACGCCCTGGGCCACGAACCGGTCGCGCTCGACGAACTGCTGGCCCGCCTGGCAATCGATCCCGGCGCGCTCAGCGCGCGCCTGCTCGAGCTGGAACTGGCCGGCCTCGTGGCCCGTTTGCCGGGTGGCCGTATGCAGCGCATCTGGCACTGACAACGCCGTGGCAGGGGGTATTTATGACCGACAATGACACCGGGGTCGTGCTTCCCGATCCGTATTATGCGAATGGTATGTGCTTGTTTTTAATCATTATTAATAAGCTGGCTTATTGAACAAGGCTTGGATACAACGGTTTTTCCGTAGCGCGGCGTGGCTGGCGTGCTCCACTTGTACCTCACGAAGTTTAGCTGCTACAGTAGCGTCACTATGTTCGACATCCTGGTCTATCTCTACGAGACGTACTACCGTCCCGACGCCTGCCCCGAGCCGGCAGCCCTGGCGCGCAAGCTCTCCGCCGTTGGTTTCGATGACATCGAAATCACGGAGGCGCTCGACTGGCTGGGCGGATTGACCGACGCGCCGCTGCCTGAAACGATCGATGCATCCACGGGCACCCGTTACTACGTCGACGAAGAATATATCGAGCTTGGCAGCGCAGCGATCGGCTTTATTGCCTTCCTCGAAAGCGCCAAGGTTCTTGGCCCGATCCAGCGCGAAATCGTCATCGAGCGTGCGCTGGCCTGCGACGAATCGCCCATTGCATTGAGCAAACTCAAGATCATCGTGTTGATGGTGTTGTGGAGTCAGGGCAAGGAGCCGGATGCGCTGATGTTCGACGATCTGTTCAGCGACGACGACGAGCAGGAGCCGCGGTTATTGCATTGAAGTTGATGCAATAATGGTAACGACTGAACGGGGCTGCGCGCCCCGTTTTGTATTTCTGGCCTGCCTGCCATGATGCACCAGCGTGGGGCGGCCCCTTGCCGGATGCGCGGGAACCCGCTTATCATTGGCCGCTTCATTCAGGACGTTACCAAACTGGCATGATGGCCAGAATTTCACCGGTGCTGGCCCGAGCATGTATGATGCGCAAGCCCCACACTATATAGACAGTACGACGAGAAACACTATGACCAAATCCCTCATCATCGCCGAGAAGCCGTCGGTCGCGAACGACATCGCCAAGACGCTGGGCGGCTTCACCAAGCACGATGAGTACTTCGAATCGGACGAATTCGTGCTCTCGTCGGCTGTTGGCCACCTGCTCGAAATCGCCGTGCCCGAAGAGCACGACGTCAAGCGCGGCAAGTGGAGCTTCACGCACCTGCCGATGATCCCGCCGTACTTCGCGCTCAATCCGATCGCCAAGACCGAATCGCGCCTGAAGGTGCTGAATCGTTTGATCAAGCGCAAGGATGTGACGACCCTGATCAACGCATGCGATGCCGGGCGTGAGGGTGAACTGATCTTCCGCCTGATCGCGCAGAACGCGAAGGCCAAGCAACCGGTCAAGCGCCTGTGGCTGCAGTCGATGACGGCCGGCGCGATCCGCGACGGCTTCGCCAATCTGCGCAGCGACGAAGAAATGCTGCCGCTGGCCGATGCCGCGCGCTGCCGCTCCGAAGCCGACTGGTTGATCGGTATCAATGGTACGCGCGCCATGACGGCGTTCAACTCGAAAGAGGGTGGCTTCTACCTGACCACCGTCGGCCGCGTCCAGACGCCGACGCTGTCGATCGTCGTCGAGCGCGAAGAAAAGATCAAGAAATTCGTCCCGCGCGACTACTGGGAAGTGCGCGCCGAGTTCGTGTGCGCCGCCGGTATCTACGAAGGCCGCTGGCTCGACCAGAAGTTCAAGAAGGACGAGAACGATCCTGAAAAACGCGCCGAGCGCCTGTGGAGCAAGACCGCGGCCGACTCGATCGCCGCCGCCTGCCGCGGCAAGCAGGGCGCCGTCACCGAAGAGTCCAAACCGACCACGTCGATGGCGCCGGCGCTGTTCGACCTGACGAGCTTGCAGCGTGAAGCCAACGGCCGCTTCGGTTTCTCGGCCAAGAACACGCTGGGCCTGGCCCAGGCGCTGTACGAAAAGCACAAGGTGCTGACCTACCCGCGTACCGATTCGCGTCACTTGCCAGAAGACTATATCGCTACGGTCAAGGAAACGCTCGTCGCGCTGGCCGAGACCAATAACTATAACCAGTTCGCCAAGCAAGTGACTAAGGGCGGCTGGGTCAAGCCGAACAAGCGCATTTTCGACAACACCAAGATTTCGGATCACTTCGCGATCATCCCGACCGGCATCGTCCCAAAGAACCTGTCCGAGCCGGAACAGAAACTGTACGACCTGGTCACGCGCCGCTTCCTGGCCGTGTTCTTCCCGGCGGCCGAATTCCTGGTCACGACGCGCTTTACCGAAGTCTCCGGTCACCAGTTCAAGACCGAAGGCAAGGTCATGACCAATCCCGGCTGGCTGGCCGTGTACGGCAAGGACCTGGGCGACGACAAGGATGGCGCCAACCTGGTGCCGGTGGCCAAGGGCGAGAAAGTCCTGACCGAAAAAATCACGGCCAATGGCCTGGTCACCAAACCACCGGCACGCTACAACGAAGCGACGCTGCTGTCGGCCATGGAAGGCGCCGGCAAGCTGATCGACTCGGATGAGCTGCGCGACGCGATGGCCGGCAAGGGCCTGGGCACGCCGGCAACGCGCGCCGCCATCATCGAGGGTCTGCTGACCGAGAAATACCTGCTGCGCGAAGGCCGCGAGCTGATGCCGACCGCCAAAGCATCGCAGCTGATGACCTTGCTGCGCGGCCTGGGTGTGAATGAACTGACAGCACCCGAGCTGACCGGCGAATGGGAATTCAAGCTGTCACAAATGGAAAAGGGCAAGATCTCGCGCGAAGAATTCATGCGCGAAATCGCCCAGATGACCCAGATCATCGTCAAGCGCGCCAAGGAATACAGCAATGACACGATCCCGGGCGACTACGCGACGCTGACCACCCCGTGCCCGAATTGCGCGAGCGTGGTCAAGGAAAACTACCGCCGCTTCGCGTGCACCAAATGCGATTTCTCGATGAGCAAGACGCCGGGGAGCCGCCAGTTCGAGATCAGCGAAGTCGAAGAGCTGCTTGAAAAACGCACGATTGGCCCGCTCCAAGGCTTCCGCTCGAAAATGGGCCGCCCGTTTGCCGCCATCCTGCGCATCGTGCGCGACGAAGAGATCAAGAACTTCAAGCTCGAGTTCGATTTTGGCCAGGACGATGAAGGCGCCGATGGCGAAGGCGTGGACTTTACTGGCCAGACGCCGGTCGGCCCGTGCCCGAAGTGCACCGGTGGCGTGTTCGAAATGCCATTGGCCTATGTGTGCGAACACAGCGTGGCCAAGCCAAAGACGTGCGACTTCCGCAGCGGCCGCATCATCCTGCAGCAAGAGATTTTGCCTGAACAGATGAGCAAGCTGCTCAACGAAGGCAAGACCGACCTGCTGCCGGGCTTCGTGTCGCAGCGCACGCGGCGCGCGTTCAAGGCGTTCCTGGTGCGTGGCAAGGACAACAAGATCAGCTTCGAATTCGAAGAGCGCAAGGCCAAGCCGGGCGCCAAGGTCAAGGCGGGCGCTGCCGATGGCGCCGCAGATGCCGAGGCAACCGTCGACGGCGCAGCAGCACCGGTGAAGGCAGCGCGCAAAGCGGCCGCCAAGCCAGCGGCCAAGAAGGCACCTGCGGCCAAAAAGGCAGTGGCCAAGAAGCCGGCGGCCAAGAAAGCGCCTGCCAAGAAGGCGGCGGCGAAATAAACCAGCGCCCACCGGCGTAAAAAAACCGCGGCATGCCGCGGTTTTTTGTTTTTCAGACGAACCGAACGCTGTCAGTCCTGCCATTCCTTCAGTGCGCGAATGGCTGCTTCGCCGTTGTGAATGGCTTGCACGCGCCGCACGACTTCATTGCGCCACGCTTCATCGGCGTCCTGATCGGGACCGTCGATATCCTGCAGCAGCATGTGTAGCACTTGCTGTTTCTCTGTTGCGTTCAGCATCTGGATTTTTTCGGTAATCTCCGTGACCAGGTTTGACATGACGCTTCCTCCCCCATATTTTGATTTGATCATAGCGCGAGAACTACGGCTTGTCGACTGCAAGCATATTGTCACGCGGTTTTCGATCGATCAGCTTGTTATCGGGATCGATGCCGGCGCGCGCCGGCATGCCATTGACCACCAGCGTAATCTGCTGTTCGGCCCGGCTGACGAGGCGCCGTTCGCGCACCAGGGGATTGCCGTCGCTGTCGTCCACGCCGAATTCGATGAAGTCGTGTAGCGGCATCGGCTGCTCTTCGCCCTGGTCGGTAGCGCGCATCTTGCCGGCGCTGGCATGGATCGTCACGTCGTACCTGCCATCGGCGCGCCGGTGCGCCGTGGCGCTGTCGGCCCGGTTCTCGTACAGCACGATCGATTCGAACAGGTCGTCGATCAGGTAGGCCTTCGCCGGCGGCGTCACGGCGCGCAGGCCGTCGATCAGGCTTGACGCGGTCGGGTAGGGCGGGCCCTGGTAGCCGTGCTGCGCCAACAGCCCGCGCAGCACGCCGTTGACGACATCCTCGCCCAGCATGTCCTGCATCAGGTACAGCGCCAGCGCGCCTTTCTGATACTGGATGTAAGGCTGCTGCTCGTTGAGCGCCAGCGGCGCTTCCTTGCGCTGCTCGTTCGCGCGGCCCCTCAGGTAGCCGTCGAGGTCATAGCGCAGGAAGCGCCGCATCTTGCCCGCGCCGTAAGCGCGCTGCATGACCATGAGCGCCATGTACTCGGACACCCCTTCGCTGAGCACCGTGCTGCCGCGCGTATTGGCGCCGATGAGCTGGTGCCCCCACCACTGGTGCGCCGTCTCGTGCGCGCTGATGTAGAACGGGTAGTCGAGGTCTTTTGGTGAACCGGGATCGATGCGCGCAATGAAGCCGGCGCTTTCCGAGAACGGGATCACGCCCGGGTAGGCAACGGCGCCATCACTGTAACGGGGGAACTCGACGATGCGCAGTTCGCGCAGCGGATAGCGCCCGAAGTTGCGCGCGCCATAGTCGAGGCCCGCCTGGGCGCCGCGCACCATGCGTTCCACGTTCGCTTCGTGGCCCGGGTGGTAATACACGTCGATCGTCACGTCCTGCCAGCGTTCGTGGCGCACTTCGTAGCGCGCCGACTGGAAGGCATAGCTGTTGAGCATCGGGCGGTCCATCTTGTAGCGGAAGTAGCGCCGCCCGTCCTGGCTCCATTCGCGCACCAGCGTGCCTGGCGCCACCGCGATCTGGTCGGCGCTCGTGCTGACGGTGGTCTCGAAGTCGATCCAGTCGGCGTCCACGCCCAGCAGGTGGTTGGCACGCGCCGCCGGATCGTCGCGCGCAGCCATGCGCGCGCGCGGGGCCAGGCCGTGGCGGCGACGATCGCGTTCGTCGCGCAGTTCCACCGCCGGCTGGTAGCCGATGCGCGGCATGACGTCATCCGTAAAGAACGTGCCGTTGCCCACCACCGGCGTCTCGCTGCCCAGGCCAAGCAGGCCGCGCGGCGCGTAGTCGACGGTGAAGTCCAGCCCCATGCGCGCGCCCGGCGCCATCGGCGTGGCCAGGCGATAGCGATAGAAACCCCGTTCCGGGTCGCTCGCTGCCAGCGTTGCCGGCTGCGTGAACGTCACGTTCAGGCGCGCGCCGCGCTGCTGGTACAGCACCACGTCCGACAACGGGCGGCTGGTGCGGTTTTCGAGCTGATAACTGCCCTTGACCTGCAGCGCGCGCGCGGCGGGATGGATGGCCGTGTCGAGTTTGACGGCGGTGATGCGTGGCTGCGGCAGGAACGCGGTGCGGTGGTAGCGCTGTTCGTAGTCGGCGCGCAGCTGTTCGGCCTGGTGCGCGCTCAGGTAGCCGCCCTGCGCCATTTCCCATGCGAGGAAGGCGCCGCTGCCCGCGAACACGACGGCGCCGGTGCCGATCGTGGCCAGCACCGGGAGGCTCAGGCTGCGGCGCGCCAGGTGCAGGCGCTCGCGCCAGCCGCTATCGACGCCGCGCGGCCACAGCGCGCGCGCCGCGCCCAACAGCATCAGCGCCGCGCCGCCCCAGTACAGCAGGTAGAAGCGTTCGCGCAGCAGGTAGTGGCCAAAGCCGTTCATCGCCGAATAGGTCAGGTCGGGCCAGACCGCGTACAGCACCAGCGGATGATCCAGGCCCGCGCCATTGAAGGCGAGCGCCGCCAGCACCCAGCCGATCATGACGAAGTTGGCCAGGTATTTGTGGTTGACGATGACTTGCACGGCGATCGCCAGCACCGCGAGCAGCGCGAAGTGCGGCAGCATGACCGAGAACAGCGCCTGCAGGTACAGGCCCGGTTCGAGCTGGAAGTACCCCTTGAAGAGCTGGATCAGCATGGCCGTGGCCATGGCGACGAGCAGCAGGCAGGCTTGCAGCCCGATCAGCGCCAGCGTCTTGCTGGCCAGCGGCAGCCAGCTTGGCACCGGCAGCGCATCGAGAATCTGGCTGGTGCGCATCTCGCGCTCGCGCCAGACCAGTTCACCGGCATAGAAGATGGTCGTGATGATCACGAACAGGCCGGTCACACCGCGGATCAGTTCCAGCATCATGTACGTGACGGGATAGGTCGGCGTGCCATACACCGCGCCCAGGTCGAGCGCGCTGGCGATCAGTGCGAGCACGCCGGCCGTGGCCAGCGCCACGAAGTATGCGTTGCGGGTCGATTCGCGCAGTTCGCCCCAGCCCGATTTGACGAGCAGCACGGCCAGGCTGCGGGCCGCGAAGTCGGGCGGCGTGCTGGTGTCGCGCGCCGCGCGCGACAACGGCGGGGTAAGCCCGGAGGGCAGTCCGGACGGCAGTTCGGGCGCCAGCTTGCGGCGCGCGCGCGTCTGGCCTTCGGTCTCGCCGACGGCCTGGAAGCGCCAGTAGCCAAGCAGCAGCACCAGCAGCGAGAAGCCGGCCCAGATCACGCGGTTGACCAGGTACACATCGGTCAATGCAATCAGGCGCACGTTGCGCTCGGCCAGCGGCCAGTATTCGGTCAGGCGGATCAGGGCCGTGGTGCCGAACGGGTCGATCAGCGCGGCCAGCGTCTTGAAATCGAGGTCGCGCGCCAGCGACGGCGCGACCGTGTACCCGAGCGTCATGATGACGCTGGCCACGTACACCGGCAGCATGCGCCGCGTGAGGGCGGCCAGCACGAAGAAGATCGCACCAAAGATGAACAGGTTGGGCAGGAGCGTGAACAGATACGGCGTGAGCCAGGCGGCCAGCGGCGCGCCGCCGAGGCGATCGGGCGCGATCCCTGGCAGCATGGTGCCGAACCACAGGCCCAGCACGATGCCGGCGAAGATCACGGCCAGCGTGGCATACGCGCCCAGGAAGCGACCGAACACGTAGTCGGCCTTGCGCAGCGGCGCGCTGAAAAAGAAGTGGTGCATCTCGTGCTCGAAATCCTGCTGCACCGCGCGGCCCATGACGGCTGCGGCAACAATGACCCCGAGGCTGCCGAGCATTGCGGTGGCCAGCGCGATCTGGCGTGGCCCATCGATCGCGATGCGGGCGCCGAACGTGATCGACAGCTCGCGAAACGCGCCGCCCGACGCCACCATCCACAGCATCCCGAGCGCCAGGAAGCCGCCAAAATACACCCAGGTCGACAGCAGCCGCAGGCGCTGCCTGGCCTCGAAACGGGCAATGACGAGCAGCGCGCGCACGGTCAGCAATCCCCGGCGGCGGGATTGTGACGGCCGGCGATGGTGGCGAAGTACACGTCGTCCAGGCTCGCGCGGGCCGGCTCGAAGCCGTCGCCCGGATCGTCCTCGGCATACACGTGGATCAGCGTGCGGCCACTGAGCAGGCGGCTTGAGATCACGCTGTGGCGCGCCTGGAACGCCGGCAGTTCGGCCTTGGTGACGAAACGCGCCCAGATGAAGTCTTCGATGCCGTAGATGAGTTCTTGCGGCTCGCCGCACAGCAGCACCTGGCCCTTGTTGATGATCGCCATATTGGCGCACAGGTCGGCCACGTCGGACACGATGTGGGTCGAGAGCAGCACGGTGCGCTCTTCGCCGATGTCCGACAGCAGATTGTGAAAGCGCACGCGCTCCTGCGGATCCAGGCCCGCCGTGGGTTCGTCGACGATGATCAGGCGCGGGTCGCCCAGCAGGGCCTGGGCAATGCCGAAGCGCTGGCGCATGCCGCCCGAGAAGGTGCCCAGGCGCTGCGCGCGCACGTCCCACAGATTGGTCTGTTGCAGCAGGCCGTCGACGACCTCGCGCCGGCGTGCCCGGTGCGACAGGCCCTTGAGCTGCGCGAAATGGTCGAGCAGGTCGTACGCCGTGACCTTCGGATAGACGCCGAAGTCCTGCGGCAGGTAGCCGAGCATGCGGCGCACCGCGTCTTTTTCGTCCAGCACATCGATATCGTCAAGGAACACCGAGCCGGCGTCGCATTCCTGCAGCGTGGCCAGGATCCGCATCAGTGTCGATTTGCCCGCGCCGTTCGGGCCGAGCAGCCCGAACATCCCGGCCGGGATATTCAGCGTGACACGGTCGAGCGCGACCACGCCGTTGGCGTAGGTCTTTGACAAATTGCGGATCTTTAATTGCATGACAACTCCTGGCTGCAGTGATGTATTTACATCGCAGCTACTCTTTTTTCACACTGGCATTGTATTCAATCGTCACGGCGAGGGCAGGCACGGTGCGATACACGGGCCAAAGCGGGCCACAGGCTGCATTATCCGGTGACAGGGTGCATGCCGGGTTTCTTTCTATAAATTTGTTGTCCTGCGCAACGGGTGTGCGGCCCGCGCCCGCCCAAATTATGGATAATGGCAACATGGATGCCGCCACCCAAGACAAACTGCTAATCCTGATGCGCGAAGGGCGCAGCCGGGCCGAATCGACCGACTGGTTCCGCGTCGGCCTGGGCCTGGTGTATCTGGCCGGCCTGATGACGAAGGACGAAATCGACTTCAGGACGGTCGACCGCGAATTCAACCGCTTCATCTACCACACGCTGGGCAACGGCCACACGATCACCAGCGTGCTGCAGTTCATGAGCGGCGAGAAGGTCATGCCCACCGTGGAGTCGGCGCGTTTTCTGGACGCGTTTTCGCGCCACCGTCCCGGCGTGCCGATCGTGTCGGTGCCATACCTGCTCGAACTGAACCTGGGCGTGGCCAAGAACATCTCGGGCATCGAACCCGAAGGCCCGCTGGTCGAGTGGATCGCGAGAACTAAGGCATATAATGAAGGCCTCAGCGACTAGATTACCGAGCCAGCCATGACCGCGAATCGTTTCATCAGCCCCCTGGACCACCTGATTGTCGGCGTCGACAAGGCCTTGCGCGTCGTCGGCGGCGTGACCGCCATGTCGCGCCCGAACCCGGCCACGCACGCCATGGACAGCGAGCTGTCCGATACCGATCGCCGTCACAGCGCGGGCCTGATGCGCGTGAACCATGTCGGCGAAGTGTGCGCCCAGGCTCTGTACGATGCGCAGGCCAGTTTCGCCCACACGCCGCAACTGCGCGCGCAGTTCGAAGAAGCCGGCCAGGAAGAAGAAGACCACCTGGCCTGGTGCGCGCAGCGCCTGGACGAACTGGGTTCGCAGCCAAGCGTACTCAATCCGCTGTGGTATGCGGGCGCCTATGTGATGGGCGCGGTGGCGGCCCGGATCGGCGATCCGGTCAGCCTGGGCTTCGTGGTGGAGACCGAACGCCAGGTCGAGGCGCACCTGAACAGCCACCTCGAACTGCTGCCGCAGCAGGACGCCAAATCGCGCGCGATCGTCGACCAGATGCGCATCGATGAAATCGCGCACGCCGACGCGGCCCAAAGCATGGGCGCAGCCCCGTTGCCGATGCCGGTCAAGATGGCGATGCGGGCGATGGCCAAGGTCATGACCACCGCCGCCTACCGCATCTGAGGCCCCGTCTTAACTTTCGACGATCTCGATCGAGTGCGTGATCTCGGCGGTCTTGGCCAGCATGGCCGACGCCGAGCAGTACTTGTCATGCGATAGCTGCACCGCGCGTTCGACGGCCGCCGGCTTCAGGTTGCGGCCCGTGACCACGAAGTGGAAGTTGATCTTGGTGAAGACCTTCGGATCCACCTCGGCACGCTCGGCCTGCAGCGTCACGTCGCATCCGCGCACGTCTTCGCGCCCGCGCTTGAGGATCAGCACCACGTCATACGCGGCGCAGCCGCCGGTGCCGATCAACACCATCTCCATCGGTCGCGGCGCCAGATTGTGGCCGCCGCCTTCCGGTGCACCGTCCATCGCCACCATGTGGCCGCTGCCCGTCTGGGCCCGGAAGCTCATGCCCGACGGGCCGTTCCAGCTGACTTTTACATCCATGTTCTGCTCCGCTGTGCTGTGTTCTTGAAAAGGGGCTTCGATTGTACGGCGGGATTACACACCCAGCACGTATTTCTCGCTCTTCATGCGCCAGCTCGCGAACGCCACCACCAGCAGCGCCGGGATCAGCGCGCACAGGAATGTCAGCACGAAGGGCAGCGGGCCAATGTCGCCCGTCTTGGCCAGTTCCTTGACCAGCGTCTGGTTCGACAGCATCGGCACCAGGTACATCCAGGTCGCGGTCTTGAGTTCCATGAACGAGACCACGAAGCCCGGAATCACGGGCAGGATGGTCACGAAGCTGACCGTGGTCTGGGCTTCCTTGAAGGTCTTCGCGTTCATCGCCAGGCCGATGAACAGGGCGCTCGAGAGCAGCGACAGCGGCACCGTGACCAGGCACACGAGCATCAGCTCACCCCAGCCCAGGTTCCACGACATGCCGATTTCCTCAAGTGGCAGCCAGCGCAGGATCGCGTGGGCGACGCACAGGATCAGCGTCACGCCCAGCAGCGACGGCACGCTCGCGGCCAGCCATTTGCCGACCACCAGTTCCCAGCTGCGGGCCGGCTGCGCCATCAGCACTTCGAGCGAGCGCCGTTCGCGTTCGCCCGCCGTGCTGTCGACGGCCGCCGACAGGTTCAGGAAAAACGCCGGCAAAAACAGGATGCCGATGATGCCCCCGATGACCATTGCCGAGCGCGAGGCATTGGTGCCGGTGTCATGGCGCTGCAGTTCGATGGGCGAGAGCGTGGCGGGCGAGACGCCGTGCGCGAGCAGGCGCGCGCTGGCGATATTGCTGCTGTAGGCCTGCAGGATATCTTCGACGTCGCGCCGCTGCGGGCCGCTTTCGGTGGACGAATCGAACCACAGCTCCAGGCGCGCCGGGCGCATGGCCTGGTAGTTGGCGATGTAGTCGTCCGTCACGCGCAGCACGGCGACGGTTTTTTTTGCGCGCAGCAGGTCGCCGATGGCGTCCTCATTCATCGGCGCGGCCTCGGTGACGGTCACGCTGCGCTCGCGCAGCTGGGCCATCAGGGTCGGCGCTTTGGCGCCGCCGATGACGACCATCTCGATGCCTTCACGCTCGGTGCGCGTGTTCCGTTCGATCATCTGGTTCAGCAGCAGGCCGATGATGGCCGGGTACATCAGCGAGGCGGCCAGCAGGAACGCCAGCGTGCGGCGCTCGCGCAGCATCTCGCGCAGCTCTTTCAAAAACACGATCCGGATCTTGGACTTCATGCGATACCTTCTTCGGTGCCGACCAGGCTGACAAAGGCGTCTTCCAGGTTGGTGATGCCGGTGCGCCGGCACAGTTCTTCGGGCGCGCCCTGGGCCACGGTATGGCCCTTGGCGATGACGATGACGTCGTCGCACAGGTGCGTCACTTCCTGCATCACGTGGGTGGCCATGATCACGCAGCTGCCGTCCTCGCGCAGCGCGTTCAGGGCCGTGCGCAGCGCGCGCGTGCTCATCACGTCCAGGCCGCGGCTCGGTTCATCGAGCAGCAGGTGGCGCGGGCGGTGCAGCAGCGTGCGCGCCAGCGCGACCTTGATGCGCTGGCCCTGCGAGAAGCCCTTGGCCCGGCGATCCAGGATGTCTTCCATGCCCAGCAGCTCGGCCACTTCGCCGATGCGCGTGCGCAGCGCCGCAGCGTCCATGTCATTGAGCTCGCCGAAATAGTGCAGGTATTCGCGGGTGGTCAGGCGCTCGTACAGCCCGAACTGGTCGGTGAGAAAGCCGATATTGCGGCGCACCGCCATCGGGTCCAGTTCGGGGTCGACGCCGCCGATCAGGATGCTGCCGTGGTCGCGCTTGAGCAGGCCGACGAGCGTGCGCAGCAGGGTGGTCTTGCCGGCGCCGTTGGGGCCGAGCAGCGCGGTGATCTGGCCATCGCGCGCGGTAAAGGAAACGCCGCCCAGCGCCTGGACGGCGCCGAAGGCCTTGCGTACATCGTGAACTTCGATCATGGCGTGTCCGAATCTTATGGTTGCGGCCCGGCGCTGCCGAGCTGGAAGGTGGGCGCCGGGATCTCGGCCATGCAGGCCGCGTCGAGCTTGTCCTGCGGATGGTCCAGAAAAGCGCGCAGCAGGCGCGGTGCGCAGCCCAGTTGCGAGACGCCGTGGCCGGCATTGGCCACCACGATCTGCTGGGCGTGCGCCATCGACCTGGCGGCGCTCGCGGCGCGGTGTGGCGGCGTGACCGGATCGAGCGCGCCCGAGAGCAGCAGGGCCGGTGCGTCGATGCGGGTCGGTTCTGCATACGGCACGGCCGGCACCTTGATGTCGTCCCTGCACAGCTTCGGCATCATCTCGGCCAGCGGTCGCGCCAGCACGGCAGCGTCAGCCTTCATTAACTCGGGCGTGAAACGGGGCACGTCTTCGGCGCACACCACGGCGAAGTGCAGCAGCATCGACATGCTCGCATCGTTGCCGAAGTCACCGGCCAGGTTCTGGCGCGCGATGAACGGCTGCCAGCGCCCTTGGCTCGCGTTATGGATCAGGAATGGCAGGCGCCGCGCATCGGCCGGCGCATACAGGATGTTGTGGACGGTGCCCAGGAAGCGGTCGGACGACATCGTGAAACTGGTCTGCTCGGCCGTGCGCGGATTGGGCAGCGACAGGCGCAGGTCGCCCGCTTCGAGCCGGGTGACCAGGCCATCGAATTCGGTGCGCAGGTTCGGGTACGCCTTGTGGCAGGCGGCGTCCTTGGCGCAGGCGGCAAACACGCCGTCGAGCGCGGTCTGCGAGTCGCGGCCCCCGGCCGGGATGACCTGGTCGGGCGCGGCCACGCCGTCGAGCACGAGGGCGCGTACGCTGGATGGATAGGCGCGGGCGTAGGTTTGCGCCAGGCGCGTGCCGTACGAGCCGCCCCACAGATTGACCTGGCCGTAGCCCAGCGCAAGGCGCACGCGTTCGAGGTCGCGCGCGGCGGCCAGCGTGGTGTACGCACTCAAAGGCGACTTGTTGGCCGCGATACAGGCGCGCAGTTCGGCCATCAGTTCGGCGTCGCCCATGGTTTCGTGTTCGGGCTTGCTGACGCAGCCGAGTTTGCCCGAGCGGCCGGTGCCGCGCTGGTCGATGAAGACGATGTCGCGCGTGGCGCGCACGCGGTCGAACGCGGCCTTGAGCAGCAGCAGCACATCGCTGCCCGCCTGGCCCGGGCCACCGGCCAGCACGAACAGCGGATCGGTACGGCTGCCCTGGCGGAAGGCCGGGGCCACGGTCACATGCAGCGCCAGCGTTGGACCCTGCGGCTTTGCATGGTCGAGCGGCACCGTCACGCTGACGCAGCGCAGCGCCTCGACCACACCGGGCAGGTGGCAGCTGCGGTCCGTCTTGGCCGGTGCAGCAGCGCTGGCGCTACCCGCGGCCAGCAGCAGCGGCAGCGCCAGCAGGGTGGGCAAAATCTTGAATATCGTCACGACATCTCCTCAGGTTGCAACGATGATAAGTTCGCGTTGTTTCTATGGTCAACCCATTGTTTCAACTATGCATCAAGGCATGCGGACCGGGTCAGGATTGTGGTCGCGCTGGCCCCTGAAAATCACCAGATGGCGATTGACGGCAGTGCCCGTGCAGGTTATGATCGTCGGCTTTCCGTTTGCTCAGGAAAAGATAACAAGGCCGAGTCCGCTGAAGTACAGGGCGGAACCACCATTTGAGCAATTTTTTATTTTGGAATAAACATGAAAACTTTTTCCGCTAAGGGCCATGAAGTCCAGCGCGACTGGTTTGTCATTGACGCGACGGACCTGGTCCTCGGACGTGTTGCCAGCGAAGTGGCACTCCGACTGCGCGGCAAGCACAAGCCGGAATTCACCCCGCACGTCGACACCGGTGACTTCATCGTTGTGATCAATGCAGGCAAACTGCGTGTGACCGGTACCAAGGCCACCGAAAAAACGTACTACCGTCACTCGGGCTACCCGGGCGGTATCTACGAAACGAACTTCCTGAAAATGCAACAGCGTTTCCCAGGTCGCGCACTCGAGAAAGCGGTCAAGGGCATGCTGCCTAAAGGCCCACTCGGCTACGCAATGATCAAGAAGCTGAAAGTGTACGCGGAAGGTTCGCACCCACACGCTGCTCAGCAACCACAAGCACTGACCCTCTAAGGAACTGACATGATCGGTAACTACAACTACGGCACCGGCCGTCGCAAGAGTGCAGTCGCTCGCGTGTTCATCAAAACTGGCACCGGCCTGATCATCGTGAACGGCAAGCCTGCTTCGGAATACTTCTCGCGCGAAACCGGCCTGATGGTCATTCGCCAGCCGCTGGAACTGACCGGCAACGTCGAGCGTTTTGACATCAAAGTCAACGTGCACGGCGGCGGCGAGTCGGGCCAGGCTGGCGCCGTCCGTCACGGCATCACCCGCGCTCTGATCGACTACGACGCAGCACTGAAGCCAGATCTGGCCCGTGCTGGCTTCGTCACCCGCGATGCGCGTGAAGTCGAGCGTAAAAAAGTTGGTCTGCGCAAAGCACGTCGCGCAAAGCAATTCTCGAAGCGTTAATTCGCTGTTGCCAGCGCCTTTGGGCGCTGTGCCGAAAAAGCCGTCCACCGCAAGGTTGGGCGGCTTTTTTGCTTTTCAGAGCGGTACGCCCCGCATTTCCCAGGCTGTTAAAATGCACCCTTCGTCCTGAAAGCAGGGCCTTTCTACCATTATCGAGGAACAGAACATGATCAAAGTTGGCATCGTTGGCGGCACCGGATACACGGGCGTGGAATTGCTGCGGCTGTTGGCCGTGCATCCGGATGTGCAACTGACGGCAATTACGTCGCGCAAGGAAGACGGCCTGCCGGTGGCCGACATGTTCCCGTCGCTGCGCGGCCGCGTCGACCTGGCGTTTTCGAGCCCTGATAAAGCCGACCTGAAAAGCTGCGACGTCGTGTTCTTCGCCACCCCGCACGGCGTGGCGATGGCGCAGGCGCCCGAGCTGCTGGCAGCCGGCGTGAAAGTGATCGACCTGGCGGCCGACTTCCGCCTGAAAGACCAGGCTACGTTCGAAAAATGGTACAAGATCGACCACACGGCGCCCGAACTGCTTGAAGAAGCCGTGTACGGCCTGGCAGAGCTGAACCGTGACGCGATCAAGGGCGCGCGCCTGATCGCCAACCCGGGCTGCTACCCGACCACGATGCAGCTTGGCTACTACCCGTTGCTCAAGGCCGGCATCATCGACGCGGGCAACCTGATCGCCGACTGCAAGTCGGGCGTGTCGGGTGCCGGTCGCAAGGCCGAGATCGCCACGCTGTTCTCCGAGTCGAGCGACAACTTCAAGGCCTATGGTGTGAGCGGTCACCGCCACACGCCGGAAACGACGGCACAGCTGGCGCGCTTCACCGACCAGAAGGTCGGCCTGATCTTCACGCCGCACCTGGTGCCGATGATCCGCGGCATGCACGCGACGCTGTACGCGCGCCTGACGAAAGAGATCGACGATGCGGCGCTGCAGGCGCTGTTCGAAGATGAATACAAGGACAGCGAGTTCGTCGACGTGATGCCGTTCGGCTCGCACCCTGAGACGCGTTCGACCCGCGGCTCGAACGTGCTGCGCCTGGCGCTGCATCGCCCGGATGGCGGCGACACGGTCGTGATCCTGGTGGTGCAGGACAATCTGGTCAAGGGCGCATCGGGTCAGGCCGTGCAGTGCATGAACCTGATGTTCGGGCTGGATGAAGCGACTGGGCTGAAGCAGATCGCGCTGCTGCCGTAACAGGCGTCGCTGGTGCCTGCCAGACTTGAATTGCGGCCACTTGGCCGCATATTCGAGGCTACTGCACCAGCTCTTGCAGAAGGATCATGTCCTCTTGATATCATCAAGGGACGGTACCCTGTCTGAGTGACAACTGGTGTCTCATCTGGCCGACTTTCCCTGAGGGTCGGCAGCATGAGTTCCCCCAACCGTCTATAATGGGCGGAGTTTGATTATCCAGGAGCATTCCATGACCGCAGTCGCCGAAGTAGTAGATTTCGACACGATTCCCGTACCAATCAACTTCACCGACAGCGCGGCACAGAAAGTGGCCCAGCTGATCGAAGAAGAAGGCAACCCCGACCTCAAGCTGCGCGTCTTCGTGCAGGGCGGCGGCTGCTCGGGCTTCCAGTATGGCTTCACCTTCGACGAGATCATCAACGACGATGACACGACGATGGAAAAAGCAGGCGTCCAGCTGTTGATCGATTCGATGAGCTACCAGTATCTGGTCGGCGCTGAAATCGACTACAAGGATGACCTCGAAGGCGCGCAGTTCGTGATCAAGAACCCGAACGCCACCTCGACCTGCGGTTGCGGTTCGTCGTTCTCGGCGTAAGCAGCGCAGCGCTGCCCGGCAATTGCCGGAGTATCGAAAAAGGCCCGCTTCGAGCGGGCCTTTTTGCGTTCACGCCGGGTACAGCGCACCCAGGACACGCAGGCCGCGTGCGCCCGTGACGGCTGGCAGATTGCCTGGTTCGCGCTGCGTAAAACGCCAACCCAGCCAGGCGAACGCGAGCGCCTCGACCCTGTTCGGCGCCACGCCCAGTTCGGCCGTCGATACCACTTTTACACCATCGAGTTCGGCGCTGATGGCGCGCAGCAGCGCGCCGTTATAGGCGCCCCCACCGCACACGTACACCGCATCCGGCGCGATGCCTTCATCACGGATGGCGCGTGCGATCGTCACAGCCGTCAGGCGCGTGAGTGTGGCCTGGACGTCGGCCGGGGCGACATCGTGGAAAGCGGCCAGCCTGGCATCGAGCCAGTCCGCATGGAACAGGTCGCGCCCCGTGCTCTTGGGTGCCGGCAGCGCAAAGTACGCCTCATCGAGCAACGCTGCCAGCAATGGCGGGTGCACGGTCCCACTCGCTGCCCAGGCGCCATCCTCGTCATAGGCGCGGCCTTGGTGGCGCGCGATCCACAGATCCATCAAGACATTGCCCGGACCGGTATCGAAGCCGGTCACGCGCCCGTCGCCATGCAGCACGCTGATATTGCCAATGCCGCCGATATTCACAACGACACGCGCGGTGCCTGGCGCGCCGAATGCGGCCGCGTGAAAGGCCGGCACCAGCGGCGCACCCTGGCCACCGGCAGCGACATCGCGGCTGCGAAAGTCGGCGATCACGTCCAGGCCGGTGAGTTCGGCCAGCAGCGCCGGATTATTGGTCTGGCGCGTAAAGCCCAGTTCGGGGCGATGGCGGATCGTCTGGCCATGCACGGCCACGGCAGCGACCTTGCCGGGGCTGGACGGCAACAGCGCACGTACGCAGTCGGCATACGCCAGTGCCAGCGCATTGGCGGCCAGCGCCTCACGCTCGAGCTCATTGTGGCTGGCTGCCTGCAGCGCCATCAGCTCATCGCGCAAGTCGGCAGGAAAGGGCGTGAACGCGGCTGCAATCGTGCGGATCGCGCCTTGCGAAAAGTCGGCCAGCACGCCATCGACGCCGTCGAGGCTGGTGCCTGACATCAGGCCGATGAAAAGGGAAGGGGTCTCGGTCATGGTGTTATGAAAAAATCAGGCCATACAAAGCAAAACGCCCTCCGGCATCGAGATGCAGCGGAGGGCGTCGGGACAGGGGTGAAGCTGTCTTAGCGGGCGGCCATGGCCGAACCGCTTGGACCCAGCAGCGAGAAGCGGTGATTCATCTCGGCGGCAGCCATGCGGAAACGACCCAGTTCAGCCTGGCTCAGCGGTTGCTGTGCCAGCGACTTGTACTGGTTTGGATCCTTGGCCACGCCTGCAACACGGAATTCGTAGTGCAGGTGCGCGCCGGTCGACCAGCCGGTCGAACCGACGTAGCCGATGACCTGACCCTGGCTGATCTTGGCGCCCTTGCGCAGGCCCGGTGCGATACGGCTCATGTGCGCGTAGGCGGTGCTATATGCCGACCAGTGCTTGAGCACGACCATATTGCCGTAGCCATTGCCGTTGCCGGCGAAGTCGACGGTAGCGTCAGCCACGGCGCGGATCGGGGTGCCGGTCGATGCTGCGTAATCGACGCCCTTGTGCGCTTTCCATTTGCCCGACAGCGGGTGCACGCGCATCGAGAAGCCCGACGAAATGCGCGAGTACTCGAGTGGCGACTTCAGGAAGGCCTTTTTCAGCGCCTTGCCGTCCAGGGTGTAGTAACCGCCCTGTTTGGTGATCGGATCTTCATACCAGACCGACTGGTACGCCACGCCACGGTTGACGAACTCGCCAGCCAGGATGCGGCCGGTCTTGACCTGTTCGCCGTCGAGCCAGAAGGTCTCGTAGACCACATTGAAGCGGTCACCGCGCTTGACGTCGGTGCGGAAGTCGATATCGGTCGAGAACATCTCGATGATCTGGCCAACGATCGAATCGGGCAGGCTGCCGCCGTCGACGTTGGAGTCGGTCGCTGCATACAGCGACGACGCGATGTCGCGCGAGCGCATTTCGACGCGACGCTCGAGCTTGGCCGGCGCTTCGAGGGCGACGAACGATTCGCCCTTGCGTTCGACGCTGATCGTGCGTGCGTTGCCGTTCTTGCCATCGATGACGGTGGCGCGCATCGACAGCAGCAGGCCGTTTTCATCGGTCTCGGCCTGGATACGCTTGCCGGTCTGGAGCGACAGCAGGCGACGTGCCAGCTTGTCGGAACGAACGAATTTCTGTGCCTGTGCATCTTCGATGCCAAGGCGGGTGAAGAGCGAGCCGAGCGAATCGCCGCGGCGGATGCGTTCTTCGTGGATGAATTGCTGCTCGTCTTGCTGGAGCGCGGCGATCTGGGATGCCAGATTTGGCAGTTCCAGGTTCGTCGCGACCGAGGTCACGGGCAGGTCGGAAGGATCGTTGGCGATCGGGGCGACACCTACTGCGCCAAAGGCGCACATGCTCAGGAAGACGGCGCCGGCGCTCAAAACGCGGGCTTTGCGGGTCTTCGGCACCAGCTGCAGCAGTGTCTGACGGGTAATTTTCTGTATAGGGTTCATGCAATCAGTTAAAATTTGCGGCTGAACTTTCAAGGGCCATGTTCATGACGTTTAACAAAGTTTTCTTTGGGAAACGAAAACAGGATCGTGAATTATACCAAAAGATGTGGTCCTACAACCGTTTTAGCCAATTTCCTACACGAATTTATGACCTCAACAGCAGTTCCTGGCGGCAATTCCATGGTAAATGCGCCTGTGCGCCTTCCTCTGACTGACCGCGTTCTCGAGTCCCTCGCCATCGCAAAAAGGGGTGTGGACGAGTTGCTGGTCGAGGCCGATTTTGCGCAAAAACTGGCGCGGTCGGAGCAAACCGGCACACCGCTGCGCATCAAACTGGGTCTGGACCCAACGGCGCCAGACCTGCATCTGGGTCACACCGTGGTGCTGAACAAGTTGCGTCAATTGCAAGATCTGGGTCACCAGGTGATCTTCTTGATCGGTGACTTCACGTCGATGATTGGCGACCCCTCGGGGCGCAACGCCACCCGGCCGCCGCTGACGCGCGAGCAGGTCGAAGAAAACGCGATGACGTACTTCCGTCAGGCATCGCTGGTGCTGGACGCCGGCCGCACCGAGATGCGCTACAACTCGGAGTGGTGCGACCCGCTCGGCGCACGCGGCATGATTCAGCTGGCGTCGCGCTATACAGTTGCGCGCATGATGGAGCGCGACGATTTCACCAAGCGCTACAAGAGTGGGACACCGATCGCCGTGCATGAGTTCCTGTATCCGCTGATGCAGGGCTACGATTCGGTCGCATTGAAGTCCGACCTTGAGCTGGGTGGAACGGACCAGAAATTCAACTTGCTGGTTGGCCGCGAACTGCAGAAGGACTATGGCCAGGAGCCGCAGTGCATCCTGACCATGCCACTGCTCGAAGGCCTGGATGGCGTCGAGAAGATGTCCAAGTCGAAGAACAACTACATCGGCATCACCGAAGCACCGAACACCATGTTCGGCAAGCTGATGAGCATTTCGGACGACATGATGTGGAAGTACTTCAATTTGCTGTCGTTCCGCTCGCTGGACGACATTGCACAACTGAAGGCGACGATCGACGGCGGCGCCAACCCGCGCGACGCCAAGGTGGCGCTGGGCAAGGAAATCGTGACGCGCTTCCACTCGGCCCAGGCGGCGGACGATGCGCTGGCCGACTTCGTCAACCGTTCCAAGGGTGGCATTCCTGACGACGTGCCGGAAGTGGCGCTGTCGGGCGCGCCGATGGGCGTGGCGCAATTGCTCAAGCAAGCTGGCCTGTGTGCATCGACGTCGGAAGCCATGCGCATGGTCGACCAGGGCGGTGTGCGCATCGATGGCGCCGTCGTGGCTGATAAAGCGTTGCAGGTGGCTTCCGGCACGCTCGTCGTGCAGGTGGGCAAGCGCAAGTTCGCGCGCGTGACGCTGGCATGATCGGCCTGCTGCAACGCGTGAGCGAAGCGGCAGTGCGCGTCGATGGCGCGACCGTTGGCGCCATCGGTCCCGGCCTCTTGGTATTGCTGTGCGCCGAAAAGGGTGACACCGAGCGCGAAGCCGATTTGCTGCTGACCAAATTGCTCGGTTACCGCGTCTTTTCGGATGAGGCCGGCAAGATGAATCGCAGCCTGGCCGACGTCAATGGCGGCCTGCTGCTGGTGCCGCAATTCACGCTCGCGGCCGATACCAAATCCGGCACGCGGCCATCGTTCACGCCAGCGGCAGCACCGGAAGACGGCCGGCGCCTGTTCGACCACGTGGTGCGCCAGGCCCGCACGCGCCACGCCCAGGTGGAAACCGGCGTGTTCGGCGCCGACATGAAGGTGTCGCTCATCAATGACGGGCCGGTGACATTCTGGCTGCGGGTTGATCCGGTCGTGACAACGCGCTGAAACCCCGGCTGGCTGCAGGTGTCAAAACCAGTAGCCGGGAGGAGCCATGCGCATCTGGAGCAATTCGTTTACCAACGGGGCCGCCATTCCCGCCGCCTGCGCGTTTGCCGTGGGCGACTCTGCCGCCCACGTCAGGCTGTCAAGCAATCGCAACCCGCACATCGCCTGGGACGACGTACCGAACGGCACCGAATCGCTGGTGCTGGTCTGCCACGATCCCGACGTCCCGCGCGATGGCCGCCGCGTCAATGTCGACGGCTGCACGGTGCCGCTGAGGGCGCCGCGCATCGATTTTTTCCACTGGACGCTGGCCGATATCCCTGTGTGCCTCACGACGCTGGCCGAGGGCAGGTTTTCCAATCGCGTCACGCCGCATGGCAAACCGGGGCCGCTGGTGCCATTCACCATCAAGAACGGCACCGAGCACCAGTTGCGCCATGGCCTCAATGACTATACCGACTGGTTTGCCGGCGCGCCCGGTATGGCCGGCGAGTTCTATGGCTATGACGGCCCGTGTCCACCCTGGAACGACGAGCGCGTGCACCACTATGTCTTTACCCTGTATGCGCTCGATATGCCACGCCTGCCGCTCACGGGCCGCTTCACGGGGCCCGAGGCGCGCATGGCGATCTACGGGCACATCCTCGACGAGGCGTGCATCTTCGGCACCTATGCACTCAATCCCCACGCCGTCGCCGATCTGCCAAAATAGCGCTTCCATCCGATTGCCCCGAGGTTCGGGCACAAGAACCTCATGACCATGACCACAGCGCCCCGGGGCGCGACCACGATCCTGCTCATCCGCCACGGCGAAACCGCCTGGAATGCCGAACGCCGGCTGCAGGGCCATCTCGATATCCCGCTCAACGCCGAAGGCGAGCGCCAGGCAGCGCTGCTTGGCACGGCACTGGCCGGTGAAGCCATCGACCACGTGCTGTCCAGCGACCTGGGCCGTGCCCGGCAGACTGCCGAGGCGATCCTGCGCGCGCGCGGTATCGCCTCGGCTGTGCAGGTTGATCCGCAATTGCGCGAACGCTGCTATGGCGGCTTCGAAGGCTTGCTCTATAGTGAGATCGCGGCCCGCTATCCGGCGGACTTTGTCGCCTGGCAAGCGCGCAATGTCGATGCGACCCTGCCACCGGGTAAGAACCACGGTGAATCGTTCCGTGCCTTTTTCGACCGCGTCACGACGGCGATCGCGGCACATGCCGCACGCCATCCAGGGCAGACGCTGGCGCTGGTGGCACACGGTGGCGTGCTCGAGTGCGCCTACCGGGCCGCACTGGGCCTGTCACTGGACACCCCGCGCGACTTCAAGGTGCACAATGCCAGCATCAACCGCTTTGCGGTCGGGCAGGGCAAGCTGCGCCTGACGAGCTGGGGCGAAGTCGAGCACCTGCGGCAACCCGCCCTCGACGAGTTGCCGTAGGGTGGAAGGCTCCGCCTTCCACGCGGTGATGGTTGGCGGTGGGGTTATCCGGCACGCAACCGGCACCGATTGGTTGGCGGTGGGCTCGCCCCTCGCGTGACCGGCGCCGATAGCGATCGCCGCGTGGACGGCAAAGCCGTCCACCCTACGTGAGCGTCTCATTCCCCATTTCCTGGCCTTGCCAATATCGCACACACAACAATTTGAAAAATTGTGCTGATAAATTGAGCAGCGCTTGAGGTAAAATAGCAGGTTCCCGTGTCACTTTTGAGTCTGCCCGCTGTGCAAATAGGTCCTTATCTCCTGCGTAATAACGTCTTTGTCGCGCCGATGGCTGGTGTGACGGACCGTCCGTTCCGGCAACTGTGCAAGCAGCTCGGCGCGGGCTATGCGGTGTCCGAGATGGCCGCGTCCAATCCGCGCCTGTGGGCCAGCGAAAAGACGTCGCGCCGGATCGACCACGCGGGCGAGATGGAGCCCAAGGCGGTGCAGATCGCCGGCGCCGATCCGAAAGACCTTGCCGATTGTGCGAAGTTCAACGTCGAGCGTGGCGCGCAGATCATCGACATCAACATGGGTTGCCCGGTCAAGAAAGTCTGCAACAGCTGGTGCGGGTCGGCCCTGTTGCAGCACGAAGACCTGGTCGAGCGCATCCTGCACGCGGTGGTCGAGGCCGTCGACGTGCCGGTCACGCTGAAGTTCCGCACTGGCTGGGATCGCCAAAACAAGAACGCACTGCGCATCGCGCGCCTGGCCGAGCAGGCCGGCATCCAGATGCTGACCCTGCACGGTCGCACCCGGGCCGACGGCTACAAGGGCGACGCCGAGTACGACACCATCCGCGCCGTGAAGGCGTCGGTCGGCATCCCGGTGGTGGCCAATGGGGACATCACCACGCCCGAGAAGGCCAAGTTCGTGCTCGACTACACGGGAGCGGACGCTGTCATGATCGGCCGGGCGGCCCAGGGCCGGCCATGGATCTGCCGCGAAATCGACCACTTCCTGCGCACGGGCGAGTACATGCCGGCGCCGCTGGTGGAAGAAGTGCGCGAACTGATGCACGAGCACTTGCCGGCGCACTATGCCTTCTATGGCGAGTTCATCGGCGTACGCACCGCGCGCAAGCACATCGGCTGGTATGTCCAGGATCTGCCGGATGGCGAGGAATTCCGTCAGCGCATGAATCTGCTGGAATCGACCGCCGAGCAACTTGCGGCGATGGATGACTTCCTGAAATCCCAGCACCGCCATGGCGAGCGGTTACAATACCGCCCCGCGCTTCCCGCCGTGGACGCGATCGCGGCATAGAAGACCAGCACAACAAGCGACAAGAAGAACAATTGGGGACGCGCTGCCCGCAGATGCAGCAAGCCAGTGCAGCAAGCCGGGCAGCAATCACACAACCAGGATGAAGCAGCAAAGACATGAGCAAAGAAAGTATCCAGGAAGTCGTCCAGAAGAGTCTTGAAGACTATTTCAACGATCTCGGCGAGCAAAAACCGACCAACATCTACGACATGATGGTGTTGACCGTCGAAAAGCCCGTCCTCGAAGTGGTCATGTCGCGCGCCGACGGCAACCAGTCGCATGCCGCGCAGATGCTGGGCATCAATCGCAATACATTGCGCAAGAAACTGCAAGAGCACGGGCTGCTCTAAGCGTTGCCGGTTGGCTGCGCTTCCTGCGCGGCCCCGGAGACCCAACGGTCTCCACGTCCGGCGCCAGGAATTCTCAACCATAGGCCTCACCATGATCAAACAAGCTCTCATTTCCGTATCCGACAAGACCGGCGTGCTCGATTTCGCGCGCGCCCTGAACCAGCTGGGCGTGAACATCCTGTCCACTGGCGGCACCGCCAAGTTGCTGCAAGAAAATGGCGTGCCAGTCACGGAAGTGGCCGATTACACCGGTTTCCCGGAAATGCTCGATGGCCGCGTCAAGACGCTGCACCCGAAAGTGCACGGCGGCATCCTGGCCCGTCGCGATTTCCCCGAGCACATCGCGAAACTGGAAGAGCACAATATTCCGCAGATCGACATGGTCGTGGTCAATCTGTACCCGTTCCAGCAAACCGTCGCCAAAGAGCAATGCTCGCTGGAAGATGCAATCGAGAACATCGACATCGGTGGCCCGACCATGCTGCGTTCGGCCGCCAAGAACCACCGCGATGTGGTCGTGGTCGTCGATCCGGCCGACTACGGCGTCGTGCTGGCGGAAATGAAGGGCTCGGGCGGCGACGCCGGTCCGGTCAGCTACGAGACCAAGTTCCGCCTGGCCAAGAAAGTCTTCGCGCATACCGCCCAGTACGACGGCGCGATCACCAATTACCTGACCAGCCTGGGCGAAGACCGCGCACACGTGACCCGCTCGAACTTCCCGGCTACGCTGAACATGGGCTTCGAGAAAGTCCAGGAAATGCGCTACGGCGAAAACCCGCACCAGGGCGCCGCCTTCTACCGCGACCTCGTCACGATCGACGGCGCACTGGCCAACTACCGCCAGCTGCAGGGTAAAGAGCTGTCTTACAACAATATCGCCGATGCCGATGCGGCCTGGGAATGCGTCAAGTCGCTCGGCGGCCTCGGCCAGGCGGCCGGTTGCGTGATCGTCAAGCATGCCAATCCATGCGGTGTGGCCATCGGCGTCGATGCACTGGACGCCTACTCGCGCGCGCTGCAGACCGATCCGACCTCGGCCTTTGGCGGCATCATCGCCTTCAACGTCGAAGTCGATGGCAAGGCAGCCGAAGCGTTGGCCAAGCTGTTCGTCGAAGTGCTGATCGCGCCGAGTTTTACCGCCGAAGCGCGCCAGATCATGTCGGCCAAGCAGAACGTGCGTCTGCTGGAAATCGCGCTGGGCGCCGGCCAGAATGCCTACGACGTCAAGCGCGTTGGCGGCGGCCTGCTGGTGCAGTCGCCGGACGCGAAGAACGTCGGCATGGAAGACCTGCGCGTCGTCTCCAAGCTGCAGCCATCGCCGCAGCAACTGCAAGACCTGATGTTTGCCTGGCGCGTGGCCAAGTTCGTCAAGTCGAACGCGATCGTGTTCTGCGGTAACGGCATGACGCTGGGTGTTGGCGCCGGCCAGATGAGCCGCATCGACTCGGCGCGCATTGCGTCGATCAAGGCCCAGAACGCCGGCCTGAGCTTGACCGGCTCGGCCGTGGCGTCGGATGCATTCTTCCCGTTCCGTGATGGCCTGGACGTCGTCGTCGATGCCGGCGCGACCTGCGTGATCCACCCGGGTGGCTCGATGCGCGACCAGGAAGTCATCGATGCCGCTGACGAGCGCGGCGTCGTCATGCTGTACACGGGCACGCGTCACTTCCGTCATTGATTCATTGGCGAGGCGAGGGCCGCGGGAAACCTGCCGCCCTGGCTGGCGTCCAACGGGGGCGTACCGAAATGGTGCGCCCCTGTGTTTTTGCACAGTATTTTTCCCACGAACACCCCCAGCCGGGGTAACATTCCAGCATGATTATTCTCGGCATCGACCCGGGCCTGCGCACGACGGGGTTCGGCGTCATTGAAAAACACGGCACGAAGCTGCGCTACATCGCTTCGGGCACCATCAAGACCGGGCTGGAAGGCGCCTTGCCGCCACGCCTGAAAGTCATCCTGCACGGCGTCAGCGAGATCATCGCGACCTACCAGCCCGCCTGTTCCGCCATCGAAAAAGTGTTCGTCAACGTCAATCCGCAATCGACCCTGCTGCTGGGCCAGGCGCGCGGCGCGGCCATCACGGCGCTCGTGGGTGCCGATCTCGATGTGGCCGAATACACGGCGGTGCAGGTCAAGCAAGCGGTGGTGGGCACGGGCCGCGCGGCCAAGCCGCAGGTGCAGGACATGGTTGCGCGCCTGCTCAAGCTGCCGGGCCTGCCGGGCAGCGATGCCGCCGATGCGCTCGGCGTCGCGATCTGCCATGCCCACACGATCGACACGCTGGCCCTCTTGGGCGCGATTGCGCCCGACATGATCGGGCTGCGCATGAAAAACAGCCGTCTCGTCTCATAACAAGGAACTCATTCGATGATCGGTCGTCTCTCCGGAACCCTGCTCGAAAAAGCGCCGCCGCACGTGCTGGTGGATTGCAATGGCGTCGGCTATGAAGTCGATGTGCCGATGAGCACGTTCTACAACCTGCCGCACACGGGCGAAAAAGTCGTGCTGTTTACGCACCTGACCGTGCGCGAAGATGCGCACCTGCTGTTCGGTTTTGGCACCGCGTCTGAACGCGCGCTGTTCCGGCAACTGATCAAGATCACCGGTGTCGGCGCACGCATGGCGCTGTCGATCCTGTCCGGCATGACCGTGGCCGAGCTGTCGCAAGCCGTCACGTTGCAAGAGACGGGCCGCCTGGTCAAGGTGCCCGGCATCGGCAAGAAGACCGCCGAGCGCCTGCTGCTCGAACTCAAGGGCAAACTCGGCGCCGATATCGGCATGGTGGCCGGTGTCCCGCGCGACGACACGCAGACCGACGTGCTCAACGCGCTTGCCGCGCTGGGTTACTCCGACAAGGAAGCGCTGCTCGCGATCAAGAACATGCCAGCCGGCGCCAGCGTCTCGGATGGCATCAAATTTGCGCTCAAGGCGCTCTCCAAAGCCTGACCGGATGTAAGCAATGAGTATCCAGACCGACAACTTTACCGAACAGCGCGTGATCGACGCTGCGCCGGCCTCGCCCAACGAAGAGGCGATCGAGCGCGCGCTGCGGCCCAAGCAGCTCGACGAATACGTAGGCCAGGAAAAAATCCGCGACCAGCTCGAGATTTTCATCACGGCCGCGCGCAACCGGCGCGAGGCGCTCGACCACACGCTGCTGTTCGGGCCACCGGGCCTGGGCAAGACGACGCTCGCGCACATCATCGCGCGCGAGATGGGCGTGAACCTGCGCCAGACCTCGGGCCCCGTGCTCGAACGTCCGGGCGACCTGGCGGCATTGCTGACCAATCTCGAGCCGAACGACGTGCTGTTCATCGACGAGATCCACCGCCTGTCGCCGGTGGTCGAAGAGATCCTGTACCCGGCGCTCGAGGATTACCAGATCGACATCATGATCGGCGAAGGCCCGGCCGCGCGCTCGGTCAAGCTCGACCTGCAGCCGTTCACGCTGGTGGGCGCGACCACGCGCGCCGGCATGCTGACCAATCCGCTGCGCGACCGTTTCGGCATCGTGGCGCGCCTGGAGTTTTACAACGTCCCCGAGCTGACCAAGATCGTGCTGCGCAGCGCCGCGCTGCTGGTGGCGCCGATCGACGAAGAAGGCGCGCGCGAAGTGGCCAAGCGCGCCCGCGGCACGCCGCGTATTGCCAACCGCCTGCTGCGCCGCGTGCGCGATTTCGCGCAGGTGAAAGGCACGGGCGAGATCACGCGCGACATCGCCGACCGCGCATTGAAAATGCTCGACGTCGACAGCGTGGGCTTTGACGTCATGGACCGCAAGCTGCTCGAAGCAGTGCTGTTCAAGTTTGCCGGCGGCCCGGTCGGCATCGGCAACCTGGCAGCCGCCATCGGCGAAGCGGCCGACACGATCGAAGACGTGCTCGAACCCTTCCTGATCCAGCAAGGCTATCTGCAGCGCACCCCGCGCGGGCGCATTGCGACGCCGCTGGCCTACCAGCACTTTGGCGTGACGGCGCCGCGCATCAGCCCGACGGGCGACCTGTGGGACAGTCTGCCGCCAGGGCAGGGCGGCTGAAGTGGCTCGTGGCCTGATGTGACTTCGTGCGCGCGATGGTCAGAACACAGCAACATTCTCTTTTTGGAGCAATCGTGAAAATGCTATTCCCGGCCGCCCTGGCCCTGGCCCTGCTGGGCTGCGCCGCGCTGCCAATCCAGGGCGACGCACCATCTCCCCTGGGAGACGGCGTATGGTCAGGGACGTTGACGTCGCAAACGATCAGCCCTGATGATTCGGTGGCGGAAGGCACGTCGGACCTTCTGGTCGCGAGCTGCAAGGGCGTCGTACGCATCTGGGCGAGAGACGTGGGCCCCCAATTCCCGGATAGCGCCTATGTGCGACTGGGGACGAAATACCGCGTCCAATCGCTTCCTGACAGTCACATGATTTACTATCTCCACGCAGCGCCGACGCAGCCTGATTGGGTGGAAATCCAGACTTATGCGTTTCTCGAGCTCGATGCGGATACCGCCGCACTGCAATGGAGTCGCGCTGTCAACAATCGCGATATCGATGGCGCCGCACAGGGCCGCTATTTTTTCAGTCAGGGCACTACCCGACTGAAACGTGTGAACCGTGACTGCAGTAGCAGGCTGATGGAGTAAGCATCGTCTGGCGCAAGAGCGAAAGGTGCCGTCGTCGCGCGACGATTATCCGCAGTTCCGACGTTAGTGTTACTCTTCGCCCCTTCGTCTAGCAAACGGCCATGCGATAAAGAGTCACTCAATGAGTCGCAGCACCCTGCCGTTCCCGTACAGTATCAAGCGCCATGGCGTCTCGCTGTCCAACTGCGACGATGAACCGGTGCAGACCCCGGGCTGCATCCAGGCGCACGGCTTGCTGCTGGCGCTCAGCCCCGATGATCTGATCGTGCGCCAGGCCAGTGAAAACTGGCCGCAGCGTACCGGCCTGGCCATGGAGCAGGTCCTGGACCAGCCCCTGGCCGCCGTGATTGGCCCGCAGGCGGTGCAGTGCATCGTGCAAGCGATGCGCACCGAAGTCCTGGAGCGCAATGCGCTGTACGTGCTGACCGCGCCGCTGCCCCATGCCCCTTGCCGCGATATCGCGATGGACTTTTCGGTCCACCAGGCCGACGGCGTCCTGATCGTCGAGATCGAGCCGGCCAGCCGCCCGGGCGACACGGTCGTGACCGACAGCGACTATTACTCGATGGTGAAAACGACGCTGGTGCGCCTGAAATCGGCCAGCAGCCTGAGCGCGTTCTGCGACATTGCCGCCAACGAGGTACGCCGCACGACGGGCCTGGACCGCGTGATGATCTACCGCTTCCATCGTGACGAGACCGGTGAAGTGATCGCCGACGCGCACCGCAGCGACCTCAATTCGTGGCTGGGATTGCGTTATCCGGCCAGCGATATTCCGGTGCCCGCGCGCGCCATCTTCAAGCGCATCGGCGTGCGGCCCTTGCCGGACGTGGACGGCGCGCTGATGGAGATCGTACCGCTGCTGAACCCCGTGACGGGGCGGCCACTGGACATGACCTATTGCGCCCTGCGCGGCGCCTCCGTCATGTACACCGATTACCTGCGCAATATGGGCGTGGCGGCCACGCTGACGATGCCGATCCTGCGCGATGGCCGGCTGTGGGGCCTGATCGCCTGCCACCATTACGCGCCGATCGTCCTGCCCTATACTCTGCGCGCGGCCGCCGAATTCCTCGGCCAGGTCACGTCCCTCGAAATCGCCTCGGCCGAGGGCCGGGAGCATCTGGAATACCGGCTGAAGCTCGAGGCCGCGCACCATGCGGTGCTGGGCCAGGCGCTCGCGGACGGCAACTACGCCGCGCTGACGCATGGTGCGCCTTCGCTCCTCGACGGCATCGACGCGGGCGGCGTGGCGGTATCGGAAAACGGTCATTGGAGCATGGCCGGCGCCACCCCGGATGCCCAGCAGCTCACGGCACTGGCAGCCTGGCTGACGCTGCACAGCGCGCGCCTTGCCGATGGCGGCACAGTCATCGCGCTGGACGACCTGGGCCGCGCTTATCCTGAGGGCGGCGACGCGCTTGGTTGCTGCAGCGGCCTGCTGGCGTTTCCGATTTCGCAGCGCAGCCAGGGCGACTGGGTCATCTGGTTCCGCCCCGAGCAGTTGCAGACGTATCGCTGGGGCGGCAATCCGTACGAAGCCGGCAAGGCCACCGGGGAGCACGGCACGCGCCTGACGCCGCGTCAGAGCTTCGCCGTGTGGCAGGAAGAAGTGCGGGGCCGCGCCGAACCATGGAAGCCGGTCGAGATCGAAGCGGCCAAAAACCTGCGCCTGTTGATGCTCGATGTCGTCGTCGCCCGCGCCGAACAGCTGGCGGCGCTGAACACGGATCTGGTGCGCAGCAACGACGAACTCGACGCCTTTGCCTACGTCGCCGGCCACGACCTGAAAGAGCCGCTGCGCGGCATCCACAAGTACGCGCACTTCCTGCTCGAAGAAACGAAGGCGGGCCGCCCGCTCGATGCGCATGGCCGCGAACGCATCGACGCCATGTTGCGGCTGACCGTGCGCATGGACAGCCTGCTCGACGCGCTGCTGCACTTTTCGCGCGTCGGCCGGCTCTCGCTCGCGCGCCAGCCGATCGCGCTGGGCGACGTGGTGGCCGAAGCGACGGACATGCTCGGTGCGAGTCTGCTCGGGCGCGACATCGACGTGCAGATTCCAAGGCCGCTGCCGACGATCTCATGCGACCGTATCCGCGTGCGCGAAGTGTTCGCCAACCTGATCTCCAACGCCGCCAAGTACAACGACAAGCTGCAGCGACGGATCGAGATCGGCTACCTCGATCCGGCCGATGGCGCCGACGCCGTCTCGACGTTCTACGTGCGCGACAACGGCATCGGCATCGACGCCAAGCACAGCGAGCGCGTCTTCATGATGTTCAAGCGTCTGCACACGCGCGACGCCTACGGGGGCGGCAGTGGCGCTGGCCTGGCGATCGTCAAGAAGCTCGTCGAGCAGCACAATGGCCACAGCTGGTTCACGTCCGAAGTGGGCGTCGGCACCACGTTTTACTTCACGCTGATCGGCGCCGGCATGAAGCAGTCCGGCGCATGATGCCCCTGGTGCGGAGCGACCTGCCGCCCATTCTGGTCGTCGACGACAGCGACGACGATGTCGACACCGTGTCGATTGCCGCGCGGCGCGCCGGCATCGGCAACCTGCTGGTGCATGCCCGAGACGCCGATGACGCCAGGCGCCGGCTGTTCGCCGCGGCTGGTGACGCCTACGCCTTCATGCTCCTGGACTGCAATCTGCCCGGTGAAGACGGCCTGACGCTGCTGGAAGAAGTGCGCCGCCATCCACAACGCCGCACGCTACCCGTCATCGTGCTGACCGCCAGCATCAACCCGCGCGACCGCGATGCATTCTACGCGGCCGGCGGCAACGCCTATCACGTCAAACTGGTGAACTTCGAAGAAGGCCTGGCCAACCTCGAGAGCATCTTCCGCTACTGGCTGACGCACGTCGTGCTGCCGGGCGCAGACACATCATCGACTGGAAAACCCTTATGCCCGTGACTTACGACACCGATCGTCCCTGGCGCATCCTGCTGGTCGATGACAATGCGCTGGACCGCGCCGACGCGAAAGCGGCGCTGCTGGGTGGGCACGATCGCCGCTACCAGTTCGTCGAAGCGACGTCGGCGAACGAGGCGATGCACCTGTGCGCGAGTTCGGCGCCATTCGACTGCATGATTCTCGACTTCTTTCTGCCCGACGGCGATGCGCTCGACGTGCTGGCGCGCCTGCCGTGCGACGCCGACAGGATTCCGCACCTGCCTGTCGTGATCCTCACCGGCGTGGCCGGGACGGAGAGCCGCGCGTCGCTGCGCCACGGCGCCCAGGATTTCGTGGGCAAGGCCTGGCTGGGCCGCGAAAGCCTGACCTGGGCCGTCGAAAACGCCATTGAGCGGCGCAAGATCGCGCGCGAAGTCATGGCCGAACGCCACCTGATGGACAACCAGCGCCAGTACCTGTTCGAGGCCGAACGCACGGCGCGACTGGAAAGCGAACGGGTGGCATTGCTGAAGGACGAATTTCTCGCCACGCTCAGCCACGAACTGCGCACGCCGCTGGCCGTGATCGTCGGCTGGGCCGGCGTGCTGCAACGCGCGCAGGACAACCCTGCCACCGTCAAGCGGGGCGTCGACGCGATCGCGCGCAATGCCGGCCTGCAGGCCAAGCTGATCAACGATCTGCTGGACATGAACCGCATCGTGACCGGCAAGCTGATTCTGGATCTGCAGCGGCTCGACCTGAGCGCACTGCTCGATTCGGCCGCCGAATTCTTGCGTCCGCTCGCCATCGAGAAGGGCGTCGCCATCCGGATCGATACCCATGACGGCGCGCCGCTGGAACTCGATGGCGACCCGATCCGCTTGCAGCAGATCTTCGCCAATTTGCTGGGCAATGCACTCAAGTTCACACCGGGTGGTGGCGCGATCACCCTGACAGCCCAGCGCCGCAATGACGGACAGGTCGCGGTGACGGTGCGCGACAACGGCGAGGGCATCGATGCGCGTTTCCTGCCGCAGTTGTTTACGCGCTTCAGCCAGGAAAACAGCAAGGCTGCGCGCGTGCATGGCGGGCTGGGGATCGGTTTGTCGATCGTCAAGCAGTTGACCGAGCTGCATGGCGGCACGGTCAGCGGCGACAGCGCGGGCGTCGGCCAGGGCGCGACCTTCACGGTGATGCTGCCGCTGCGCGTTGTCGATGCGGCAGGCGACGACGCGGCCGGCATGGTTGCTGAAGCAGAAGCGAATGCGGAAGCTGACCAGCTGATGCTGATCGACCTGCACGGCGTGAGCGTGCTGCTGGTCGATGACAACGAAGACATCCTGGAACTGAGCCGGCGTGTTCTGGAAGAGCGGGGCGCCGGTGTTGTCACCGTCAATTCGGTCGTGGCGGCGCTCGCGCAGTTGGGCGATGTGCACCCGCAGGTGCTGGTCAGCGATATCAGCATGCCCAAGCTCAATGGCTATGACCTGATCCGCACGGTGCGCAACGACATGCGGCTCGATGAACACATGCTGCCGGCCGTGGCGATGTCCGCATTCGCGCGGCCACTGGACCAGCAGCGCGCCTTGAAGGCGGGGTATCAGGCGTACGTGATCAAGCCCTTGCAGCCGCATCTGCTGATCCGGGCGGTGGCGCGGCTGGTGGGGCTAGTGTAATGACGCCAGCTGCCGCGCAGCGCGCCAGCGCAGCCATGCCTGCGTCTGCGCGCGCAGCACCGGATAGACGAACGTCAGGTACAGCGTCAGCGTAAAGCCAAGCAGCACCCCGGCGGTCCACATGAAGGCAGGCGCGGCGCCGCGCCACAACAACGCGGCGCAGAACGCAAGGGGCACGGCCAGCAGCAGGGCGGCCAGTGCGCGCAGCAGGCCAGAGCGGCGCAGCAGATGCCCGGCCATTCCGGTCACGAAGAAGGCACACGCGCCGAGCACGAGGCAGGCCAGCGTTGCCGCTGCCTTGCCCGCGTGCGGCGTCATGGCGCCGGCCGGCAGCACGATTGCTGGCGCGACGAGCACCAGCATGCCGGCGGCAAAGCACAACAGGCGCAGGATCGTCATGGCGATTTTTCGCGCGGCAAATTTGACAGGGACGGTGTTCTGGCTCATACGAGATCGATTGCATTATTCAGCCAGCACGGCAGTGTGATAAAGATAGCACACAGGCAATATTACGGGCCCGAATAAGGTTATCGGCACACGACAGATTTGTCCTTGTTTTGCCGTGAATGTGTCGTTCAAATGTAGCGAGAGCCTGGTCGCACATGACAGTTGTCATCCGATAGTGATGGCAACTGCGCCTGTCGGCATACCAGCGCGATCGCCATACTGGTTTCACACCAACCCGTGAGGAAACCATGTCCACCATCGTCGCAAAAGCGGCTCTTGCCGCAGCTGGTCTGTCCCTCTCCTGCCTGGCGCTGGGCGCTGCCACCCTGGTCCAGGACGTACGCGTTTTCGACGGCAAGGCCGTGCACGAACGGCGCTCGGTGCTGTTCGATGATGCGCGCGTCGTCGATGCGGATTTTCGCGGGCCGGCCCCGGCAGGGGCGCGCATCGTCAAAGGCGCCGGGCGCACGCTGATGCCGGGCCTGATCGACGCCCATACCCACGCCTTCAGGCAATTCGACTTGCCGGTGCTGTTTGGCGTAACGACCCAGATCGACATGTTTACCGCCGTGCCGGTCATGCAGGACGCCAAACGCAGCATGGCCGCAGGCAGGCATGCGGGGCAGGCCGACCTGTTCTCGGCCGGCACCCTGGCCACGGCGCCGGGCGGCCATGGCACCCAGTTCGGCGTGCCGATCCCGACCCTGAGCAGCCCGGGCGAAGCGCAGGCCTTTGTCGACGCCCGCATTGCCGAGGGCTCCGACTTCATCAAGATCGTGCTGGAAGCGGGCGGCCATGGCACCGGCAAGATGCACTCGCTCGACATCGCGACGGCCACCGCGCTGATCGAGGCGGCGCACCGGCGCGGCAAGCTGGCCGTCGTTCACGTCAGCACCGAAAAAGACGCCCGCGCCGCGCTCGAGGCGGGCGCCGATGCGCTGGTCCATTTGTTCCTGGGCGCCGCGCCCGATCCAACGGCGGTCGACAGCCTGGCCAAACTGGCCAAACGCAAGAACGCCTTCGTGATCCCGACGTTCACCGTCATGGAAAGCATGGCCGGCGTGCGCGGCGACGACTTGCTGGGCAATGCGGATCTGGCGGCGCTGGTCGAACGCGAGGGCGCGACGACCCTCAAGGCGCGCTACGGCCAGCAGGCGCAGCCCCAATTGCTGGCCATGCCGAAGGCGGTCACGGCGGCATTGGCCAGGGCGGGCGTGCCGATCCTGGCCGGCACCGATGCCGGCAATGCGGGCACGCTGTATGGCATCAGCATGCACCGCGAACTGGCGGCGCTGGTGGAGGCAGGTTTGACGCCGACCGCCGCGCTGGCCGCCGCCACCAGCGCACCGGCCGCCGCCTTCCGGCTGGGCCGGCGCGGCTGTATCGCCACGGGCTGCAAGGCTGACCTGCTGCTGGTCGAGGGCGACCCGACACGCGACATCACGGCCACGCGCCGCATCGTCGAGGTGTGGAAGGACGGGCAAAGCGCGAATGCGTTGCGCGACGCCAGGCGTGAACGGGTCGCGCAAGAGCGCGGCGGATCGACGCGCCAGGACTTGCCGGCCGATGGACGCATCAGCCAGTTCAGCGCGGCGAAGCTGGCCAGCCCGTTCGGCAGTGGCTGGATGCCATCGACCGACCAGTTCGCCGGCGGCAAGTCGACCGTCAAGCTCGACGTGCTGCCGGCGCTGCCCGACGGGCAGATACCGCTGGCGGTGCAGGCCAGCGTCGCCCCCGGCCTGCCGTATGCGTGGTCGAGCGTCGCGTTCATGCCCGGCGCGCAGCCGATGCAGCCGGCAGACCTGAGCGCGGCCCGGGTGTTGCGTTTCAAGGTGCGCGGCGACGGCAAGACCTACCAGGTGATGATCATGGGCGCGGCCAATAACCGGCCGAGCAGCGTGCCATTCGTCGCCGGCAAAGAGTGGGAGGACATCAGCGTGCCACTGTCGGCCTTTGCCGGCATCGATCCGGCGGCGGTTGCCATGCTAGCATTCAGTGCCGGGCCACAGCCGGGCGAGTACCGCTTCGAACTCGCCGACGTGCGCCTGCTGGCGCAATAACCATCACGGAGTCACGATGACAACGACCTTCAGGCAGGTACTGGCGCGACCGTGGATGCCGGCCGACTACGGCGCATTGCAATACACGTGGCTGCTGTCGCTGGGCTACCTGTTCTGGAAGTTTTATTACGTGAGGCCCGGCGTGGCCGAGGCGGTGCTGCTGGCGCTGACGATCATCCTGTTCGTGCCGCTGTACTGCGCCAGCTTCTGGCCGCGCGGCTGGCGCGTCGGCGCCTGCGTGGCGGCTACCTGCCTGATCGGCGCAGCCTGGGCGCCGTGGAATCCGGGCGCTGCCTGCTTCTTCATCTTTGCCTGTGCCATGTGCGCCCGCATCCCCGGCACGGCCCGCGCCGTGGGCGCGATGCTGGCCGTGATCGCCAGTGGCGCGGTGGTTGCCTTGCTGATCCCGCAGATGCAGATGGTGTTCCTGCTGCCGATCCTGATGGCCGGCATGCCGGTCGGCCTGTCGTGCATCATGGATGCACGGCTGCGCACGTCGCGCACGCTCCTGATGCGCAAGCAGGAAGAGGTCGAGCACATGGCGCGCATCGCCGAGCGCGAACGCATCTCGCGCGACCTGCACGACCTGCTGGGCCACTCGCTGTCGATGATCGCGCTCAAGGCCGAACTGGCGCGCAAGCTGGCGCGGCGCGATCTGGCTGCCTGCGAGCGCGAAATCGCCGACATCGAAACCAATGCACGCGGTGCGCTGGCCGAGGTGCGCGCCGCCGTGACGGGGTTTCGCCACAGTGGCCTGGTGCAGGCGCTGGCCAGCGCGCGCGCCAGCCTGCTCGCGGCCGACGTACTCCTCGACGAGCGCATCGAGCGTATCGACCTGGCACCAGCGGCCGAACACGTGGTGGCGCTGGCCGTGCGCGAAGCGGTGACGAATATCGTGCGTCATGCCGGCGCGTCGCGCTGCACGCTGAGCCTGGTGCAAGAGCAGCAGGATGGGCAAACGCACGCCGTGCTGCGCGTGCTCGACGACGGCAAGCTGCGCAGCACGGATGGTCTGCAGCCTGGCAACGGCCTGGCCGGCATGCGCGAGCGCGTCGCGGCGCTCGGCGGGCGCTTGTCGCTGCAGGCCGGCGCCGGTCTGGCGCTCGAACTGCACGTGCCGGCGGGAGCATCGGCATGATCCGCATCCTGATCGCCGAAGACCAGACGCTGGTGCTGGGCGCGCTCAGCGCGCTGCTGCGGCTCGAACCGGATTTCGACGTCGTGGGCGGCGCTGCAGACGGGCGCGCGGCGCTGGCGCTGTGCGAGCGGCTGGTGCCGGACATCGTGCTGACCGATATCGAGATGCCGCACATGACGGGCCTCGAACTGGCACAGGGCCTAGCCCAGCGCAAGCTGGCCTGCCGTGTCGTGGTCGTGACCACGTTTGCGCGCAGCGGCTACCTGCGCCGCGCGATGGAAGCGGGCGTGCGCGGCTATCTGCTGAAAGACGCGCCGGTCGATGCGCTGGCCGCGGCGATCCGCGTCGTGCACGGCGGTGGCCGCGCAATCGCGCCCGAACTGGCATTGGAGAGCTGGAACAGCGGCAGCGATCCGCTGACCGAGCGCGAGCGGCAGGTGCTGCGGCTGGCAGGGGAAGGGCGCAGCAGCGGCGAGATCGCGCGTCAGGTGCACCTGTCGGAAGGCACGGTGCGCAACTACCTGTCCGAGGCGATCAGCAAGCTGGGGGCCGGGAACCGCGTCGAAGCCTACCGGTTGGCGCGCGATGCCGGCTGGTTGTAGTCGTCGGGATTGCGGCGGGGCCGGCTCAACTGGTTCCAGGCGACCGTTTTATTAGCGCGCCGGGGTGGCGCTGGTGGTTGTGGCACATGCATCAGCGGATAAATGAAACTGCAATAGAGCAGGACCGTGTGCACCAGGAAGAACGTGCACAGGTAGACCATCAGCATATTGCTGCCATGCCAGATGACGATGCCGCTGGCGCCGAACGGCACCATCAGCAGCAGCGCCGCGAACGAGCGCAGCATGGCGTCGCGCCCCATGCGATGGCCCGCCATCGCCACCAGGAAGAACCCGCCCGAACCCAGCGCCACGCCCACCAGCACGATGTACGGCTCGAGCCAGTCCGGGATGCCATGCGCCGTCGAGGCCAGCAGCGCAGCCGGCAGCAGGATGGCGAACACACCGGCGGCCATGCTCAGAAGCCGCAGCACGCGCATTTCGCGCCCGCGAAAAACGGGGCGTGCGGTACGCGTGATCGGAGTGGATTTCATGGGGGGGATGATCGGGATGGGGCCGGATGTAACGTCCGGGCGCACGGCGCGGTTGACATGGTCAGTGCCCGACGCTTTTTGAGAACAGGTTAATGACCAGCACGCCGGCGATGATCAGCGCCAGCCCGGCGATGGCCGCCAGATCCAGGCTTTGCTTGAAATACAACCAGCTGACGATCGAAATGAGCACGATGCCCACGCCCGACCAGATCGCGTAGGCGATGCCGGTTGGCAGCACGCGCAGGCTGAAGGTGAGCAGGTAGAACGACAGGGCGTAGCAGCCGACCGTGATCAGGCTGGGCAGGGGACGGGTAAAGCTGTCGGAAGCCTTGAGGGCCGTGGTGCCGATCACTTCGGCAACGATGGCAAATCCGAGATAAAGGTAAGCGAGGTTCAGGGTCATGGAAAATGAAAACGGCCCGTTGCCGGGCCGTGGTAACGATTACTGCTCGCGCTGCCAGGTCTGGGTGCGTCCGAACATCGGCGCGCCGATATAACCGCGCACTTCGAGCTTGTTGCCGTTGTCGGCCAGCGTGGCCTTGCTCTTGTAGGTCTTGCCGGCGGCCGGGTCGAGGATTTCGCCGCCGGTGTAGTCGCCGCCGTCTTTCTTCAGGCCCGACAGGATGGTCATGCCGATGATCGGCTGGTCCTTGCGCGCGTCGCTGCATTTGCCGCACAGTGGGTTCTGCTCTTCGGATGGCGCGCGGTACAGTTTTTCGATCTTGCCGGTCAGGATGCCGCCTTCTTCGGTGATCCGCACCAGCGCCTTCGGCTTGCCGGTCTTGTCATCGATGGTCTTCCAGGTGCCGACAGGCGAGGTGGCCTGCGCCCACGCGGCGGCGGGCAGGGTGAGCATGGCGGCGGCAATCAGGCTTGCTTGGATCAGGTGGCGCATGGTGGTGTCTCCAGTGTTGTTGTAGGTACGGCGCCAGTGTAGCCTACCGCTTCGCCCGTGTGACAGGTTGACGCCCGAGGATGTCTTCCAATCGCGCAGCACGGGCCTATGGCGCGTTGCGCACGTCTTCCGGGGTGACCTGGTGGCGCCGCTCGGCCGGGCGGGTCAGCACGCGCAGGCTCACTTCGAGCGGCACGCCCAGCGTGGCCAGTTCGCGCGCTGCAGGGCGGGCCTCGATCGACACGTCGTGCAGCACGGCGTCGATGAGGAGGGCGGTCTTGTAATCGCTTCGTCGGTCCATGGTGGGATCGTATCATGTCCACCACGCTTTAGATCGCCAGCAATTGGTGCACCGACCGGGCGCGCCTGCACCAGCAGCGCTCATTTCCTGCCCATCCTGAGTCAGCCCGGCCTACGGCGCCACAGGGCCGAAAAAATGATGTGAATTCCTTACGGAATCATGTAACTTGTGCGACGTCACGGCGGCCACATGCCGCTCTTCCGGAACCCCTCAACGCAGGAGTCGCACCACCATGCTCGACCTGGTCAACGCAGTCAACGGTATCATCTGGAGCCCCATCATGATCGCCCTGTGCCTCGGGGCGGGCTTGTACTTTTCGATTCGCGGCCGCTTCCTGCAGGTGCGGCATATTCGCGAGATGCTGCGCCTGATGCGTGAAGGGAAGAGCTCGGAGCAGGGCGTGTCGTCGTTCCAGGCGCTTGCCATGACGCTGGCCGGCCGGGTCGGTACCGGCAATATCGCTGGTGTGGCCACCGCCATCACGTTCGGCGGCCCGGGCGCCGTGTTCTGGATGTGGGCCGTCGCCTTCCTGGGCGCCAGCTCGGCCTTCGTCGAATCGACGCTGGGCCAGGTCTACAAGGAGCAGATCGGCAACCAGTACCGCGGCGGCCCGGCGTTCTACATCGAAAAAGGCCTTGGGATGAAGCGCTACGCGTGGACCTTCGCCATCGCCACGCTGTTCGCCACGGGCCTGCTGCTGCCGGGCGTGCAGGCCAACTCGATCGCCGAAGGTCTCAAGACCGCCGCCGGCATCGATCCGCTCTACACCGGCATCGGCCTGGCCGTGGTGCTCGCTGCGATCATCTTCGGCGGCGTCAAGCGCATCGCCCATTTCGCCGAGATCGTGGTGCCGTTCATGGCGGCCGCCTACATCCTTGTGGCCGTCGTGGTGGTGGCCATGAATATCGAAGCACTGCCAGGGGTGCTGCGCCTGATTGTCAGCTCGGCCTTCGGCCTGGACGCGGGCTTCGGCGCCATGCTCGGCATGGCGATCCAGTGGGGCGTCAAGCGCGGCATCTATTCGAACGAAGCCGGGCAGGGCACCGGCCCGCACGCGTCGTCGGCGGCCGAAGTGAGCCACCCGGCCAAGCAGGGCCTGGTGCAGGGCTTCTCGGTGTACATCGACACGCTGTTTGTGTGCTCGGCGACCGCCTTCATGCTGCTGGTGACAGGCCAGTACAACGTCGAAAATACTGACGGCACGGCGCGCTTCATCGGCGTGCAGGGCGTGGCGTCGGGCCCCGGTTACGTGCAGACGGCGCTCGAGAACGTGCTGCCGGGCTTCGGCGCACTGTTCGTCGCGATCGCGCTGCTGTTCTTCGCGTTCACGACCATCGTCGCCTACTACTACATCGCCGAGACCAATATCGCCTACATGGACCGCCATAACCGCCATCCGTGGCTGGGCGTGCTCCTCAAGCTGTGCATCGTCTCCGCGACGATCTACGGCGCGGTCAAGACCGCCGACGTGGCCTGGGGCCTGGGCGACATCGGCGTCGGCCTGATGGCGTGGCTGAACATCGTCGCGATCTTCCTGCTTCGCAAGGATGCCTTCAAGTGCCTGCGCGATTACGAGGCGCAGAAGAAGGCCGGCAAGGAACCCGAGTTCGACCCGGTCGCGCTGGGGATCAAGAATGCGCATTACTGGGAGGGGCGTGCTGCTGCGCTGAAGGTGCAAGGCGACGGTGCGCGCGACGCGGCGGCAGTCAAATAGCGTCGCGTGATGCTCCGGCCATCCAGGCCGGGGCGTCCGCCGGATCGTCCTCCACCCGCGCCAACGCCCGAACGTCCGAATTGGCCGCAGTGCACTTTTATCGAATCGACGCGTTCATGCGCCCGCTGATCGGCATCATCCTTCTGGGAGCTCTCGCTACCATGGCAATCTCCCCTCCGGTCTCGGCGACCACCACGACCACGCCGCAGTCGCCCCAATATCACGACGGCAAATACCGCAATCCGGTCGCCATGCACAAGCTCGGTCCTGGCGAGATCGCCAAGCTGTGGTGGGCCTTCGTGTTCCACAAGCCGGCCGGGACCACGCCGCAGCAGGTGGTGCCGGTGCAGCCGCTGACCCGGGCAGCCCTGCTGGCCGCGCCCGACAACACGCTGTACCGCCTCGGTCATTCGACGATGCTGATCAAGCTTGCCGGCGAGTTCTACCTGACCGACCCGGTGTTCTCGAAGCGCGCATCGCCCGTGCAGTGGTTCGGCCCGGCGCGCTTTCATGCGCCGCCCATCTCGATCGACGACCTGCCGCCCATCAAGGCGATCATCCTGTCGCATGACCATTACGATCATCTCGACTACGCGGCGATCATGGCGCTGGCCGCGAAGACGTCGGTATTTCTCACGCCGCTGGGCGTGGGCGACCGTCTGGTCGACTGGGGCATCGACCGCGCCAAAGTACGCCAGTTCGACTGGTGGCAGGGCGCCGAGATCGACGGCGTGCGGTTCGTCGCGACGCCGGCCCAGCACTTTTCGGGCCGCGGGCCGCGCGACGGCAACTCGACGCTGTGGGCATCATGGGTGATACGGCACGAGAACCTGCGCCTGTTCTTCAGCGGCGACACCGGTTATTTCAAGGGCTTCAAGGAGATCGGCGCCAAATACGGGCCGTTCGACGTGGCACTGATCGAAACCGGCGCCTACGACAAGCTCTGGCCGGACATCCACATGCAGCCGGAAGAAACCCTGCAAGCGTTCGTGGACCTGAACGCAGCCTGGCTGCTCCCGATGCACAACGGGACGTTCGACCTGGCGCTGCACCGCTGGCAGGAGCCGCTCGACCGGATCGAGACGCTGGCCGACGAGCGCGGGATCAAGCTGACGACGCCGCAGATGGGCGAAGCGTTGAACCTGACGCAGCCGCAGGCCGGCGGGCGCTGGTGGCATGGCCTCAAATGATCACGCGCCGCAGTGCGCCAGTGTTGTATCGAACCAGCCCTGCGCCTTGCAGGTGCCATGTACCAGCGCACGCACCCGTGCCACGCGCGTGGCATGTGCGGCTGGCTGCCTGACAGGATGGTACGCGTTGGGAGCCTTGATCATGGCAACCAGGCCAATGAATTCTTCTTCGCTGGTCTGTTCCAGCGACTTGCCGAGATAATTCCGGGACGCCGCTGACAAGCCCATGATCTGCCTGCCGTTGTGCGTTCCCAAATAGACATGGGTGGTGTACAGCGCCAGTTGTCGCGCCTTGGATAGCCTGGCGTCGAGCACCACGGCCATCGCATCACGGCCCAGATCGATCCGTTTGCAGCACGCGAAGACGCTGCGGTACAGCGCCTGCAACGCGCCGCCAGCCCCGCCCAGGTCCGCCCCTTCCAGGTAGAGGTCGCGCGCGACCGCGCCCGAGATCGTCGCAAAGCCCTGGCCGCTGGTCAGGCTCACGCCGTGGTGTACGAAGAAGGCAGGATCTTCGACGCGCAGCAGGATCTGCGTCTGCCGCGCGGACAGGGGCGCGTCAGCGATTGCAGGCATGTGCGCAGTGACAGTGTCAAAGGTGGCCCAGGCCCAGATGACGACAAGGAGCAGATAGCCCGCCACCATCGCGGGCAGGATCGACAGCCAACGGGTTCGTCGTCGCATCACACGCCTTTGACGGGCGCCTGGCCCACGGATGGTCTGCGCTGCAAACCCAGATGCACGGCGCCGTGTTCGAGCAGGCGCGCCAGCGCGTAACAGCACAGCAGCACCGGCACGTAGACGACGAAGGTCCAGGTTTGTACATTGCCCATCAGCGCGCGGTACAGACCCACGGTGCCAAGCACGATGAACATGTGGAACAGGTACAGCTCATAACTGAGGCTTCCCATGCGCGCCAGCCATCCTAGCCCGCGGCGCGGCGCAGGTGGCTGCGCGTGAAAGGCCAGCAGCAGCAGGCAGGCGCCGACGCAAATCACATACAGGTTCGACTTGAACAGATGTCGGTAGACCACGTCCGACCAGCCCAATACCAGCACAAGGCACAGCGCACCAGCCAGACCCATGATGCGGGCCCCTCGTTTGCCTGGCTGCCACCGGCGCGCCAGCAGTGCAGCGAGCACGCCCCAGGCCAGCGCGGCCATCCCGGGCAGGTATGCCTTTTCCCACCAGATCTCGTCGCTCATCGGCACCAGCGCGCGCAACGGTTGCAGTCCCAGCGCCAGCATGACCAGCATGCCGATCAGGACACGGCGCGGCAGCCACAGGCACAGCAGCGGAAAGCCCACGTAGAACACTTCTTCGATCGACAGTGACCACAGCACATCCCAGCCCGGCGGCGCCCAGCCAGTGCGGCCCTCGTACCAGTTGAACGTGAACGTCAGTGCCGAACCAAGCAAGCCGGCCAGCGACTGGCGGTCGGTCTCTGGCGCGAATCCCGGCACCTGGCACACGGCCAGCAGCGAGAGCAGCGTCAGGGCCAGGCCGAGCAGGGGCAGGATGCGCCGCGCGCGGGCGCGGTAGAAACGGCGCAGGTCGACCTGTCCAACGTCGCCATCGCGTTCGATGATACGCAGCGTGATCAGAAAGCCCGACAACGTGAAGAAGATGAAGACTGCTTCGTAGCCGTTGAAGCTGATGGCGTCGATCAGTCGCTTGGGCAGCCACTGGCCAAGCAGGCTTGGGCCCAGCGGCAGGCGAAACGGCAAGGCCAGATGGTGCACGATCACGAGCAGGATCGCCAGGCCACGCAGGCAATCGATGCCGACGTTGCGCCGCGCGGCGTGCCAGTGGGGACGGGAAGTCGTCATGCGGTGCTTTCCAGAGTGATTGCTGCCATCGTCTACAGGGAGTGCTCCCAAACCAGGCGCCAGGTTGCGCGTACCCGATATGTCGCTGCGCGCAGCAACGGCGCGTTGCCTTCGAACGTGCGCCGTTCGCGAACGTCTTGCTGCAGCAGGCCCGAGACCGACAGTCGCAGGCGCGATCTTGCATCACGCTTTCACAGTGTGTAAAGGTCAAGCTGGCGTTTCATGCTGTCTGCATCGACGATCGATGCGCTGCTGCGGCTGACAACGCCGCTGGTGTGGGTATAGGTGCCGCCGACGTCGATGCGCCCGCTCGTGCCGCCAGCCGGTCGATCGTGGCTTTGCCTTCTAATTCGATGCCATGCACGGCCGCCCGGCCTGCATTGACCGGCGTTGCGGTCCACGACTAAAAGCCGGGGTCAGGTCTGACATTCGGACACGAACTCGACTAAAAGCCGGGGTCAGGTCTGACATTCGGACACGAACTCGACAATTGGGTAGTCGGAACCAGCTTGCACCGGGCCATGCTAATGCCGGGCAAGAAGCCATTGCAAGTAGTTAGGGCTGAGGTCGTGTCCGAATGTCAGACCTCGTATATTGAAGATGCCAGCGCACCAGTAGATAATATTGTTGATGTGGCCGGTCGGGGTGACACTGTTCAGACTGAGTGCCATTGAGC
>NZ_JCASIO010000010.1:0-134621 GCF_059685955.1 Telluria sp. LT2P80 | reverse complement strand
GACTAATAAAATGAAACGGGCGGGGGCACCAATCTGACCCACGTGCTCAATGGCACTCAGTCTGAACAGTGTCACCCCGACCGGCCACATCAACAATATTATCTACTGGTGCGCTGGCATCTTCAATATACGAGGTCTGACATTCGGACACGACCTCAGCCTTAGCCACGCCCAGTGGTGTCTTGCCCAGCACTAGCATGGCCTGGTGTCAGCTAGTTTCGACTGCCCGACTGTCGAGACCGTGTCCGAATGTCAGACCTGACCCCCGCTGTTCTTCACGACTGTCGAGATCGTGTCCGAATGTCAGACCTGACCCCCGCTGTTCGCGACTGTCGAGATCGTGTCCGAATGTCAGACCTGACCCCCGCTGTTCCGACTGTCGAGATCGTGTCCGAATGTCAGACCTGACCCCCGCTGTTCTTGACCCTCGCTGTTCTTCAGCCGGACGTGGAGCTATAACAGCTCCATTGACTGCAGCGCCGCTTTCGCCAGCGACACGCGCTTGTCGGGCGCCCCGTCCGGGATGTCGATGTTCAGCGCGAACGTGTAGAGCTTGCCGTCCTTCTTGATCCAGCCGACCCACCAGCCGATATCGGGCTGGCCGGGCCGCTTGCCCCAGCCAGTCTTCGCATACAGTTCGGCCGGGCCATCCTGGCGCGCAATCGCGCGCACTGCGTCCATGTGCACGTTCTCGAACGGCAGTTGGCCTTGCGCGAGCCGGGCCAGGAACAACGTCTGCTCGAGCGCGCTGATTTCGAGCGGGCCATCTAGCCAGAAACGGTCCACCACCGTGCCGGTGTCCATGTTCCCGTAATTCATCCGCACGAGCGCGCCGCGCATGCGTTCCAGTCCGATGCGCCGCGCCATTTCCTGATAGACGGGCACGTTCGAGATTTTGATCGCTTCGCGCAGGCCCATGTCCCGGGCCCATTCGGGTCGCGCGACCGGCTTGCCGCCGTACGGCACGATCTCGTCGACCGAGGCGACGGCGCCCGTGCTCAGTGCGATCAGCGAGTTCGGAAGTTTGAAGGTCGACGCCGGGATGAACCGTTTGGCGGCGCGCTGGCGGTCGTGGCCCGTGTTGGTGTCCTGGGCCACGTCGTGCACGACGAACGTGCCCGTCACGCCCTCTTTCTTGAACAGCTGCGTGATGGCCGGGCTGTCACGCCATTCGGTGGCCTGGGCGACGGCGCCGAATGCCATCAGGGCGAGTGCAAGAACATGCTTGATCATTGGTCTGTTTCCTTGGCCAGTTGGGTGGCCAGACGCGCTCTAGCCTTGTCGGCATACGTGCGGCAGGCGGTGGTGTCGATGAAGGCGGCGCTGCCCCGCGCAGCGCGCCGGGCGTAGCGCTGCCACAGGTCGCTGCCTTCCGGATGCGCCGAGACCAGCACGTCGCACGGCAGGCCGGCCACCGTCGCGATCGAGCGTTCCAGGTCCGCGCGCGCCGTCGGATAGGCCCGATGGCCACGGTAGCGAAATGGCCCGGCCGCGATGGCGTTCAGGCTGTCGGCGTACACCATGTGCGCCGTCCGGCCGCCCTCGACGGCGTTCCAGGTCCAGCTTGCGCCGCCCTGCGTGTGGCCGGGCGTGGCGTGCATCGTCACTGCCAGCGGGCCGAGCTTGACGACGTCACCGTCGGCCACGGCCCGCACGCGGGCAGTTGGCGCCATCGGCTGAAGGTCGGTGTATTGCGGGTCACCCTTGTCGGCCTGGCCACTCGCCAGCACCGGTACGGCAGCGCTGCCGACCAGGACCTCGGCGCCCGACAGGCGCTGCAGCTCGGCGATGCCGCCTGCGTGATCGAAGTGTGCATGCGAGTTCAGGATGAAGCGGATATCTTCGACCTTGAAGCCGAGCTGGCGCATATTGCGCACAATCTGCGGGGCCGATTTCTCGCTGCCGCCGTCGATCAGAATGTGGCCCTGTGGCGATGTGATCAGGACCGCCGACAGGCCATGCGTGCCGACATAGTAGGTGTTGCCGTACAGGGCAAACGGTTCCTGCGGCGTGTTCCAGTCGTTGGCTGCAGCAGGCTGCAGGCACGTGACGAGGCCAGCCGTGGCAAGTGCCAGGCGTGTGTGTTTCATCATGACGATTCCTTATGTGGACGGTGACAGCGTTGCGAGTCTTCCCGGCAGGGCGCGCAGGAAATGTTCTTTCAGGAGCGGCCCGGCCGCGCGGTCCGGATCGCGTGGGCCAAGGTTCTGGCGTGCGAAGACGACGGTACGGCCGTCCTTGGTGGCCCAGCCGACGAACCAGCCGAGCGCGCGGCCCGTGTCCTCATTGCCATCGGGCGACTTGCCTGACGCGGTGCCGGTCTTGCCGTACACCTGCCAGCCATCCGCCAGCGTGGGCAAGCGCAGCAGCTGCGCCGTCATGTCGAATGCGTGCGCGCTGACGGGCAGTTCGCGGTGGGCGACCTTGCGCAGAAATGCGACCTGTTCACGTGGCGAGACCTGCAGCGATGACGAGATCCAGGCGCTGTCGACGCCGCCGGTCAGGTCCTGGTTGCCGTAGTCGAAGCGGCCCACGTAGTCCTGCACGCGGCGCTCGCCCAGCCGGCTGGTGACCTGCTGCGTGTACCAGACCGTCGAATTGCGGATCCAGCTCGTCGGATCGGTGGTGGCGCGCCACGATGGCTGCCAGTCAACATAGCCGTCCTTGAACGGCAGCGCCGGCGCGTGGGTGTCCTTCAGGATGCCGGCGTCGAATCCCATCAGGCTCACGGCGATATTGAAGATCGACGCCGGCGTGGTGCGCACGTCGCAGCGCCCTTCCTCGACCAGCACCGCTCCCGTGGCAGCATCGAGCATCAGGGTGCAGTCGAGCGCCTCCGGCGCAGCGTCCCATGCCAGCGCCGGCTGCAGCGCGAGGTTGGCGCCGAACACCAGCGCCAGTGCCACCAGGCCGGCGCAGCGGGCACGGCCTGCATGAAGCGAGAGGCCCGGTGAGCGGATCAGCGCGACACGCGCGGCCAGCGTGTCCGGCGCGACGCCACCGAAGGCCAGCGCATTGGCTGGCGCGGTTCCATACTGGAAGCGCAGCTGCGCGACCAGCGCGGCAGCATAGGCCTTGCGCTGGACCTGCGGCCGGCCGCGCAGCACGTCGCGGTCGCAGCCCAGCTCCTGGGCCCAGACGAGGCGTGCGCGCAGCAGGCGCATCGCCGGATTGAACCAGCACAGTGCCTGGAGCAGCGCGCAGGCGGCGAGCCACCACAGATCGCCCCGGCGCCAGTGCGTCAGTTCGTGGGCGACGATCAGGTCGCGCTGCAGTGGATCGATCGTTCGCAGGGCCAGCGGCAACAGCAGGCGCGGTCGGAACGGGCCGACCAGCATCGGGGAAATGGGGGCATCGACTTCGATCATGACAGGCAGCGCCACGTCCGACGGCGTTCGCGCACCGGCACGCAGCAACCGCGCCAGCGCGCGCTGGCCATGGACCAAGCGCGCAAGCATCCACAGCAAACCGCCCGTATAAGCCAACACCCATGCCCACGCGGTCCAGCTCAGCCACGAGCGGGATTGGGCAAACGTGCTGGCAGCACCGGCCGCCTGAGCGGGCCTGGCGACTGTGCCGGCCGTCATGGGCGACAGATCGACATCGAACACGGGCAGCATGTGAAGCTGCTGCGCCTGCGGCAGCATCAGGATGATGAAGGTGGCCGCAAGCGCGACCTGCCCCAGCATCCACGGCGTGCGCTGCATGCCAAGCGCCGGCAGGTACCGCCGTGCCAGCGCCAGCACACCCCACACGGCCATGCCAGCGGCCAGGCAGCCGATGCTGGCAAACAGGAAGCGGATAAGCGTCGCGTCGAGCGTGGTCATGGCGCAGGGTCCTTGTCGACCGGCCAGTCGTTCAGCAGCTGCTCCAGGCGCGCGAGCTCATCGTCATCCACCAGCTTGCTGCCGGTGAACATATTAACCGGCAGCGGCGTGTCGATCTCCATCACGCGCCGGCCGAAATCGTGGGCGAACGCAGCCAGCGTATCGACCTTGTCGCTGGCCGCCGCATACACCTGCACGCCGTGGCGAAGCTCCTGGCGCACCATGCCTTTGTCGAGCATGCGCTCGAGCGTCTTGCGGGTGGAGGAATACGACCAGCCCAGCTCGGCCTCGACCGCATCGTGGATTTCACGCGCGCTCATCGGCTGCTGGCGCCACAGCGCCTTGAGGAGGGTCAGTTCAGAAATCGAGGGTACGGCCATGGCAACAGTCCTTGACGTGACGTCTTATGTGACGCTTGCCGCAATGATGCGACAATTGTCACACGCACGTCAAGAACTTGTTATCGCCGTCAGTTGCGCAGATCGTCGACCGCTTCACGGCCAAAGCCAGGCGCGAGCAGATAGTCGGCCAGGTTGCGCGCGCAATCCTCGGGCGAGGTCAAGCCGCCCGTGTCCTTCAGCTCGACGAAGCGCTCGCGCAGCGGGAAGTTGGCGTCCGGCGTGGCGCGGATCGCCGCCTGCATGTCGGTGTCGATGACGCCCGGCGCCAGGCTGACCGCCAGCACCTGCGGATCGCCGTCAAGCTGGACCGCCCGCGCATGCTGGTCGAGCGCGGCCTTCGTCGCGCAGTACACGGCCCAGCCAGGATAGGCATTGCGCCCTGCCCCGCTGGAAATGTGCAGGATGCGCCGCGTCGCCCCGGGCGCGGCCTGCACGAACGCGGCGGCCAGCGCCAGCGGCGCGCCAACGTTGAGCATCACCGCCTGCAGCACGGCCGCCGGCTCCTGCGCAGCTAGCGGGCCCACTGGCGTGACGACGCCGGCGTTGTTGACGAGGTACACGGCGTCGGCGCCCGCGAGAAAATCGCGCAGCGCCGGGCCGGCGAGCCAGGCCTGCAACGCGGCCGGATCGGCCATGTCGACTTCGGCCTGTTCGATGCCGGCCAGCGCAGAACGCCCGCGCGCCAGGCCCAGCACGGCCAGGCCGCGCGACTGCAGTTCGGCCGCGATGGCGGCCCCGAGGCCACGGGTGTGGCCGGTGACGATGACTTTGTTCATGGGGAGGTTCCTAGATGAAGACGGGTTCGGGTTCGAGCATCACGCCATAGCGCGCCGCCACATCGGCCTGGATGGCGGCCGCCAGCCGGACCACGTCCTGGCCCGTGGCCCCGCCCAGGTTGACGAGCACCAGCGCCTGCTTATGGTACACGCCGGCCGCGCCCAGGTGGCGCCCTTTCCAGCCGCACTGGTCGATCAGCCAGCCCGCGGCCAGCTTGAACGTGCCGTCCGGCTGGGCGTGGTGCACCAGGGTCGGGAACTGCGCGAGCAGCCTTGCGCATTCCGCGCTTGACACCACCGGGTTCTTGAAGAAGCTGCCGGCATTGCCGATCTCGCGCGGATCGGGCAGCTTGCGGCGCCGGATTGCTTCGACGATCAGGCCAATGTCGCTGGGCGTGGGCGCCGTCAGTCCGGCTTCCTGCACCGCATTACCCAGTTCGGCATAGCGCAGGTTTGGCTGCCATGCGCGCGGCAAGGCAAAGGTCACGTCCAGCACGACGAGATTGGCGCCGTCGGGATGCTTGAAGATGCTGTCGCGGTAGCCGAAGCGGCAGGCGGCCGCGTCCAGCGTGCGCGTGACGCCGCTGGCCATGTCGTAGGCAGTGAGGCTATGGAATACGTCCTTGGTTTCGACGCCATACGCCCCCACATTCTGGATAGGCGCGGCGCCCACGGTGCCGGGTATCAGCGACAGGTTTTCCAGCCCGCCGATGCCCTGCTCGAGCGTGAAGCGCACGAAGCCGTGCCAGTGTTCGCCGGCCTGGGCGCGTACGAGGATCTTGCCGGCCTCTTCGCCCAGCACCTCGCGGCCCTGCCCCGTCATGTGCAGCACCAGGCCCTCGACGTCGCGCGTGAACAGCAGATTGCTGCCGCCGCCAAGCACCAGCCGCGGCAAGGCCGCCAGCACCGGATCGGCACGCACCGCGGCCAGTTGCTCGGCGCCATCCACGCGCAGGTAGTGGCGCGCGCGGGCGGGAATGCGGAAGGTATTGAACGTGTCGAGCGGCTGGGCGTGAATGAGAGGCATGATGTAACGGCGTAAAAGTGTCGTTTCATTATAGTGGTTCGTGCATTCCCGGCTTTCCACACGGGTGAAACGGTCGCGATTCGGGCCGCCGTCCGCTAAAATAGAGGGATTCATCTACATGCAAGACAAAACAAGGACACCCCATGCCATCATTTGATGTCGTCTGCGAAGCAGACATGGTCGAAGTAAAGAACGCGGTTGAACAATCGAACAAAGAAATCACGACCCGTTTCGATTTCAAGGGCAGCTCGGCCAATGTCGAGCAAAAAGACAAGGAACTGACGCTGTTTGCCGATTCCGATTTCCAGTTGACCCAGGTAAAGGACGTCCTGATCAACAAGATGGCCAAGCGCAAGGTCGACGTGCGTTTCCTTGACGAAGGCAAGGTCGAGAAAATTGGCGGCGACAAGGTCAAGCTGGTGATCAAGGTGCGCAACGGTATCGAAACCGACGACGCGAAAAAGATCACCAAACTGGTCAAGGAAAGCAAGATGAAGGTGCAAGCCAGCATCCAGGGCGAATCGGTGCGCATCACCGGCGCCAAGCGCGACGACCTGCAGACGGCCATGGCCATGCTGCGCAAGGACGTGCAAGACCTGCCACTGGCCTTCAACAACTTCCGCGACTGATCGGTATCAGCGCGTTGCAACGGGCCGGCTTGACCGGCGCTGGCACGGGGCGCTACGTGGACAATGTGTCCGCTGAAGCCTTGTAACGCTTGGAGTAAAATGGCGCCGTGTGCCGACCCAGGGTCGACTCTCGCACACCGCAGCCACTCCGGGCAGATTAGGTAGTCTAAGGATAGCAATGAAACGTGTTGATGATTTCCGCCTGCGCATGGGCAACAAGGAATACGTGCCCATCATGATCGGCGGAATGGGTGTGGACATTTCGACGTCCGAGCTGGCGCTGGAAGCAGCCCGTCTGGGCGGAATCGGCCATATCTCCGATGCAATGTCGCAAGACGTGTCCGACCGCAAGTTCGACACCACGTACGTCAAGGAAAAAACCAAGACCTACAAGTTCAACATCAACAACATGAACAAGGCGGTGGTCCAGTTCGATCTGGATCACCTGGCCGAGGCCACGCGCCGTCATGTCAGCTCGACCATGGAAGCGAAGAAAGGCGATGGCCTGATCTACGTGAACTGCATGGAAAAGCTGACCATGAACGCGCCGAAGGAAACGCTGCGCGTGCGCCTGGCGTCGGCCCTGGACGGCGGCATCGATGGCATCACGCTGTCGGCCGGTCTGCATCTGGGCTCGTTCGAGCTGATCAAGGATCACCCGCGTTTCCGCGATGCGCACCTGGGCATCATCGTGTCGTCCGTGCGCGCGCTGCAACTGTTCCTGCGCAAAGTCTCGCGCCTGGACCGCAAGCCCGACTTCATCATCGTCGAAGGCCCCCTGGCCGGTGGCCACCTGGGCTTCGGCATGGATGACTGGAAGCAATACGACCTGCACACGATCATGGACGAGGTCCATGCATTCGTGAAGGCCGAGCAACTGGGGATCCCGGTCATTGCCGCCGGTGGCGTGTTCACCGGTTCGGATGCCGTCAGCTTCCTCGAAAAAGGTGCAGGCGCCGTTCAGGTCGCCACGCGCTTTACCGTGACCACCGAATGCGGCCTGCCGGACGACGTCAAGCAGGAATACTTCCGCGCCAGCGAAGAAGACATCGAAGTCAACGGCATTTCGCCGACCGGCTATCCGATGCGCATGCTCAAGAATACGCCGGCCATTGGCTCGGGCATTCGCCCGGGCTGCGAATCGTACGGCTATCTGCTCGATGCAACGGGCAACTGCTCGTACATCAATGCCTACAACCGCGAGGTGCAGGCGCATCCGGAACTGAAAAAAGTCACGGTGATGGACAAGACCTGCCTGTGCACGCACATGCGCAACTTCAATTGCTGGACCTGCGGCCATTACACGTACCGCCTGAAGGACACGTCGCATCTGCTGGCCGATGGCAACTACCAGATCCTGAGCGCCGAGCACGTGTTCAAGGATTACCAGTTCAGCGTCAACAACGAGATCGCCCTGCCAGAAAAGCAGGAGATCGTCGCGGCATAAGCCCGACTTTCGCTGTTGCCGCACCGTGCAACGGCCATGAAAACGTCATTCCTGTCGGCGCGGGAATGACGTTTTTGCGTTTATGCCCGAATGAACCGCCTTGTCCCGCCCCTGCCCCGTGATCGCCGCTGAATGTGCGCAGGCGCACCGAAGCCGTCTTGCATGAACGTTACGGTAATCACTCCATCAGCGGGAGTGAGCAATGAGCGAAGAGAAAAAGCAGGTCCGTATTACCAAAGCCACGATGCCAGCCGGCGGCTGGGGCTCGGTCGGTGACGTCAGCACGATCCTGACCGACCAGAACGTCGTCGTCAAAGACACGGGCTTGCTGCTCAAGCAAAACAAGACCGATGGCTTCGCCTGCGTCAGCTGCGCCTGGGCCAAGCCGGCCAATCCGCACCCGTTCGAATTCTGCGCCAGCGGCGCCAAGGCCACTGCCTGGGAAACCACGAGCAAGTCCATCGGCGCTGACTTCTTCCAGCGCCACACGCTGACCGAGCTCGAAGGCTGGAGCGATCATGCGCTGGAAGACCACGGCCGCCTGACCACGCCGCTGCGCTATGACGCCGCCAGCGACAAATACCTGCCGGTCGACTGGGACGTGGCCTTCAACGAGATCGGCGCTGCGCTGCGCGGCTTCGATCCCAAGCAGGTCGTGTTCTATGCTTCGGGCCGCGCTTCGCTGGAAACGTCGTACATGTACCAGCTGCTGGCGCGCATGTACGGCAACAACAATCTGCCGGACAGCTCGAACATGTGCCATGAAAGCACGTCGGTCGGCCTGCAGAAGACGATCGGCATCGCGGTGGGCACGGTCAAGCTGAGCGACTTCGAGGATACCGACTGCATCCTGTTCTTCGGCCAGAACGTGGGCGTGAACAGCCCGCGCATGCTGCACCAGCTGCAAGAAGCGCGCAAGCGCGACGTGCCGATCATCACCTTCAATCCGCTGCGTGAACGGGGGCTGGTGAGCTTCACCAATCCACAGTCGCCGCTCGAAATGCTGACCAGGCAAGAGACGGCGATTTCGACCCAGTACCACCAGGTCAAGCCGGGTGGCGACACGGCCGTGATCATGGGCATGTGCAAGGCGATCTTCGCCCTTGACGATGCAGCGCTGGCCGCCGGTGAACAGCGCGTCATCGACATCGCATTCATCCAGGAACACACCAACGGCTTCGGCGACTTCGAACAGGCCGTGCGCGCCTGCTCATGGGAAGCCATCGAGCGCGAAGCGGGCCTGTCGCAAGCGGCGCTCGAAGAAGCAGCGGGCGTGTATGCCAGGTCGAGCGCGGTGCTGGGCGTGTACGGCATGGGCCTGACACAGCACCGCAATGGCGTGCAGAACGTGACGATGATGGTCAACCTCTTGCTCCTGCGCGGCAATATCGGCAAGCCGGGCGCTGGTATCTGCCCGGTGCGCGGCCACTCGAACGTGCAGGGCCAGCGCACGGTCGGCATTACCGAAAAGCCCGAACTGGCGCCGCTCGACAAGCTCAAGGAGCAGTTCAACTTCGAGCCGCCACGCGACATGGGCCTGACGACGGTCGATGCCTGCGAAGCCATCATCAAGCGCGACCTGCAGGGTTTCATTGGCCTGGGCGGCAATTTCCTGCGCGCCGTACCGGAAACGGTGCTGATGGAAGCGGCCTGGCGCGAACTGCCGCTGACGGTGCAGATTGCTACCAAGCTTAACCGTAATCACGTCATTCACGGCAAGGCAGCTTACCTGCTGCCTTGCCTGGGCCGGATCGAGATTGACCGCCAGGGCTCGGGCGACCAGTCCGTGTCGGTCGAAGACAGCACGTCGCACATGCACGGCTCGCGCGGGATGACCGAGCCGGCCGCGCCCGGCCTGCTGTCCGAGCCGGCGATCGTGGCCGGCATCGCCAAGGCGACGCTGGCGCCCAACCCCAACGTCAACTGGGATGCCTGGGTGGCCGACTACCGCGTCATCCGCAAGGCGATGGGCGTCACGTTCCCCGAAATCTTCAAGGATCTGAACGAGCGCATGTGGACCCCGGGCGGCTACCGCAAGCCGCTGGCCGCCGCTGAGCGCATCTGGAAAACCGAGAGTGGCAAGGCCGAATTCACGGTGCCCGAAGAAGTGCCAGGCAATCCGAACATGCCGGGCGGCCCCGATATCCTGCGCCTGTTCACGATCCGCAGCGATGGCCAGTTCAACACAACCATCTACAGCAACGACGACCGCTTCCGCGGCGTGCACGGCAGCCGCATGGTGCTGTTCATGAACGCGGCCGACATGGAACGCTATGGCCTCGGCAAGGGTGACGTCGTGGCACTGCGCACGCATGCGGACGATGGCGTGAATCGCCGCGTCGAAGGCTTGCAGATCGTGCCCTACGATGTGCCAACCGGCTGCATCGCCGGCTATTACCCGGAATGCAATCCGCTGATCCCGCTGTGGCACCATGCGAAGGAGAGCAAGGTGCCGGCGGCCAAGGCCATCGATGTGCTGCTCGAGCGCAGCGGCAGTGGTGCAGCACACGGGACAGCCAGCGCGCCACCGAGCGTGGCATGAACGCGCGCACGTCCTTCCCCGGTGATGGCGGGCCGGACTATCCTGTTGCCAGCAGCGTGCCGGCAGCCTGCTGGCAGGCCGGCGCGAGCGAGGCGCTGGCCGAAGTGCTGGCCGAGGAAGTGCCGGTGGCGCTCGTCTACAACGGCATCAGCCACGCGGTGATGCTGGCCTCTCCCCAAGACCTGGAAGACTTCGCACTGGGATTTTCGCTGTCCGAGCGCATCGTGCGCCAGGCGGCAGATATCCGCGACATTGCCATCGAGACGGGCCTGCACGGCATCACGCTGTCGATGGAGATTGCCCCCGGCGCCATGGCGCGCCTGAAGGAAACGCGGCGTGCACGCACCGGCAAGACCGGCTGCGGCCTGTGCGGCGTGGACAGCCTGGCCTGGTTCGAGCGCGAAACGGGCCTGATCGATGCACGCGACGGCGGCGCGCATGGCGTGACGGCGCAGTTCGCCCCCGATGCGCTGCACCGCGCGATGGCCGCAATGGCGGCGCGCCAGCACCTGCACCTGGCGACCGGCGCCGTCCACGCGGCGGGCTGGGCCGACCGCGATGGCGTGCTGCGCACGGTGCGCGAAGACGTCGGCCGTCACAATGCGCTCGACAAACTGATCGGCGCGATGGCGCACGATGGCGTGCCCGCCGACAGCGGGTTCGTCGTCGTGACCAGCCGCGCCAGTTTCGAGATGGTGCAAAAGACCGCGCGCGCCGGGATCGCCGTACTGGCGGCCATCTCGGCGCCAACGGCCATGGCCGTGCGCCTGGCCGATGCAGCGGGCGTGACGCTGGCCGGCTTCGTGCGCGCCGGTCGCCACGTCGTCTACAGCCATCCGCAGCGCCTGACCTGAGCGCAGACGCCAGCGCACGCCGCACGCGCGGCGCGCGACAACGATGTTGAACGGGTATAAGCTGAAAGCATGCGCGCAACCAACGCGGCGCGATGCGAGAGAGGCGGCCCGACATGTCAACGTTTGCCCCTGCCGAGCAGGTCAGTTTCCTGGCTGATCAAGCGGGCACCATCACCAGTTGGAACCCGGCGTGCGCCGCGCTGTTCGGTCGTGCTGCAGCCGACATCATCGGCCAGCCGGTCGCCAGCCTGCTCGACGGCGCCAGCTGGCTGGCCCTGCAAGGCGCCGACCAGAGCCTGGCCACATTGGCGACAAGCGCCGGCCCCCGCCCTGCCAGTCTCCACCTCATGTTGCAGTCCGGCCGCGATGGCGCCCCGCTCGGCTACAGCATCACCATCGCCCCGGCCGTGATCGGCGTATCGGAAGGCGAGCGGCTTGGCGCGACACCACTGTCCGCCGTCGTCGACCTGCTGCCGGGCACCTTCTACATCATGAACCGCGAAGGCCGCGTCCTGCTGTGGAACCATAATCTCGAACGGTTGTGCGAGATGATGCCGGATGAAATCGCCGCTGCCAACGGTATCACCATGCTCGATCCGCGCGACCGGCCCGGCGCGCTCAGGCAGGTCGAGGCCATGTTCGACAACAACACCGAGATCGCCCTGGAGACCGACTATGTTTCGCGCAGTGGCCGCGAAACACCGATGCTGCTGCGTGGCGCGCGCATCGATTGCAATGGGGGCCAGTACATCTTTGGCATGGGCATCGACATTTCCCGCCAGCGCGCACGCGAGCGCCAGCTGGCCCTGTACCGGCGCGCACTCAATGCCGCGCGCAATGGCGTGATCATCGCCCACGATACGGGGCCCGACCACCTGATCGAGTACGTCAACCCCGCGTTCGAACGCATTACCGGCTACAGCGCCGAGGAAGTCATCGGGCGTGATTCGCGTTTCATGGCGGCGCCCGGCCTCGACGCCGACGAGCGCAGCCGCATGCGGCGGGCGCTGCGCGAGCATCGGTCGGTGCACGTCGTGCTGCGTAATCTGCGCAAGAATGGCGAACTGTTCTGGAACGACCTGCACATCACGCCCGTGCACGACGACAATGGCAAGGTTACGCACTTTATCGGCATCATCAATGACGTCACGGCCAGCAAGCATCGTGCCGAGCATGTCGAGACCGACGTCAACCACGACAGCCTGACGGGCCTTGCCAGCCGCACGCTGTTGCGGGACCGGCTCGACCATGCCCTGCACCTGGCCCAGCGCCACCAGACGCTGGTGGCGACAGTCCTGATCGACCTGGACGGTTTCAAGGCCATCAACGATACCTTTGGCCACGATGCCGGCGACGCCGTGCTGAAGGTCGTCGCGCGGCGCCTGCAGGCAGCCGTGCGCGACAGCGACACGGTGGCGCGCATGGCGGGCGATGAATTCGTCCTGGTGCTGGTCGACCAGCCGACCCTGCGCTTCACGCTGCGCATGGTCGAACGGTTGCGCCGCGCATTGATCATGCCGGTCTCGTTTGGCGGCAACGACATCGACGTGGGCGCGAGCCTGGGCGTGGCGGCCTACCCGCACGATGGCGCGACATCGGCCGACCTGATCCGCGCCGCCGACATGGCGATGCACCGCGCCAAGCGCCATGGCGGCGGCGTGCATTTTCATTCCCGCGAAATGCACGACGTCAGCGAAGCGCGCGTCGCACTGGCCAACAGCATGCGCAGCGCGCTCGACGACGATCAGTTATTTTTGTTGTTCCAGCCCCGGATGGAAGCACGCAGTGGCAAGGTGCGGGGGTTCGAAGCCCTGCTGCGCTGGCGGCATCCCGAGCACGGCGTGATGCTGCCGGCGTCCTTTCTGGCCGAAGCCGAAGAAAGCGGACAAATTGTCGAGATCGGCGGCTGGGTGCTGGACCAGGCCTGTGCCTTCGCACGCGACCTGCGCAGCGCCGGTTACGCGGGCCTGCCGGTGGCCGTGAACGTGACGCACCGCGAATACAGCCGGCCCGACTTCATCGCCGGCATCGCCCGCCGCATGCAGGAGGCCGGGTTACCGCCCGGGAGCCTCGAAATCGAAATCCCCGAAGCTGACCTGATCCGCAACCCTGGCCTGGGGCGCGACCTTTCGGTGCAACTGCGCGCCACAGGCGCAATGCTGTCGGTCGACCAGTTCGGGCAAGGCATGTCCGATCTGGCGTTCCTGCAGCAGTTATCGGTGCGCCAGGTGAAACTGTCACGCAAGGCCGTACACGACATCGCCGATCATGGCCGCAACGGCGCGCTCGCCCGGACCCTGATCGACATCGGCCACAACCTCGACATCACGGTGGTGGGCGAAGCGGTGGAAACCGAGGCACAGGTCGACTTCCTGCGCAGCCACGGGTGCGACCAGATGCAGGGACAATGGTTCAGCGCGCCATTGTCAGCCGCCGCCGCGCGCGCTTTCCTCAAGGATCGCCAACATGCATTGTAGGGTGGACGGGTTCCCCGTCCACGCGTTCAACGAACGTCGGCGCCGCCACATGGTCAACGTGATGCGAACACCCGCCCCGTCCATTCCCCGATTTGTGCAGGCTGTCGCAGGAAACTGGCCCTGACGCGCCCGGCGCGTTAAAGTTGCATCATTCCAACGGCCGCCCTTTCGGGCCGATGCAACATCCTCCGACGATCGACGACGCCATGCAAGCACGCAGCACGACACAGCACCATCTGGCCGGCACCCTGTCCTGGCTCTACCGCGCCTTCGACGGCGTGGCGACCTGGGTTACCCAGCTGTCATGGTGGAAGTTTCTTCTTTTTGCCGGCCTGACGCTGACCGCCGCCGGCATCCTGCAGGAAGAACTGTTCAACGGCCCGGCCGAAGAAGAAATTGCCCGCGCCGAGCGCGAATCCGGCCGCCGCAGCGACGCCAGCATCCTGATCGACGAGAGCGGGATCCGCTTCAATCCCCGAACCCGAACGCGCACGGCCGAACCGCCCCAGGCAACGACACCGGAAACGCCCGAGGTACCCGCCGTACCGGACACGCCCGACGCACCACCGGGCCCGCCGGTAACCGTGACAGCGCCCTCCTCCAGCACTGGCGCCGTGAATATCTCGCCAGGCAGCGACTCGGTCCACATCGAACTGCCGCCGCAAATCGGCGAAGAATTGTCGAACGCCATCGAGGCCGCCGTCGAAGACGCCGCCGAGCAAAAAGTGTCGCGCTATCACAAGCAGGCGTCCACCTGGTTCATGAACTTCGTCGTGCTGTTGCTGCTGGCCCTGTTTGGTACCAAGGCGCTGGTCGGTGGCAAGAAACGCGCCGATGCCGAAGCCCAGGTGGCCAACGCGGCCGCCGAGCGCGAAGCAATGCAGCGCCAGCTGATGGAAACGAAAATGCAGATGATGCAGGCGCAGGTCGAGCCCCACTTTTTATTCAACACGCTGGCGTCCGTCGAGCACCTGATCCGCGTCGACCCGCCACGCGCGTCGGCCATGCAGCGCAGCCTGATCCAGTATCTGCGCGCGGTGCTGCCGCAGATGCGCGACAACGCCGTCGTGACGGGCCTGGGGCGCGAGGTCGACATGGTCAATGCCTACCTGGACTTGCTCAAAATGCGGATGGAAGAACGCCTGACGGTCAACCTGCGTGTGCCGGACGGCCTGCGCAGTGCGGCCTTTCCGCCGATGATGCTGCAATCGATGGTTGAAAACGCCATCAAGCACGGGCTGGAGTGCAAGCCCGAAGGCGGCACGCTGAACATCGTCGCCGAGGTCGTCGACAGCCGCCTGCGCGTGACCGTGGCCGACGACGGCGTGGGCTTTGGCGTGATGCCGAGCGACGGCACCGGCCTGGGCCTGCAGACGATCCGCGAACGCCTGAAGCTGCTGCATGGCGAGGCCGGTTGGCTGCACATCGGCGCCAACAGCCCGACCGGCGTGATCGCGACGATCGAAGTGCCGTACCAGTTGTCCAAGTAATCATTTGGCCAACGGGGCAATGGCGATCGACGACTTGCCTGTTGGTCATTTTCATTGAATAATCATTCAATCACTTTTCATAACAACCTTGTCAAGAGACCACCATGCCCACCGCGATTATTGCCGATGACGAAAGACTGATGCGCGACCAGCTGCGCATGCGCCTGCAGGACGCCTGGCCAGAACTGCAGATCGTCGGCGAAGCGAAGAATGGTGACGAGGCAGTCCAGCTGGTGGGCGAGCTCAAGCCCGACCTGACCTTCCTGGACATTCGCATGCCGGGCAAGACCGGCATGGAAGCGGCGCGCGACATCGGCGACAAGAGCCTGGTCGTGTTCGTCACCGCTTATGACCAGTACGCGGTGGAAGCGTTCGAACGCGGCGCCATCGACTATGTGCTCAAGCCGACCGAGCCGGACCGCTTGCGGGTGACGGTCGACCGCCTGAAGGAGCGCCTCGAGCGGCCGCCGGCCAATGTGAACGACAGCGTCAGCGCCATGCTGAGCCAGCTGGCCGAAAAGATCGCCTCGCCCAAGCCGAAGCATCTGCAATGGATCCAGGCCAGCATCGGCCAGGACCTGCGCATGATTCCCGTCGAAGACATCCTGTTCTTCCGCTCGGACGAAAAATACACCAGCGTGCAGACGAGCGGCTTCGAGGCGCTGATCCGCAAGCCGGTGCGTGACCTGGCCGATGAGCTCGACCCGTCGCTGTTCTGGCAAATCCACCGCGCGACACTGGTCAACGTCAATGCCATCGAAGGCGTGACGCGCGATATCCGTGGCCGCCATCTGGTGATGGTCAAGGGCCGGCCCGAAAAACTCGAAGTCAGCCGCAGTTTTTTGCACCTGTTCAAGCAGATGTGACAGCGTTGCGGGACGCGCGTGCTATTGCGCGCCTTGTGACCTCTCAAGGCCCCGGCGGGGCGTACGCGTAGTGTGGAAGGTCCGGCCCTCGCCCGTGGCCTTCTCGTCCCTGCCCGCATGAAACTTCAGCGCACGATGCACCTGCGGCGCAACCGCAGCCTCGACCAGCGCGCCGCGCGCGCCTGCGACAGCCGGCGCATCCTGCACAGCGCCAGCGACGCCATCCTGTCGGTCGGCCACGACACCACGATCCTGCTGGCCAATCCGGCGGCGGCGCGCATGTTCGATACGGGCGTGGCCAGCCTGCAGGGCAGTCCGCTGGCGCGCTTCATCCTCGCACCCGGCGCCGATGCGCGCACCCCGCCCGACTATTTTCCGGCCGGTCTCGGGCGCGCCGGTCGGCGTGCCACCGACTACGCCGTCACCGGCATCCGCAGCGATGGCGAACGCTTTCCCATCGAAGGGTCGATCTCGAACGTGGAGCACGAAGGCCGGCCGATCTACACGGTGATCCTGCGCGATGTGTCCGAGCGCCACCTGGTCCAGCAAACGCTGGCGCGCTCGCATGACCAGTTGCGCCAACTGTCGTCGGCACTGCAAAGCATTCGCGAAGAGGAGCGCACGCATATCGCGCGCGAGTTGCATGACGATCTCGGGCAACTGCTTGCGTCGCTGCGCATGGACCTGACGCTACTGACGCGTGTCGAGCACTTGCCCGAGGCCAGCACACCGCTGCTTGCCGGCATGGAAAGCAATCTGCTCACGGCCATCGCGTCGCTGCGGCGGATCGCCACCAATCTGCGCCCGCGCGCCCTCGACGAAGGCGGCCTGTATTTTGCACTGCAGGGCTTGCGCGACGACTTCACCGAACGTCACGGCATTGCCTGCACTGTCCTCGCGGATGAGGCCGAATTGCGGCTGGACGATGCGGCCAGCACCGCCATCTTTCGCATCGTGCAAGAGGCACTGACCAATATCGCGCGCCATGCCGGCGCGCAGCACGTGTGCGTGAATCTGTACCGCACCAACGGCGACCTGCTGCTGACGGTCCAGGACGACGGCCGGGGCATCCGCGCACAAGACATGGGCAAGGCCGAATCGCTGGGCCTGATCGGGATGCGCGAGCGGGTCTGGGCGATGCAGGGCGACATTACAATCGGGGCCGACGAGCCGCCGGGGACGCGCATCGATATCGTGCTGCCCATTGCGGGCCATGTGGTCTGACGCCCGAAAAATCAGCATCCTGAGCATCCTATTGCATAAAAACAACAGTGCCAAGGTGTCATGAACTCGACACATAGTCTCGATAAGATCGCTGTCGATCTGAGTTGATTACAAACTCAACATCTTGTCGAAACCAAACTGGAGATCTTCATGAAGTATAAGTTCCTGGCCGCCGCCGTGCTGTCATCCCTGCCACTGTTCGCATCCGCCCAAACCAACGTCCAGATCTATGGCGTGATGGACGCGGCCGTCGCTCTCGAAGACACCGACGTGCCGGGTGAAGACCGTCGTACCACCGTCAGCTCGGGCAACCAGTCCAGCAGCCGTCTGGGCTTCCGCGGTACCGAAGATCTCGGCAATGGCCTGAAAGCCATGTTCAACATCGAAGCCGGCGTCGCGCTGGACACCGGTGCCACCGACACGCAAACCTTCGGCCGCCGCGCCGTGGTCGGCCTGCAGGGCAACTTCGGTACCGTGACCCTGGGCCGCGAGTACTCGCCAATCGCTGCTGTCGCCGCCGCATCGGACATCAACGGTCAGGGCATGTACGGCAGCAACCTGTCGGCCTTCGGCACCAACCGTCTGACCCGTCGCCTGTCGAACTCGATCAACTACAAATCGAACGACCTGTCGGGCTTCGTCGTCAACGCCGCTTACTCGACCGCCGAAAAAACCGTCGACCCATCGGGCGACCTGCTGGGCATCGCGCTGGAATACAAGATCGGCGGCCTGTACCTGGGCGCCGGCTACCACACCATCGAGCGCCTGGCTTCGGGTGACGACAAGGAAATGGCCTTTGGCGCTGGCTATAAATTCGGCGACTTCGAAATCAAGGGTAACTACCTGGAAGCCGAACTCGAAGGCACCACCGCCAGCAACGGCGTCGAGTACAAGAACGCCAACATCGGTGCATCGTACGCAATGGGCGCGAACAAGTTCTTCCTGAACTTCCAGCAGCAAAAGCTGAACAACGGCGCCAAGGGCAACACCGTGGCCGTGTCGTACACCTACACGCTGTCGAAGCGCACCAACTTCTACGGCACCTACGCCCAGCTGAGCAACAACAACCGCGCTGCCTTCGGCATCAACGCGTCGTCGAACAACGTGACCCCGGTCTCGAGCGTCCCGGCCATCAGCGCCCTGAGCGCCGATCCATCGGTCCTGACCGTCGGTATCCGTCACGCGTTCTAAGCATGGCGCCGCACACGCCGCCAACGGCGGCGTGTGACGGTCGCTCTCAGTTCCTGCGTTCGTGGGAATTTTTAATGCCGGCGCTGCCGGCATTTTTCATGGCTCAGTCAGCGTTATCTGTTGATGACGCTGATAGCAATGCAAAGCAATTGCTCCGGCAAAATAACTCGCTTTCCATCCAGCGCCCAGCGCCAGCCCAGGTAATTGGTCAGGTAGCGCGACGCCACGCCGCGAAAGCCCTGTAGCCACGCCTTGAAGCGTTGGTGGTAAGCGTTCACGTTCTGCACGTGAATGGCAAGGCTGCCCAGACGCCTTGCACGCACACCGGCGCGCACATTGACCGCCTCGTGCGCGATCCTGTGCTTGCGGGCAAAGGCGCGGTAAGCGGGGTGGCCGTCACTGACCAGCAACGCCTGCCTGTCGAGCCTGGGTAGCAAGTCACGCTCGAGTTGCGCAGTTTTGAGCGCACCGCGCCCAGTGACGGCATCGATGGTGCGCCCTTCGCGGTCGCGCGCGACCAGAATGCAATCGAGTTCACCGGAAATGCCCCGTTTGGCAGCATGGCCGCCGCGGTGGCGCGGTGGCCGATCGAGTGTGCGCGAACCTTTTTGTGACTCAAGCAGAAATGTTTCGTCAGCCTCGACGATGCCATTCAGGCGCGCAGGCCGGTCGAGCTTGACCCAATGCAGGAAGCGGTGGCGCCAGCGAAAGGCAGTGTTGCGGTGTACGCCGACCCGGTCTGCGGCCTTACGCACGGGGAGTGAATCGAGCAGCACCTGCGAATACGCGAGCCATTTGGCCTTGAGCCTCAACCGCGCCAACGGCGTGCCGGTCAGGTCGTTAAAGGTGCGGCCACAGGAGCAGCAACGATAGCGTTGTAAATCGTTGGCAAAACCATGCCGGTAGCAGTGCTCGTTGCCGCACCTGGGGCAGCAGCGGCCTGGTGTTCTGACCTCACTGATGAGTGCAACCACCTGATCGAGTCCGGCTGCAGGATGCAGGGCATCCAGCACTTGCCGGCGCTGCGGCTGGTTCAGCGAAGGCAGTTTTGCGAACCAGCCCTTGAAACGTGGCGCTTTCATGGTCGACTCCTGACGCTGGGGACAGGGGTTGGACCATCGGACTACTCATCAGTTCAAAGCTACTCTCTATTTAACGTTGACTGCGCCCTTTTCATGGCTGCGAGCCTGATTGGATATACACCGGCTGCCTCGCCTCTGCGGAATATTACCGCTCAGCTTTTTGGATTTGATACGAATCTGAAAACGACCAGACCAATCGCGTGTCATGTCGTTTGCATCTGACTTTTTGAGCCAATAGTCAATTTAGTCAGGATCATGGTTTTACGCTTGCCGTTCAACCCACCCGACCTAAACTCAATTCTGACTCACGACAGCCTCAGACGTGGTCAATGTTTTCCCGACGACAAGGCATCACGCCATTCTTGCGCAACGCCAGAACAGGCGCCTCTGCCTATATTTCCTAAGGAGATATCATGCGCATTTCATCTGTTTTGCTTCCCGCAACCCTATTTCTTCTCGCCCCAACTTCTGGCGCGCAGAGTTGGCCGTATCCACAAAGTGACACGGCGCCAGTCACGTCCGTGATTGTCAGCGCAGCAGCAAAGCCGGTTCGGATTCAGGAAGAACAAGCACGGCAAATTGCCGGAACCTACGATCTGGCGAATGGCTGGCGCCTCAAGGTACGACCAGGCACCCGCACGATCGACACTAAAATCGATAAACAGCAACCGATGCGTCTTCTTGCTGTCGCCCCTTATAAATTTGCGTCGGGAGATGGTCGAGTTACCATGGAATTCAATCTTGGTGAATTCGGTGACGACATGCTCATGACCTACGCGCCAGATCCGCGCTTCGCTGATATGGTGGTGATCTCATCGGCCGTTGCGCAGCGCTAGTGAAGGACCATGACTGGCCACTCTCCAGCCAGGGCCTTTCTGCGGATCAATCACAATGCGGCCTCTCAATGCAGCGGGTTGCCGCGTTATTCCGGCTTGATTGGCCACCAGCTTCTCCAGTAAGCCGCAACGATCTCGCGTACTTTGAAAACACAACGCCCATGCGTTGTGTTTTCGCTGTAAACGACGGCGGCAAGTGGCCCGTCTTGAAGGCACGCGGCAATCCCAATTTGAGCACGGCCCAGGTAAACTGGTCGTCAAATCAGGCCAGACCGCGCGACCTGACAGCGTTTTACGACTGATGCGCCGGGTCGATCGCTGCCACGCTGCCGTTACTGGTAAAGGTTAACCCATCATCTGACCGGAGATTCGTGGTGATCAACAATCAGGACAACGGCTGGGAACATATCGCTTCAACGTTTGCCGCTGTTCGTTCTGACACCGGTCGCGATGTCATCCGGCGCTGGGCAAGTGCTTTGCCGCCGGGCGGCGAGGTCCTGGATGTCGGCTGCGGATCGGGCTTCCCGGTTTCCTCAACACTCGCCGAAGAGGGTTTGACGGTGTTTGGCATCGACGCCTCTCCGACGCTGGCGTCCATGTTTGCACGGCGATTTGGGGATGCTCATGCAGCGTGTGAGACCGTGCAGGACAGTACCTTTTTCGGTCGAACCTTCGACGGCCTCGTGGCAATCGGACTGATGTTTCTGCTGTCGGAAGACGACCAGCGAAAGCTGATCGAAAAAATAGCAGAAGCACTCGAACCAGGTGGCCGTTTCTTGTTTACTGCTCCACATCAGAAGTGCGAGTGGGAGGACGTGCTGACCGGACAGCGTTCCGTGTCGCTTGGTAAAGCGCACTACGAGCGATTGCTCGATGGGGCCGGCCTGCAACTCAACAACACGTGCACGGACGAGGGTGACAATTACTACTTCGACGCAGTACGACGATCGGCTCGCACCGATTGAGTAAGGTGGCAAGTCGCCTCCACGACAATTTGCCGCGAGGGAGGCCCGGATTGATTTTTGATTCCCCAGCGTGCCATCGATTGCATTGAAATCACGGCAAAAGTCATCATTCAGCCAATATCTGTTCCCAACGTGCTGTTAGGTTGTATGATGGCCGTTTATTGCGACCAATAGTAGCCGATGGTTAACATAACCAGGAATCAATAGCCTACCTATGCCGATGACCACGCCAGCGCCCCTGCACGACGCCGACGGCGTGCACGATGCGCTGATGGAGCAAAATGCCATCCTGTGCAGCGCCAACCAGCATCTACTGCTGGCAACGTTCGATGCTGAAGACTTGCGCGCGCAAGCTGAAGCCGCAAACCGGCGCCAGAACGAATTTCTTGCAATGCTGGCCCATGAGTTGCGCAATCCACTCGCGCCGATCAGCATGGCCAGCGCGATGCTGGGCAGGATGCCCGCCCCATCGACCGAGCTGATGCACATCAAAGCCATCATTGACCGCCAGGTAGGACAACTCTCCCGCTTACTGGACGACTTGCTCGACGCAGCGCGCATCAGCAGCGGCAAGATCGAATTGCACAAGCAGGCGCTGCTGGTTGCCGAGCAGCTAGCCAATGCGGTGGACACCGTGCAGGCGCGTGTCAATGAGCGCAGGCAGCAGTTGATCATCGAGGTACCCGATCGCGCTATTCAGGTGTTCGGCGATGGTGTCAGGCTGGCGCAAGTGTTCTCGAACTTGCTGGTCAACGCGTCGAAATTCACGCCGATTGGCGGCAGCATTTGTCTTCGGGCTTGCGTGATCGGTAGTGACGTGGTCGTGACGGTCGGTGATGACGGCGACGGCATCGCTGCCGACGTCTTGCCCACTGTCTTCACGCTGTTCGCACAGGGCCCTAGGACACTGGCCCGCTCCCAGGGTGGCCTGGGGATCGGCTTGAATATCGTCCGCAATGTCGTCGAGATGCATGGCGGCAGCGTCAGCGCAGCCAGTCCCGGATTAGGCCAAGGCACGGTCTTCACGGTCAGGCTGCCGCTGCTCGAGATGACCGATGCGCCCCTTGTCGTGGTGCCTGTCACCCCGCCGCCCGCATTGCGCCACCACATTCTGCTGGTCGAAGACAACCGGGATGCCAGCGCGATGCTGGAGATGGTGTTGTGTTCGGAGAACCACACCGTGATCAAGGCGTTCGATGGCATTGCCGGACTCACACTGGCATGCACCGGCGCATTCGATGTGATCCTGTGCGATATCGGCCTGCCAGGGATGACTGGCTACGATCTGGTCCGGAGCTTGCGCGCCACTCTGGCCCAAGCTGCGCCTTTCTGCGTCGCCATATCGGGTTACGGCCAGCTCGAAGACCGGTCGCGCGCGCTGGCATCCGGATTCGACGAGCATCTGGTGAAGCCGATTAATATTGATAACCTGTTACAGTTAGTCGCTGCCGTGCCTCTCAAGACAGCGCATGCACCGCAGCCCTCCGTGTGATCGTCTCGCGTAGTTTCATCAACGTCCAGCCTGAAGCCCTGCCCCGAACGCATCGGAGAATCATTCTCGCTGTGTCACCATCAGGCCGAATTATTTCCAGGAAATGTCCATGACGGCTCCCCTCACCCTCCAGCGACACGCGCTGATCGAGCGCGCCGTGCTGGTGCTTGCACAACGTGGTGAATCCAGCGTGACATTGTGGACGAGCATCGCCACAGCGCTCGGCACGATCATTGGTGACCAGGGCTTCGCGTCGCTGCTGGTCAGATGCATGCACGAACTCGTACCACGCCATCCATGGCTGGCTGAAGCGCAACACGCCGGCACCGGCGCGCTCACCCATCTGGCGACCCTGCTCGCCAGCCGCGACATCGAAGAATCGGAACACGCCAGCGCCGCATTGCTGCATATTTTCGCCGACACCCTGATCCTGCTGGTCGGCGAACTCGTAACCAATCGCATCCTCCTTTCGGCCTGGAAGACGCTCGCTGTAGAAGATGTACCGGAGCCATCAAAATGAACAAAGTAACTATCCGCCTGCTGGCGACCGGTGTACCCGGACTCGATGATTTGCTGGGTGGCGGCGTGCCCGAGTTTTCGTTCAACCTGCTTGCAGGAACGCCCGGCAGCGGCAAGACGACGATGGCACACCAGATCATGTTCTCACTGGCCAATCCGACACGGCGTGCAATTTTCTTCACCGTGCTGGGCGAACCCGCGCTCAAGATGCTGCGCTATCAGCAACAGTTTCCGTTCTTCGATCCCGAAAAAATCGATGACTCGATCAGGTTCGTCAACCTCTCGGCCGATCTGCTTGAGGGAAATTTCGATGCCGTGCTCGCCCGCATCACGGAAGAAGTCCGCGCCTTTGGCGCGAGCCTCGTGTTTGTCGATTCGTTCCGCTCCGTCGTGCAGACTGCGCGCGGCCTTGACGACGGTCCGGCAGGCTTGCAGCATTTTGTCCAGCAGCTGGGCATGCAGATGACGAGCTGGCTGGCGACGACCTTCCTGATTGGCGAATACCTGGTGCCCGAAGAAGAGTCGAGTCCCGTGTTCACGGTTGCCGATGGCATCATCTGGCTGTCCCAGCTGGTACACCGCGATGCACTCGTGCGCAAGATCCAGGTCGTCAAACTGCGCGGCCACGCGCAAAGCCTGGGCATGCACACGTTTCGCATCGACGACCAGGGCCTGCGCATCTTCCCGCGCGCAATGGTCCGGCAAGCCCTTGGCGCACCAGTGCGCTTCAAGCCGACACAGCGCCTGTCGATGGGGGTACCCGCGATCGATACCATGCTCGGCGGTGGGCTACCGGCCGGGTATTCGATGCTGGTCGTCGGCCCGTCGGGTTCCGGCAAGACGGTATTGGCCACCCAGTTTCTCGAAGAAGGCGCCCGTGTCGGCGAACCGGGAATCATCGCCGCCTTTGAAAAAAGTCCCAATCAACTGATGAGCCAGCGGCTCGATGCGCTGGTCGAGAGCGGCAGCGCCGGCGTGATCAACACACGCACGCTCGATCTGTCGCTCGACGAAGTGCTGCATGACCTGATCGACATGATCGTCAAGATGAAGGCGAAGCGGGTCGTCATCGATTCGCTGTCCGGCTTTGAAATGGCGCTGGCCTCGGTCTTTCGCGAAGACTTCCGCGAGTCCCTCTACCGGCTGGTGGCATCGCTGACGCAGCTGGGTGTGACGGTATTGATGACCGCCGAGACCGAAGACCGCTATACCGATCTGCGCTTTTCTTCGTATGGCAACGCCTTCTTGGCCGATGCGATTTTGATGCAGCGCTATATCGAACTGCACGGCCGTCTGCGCCGGGTGCTGTCGGTGGTCAAGGTACGTGCCAGCGCACATAGCGATCACCTGCATTTCTACGACATCCGCGACGGCGACATCCACGTCGGCGACACGCTGGAAAACTACGAAGGCATCCTGACGGGGCAACCGCGCCCGCATGAGCGAAGCTGACGAGCGACCCATTGAGAGCAGGCGATCGTGCGGGTGGCAGATTGCGGCGATCGGCTTCCACGCAGACGCGCATCGTCAGTTGCCGCGCGATTGACCCTGTTCGTGTATTCGAATACTCAGCAGGGCTGCGCGGGCGCCGCCACACTGGCGACCGGGAACAAGCGATCATATGCAAGATTGAACAAAAAGCCGTAAACCAGATAAAACGTCACGATAGCAATATCCATCAGTAGCGCAGCCCACAAGCCAATCCCCAGATACCAGGCGATCAGCGGGATCAGCATGGCAACCAGACCGGCTTCGAACAGAAAGGTATGCGTGACACGAATCGCCATCGTCTTTTCGACGCTGCCGCGCAGACGCAGCATGGCGCGGTCAAATCCAACGTTGAACACGAAATTCCAGAGTGTGGCGATGGTGGCCGAGAAAATGCCGATGACGCCCATGTCCTGCACGGGCTGGTCGAACAGGACTGCAGATCCGGGAATAAAGATGGCCAGCGCCACCGCCTCGAAAAGAAGCGCGTGCCGCACGCGATCGGCGAATGTACGCATGTAGATCCTTGTTATTGTTGGTGGACTTGCGGCAAGCAGATGTTGAGCAGTACGTTCAAACGCTGGACCGGCAAAGCAAGGCAAGATCATCCCATAGTCTATAAATGCACACATAGGCAAGAAACTGAGGCATCATGGTGCAAATATGAAACACTTGAACTGGGATGACCTGCGCTTGCTGGCACTCATCGCGCAAGAAGGCACCTTGCGCGGTGCGGCGCGCAGGGCGGGATTGAGCCCTGCCACACTGTCGCGAAGGCTCGACCAGCTCGAAGAAGCGGTCGGCCAGAAGCTTGTTGAGCGCCATCAAGGTGGTTGCGTTCCAACGACGTTTGGCGTGGACATGTTCGCACTGGCCGAACAGATGAGCGATATTGCCCTGGAAGTCGAGCATGCACAGGCGCGACAGAATGCAAGTTCTGCGTCGGGCGTGGTACGCATCAATACCGACGAATGGCTCTCCTACTTCCTCACTACCCGCTTCGCACCGTTCCATGACGCCTACCCCGATGTGGAGGTCGAGATCGTTACCTCCCACCGGCCCTATAACCTGGCGCGGCGCGAAGCCGATATTGCAATTCGGCCTTACCGGCCCGAACAGCTCGACCTCGTGGCGCGCCAGGTCGGCACGCTGTCGTTTGGACTATATGGCAGTCAGGCGATCGCAACGCGTTATGCCGAGGCCATAGCGAACCAGAACTGGACCGGCGTGCCATTCGTGGGCTTCGACGAGCCACGGGCCGAGTTCCAGTCCGACCAGTGGTTACGGGCGCTGCCCGGTGCGCCTGCGCCCTGGATGCGCTGCAGCTACGGCCTTGGCATCCTTGATGGTGTGACGCACGGCGCCGGGCTGGGTGTGCTGGCCTCGTTTCTGGCAAGCGAAGCCCATGGACTCGTTCCGGCAATTGCGCATATTCCCGAGTTGGATCAGGCCATCTGGCTCTCGATGCATCGCACGGTGCGAACGACTGCGCGCGTCAGGGCGGTCGTCGATTTCGTGGGGCTGCTGTTCGCGCAGTACCACGAGGGCGAAGATTGATGCGTAAAAAAACCCGCGACACTCGCGGGTTTTTTCATGCGGCCAAACGATGATCCGTTCTTGCCGCCTCTGATACAGGTGTTCTGTGGGTCCCGGTTTCCACCGCTCCCCGCGCCCTTACTTTGCCTTGACGTCGCCCTTGCTCTGGGCTTTTGCCGTCGCCTTGGCTTCCTTGTCGGCTTGCGCTACCGCTTTCGCATCGTCCTTGCTGACCTTCTTGACCAGCTTGCCGTCGGTTTGCGTGCTGCCCTTCAGATTCTCGTTAGGGACGAATGCAGCTTTCGGGGTCTTGGTATCCGTCGTGGCGTGTGCTTCTGACGTTGCTGAAGACGAATGCGTGGCTGGCGTCTGGGCGAAGGCAGCGGTGGCAAACAGACCTGCAATCAGGGTAACAGTCAATTTTTTCATGGTGCAGCTCCTTGGGTGATGGTTTGGAAGTGCATGTTTTCCATGCTACTGACCTATCAACGATGAGCTCGCCAGGTTGTTGACCGACTTAACAAATGCTTACATTTGTTGGATGGGGCGATGATCTGGTCAGTCATGCCAGACCGCGCCTGGCGCGGACCTTGCGCCACAGCACGCGCCACGCGGTATGCACCGTCCATGAAAACAGGGCGACCATGGCGCCGAATAGCGCTGGCAAGACCGGCCCGATCACGAACCCCATGCCGAAAACGAATCCAAGCAGATACTCGCCATGCCACAGGCGCAGCACCAAAGCCACGGCCAGGAGACCGAAGAAAGCATAGTCGACCAGCATGCTGCCGTGTGAGAACAGGAGCGACAATGCGAGGCCATACACCAGGGCGCACACGAATGCGGCCAGTGCTGCAAGCCCCTTCGCGTTGTACTGAGCGCTGCTTTCAATACGGCGGCGCAACTGGGTCATGGTCCACCACGTCAACAGCGGAATCAGGAGCAGTCCCCACCAGTTCGAGACGGCGGGCAGATCCGGATTGGCCAGCAGGTGGTGGGACCGAACGCCACCGTTCAGATATTCCCATGCCAGGATGCCGGCTTCGGCACCAGACGCGAGCAACGTAAGCAGGATGCGGCGATCGCTGACTGAAACGGTTGGCATGATTCCCCCGGATGGCAAGTCGATCAAGTGGACGACGCTCCGCCACTGGCGCAGATTGCAGGTACAAGCGGACTACCCTACCAGAAGCCACGACCGGAATCTACGGCCCGGATTGATTCCATGCCGCTGTCATACTGTGCATATACATCCAGGCCAACCTGAATGGCAAAACAGGATTTATTTCCGCTTCGCCAGCGCGCGATCAAGGGCATTGGCGAAATGGCGGCTGTCGGCCTGGCTGAACGCCGCCGGCCCACCCGTATCGACGCCGCTGCCACGCAGTTCTTCCATGAAGGCGCGCATCGTCAGTTGCTGCGCGATCGTGTCGTTCGTGTACCAGTCGCCGCGCGGATTGAGCGGCAGGCCGCCCTTCTCCAGCACCAGCGCCGCCAGCGGAATGTCGCCGGTGACGACGATGTCACCCGGACTCACGCGCTCGACGATCTCGGCATCGGCCACATCGGCGCCTGCGGGCACCTGCAGCGCGCGGATGAAGCGCGAGCCCGGCACGCGCATCAACTGATTCGCCACCAGCGTGACGGGCAACTGGGTGCGTTCCGCTACCCGGAACAGGATGTCCTTGATGACGCCAGGACAGGCATCGGCATCGACCCAGATATGCATGATAAGAATGAAGTAAGTTGTTCTGAAAGATCAGTCGGGCACATCACCATTGATGATGAACTGGTGAAAAAGCGCATGGTGTGGCCCGGGCTGGACCGACCTGAACGGCAGCCGCGCAAAGGCGCCCTGCCAGTAATGCAGCGCACGTTCATCCTTGCGAAACACCGACAACAACCACGGCCCTTCGTGACCCGGCACGATCTTGCGCGTAGCCGCCTCGGCCAGGCCGAGACGGCGGTACTTCGGCATGACGAACAGGTCGGCCAATTCCCGGATCTGTCCACCTTCGAACGGAATCAATTCGACCAACACGACACCGGCCGGGTGGCCGTCTACCTTCAACAGCCAGGCTACGTCCGCGCCGTCCGGCTCGCAGTAGCTTGCCACGCCAGCTGCATCGGACTCGTACAGCCCATCTTCCAGCAAGTCTTCGCCGCTCCACTGGGTCGCTTCGAAGTAATAGAACTGCAGCATGCGGAACAACAGCGCCTGATCCTCGCGTGTCGCACGCTCGACCGTGAAGCGGCTGTCGGCTGGCTGCAAAGACACGGTCATTTCAAGCGGCAGGTCAGCACCCAGTAAAACTCCCAGCGCGCCACGCGGATCTCGCGGCCCGCCACGCCCACGCGCTTGCGCAGCGCGCTGTCGGTCGGGTAGTTCTTGACGAGTTCGTGCTGCTTGCCGTCGGCATCGAGCTGGAATTCGTGAGTATTGCCCAGCAAATCGGTGCGCACGGTGACGGCGCTCTCGCCTTCGACGTAGTTGTCGTCGAACAGCACCAGCAGCACATCCTTGCCCAGGCACTTTTTCAGTGATTGCAGCAGGTCGTCCTGCTGCTTGCGGGTCAGGTGCGCCCACAGGCCGCCCAGGAATACGGCCGTGAACTTGTCCTCGCCCGTACCCAGATCGGCCGGCAGCGCCAGTGCATCCATCAGGCGGTACTCGACATTGTCCAGGTCCTCGCCATGCATTTGCGCAAGCTCGAGCATCGCGGCGCTGGCGTCGGTGGCGACGATCGACTCGGCCGTCTCGGCCAGTACCTCGGTCCAGGCGCCGCTGCCGCAGCCCAGTTCCAGGATGCGGTGGCCGGCCAGTAGCGTGGAAATTTGCTCGCGCGCTTCGTCCAGGTCTTCCAGCTGCTCGTCGGCCACCTCGGCGGCGGCGTTGTCATAGTGAGCGGCAATGCTGTCGTAGTAGGCGATAACCGGATTCTTGTCCATCGGTGTTTCCATTGAAATGTCGTTGTGCATCAAAGTTCGTAATTGTCCCCACCGCGCATGGCCGATTCGACCATCTTGCGATTCAGTGTCGGCGTCAGCAGTTCGATGAAGGTGTACACATAGCTGCGCAGGTAGGCGCCCTGCTTGATCGCCACGCGCGACGTGTTCATGCCGAACAGGTGGCCGACCGGGATTGCGCGCAGGCCGCGGTCGCGCTCGGCATCGAACGCCATGCCGGCGATGATGCCGATGCCCATGCCCAGTTCGACATAGGTCTTGATCACGTCGGCGTCGATCGCCTCCAGCAGGACGTCCGGGGTCAGGGCGCGCAGGCCGAAAGCGTGATCGATCTTGCTGCGCCCGGCGAAGGCGGCATCATACGTGATGATCGGGTAGCTGGCGATTTCTTCGAGCGAGATCGCCCGCGACTTGAACAGCGGGTGCTCGGGCGGGGCCACCACCACGTGCTCCCACTGGTAGGCCGGCAGCGTGATCAGGCCATCGATCGTCGTGATGGCTTCGGTGGCGATGGCCAGGTCGGCCTGGTCGCTCTTGACCATGTCGGCGATCTGCTTCGGATTGCCCTGGAGCAGCGACAAACGCACCTTCGGGTACTTCTGCATGAAGGCCTGCACCACTTTCGGCAGCATGTAGCGTGCCTGCGTGTGCGTGGTGGCAATGGTGAAGCTGCCGCTGTCGTGGGCGGCGTATTCCTTGCCGATGCGCTTGAGGCTTTCGATCTCCTGCATGATCAGCTCGACCGACTGCAGTACCAGCCGGCCCGGCTCGGTCAGGCCGCGAATGCGCTTGCCGTGGCGCGTGAAGATGTCGACGCCCAGCTCTTCTTCCAGCTCGATGATCGCCTTCGAGACCCCCGGCTGCGAAGTAAACAGCGATTTGGCGGCGTCGGTCAGGTTGTAGTTCTGGCGCACGGCCTCGCGCACGAAGCGCAGCTGATGGAGGTTCATTCTGGAAATGTTCTTGTTGGATCTGCGAACAGCATTTTAAGATGCTTATTCAGGTTACGTATATAAGCAAATAAATTATCCGTAGTTTGGAATATAAGCTGATCTCCGTATCATCGGAACATTATTGAATGGGCGTGCACTATCCGCCCTTACCGGAACAAGCCCATGTATCGTTACGACCAGTACGACCATCTCATCGTGCGCGAGCGCATCGCCCAGTATCGCGACCAGGTGGCGCGCCGCCTGAGCGGTGAGTTGCTCGAAGAAGAATTCATCCCGCTGCGCCTGCAGAATGGCCTGTACATGCAGCGCCACGCCTACATGCTGCGCGTCGCCGTGCCGTACGGCCTGCTGTCGAGCGCCCAGGTGCGCATGTTTGGCCACATCGCCCGCACCTACGACCGCGGCTACGGCCACTTCACCACGCGCCAGAACATCCAGTACAACTGGATCGAGCTGGAGCAGACCCCGGACATCCTCACCGACCTGGCGTCGGTCGAGATGCACGCCATCCAGACCTCGGGCAATTGCATCCGCAACATCACCACCGACGAATTTGCCGGTGTGGCGGCCGATGAGATCATTGATCCGCGCCCGTTTGCCGAGATCCTGCGCCAGTGGAGTACCTTCCACCCGGAATTTGCCGCCCTGCCCCGCAAGTTCAAGGTCGCCATCAATGGCGCAGTCGAAGACCGCGCGGCCATTGCCGTGCACGATATCGGTCTGACGGTTGTGCACAACGAAGCAGGCGAAGTCGGCTTCAAGTTCATGGCCGGTGGCGGCATGGGCCGTACGCCGATCCTGGGCAGCGTCATCCGCGAGTTCCTGCCGTGGCAGCACCTGCTGACCTACACCGAAGCCGTGATGCGCGTGTACAACCAGAACGGTCGCCGCGACAACAAGTACAAGGCACGTATCAAGATTTTGCTTAAAGCCATGGGCGTCGAGGAATTCACGCGTCAGGTCGAAGCCGAATGGGCCGACCTGAAGGATGGCCCTGAAACGCTGACGCAGGAAGAATTCGACCGCGTTGCCAAGTGGTTCCAGCCGCACGCCTATCGCACGCTCGAGACGATCGACGTGGCTGCGTCGCAGCCGGACAACAAACCGTTTGCCAACTGGCTCGATCGCAATGTCAAGCCACACAAGGTGCCGGGTTACGCGGCCGTGCTGCTGTCGCTGAAAAAAACCGGCGTGCCGCCGGGCGACGCCACCGACGGGCAACTCGATTTCGTGGCGGACCTGGCCGACCAGTTCAGCTTTGGCGAAGTGCGCGTGACGCACGAGCAGAATCTGGTGCTGGCCGATGTCGAGCAAAGCCAGTTGTTCGCGCTGTGGCAATTGCTCAAATCGCAGGGCCTGGCCACGCCGAACATTGGCCTCCTGACCGACATCATTGCCTGCCCGGGCGGCGACTATTGCTCGCTGGCCAATGCCAAGTCCTTGCCGATTGCCGCGGCGATTGCCGAACGCTTCGACGACCTCGACTTCCAGCACGACATTGGCGACATCGAACTGAATATCTCGGGCTGCATCAATGCCTGCGGCCACCACCACGTCGGCAATATCGGCATCCTGGGCGTGGACAAGGATGGCAGCGAGTGGTACCAGGTGTCGGTCGGCGGTGCGCAGGGCAACACGTCAGCCATCGGCAAAATCATCGGCCCGTCGTTCTCGGCGCCGCAAATGCCGGAAGTCATCGGGCGCCTGCTCGAGACGTATGTCCAGTGTCGGATCGAGGGCGAGCGCTTCGTCGACACCGTGGGCCGCCTGGGCATCGCCCCGTTCAAGGAACATGTGTATGCCACGCCGATTCCGGCCGGCGAACCAGCGAAGGAAGATCAGTATGCTTGACGCACACCCACAGATCATCAAGGGCCGCGAAGTCGTCGCCGACGACTGGAGCGTGCTGCGTCTTGCAGAAACCGATGCAGCCGAGACGATCGAGGTCCCGGCCGGCAAGATCATCGTGCCACTGACCGTCTGGCTGGCGCAACGTGCCGTGCTGGAGACGCGCGCCGAGCTCGGCGTATGGCTGGCACCGGACGAACGCGCGGAGAGCATCAAGGACGATCTGGGCCGCTTTGCGGTCATCGCGATCGACTTCCCGAAGTTCACCGATGGCCGTGGCTACTCGACGGCCTTCAACCTGCGCCGCCGCCTGGGCTGGACAGGCGAACTGCGCGCCATCGGCGACGTGCTGCGCGACCAGCTGTTCCAGATGCAGCGCTGCGGCTTCGATGCATTTGCCACCCGCCAGGATCGCAGCATCCATGATGCGCTCAAGGGCTTGTCGGTGTTTTCGGAAACCTACCAGGCGTCGATCGACAATCCGGTGCCGTTGTTCCGCCGCGTGCCGCGGGAAACCCCGGCGCCGCCCGCTGACGTTGCCAGCTAGGAGTAACCCATGAGCGATCTGCATCGTCGCGTGGCCGAGACCAGCGCGATCCTGGAACGTATTGCCCGTGATTTCACGCCAGCGGTGTTTGCATCGAGCCTGGCGGCGGAAGACATGGTGCTGACCGACCTGATCCTGAAGGCAAATTTGCCGATTGCGATCTTTTCGCTCGAGACGGGCCGTCTGCATGCCGAGACCCTGGCGATGATCGATCGCGTCAAGGAAACGTACGACTACGATATCGCCCTGTTCCGTCCCGACCCGCTGGCGGTCGAGCGCTACGTTACGCAGAACGGCCTGAACGCGTTCTACGAGAGCGTGGACATGCGCAAGGAATGCTGCCGCATCCGCAAGGTCGAGCCACTGGGCCGCGCGCTGGCCGGCAAGCGCGCCTGGATCACGGGCCAGCGCCGCGCGCAATCGGCCACCCGCGCCGAACTGGCGGTGCAGGAAGACGATCTGAGCCACGCCATGCAAAAGTTCAATCCGTTGACCGACTGGAGTGAAGAGAACGTCTGGGAGTATCTGCGCACGCATCAAGTACCATACAACGCGCTGCACGACCGGGGCTTCCCGTCGATCGGCTGCGAACCCTGCACCCGCGCCGTGCAGCCGGGCGAAGATGTGCGCGCCGGCCGCTGGTGGTGGGAAAACCCGGAATCGAAGGAATGCGGGCTGCACGTGGTTGACGGCAAACTTATCCGCATCAAATCCGTGGCTGCCTAAGCCACAACAACAACAGGCACCGCCATGACATCTGTTACCGAACATATTTTTAACGAAGTAAACGCCGCCCACCTGGACGCGCTGGAGTCCGAAGCGATCCACATCCTGCGCGAAGTGGCGGCCGAATGCAGCAACCCTGCCCTGCTGTTCTCGGGCGGCAAGGACTCGGTCGTCCTGCTGCGCCTGGCCGAGAAAGCCTTCCGCCCGGGCAGCTTCCCGTTCCCGCTCGTGCACATCGACACCGGCCACAATTTCGACGAAGTGATTGCCTTCCGCGACGCCCGCGCCGCTGAGCTGGGCGAACGCCTGATCGTCGGCAGTGTCGAGGAATCGATCCGCCGCGGCACGGTTCGCCTGCGCAATCCAGCCACCGATTCGCGCAACGCCGCCCAGGCCGTCACGCTGCTGGAAACCATCGCCGAACACGGCTTCGACGCCTGCATCGGCGGCGCGCGCCGCGACGAAGAAAAAGCCCGCGCCAAGGAACGTATCTTTTCGTTCCGCGACGAATTCGGCCAGTGGGACCCGAAAGCCCAGCGCCCTGAACTGTGGGACCTGTATAACACCCGCGTCCATCCGGGCGAAAACATGCGCGTGTTCCCGATCTCTAACTGGACCGAGCTCGATGTGTGGCAATACATCGCCCGCGAGAAACTGGCGCTGCCGTCGATCTATTTCGCGCACCAGCGCGACGTCATCGAGCGCAATGGCCTCTTGGTACCGCTGACGCCCTTGACCCCGGCGCGCGATGGCGAGACGGTCGAGAACCGCACCGTGCGCTTCCGGACCGTGGGCGACATCTCGTGCACCTGCCCGGTGGCTTCCAGCGCCGATTCCCTGGCCGACATCATTGCCGAGACGGCGATTACCGACATCACCGAACGGGGCGCCACGCGCATGGATGACCAGACCTCCGAAGCCTCGATGGAAAAACGCAAGAAAGCAGGATACTTCTGATGAACGCCATGACTGATCTCAACGCCAACGGCGACACCAAGGCCAACCGCTCACTGCTGCGCTTCATCACCGCCGGCTCGGTCGACGATGGCAAGAGCACGCTGATCGGCCGCCTGCTGTTTGACAGCAAGGGCATCTTCGCCGACCAGCTGGCCGCCGTCTCGCGCGCCAAGCACAAGCGCACCGTGGGCGACACGATCGACCTGTCGCTGCTTACCGACGGCCTCGAAGCCGAGCGTGAACAGGGCATCACGATCGACGTGGCGTACCGCTACTTTGCCACGCCCAAGCGCAAATTCATCATCGCTGATACACCGGGCCACGAGCAGTACACGCGCAATATGGTCACGGGCGCATCGACCGCCGACGCCGTCATCATCCTGATCGACGTGTCGAAGGTCACGCTGCGCGAAGACGGCGGCGTCGACCTACTCACGCAGACCAAACGCCACTCGACCATCGCGAAACTGCTGCAGATCGAGCACGTGGTGGTGGCCGTCAACAAGATGGACCTGATCGGGTATGACCAGGCGATCTACGACCGCATCGTGGCCGAGTACCAGAAGTTTGCGACGTCGCTGGGACTGAAGGACATCACGGCGATCCCGCTGTCGGCGCTCACCGGTGACAACGTGGTCGACAAATCGACGAACACGCCGTGGTACAGCGGCCCGACGCTGATCGACCTGCTCGAATCGCTGTCGGTCTACGACGAAGCGCACAGCGCGCCTTTCCGCTTCCCGGTGCAGCTGGTGGCGCGCCACAACGGCCACGCGGCCAAGGACTTCCGTGGCTATATGGGCCGCATCGAATCGGGCGTTGTGAACGTGGGCGATACGCTCGTCGTGCAGCCGTCCGGCCAGAGCGCGACGGTCAAGGAGATCGTCACGTTCGACGGCGCGCTGCAGTCGGCAACGGCCGGCCAGTCGGTCACGCTGGTGTTGAACGAATACGTGGACGTCTCACGCGGCGACATGCTGGCCGGTAGCACGCAGCCGGCGACCTTGCTCAAGCAGGTTACCGCCGACGTGTGCTGGATGGCCGACGAGCCGCTCGACCTGCGCCGCAAGTATTGGCTCAAGCACGGCACGCGCCAGACGGCGGCCAAGTTCGCGCGCATCGACACGCTGCTGGACGTGAACACGCAGCAGCGCCATCCGGCCGAGGGCCTCAAGCTCAACGACATCGCACGTGTGCAACTGACCGTCCAGCAGCCGCTGGCGGCCGACGCCTACGACGCGATCCGCGCGACGGGCGCCTTCATCCTGATCGACGAAGTCACCCACCAGACCGTGGCCGCAGGTATGATCCGCATCGACGCATAAACAACAAAGGGGCGGTATGGCGGCACTGGGCAAAGTCTATCTGGTGGGAGCAGGCCCCGGCGCAGCCGACCTGATCACGGTGCGCGGTGCGCGCCTGCTGGCAGCCGCCGACGTGGTGCTGTACGACGCGCTGGTCACGCCCGAGATGCTGGCGCTATGCGAGCGGGCCGATAAAATCTCGGTCGGCAAGCGCTCGGGCCAGCGGTCGATGGCGCAGACGGTGATCAACGGCCAGATCGTCGAGTGCGCACACAAGTATGCGCTGGTCGTGCGCCTCAAAGGCGGCGACCCGATGCTGTTTGGCCGCGCCGATGAAGAATTGCGGGCACTCGAAGCCGAAGGCATCGAGGTCGAAGTCGTGCCCGGGATTACCACTGCCGTGGCGGCGGCTGCAGCCACCAAGCAGCCGCTGACCAAGCGTGGTGTGGCGCGCAGCGTGGCGTTCTTCACGTCCAGCACGGCGCCGGATGAACCGGATCATCCTGCTTTGCCCGAAACCGATACGCTGGTTCAGTACATGGGTGGGCGTGAAGCGGCGGCCACCGCAGAACGGTTACTGGCCGAGGGCCGGCGGGCCGATCTGCCGGTGGTCGTGGTGGAAAATTGCAGCCGCGTCGATCAACGCATCCTGCGTTTGACGCTGACGGACCTGGCACGTGGGCTGGAACCGGGCCACGGGCCGGTGCTGGTCATGATGGGTGAAGCGCTGGCGCGGCGCGAGCACCAGCCGGATTGATTGCGGGTCGTTGAACGCGTGGACGGGATACCCGTCCACCCTACCTGCTACATTGACACCGTACCCAACGAATTGACGCAATAATCGGTCATCGCCCGCTGCACGCCCGGATCCTCACCGATGGCGCCGGCGACATTGAGCGTCAACGCCGGATGCGCCGCGCGCACCTCGTCGCACAGCGCGGGCAAATCACGCAGCAAGTGACCACCCTTCCCCAAAAACACCGGCACTACCGTGATGTCGTCGATGCCCTGCGCGCGCATGGCGTCGATGGTATCGGGCAGGCTTGGCGTCATCAGTTCCAGGAATGCCAGCTCCACGACCGCACCGGCGACACGCTCGCGCGTCTGGTCACGCAAGCGCTCGAAGGGAACCGCCCATGACGCGGCGCGCGCGCCGTGGGCAAACAGGATCAGGCCACGTTTCATTGTCGTCATGCTCGTCATGCTTAATGTCGCTCCACCCACCACAGCGCACCAAGCGCCATGAGCAGGAATAACAGGCTGGGCGCCAGCGCCGTGAAGAACGCAGGCAGGATGGTCAGCACACCGAGGTGCGAGAACAGGGAATTGATCAGCAGGAAGCTCACGCCGATCATGATGCCGATGAAGATTTTCAGGCTCACGCCGCCGCTGCGCGTGTGCAGGTAGGCAAACGGCAGCGCCAGTGCCATCAGGACAAAAATCGAAAACGGATCAATGACCTTTTTCCAGAACGCGACCTTGAAGCGCTCGGTCTCCTGCTTGTTCTCGGCCAGGTGGCGCGTGTACACCGCCAGTTCGGCCGCCGACATGCGCTCGGGATCCGAGCGCGATACCGACAGGATCTTCGGCGTGATCTCGGACGCCAGCGTGTAGGTGGCCAGCTTGCGCGTCGCGATGGCCGCGGTTTCCTGGCCATACGTGCTCTGGATCGTCTGCCCCTCCGGCACGGCCGAACCGGGCGCCGGCAACTCGCGGCTGTTGGTGAACATCGTTTCCGTCACGTCCGTCAGGCGCCACGTGTTGTTGCCGCCATAGGTGCCGCGCGCCGCCGTCACGAGCGAGCGCATGCGCATATTGTTGTCGAACTCATAGAGCCGCACGTCTTCCAGCTGGCCGTCGGCCGCGATGCGGCGCACGTTGAAGAAGCGCGAGCCGGTGATGGTGCCGCGCACGCCGTTTTCGTGGACGCTGTCCTTGGTCCACATCCCCGAGCGGAACTCGGCCGACACCGAGCCGCCCTTGGCGGTCAGGCGCATGCGCTCGGCGATCGGCGCCGTGCGCGGGGTGATCAGCTCCCCGAAAATGAACGTCACCACGACGAAGATGGCGCCAATCTTGAACAGCATCCAGGCCGCATGCCGGGTCGACATCGACGAGGCACGCATGATGGTGAACTCGGAGCTCGAGGCAAATTGCGCCATCGTGTAGATGGTACCGATCAGCGCGGCCACGGGCATCACCTGATACACATTACCCGGCACGAGCAGCAGCACGTACAGGAACGCATGCTGCATGCCGAAGTCGTTCTTGCCGACCGACGGCAGGATGCTGGTCAGGTCCATGAAGGCGACGAGCGCCAGGAAGGCGGCCAGCACGAAGGCCACCGCCTGGAAGATATTGATTGCGAAGTAGCGCTGGAGGATTTTCATTCGACGGCCGCCTCGTCACGCTTGTGCAAGGGCTGCGGCTTGCGCAGGCGGCGCTTGAAAGCGCTCAGCATGACCAGCGGGTGGTACGGGTGGTTCACGTTCAGGCGCCAGGCGAACAGGCCCGCCACGCACAGCAGCGCGAACAGGTGCAGCGGCCACCAGCCCATGGCAAACGCCAGCTTGCCCTGCTTGACGCTGGCTTCGGACAGCCGCACCAGATTGTTATAGGTGAAGAAGATCAGCAGCGCCAGGATCATGTTGGCCGACGACCCGGCGCGCGGGTTGACGAAGCCGAGCGGGATCGCCAGCAGCATCAGGATCAGGCAGGTGATCGGCGCGGCGATGCGCGCCAGCAGTTCGGCCTGCGTAAAGCGGTTCGGCGCAAGCAGCAGCGCAGGCGTGGACAGCGCCGCCACCGGAATGTCGGCGCCGAGCATCGGGGCCTGCGTGGCCACGCGCATGCTGTAGCGCTCGAACTCCATCGTCTGGAAGTTGGCCTGGCCGGGAATGCCTTCGTAGCGGCGCCCGTTACTGAGCACGAGGAACTGGCCGCCCTTGCCGTCCGATTCGATCACGCCCTGCTTGGCCACCACGACCGAGTGCGTGTTGCCATCGACGCTGTTGACGAACACGTTCTGCACGACGGTCGTGCCTTCGGCGCTGCGCTCGACAAAGAATACGCGGTCGTTCGAACTCGATTCGCGGAACTGGCCCGGCGCAACGCGCTGCAGGTCTTCGCGCTTCTGGAAACGCTCGACGAATTCGGCGCTTTTCATCTTGGCCCATGGCGTGACGACCAGCGACAGCGCGGCCACGACGAACACCATCGGCAGGCCCAGCGTGAGCACGGGCCGGATCCACGCCAGCAGCGACTGGCCGGATGCGAACCAGACCACCATTTCGGAATCGCGGTAACTGCGCGTGACAGCGGCGACAACGGCGATGAAGCACGTGAGGATCAGGATGATCGGCAGCAGCTCGGCGCTGCGGAACACGATCAGCGACAGCACGTCGCCGGACGCGACCTTGCCGCCCGCCGCGCGGCCAAGGATGGCGATCAGCGTCCAGGTCACAAGAATGGAAAACAGCACCGTGAAGGTCGCGCCAGCGGCGCTTGCCAACTCACGTTGCAGGGAACGTCGGAAGATCATTCAATAGAGTCGTTATAATTGCAGATTAGGCAGTCCGCCGCGAACAACGAATCGGAGAACCAAATGGACTTTAGCATAAAAGCATTCGACACAAAAAACACCCTGGCAGCGGCGAAGACCGGCTGTGTAGCAGTGGCGGTGTTCGAAAATAAAAAATTGTCGGCTGCAGCAAAAGCACTCGACGTGAATGGCGAGATCAGCGCGGCGGTCAAGTCCGGCGACATCAGCGGCAAGCCTGGTTCGACCCTGCTGCTGCGCGGCGTTGCGGGCGTGACTGCGGCGCGCGTGCTGCTCGTCGGCCTGGGCGCTGACGAGATCGTTTCCCAGAAAAGCTTCACCACGGGCGCAACCGCCGCCCTGAAAATGTTCGCCACGCTGGGTTCCACGGACGCCATTATCGCATTCCCGCTCGACAGCGTGAAAGAACGCGACGCGAACTGGGCGCTGCAGGCGCTGGTGCTCGCGTCGAGCGACGCCGAATACCGTACCGACGCACAAAAAAGCAAGAAAGAACCGGCACCCGCCGGCGTGCGCAAGGTCGTCATCGCCACGCCGGACGCCGGTAGCGCCAAGGCCGCCCTGGCGCAGGCCGCCGCGATTGCCAACGGCATGAAGCTCACGCGCGACCTGGGCAACCTGTCGCCGAACATCTGCACCCCGACCTACCTGGCACAAACGGCGCGCAAGCTGGCCGACGACTTCGGCTTCGGCCTCGAGGTCCTGGAACGCAAGCAGCTCGAAGCGCTCAAGATGGGCAGCTTCCTGGCCGTCGCGCGCGGCAGCGAAGAAGCGCCGAAGTTCATCGTCCTGCGCCACAACGGCGGCAAGCCAAACGACGCGCCGGTCGTCCTGGTCGGCAAGGGCATCACGTTCGACTCGGGCGGCATCTCGATCAAGCCGGGTCCGAGCATGGACGAGATGAAATACGATATGTGCGGCGCCGGTTCGGTGCTGGGCACCTTCCGCGCCATCGGCGAGATGGGCCTGAAGCTCAATGTGATCGGCATCGTCGTCGCCTGCGAGAACATGCCGTCGGGCCGCGCTGCCAAGCCGGGCGACATCGTCACCGCAATGAACGGCACCACGATTGAAATCCTCAACACCGACGCCGAAGGCCGCCTGGTGCTGTGCGACGCGCTGTCGTACGCCGAGCGCTTCAACCCGGCTGTCGTGGTCGACATCGCCACGCTGACGGGTGCCTGCATCGTGGCCCTGGGCCACCACACGAGCGGCCTGTTCACCCGCGACGACGCCGCGCACGACGCACTGGCCGACGAGCTGCTCACGGCCGGCAAGCAGGCTGGCGACGTAGCCTGGCGCTTCCCGCTGGGCGAGATCTACAACGACCAGCTCAAGTCGAACTTCGCCGACCTGGCCAATATCGGCACCCCGGGCGCCGCATCGATCACGGCCGCGTGCTTCCTGGAGAACTTCACCCGCAAGTACACCTGGGCCCACCTCGACATCGCCGGCACCGCCTGGAAGTCGGGCGCCGCCAAGGGCGCCACCGGCCGCCCGGTACCGCTCCTGACCACGTTCCTGATGAATCGCGTGTAAGCACCCCACGCATCGCACAAAAGCCCCGCATGCGGGGCTTTTTTTCGTCTCGACGCTGAGTACACAGCCGGGGTCAGGTCTGACATTCGGACACGACCTCAACACAGCGGGGGTCATACAGCGGGGGTCAGGTCTGACATTCGGACACGAGCTCAGCCGTAGACATTTCAGATGGGGTCATACAGCGGGGGTCAGGTCTGACATTTGGACACGAGCTCAGCCGTAGACATTTCAGATGGTGCCTTGCCCAGTATTGGCATAGCGCTGTACCAGCTCGTCCCGCCTACCCGATTGTCGAGATCGTGTCCGAATGTCAGACCTGACCCCGGCTTTGCTCAAATCGGGTCAGAACATCCTTGTTGCTACCGGTTCGGCGCCTGCGGCGGCGGGGGATTTTTCTGCTGGCTGCATCAGTACGGTCAGCGTGGAGGGGTAGCCATAACCGGCGCCCGAGTAGCGGTCGACGTAGTGGCCGATGCCGGCGGTCGTGACCAGGTTGCCCACGAGGTTGCTGGTATTGAGCTGCGCCTGGACGGTCTCGGCGGCGATGGCCACGCCCTGCTTCTTGCAGCTGATCGCCAGCGGTCCCTTGTTGCGCGTGACCGTCACGCGTCCTGGGGCGATCACGTACCAGCGGCCGGCATCATTGCTCAGGATACAGCCGACCCCGCCGATCTCGCGGTAGTCGAGCACCGTGCGCACTTCGAGCTGCTGCGTCGGGGAATCGGACATGGTCGCGCAGCCGCCCAAGAGGGCAAGCGCGGACAGAACGAGTGGGCGGAGAAAAGGCAACATGGCGACCGTCGAGAAGCAGATGCTTCTTTAACGGCAGCAGCGCGAAAATACTGAGGAAGGATCAGTCCAGCGGCGCGAAACGCGGTTGCGTGGCGCCGCCGACCGTGACGGTATCGAAGAAAAAGTCGCGGGGGCGCACCCAGACAGCGCCGTCCTCAGCCCGGTACACGATGACCGGGGTGTGGTCGGATTCCAGCAGCGCCTCGCACACCAGCTCGTAGATGCCGCCTTTGTAGTGGCGGTAATGCATCCGGCAGACCGGGTCAGACCTTTTCGGCCTCGGCCTTCTGCTTTTTCTTCAGGCCCTGGATGACCTTGAGCACGCCTTCCATGCCGGCGGTCTCGTCCAGTTCGCTGAAAGCGTCCAGGACTTCGTTCAGCACGCTGTTGCGCACTGCCGCTTCGTCGGGCGCGATGGCTGGCACAGGGCTGCCATCCTTGCCGAACTTCGATGGCGAATCGGCCGCGGTCTTGGCACCATGCGCCAGAGCAGCTTGCCAGATCACCCAACGACGCTGGGTCTCGAAAACGAGGTATTCCTCGGGCTTGTCTTCGCGGCGGCGAACGATGTGGCCTTCACGCTGGGCCCATGCTTCAAATGCACTGCGCATTTCTGTCCTTTTCAATTCTGCGCCAGGATGATGAACTCCTGAACGCAATATTTCACAATAGTACCACTAGCGCACGTCGATGGCTTGAAACAACTGTGTGAGCTGTCGACCAACGCTGCATCGCGACCCGCCAATGGTACAATGAAAGTTGCACCTACGCAATTTTATTATTACCAAAAAGCAATCCCTTGATGCTGTCGCTTTTTGCGACAAGTACCGGACCCGACTAGTTATAGTCTTGGCGGGCGAATCGGGCAATACTTTTTGGAAAGCTACCAATGAATAGTGTCATCAGGTGTTGTAATTATACCAACCCGACATGGATAACCCTATCGTTATTTCATGCATGACACGGAATCAATCCGGTAATTTCGTTAATAATAGCCGGTTGGCAAGCAATTCGCCTAGACACACTTGAGCTATCAGCAACTTCACAACGTTAACTGTAGATAAACCGATGAAAATTGTCACCTGGAATGTGAATTCTCTAAAAGTTCGCCTTGCACATTTGTTGCAATGGCTGGCCACCAATCCTGTTGACGTGCTCTGCATTCAAGAGACGAAGCTGACCGACGACAAGTTCCCGGTCGCTGAACTCAATGCCGCCGGCTACCAGGTCGCGTTCTCGGGTCAGAAGACGTACAACGGCGTGGCGATCCTGTCCCGCTTGCCGATTGAAGATGTCGTGCGCAACAATCCGCACTTTGACGATCCACAGCAGCGCCTGCTGGCCGCGACGATCGGTGGCGTGCGTTTCATCTGCGCGTACGTACCCAACGGGCAGGAAGTCGGCTCAGACAAGTACGCCTACAAGCTGGCCTGGCTGGCGGCGCTGCAGACCTGGGTGGCGGCCGAGATGGCCGCGCATCCGCAGTTCGCGATCCTCGGCGACTACAATATCGCGCCCGAAGCGCGCGATGTGCACGACGTGGCCGAATGGGAAGGCCGGATTCATTTCTCGCTGCCCGAGCGCGACGCGCTGCAGGCGCTCATCGCCGTGGGCCTGGCCGACGCCTTCCGCCTGTTCGAGCAGCCCGAGAAGCAGTACAGCTGGTGGGACTATCGCCAGATGGCGTTTCGCCGCAACCGCGGGCTGCGCATCGATCACATCCTGCTGTCCAAGGCACTGGCCGAGCGCTGCACCGCATGCCACATCGATCGCGAAACCCGTACATGGGAGCAGCCGTCGGACCACGCCCCCGTGGTAGCGACGCTGGCCGACTAACCGGCCAGCAGTCTGCCGATCTGCGCGGCCGGCAACGGTCGCGCGAACAGATAACCCTGGGCGAACCCGCAGCCGAACGAGCGCAGCAGCGCATACTGCCCTTCCGTCTCCACGCCTTCGGCCACTACCGCCAGCTGCAGGCTGTTTGCCAGCGCCATCACGGCCGCCACGATTGCACGATCCTCGGCGCTCACTTCCAGCTCGCGCACGAAGGCGCGGTCGATCTTGATCTTGCGGACCGGGAAACGCTTGAGGTACGCCAGGCTCGAATACCCCGTGCCGAAGTCGTCGATCGACAGGCACATCCCCATCGCATTCATCTGATGCAGCGTCTCGAGCGTCTGGCCGCCATGCTGCATCAGGGCCGTCTCGGTGATCTCGAATTCCACCAGGCCCGCGTCGATGCCGGTTTCCTGCACGATGCCGCGGATCGAATCGACCAGGCCGTGGTGCGTGAACTGGCGCGCCGACAGGTTGATCGCGAGCGGCACCACGTCCAGCCCCTCGCTGCGCCACAACTGGTTCTGCGCGCACGCGGTTCGGATCACCCATTCACCCACCGCCATGATCATGCCGCTCTCTTCGAGGATCGGAATGAATTCGTCCGGTCCCACCAGCTCATTGCCCCCGCGCCGCCAGCGCAGCAGCACTTCCAGCCCGTGCACGCGGCGCGTGGCGGTGCACATGATCGGCTGGTAGTGCAGCTCGAATTCGTCGCGCGCCAGCGCGCCGCGCAGGCTCGATTCGAGCTCGAAGTGGCGCGCCGCGGCCTGGTTCATGCGCTCGGTGAAAAACTGATAATTGTTGCGGCCCGCCGCCTTGGCCTGGTACATCGCCGCGTCCGCGTGGCGCATCAGCGTATCGACGTCGCCACCGTCCTGCGGATACAGGCAGATGCCGATCGACGGCGAGATATGCAGGCTGCGGCCTTCGATGGCGCATGGCGAAGCCAGCGCCGCGATGATCGCGTCGCCGACGGCAGCAGCGGCAGCGCCCTCCTCGACCCCGGGCAGCAGCACGACGAATTCATCGCCACCGAGCCGGGCCACCAGGTCGCCCGGGCGCACCGAGCGCACCAGCCGGCGCGCGACTTCGCACAGCAGCAGGTCGCCCACCAGGTGACCGAGCGAATCGTTGATCGTCTTGAACCGGTCCAGGTCGAGGAAGATCAGCGCCAGGCCCGCGCCCTTGTGCGCTTCATCGCCGCTGGCCACGCTGCGCATCGCCGCATCGAGCCGGTCCGACAGCATGGCGCGATTGGGCAGGCCCGTCAGGCTGTCGTGGTACGCCATGTGGTGCACGCGCGCCTCGGCCTGGCGCCGCTCGTTGATTTCTTCCTGCAGCAGCGCATTGGCGCCAGCCAGTTCGGCCGTGCGTTCGGCCACGCGCACTTCGAGTTCGTCGCGCGCGCGCCGCACCGCGTCGGCCGCTTCGCGCTGGGCCGTCACGTCGTCCACCAGCCAGACGCTGCGCCCGCGCGTGAGTGCGGCGTCGAACAGGCGCCCGGACAGGCGCGCCCAGAAGCGCGTACCGTCACGGCGTACCATCTCATGCTCGGCCATGTGGGCCTGGCCTGTGGCGAACTGCGTCTCGGACACGGCGCGCGCCGCCAGCCAGCTGCCCTGGTCCGGATACAGCGCGCGTACCGGCGCGCCATCCATGCCGCCCGGCGGCGCGCCGAACAGCTCTTCCATCTTGCGGTTGCAATGCAGTGTGCGACCGTTCTCGACGACGGCGATGCCCAGCACCGCATTATTCAGGATCGCGCGATTTTCCATCAGCGCCTCGCGCAGCGACTGCTCGTCGCCCTTTTCGCGGGTGCGGTCTTCGAGCATCCAGATCGTGCCCTTGTCCGGGTCGAGCGGATTGACCTGGTAGCCGATCATCAGGACCCAGGCCGGCGCGCCGTCCTTGCGCACGAGGATGCGTTCGGTGCGAAATGGCCGGCCATCCGCCAGTTGCGGATACGCCTCGGCGCCCAGCGCGCGGTACGCTTCTTCGTCCGGGTACAGCACGCGCGTGGAGACGCCGATCGGCTCGTCGCCGGCATAGCCGAACATCGTGCAGAAGGCGGGATTGGCGCGCCGGATCACGCGGTTACGGGTGAACATGACGCCGATCGACGCGTTGGTCATGATCGCCTGCATTTCACTGGCCGCCTGGCGCGCCTCGGTCACATCCTCGACGATCCAGATCGTGCCCGCGCTGCGGTTGCCCGGTTCGACCGAGCAGCCGCGCAGGCGCGCCCAGAAGGGCGAACCGTCGCGGCGCCGGAACTGCTGCTCGCTCTTTTCGAACATGTCGCCCCGCCCCAGCACGGTGAACGCTTCGGTGGCCAGGGCCTGGTACGCCTCGGGCGACACGCACACGTCCGGCAGCGAAATGGTATCGAGTTCATGCTGCGCATAGCCGAACATTTCACCCAGGCGCGGGTTGAATGAACGGATCTGGTCGGGCTGGGTAACGGCAATGCCAACCGGTGCGTGCTCAAAGATCGCGCGCTGTTCGCGCACCGTGCGGCGCACGCCCACTAAGCCACGCGCAGGCGCGCCGGGGGCCGGTACATCAGGAACGTACGGGGTCGAAAATCCATCCATCGTCGAGGCAGGCAAGCTGTTGGTTATGATGATCCGGCGAGTTGCCATTTAGCAACCACTGAAGGTCAATCATAACCCGGAAACCGCTCGTTCTTCCAGCCTCGCGCGACGAGAAAGCGACACTAGCCGGGCACCCGCACCCAGCCTTCCATCAGGATGCGCGCGCTGCGGCTCATGCTGGCTTTCGCCACGCGCCACTGCCCGTCTTCCAGGACCGCTTCGGCGCCTACGCGCAGCGTGCCGGACGGATGGCCGAACCGCACCGCCGAACGCTCGCCGCCGCCGGCCGCCAGGTTCACCAGCGTGCCCGGAATCGCCGCCGCCGTGCCGATCGCCACTGCCGCGGTGCCCATCATCGCATGGTGCAGCTTGCCCATCGACAGCGCGCGCACCAACAGGTCGATCTCGCCCGCCGCCACTTGCCGGCCACTCGACGACACATACCCGGCCGCCTTGGCCACGAACGCGATTTTCGGCGTGTGCTGGCGTTTGCCTGCCTCGTCGATACTGGCGATGAGGCCCATGCGCAGTGCGCCGTGGGCGCGGATCGTCTCGAACACGGCCAGCGCACGCGGGTCGCCATTGATCGCATCCTGCAGCTCGGCGCCATCGTAGCCCAGCGCGCTGGCCTCGATGAAGATGGTCGGGATGCCCGCGTTGATCAGCGTGGCGCGCAGCACGCCCACACCCGGCACATCGAGTTCATCGACCAGATTCCCGGTCGGGAACATGGCGCCCCCACCGCCCTCTTCCTCGGCGGCCGGATCCATGAACTCCAGCTGCACCTCGGCCGCCGGGAAGGTGACGCCATCGAGCTCGAAGCCCCCAGTTTCCTGGACCTGGCCAGCGACGATCGGCACGTGCGCGAGGATGGTCTTGCCGATGTTGGCTTGCCAGATGCGCACCACGGCCACGCCATCGTGCGGCACACGCGCCGGATCGACCAGGCCTGCGGCAATCGCGAACGGCCCCACTGCGGCCGACAGGTTGCCGCAATTGCCACTCCAGTCGACGAACGGCTTGTCGATCGCCACCTGGCCAAACAGGTAGTCGACGTCGTGCTCAGCGCGCGCGGACGCCGCGACGATGACGGCCTTGCTGGTGCTGGATGTGGCGCCGCCCATGCCGTCGATCTGCTTGCCGTACGGGTCGGGGCTGCCGATCACGCGCAGCAGCAGCGCGTCGCGCGCGGCGCCGGCCACGCGGGCGTCGTCCGGCAGGTCGTCCAGCTTGAAGAACACGCCCTTGCTGGTGCCGCCGCGCATATAGGTGGCGGCGATCCGGCGCTGGGGAGAATACGTGGTTGATTCCATCATGCCGCCTTCACCGTCGATTCAAGGAAATCCTGCGCGAAGCGTTGCAGCACGCCGCCGGCCTCGTAAATGGCTACCTCTTCGGCCGTATCGAGCCGGCAGGTCACGGCCACCTCGACCCGCTCGCCGCTCGCGCGGTTGATGACCAGCGTGAGCTCGGCGCGCGGCGTACGCGCACCGATCACGTCGAACGTCTCGGTGCCGTCGATGGCCAGGGTGATGCGGTTCTCGCCCGGCTTGAATTCGAGCGGCAGCACGCCCATGCCCACCAGGTTGGTGCGGTGGATGCGCTCGAAGCCCTCGGCGGCGATCGCCTCGACGCCCGCCAGGCGCACGCCCTTGGCTGCCCAGTCGCGCGACGAGCCCTGGCCGTAGTCGGCCCCGGCGATGATGATCAACGGCTGCTTGCGCGCCATGTAATGCTCGATCGCTTCCCACATGCGGGTGACTTCCCCCTCCGGCTCGATGCGCGCGAGCGAACCGGCCATCACCGTGCCGTGGCTATCCTTGACCATCTCGTTCTTGAGCGTCGGATTGGCGAACGTCGCGCGCTGCGCCGTCAAGTGGTCGCCCCGGTGCGTGGCGTACGAATTGAAGTCTTCTTCGGGCAGGCCCATTTTCGCCAGGTATTCGCCGGCGGCCGAGTCGAGCAGGATCGCGTTCGACGGCGACAGGTGGTCGGTGGTGATGTTGTCGCCCAATACCGCCAGTGGCCGCATCCCCGCCAGCGGCCGGCTGCCAGCCAGCGCGCCTTCCCAGTACGGTGGCCGGCGGATATAGGTGCTCTGCGCCCGCCAGTCGTACAGCGGGCTGACGGCGGCGCCATCGTCGGCCACGCGCGCGAACATCGGCGTGTAGACCTTGCGGAACTGTTCCGGCTTGACGCTCGCGGCGACGACGGCGTCGATTTCTTCCTCCGATGGCCACAGGTCGGCCAGGCGGATTTCGCGCCCTGCGTTGTCCAGCCCCAGCACGTCCTTCTCGATATCGAAGCGGATCGTGCCGGCAATCGCGTACGCCACCACCAGCGGCGGCGACGCCAGGAAGGCCTGCTTCGCGTACGGGTGGATGCGGCCGTCGAAATTGCGGTTGCCCGACAGGACCGCCGTTGCGTACAGGTCGCGCTTGATGATCTCGTCCTGGATCACCGGATCGAGCGCGCCGCTCATGCCGTTGCAGGTGGTACAGGCAAAGGCGACGACACCAAAGCCCAGCTGATCCAGCTCCTGACTCAGGCCCGCTTCGTCGAGGTACAGCGCGACGGCCTTGGAGCCGGGCGCCAGTGAACTTTTCACCCACGGCTTGCGAGTCAAACCGGCGCGGTTGGCATTGCGCGCCAAGAGGCCCGCCGTGACCATATTGCGCGGGTTGCTGGTGTTGGTGCAGCTGGTGATCGCGGCGATGATGACGGCGCCATCGGGCATCTGGCCCGGCGTGTTTTCCACCACGCCCGAGATGCCGCGCGCGGCCAGTTCGGATGTCGGCACACGCTTGTGCGGATTGGACGGCCCGGCGATATTGCGCACCACGTTTGACAAATCGAACGACAGCGTGCGTTCGTATTCGGCGCTCTGCAGACTGTCGGCCCACAGGCCGGCATGTTTCGCATACGTCTCGACCAGATGCACGGTCGCGTCGTCACGCCCCGTCAGGCGCAGGTACTTGATGGTTTGCTCGTCGATGTAGAACATCGCGGCGGTGGCGCCGAATTCGGGCGCCATGTTCGCGATCGTCGCGCGGTCGCCCAGTGTCAGCGCGGCTGCGCCAGCGCCATAAAATTCCAGATAGGTCGAGACGACTTTGGCATTGCGCAGGAACTCGGTCAGCGCCAGCACGACGTCGGTCGCGGTGATGCCCGGCTGCGGCTTGCCGGTCAGTTCCACGCCGACGATATCGGGCAGGCGCATCCACGAGGCGCGGCCTAGCATCACGCTCTCGGCTTCCAGCCCGCCGACACCGATGGCAAGCACGCCGAGCGCGTCGACCATCGGCGTGTGCGAGTCGGTGCCCACCAGCGTGTCCGGATAGGCCACACCGCGCTCCGCCTGGATCACGGGCGACATGCGCTCGAGATTGATCTGGTGCAGGATGCCGTTCCCGGGCGGGATCACGTCGACATTCATGAAGGCCTTCTTGGTCCAGTCGATGAAGTGGAAGCGGTCTTCGTTGCGACGGTCTTCGATGGCGCGGTTCTTGGTGAACGCATCCGGGTCGAACCCGCCGCATTCGACCGCCAGCGAATGGTCGACCACGAGCTGCGTCGGCACCACCGGATTGACCAGCGCCGGGTCGCCCCCTTGCAGCGCGATGGCGTCGCGCAGGCCCGCCAGGTCGACCAGTGCGGTCTGGCCGAGGATGTCGTGGCAGACCACGCGCGCCGGGAACCACGGAAAATCGAGGTCGCGCTTGCGCTCGATGAGCTGCTTCAGCGAATCGCGCAGGGTCGCGGGCGTGCAGCGGCGCACGAGGTTTTCGGCCAGCACGCGCGATGTGTAGGGCAGCGTCGTGTAGGCACCCGGCGCGATCGCGTCGACGGCGGCGCGGGTGTCAAAGTAATCGAGGTCCGTGCCCGGCAGGGATGTACGGTAATCGGTATTCATGGCGTTACTTGCGCTCTGCCAGCGGCACGAACTGCAGATCCTCCGGCCCCACGTAGTTGGCGCTCGGGCGGATGATCTTGTTGTCGATGCGCTGCTCGATGACGTGCGCCGCCCAGCCCGACGTGCGCGCGATGACGAACAGCGGCGTGAACATCGCCGTCGGCACGCCCATCATGTGGTACGACACGGCCGAGAACCAGTCCAGGTTCGGGAACATCTTTTTCACGTCCCACATCACGGTCTCGAGGCGCTCGGCGATGTCGTACATCTTCATCGAGCCGCCCTCTTCCGACAACGTGCGCGCCACTTCCTTGATCACCTTGTTGCGCGGGTCCGAGATCGTGTAGACCGGATGCCCGAAGCCGATCACGACTTCCTTGTTGGCCACGCGGTTGCGGATGTCGGCTTCGGCTTCGTCCGGGTTGTCGTAGCGCTTCTGGATATCGTGCGCGACTTCGTTGGCGCCGCCGTGCTTCGGTCCGCGCAGCGCGCCGATCGCGCCGGTGATGGCCGAGTGGATGTCCGAGCCGGTACCGGCAATCACGCGGGCGGTGAAGGTCGACGCATTGAATTCGTGTTCGGCGTACAGGATCAGCGACGTGTGCATCGCGCGCACCCACGACTCTTTTGGCGCGAAGCCGTGCAGCAGGTGCAGGAAGTGGCCGCCGATCGAATCGTCGTCAGTGTTCACGTCGATACGTTTGCCGCTGTGGCTGAAGTGGTACCAGTACAGCAGCATCGAGCCGAACGATGCCATCAGGCGGTCAGCAATGTCGCGCGCGCCGTTGATGTGGTGATCGTCCTTCTCGGGCAGCGTGCAGCCCAGGACCGACACGCCGGTGCGCATCACGTCCATCGGATGGGCGTTGGCCGGCAAGGCTTCGAGCGCGCTTTTCAGCGCCTGCGGCAGGCCGCGCAGCGAGCGCAGCTTGGCCTTGTAGCCACGCAGTTCGCCGTCGTTCGGCAGCTTGCCGTGCACCAGCAGGTAAGCGATTTCCTCGAATTCGCTGGTGGTGGCGATGTCGAGGATATCGTAGCCGCGGTAATGCAGGTCGTTGCCCGATTTGCCGACCGAGCACAGCGCGGTATTGCCGGCGGCGACGCCGGACAGGGCGACGGATTTCTTCGGCTTGAAGGTCGGGGTTTCCTGGTTCTGCGTATTCATGTGAGGTCTCCTTACTTGACTTTGTTCTGGGCAAACAGCGCGTCGAGCTTCTGCTCGTAGCTGTGGTAATCGATGCGGTCATACAGTTCGGCGCGCGTCTGCATCGTGTCGATCACGTGCTGCTGCGTGCCGTCGCGGCGGATCGCGGTGTAGACGTTTTCAGCGGCCTTGTTCATCGCGCGAAACGCCGACAGCGGATACAGCACCAGGCCGACGCCAGCGCCGGCCAGTTCGTCGACGGTAAACAGCGGCGTGGCGCCGAACTCGGTGATATTGGCCAGCACCGGCACCTTGACGGCGTCGGCGAAGCGCTTGTACATGTCGAGCGTCGTCATCGCTTCCGGGAAAATCATGTCGGCGCCCGCTTCCACACAGGCCACGGCGCGCTCGATCGCCGCGTCCAGGCCTTCGACGGCCAGCGCATCGGTGCGTGCCATGATCACGAAGTCGTCATCCAGGCGGGCGTCGGCAGCAGCGCGGATGCGGTCGACCATTTCTTCCTTGCTGACGATTTCCTTGCCCGGCCGGTGGCCGCAGCGCTTGGCGCCGACCTGGTCTTCGATGTGGCAGGCAGCGGCACCGGCTTTGGACAACGAACGCACGGTGCGCGCGACATTGAAGGCCGAGGCGCCAAAGCCGGTGTCGACGTCGACCAGCAGTGGCAGGTCGCAGACGTCGGTAATGCGGCGCACGTCGACCAGCACGTCGTCGAGGTTCGAGATGCCCAGGTCGGGCAGGCCGAGGGAGCCGGCAGCGACGCCGCCGCCGGACAGGTAGATGGCCTTGAAGCCGGCCCGCTTGGCCAGCAATGCGTGGTTGGCGTTGATCGCGCCCACGACTTGCAGCGGGGATTCATCGAGGATCGCCTGGCGGAAGGCGGCGCCTGCGGAAAGTTTGCTCATGCTGTTCCTTGTCATCACGGTGAAGAAGTTGTGTAGTTCATTGCAAGCACCGTGCCAGCATTCGCCGATCCGCCATATCAAGCACTTGCGTGCAGATTCTACCCAAATACCTCTTTAAGAGACGTGCTGTTGTTTCATGCTGAAACAACAGCATGAAACATGAAACGTTCAGGCGTAAAAAAACCGGGTGGCGCCTTGCGGCGCACACCCGGTTGATCGGATAGCTGAGCCGGTCTTAGTGACCCGACGCGCCCGATGCGCCGATACCGGTCTCGGCGCGCACTTGCTGCGCCTCGAAGCCTGCACGGTCGATTTGGGCACGCGGACCCTTGTCGGTGATCGAGAACAGCCAGATACCGATGAAGCCCACTGCCATCGAGAAGATCGCTGGCGAGGCGTACGGGAAGATCGCGGCCGGATGATGCAGCACATCGACCCACACCGATTTCGACACGATCGTCAGGCCCACTGCCGTGGCCAGGCCCAGGAAGCCGCCGACGGTTGCGCCGCGGGTGGTGCAATCCTTCCACAGCACCGACATGAACAGCACCGGGAAGTTGGCCGATGCGGCAATCGCGAAGGCCAGCGACACCATGAAGGCGACGTTCTGCTTCTCAAAAGCGATACCCAGCACCACGGCCACGATACCCAGGGCGATGGTGGTGATCTTCGACACGCGCAGCTCGTTTTCGCTGGTGGCATTGCCCTTCTTGAACACGGTCGCATACAGATCATGCGACACGGCCGAAGCACCCGACAGCGTCAAGCCCGCCACCACGGCCAGGATGGTCGCGAACGCTACCGCCGAGATGAAGCCCAGGAACACGTCGCCGCCCACGGCCTTGGCCAGGTGGACTGCCGCCATATTGTTACCACCCAGCAGAGCACCGGCTGCATCCTTGAATGCCGGGTTGGTACCCACCAGCACGATCGCGCCGAAGCCGATGATGAAGGTCAGGATGTAGAAGTAGCCGATCCAGGTGGTTGCCCACAGCACCGACTTGCGCGCTTCTTTTGCGCTCGGAACGGTAAAGAAGCGCATCAGGATGTGTGGCAGGCCGGCGGTACCGAACATCAGCGCCATGCCGAACGAGATGGCCGAGATCGGATCCTTGATGAAGCTGCCCGGACCCATGATGGCGGTGCCCTTGGCGTGCACTTCGGTCGCGGTCTGGAACAGCAGGGCCGGGCTGAAGTTGTATTGCGCCAGCACCGAGAACGCCATGAACGACGCGCCCGACAGCAGCAGCACGGCCTTGATGATCTGGACCCAGGTGGTGGCCGTCATGCCGCCGAACAGCACGTAGACCATCATCAGGATACCGACCAGCACGACGGCGATCCAGTACTCCAGACCGAACAGCAGCTTGATCAGCTGACCTGCGCCGACCATCTGCGCGATCAGGTAGAACGCGACGACGACCAGCGTGCCGGAGGCCGCGAACACGCGGATCGGCTTTTGCGCAAAGCGGTACGAGGCCACGTCGGCAAACGTGAAGCGGCCCAGGTTGCGCAGGCGCTCCGCCATCAGGAACGTGATGACAGGCCAGCCGACCAGGAAGCCGATGGCGTAGATCAGGCCATCGTAACCGTCGAGGAACACGGCGGCCGAAATACCGAGGAACGACGCCGCCGACATGAAGTCGCCCGCAATCGCCAGGCCATTCTGGAAGCCCGTGATGCCACCACCCGCGGTGTAGAAGTCGGACGCCGACTTGGTCTTGGCGGCGGCCCACTTGGTGATGAACAGCGTGCCGACGACGAACAGCGCGAACATGCTGATCGCGGTCCAGTTGGTCGGCTGGCGAACGGCCTGGCCCATGTCGGGCGCAGCGTAAGCAATGCCGGAGACAGCCAGCAGCACGAATGCCAGCAGTGAGGAGGTGCGAGCGCCGGCCATCATGCGCCCACCTTTGCACGGATGGCGTCGCTCAACTCGTCGTATTCGCGGTTGGCGCGGCGCACATAGATGCCGGTAATCAGAACAGTGAACAGGATGACGAACAGGCCCAGGGGAATGCCCCAGGTGATGACACTGTTGCCGATCGGGGTGCCCATGAACTCCTTGTTGAACGCGACCAGCAGCGTGAAGCCGTAGTACACGATCATCATGGCCCAGGTCAGCGTCCAGCCGAAGCGGGAACGGATGCGTTTGAGTTTCTGGTAATTGGGGTCATTCTTGACCCGTTCTACGATGTCTTGATCCACTTTGTCTCCTGATTCTTTTGATAGTGCCGTGGTTCGGCTGCCTTTTTGGCTGCGACCCATCCTACGGGCATGCCCTTACCGGATTCTTACGCCGGGTGCCTAATTTCGACCGGTCGTTCGCCGATTGGTGTTTCAGGCTGAAACATTGGCCATCTTTTGCACTACACTTGAAACATGGATTCCCCACGTTCTTCTTCCGCTGGCGACAAGCCCATCATCTGGACGGTGTCGGTCTCGCGCCTGTCCGCCCTGTTTCGCGACATCACCGTCGAATACGATCACCTGGCCTCGATCGAGCCCCTGCACATCGGGTTCGATGAGGCCGCAACGCACATCCGCGAGCGGCTCGCAACGGAACACTGCGATGTCGTGATCGCCGCCGGCTCGAACGCGGCCTGGCTCAAGAGCCGCGTGTCGGTGCCCGTGGTGGCGGCCCGGGCCAGTGGCTTCGACGTGCTGCAGGCGCTCACGCGCGCGCGCAAGCTCGCCAGCAATGCCCCCGGCGCCATCGGCGTCGTCAGTTACGGCGCCCTGCTCCCGGAGCTGGCCGACTTTGCGGCCGGCTTCGGCCTGGACCTGGTCCAGCGCAGCTACGTGACGCAGGAAGATGCGCGCGCCGCCGTCGACGAACTCAAGGCGCTGGGCGTGGCCGTCATCGTCGGTGCCGGCTCGGTGACCGACCTGGCCGAAGAAGCGGGCCTGCGCGCCGTGTTCCTGTATTCGGCGGCGTCGATCCGGCAAGCGTTCGACGACGCACTCGAACTGGCGCGCCTGACCCGGCTCGAGGTCGACCGCAGCCGTGGCCGTGGCCGAACCGGCAGCACGCCGCCCGACAGGCAGCGGCTGCGGCGCGGCCTGAACGACCTGCGCGGCGACTCGCCCGCGATGCAGCAGCTGCGCCAGACGGTCGTGCTGTACGCGCGCTCGCCCAGCACCGTGCTGATCGAAGGCGAAACAGGCAGCGGCAAGGAACTCGTGGCGCAGGCCATCCACCGCGAAAGCCCGCGTCGGGATGCGAACCGCCCTTTCGTGGCCGTCAATTGCGGCGCCATTGCCGAGTCGCTGCTCGAATCGGAACTGTTCGGCCATGAAGACGGCGCCTTCACCGGCGCGCGCCGTGGCGGGCACGCGGGCCTGTTCGAAGCGGCCAATGGCGGTACGCTGTTTCTCGACGAGATCGGCGAAATGCCGCTGAGCCTGCAAACGCGCCTGCTGCGCGTGCTGGAGGAGCGCGAAGTGATGCGCGTGGGTGGCACGCGGCCGGTGCCGATCGATGTGCGCGTGATCAGCGCCACCCACTGCGACCTGGAGGCGCGCGTGCGCGACGGACGCTTCCGGGCCGACCTGTTCTATCGCCTGGCCGTGCTGCGCCTGGCCCTGCCGCCGCTGCGGGCACGGGTGCAGGACATCGCGCCGCTGCTCGAGTGGTCGCTCAAGGGCGCACTGGCCGCGCTCGATGCGCGCCCGCACCCGAACCTGCTGGCCGAACTGAAAGCCTGCACGCCGCTGCTCACCGGCTACGCCTGGCCCGGCAACGTGCGCGAGCTGCGCAACCTGACCGAGCGCCTGGCGCTGTTTTTGGCGGCCGAGCCGCTGCAGGCGCTGACGCCGGGCTTCATGCTGTCGGTGGCGCCGGAGCTGGCGCGTGGTGCTGCCCCTGTCGATGCCGCGGCCGGGCCGACCCGGGAATCGGCAGCCGCGGTGCTGGCGCGCTTTGGCGGGCAGCGCGACCTGGCGGCCGATCATCTTGGGATCAGCCGCACGACGCTGTGGCGGCGGCTGAAGGCGGAAGGCTAAGCTCTGATCTTCGCCCCTTAAGACGCTCCAAAGCAACATGTATCGAAAACTCGTATCATGATTCTTTGATATGGCCTGGCGCCAATCCGCGCCAGGTCGTCATGGCATGCCGGCCGCGGCGCCCCTATCCGCGGCGCCGCATCCGACCCCAACGGAGGCAACTATGCAACATGCGTCGCAAGCGGCTCTGTTTTCCCTGATTGGCGATACCCCGATGGTCGAAGTGACCCGCATCGATACGGGGCCCTGCCAGCTGTTCCTGAAGCTCGAATCGCAAAACCCGGGCGGCTCCATCAAGGACCGTATCGGCAAGACGATGATCGAACAGGCCGAGCATGACGGCCTGCTCAATCCCGGCGGCACGGTCGTCGAAGCCACTGCCGGCAACACGGGCCTGGGCCTGGCGCTGGTGGCACGGATCAAGGGGTATCGCGTCGTGCTCGTGGTGCCCGACAAAATGGCGCCCGAAAAAATCCTGCACCTCAAGGCGCTCGGCGCCGAAATCCACCTGACCCGCTCCGACGTCGGCAAGGGCCACCCGGAGTACTACCAGGATCTCGCCGCGCGGCTGGCCAAGCAGATTCCCGGCGCCTGGTTCGCCGACCAGTTCAACAACCCGGCCAATCCGCGCGCCCACGAAACCACGACCGGGCCCGAGATCTGGGACCAGGCCAAGCACAAGCTGGACGCGATCGTTCTCGGGGTCGGCTCGTCCGGTACGCTCACGGGCCTGTCGCGCTACTTCAAGAAAGCCGCGCCCCTGCTCGAATTCATCCTGGCCGATCCGAAAGGTTCGATCCTGGCCGAATACGTCGAGACTGGCCACGTGTCGCAGCATGCCGGCTCATGGGCCGTGGAAGGCATCGGCGAAGATTTCATTCCCGGCATCGCCGACCTCACCCGCGTCAAGAAGGCCTACACGATCACCGACGAAGAAAGCTTCGCCACTGCCCGCCTGCTGCTGCAGCAGGAAGGCATCCTGGGCGGCTCGTCCACCGGCACGCTGCTGGCGGCAGCGCTCAAATACTGCCGCGCGCAGACGCGCCCCAAGCGCGTCGTCACGTTCGTCTGCGACACCGGAACCCGCTATCTCAGCAAGGTGTACAGCGATGGCTGGATGGTCGACCAGGGCCTGATCACACGTCCGAAAACGGGCGACCTGCGCGACCTGATCGGGCGCCGCCACGACGCCGGCGAAGTCATCACGCTGGCGCCATCCGACACGCTGCTCACTGCCTTCAACCGCATGCGCTCGAGCGACCTGCAGCAACTGCCCGTGATGGACGCCGAAGGACGCCTGGCGGGCCTGATCGATGAATCCGACCTGCTGCTGAAGGTCACGCAATCGAACGACCATTTCAGCGCGCCGGTGTCGTCCACGATGACGGCCGACCTGCAAACCCTGCCCCCTGGCGCGAGCATGGCGCAACTGCGCGACATTCTCGACCGGGGCCTCACTGCCGTGATCGCCGACGGGCCGCAGTTCTTTGGCCTGATCACGCGCTACGACCTGCTCAATCACCTGCGAAGGACACTCTCGTGACCCATCCGGACACCAAACACACCATCGAATTCAAACGCCACCTGGCCACCCGCGTCATCCACGGCGGCCAGTCGCCCGAACCCGCGACCGGCGCCGTGATGCCGCCGATCTTCGCCACCTCGACCTATCGCCAGGAAAGCCCGGGCGTGCACCAGGGCTTCGACTACGGCCGCTCGCACAACCCGACGCGCTTTGCGCTCGAACGCTCGCTGGCCGACATCGAGGGCGGCCGCGCCGCCTTCGCGTTTGCGTCGGGCCTGGCGGCGATTGCCGCCGTCCTGGAACTGCTTCCCAGCGGCTCGCACGTCGTCGCGGGTGACGACATGTACGGCGGTACCTACCGCCTGTTCGAGCGCGTGCGCCGGGACAGCGCCGGGCACACGTTCAGCTACGTCGATTTGTCCGACCCGGAGGCCCTGGCCGCGGCCATCACGCCGGCCACGCGCATGGTGTGGGTCGAGACGCCCACCAACCCGATGCTCAAGCTGGCCGACCTGACCGCGATCGCGAGCCTGTGCCACGCGCGCGGCATCCTGTGCGTGTGCGACAACACGTTCGCCAGCCCGATCATCCAGCGCCCGCTCGAACACGGTTTCGACATCGTCGTGCACTCGACCACCAAGTACATCAACGGCCACTCGGACGTGATCGGCGGCGTGGCCATCGTCGGCGCCAATGACCACCAGACGGGGCTGGCCGAGAAGCTCGGCTTCATCCAGAACTCGGTGGGCGCGATCCAGGGGCCGTTCGACAGCTTCCTCGTGCTGCGCGGGATCAAGACGCTGGCCCTGCGCGTGGAACGCAGCAGCGGCAACGCGCTATTGCTGGCGAACTGGCTCGAGCAGCAGCCGCAGGTCCGCAAGGTGCACTATCCGGGGCTGGAATCGCATCCGCAGCATGCACTGGCGCGCAACCAGATGCATGGCGGTTATGGCGGCATCGTCTCGATCGACCTGGACACCGACATCGACGGCGCGCGGCGTTTTCTCGAAGCGTGCGAAGTGTTCACGCTGGCCGAAAGCCTGGGCGGCGTCGAGAGCCTGATCGAGCATCCGGCGCTGATGACGCATGCGAGCATTCCGCCGGAGCGGCGTGCCGAACTGGGGATCGGCGACGGGCTGATCCGGCTGTCGGTCGGGATCGAGCATATCGATGATCAGCGTGAGGATTTGCGGCGGGCGCTGGCGGCGATTTGATTGGGTGAATTGCCGCCAGCGTGCACCCTACGCCAGCAACAGAGGCTCTTGACGTAATCTGAACGTCGCCACCAGCGCCGACAACTCCGCGGCCTGCTGGCGCATCGAGGCGGCCGCTGCGGCCGCTTCTTCCACCATCGCCGCATTCTGCTGGGTCGAGAGGTCCATCTCGGCAATCGCGCGGCTCACTTGCGACACGCCGTTGGCCTGACCAGCGCTGGCGGTGTGGATTTCGCCCAGGATGCCTGCCACGTCGTGCACGTGCTGCAGCATCGTGCGCATCGTCGAGCCGGCCGCTTCGGCAATGCCGGTGCCAGCCTCGATCTCGCGCGACGATTCGCCGATCAGCTTCTTGATTTCTTTCGCGGCGCCGGCCGAGTGCTGCGCCAGGTTGCGCACTTCGGACGCCACCACGGCAAAGCCGCGCCCCTCGCTGCCAGCGCGCGCCGCTTCCACCGCGGCGTTCAGGGCCAGGATATTCGTCTGGAAGGCAATGCTGTCGATCATGCCGGTGATGTCCACGATGCGCGCGGCCGACGCCTTGATCGCGCCCATGCGCACGACCAGCTGACCCACCGCCTGCGCGCCCTCGGCGGCCACGCCGGATGCGGTCTGGGCCAGCGCATTGGCCTGCTGCGCATTGGCGTTGTTGCTGGCGATGGCGCCCGACAATTCGTCCATCGCCGTCACCGTCTCGCGCAGCGATTCGGCCTGGCGCTCGGTGCGGATCGACAGGTCCTGGTTGCCTTCGGCGATTTCGCTGGACGCGGCGTCGATTGCCTGCGCTCCTTGCAGCACTTGCGCGACAGTGCCCGACACGCCGTGCGTCATGCCGTTGAGTGCATCAAAGAGGCGGCCGATTTCATCGGTGCGGGTGTGGCTGATGGTCGGGCGCAGGTCGCCATGGGCCACCTGCTCGGCCAGCGTGGCGGCTTGCCTGAGCGGCCCCACCAGGTTGCGGGTCAGGAGCCAGGCCAGGCCACCGGCCACGGCCAGCGCTGCTGCGCCCAGCGCCAGCAGCAGCACCTTGCTGAAGCTCGATTCCGCTGCCGACGCGTCGGCCAGGCGGTGCGCCTCGGTGCTCTCGTGGGTGAGCAGACCCTCGAGCGCGGCCACTTCCGCCCGATAGGCAGGCTCCCAGCGCTTCGTGAGGATGTCTTCGACCAGACCCGTCTGGCCCAGGTCCTTGGCCTTGAATAGGTCGGCCTGGATCGCGGCCAGCGCGGCTTTGTTTGCGCTTGCCCCGGCGATCAGCGTGCGTTCCTGTGGCGTGGCCGGCAGCTTGCCCAGCTTCGCCTCGATGTCGCTGGCGAGCTTGCGGCCCTCGGCCAGTTGTGCGCCGAAGTAATCGCCCAGTTCCAGGCTGTCACTGCGCGCGATCGACACGGCGCGCGAGCCGTTCAGGCGCGCGATGCCCAATAGCTCGGACGTCAGTTGCTGTTTGGCCAGCTTGTCGTCCACCAGGTTCGACGTGATGACATCGGCCGCATGCATGCGCCAGACGGCAACGGCGGCAATGAGAACGATGACGAGGGACAGGATGCCAAAGGCGCCGATAAGCTTGGTAAACGTATTGCGCGGTGCGAGTCGCATTGGGGATCTTCGTGAGAGTGAAACAGCGTGTGCGCACAGTGTAGGAAGCTTCGATGACAAGCATGTGAAATAGCCTCCAAGTAACTTAGATTACATCTAAGAAATCCTCAATCAACGTTAGGTGTGGGTTCTGCTGGGCATAAAAAAAGCCCGCGGCACTTGCGTGCGCGGGCTTTTGCGGGAGCGAACCTGCTTACTCGATTTCGACCGTCTCGGCCGGGGCCGGTGGCGGGCTGACATCGCCCTCGGGGAATTCGAGGACAACCTCGTCCTTCTCGTTCAGGTCGACCGTAACGCGGCCACCGTTGGTCAGGCGACCAAACAGCAGTTCGTCGGCCAGGGCCTTGCGGATCATGTCCTGGATCAGGCGCGACATCGGTCGTGCACCCATCGACGGATCGAACCCTTTCTGGCCGAGGAACTTGCGCAGCTTCTCGGTGAAGATGGCTTCGACTTTTTTCTCGTGCAGCTGCTCTTCGAGCTGCATCAGGAACTTGTCGACCACGCGCAGGATGATGTCTTCGTCCAGCGCGCGGAAGCTGATGATCGCATCCAGACGATTACGGAATTCCGGCGTGAACATACGCTTGATATCGCCCATCTCGTCGCCCGCTTCACGCGAGTTGACGAAGCCCACCGAACGCTTGGTCAGGCTTTCGGCGCCCGCGTTGGTGGTCATGACGATGATCACGTTGCGGAAGTCGGCCTTGCGACCGTTGTTGTCGGTCAGCGTGCCATGGTCCATCACCTGCAGCAGGATGTTGAAAATGTCCGGGTGGGCTTTTTCAATCTCGTCCAGCAGCAGCACGGTGTGCGGCTTCTTGGTGATCGCTTCGGTCAGCAGGCCGCCCTGGTCGAAACCAACATAGCCTGGCGGCGCGCCGATCAGACGCGAGACAGCGTGCCGCTCCATGTACTCGGACATGTCGAAGCGCACCAGCTCGATGCCCAGGATAAAGGCGAGCTGCTTGGCGACCTCGGTCTTGCCGACACCGGTCGGACCCGAGAACAGGAACGAACCAATTGGCTTGTCCGTCTTGCCCAGGCCAGCACGCGCCATCTTGATCGCGGCCGACAGCGCCTCGATCGCCGGATCTTGGCCGAACACGACGTTGCGCAGATCGCGGTCGATCGTCTGCAGCTTGCTGCGGTCGTCCTGATTGACCGACTGCGGTGGGATACGCGCGATCTTGGCAATGATGTCCTCGATCTCGGTCTTGCCGATCGTTTTCTTCTGCTTCGACTTCGGCAGCACACGCTGGGCGGCGCCGGCTTCGTCGATCACGTCGATGGCCTTGTCGGGCAGGTGACGGTCATTGATGAAGCGCGCAGCCAGCTCGGCGGCGGTGGTCAGGGCCGAGGCCGAGTACTTCACACCATGGTGCTCTTCGAAGCGCGACTTCAGGCCACGCAGGATCGCGATCGTCTGTTCGACGGTCGGCTCGTTGACGTCGACCTTCTGGAACCGGCGCGACAGCGCATGGTCTTTTTCGAACACGCCGCGGTACTCGGTGAAGGTGGTCGCACCGATGCACTTGAGCTGGCCATTGGCCAACGCGGGCTTGAGCAGGTTCGATGCGTCGAGCGTACCGCCCGAAGCCGAACCGGCGCCGATGATCGTGTGGATCTCGTCGATGAACAGGATGCCGTTTGGCGTGTCCTTGATCTGCTTGAGCACGGCCTTCAGGCGCTGCTCGAAATCGCCGCGGTACTTGGTGCCGGCCAGCAGCGCGCCCATGTCCAGCGAGAACACGACAGCGTTCTGCAGGATTTCAGGCACGTCTTCCTGGACGATGCGCCATGCCAGGCCCTCGGCGATCGCAGTTTTACCCACGCCCGCCTCGCCCACCAGCAGCGGATTGTTCTTGCGGCGACGGCACAGGATCTGGATGACGCGGTCGACTTCTTCTTCGCGCCCGATCAGCGGATCGATCTTGCCATCGGCCGCGGCTTTGTTCAGGTTCTGCGTGAACTGGTCCAGCGGGCTTTCCTTGGCCTGGCCTTCGACCTGCGCTTCCTCGACGCCTTCCGGCGCCTTGGACGTGTCGACCTGCTGGTCCTTGCGCACGCCGTGCGAGATGAAATTGACCACGTCCAGGCGGGTCACGCCCTGCTGGTGCAGGTAGTACACCGCGTGCGAGTCTTTTTCGCCGAAGATCGCCACCAGCACGTTGGCGCCGGTGACTTCCTTCTTGCCGTTGGACGCCGATTGCACGTGCATGATCGCACGCTGGATCACGCGCTGGAAACCAAGGGTCGGCTGTGTGTCGACCTCGCCCGTGCCAGGCACGGTCGGGGTGTTATCGCCGATGAAATTCGTCAGGGTCTTGCGCAGGTCTTCAATATTGACCGCGCATGCACGCAGGACTTCGGCGGCCGAAGGATTATCGAGCAGTGCCAATAGCAGGTGTTCCACGGTGATGAACTCGTGGCGTGCCTGGCGTGCCTCGACAAAGGCCATGTGTAGGGATACTTCAAGTTCCTGCGCAATCATACTTCCTCCATCACGCACTGCAGGGGATGCCCTGCCTTGCGTGCATGCGTTAAGACAAACTCCACTTTGGTACACGCTATATCTTTGGAAAACACGCCGCACACTCCTTTGCCGTTCTGGTGTACCGACAGCATGATCTGCGTGGCCGTTTCCCGATCCTTGTTGAAATACTCCTGGATCACGGCCACGACAAACTCCATCGGCGTGTAATCATCGTTCAGTAGCGCCACCTGGTATAGCGGAGGCGGTTTGACGGTCTGCCGCTCTAGCAGTTGTTCAGTATCGTGCTTCGTTGCCATGGGGTATTCTAATACTTCCGAGGTTAGTGCCAAGCGTAAACATCAGCCCGTTTTTCTGTTGTTTCCATCTTACGCGTTTTCGGATAACTGCGCAGATGGCGTTTCGATTGCCGAAATCAAGCCCACTGCACAGGAATACGATGAAAAATTTGACAACCCGCGCCCCAAACCTCTTGACTTGCGTGATTATTCCACCAACAATGCAGTCATCGACTTTGTACTTATGTACTCGTTGATACGCAGTTAGCAGGCTGAGGAGGGCAAGAGGTTTCTTGCTTTTATGGCTCGTGTGATTTGTTAAATTTGAAAGTTCTTTTATGGCAACTGGTACTGTTAAGTGGTTCAATGATTCCAAAGGCTTTGGCTTCATCACGCCTGATGACGGCGGCGAGGATCTGTTCGCACACTTCTCCGCAATCAACATGAACGGTTTTAAGACCCTCAAAGAAGGTCAAAAAGTCCAATTCGAAGTCACGCAAGGCCCTAAAGGCAAGCAAGCTTCCAACATCCAGGGTAACTAATCATTCCCCTACGGGAAGTGAAAAGCCCCACTCTCGCAGTGGGGTTTTTTTTCGCCTGCCGTCACTGCGACGACGGGCTGCACGTCACATCTGTTCGATCAGCACTTCACCAAAGCCCGAGCACGACACCTGCGTCGCCCCTTCCATCAGGCGCGCGAAATCGTACGTCACTTTTTTCGACACAATGGCCTTGCCCATCGCTGCGATGATCAGGTCGGCCGCCTCGCTCCAGCCCATGTGACGCAGCATCATTTCGGCTGACAGGATCAGCGAGCCGGGATTCACGTAATCCTTGCCGGCGTACTTCGGTGCCGTGCCGTGGGTCGCTTCGAACATCGCCACCGAATCGGACATGTTTGCGCCCGGCGCGATGCCGATGCCACCGACCTGGGCGGCCAGTGCATCGGAAATATAATCGCCGTTCAAGTTCAGCGTGGCGATCACGCTGTATTCAGCCGGGCGCAGCAGGATCTGCTGCAGGAAGGCGTCGGCGATCGAGTCCTTGATCATGATGTCGCGCCCGGTCTTCGGATTTTTCAGCTTGCACCATGGGCCGCCGTCGAACAGCTCGGCGCCGAATTCCTTCTGCGCCAGCGCGTAACCCCAGTCGCGAAAGCCCCCTTCGGTGTACTTCATGATATTGCCCTTGTGGACCAGGGTCACCGATGGCTTGTCGTGATCGATCGCGTACTGGATCGCCTTGCGCACGAGGCGTTCGGTGCCCTCGATCGAAACGGGCTTCAGGCCCAGGGCCGACGTGGCCGGAAAACGGATCTTCGACACGCCCAGCTCGGCTTTCAGAAACGCGATCAGCTTTTGCGCGCCTTCCGACCCGGCCTCCCATTCGATGCCGGCATAGATGTCTTCGGAGTTTTCACGGAAGATCACCATGTCGGTCTTTTCCGGTTGCTTCAGTGGCGACGGCACGCCAGTGAAATAGCGCACCGGGCGCAGGCAGACATACAGGTCGAGTTCCTGGCGCAGCGCGACATTCAGCGAGCGGATGCCGCCGCCGACCGGCGTGGTCAGCGGACCCTTGATCGAGACGACGTACTCCTTCAGCACGTCCAGCGCTTCGGCGGGCAGCCAGACATCGGCGCCGTAGCGTTTGGTCGCCTTTTCACCGGCGAAGATCTCCATCCAGGCGATGCTGCGCTCGCCACCGTAGGCCTTGCGTACCGCCGCGTCGACCACCTTCTTCATCACCGGCGTGATATCCGCGCCCGTGCCGTCACCCTCGATATATGGAATGATCGGCGTGGCCGGCACATTCAGGCTGCAGTCGGCATTGACGGTGATCTTCTGGCCCGCAGGCGGGACGGTGATATGCTGGTACATCAAGTTCTCCAGGTAGGTGGCGAAAGGCGGAGCGAACGACGTTATGAACTACGTTACGAACTACGTTACGAACTCGCCTACAATGTCGCCGTGGCCAGCGTCAGCCGAGGGCTGCTCTTCATTATGCCCCAGTATTTTGCCATATTGCCACGCTACCGGCTGGCCGCCCTTTCATTCGTTTCTCTGCACCTTCATGTCCCTGATCCTCTTCAATAAACCGTTCCAGGTCCTGTGCCAGTTCTCGTCCCAGGAAGGCCGCGAATGCCTTGCTGACTATCTCAAGATTCCCGGCATCTACCCCGCTGGCCGGCTCGACGCCGACAGCGAAGGCCTGATGCTACTGACCGACGACGGCCAGCTCCAGCACAAGATCGCCCATCCGGATCACAAGGAAGCCAAGACCTACCTGGTGCAGGTCGATGGCGTGCCCGATGCCGCCGCCATGGCGCGCCTGCAGGCGCCGCTCGACCTGGGCGACTTCGTCACCAAGCCGTGCCGCGCCGCGCGCATCGCCGAGCCCGAGTGGCTGTGGCCGCGCAATCCACCGATCCGCGCGCGCCAGGACAAGCCCACCAGCTGGCTTGCCATCACGCTCGAAGAAGGCAAGAACCGCCAGGTGCGCCGGATGACGGCGGCCGTGGGCTTGCCGACGCTGCGCCTGGTGCGCAGCAGTATCGGCCCGTTTTCCCTGAGTACGCACCCATTGCTGCCAGGCGAATTCATCGACGTCCCAGCCTACTCGCGCCACGCGGACAAATAAAAAACCCGCCGACCTCTCGGTCGGCGGGTTTCAGTTACAGCAGCCGTTCAGATCAGGCGAACGAATCGATCGCCGCATTGAAGGTGGCGCTCGGACGCATCGCGGCCGTCACCTTGGCTTCATCCAGCTTGTAGTAACCACCGATATCGACCGGCTTGCCCTGCACTGCCAGCAGCTCGGCGACGATGGTCGCTTCGTCGTCGGCCAGTTTCTTGGCCAGTGGCGCGAACGTGGCGGCCAGTGCGGCGTCGTCAGTCTGCGCAGCCAGCTCCTGCGCCCAGAACAGCGACAGGTAGAACTGGCTGCCGCGGTTGTCGAGCTCGCCGGTCTTTGGCGATGGCGACTTGCGGTTGTCCAGCAGCTTGCCGGTGGCAGCATCCAGCGTGCGGGCCAGAATCTTGGCCTTGTGGTTGCCGGTTTTCAGGCCCAGGTCTTCCAGCGACACGGCCAGTGCGAGGAACTCGCCCAGCGAATCCCAGCGCAGGTGGTTTTCTTCGACCAGCTGCTGCACGTGTTTCGGTGCCGAACCGCCGGCGCCCGTTTCGTACATGCCGCCACCGGCCATCAGCGGCACGATCGACAGCATCTTGGCGGACGTTCCCAGTTCCATGATCGGGAACAGGTCGGTCAGGTAGTCGCGCAGGATGTTGCCGGTCACCGAGATGGTGTCCAGGCCGCGCCAGACGCGCTCGAGCGTGAAGCGCATCGCGCGCACCTGCGACATGATCTGGATATCCAGGCCATTCGTGTCGTGATCCTTCAGGTAGACCTTGACCTTCTTGATCAGTTCATTTTCGTGCGGACGATACGGGTCGAGCCAGAACACAGTTGGCATGCCCGAGTTGCGCGCGCGCGTCACGGCCAGCTTGACCCAGTCGCGGATCGGCGCATCCTTGACCTGGCACATGCGCCAGATATCGCCCTGCTCCACGTTCTGGCTCATCAGGACTTCGCCGGTGGCGAGGTCGGTGATGTTGGCCACGCCGTCTTCCTGGATCTCGAAGGTCTTGTCGTGCGAGCCATATTCTTCGGCTTGCTGGGCCATCAGGCCAACGTTCGGGACGGTACCCATCGTCTTCGGATCGAAGGCGCCGTGCCATTTGCAGAAGTTGATGATCTCCTGGTAGATGCGCGCGAAGGTGCTCTCCGGGATAACGGCCTTGACTTCCTTCAGGCGACCATCGGCGCCGTACATCTTGCCGCCGGCGCGGATCATGGCTGGCATCGACGCGTCGACGATCACGTCGTTCGGCGAATGGAAGTTGGTGATGCCCTTGGCCGAATCGACCATGGCCAGTTCAGGACGGTGTTCCTGGCACGCGTGCAGGTCGCGGATGATTTCTTCGCGCTGCGACGACGGCAGGTCGGCGATCTTGTTGTACAGATCGGCCATGCCGTTGTTGACGTTGATGCCCAGGCTCTCGAACAGCGCGCCGTGCTTCTCGAACGCTTCCTTGTAGAACATGCGCACGCAGTGACCGAAGACGATCGGGTGCGACACCTTCATCATCGTTGCCTTGACGTGCAGCGAGAACAGCATGCCGGTGGCGTGTGCGTCTTCGATCTGGGCTTCGTAGAAGGCCAGCAGCGACTTGCGGCTCATGAACATCGAATCGATGATTTCACCGGCCAGCAGCGAGACCTTTGGCTTGAGCACAATGGTCTGGCCGCTCTTGGTGACCAGTTCCATCTTGACGTCGCGCGCAGCCTCAACCGTCATCGACTTTTCGCCGTGGTAGAAGTCGCCTTCGGTCATGTGCGCCACGTGGGTGCGCGATGCTTGCGACCATGGGGCCATCGAGTGCGGGTTCTTGCGCGCGTATTCCTTGACGGCGCGCGGGGCGCGGCGATCCGAGTTACCTTCGCGCAGGACCGGGTTCACTGCCGAACCGATGCACTTGCCGTACTTGGCCTTGACGGTTTTTTCTTCGTCGGTCTTCGGGTCCGACGGGTAGTCAGGGATGTTGTAGCCCTTGTCCTGCAGTTCCTTGATCGCGGTGGTCAGCTGGCTGACCGAAGCGCTGATGTTCGGCAGCTTGATGATGTTGGCGCTCGCCTCGAGCGTCTTCTTGCCCAGCTCGACCAGCGAATCCGGCACGCGCTGCTCGGGGGTCAGGTTTTCAGGGAACGCTGCCAGGATACGGGCCGCGACCGAGATGTCGCTGGCCGTGACGGTGATGCCGGCCGGCTTCGTGAAGGTGCTGACCACAGGCAGGAAGGCGTGGGTCGCCAGCAGCGGCGCCTCGTCGGTCAGGGTGTAGATGATGGTCTGATCACTGCTCATGCACATTTTCCTCGGTAATCGCGACAACGTCGCGCGTAGTAAAAACTGACAATTGGCCACGGCCCATCAATAGATGAGCCGCGGGCACTGGGTGCCGATGCCGGACATTCTACCCCTGTCTGCGACGGGAGGGCCAGAGCGCACCGGCGTACATTCCGTTGGTTGGGCGGCCGCTTCGTGCAAGGCCGCGAAACCTGTCTTCAACACTAGTCTTCTATAAGACATAAGACGCGCCATATTATGCCCCACCTTTGCGGCAGACACCAGTTTTTACGTTATCGCTAACGCCGTCATGCATTCCGGATGGAAAAATGGGAGCGCCAAGCAAAAAAACCCGCCAGGACCGAAGTCGGGCGGGTCTTTCCACTGCACAGAACTTGCCTGCGCGGCCCGGAGGCCGCACGCACGCGGGCTTTACGCCGACAGTGCTTTCAGGGCTGCAGCCAGGCGGCTCTTGTGGCGCGCTGCTTTGTTCTTGTGGATGATTTTCTTGTCAGCGATGCTGTCGATTTTCGACACGGACTGCTGGAAGATCAGGGTCGCGGCTTCTTTGTCGCCAGCCTGGATGGCTTTGCGAGCTGCCTTGATTGCGGTACGCAGGGTCGAACGCTGCGACGAGTTGTGCGCGTTTTGCTTAACTGCTTGACGAGCGCGCTTGCGCGCTTGTGCGGTATTTGCCATGGAATTTCCTAAATCGGGGTCAAGTTGCGTTTGCAAACATTAGCGACTGTTAAACCGGCGCAGGAGCCTGCCCAACGATTAGTGTCTGCTAACAGAATTCAGTACAGCCCATGATTATAGCGAAGCTTTCAAGTCTGGGCAATTCAAAATTCAAAGATTGTCGGCTGGATGTCTGTACCGGTCGAGTTGCACCAGTATAATCTCGCGCCATGAACCTGCTCAGAACCCTCGCCGCCATCTCCAGCATGACGATGCTTTCGCGCGTCACCGGTCTCTTGCGTGAAAGCCTGTTTGCGCGCGCTTTCGGCGCCTCGGCGTATACCGATGCCTTCATCATCGCGTTCCGCCTGCCCAATCTGCTGCGGCGTCTGTTTGCCGAAGGGGCGTTCTCGCAAGCGTTCGTGCCGATCCTGTCCGAATACAAGACGCAGCATGGCGACGTGGCCACCAAGACGCTGGTCGACCATGTCGCCACATCGCTGCTGTGGGCCACGGTGCTCACCAGTATTGTCGGCATCATCGGCGCCCCGCTGCTGATCATGGTCCTGGCCGGCGACCTGCGCGAAACGCCCGGCGCCTACAACGCGTCGGTCATCATGACGCAGATGATGTTCCCGTACATCGCCTGCATGTCGTTTGTCGCGCTAGCCGGCGGCATCCTGAATACCTGGCGCCAGTTCAAGATCCCCGCGTTCACGCCGGTGCTGCTGAACCTGTCGTTCATCTTCGCGTCGCTCGTGCTGGTCAATTACCTCGAGCAGCCGATCTATGCGATGGCGATTGCTGTCTGCGTGGGCGGCCTGCTGCAGGTGGCGATCCAGATTCCGTCGCTCGTGAAAATCGGCATGTTGCCGCGCATCTCGTTCAATCCGATGACGGGCCTGCGCGACGCCGGCGTGCGCCGCATGCTCAAGAAGATGGGCCCGGCCGTGTTCGCCGTGTCGGCAGCCCAGATCAGCCTGTTGATCAATACCGGCATCGCCGCCAGCCTGGCCGCCGGCGCCGTCTCGGCGCTGCAATATGCCGATCGCCTGATGGAGTTCCCGACCGCGATGCTGGGCGTGGCCCTGGGCACGATCCTGTTGCCATCGCTGTCGAAAGCCAATAGCGAAGGCGACACCGCCGAATACGCGGCGCTGCTGAACTGGGGCCTGCGCCTGACCTTCCTGCTCGCGCTGCCGGCCGCCGTTGGCATGGCCACGCTGGCCGTGCCAATGATCGCCACCCTCTTCCACTACGGTAAATTCGACGATGCGGCCCTGGTCAATTCTTCGATGCCGCTGATGGCGTACAGCGCCGGCCTGCTCGGCATCATCCTTGTCAAGATTCTGGCGCCAGCGTTCTACGCCCGCCAGGACGTCAAGACGCCGGTGCGCATCGCCGTTGGCGTGCTGGTCGCCACGCAGCTGATGAACCTGATCTTCGTGCCGCTGATGGGCGTGGCGGGCCTGGCGCTGTCGATCGGCCTGGGCGCCTGCATCAACGCGACCTGCCTGTACATCGGCCTGCGCCGGCGTGGCATCTACACGCCGCAACCGGGCTGGGGGAAATTCTTCCTGAAGCTTGCCATCGGCGTGGCGGTCATGGGCGCCGTCGCATGGTTCGGCCAGGCGCAGTTCGACTGGGCCGCCATGAAGGTGACGCCCGGCCTGCGCATCGGTGCGCTGTTCGGCATCATCGTGGCCAGTGCCGTGACGTATTTTGCGATGCTCGCGCTGCTGGGGTTCCGGCCACGCGACTTCCGGCGCCGCGCGGCCTGAACGCTGCTTAGCCTGCGCCACCCCGGCGCAGCGCCGCGATCCGCGCCACAGCATTGCGCTGGTTCGGATCGGCCGCGACGGCTTTTTCGTACGCCGCAATGGCTGACCTGGTGTCACCGAGCGCTTCATATGCCTCGCCTTCACTGTCGAACGCGTTGGCGTACTTCGGCTCGAGGAACGTGGCCAGCTTGAAAAGCTCGACAGCGCCGCGCGCGTTCTTTGCCCGCAGCAGCTGGTAGCCCAGCGTATTCATGCTTAAGGGGCTGAGCTTGAAGTCGGGCGAGCGTGCCACCATCCCAGCATGGATCGACTGCGCATCCTTGTAGCCGGCCTTGGCGAACGCACGCAGGAAGTCGCCTTCGCCAAGGAGTGCATGCCGGGCCGGCGTGAATGCCATCGACATCACCTGCGGGCCGATACCATGGCGCGCCGGCGACTGCTTCAGCCATGCAAGGGCGTCGGTGTCCTGCTTCAGATACGCGTCCAGGAACCGGCGCACATACAACGCGCCGCTGCGATACGCCTGCAGCACATCGGCACGCGCATAGTCGCCGAACGCCGCATCATCGGCAAAGCGCACATGCCACGCGCTGAAATCCGGATGCGTCATCGGCGGCAGCGTCGCGACATACACGTCGGAATACGTCATCGTGTTGAGGTAACTCTTGCCGAGCATGTCCTTGCGCTCCATGACTTCCGCGGACGGCGCACGCGCGCCCAGGTACAGCATCGGCACCGCCGTGCGCGCTGGCTGCACATAACCCGCCGCGCCCCATACCTTCGGGTGATACCGGATGGAGCCATCCAGGCTGACCAGCGCCTTGATGCGGCTGGAACGCGCCGCGGCAAACACATTGGCCATGCCGCCCCAGCTGAAACCTGCCGCCGCCACATTGCCGATGTCGGCCTGCGGCAGCGTCTGCGCGTAATTGGCAAGGAAGGCGATATCGGCGGCCTGCGCCTCGACGCCGTCGACGTCGTCGGTCATCATGACCGAGCGCGCGCCCAGGCTGCGGCTGGCAAGCACCACATAACCATGGCTGGCCAGGTATTCGCACAGGTCGATGTTTTCATGCGCTTGTGCGGCAAAGCTGGGCGCGTAGATCACCACCGGAAAGCGGCCTGCGGCAGCCGCCGCGTCACGCACGGCCAGCGTCGGCGCGCGGTACTGCGCGCGCTGCGGCCCTGACACCCAGTCTGCCCGCTGCCTGGTTGCTTCGGCGGCTGGCGCGGTGAAGTCGACATCATTCAGGCTGGTCTGCTGATAATCTGCGGCCAGCATCTGCGCGCCGCCACCACGCCTGGCTGGATACCAGACCAGCATCTGGATTGGCCGGCCAGGCGCAGCATTGCCGGCCTTGCCGAATGCATCGACCGCCGGCTCGAGCAGCCGGCTGTAATCGTATTGCTGGATGACGCGCAGGCCGACTGCATGCGGGCCAGCCTCAGGGATCAGATTTGGCGCGGCAGGCGCCGGCACGCCTGCGCTGGCACTGACACTGGCGGCGATGGAGAAGAAGATCAGGACGGGACGGAGGCGCATTGGCGATTTCATTGGCGACTTCATTGGTTGTTCACTTGGCTGGTGCGGTCGATGGCCGGATCGGCGTGTAGTGCGCTGACACCAGCCTCCAGGCGCCGTCCTGCTGCAGTGCCACGAAACTCGAGCGCACCGCGGCTGTGCGGGTTTGCCCGCCAACCATCATGACGTAAGACATCTTCGCGAGCACGATGGCGGTATTGCCCAGCACGCGCGGCATGATCTCGTCGACGGTGATTGCCGGCAGCGGCTTGTCGTCATGCTTGACATAGAACGACAGCATCTTCGCGCGCGGGTCGACCTCGCCGATTGGGGAAATCTCGGTATAGTTCTCTGCCGTCAACGCTTCCAGCGTGGCGCGGTCGAACGTGCCTTGCGCCGTGGCAAAGCGCTGCACCAGCTCGCTGACCGACTGTTCGGGTGTGGCGGCGTGGGCGGGCGTGATCGACAGGCAGGCAAGCGCGCCCGCAATGCATAGCGTGTTGCTGCAACGGTGCGACAGGACAGAAATCATGCGACTCCTCGTAAAGTTGGTCAACGCCGGCAGCGGCGTCACGGTGACGGTCGATCATAGCAATGCGCGTTATCGTTGCCTATTAAAAACGGATGCATATGACTGCTGGGTTACTGTGGCGTGCAAATGCAATTCGCCACCAAACGGGAAAGCCCGCTACAGCAACTGCAGTCTGTCAGCGCTCGTGCAACTTGTTCCGGGGACCACAGGAACGTACACCGAGCAATGCTGACGATCTGCTTTCGGCCAAAGCAGCCAGTCGCAGCAGTCAGCTGGACAAAAAGGTGCGCATATCGCCTGCCCCGATTCTCATATTTTTATTAGAGAGTAAACGATTTTATGGGTCCGATACGCATCCGCACTCTGCAACCTATCGATGCTGAGCCGTTGCTGAAATTTGCATTGGAGAACCGTCAATGGTTCGAACGTCACATTGACGCACGCAACTCCGCCTTCTACTCACTCGAAGGTGTTAACGAACATATCGCCTCTTATTTGGCAGGTCTTGATAACGGAACCTGGCACCCGCTCGTTATCGAAGATTCTGAAGGAAAAATAGTGGGCCGAGCGAACCTGAAAGATATCAACATTTTGGAAAGATCGGCAGAAGTCGGATATCGGATTGCCGAGAGCGCTTGCGGGCAAGGATTAGCAACACTGGCGGTCAGGCGGTTGATGCTGGAGGCGCGGTCACATTGGAACCTGAGTCTTTTAGTCGCCAATGTACATGCTGGAAATATAGGTTCGGCAAAAGTGCTCCAACGGTGTGGATTCTCGATCAAACACGTGATTCGCCAGCAAGAGATAGAGCACAATTATCAGTTTGTGCTTTCAATCAACGACTCCAGCCTGTACGAATCGGCAATGTCAGACCTGCCCTGCCCAGCTTGACCCTGCCCTGCTACTGCGTGCAAGTCATCATTCCGCACTACGCAAAGCCCTTGTCGCGCATTCGATACCCTATGCTACCAAAAGGTAACTTCCCAATTCCAATTAATCTTTTTAATTACGACAAGTCTTGTAAATAATTGACGAAATTTGATATTTCGCGCATTTCTGCAGATATTGGAGTTGTAGACTGCTATTGCTTTTCCTGACAGGCCAGGCCTTCAATGGCGCGGCGATTAATGTTACAAAGCATTTAAAAAAGTCGACCATACGACGATGTTTCAATTTGCGAGGAGTGATAATGGCTCTTGCAGTGGGAATTATCTTTCTTGTTGGAGGTGCTTTCGGCCTGTATTGGACTGGAAAGCGGGCGGTTTATCGGCGCAATTCTGCTGGAATTCAAGAGTTCAGTAGTTATAGCGGAGCGCTCGTAACCAACGCGTTAGAGGGCATCGTCAGGATAGGATCGCTGATTGGTATCGTGCTGGGCGTTATGATGATTTCTATGTGGTTCATGTTTGGACGCTAGTCTGTAAGTTTTGCCAGGAGTGCGGCCATCGGACTGCCCATCAGATCGCCCGCCTCGCCTGCCCGAAGACGCTTCAGCCAGGAACAAAGTCTGGTACCGACTGCGGCGAGCGCCAAGCTGGAGTCCGGGCTTTAACCTGCAAGCATGCGCGCGCGCTATGGTAATGGTCGCCCACACCTACCGGTCTTCAGCCGGCTTTTCCGGCGAAGCTTCGGCTTCCGGTTCGGGGGCATTCACCGGCGCAGGTTCCGGGACGGTATCCGGGACGGTATCCGGCGCGGTATCCGGCACGGGATTCGACTCCTCTGTCGCCTCTGCCGGCAGCACATCTGCGGGCGCCGCCGCAGGCAGGCCAAGCGGCGCTGGTTGCGCTGGTTGCGTAGTCGGCGTTGATGGCGCAGCAGACAGTGGCTGCCCAGGCGCCTGCCCCAGCGCCGGATCGCGCGCCTTGAACCGCCACGCCGAAATCGTATCGGCATTGTCCAGGCCCGCAAACCGGCTGTCGAAGTTGGCGATCTTCAGCGGCTTGGCCGTCGACAGACTATGCACTGCAACGACGCCCGTCGTGCCATCCCCGAGATACACCACACCCCACTCGGCCTTGCCCGTCAGCGGGTCGACGAAGATCTTGCGCAGGTGCCGGCGCACGCCCGGCACGCGCGGGTCCTTCAGCAATTCCTTGAGCGATGGCGGATACGGCGACGCGCCTTGCGGCGTCGCGGCCGCGTAGCTGTCCAGCGCCGCGCTGAAGGCAGCGCCAATGTCCAGCAGTTCTTCTTCGGCCGCCGCCCGTTGCAGCAGCGCGCCGATCTTGAGCGTGGCCGCGCCTACCAGGCCGATGATGGTGACAAAGATGATCAGGCCCAGATAAGTGAACCCGGCCTGGCGCCCCCGGCGTATCCCTGCCCGAACTACCATTCCAGATAGGGCCGGCCGCGCCGGTCGTTGCCCGGCGCCCCGCTGCGCAGATTGGCAAAGCCGCCCTGCTCCCCTTCGTGCGGCGCTTCAAGGATCCACGTGTCGCGCGCCTCGGTGACCGGGTCGAGCGGGATTTCGCGCAGGTAGCGCGCCTCCACCAGCTGTTCGAGCGACTCGGGATAGCGGCCGGTATCGGAGCGGTACTGATCGACCACCTGGCGCGTGTTGCGCAGGTTATCGGCCAGAATGGTCTCCTTCGCGCTGTCGATGCTGGGGAAAAAGCGCGGCAGCGCCACCGTCAGCAGCAGCGCGATGATCCCCAGCACCACCAGCAGTTCGATCAGCGTGAAGCCGCGGCCTTTTCCATCTGCATGCATGCGCATTGTGCTCATCTCGTGCTCACCATTTGTTGTAGGGAATGCCGTTCAGCCCCACCCGCGTGGAGCGCGAATACACATCATAGACATCGTCGCCTTCCTGCGGTTGATCCGGCTCGCTGGCGTAGCTGCGCTTGCCCCAGGTGGCGGCGTCATCGAAATCGCGCTCCGGCGTGAACGGGTCGCGCGGCAGGCGCCGCATGAAATAGATCCTGGCCTGCTTCGGGCTGCGCAGGTCGGGCACGCCCTGCACCAGCAATTCCAGCCGCGCCGGATAGCCGCTGGCGTCGGCGGCCTTGGCCACGCGGCCTTCGTCGGCGGCCTTCTTGTAGGCATCCAGGCCGGCGCGGATCTCGCGCAGGCCGCGCCGCAGTTCCTGTTCGTCACGGCGCTGCACCGTGACTTCGGCCACCGGTAGCACCAGGGTGCCGAGCAGGCCCAGGATCGCGAGCGTGACGAGCAGCTCGATCAGCGTGAAGCCGTGCCGCGCGCGCATGCCCGGCTGTGTCATCGCTGCGGCACTGGCGGCGACACGCCTGGCGGATAGGCGGCCGGCTGCGCCATAGCCTCCGGCGCAGATGCAGGCACGAATTCAGGCACCGCCACAGGCTGACCGGGCGGCGCCGATGGCGGCGAGCCCAGTTGTGGCGTGGCCGGCAAGGCCGACGGCGGCACCGAAAATGACGTCGCAGGTTCCTGCGCCGGTGGCGGCGCAACGGGCGTCGTGACCGTGGTCGTGGTGACCGTCACTGGCGGCGCCAGAGCCGGCGTGGCAGGCCGCACACCCGTCGTCGGCAGCGCTACCGGTGCGCGCACGGCATTGTCGGGCCGGCGGCGGAAGCTCGCCTCGGTGCCGGCGCCAAACTCGGATGCGGACGCCGGCGGGCGCTGCACCGCGCGCACGATGCGCGGCGTGATCGACAGCAGGATCTCAGTGCGTCCGTTGCTGTCGGTCTGGCTGCCGAACAGGCGCCCGACGATCGGCAGGTCGCCCACGCCCGGCACCTTGGTGCCACTGCTGCGGTCTTCATTGCTGATCAGGCCAGCGAGCACCTGGTTCTCGCCATCCTTCAGTTGCAGCATGGTGGTCGCCGAGCGGCTGCCGATGCGGTAGGCCACGGTGCCGTTACGGGTCTCGACGCGCTCGCCCAGCGTGCTGACCTCGAGGTTGATGCGGATCGCCACCTCGTTGTTCAGGTAGATGGTCGGCTCGACGTTCAGCGTCAGGCCCACGTCCAGGTAGGTGATGTTATCGGACGCAAAGCCGCCAATCCCCGACGATACCGTCGCCGAGATATTCGGGATCTTGTCGCCGATGACGATCTTGGCCTTTTCCTTGTTGCGCACGCGGATGCGCGGATTGGCCAGCGTCGTCGTGTCGCCGTCGGTCTTGCTGGCGTTGAGCGTGGCGCTGATCGGGCCCGTCGTGATCGTACTGCTGTTCAGGCCACGCAGCTGGTCGATGGTCAGCACATTGCCGTCGAACGACGTCAGTGGCGAGAACCCGAGCGATGTCGGCCAGTTGATCCCCAGGTCCATCACGCTGCTGCGGTTGATCTCCAGCACCTCGACGTCGAGCATCACTTCGGGCTCCGGCACGTCCTGTAGCGCGACCAGCTGCGTGGCGATGCGGATCGCTTCCGGATTGTCGCGCAGGATCACCAGGTTCAGTTTTTCGTCGACCACCACGTCGCGGCTCTTGAGGATGGTCTTGAACGTGTTGGCGATCGACTTGGCGTCGGCATTCGCCAGGAAGAACGTCTTGACCGTCATTTCCTGGTACTCGCGCAGCTTGGCCGCGACGTTCGGGTAGATCAGGATCGTGTTGCCGTCCATGACCTGGCGCTCGAGCTGGTTCGTCATCAAGAGGTAGTACACGGCTGCTTCGACGGTGCTGTTCTTCAGGAAGATCGAAGTGCGGGTATCGGCCTTGACGTCCTTGTCGAAGATGAAGTTCAGGCCCGAGTGACGGGCGATGATCTCGAACACCTGCTTGAGCGGGGCATCGCGAAATTCGAGGCTGATGGGCTTGCGGTAGCTGGCCGCCAGCGCTGCCGGGCCGGACGGCGCAGCGGCCGCCTTCTCGTCGATCTCCAGCAGCAGCAGGCGCGCCGCCTCGTGCGCCGGGCGCTCGGTCAGCACGGCCGCGAGCTTGTTGCGCGCCGTGTCGATATCGTCCTTTTCAAAGGCGGCGCGCGCCTCGATCAGTGCGGCCGCATGGCGCCGGTCCGCCTCCACTTGGCGCAGGCCAGCGCGGGCGCGGTCGTTGCCCGGATCGATGGTCTGCACGCGCCGGTATTCGTTGCTGGCCACATCGATCTGGCCGGCGGCCAGCGCACGGTCGGCTGCTTCGACCATGCGCACGACGGTGCCGTCGCGCGCGCGCAGGTAGGCCGCCTTGTATTCGGGATTGCCGGGGTCGGAGGCCAGCGCCTCCTGGTACTTGGCCAGGCCGGCGCCGACCTTGTCCTGGGCCACCAGTGCGTTGCCCTCCTGGTAGGCGCGCTGCGCCGCGCAACCCGCGAGAAGAAACGGCAACAGCAGCAGGGTCAACCCCTGCATCGGCAAACGAGCCATCAATCGAATACTCCAATATTGAGCTGCTGGACCTGGTCCAGCGGCAGGTAAGTCAGGGTCAGCGTGGGCGGACGGATCGCGTCGACGCGGTAGGCGCCGTCGATCGTCGCGCCGTCGCGCACGAGATAGGTACGGTCGTTGCGGGCCAGGTAGATTTCCCAGACGCCGTCCTGGAGCGACTTGCCGATATACGTGAACGGCAGCGGTGGCGCCACGGGCGGCGGCGGTGGTGGCGGCGGTGCGTTCGACGGCGGCGGTGGCGGCGTCCAGTCGTGGCGCGCAAACAGGCCCTGCTCGCCCTCGCCGAAGCGCTCGCCGTCGGCGCCGATCAACTCGTCGCGCGGGACCAGGCGCACGATCGCGGTGTCTGCGAGCGGCTTGGCGACCACCGTGGCCGTGCTGCGCGCGGGCGCAGTGGTAGCCGTCTTTGCCACGCGCTCGGCCGGTTCGGCCAGCGTGTTGTCAGGGGTCGTATCGCCAAACACGACCAGGCCGGCGGCCAGCGCCAGTGCGCCACCCATGGCAATGTGACGCGGCTTCATCGTGCTTCTCCCGGTGTGGCGCTGCGCTCGGCGAGATAGAAGGTCAGGCGCAGCCGCGCATCAACGCCTGCCTCGCCAATCGCGTCGCGGCGAAACGCCACGTCGTCGAGCGAGGCATGCGGGACCGCGCGCAGCACGTCCATCGCAAACTGCCAGATCGCCCCGTAACTTCCCTTGACCGGCAGGTTGACCTGGTAAGCGACCAGCTTGGCGTTGCGGTCAACGGTGGTGCGATACTCGCCCTGCTCCAGCGTCAAACCATGGCGCGCGGCCAGTGCGAACACCGCTTTCAACTGGCGTTCCACGCTGCGCGCATCGCCCAGCGTCGCGTAGAACTGCGCCAGGTTCTGGTCGCTGCTCGGTGGCGGCGCGCTTGGTGCCGGGCGGGGTGGCAGCGGCGTGCGTGCGAGGCGGCGCGCCGCCTCGTAGTCTGCGTCGAGGCGGGCGCGCGCCGGCACCAGCGCGAACTGCACGGCTGCGCCGGCCACGATCAGTGCCACGACCAGCGCCACCAGCGGATTGACGCGCGCGAGCAGCAGGCGCGCGCGCAATGGCAGGGTCGCGAGCGTCATGGCGTCCCCCATTGCACGCTGACCTGGAAACGCAGCGGCCGGTTCGGGTCTTCCTGCATGACTTCATGGCGCATCAGCACCACACTCGTGAACCATTCCTCGGCCTGCAGGCGCGTGATGTAGGCCAGCATGTCGTCGCTGTTCTTGGCCTCGGCGCTGATGCGCAACGTACGCCGCTTCGCATCGGGTTCCAGCGCCAGCAGCGCGATCGAGGCTGGCGTGGCGTCGGCCAGCGCCGCCGCCAGGTCGCGCCATGGCAGGTTCAGTTGCTGCACGGCGGCGTTGACGGCGGTGACCTGCGCCGGCGCCAGGGTCACCTTGGGCGCGGCGGCCACCACGACTGGCGGCGGCGCACTGCGCACGGCCAGCGCCGCCTTCAAGTCGGTCAGCTCCTGCTGCTGCTCGACGTAGCGCTGGGTCATGAACCCTGCGGGCACGCACATCGCCAGCACGGCGGGCAGCATGAAGATCAGGCGCGGCGGCGTGCGAAACAGCGTGCGGCGCAGGCCCGGCGGGGCGAAATCGATGCGGGTGCGTTTCACGCCGGCGCTCCCGTGCGCGCCAGGCGCGCCAGGTCGGACCAGCCGTCGCCGGCGTTCTGCTCCAGCAGGCTGCACGCGAATTTCAGGCGCCCCGGACTGCTGCCCCAGGCGGCCGGCGCGGCGCCGCACAGTTGCAGCCGTTCGGGCCGTCCCACGCCCACGCGCAGCGCTTCGCGCGCCACGTGCGATTCCAGCCAGTCGCGATCGGCGCCAGCCGGGATCGGGCTGCTGCGCACGGCCATCAGGAGCGCGCCGTCGTAGGCTGCAAGCGACAGCACGCCGCCATGCACCTGGCCGAACCACGCCCCTGCCCTGCGCGCCTGGCGCCACTGATTGAGCGCGGCCACGAACTGCGGCCGGATGTCGACCAGGTGAAAGCGGTGGCTCTCGGCAGCCAGCTGCAGGCCATCGAGCAGGTTCAGTGGCGCGGCGCTGGCCAGGAACGGCTTGCCCGCATCCCAGTCGGCGCGGATCACCCATTCGGAAGGCGGGGCCCCGAACAGGTGCTGGAAACGCAGCGCGGCCGCCCCTTCCAGGTCGCCCATGCGCGTGGCGCCTTGCGGCGGCGTGACCTGCCACAGGCGGATCAATTCATCGGCCAGCACGACACTCACCGTCCAGCCGCCAGGCGCATGGTCGGCGAACAGCGCGGAGAGGCCCGTGGCCAGCGCATCGGGCGCGAACAGGTCGAGCCGCTGCTCGGCCAGCAGCACGGGCGCGCGGCCGAACAGGCGGTCGATCCTGACGAGGGCCAGGCCGTCGCTGGCAATGCCCAGGCGCAGGGTGTGTCCAAAGCGCAGATTGGTCCGCCTAAGCATGCAGGGTCACCCGCTTGATTTCATCGATGGTGGTGGCGCCGCGCCGCACCAGGTCGAGCGCAGCCAGGCGCAGGCTGCGCGTGCCGTTGGCGTGGGCCGCGGCCTTGATGCGGCGGATCGGCTGCTTGTCGACGATCAGTTCGCGGATCTCGTCGTTCAGGGTCAGGATTTCGGCAATCGAACGGCGGCCCTTGTAGCCGGTGCCGCGGCAATCGCCGCAACCCTTCCCGCGCATGAACAGGTAGTCACCCACCTCGGCACGCTCCAGGTGCACCGAGGCCAGTTCGAGATCCGTCGGATCGTGCTGCTCGCCGCAGCGCGGGCAGTTCATGCGGATCAGGCGCTGGGCCCAGATGCCGTTCAGGGCCGAGACGAACGCATACGGATCGATGCCCATGTGCGTGAAGCGCCCGAACACGTCGAACACATTGTTGGCGTGAACGGTCGTCAGGACCAGGTGACCGGTCAGCGCCGACTGCACCGCGATCTCGGCGGTCTCGCGGTCGCGGATCTCGCCGACCATGATCTTGTCCGGGTCGTGGCGCAGGATCGAGCGCAAGCCCTTGGCAAACGTCAGGCCCTTCTTTTCGTTGACCGGGATTTGCAGGATGCCGGGCAGCTGGTACTCCACCGGGTCTTCGATCGTGATGATCTTTTCGCGGCCGTTGTGGATTTCGGTCAGCGCCGCGTACAGCGTCGTGGTCTTGCCCGAGCCGGTGGGGCCAGTCACCAGCAGCATGCCGTAGGCTTCCTGCGCCAGGTGGCGCAGCGTGACGAGCGATGGCGCATCGAATCCCAGCGCTTCGAGCGTGAGCGAGCCGTAGGCTTCGATCATCGCGCGCTTGTCGAGAATACGGATCACCGCATCTTCGCCGTGAATGCTCGGCATGATCGACACGCGCAAATCGATGTCGCGCCCGGCCGCTTCGACCCGGAAACTGCCGTCCTGCGGCACGCGGCGCTCGGCGATATCGAGTTCGGCCAGCACCTTCAGGCGCGAGATGATGTGCTCGGCCAGCTCGATGCCACCCACGGTCGTGGCGTGATCGAGCACGCCGTCGACGCGGTATTTCACGGCCAGGCCGCCGGCCGTGCTTTCCAGGTGAATGTCCGAGGCGCCGGCTTTCAGCGCATCGTACAGCGTGGAGTTGACCAGCTTGACGGCCGGGCTGCCCGCTTCGGACACCGAGGCGAACGACAGCACGGTGCCGATCTTGCCGTCGCGCCGGCCGTCGGCTGCCCCACCCACGAGCGAATCGACGGCGCGCGCCGATTCTTCCTGCTTGGACAGGTAGGCCTGGATGTCGGCCTGCTGCGCCAGACACAGTTCGAGTGGCCGGCCAGGTGTGGCGCGCGCCTGGGCGCCGAGCCACGTCTGCAGATCGAGATCGAACGGGTCGGCCACCACGCCAACGAGGCGCCCGTCGGCGTGGCGCAGCAGCGCGCAGTGACGCGACAGCGCCTGCGCCAGCGGCAGCAGGTCGAACGCCGGCGCAAGCAGCAGCATCTCGCCCGTTTCCATGACGGGCAGCGCAAACAGCCCGGCCAGGTCGTCGACCAGTTCACGCGCGTCGCGCCCGGTCAGCGCTTCCAGCTCGGCCACGAGGCCCCGGCGCGATACGTTGGCCGCTGCTCTGGCCTGCGCCAGGATGGCGGGATCGAACGGCGCGGCGGTCACGACATGTCTCCTGCCAGATCGAAGATCGGCATGTACAGCAGCACGACGATGGCGCCGACCACGAGGCCGATCGCCGCCATCAGGAGCGGCTCGAAGGTGCGCGTGAAGCGGTCGATCCAGCGCCCGATTTCGCCATCATAGAAGGCGGCCGACTGGGTCAGCATCGGCCCCATTTCGCCCGTGCGTTCACCCACGCGCAGCATGCGCAGCGAGATCGGCGTGGTCAGGCCATGGGCTTCGAAGGCGTTCGACATCGGCTCGCCCGACTCGATCGCGGCGCGCGCCGCCGCCAGGTTTTTTGCCAGATGCGGCGAGACCATTTGCTGCACGGTTTCGATGGCGCCGACGATCGTGATGCCGCCTTCGGTCAGCATGCCGAGCGTCAGGTACAGGCGTGAGAGTTCATAGACGCGCGCACGCTCGCCGATGCCGGGCACGCGCCGCAGCAGCCGGCCCATGCCGCCGCTGCGGCGCAGATGGCGGATGCCGGCGACGATGCTGGCGACCACCAGCACGATACCGATCAGGATCGCCGTCTCGTGGCCGGACGCGAACTGGCCCCAGTCGAGCAGCCGCTGCGACAGCCAAGGCAGGTCGCGACCGGCGCCCTGGTAGACCTCGGCGAATTTGGGCACCACGTAGCCAATCAGGAAGCCGGACACGCCCCCGCCGACCATCAACAGGATCACCGGATAGATGGAGGCGCTGACGATTTTGGCGCGCACGGTGTCGATGCGCTGCTGGTAATCGATGTAGCGCGTCAGTGCGCGCGGCAGATCGCTGGTGCCTTCGGCGGCGCGCACGATGCCGATGTACAGCGGCGGGAACAGCGCTGGCTGCGCCGCCAGCACGGCCGAAAAACGCTTGCCTTCACGCAGGCCGCCGAGCAGGCGTTCGAGCACGGCGCGGGTGGGCGCGGCGCTTTCCTTTTCCAGCAGGGCTTCGAGACTTTCGACGATGCCGAGACCAGCGTTGAGCAGCGCGAGCAGCTCCTGGCTGAACAGGACCAGAGATAATTTGGCGCCGCGCGAACTGGCCAGGCGTGCGCCGCGCGCCGGTTCGACGGCGCTGACGAACAGGCCGCGCGCCTCGATCTGGCGGCGTGCATCCTGCGCATCGAGCGCATCCACGACGAGGTTGGCGATCGACATGTCGGGCGCGAGGGTACGAACGGCAAACTGCATGGGCGGTGCTGTCAGGTGGGTGATGCAGACAATGAGGCGAACAACGTCGTTCAGTTCGACGTGATGTCGGCGTTCTCGCCAGCGCCGCCGGGCTGGCCGTCCTTGCCCAGCGAAAGCACTTCGTATTCGGCCCGGGCGCCAGGCGCGCGGTACTGGTACGCATTGCCCCACGGATCGAGCGGCACGGCTTTCTTCAGGTACGGGCCATTCCATTTGACGCCGGCGCTGGGTGGGGCCGTCATCAGGGCCGCCAGGCCTTCTTCGGTGGTCGGATAGCGCCCTACATCGAGCCGGTACGTATCGAGCGTTTTATCGAACGCATCGATCTGGGCCTTGGCCGCGGTGACTTCGGATTTGCCGAGCTGGGAAAAATATTTCGGGCCGACATAGGCCGCAAGCAAACCGATGATGACGATCACCACCAGCAATTCCAGCAACGTGAACCCGGCGCTGCGACGCGCGGCGCCCCGTTTCATGGCAAAAAACATCAACCGACTCCTCATGTGCTTCTCGAAAAAAATACCTCTGAACGGTATCACGCGCTCTAGCAGAAGGACAACTCTTGTTTTGCGATACCACCCAGCGTCAAAGCTGTAGACCCGAAACAAACAGCACCTTGTTCAATTACCGTTACAAAAACACCACAATTCATACCAACGTCATAAAACCGTAAAAAAAAGACTGGTCGCTGTGGAAACCGAATTTAATTAATCAAATGCTCGAAAACTCAAGATTTTTCCTGTTAAGAATTTTTACATTTTAATTATTTCCATTGATATATTTATTTACAACGCAACACATAGTTGCACTTTTACCGGTCTTGCCGTATCGCGGCAGGAACCAACACAACGACAAAGGCACATCATGATTCGGCAAGCACGATTGGCATCACCGACCCTCGGCAGCACCCTTGCAATGTTATGCAGCGCCACGCTTGGCGCTGTCGTCCTGACCGCGTCGGCCCAGGCAGCCACCATCGGCTTCGAAAGCGGCTATGGGGCTGTCGCGCATGGCGAGACCTACCAGGAGTCGGGCTTCTCGATGCGGTTCGATGCCTACAACCCGCAAGCCGACAGCAGTACCGGCGTCGGCGCCTTTGTCGATGGCAGCGACCCATGGGCCTGTGACATGGCATGCCCGGTCAATAATTCGAGCATGTACTACGGCGCCTTCAACGACAGCGTCGTCTGGATCACGGCCGAGGACCGCAATCCATTCCGTATGCTCGGCGTGGACGCGAGTTTCATTGGCAATACGACCGAACTTGGCGGCTACCCGGCAATTTCAGGCCTGCTGCGCGTGCAGGGCTTTCGAGCCGACGGCACATCGTCTTTTATCAACCTGGCACTTGATGGTCCATCCGGGGCTGGATTCGAATTCGGCAGCTATGACATGGACACGTTCTCGCGACTGGAGTTCATGAGAATCGCTCTCTTTGGCTTCGTTTGCGATGCCGCGCGCGAATGCGGCTCCTTCAATACCAATCAGGGGCAGTTTGCGATCGATAACCTCAACCTGGAATCAGGCCCGGCCGCCGATGTGCCGGAACCGGCCACCGCCCTGCTGTTCGGCCTCGGCATCGCCGGCCTGGCCGCCAGCGCACGCCGCCGCCGCAGCAACAGCCTTGCCATCCGCGCCTGACCCCCACAACGTATCCCGGGAACGAATCACCATGAAACTCCGTCCGCTTTCTGCTGCAGTACTGCTGGTCTTGTCCAGCCTGACGATCACCGTCCAGGCCGACGACGTACGCCGCCCATACATCATTCAACTGGCCGACAAGCCAATCGCCGGCTACACCGGCGAGATCGCCGGCATGCCTGCGACCCAGCCGACCGCAGGCAGCCGCCTGAACCTGGAAACCCAGAATGTAGTTCTCTACAACAACTACCTGACCCGCAAGCAGGCAGCCGTGCGCGCCGTCGTCGCCAGCGCACCGGTGCTGCACGAATACAGCGTGGTCCTGAACGGCTTTGCCGCCATGCTGACCGATGCCGAAGTGCGCACGCTGATGGCGCGCACCGACGTGGTCACGGTCTCGCCGGACGTACCGCGCGAACTGGCCACCACCTACACCCCGACCTTCCTCGGCCTGGATCAACCCGGCGGCCTGTGGTCGCAGCTCGGTGGCCAGGGCGCCGCCGGCGAGGACATCATCATCGGCATCGTCGATGGCGGTATCTGGCCCGAGCATCCATCGTACGCCGACCGTGTCGACGCCAACGGCAAGCCGACCTTCGCCACCAGCGGCTCCATCGTGTACGATGCGCCGCCGTCGCGCTGGAAAGGCACGTGCCAGACCGGCGAAGGCTTTACCGCCGCCGATTGCAACAACAAGCTGATCGGCGCCCAGTATTTCGACGCCAGCTACCGCTCGAGCAACCGGGTGAGCCACTGGACCGAATTCAATTCGTCGCCGCGCGATTCGATCGGCGGCACCACCGGCGAAGGCGGCCACGGCACCCACACCTCCACCACGGCCGGCGGCAATGCCCGCTCGACCGCGATTGTCGGCGGCGTCGCCATCGGCGAAATGAGCGGCATGGCCCCGCGCGCGCGTATCGCTTCGTACAAGGTCTGCTGGACCTACCTGGACTCGGGCCAGGCCAGTGGCCGGCGCAATGCCTGCTTCACCGGCGACAGCGTGGCGGCCATTGAAAAGGCGGTCGTCGATGGCGTGCACGTGATCAACTTCTCGATCAGCGGTGGTGAGTCGATCATCGACCCGGTCGAGCAAGCCTTCTTCAATGCCTCGAACGCCGGCGTGTTCGTTGCTGCCTCAGCCGGCAACAGCGGCCCGGCAAACACGGTCGCCCACATCAGTCCATGGCAGGCAACGGTTGCCGCCTCGACCCACAACCGCGAACTGCAGGCCACCGTCACCCTCGGCAACGGCCGCAGCTTCCGCGGCGCTTCGATGAACTCGACGGCCGTGGGCCCGGCGCCAATGATCACCGCCGAATCGGCGGCGCTGCCTGGCGCCAATCCGACGCTGGTGGCACGGTGCTACAGCGCCAGCGAAAACGGCGGCCAGGCCGTGCTCGATCCGGCCAAGGTGGCCGGCAAGATCGTGACCTGTACCCGCGGCGGCAATGCGCGTGTCGACAAGAGTCTGGCCGTGAAGGACGCCGGCGGTGTCGGCATGGTGCAGATCGACAACGGCTCCGGCCTGGTGGCCGAAGTACATGCAGTCCCGTCGGTGCACGTCAACGCCAACGATGGCGCTCTCATCAAGGCGTATGCCGCAACGTCCGGCGCCACCGCGTCGATCTCGACCTTCGTGATCGGCACGTCGAGCGTGTCGGCACCGATGATGGCCAGCTTCTCGTCGCGCGGCCCGAACCGCTACGACCCGAACGTGCTCAAGCCTGACCTGACCGCACCTGGCGTGGACGTCATCGCCGGCGTCTCGCCGAACATGACCGAAGCGCAGCGCGCAGCGCTGCTGACCGGCACGCTCGATCCGGTGCCGGTGGCCTGGGCGTCGTACCAGGGCACGTCGATGTCGAGCCCGCACGTGGCCGGCCTGGCCGCCCTGCTGCGCCAGCAGCATCCGACCTGGTCGCCAGCCATGATCAAATCGGCACTGATGACGACCGCCACCGACACCTTTGCCGATGCGATCCAGTCCGGCGATACACGCGGGCGTCTGCCGTTCGGCCAGGGCGCAGGCCATGTGGCACCAAACGCTGCGGCCAATCCGGGCCTGGTGTATGACATCACCGAACGCGATTACCGCAAATACATGTGCGGCGCGGGCATCGCAGCGCAATGTAGCGGCGGTAGCATCGCCGGCTACAACCTGAACCTGCCATCGATCGCGGTTGGCAACGTTCTGGGCACCGTCACCGTCACCCGCTCGGTCACCAATGTCAGCGACAGCGAATCGACCTACACGCCGACAGTGGCGATCACGGGCTTTACCGCCACGGTCAGCCCGACCTCGCTCACCGTGCCGGCCGGCGAGACGCGCCAGTACAGCGTGACGCTGACCCGCACCAACGCCGTCGAGAATGTGTGGCAGTTCGGTTCGCTGACCTGGTCGGACGGCACCCACCGCGTGCGCAGCCCGATCGTGGCCCGCTCGGGCCGCCTGATCTCGGCGCCTGCCCTTGTGGAAAGCGACCGCGCCAGCGGCGGCAAGTCGCTCACCATCAGCACCGGGTTCGCCGGCAAGATGGGCGTGGCGGCCGGCGGCATGAAGGAAATCAACCGCATTGCCGGCACCGTGGGCACTGCCAACCCGGCGATCTTCAGCACCCGGGAAACGATGCGCCAGGCCTGCCTGGCCAGCGTACCAGGCGTGTTCGTGTCAAAGGTAGTGGTGCCAAGCAACACGATGGCGGCGAAGTTCGAACTGTTCGACCGTGACATCACGGGCGAAGGCACGAACGACCTCGACCTGCTCGTGCTCAACGGTGCGAATGCCGATGTGGGCTATTCGGGCAACGGTACGTCGGACGAAATGGTCACGCTGACCTCGCCAAGCGCCGGCACCTACACGGTCTGCGCCCTCGGCTACGACACCGTCAACGGCGGCGTGATCGGTTTCGGCCTGCATGCCGGCGTCGTCACCACGGCCGACCGCGCCTACAACTTCAAGGCGCTGGTGCCTGCCCAGGTGTACGTGGGCGGTACGGCAACGGTCACCACGAGCTGGTCGGGTCTGCCAACCGGCAAACGCTTCCTGGGCGCCATCCGCTTGCTTGAACCAAGCGGCGCGGTTGCCTCGACGACGCTGCTGCAGGTGGAAACCAACAGCCCGATTCCACGTGCGGCCTCGGGCGCACGCAAGAAGGACCTGGGCCGGTAAAGTGATGGTGTGGTAAACGACAAAGCGCGCCTCGGCGCGCTTTGTCATTGCAGGCGACTACAACCTTCGCCGGATAAGCGATTAATTGGCTGGGGACCCGGTGCCGAGCTGGCAGGTGCCGGCCACGCAGACCGCGCCCGGATCGGCTTTCAGCATGCAGGTCGACACCATGCCGCTGGCCGTGAGCGCGGCCTTGGTCTCGGCATACGAACGTTCGGACAGCGCGCGCAGCGCATTGGCGTCGCTCTTTTGCGTGGAATACGGCAGGTATTCCTGCGGGCCGCCACAGGCCATGGCGCCCACCGGCAGCGTGCGGCATTGCGCGTTGTCGCTGCACGTCGGCGTGCCGATCTGGCGCCGGATGTCGGCCAGCGTAGTGGCTGGCGCCGTGCTGATCGAGGTTTCACCCTTGACCTGGGCGCGGACGGGACCTTGGGCCTGGCTCGTGCAGGCGGCGCAGCTGACGAGCAGCAAAAGTAAGAGTTTGTTCATGGGGCTATCTTCGCGTGCGTTCGGCTTGCGGTCAAGCGAATTGCGCCCGCCCAGCCGGCCACGATGTTCTTGCAGCGACGCTCAGAGCAGGCGCAGCGCCATGCAGCGCGCCACCGCGTGCGCCCGGTTGGCCACGCCCAGCACCCGGTAGCTGCGCTGCAGGTGGTTCTTCACCGTCAGCGCGCTGATGCCAAGCTGGCGCGCCACTTCTTCGTTGCTGTGTCCCGCCCGTATGCGGTCGAGCACGGCCAGTTCGCGCCCGCTCAGGGGCCGCGCCGGCGCGCTGTCGGCACTCGGCCCGGCGCTGGCAGCGACCGGCATGCGCAGCAATCCCAGATGCAGATACGGCAGCAGCAACTGCAGAAAATAGACGTGGCGCGCATCCGGCCGCGATGGCATGCCCAGCAGCGCGAATACCGTGCCGGCTGTCCCCGGCTGCGCGCTGCCATGCACGAGCGCGTGGTCCATGCCCGTCGCGCGCAAGGCGATGTCATTGGCATCGATCACGGTGGGCATGGCGCGCTCCGCCTGCCAGCGCGTGACCAGCGCCGGCGCCACACCGGCCTTGAGCTGCGCCAGCGCAGCGCGGTCGAGCACGGCGCGGTGCAGGCACTCGACATGGTCGACGGCGCCGGTCGCATCCAGCGTCACGCACAGCATGATCTCGTGGGGCAGCAGCGCCTGGAACGCCCCCTGCGTCCACAGGAACAGCTGGCGCCGCTCGGTGAGTCCGACACCCGACTCGATCGTACGCAGCAGGTATTCCTGCTCCAGCTTGTCGAGGATCGTCATGCTGCCCGCACCAGCGCCGGCAGGCCGGCAGTGAAGCGGTAACCGGCGCCGCGCACGGTCTGGATGCGCTCGCCCTGCCCGTCCGGCCCCAGCGCCTGGCGCAGGCGCCCGACATGGGTGTCGACGGTCCGTTCGTCGAGCACTGCATGACGGCCCCAGACACGGTCGAGCAACTGCGGCCGTGAATGCACGCGCTCGGGATGGCGCATCAGGAACGCCAGCAGGCGAAATTCGATGGGACCGAGCAGGATCGGACGACCGCCGGCACTGACTTGCAACGTGTCCGGATCGAGGTGCAGGCCACCGTCGCGCAGCGCCGCAGCGCCGGCCGGCGCCAGGCGGCGCAGCACGGACTGCGTGCGGGCAAGTAATTCGCGGGTGCTGAATGGTTTGGTGACGTAATCGTCGGCGCCCGATTCCAGCGCAAGCACCTTGTCGGCCTCGGCGCCGCGCTCTGTGAGCATGATCACGCCCATGTCGCGCGTGCTGGCGTGCGCGCGCAGACGGCGCACCAGGGTTTCGCCACTCTGGCCTGGCAATTCCCACTCGATCAGCACCAGATTCGGCAAACCGCGCGCCATGCGTACCAGTGCACTTTCCGCATCCGGACAACACTCCACCAGATAGCCGGCACTGACGAAATTGAGTCTCAATAATTGCTGGACAGCAGGGTCAGGATCGACCGCGAGAATCTGGACTGGCATGGAAGGCATATGTAATGTCTGCGCGACAATACAATGACTATGCCCCAAGGATCAAATGTTTATAAATACAATTTCTTTATCGTATTTATATGTTTATAAAATAAATACAGCGCAGCGGCCTGTTGGTCGCTGCGCTGTATATACCTGCAGTGCAGGGTTTAACCGCGCTGTTGCATCCGGCGGGTGGCGACGATCAGCAGCAGGCCGGTGGCCAGCAGCAGCCATTCGCCTGGTTCCCGGACTTCGGCAACCTGGGCCACTTGCGCGACCCCTGGCGCATACACGATCAGTTCGTCTGCCAAGCCAGGCACCAGATCAATCGTGAACAGGTCGCCATCAGCGCCCAGGAAAGTGTCGAAGGTATCGTTCAAGAGCGCCACATTGAACAGCGTACCGAATACGTCGTTGCCCAGGTCGAAGCTCACATCGAACGACAACCACCCGCCGAAGTTAACCGCCTGGTCAAACAAGTTCAGGCCCGTCGAATTGCCCAGCGTTACGCCGCCAACGACATCGCCAGTGACATCACCCGTGGCTTGGGGCGCGCCCACGAAGTTGCCACTGAAGTTGCTTGCGTTGGCGAAGCTCTGCCCGGCGTCGCCGACAGCGTTGAAGCCCATCGACAGAAAGCCCGTGCTGCCGGCCAGGGACGACGTGTCAAGCGAGACGCGGTACAGCGGGCCGGCCAGCGCGGCCGGCGCACCAACTGCGATCGAGAGCGCCAGCAAGATGCGGAAGAACAGGGAATAAAGGTTGTTCATTTCATTTTCCTTTTAAAGCGCGCCGGAAACCAGCTGCGGCGTGTAAGTGATGGACCGTCGGTCGGTATTGGTGAATGTGGTCGTGAATGTGACGACAGCGCCTGGTGCAATGCTGGCTTGCGGCAGCGTCAGGTACGGCGCGCCATTGCGCACACCGCTGCGGTTGTCCAGCGTGACGCCTTCTGACAAGCCCGGCAACACGAAATGCAGCGGGCCGCTCAGCACCGTCGCGCCCGTGTTGGTGATGGTGATCTTGCCGCTGTACTTGCCGGTGACGCGGTTGAACGCAAGGCCGCCGACGGCAACCTTGACACTGCTCGTAACATCGCTGTACGCCGGCGTCAGGTTCAGGCTCACCACCAGCGGATCGTGATCCGATGCACGGTAGGCATTGTTGCGGAAAGGATCCTGCACGGTGTCGTTCAGGTTGTAGTCGATGGTTTCCGGCTCATCCGCATTGCTGTGCCATTCAGCGGCGCCCACCACTTGCGTTGCCAGCGAGCTGCTTGCCAGTGCGTGGTCGAGGTAGCCCGACAGGCCGTCGAACACATACGAGTACGGCATCGCGTTCGGGCGCACTAAACGCTCGAGCAGGTTGACCATGCCGGCCACGCCGGTCAGGTGGTTGATCGGGCTTTCGAAGGCGTAGGCGTTCAGGTCACCAATGACCAGCACGTCCGGGTCGCCAGCGGCCGCGATCACTTGCGGGATGAAGTACGACGTCAGGCGCTGGGCCTGTGCGGTGCGGGTGCGGTCCCAGCAACCTGCGCCGTTGCCCGGATCGGTATCGCCGGCGCCGGCGCCGCTGCAACCGCCCTTGGATTTCAGGTGGTTCACGACCACCGAGAACTTGCCCCCGCCATTGCTGGCCATGAAGGTCTGGGCCATCGGCGCACGGTTGTTGACGGCGTTGCCGTCAGACAGCGCACCGCCCACCAGCGACACGACCGATGGCTTGTAGATCATCGCCACGCGGATCGCATCGGTGCCCAGCGCGACCGGCTGCGGCACGACGGCGTACTTGCCCGGCGCCGTGGCCGCGTTGAGCTGCTCGACCAGGTAGCCAACTGCGATGTCACGGTTGTTCTGGATTTCCATCAGGCCCACGACATCGGCATCGAGTGCGGCCAGCGACTTGACGATCTTGTCGCGCTGGCGGATGAATTCGGCCGTGTTGTCGGCACCGCGGCAGTTGCCGGCGGACGTCGAGTTGCCGATCGTGCAGCCCTGGCCGGTGCGGCCCCAGGCATCGCGCCCGTCGGTGAAGGTCGTGAAGAAGTTGAGCACGTTGGCGCTACCGACCTTGATGCCCGCAGGCAGGATCGGCGCAGCGGTGCGCTCATTGGTGCGGGCAAAGGTCGGGGCCATGGTCGGCTGCAGCTTGAAGCCGGCGCCGCCACCGCCCAGCGCGCCATAGTCGATCACGCCGGTCAGGTCGGTGACGGTGTCGCCGACGCGCACGGTGCCATCGTCGGCCAGGTACGGAATCACGGCTGGCGCGACAAAGATGCCGTCGTCCAGCACGATCTGGTTGGCCTGGTGTTCCTGGTACAGGGCCAGCGCTTCGGGCGAACCGAGGAGGAAGCGGTTGGTCGGATTTTCGCGGCGGCCATTGGCAAGGATCAGTTCACCACGGTCACCGACGTTGCGGTTGCCATTCACCGTCAATGGCGACGTGAAGCGCACCAGCATGGCTTCGACACTGGCCAGATCGGTGTTCGGCAACACGATATTGGTCGGCGTAACGGTCGGACCGGTACCCAGGCGCTGTACGCCGGTGACGTTGGAAAATTCGGTATAGCTGCGGGTGGCGCCGGTCGGACGGTATTCGATGATCGTTCCGGTCACGCGCACCAGTTCGCCGATCGGCGCATCGGTCGAGGCACCAAAGACATACAGGCCATCCGACGTCGACGGGTCGCCATCGCCGGCGGCATCCTGGATGAAGAAGCCGCTGCCGACCTTGGCCGTGATCACGCCTTGCGTGGACTGGACCGTGCCGACATACGGGCTGGTTGCGCCCGAGCCCTGGATGGCAGGAATGCGCAATTCACCGGCGACATTGACGTTGACGGAGCAGGTTGCGGCGTCACCGGCGGCATTGCCGAACTGGATCTGGACCGGATAGCTGCCCGCGGCCAGCGTGTCGGCAATGACGAGCTGCGCCTGGGCACGTCCGCCAACGGCCCCGGCTGCTGCGAAGTCGAGCAGGCTGATGCCTGGACGAGCGCCGGCGATGATGCTGGCGCTGTTGACGATGCTGTCGCCGTCGATGGCCGACAGGACGGTCGACGAACTGCTGCCCTGCGCGACCTGGACCGCCGCCGGGCAGGTCAGCACGATCGGCTGCACGACCGGACCGCCGCATGCCTGGATGGCCGAGCCCGTGCTGCGTGGGCCGGTGACGGGCGCGGCGGCAAAGTCGTCACGATTGTTGTCGGTGTCCTGGCAGCCCAGTGCGGCGCGCTGGATCGAATTGACGGTCGATGGGACCGGTGCTGGCGCGCCTTCGGCGTGGTTGGCGCTGCCGAAGCCCACCAGGTCGATCAGGTTCGTGCCATTGCCCGCCGGCATCTGCGTGATGCTACCGGACAGCGCCACCTTGCCCCCACCTGCCGCCATGTCAAAGCTGGCGCTGGTGACGTCGCCCGTGCCCACTGGCATGGCGTTGGCCTGGGTGCCGGTGCGGCCGACCATCAGGAAATACTGACCGGGCTTGAGTTCCACCGGCGGCAAACGCGTGACCGAATTCCAGGTAGTGCCGCCCGCGGACTGGTATTGCAAGCTCATGCCATCCAGACTGACCGGCGAGGAACTGCGATTGAACAGCTCGACGAAGTCGTGGCTCCACTGACCGCCGGCATTATTCGAATGGGCGTACAGCTGGCTGATCACAACGTCGCCCGGGGCAGCCGAGGCTGTCGCAGCAAAGCCCGCGATCAAGGTCGCCAGCAGCGTGCGCCGTGGCATGAAAGATGCAAAGGTGGTCATGGATTCCCTGTTGGTTGTCGTGCAAGACATGCTTGCGGCATTCATTAACAAAAATCATAGTAAATGCGCAAATTGACAACATGATGACGCTGCATTAGTCCGAAGGAACTAATCTTCAGCATGCATACAACACAATTGGGAATTAAGTCGTAGGACGACCTCTGACAGACGAGCCCATTGCCACCAGCGCGCGGCAGGTAGCATTCGTCGGTGTGGAAAAAGCGTGGACCTGGCCGGGGTTGGACAGGTAATACAGGCTCTGGTAACCCAGTAGCGCGTGGCGCCACTGTCGCTGATACCCGATCGGTCAAGCCGACCGTCCAGGTATCAGCGTAGTACGGCCTGGTGAATCAGGCGCGCTTGTAGATATCTTCGAAGCGGACGATATCGTCTTCACCCAGATAGCTGCCGGACTGCACTTCGATGATGTGCAGCGGCAGTTTGCCCGGGTTTTCCAGACGGTGGTTCATGCCGATCGGGATGTACGTCGATTCGTTCTCGGACAGCAGGCTGACCGTATCGCCGCACGTCACGCGCGCCGTGCCCGACACCACGACCCAATGCTCGGCGCGATGGTGGTGCATCTGCAGCGACAGTTTCTCGCCCGGCTTCACCGTGATGCGCTTGACCTGGAAACGGTCGCCCGCATCGATGCCTTCGTAGTGGCCCCACGGACGATACACCCTGGTGTGGTGCAGGTGCTCGGTGCGCTCTTTCGACTTCAGGTGTTCGACCACCTGCTTGACGCGCTGCACCTGGCTCTTGCTCGTGACCAGCACGGCATCCTGCGTTTCCACGACAACGATGTCTTCGAGACCGACGACCGCCACGATGCGGCTTTCGGCGCGCACCAGCGAGTTCTTCACGCCATCCAGATACACGTCACCGCGCTGGGCATTGCCGTTGGTATCTTTCGGCTGGGTTTCCCACAGGGCCGACCACGAACCGACGTCATTCCAGCCGATGTCGGCCGGCACGACTGCCGCGTCACGCGTGTGCTCCATGACCGCGTAATCGATCGAATCGGACGGGCACGCCGAGAAGGCGGTTTCGTCGAGACGGCAAAAATCGAGGTCGCGGTAGGCAGCATGCATGGCCTGGTCGGCAGCGGCGGCGATGGCCGGCGCATGCTCTTCCAGTTCTTTCAGGTAACGGGCGGCGCCGAACATGAACATGCCGCTGTTCCAGTAATACGTGCCTTCGGCAACAAAGCCTTCGGCGGTGGCGGCATCCGGCTTTTCGACAAAGCGCGCCACGTTGTAGCAATCGCTGCAATCGGCCACCGGTTCGCCGCGGCGGATATAGCCGTAGCCGGTTTCCGGGGTCTTCGGCACGATGCCGAAAGTGGCCAGCTTGCCGGCCGCGACCAGGCGCGTCGCGCGCTCGACCGCTTCACGGAAGGCTGCAACGTTTTCGATGACGTGGTCGGCTGGCAGCACCAGCATGACGGCTTCCGGATCGATCTGTTGCAGATGGTGCGCAGCCGCCGCCACGGCTGGCGCCGTATTGCGACCAACCGGCTCGAGCAGGATGCCCAGCGGCGTGATGCCCACTTCGCGCAACTGCTCTGCCACCATGAAACGGTGGTCATTGCCGCATACCACCAGAGGAGCCATCAATCCAGGCCAGTTCGTCACGCGCAAGGCAGTGTCCTGCAGCATGGTTTTGTCAGCAACCAGTGGCAGCAACTGCTTTGGCAGAACGGCACGCGACAGGGGCCAGAGGCGGGTCCCGGCGCCGCCGGAGAGGATGACTGGATAGATCTTCATGCGCTGACTTTCTCTTTCTTTGACTCGTTGGTGTCCGGGGTGTCCTTGCGACGCGAAGTGCGGCGATCGCGTGCATTGAGCCACTCTTCGGACGAATACTCGGAAGTGTGCTTCATCTCGCCATTTCGGTCGACACTGTATTCCTTGAATACAATCATTTCATTCAATGTTACATCATGCAACACCCGGGTATATTCAAACAACACGCTGCGAACGACTTCGGCGCCTTCGCAGATGTGGCTGCCGTGGCCGATCCAGGTCGGGCCCACGATGCGCGTACCCGCCTCGACTTTGCAGCCGGAGCCAATGTACACCGGGCCTTCGATCGTCGTGCCTTCCCAGTCGATGCTGGTGTTCAGGCCAACCCAGACGCCTGGCTTGATCTGGATGCCCGGCACGTGCATGTGGTTCACTTCGCCGGTCAGCACCGTCTGCAGCACTTCCCAGTAGTCACTCATGGTGCCGATATCGAGCCAGTTGAACGGCCGGCCCTGCGCATAGAACGGCAGGCCGCGCTCGGCCAGCAGCGGGAACAGATCCGAGCCGATGTCGAACGAGACGCCCGACGGGATCAGGTCGATGACTTCTGGTTCGAAGATATAGATACCGGTCGAAATGAAGTTGGACTTGGCGTCGGCTTCGGCTGGCTTTTCCTGGAATTCCTGGATGCGGCCTTCTTCATCGGTCACGACCACGCCGTACGACGAGACTTTGTCCCATGGCACTTCCTTGGTGATGACGGTGGCCATCGCGCCCTTGCGGCGGTGTTCCATCAGGGCTGCCTTCAGATCGAGGTCGATCAGCGCGTCGCCGCACAACACGACCGTGGTGTCGTGGAAGAAGCCGCCGAATTCCTGGATCTTTTTCATGCCGCCGGCCGAGCCGATCGGCATCGGCACGACTTCGCCGTCGTCCTTCGTGTAACCCTCAAACGAGTAGCCGATCTGGACGCCGAACTGCTCGCCTTCGCCGAAGTACTCTTCGATTTTTTCATGCAGCCAGCTGACGTTGACCATGATTTCGGACACGCCGTTTTTTCGGAGGTGGTCCACCAGGTAGGCCATCACGGGCCGGCCCAGCAACGGGATCATCGGTTTTGGCAGATCGTAGGTGAGTGGACGCACGCGCGTCCCTTTGCCTGCGGCGAGAATCATGGCTTTCATTCGATGTTCCTTTGAATTATTTGGCAGTGGTTTGGTAGCGCCATACATCGGCGCACATTTGAGCGACATCGCGTTCGGCGGTCCAGCCGAGTTCGTCGCGTGCCTTGGCCGGGTCGGCGTAGCATTTCGCCACGTCACCTGGGCGGCGGTCGACGATCTGGTAGGCGACCGTGCGGCCACTGGCCGCTTCGAACGCGCGAATCATTTCCAGGACGCTGTTGCCGCGCCCTGTACCAAGGTTGTAGGCGACGATGCCCGGGCCCTTGGCCAGGCGGTCCAGCGTCTTGACGTGGCCGATGGCCAGATCGACGACGTGGATGTAGTCACGCTGGCCGGTACCGTCGGGCGTGTTGTAATCGCCCCCGAAGACCGACAGTTTCTCGCGCTGGCCATTGGCAACCTGGGCAATGTAGGGCACGAGGTTGTTTGGAATGCCGCTTGGCTCTTCGCCGATCAGGCCGCTCTCGTGGGCGCCCACCGGATTGAAGTAGCGCAGCAGCGCAATGCGCCAGTCGGGCTGGGCCTTGGCCAGGTCTTGCAGGATCTCTTCGATCATCAGCTTGCTGCGGCCGTACGGGTTCGTGGCCGAGAGCGGGAAGTCTTCGCGGATTGGCACCGAGGCCGGATCGCCATACACGGTGGCCGACGACGAAAACACGAGCGACTTGCAACCGAACTTGGCCATCGTTTCAAACAGCACGACGCTGCCCGAAACATTGTTGTCGTAGTAACGCAGCGGCTCGGCCACGGATTCCCCTACCGCCTTCAGGCCAGCGAAGTGGATAACGGCTTCCGGCTTGTGCTCGGCGAACGCCGCTTCCAGCGCCGCGCGATCGCGGATGTCCGCTTCGACAAAGGCGAATGGCTTGCCGCTGATGCGCTGCACGCGGTCGCGTACCGACAATTGGGCATTGGACAGGTTGTCGAGCACCACCACGTCGTACCCTGCGCTTTGCAGCTCAACGACGGTGTGCGAACCGATGTAACCGATACCGCCAGTAACGAGAATCTTCATGTGTTTGCTCTCTGCCTTCACTTTTTGTGATCGATTGTGTGCAATAGCCGTGATGCTTCCAGCCAGTGCTTGATGCCAGTTACTGCTGTTTGTTGCTGTTCTCTGCTGATGCGCGCGTTCTCGGAACGTGGCAACCATTGTGCTTCGAACAACGGGACCGGCGCGATAGCCGGTTGCCGCGGTTGCGGCGCACCATGCCTAGAATACATCTGCCCGACCCGCGCACGATATCTTCGTGAGTACCCAACGAGAATTCGTGCCTGCCCGCCCCTTGCACGTGCCCGGCGCCGCAGTACGGATCGAGTTCACCGGATGTGGCTGGACCCTGTAAAAGAGGCGCAGCAACACGGTTCGGGATATACCGCAGCTAAAGCTTATCTATTTTACAATGCATTAACCGATTCTGTGCGCACGCACGCGTGTGCACGGGCAACACTCGTTCCCGTGCTCAAGATTGCACTGCAACATGAAGTTCAGAGCGCGCCCTGCTCCCGGGGTTTTCGCAACAACATGCCGTTCGTCAAGCAATCAGCGGGTGCAGCGAAGTGGAGCGAGGTGCGGCGACCAAGCGCGGGCGCGGTGTGCCTTTGCTGCGGGCAGTGCGCTACTTTTCGTCGATGAACGTGATGGAAAACTTGCACTCCACCGGCACGGCAGACGACACGGTCGAGATCCGCAAGACGTCGCACGGCACCTTGGACTGGTATGTGGCCGAGTACCATCCGAGCGGCGGATTTTCGGCGCCGCGCACCAGCTCCAGATGCAAGTCCTCGCCGCTGGCCTGCATCTGCAGCACGAAGCGGCGGCCCCTTACGGCCAGGCCGTTGCTGGTCAGGCGCACGTCCAGCCCGGGCGCGAAGTGCCAGAACAACTCGACCTTGTGTGGCTTCTTGCCGGACACCTCGTCGCGCACGGTCAGCGTGTTGCTGGCGCTCTCGAAGCGGACACTGCGTACATGGCGGACTGGATCGGGCAGACGCGCATAGCCGTCGTGCGACCCACGGAAATCGAATTCGTGGGGCGAGGCCGGCATGCGCTCGATGCTGGCGACGGCCTTGCGCAGCCACATGAAACGCCCACCCGAAACCGATTGATCAACACCGTCGATGCGCACCGTATTGTGGCTGGACGTGCCGCGAAAATAATCGCGCCATTTGTCGTCCTGGCCGTACGAATAGGTGCCGGGATCGACCAGGCAGGGTTCACCCGCGATCGACAGGGCCAGCGCCAGCGCATCGGCGTGACCGTGGGCAGCCACGCCCAGATAGCCCAGTGGGCCGCAGTCGAGCAAGCCCTTGATTTCGTCCGCTTCACCAAAGCGATTGCCGAACAGCAGATAGCCACCATCGGGGAAGGCCCATCCCGTATCGACCTCGTGCGGATCGCAATCGGGCCGCCCGCCCGGCAGCGTGTGCAGCAGCCAGCGCACGCCGGGGTGGCTGTCGGCATGGCCGCCGAAGACGGTATCGCCCAGCGCCAGCAACTGCGCAGCGCGGTCCATGCCCGAGGCGTCCAGGCGGAATACACAGCCATCGTCGGCGTCGCCTACGGCCGGCACATTCCCACCGACGTCGCGTACCGAGCGCAAGAAGCGCAGCGCGCGCTGCAGACTACCCCAGTAAGCACGCGAAAACGGTCGCAGGCTGTGGCCGCCGGTCTGGGCCAGCAAGCCGGCAACAAACAGGAATTCGCAGACGAACAAGTGGTAGCCAAAGGCCTGCTCGCGGTTGACACCATCGCGCGAGAATTGCGCCTGGGCTTCCACTTCCAGCTCGTTCTGCGCCAGCGTCTGCCAATCGCGCGATTCTTTCCAGCACGGCCAGGTGACGGCGCCCATGTACAGTCCGGCCAGTTCACCGATCAGATGGTTGTTGGCTGACGAATGGCGCGACAGATGGCGCGCGATCGTACGGCAATGGGCGTGGATGCTGCCGAGCCAGTCCGCGCGCAGGCGCTGCCCGGCATCGCCCTCGAACAGCGCGCTGCGGTCCCCACCGATCAATTGCCAGATCAGACTCCAGTTGATGAGCCGGATGCCCAGTTCCCGCGAACTGGTCCAGTTGGGGCCGGTCAGCGGTGGACACTGCTCGAGCCAGCTGCGCAGGTTTTGCGCAAGCGCATCCATCCAGCGCGCATCGCGCGTGAGCGTCCAGGCCTGTGCCAGCCGCACGAGGTGCAAGTGACGATTCAGTTCCCAGACATGCTTGATGTCGCCCACCAGTTCGCGGTCGGTAATGGCGAGGTCGCCCCGGTACACGGCCGGCGCGGTCACACCGGTATCGGGGTCGCGGTTCCACGCGGTTGGCACACCCACGTCAAAGCGGCCATCGGCAAACAGCACGACGTGCCCTGCGCAGATGCGCTCGGCGTCGAGCAGCAGCGCCTCGACCTCGCCTGGATCGAGCTCGGGCGCACCGCGCACGCCCAAGTTGAGTGTCGGCACGGCCGGCGGCGCCGAGCGCGCCAGCGCCAACTGCGTGCGGCCCGCCAGGCTCCGCCCCAGCCGGATCGCAGTGGCCTGCTGGACCCGGTACCCCATCTCAGCCACCGACATGCAGCGCAGGCGGTTGACCAGCCACACCATGTTTGTTCCGTTCATTGCGCTTCCTTCATGCAGAATCTGCCTCATCAACCGATTGCCATCCGCCGCCAAGCGTCCGTGGATCGCAGCGTACCTCCGGTGTAGGGGCGATGAACGCCGCACCCTCGCGCTCAAGCACTTGGTAAAGGCACAATTTTTCCGATAATACATTCAAGTGTGTCGCGAGCTACGCACGATTCGGGGTGCGTATTCGCGGACGGGCAGCTTGCCACGATGGTACAAAATCGGGCAGTTTTGACCGGGCTTGAGAATGCCGCGTGGGTCGCCACGCTGTCATCTGGAAGAATGCAAACGAGGGCACATTTGCCATTGCCGCAGCAAGAAGTTGGCAAACAACAACAAGATAGCCGGTGCAACAGCGGGTCAGCGAATCGCATGATCAGGCAGTTGTCATCGGCGCTGATACTTTGAACCGCACATGAGACCTCGGCGCACTGGCGCGTACACCCGGGTCACTGGCGTACGCAGCCGTCCCACTGTCAGTCAGCGTTGCGCTTGCTGGGCGAGCGAACAAACGCGAGGATCACCAGTCCAAACATTGCGCTCAGCACTGCCGTGCCTTCGCGCCCCATGCCGGCGGAAACGCCGATGGCCGCCGTCATCCAGACACTGGCGGCAGTGGTCAATCCCTTGATATCGTTCTGATCGCGCTGCTTGAGAATCGCGCCAGCGCCAAGGAAACCGATACCAGCTGTGACACCCTGCAACACGCGTGACAGGTCCTGGATCGTCATGCCGGCCTGCAATGGAATCAAGACGAACAATGCCGAGCCAACCGAGACCAGCATGTGCGTGCGTAACCCGGCCGAAGCCCCTTTCGTTTCGCGCTCATAGCCAAGCAAACCACCCAGCACCGCCGCCACCAGCAGACGCACGACGATGATCGTCACATCCTCGGCATCGCCCAGATCGGAAAATTCGTGTTGAATCGTCTCCCAGCTTTCTGTCCACCACGCTTGCATGCCTCTATCCTTGATCAATGTTTTCAAGGAAATGATGCCATCCATGCAAGAAGTGTGTCGCCACGCTGGCCCTGTTGGGCTGGTGGCAACGTCGAAGTAGGCGCGAAGGCGATGGACGTTTAGAACCAGCTTTCGCGCACGACGATCACGTCATCGACCTGGACGATGTCGCTGGCACGGGCGTCCAGGGAGATTGGCTGCCCGCCGTCTGCCTTGCGCGTGATGCGGATGCCATTGCTGCTGCCGCGCGGACTCAGGCCGCCGCCAGCCGACAAGGCTTGCTGGACCGTCATGCCGCGCTCGAGCCGGAATGGTCCCGGGCGGCTGACTTCGCCCGTGATATACGCCCGTGGCGCGCGTTCGACAAAGATGATGTCGCCGCCGGCCACTTCCACATCCCTGTCGAGTTCGCCTTTGCGCACCATGTCGACCACATCGATGGTCTCGCGCAGGGTCTTGCCATCGCGCGTGCGCACCAGGCTGATCATGTCGCCGCCATCGCTATGAATGCCGCCCGCCAGCGCCAGCATGTCGAGCACGCGCCGGCGGCCGTCTACCGGATAGCGCCCGGGCCGGTTTACATGGCCCAGCACCGAAATCTGCTGGCTCGCCAGGGTCGTTACCAGCATATTGACCTGGGCCTGCTTCAGGTAGCCGCCCTTTTCGAGCAGGCTTGCGATGGTCTTCTCGGCCGTCGCCACCGGCATGCCGCCGACGGCCACCTGCCCCAGCCACGGAAACGTGAGATGGCCGCTTTCACTGACGCGGGTCTCGATTGACAGGTCGGGACTGCCATACACCGACAGCTTGACCACATCCCCCGGCCCCAGCAGCACCTCGGCCGCGCCAGCTGTGACCATGCCCATGCCCATGCCCAGCATCAACGCCAGGGCCACCATCCATGTGACGATACGTTTCATGATTCCTCCAGCATCGTTGATCGTTGCAACGGGGCGGCAAACACATGCCCGACATGCCATTCGATGCGTCAGCAACCCATCGGTTCCACTGAAAAGCCACTGGCCTGATTGCGCTAGCGCCAGCGCAACCAATCCGCGTTTTCCCGCAAAAAAAAAACATCAACATCACGGCCGCAGGATCGGCATCAGAACAACACATTGGCGCTGACCTGCACCACGTTCGCATCGAACTTGCCAGTGCCGAGCCCGGACGCGGTGCGCGCCTGGTGGACAACCGCGGCAACGACCTTCACCCCGGGCCGGGCCTGCCACACGGCGCGCACGCTGGCCGACCGGATCGCGTCACGCAGCGCGTCGGCGCCGGAAAAGTCCCCCCGCCCCGTGTAGTTGCGGCGCTCGTAGGTCGCGCTGGCCTCGAGCGCCAGCCTGGCGCTGGCAGCCCAGTTGACGCCAATGCTGACGCCCTTGTTCAGCGTGTAACTGACCAACGGGCTTTCAATAGGCGCGAACTCGCGCCACACGCCCGCCTGATAGCTGACCTCGCCGCGCGGCGTGTAGAACGCATTGATGCGGCCGTTGACGCCGCTCGTGACGCCTTCGCCGTACGACGGCTGCTCGCGCCGCACGTAACCGGCCAGACCCTGCACCGTGGTCGAGCCAGTGGCGAGCCAGTTCACACGCAGCTTGAGTTCGTCCTGCGTGAAATCGTCTGTCAGCATCGTCGCGGTGGCTGGCCGCCGGTACGGATAACTGCCCTTAACGCGGCGTGCGACCAGGCCCAGAGCGCTGCCGCCCCTCGGCTGGTACAGCAGTTCGGTTTCAAATGCCTTTTCGGTGCGGTTGTTGAAGCGCTGGATCGCCAGGTCGTAGCTTGCCTTGTCGCGCTCGGCGCCTGCGCGCAGTTTCCAGCTCGGGTGCAGCTGCCAGCCGGCATCGAATGCCTGGCGGCGCTGCTGGCGCAGGTTGCGCTGGTCGCTGTTGAAGTCGGTATACGGCGCGAGTGTGCGGATATCCAGCGCCTCGACGCGGCCGTCGAACTGGGTGCCGATGTGCCAGAACCACGTCGCTTGCAGGTCGTGGCCGGTGTAGTCGAGCTGCCTGAAGCGATCGAACGCATTCTTCGACACCTTGGCGGTGGCCGCGATACGCTGGCGGCTGATGTGTTGGTCGAGCGCCACACCCGCTTCGAACGTGCGGTAGCTGTCGCTGCGCCCGCCGCCGAACGCGGGCGCACCGTCAGCCTGGCGCAGGAGGTTGTCGTCGTGGGCCCAGCCGATGCCGGCGAGCAGTTGTATGCCTTCAGCTGGCGCCGTGGACGCCGCGCCTGCAGGAAAGCACCAGAGGGCACCGGCGCACAGCGCGACCGGAGAAAGGCGATGCAACGCTGAAGGGGCTGGCATGGTCGTCGTCTTCCACGGGTCGTACTACCGGAGGAATCACCAGAATTGCCAGCCCCCTGTGTAGACGACCCAGACGCCCAGCAACCCATTCGTGACAGCGTGGGCCAGGATGGGCGACCACAGGTTGCGGTGCCTCATATACAACACGCCATACGCCACGCCGGCCACAATACCGGCCAGCCACAGCGTGTGCTCAAAGCCGAACAGCACGCATGGGATCACGAACGCCTTGAATCCGATACGCGCCGGATCAACGAGTGTGAAGTTGGCCTGTTCGATCCAGCGCATCAGGAACGAGCGCCAGAACAATTCCTCCATGACGGGCACGACCAGCGCCGCGCCGGCGATACGCAGCGTCACCATCAGCCAGTCGATCTCGCCATGCGTGCGTGGATCGTAGCCGGGCGAGCTGCCCAGCGTCATCCAGGGCAGCGTCAGATTGACCCATAGCACCAGCACGATCACGCCGACGACCATGGCAACAAGCGTGTGCGAGAGGCGCAAACTGAACCGGTGCAGCTCGTCGTACTGGCGCCAGAACACGGCCAGCAGCGCCAGCACGGCGCCGGCCTGTACCGGATACAGCCAGCGCAGGTCGGCCCGGCTCATGCCCATGCGTTCGAGCAGGTCGCCAATCACCATGAACAGGATATAGGTGCCGAATGGCAGAATCCGCGCCCAGGCGGCGCGGGTCAGGAAGGGTTCGTCGGCCGCAGGGGCCGCAGACCCCGGGCCGGCTGGGCGGGCGGCGCGCGATTCGTTGTTGTCGATCATGAAAAGTCGCTCCGCCTGGTCATTGGCCGCCCCTGTTGCTTACACGCCGCGCGAGCGCGCTTCGATCGTTTCCCAGCGCTCGAGTGCGTCGAGCAGCAAATCTTCGATTTCGGCAAAGCGCGCATTGATGCGCTTGGCATCGGCCGGGTTCTGCTTGTAGAAGTCCGGGCCATTGAGCTGCGCGGTGATGGCCGACTGTTCGTCTTCCAGCGTCGCGATCAGCTTCGGCAACTCTTCCAGCTCGCGTTGCTCCTTGTAGCTCAGCTTGACCTTCTTGGCGGCCGGGGCCGCCGTGTCGTCCGCTTTCGGCGCGCTGGTCTTGACCGGTGCCTGGACCACCGGCGTGGCCGCCTTGACGCGTTCCCAGTCGGTATAACCACCGACGAATTCGCGCCACTTGCCGGCGCCTTCGGCCACGATCACCTGCGTGACGACGTTGTCGAGGAACGTGCGGTCGTGGCTGACCAGGAACACGGTGCCCGTGTATTCCTCGAGCAGTTCTTCGAGCAGCTCGAGCGTGTCGATGTCCAGATCGTTGGTCGGCTCATCGAGCACGAGGCAATTGGCCGGCTTGGCGAACAGACGCGCCAGCAGCAGGCGGTTGCGCTCGCCACCGGAGAGCGACTTGACCGGCGAACGTGCACGTTCCGGCGAGAATAGGAAGTCGTTCAGGTACGTCATCACGTGACGGCGCTGGCCATCGATCTCGACCCAGTCGCTGCCCGGTGCAATGGTGTCAGCCAGGCTGGCTTCTTCATTGAGCTGGGTGCGCATCTGGTCGAAGTACGCGACGTTGAGCTTGGTGCCCAGGCGGACCTTGCCGCTGTCGGCCGTTTCTTCGCCCAGGATGATCTTGAGCAGCGTCGTCTTGCCGGCGCCGTTCGGTCCGATCAGGCCGACCTTGTCACCGCGCATCAGCGTGCCGGTGAAGTTGTCGACGATGACCTTGTCGCCATACATCTTCGAGATGTTCTCGAGATCGGCAACGATCTTGCCCGAGCGTTCGCCCGTGGCGACGTCCAGCTTGATCTGGCCCTGCTGGTCGCGGCGCACCGCGCGCTGCGAACGCAGTGCTTCCAGGCGGCGCACGCGGCCTTCGTCGCGGGTACGGCGTGCCTGCACGCCCTTGCGGATCCACACTTCTTCTTGCGCCAGGAATTTGTCGAACTTGGCGTTTTCGACTTCTTCATTGGCCAGCAGCTCTTGCTTGCGTGCCTGGTAAGTCGTGAAATTGCCCGGGAATGACAGCAGACGGCCGCGGTCGAGTTCAATGATGCGGGTAGCAACGTTGTCCAGGAAACTACGATCGTGGGTAATGAACAGGACCGAGCCGCGGAATTCGCGCAGCAGGCTTTCGAGCCACTTGATCGACGTGAAGTCCAGGTGGTTGGTCGGCTCATCGAGCAGCAGGACGTCCGGCGCCGACACCAGCGCCACGGCCAGCGCGACGCGCTTTTGCATACCGCCCGATAGCGTGCCCATCAGCGCGTCGCCCGACAGGTTCAGACGATCGAGCGTGGTCTCGACCTTGTGCGCCAGGTTCCAGCCGTCGTTCGCATCGAGCTTGGTCTGGATCACATGCATGCGCTCCATCAGCGCGTCGTCGTCGCCCTGGCCGAACTTGCCGGTGAGTTCTTCGTATTCGGTCAGCATCGCCTGCTGGTCGCCCATGCCGCCGGCAACCACGGCAAACACCGTCATGCTCAGGTCAAACACCGGTTCCTGCTCGACATAGGCGATGGTGACGCCCTGCTGCATGACCAGCAAGCCATCGTCCAGGCGCGAGCGGCCCGAGATGACTTTCAGGAGCGAGGATTTGCCGGTGCCGTTGCGGCCGATGAGGCCGACGCGTTCGCCGGTCTCGAGGGAAAAATCAGCGTGGTCGAGCAGCGGCACGTGGCCGAAAGCAAGTTGAGCGGAACTAATGGAGATGACAGCCATGATCGGTATGCGTTTCGTCGCGCGAAAAATTCTTGGCGCGGGAAGAAAAGGTGCGTTGATTGATTAAGGGGCACATTGTACCGACTGCCGGGCATGAACCTGCATTTCTATTTCGATCCCGGCTATAATTGCAACCGGTTCACGGTACCAGCCCGCCCTGCGGGGCCTGCCCGCCGGACTGCAGGCTTGCCCTGCTTCGCGCCGTCAGTACCTGGCGGCGCGGGCGTCCTCCCCGTAGCACAATGGATAGTGCACATGCCTCCTAAGCGTGGGATACTGGTTCGATTCCAGTCGGGGGGACCAGCTACACGCCGTCATCTACCCGCAAACTGCGCTTCATCGTCGACAACAACGCGATCATCGTCGCCTTGTCTTCCGCCGCCACGTCGGCCAGCATTTCCTCGATCCAGCGCTCATGCACGGCCGCCATCTCGTCGAACGCCGCGCGCCCCGCTGGCGTCAGCTTGACCGCCGATGCGCGCCGGTCGTTCACATCCTGCACCCGCACCACGAGCTGCTCGCGCTCGAGCTGATCGGTAATCCCCGTGATATTGCCGCCGGTGACCATCATGCGCTTGGACAGTTCGCCCATGCGCAGGCCGTCCGGATGCCGCTGGAGCTGCGCCATCAGGTCGAAGCGCGGCAGCGTGATGTCGAACGTCGTGCGCAGGCGGCTGCGAATTTCGTTCTCGATGCGCGTCGTGCACGACAGCATGCGCAGCCACAGGCGCAGCGATTGGTGATGTTCGTCCGTCAGGCGGCTTTCCATGTCCAGCTCGGCTGCCCCGCCCATCGCTGGGTCTTGTTCACGTCCATCCACTTCCTGCATGCTGTCCTCAATCTGCGTTCGTGCGTAATTTAAAGCGTTGTAGTTTACCGGTTTCGGTGCGAGGCAGTTTTTCCTTGAACAAAATGGCCCTTGGGTACTTGTACGGCGCGATCTGCGCCTTCACGAATTCCTGCAGTTCGCAGGCCAGATCCGCCGACCCCACCTGCCCTGCGCGCAGCACGACGTGGGCCTCGACCACCTGCCCGCGCTCGGGGTCGAGCCGCCCGACGACGGCGCACTCGGCCACCGCCGGATGGTGCAGCAGCACTTCTTCGACTTCGGCGCCGGCGATGTTGTAGCCGGCCGAGATGATCATGTCGTCCGTGCGTGAGCGGTAGTAGAAATAGCCGTCGGCGTCCATTTCGTAGGCGTCGCCCGTGATGTTCCAGCCATCCTGCACGTAGTCGAGCTGGCGCTCGTCCTCCAGGTAGCGGCAGCCGGTCGGGCCTTTCACGGCCAGACGGCCGATCACGCCTGGGCCGACAGGTACGCCGTCGGCATCGAGGATGCAGGCCTGGTAGCCCGGCACCGGCTTGCCGGTCGCGCCTGGCCGAATGGCCGCGCCCGCGCTGGCAATGAAAATGTGCAGCAGTTCGGTCGCGCCGATCCCATCGATCATCGCCAGCCCAGTGGCCGTCTGCCAGGCCGCGCGCGTGGCCAGCGGCAGCGGCTCGCCGGCCGACACGCTGGCGCGCAGGCTGGTCAGGTCGAAACTGTCCGCCTGCGCCGCCATCAGGCGATAAAAGGTCGGCGCCGTGAAGCACACGGTGGCGCGGTAGTCGGCAATGGCCGCCAGCAGCGCCTCGGGGCTCAGGCGCTCAAGCAACACGCCCGCGCCACCGACGCGCAGCGGAAACAGCAGCAGGCCGCCCAGCCCGAACGTGAACGCCAGCGGCGGCGTGCCGATGAAGATATCGTCGGCGCGCGCCTCCAGCATGTGGCGCGGGAAGCAGTCGCACACGGCCAGCACGTCTCGGTGGAAGTGCATGGTCCCTTTCGGGATGCCGGTGGTGCCGGAGGTGAAACTGATCAGGCACACGTCGTCGCGCGCAGTGTCGGCAGCGATGAACGGGGCGTCGTGGCGGGCCATGCGTTCTTCCAGCGCATCGGGTGCAGCGGGCGCCGGCGTGCCGAACACCACGACCGGCACCTTCAGGCCGAGCGCATCGACTTCGTCCACCAGACCATCGGCGCACAGTACCGCATTGATGCGCGCCTTGTCGGCGATGGCGCCCAGTTCGCGTGCGCGCAGCAGCGGCATGGTGGGCAGCACGATGCAGCCGGCCTTGATCACGCCCAGGATGCAGGCCGCCATCATCGGACAGTTCGCGCCGCGCACCAGCACGCGGCTGCCGGTGACCAGCCCAAGATCGTGGCGCAGCACGTGGGCGATGCGGTCGGCCTGCGCCAGCAATTCGGCGTAGGTCAGGCGTTCGCGCGCGCCGATCAGCGCCGTGCGCGCGCCCCAGCCGCGCGCGATGGCGTCATCGAGCAGCGCCCTCGCGCAGTTCAGGCGCTCCGGGTACTGCAGCTCGGGGAGATCGAACAGAAAGTCGGGCCAGGTGTCCCGCGGCGGCAAGTGCGCGCGCGCGAAGCCATCGGTGTGGCCGGAGGGGCACAGCGCTGCACTGATGACGTCGTTCATGGCGTGATCCCCGGCTGACAACGAAGCAGTCGACCGGCAGCGCCGGTCAGGCAACACCCGCAGGATACTGTAAGTCCAAAGCACACCGGCAGCAAGGAACTTTGTCGGGCAGACAGGCCGTCGGCATCATGCACGCGCCGCGCGCTCGATCTGGCGCATCACCGCTGCCTGCGCCTGCGCCAGGCCTGCCGCCAGCGGCGCCCGGCCCAACGCTTCGGCGGCGCCGTGCAGGCCGAGCATGGTACAGCCGGCGCGCAGGCGCGCAAGCTGTTCGGCGCCCTCTGCGCCTTCGGCCAAACCACCCTGCGCCGCCTGCACCTGGCGCGCCAGGCCATCCAGATACACGCGTAGACGCTCGATGTCGATGCCAAGCCGGCGCACGACGGCGTCCGGAGCCTCGTCATTCGCGTCGTTTGCATCGGCCGGCGGGAACATGCGCTCGAACTGGACGCGCACGTCGTCGTGGCGGAACGGCTTGACGATGTAGCCGCTGGCGCCGGCCTGCGCCGCCTCGTCCATCGTGGCGCTGTCGGACGCCGCCGAGACCAGCACGAACGGCAGCGCCGCCAGCAGCGGGTCGTGACGCACGCGCTGCAGCAGTTCCAGGCCCGACAGGTGCGGCATGCGCAGGTCGCAGAACACGATATCGGGCCGCAGGCCCGCTTCGAGCTGACGCCAGGCATCGGCGCCATCGTCGGCTTCGACGATCGCATGGCTGCCGCAGCTGTCCACCAGATGCATCAGCATCATGCGCGCCACCACGTCATCGTCGACCACCAGCACGTTCATCACGTCTCCACCAGATTCGTCAGAACCTGCATTATAAGCAGGTGTCAGGACGGGGCGCCCGTTTCGAAGGCATCGAGGAAGCTGGCCAGGACCGGCAAGCCCGCGCGCAGGCGCTGCGCGTCGCGCCCGTCGGCGGCCGCTTCCAGTTCGGCGCACAGTGTTTCCAGCGCCGGCTCGGCCAGATAGGTGGCGCTGCCGCGCAGCCCGTGCAGGACCCGGCCCGCGGCCTCGAAATCGTCGCTTGCCAGCGCGGCGTCCAGCTCGGCGCGCCGGCGCGGCAGGTCGTTGCAGAATGCAGCGCGCAGGCGCAGCCCCAGAGTGTCGGCGCGCGCGGCAGGCGGCGCCGGCGCCGCCACACCGAACAGCGCATCGAGGGCGGCCGGCGTAGGTGCAGTCGGCGTAGGTGCGGCCGGCGTAGGTGCAGCCGGCGTAGGTGAAGCCGGCGCAGGTGCAGGTACAGGTACAGGTACAGGTACAGGCCCGTCCTCGATCAGCGGCAGCACGAACCCGCGCTGCAACTGACGTTCGATCGCCCGCGCCAGTTGCAGGTGCAGCGCCGCTTCGTCGATCGGCTTGGTCAAAAACGCATCCATGCCGCAGGCCAGGTAGCGCGCGCGGTCTTCGCCGCTGGCGTTGGCGGTAAGCGCCACGATCATCACGTGCTGGTCGAGCACCGGCGCATCGTGCGGGCCGCCGGCGCGGATCAGGCGCGTGGCGCTGGCACCGTCCATCTCGGGCATGCGGCCATCCATCAGGATCAAATCGTAGCGCTTGAGGGCGCACGCTGCCACCGCTTCGATGCCGTTGTCGACGATGTCGATCGCATGCCCCATCTCCTCGACCATCAGGCGCGCGATGATCTGGTTGGTCGGGAAATCCTCGGCGCATAAAATCGCCAGCCGGTGGCTGTGCGGCGCGCGCGTCACGTGCGGAACGTGGGCCGGCGCGACGCCGTCGCGCAGCGGCAGCAGCACGGAGAACACGCTGCCCTCGCCTTCGACGCTGCTCACGCCGATGGTCCCGCCCATCAGCTCGACCAGTTGGCGGCAGATCGCCAGGCCCAGGCCCGTGCCGCCGTAGCGGCGCGTGGTGGTGGTGTCGGCCTGCTCGAATTTCTGGAACAGGCGCGGCAAGGCCGCTGCCGGAATGCCGATGCCGGTATCGCGCACCGTGAAGCGGATCATGTGGTGGTTGCTCACCCCATGCTGGTCGCTGGGCCGGCATTCGACATGGATCGTCACACCGCCCCGGTTGGTGAATTTGAAGGCATTGCCCACCAGGTTGACCAGCACCTGGCGCACGCGGGTCGGATCGCCCGCCAGGTAGCGCGGCACGTTGTCATCGACCAGCACCGAAAACGCCAGGTCCATCATGGCCGCCTGCTCGTCGAACAGGCTGGCCACATTGCGTATCTTGGCGTGCAGGTCGAAGTCGATCCGTTCCAGGGTCAGCTTGCCGGCCTCGATCTTGGAAAAATCGAGCAGGTCGTTGATGATCCCCAGCAGGGCCTGGGCATTGGCCTGGCCGCGCAGGATCTGCTCGCGCGTGTTCTCGCGCAGCGCCAGGTCGCGCAGCGCAAAGCCCAGCATGCCGATCACGCCGGCCAGCGGCGTACGCATCTCGTGGCTCATATTGGCCAGAAATTCGGACTTCTGGCGCGTCGCATCCTCGGCGCGCTCCTTGGCCTGGCGCAGCACTTCCTCGTTGTCCTGCAAGGCGCGGTAGGCGCGCGCCAGCTCGTTGCTCTGGTGGCGGCCACGCCGCTCTTGCTCGCGCAGTTCCTCCGTCTGGAGTTCGAGCATGCGGTTCTGCTGCTCGACCTGCTCGGTGCGCGCGCTCACCTGGTGCTCGAGACGCTCCTTCTGGTGGCGCAGGCTCGCAAAGCGGATGCGCATGCCCAGATAGATTGCGCCGCAAATCAGGATGATCATCCCGATCCGGAACCACGCCGTACCCCAGGGCGGTGGCTCGATCGTGATCGCCAGCGCGGCCACGTCTTCGCTCCAGACATCGTCCTTGTTGGCCGCCCGCACCCGGAACACATAGGTGCCCGGATCGAGATTGGTGTAAGTGGCAAAGCGCTTGTCGGCGCCGGCATTGACCCAGCCTGCATCGAAACCGTCGAGACGGTAGGCGAAGCGGTTGCGCTCGGGCGCGGCGAAATGCAGCGCCGCGAATTCGACCGTGATCACGGCGGCGTCGGACGGCAGCGTGATCGCGCTCGCGTGCTCGATCGGTCCCGGCAACAGGCCCGGGAATACCTTCTCGACCGGCTGGTTGAATACCTGCAGCCCGGTGATGGTCGGGCGCGGCGGGATGCGGTTGTCGTGAATCGCGCGTGGATCGAACGCGGTCAGGCCATTGAAGCCGCCGAAATACAGCGTGCCGTCGCTCGTCCTGAGCGCCGCCGTGTCGAAGAATGCGCCCTCGCTGATGCCGTCGGCGGCCGTGTAGCTGCGCCAGCGCCCACTGGCTGGGTCGAAGCTCGAGATGCCGCTCGACGTGCTGGTCCAGATGCGTCCGTCCGCATCTTCCAGGATGGCCGACACCGAATCGTCGACCAGGCCATCGCGCGTGGTGTAGCGCGTGAAACTCAGAGCGCCGTCCGGTCCGGTGGCCATGCGATTCAGGCCCACGCCGGTGCCGATCCAGATGTCGCCGCGGCTGTCTTCGAACAGCGACTGCACTTCGTTGTGGCTGAGGCTATTCGGGTCGAATGGATCGTGGCGGAAGTGGCGGAACCGCCCGCTGGCGCGATCGAGCAATTCCAGGCCCGAGACCGTGCCGACCCAGAAGCGTCCGCGGCGGTCTTCCAGCAGCGGCCGCACGGTGTCGTCCGACAGGCTGGTCGCCTTGGCCGGGTCATGCCGCAGACTCGTGAGTGCGCGGGTGCCGGCCGCCATGCGATGCATGCCGCCGCGCGTGCCGATCCAGATCACATCGTCGCGATCGACCAGCATCGAGCGCACCTGGTTGGCGTCGGCGTCGCCCGGCAGCATGTAGCGCCGGAAGCGCCGCGTGGCGGGATCGAAGCTCGTCACGCCCGAGCGGCTGCCGATCCACAACAGGCCGGCGCGATCGCGCACGATGGCCGCTGCCGGCACGTCGATCAGGCTGTTGGGATTGTCCTTCTCGTGCCGGTACACGTCGGCCCTGCCGGTGGCCGGATCGAACCGGTGCAGCGCCGTGGACGAACCGAGCCACAGATGGTCGCCGTCCTGCAGCAGCGCGCGGATCTTGTTGTCGGCCAGCGAATGGGCATCGCCGGGACGGCCGACGATGCGGGCAAATCCACCGCCGCCCAGGTCGACGCGCGAGACGCCGCCATACCAGGTGCCGGCCCAGAACGTACCGACGTCGTCGCGGTACAGTGCCGAGACATAATTGTCGCCCAGGCTGTGGCGATCGGCGACCGCATGGCGAAACACGTCGAAGCGGTCGCCCTGCGCACGCCAGCGATACAGCCCGTCGTCATGCGTGCCCGCCCACACCGTGCCATCGGCATCCTGGCGCAGGGTCGTGATCCATTCGTTGCCGACGCCATCGCCTGCCCCGAAGCGGCGCGGCGCGCCCTTGCCCGGCCCGCCCGGGCCGTGGCGTTCGAGCCCGCCATAGCGGCCTACCCACAGCCGCTGCTGGCTGTCGACCAGCAGTGCGTGTACGGGAACCGCACGCCCGGCCAGGTCCGACGCATGGTGCTCGATGCGCTGGCGGTCCGCGCTCAAACTGTCCAGGCCTGCTGCGCTGCCGATCCAGAGGCGCCCGTCGCCGCCCAGCGCCAGCGCCTGGATCCCGTCGCCGCGCAGCGTGCGCGGATCGTTCGGGACATGGTGCCAGACGGTGAACTTGCCGGTGTCGATGTCGAAATACTGCAACCCGTCGGCGGTGCCGATCCACAGACCGTCCTGGCCATCGCTGATCATCGTCTTGATCTGGCGGTTGCCGGCCCCGCGCCGCGCCGGCTCGTTGGGCGCATACAGCGTGAAGCTGCGGGTAGCCGGATCGTAGCGATTCAGGCCGCCGTCGGTGCCCACCCACATGCGTCCGTGGCGATCGAGCAGCATCGCGCGCACCCAGTTGCTGGCCAGGCTGCGCGGGTTGCCGATCTCGGTGCGGTAGTTGACGAAGCGGTAACCGTCATAGCGCGACAGGCCGGACTGGGTGCCGAACCACATGAAGCCGTCCGCATCCTGCAGGATCGACAGCACCGACTCCTGCGCCAGACCGTGCTGCACCGACAGGTGCTCGAAACGCAGCGTCGGTTCGGGAGCCGCAGCGCGCGTGAGGGGTGCGCACAGCGCGGTCAGCGCCAGCAGCGCCAGGAGCAGGAACGTGCGCAGCATCGTCACGCCGCAAACAAGGCCAGCACATCGCCGCGCCGCGCGGCGTGCAGAATCCCGCCCCGGCAGGCGTCGCGCGCACCTTCTTCTGTCACGCCCGGTCTGGTTTTCTGTTTGTTCGTCACGCCAGCAGGTTAGCAAATTCTGCTTGTCTTGAGGCAAATATGGGATAGAAATGGCAAGAATTTATCGCAGATTGTCGCTTGTGTGCCCCAACCGCGCTGGATCGCTGCCACCTGACGCCTGGTCTTGCGAAACGCCAATATCGTGACGCTTGTACCGGCCGAGAATCCCGTCTTTCATCCAACCTTGGAGTGGGATGGACGAATCTGGATCTCGGACTTCAAGCAACGCGACTTCTGGTCAGGTCCAATTTACCGCATCAAGAGGCCACCTCATGCGTTCTACCGTCCTTCAGCAACTCATCGCCGTCGCATTGCTCAGCAGCACGAGCGGTATTCTACTTGCACAGTCGCTGCCAGGAATCCTTCACGACCCGCTCCTTGAACTGGACAAGCGACAATGCGTGCCGAATCTTTTATCTGCTACATGGGTACGAAATCCGGAACAACCCCGAGCCTCCTCATTTCCCCAAGTATTCGACTGGTGGCCATGGATTGATCGTGATGGTCCGGGGTCCGGAATGCCTGATCATCGATAACGATGCCAGAGAAACATTCAGGAGTCCGGTTTTCAATGACGAATATCCCCAGGATATACATCAGAGGCTGGCAATCGACTTCGCCGCCCGGCTTTCCGCGGCCTTCGGCGGCAAAAAGAAGCTCCGGATCGAACTCCTGAACCAATACGTCGATCTGGATACGCTGCCGCAAGTGCTTCGCTACGCATTCAGAACTCTGCGTCTCACAAAATAAAAAAGCCGGCACATTCAAGCCGGCTCCCTCTCGAGCGCTACGTCATTCGCCCCTGGCAACACCTTCGCGGCGCGGATCGGCACCGCCGAACCACATCGGCACGCCTTTTACCATCACACGCTCGATGCCGTGCAGGCCCGACGTCTGCTCGCTGACCCGGATCGCGTGGCCACGTGCGCGCAGCACGTCGAGCGTGGCGTCGGGGAAGCGGCCCCGCTCCAGTTCGGTAGGACCGTTGCGGCTGCCGAAGTTCGGCAGCGCGATCGCCTGCTGCACGTTCAGGTCCCAGTCGAGCGTACCCACCAGCACCTTGGCCACATAATTGATGATGGCCGGGCCGCCCGGCGAGCCGATGGCGAGCACCAGCTTGCCGCTGGCGCGGTCGAACACGATCGTCGGCGACATCGCACTGCGCGGCCGCTTGTTCGCTTCGACGCGGTTGGCCACCGGGCCATCGGCGTCGCGCGCGCTGAACGAGAAGTCGGTCAACTGGTTATTCAGCATGAAGCCGTCGACCATCTGGCGTGAGCCGAACGCGTCTTCGATCGTCGTCGTCATGGCCAGGCCGGCGCCATTGCCGTCGACGACCGAGACGTGCGAGGTCGACGGCGTCTCGATCGCGTTGTCGGTGCCCCACGCTACTTCCATCCCGGGCGGCTTGCCGGCCTTGGCCTCGCCCATCGAGCGTGCGCCCACCATCCCGGCGCGCGCCGTCAGGTAGCCCTTGTCGATCAGGCTCGGGATGCCACGGCCCGGCAGCGGCACGAAGTCGGCGTCGGCGGCGTAGCGGTTGCGGTCGGCATAGGCCAGGCGTCCTACTTCCGAGAACACGTGCACAGCGTCCGCGCCCGGCACGCCGTCTTTCGGCGCAAGCGCCTTCATGTCGAAGGTCTCGAACATGCCCAGCATCTGCGCCACGGCGATCCCGCCCGACGATGGCGGCGGCATGCCGCACACGGTGTAGGCGCGGTAGTCGCTGCAGACGGGCTTGCGGACCTTGGGGCGGTAATCGGCGATGTCCTTGGCCGTCAGCAGCCCCGGATTGGTCGGGTGCGCGGCCACTTTGGCTGCAATGTCGCGCGCGAAGCGGCCCGTGTAGAACACGTCGGCGCCGCCGGCGGCGATCTCGCGCAGCGTAGCGGCCAGCGCCGGGTTCTTCAGGACGTGGCCAACCGGCCATGGTTTGCCGGCCGCGTCATAAAAATAGGCAGCGGCAACCGGGTCCTTGATCAGGAAGGTCTCGCCAGCGAGCATCTTGTGCATGCGCGGGCTGACCTTGAAGCCCTGCTCCGACAAGCGGATCGCTGGGGCGAACAGCGCCTTCCACGGCAGCTTGCCGTGCTGGCGGTGCGCCAGTTCCAGCATGCGCAGCACGCCCGGCGCGCCGACCGAGCGGCCACCGACCACGCCTTCGGTGCGCGACAGCGGCGTCCCGTCGGGCCGTTCGAACAGGTGCTCGTCGGCCTTGCTTGGCGCGGTTTCGCGGCCGTCGAACGCCTGAGTCTGCTTGCCGTCGTAATGGACCATGAACGCGCCGCCGCCGATGCCGGACGATTGCGGCTCGACCAGCGTCAGCACCAGTTGCGTGGCAATCGCGGCATCGATGGCGGCCCCGCCCTGGCGCAGGATCTGGTAGCCGGCTTCGACCGCCAGCGGATTGGCGGCGGTGACCATGTACTTCTTGGCCTGCCAGCCATTTTTCTCGGTGTAGCCGGTCGCCGCTTCGGGCGCGGCCTGCAGTGAATCCTGGGCCCACAGGGGCGTCGTCGCACCGGCCAATGCCAGGGCGAGCGCAAGCTTGCTGAGTGTGTTCAAACGGTTCTCCAAAATAGCAAACGGGCGCGTGACCTTAGGCCAGGCGCCCGACATCGAAGACATGCTACAGCATCTTCGACATGCTTTCAGGACACGTCCCCGAAGAACTACTTTGGCTGCATGCGAATCGCGCCGTCCAGACGGATCGTCTCGCCGTTGAGCATCACGTTTTCGATGATGGCGCGGGCCAGGTGGGCAAACTCCGTTGGCAGGCCCAGGCGCTGCGGGAACGGCACCATCTTGCCCAGCGAATCACGGACCTCTTGCGGCATGTTCATCAGCATTGGCGTCTCGAAAATGCCCGGCGCGATCGTCATCACGCGGATGCCGTTGCGCGACAGGTCGCGCGCCATCGGCAGCGTCAGACCGGCCACGGCCGCTTTGGACGACGCGTAGGCTGCCTGCCCCATCTGGCCGTCAAAGGCGGCAACCGATGCGGTGTTGATGATGATGCCGCGCTCGCCGTACTCGGCCGGCTCGGTCTTGCCCATGGCCTCGGCAGCCAGGCGCGCCATATTGAAGGTACCGACCAGATTGATGTTCACGGCGCGCTGGAACACGTCCAGCGGGTGCGCGCCATCCTTGCCGACGGTCTTGACGGCCGGCGCGACGCCGGCGCAGTTGACCAGGCCGCGCAGCACGCCCAGCCCAACGGCCGCATCTACGACAGCCTGGGCATCGGCTTCCTGGGTGACGTCACAGCGAACGAACTGCCCCTTCAACTCGTCGGCCAGTGCCTGGCCAGCTTCGGCCTGGACGTCAGCGATGACGACGGTCGCGCCATTCGCGGCGAGCATGCGCGCGGTGGCCGCGCCAAGACCGGACGCGCCGCCGGTGACAATGAAAACGTTATCCTGGATGTGCATGGTTGTCCCTTGTGAAAATTCTTGTACCGCTATTTTGCCCGGCTTTAACGTTTACGTAAACGTAAAGTGGGCACATCAAGAACGTTCGGGACGACGAGTGCAGTCAGTTCAGAAGCACTGCACCGTGGTGCCACTGCGGTTGCACAGGCGACCGGCGCTGTTCACGCTCGAGCTGCCGACAGCACCTGCCGTGGTGGCGCCGGTGGTGTCGGTGCAGGTTGCGCCGATGCACGGGGCGACCTGGCTGGTCGTTGGCACGACCGGCGTCGGCGCGCCCGTGGCCGGAGCGACAACCGTCGGGGCATTCGGCGACGCCAGGCGCCCCGCACTATCGATCTGCTGCTGGACCGAACGACGGGCGACCGGTTGCACGCCCTGCTCCTGCTGGGTCTTCGGTGCTGGCGTTGGCTGTGGACGCACGTTCTGCGGCGCCGGATGCGTGGCCGGGTCGATGTCCTTCAGGCGCGATGGCTCCTGGCGGCCCGTGGCTTTTTCTTCCTGGGTTTTCGGCTGCATGTCGATCGGCGCGGCCGGCGTCGAGGTTTGCTGGCCGTCGAGGGATGGACGGTATGTCTCGCCCGTGGCGGGCTGACCCTGGGTAGCACCTGTCGTCTGGGCGCCGGCGCTGGCAGCGGCAAGCGCCAGCAGCATGGCGAGGATGGTGTTGTTCTTGTTCATGGGAGACCTCTCAGGGTTGTAGACAGATAACTTATTATCGTCTTGCCAACCCGCACACGGCGCACGGGAAACAATTGCTCACAATTGTACGGCGTAATGACAATCACAGGCCTGAAATGCAGCGATCCCGCGCAGGCAGGGCCGGCGCGGGATCGCTGGGGTGGTACTGGACGGACGACTTATTCGGCCAGCGCGGCAAACGCGTTGTCACGCACCTGCTCGACCGGGCCGACGCCCGAGATGCGGCGGTATTTTGGCGCGCCTGGCAGGCCCGACTCGGCCCACTTGCCGTAGTAGCCAAGCAGCACCTTGGTCTGGTTGTGGTATACCTCGAGGCGCTTCGAGACGGTTTCTGCCTTGTCGTCGTCGCGCTGGATCAGCGGCTCGCCCGTGATGTCATCGGTATCGTCGACTTTTGGCGGATTGAACTTGACGTGGTACACGCGGCCCGACGCAGCGTGCGAGCGGCGGCCGGTCATGCGTTCAAGGATCATGTCATCCGGGACATCGATCTCGAGAACGTAATCGATGTTCACGCCGCTGTCCTTCATCGCTTCGGCTTGCGCGATGGTGCGCGGGAAGCCGTCGAACAGATAGCCGTTCTGGCAGTCTGCGTCCTTCAGGCGCTCTTTGACCAGGCCGATGATGATGTCGTCCGACACGAGCTGGCCGGCATCCATCACTTTTTTGGCGGCCAGGCCCAGTTCAGTCCCTGCCTTGATCGCCGCGCGCAGCATGTCGCCGGTCGAGATTTGGGGGATGCCGAACTTTTCCTTGATGAAGTTGGCCTGGGTGCCCTTGCCGGCACCGGGTGCTCCTAACAGAATGAGACGCATGAGTTTCCTGAGATTCTAGAAAATAGAGAAAAGTAAAATGGCGAATACGGTGATCTTTTTGATATGGCGCAGACTTCGTTGACACGGAAGTTACCACAAAAGTTGGCGTAAAAGCCAGCCGCAAGCCGTTGCAGTGAGGATATTTGATCCTGCGCAGACGGCCCGGCTATACCCTTGCGACGTGCGTCAAGACGTGTAATGCAGGCGTACGCGCGCCAGATCGTCGGGGGTGTCGACGCCCGCTGGCGGTGCGCTATCCGTGATATGCACGGCGATCGGCACACCGTGCCACAGCACGCGCAGCTGCTCCAGCGCCTCGATCGACTCGAGCGGCGACACTGCCATGGCGGGATACGCCTGCAAGAACGCATTGCTGTAGGCATACAGGCCAATGTGACGCAGCGGCGCATAGCCGGCAGGCAGCGACTCGAGCGTCTGGGCGAACGCATCGCGGTGCCAGGGAATCGTGGCGCGCGAGAAATACAGTGCGCGCCCGTTCTTGTCGAGCACGACCTTGACGACGTTCGGGTTGAACACGTCGGCCGCATCGAGAATCGGATGCGCGCAGGTGGCCATCGGGACGTCGGCGCTGATCCGGGCGGCACAGGCCGCCAACAGGCGCGGGTCGATCAATGGTTCGTCACCCTGCAGGTTGACGACGACGTCATCCGGCGCCAGGCCCAGCACGTGCGCCACTTCGGCGATGCGGTCGGTGCCCGACGGGTGATCGGCGCGCGTGAGCACGGCGCTCACGCCATGCTCGGCGCAGGCGGCGGCAATGTCCGCGTGGTCGGTGGCGACGATGATCCGGGTTGCGCCTGATTCACGCGCCCGTTCGGCCACGCGCACCACCATCGGCTTGCCGCCCAGATCGGCCAGCGGCTTGTTCGGCAGGCGGGTCGACGCCAGGCGCGCCGGGATGATGACGGTAAAGTTCATGCAGGCCGATCAGACAGGCGCGATCTTGCGCGCCTGGTCGGCCCACATGATCGGGATGCCGTCGCGGATCGGATAGGCGAGACGGTCGGCGCGGCAGGTCAGCTCCTGCGCCTTCTTGTCGAGTTCGAGCGGACCCTTGCACAACGGGCAGACCAGGATATCAAGCAGGCGAGCGTCCACGACATTTCTCCACGATTTGTTCAGCCAGCGCAGGGTCGAGCTGCGCCGTCACAGGCACGACCCACAAGCGCGGATCGTCCTTCAGATGTTCAATTTTCCGACATTTTACTGCATCCTTCTCCGTGATCAGAATGATCTCGGCGTCCAGAGCGGCGAACGGGTCGTCCAGGAAGTCGTGATGGTCGGGCAAGGCCAGTTCGCCAGGCGCCAGGCCCGCCGCGCGCAGCATCGTGAAGAAGCGCCCCGGATTGCCGATGCCGGCTGCGGCGACGATGCGTTTGGCGCGCAGTTCGGCCAGCGGCACGCGTTCGCCACCGTTCAATGGCTCGGCGTACTGGCCCGACAGCAGCATGCGGTACGGGGCGCCGCCGACGGCCCGGGCCAGCGCCGGCGTGATCTCGGGGACATTGACCACGGTGAAATCACGGCGGCGCGACGGCGGCTCGCGCAGCGGCCCGGCCGGCAGCAGCCAGCCATTGCCCACGCCACGCCCGTCGAACAGGACGATCTCGATGTCGCGCGCCAGCGCATAGTGCTGCAGGCCATCGTCGGTGATGAGCACGTCCACGTCCGGGTGCGCCGCCAGCAGCGCCCTGCCCGCCTCGGCGCGCTCGCGGCCAATGACGACCGGGCAGCCGGTGCGCTGGGCGATCAGGAGCGGCTCGTCGCCCACGACGCGCGGATCGGACCCTGGCGTGACGGCGCGCGGCGCGCCATCCTTGCCAGCATCGCCACCGTGACCGCGCGAGATGATGCCCGGCCGCATGCCGGCCGCGCGCAGGGCCTCGGCCAGCCAGATCGTCAGCGGGGTCTTGCCAGTGCCACCAATGAAGATGTTGCCAACGACGATGACGGGCACGGGCAAGCGCTCTGACGCCTTGATGCCGGACTGGAACAGCCGGCGGCGCAGGGCGGCCAGCGCCCCGAATAGCAGCGCCACCGGCAACAGCGCGACGGCAAGCGGGCCGCGCCGCAACCACGCACGGGTCAGGGTTGTTTCGAGGGAAGATGCCATGCGGGAGGATGCCGGCCCGCTTGACGCGGGCCGGTGAGGTTACTTGCCGGTGCCGGTCTGGGCAGCGAAGGTCAGCTTGTCGTAGCCGGCCACACGCGCTGCTTCCAGCACATTGATCACCATCTGGTGCATGGCGAACTGGTCGGCATTGACGATGACGACCGGGCTGGCGACCACCTGGCCGTCCGGCGTGCGCGCCGCCGTGCGCATGTCCTGCGCCAGGCCTGCCACGCTGGTGAACGCCACGGGCGTGTTATTGACCGTGTAGTTGCCCTTGGCGTCGACCGTGACATTGATCTCGAACGGCTTTTGCGCCTGCTTCTCGGCCTCGGCCGTCGGTAAGGTGATCTGCAGCTCGGTGAACTTGCTGTAGGTGGTCGAGACCATCAAAAAGATCAGGACCACGAGCAGCACGTCGATGAACGGGATCAGGTTGATCTCCGGATCCTCACGCTTGCGGCCACGGCGAAAGTCCATCATTTGCGGGCACCGTGGACGACGTCGACAAATTTCACGGCCTGCAGTTCCATGTCGACGATATAGGTGTCGACCAGATTGCGGAAGTGACGGTAGGCGACCAGGGCCGGCATGGCGATGGCCAGGCCGAAACCGGTGTTGTACAGCGCCACCGAGATGCCATGCGCCAGTTGCGCCGGGTTGTTGCCGCCGGTCGGGGCCGAGGCGCCGAAGATCTCGATCATGCCGACCACCGTGCCGAACAGGCCCATCAGCGGCGCGAGCGACGCGATGGTGCCGAGCGTGGTCAGGAAACGTTCGAGGTTCTGGGCCACACCGCGGCCGGCTTCCTCGATCGACTCCTTCATGACGTCGCGTGGCGCGTCGACGTTACGCAGCGCAGCCGCCAGCACGGTGCCCAGCGGCGAATTCTGTTCCAGCTTGTTGATGACGTCCGGCGTGGCCTTGCCCGTATGGTGTACACGGATGACTTCGTCGAGAAGGTTGCGTGGGAGGATTTTCTCGCGGCGCAGCGTGATCAGGCGTTCGACGATGAGGGCGACGGCAACGATCGACGCGAACAGCAGGAACCAGATAGGCCAGCCTGCGGCTTGAAAAATGGCGAGCAAGAGATACTCCTGAGAGGATAAAAGTCAATCCGGCAATGTAGCAAGTTGGCAGCGAAGCGGCAAGTAGAGTTCTGCACACCTTCTGTGGATAAAATTGTGCGCAAGGCGCGTGACACCACCCAAGCACGTTGATTTCAAAGGGCTTTCTGCGCCTGCGCAAGAAAATGGCAGTCTCATGACTCGGTGCCGTTATGCAATGACACCATGGTTTTTTCGACAACGCTTCTGCGGGCACGTGTAGTTGCGAACACATTCTGTGGACAAAATTGTGCGCAAGGCCCCTGAACAACATCTAAGCTGTTGATTTCAAAGGATTTCGTTTACGCGCCTGTTTTGGAGGCAGTGTTGCATCAGTTTGCTCAACACGTATAGCTGTGTAGTTCCACACACTTATTGTGGACAAAAGTGTGCGCAAGACGTCGTTTATGACACTAAGCTATTGATTTTAATCAGCAAACACGTAGCGCTTAAAATTTGAGCATATGGCCTGAATCACGCCTGAAACACGTCGTATTCCCTACCATTGCCATGTTTATTCGGCCTTAGCGCCCGTTGTTCACAGAATATTCGCCCTGTGCACACTTTATGTGGATAAGAGTGTGAGGAAGCATAAAGTTAGGAGTGTAAGTCATTGATTTCATTAACAACCAATCGTACTGCTTTAAAATTAAGCAGCTTGGTTGGTATCGATCGGGTGGATTCGCAATACAACTTTCCGGCGTAAAAAGCCGTCCAGCCACAAACAAAAGGTGTGCACAGATTCTGTGGACAACTTTGTGATCAAGCCTGCTGTAATGGCCCTAAGTCATTGTTTTGTAATAAATCCACCTCTCCTGCTCAATCCGCGCGCAGCGTCATGTCCTATGAATGAGTTCCCCACAGTTTGTGTGGATAAACCGCTCTCAAACGACATTACTGACCCTGCAACCTCTTGATTTCAAACCCATTTCAATAGATTGCATTGAAAAGCAGCAATAATCGGCTTCAGCGACCGGATTGCCATCGAACCCGGACACATCGCCAGGGCGGCTATAATCGTCCTCTCCGATTTTTCGCGACCGACCATGTTCCCGACCAGCGACGCCGACTCCGCCTACACGCCCTCTGCCGTTCTGAGCGTTACTGCGCTGAACCAGCAAGTGACGCGCCTGCTCGAGCGTACTTTTCCACTGACTTGGATCGGCGGCGAAATTTCCAATTTCACGCGTGCGGCGTCGGGCCACTGGTATTTCACGCTCAAGGACGATGCGGCCCAGGTGCGCGCCGTGATGTTCCGTGGCCGCGCACAGTCGGCCGGCTTCATCCCGCGCGAAGGCGACAAGGTCGAGGTCCGCGCCCTCGTGACGCTGTACGGCGCGCGCGGCGACTACCAGATCAATGTCGAGGCGATCAGGCGCGCCGGCGTTGGCCAGTTGTACGAGGCATTCCTGCGCCTGAAGGAAAAGCTGGCGGCGCAAGGCATGTTCGACGCCGACCGCAAGCGGCCGCTGCCGCTGTTCCCGCGCAGCATCGGCATCGTCACGAGCCCGGGCGCCGCGGCGCTGCGCGATGTGCTCACGGCGCTGCGCCGACGCGCGCCCCACGTACACGTGGTGCTCTACCCCACCCCGGTCCAGGGCCAGTTCGCTGCGGACAAGATTGCCGAGGCGATCATGACGGCTTCGCGCCGTGGCGAAGTCGACGTGTTGCTGGTGTGCCGCGGCGGCGGCTCGATCGAAGACCTGTGGAGTTTTAACGAAGAATGCGTGGCGCGCGCGATCGATGCCTGCGCCATTCCCGTGGTCTCGGGCGTGGGCCACGAAACCGACGTGACCATCGCCGACTTCGCTGCCGACGTGCGCGCCGCGACGCCAACTGCCGCCGCCGAACTGGCCGCCACGCCCCGCGCCGACTGGCTCGCATCGCTCCATGGCGACGCGCTCGACCTGCAGCGCGCGATGGACCGCCGCTTGTCCGACGCCAGCCAGGGCCTGGATAACCTGAGCCGCCGCCTGCTGAGCCCGTCAGCGCAGATCGGCCACCAGCGCCTGAAGTTACTGGCATTGGCCACGGCCATAACGCATGCGGTCAAGCTGCCCATCAACCGCCAGGGACTCGTGCTGGCGCAATTGCAGCAGCGCTGGAGCCGGCACCGGCCCGACATGCGCGCACTGCGGGCGCAACTCGCCTCGGACGGGCGTCACCTGCACACCAGCCTGCGCAACAACCTCAAGGGCCGTCGCGATGCGTTGATGGGCCTGGCGGCGCAGCTCGAACTGCTCAACCCGCAGCGCACCCTCGAGCGCGGCTACGCCATCGTGCGCGATGGCAAAGGCCAGATTGTGCGCGACCCGGCGCAGATCCACGCACGCGACACGCTGCACATCCGCCTGGCCGATGGCAGCGCCGAGGTTGGTGTAGCGCAGGTGCAGAGCGTGCTCGAGTAACGAATCCTGTCCGAAAGGAAAGAGAATGCAGTCATGCAATATTGCTGCAGCCGGTTTAGAATAGCGCCGCTATCAGAACTGCAACCTTTCCAACCCAACAAGGATTTATCATGGAACACACCCTGCCAGCACTGCCGTATGCCAAGGACGCCCTGCAACCGCATATCTCGGCCGAGACCCTGGAATACCACCACGGCAAGCATCACCAGACCTACGTGACCAACTTGAATAACCTGATCAAGGGCACCGAGTTCGAAGAGATGCCACTGGAAGAGATCGTCAAGAAGTCGTCGGGCGGCGTGTTCAACAATTCGGCACAGGTCTGGAACCACACCTTCTTCTGGCACTGCATGACCCCGAACGGCGCCGCACCGAGCGGCAAGGGGCTGGACGCAATCAATGCCAAATGGGGTTCGGTCGAAAAGTTCAAGGAAGAGTTCAACAAATCGGCACTGAGTAACTTCGGTTCGGGCTGGACCTGGCTGGTGCAAAAGGCCGACGGCAGCGTCGACATCGTTAATACGTCGAACGCCGCCACGCCACTGACCACGACCGACAAGCCGCTGCTGACGGCCGATGTCTGGGAACACGCGTACTACATCGACTACCGCAACGCGCGCGCAAAGTTCCTGGAAGCGTTCTGGAACGTGGCCAACTGGGACTTCGTCAACCAGAACATGGCTTGAAGTAAATGAGTCACTGAAGGTCACGCGCTGTCCGGCGTGACGATGTGCAACGGCCCGCGCAAGCGGGCCGTTTGCATGCTGGCGCTCAGTCTCCCCCGCCGCCACCGCCGCCGCAACTGCTGCCACCGCCACAACTGCTGCTGCTGCTGCTGCTGCCACCACTATCGCCACCATCGCTTCCGCCGCCGTGGCAGTTGAGGTCGGCGTCACAGTCGCGCATCGCGTTGTCACTGCCACCATCACCGACGTAATAGGTGCCTGACCCCGTATCCAGCCCCCGTTTTTCCCGCAGGGCCGCGGCATAGTCTGCCTGGCTGATCAGGTTTGCCAGCAGCAGCGCCCGCAGTGTCAGCTCGGGATGCGGCCGTGCGCGTCCGGCCATCCTGCCGTTCGCATCCAGGCGGCTGTACACGATGTCCTCATCTTGCAACGCGTAGCCATGACCATATGGCATGCGCAACGTGGCATCAAGGCGGAACAATGCGGGCAAGCCCCGTACCCGCGAGCGCGCGTCTTCGTGTTCACGACAACCAACGAGCACACGCGGCAATGCCAGCGCATCGAGCATGGTGTGGGGAAGATGGTCGATCGGCTTGCCGAAGTGGCGGCGGCAGAAGTGCGCCAGATTCACGGGATCCCATGCCATCCACGCATGCCAGACCGAGTCGGCGGCCAGCGATGGCAACGCGCACGGCTCGCGCCGGTCTGCCGCGACCTCGAAAAAGCGCATCAGTCCGGTCGCTGCATGCATGAAAAAGAGTGCGTTGTCCGGTATGCCGGGAAATTCTTTCCCGCTAGTGCGCTGCCAGAACGGAAACAGCCCAGGCGAGAGATCCTCCAGCTGCGGCCGATAGCCGGACTGCCGGATGTGCCGCAGCACGCGTACTTTGACGACCAGGTTCATGGCGTTTTCCAAGGGTGTCAGGACGTGGTTGGATGACCGGAATCTTCGACGACGGATCCCTGTTCGTCAAGTCGGAAACCCTCATGACCAGCCTGCCTGGTTCTGAAGCAAGTCTGAATCTACGCCCTGACGTTCCGTGATAATTTCCGTCGTAGCAACATTGGTCATGCAATGCGTCCACCGTGCGGTCATCTATCGTCAACGCGTCACAACCCGGGAATCAACGTGGAATTCATCCGAACCAGGCAATTGGTGCACCGTCTGCCCCGCGCAGCGCGTCTCTGCAGCATCGCCTGCATCGCCATGGCGTTCAGCACGCCAGCGGCCGCAGCCGACTTCAACCCTGCCGATACCTCGGTACAAATGTTCCGCTGGAAGTGGAACGACATCGCCAGGGAGTGCACGAACTGGCTCGGGCCACAGGGCTACGGCGCGGTGCAGATCTCGCCACCGCATGCATCGCGCAAGCTGGACTTCTGGTACGACGTCTATCAGGCCGTCAATTACACCAGGCTCGACAGCCGGATGGGCACGGAAGCCGAGTTGCAGGCCATGATCAACACCTGCCATGCGGCCAAGGTGCGCATCTACGCCGACGTGGTCGTCAATCAGATGGCCGACGGCGCCGGCACCGGCACGGCCACCGATGGCAGCAGCTGGAATGCCGCCACGCAAAGCTACCCCCATTTCAGCGCACCCGACTTCCATGCCGCATGCGTTATCCAGGGCGGTGACTACAGCCTGGCCGACCGCACCAAGGTGACGAGCTGCCGCCTCAACAACCTGCCTGACCTGAATACCGGCGCCAGTTATGTGCAGGGCCAGATCCGCAACTATCTGAACAAGCTCGTGGCCATGGGCGTGGACGGTGTGCGGCTGGACGCCGCCAAGCACATGGCGCCGGGCGACATTGCCGGCTTCCTCAATGGCGTATCCCGGACGACCAAGGCCGGTGAGCCCCTGTGGTTCACACAGGAGGTGATCCCGGACAGTGGCGTCAAGGCAAATGCCTATCTGGCCACTGGCTCGGTCAACGAGTTCCATTACGTCTATGCGATGAAGGAAATGTTCCAGAATGTGAATGGCGCCGCCGTGGCGGACCTGCCCAGGTTGATGGGTTCGCCAAGCGCCGGCTGGGGCGGGACCTGGGGCTTCATCCCCAGCGACAAGGCGACCGTGTTCATCAACAACTGGGATTCGGAACGCGGCGAACATGCCCCGAGTTCGCTCGTGGCCAGCAACTTCACGGGCGTTCCCAACGACACGCAAGGCACCAAGCGCTACCAGCTGGCCAATGTCCTGATGCTGGCCTGGCCCTACGGCGCGGCGCAAGTGCATTCGGGCTTTCGCTTTACCCGGACCGAACAGCCGCCACCAGCCACCAGCCCGTTCGACGCGAATGGCAAGCCGCTGATCAACCAGGCATGGGACTTCATCCACCGCTGGCCCGAGATCTCGAACATGGTCGGGTTTCGCGCGGCCACATCGGGCCAGGGCGTCGATAATTTTGTCACCGGCACGCGCAACCAGATCGCCTTTTCGCGTGGCAGCAAGGGCTTTGTCGCGATCAATAACGACTCAGCGGCCTGGACCACGACGCATGCGACCGGCCTGCCGCCTGGCACCTATTGCAACGTCATCAATGGCCAGCTCAATGCCGCCAAAACTGGTTGCAGCGGCGACGCCGTGGTGGTCCCGGCCAATGGCGTCATCAAGTTCACGCTGGGCAGCGTACATGGGGCGGCCGTGCCGGCGCTGGCACTGCACGCCAACCAGAAGGTCGGCGCCAGCGCGTCACGCAGCACGAATGGTGCCAACTGAGGATCGTGTGCGCGCCTTGATCGGACAACCGGGCGCATCTGATGCGCCCGGTTGTCGTCAAACTGTAATGACTTGTCTCGCTTCTCGCAGGATCTGCCATTCCGGCGCACTGGCCGCTACAATGGCCGATCGAGGAGAAATTGAATGCACCGTGTAATGTTGGTGGAAGACGATGCGCGCCTGGCCGAGCTCGTCTCCGAATACCTGTCCAGTTACGAGTTCGCGGTTGACCTCGTCACCCGCGGCGACATCGCGCTCGAGCGTTTCAAGGAACTGTCGCCCGACGTCGTGATCCTTGACCTGATGTTGCCGGGCCTGGACGGCATGGTGGTATGCCGCCAGATCCGCGAGCATTCGGACGTCCCGATCCTGATCCTGACCGCGCGCGAAGATTCGTACGATGAAGTCTCGGGCCTGGAGCAAGGCGCTGACGATTTCGTCAACAAGCCGGTCCAGCCGCGCGTGCTGCTGGCACGCCTGCGCGCGCTGATGCGGCGCGCCCAGGCCAAGTCAGGTGTCGATTCGCGCATCCTGCAATTTGGCGCGCTGCGCATCGTCACGAGCGACCGCAGCGTCGTCTGGCGCGGTCAGCCGTGCATCCTGTCGAATACCGAATACAAATTGCTGCTGGTACTGGCCGAGGCGGCCGGCCGCGTGCTCTCGCGCGACGCCCTGCTCAAGAAGATGCGCGGGATCGAGTTCGATGGCCTCGACCGCAGTATCGACAACTGCATCTCGAAGCTGCGCCGCAAGTTCGACGATGCCGATTCAGAAAAGATCAAGACGGTGTGGGGCGAAGGCTACCTGTTTTCGCCATCGGCCTGGAATTGACGGCGCTTCAGCCCGCAACGCGATTACGCACCCGTAAAAAGCTGGGGTCAGGTCTGACATTCAGACACGGCCTCAGCCTTAGCCATTTCTTATAGTCCCTTGCCCAGTATTCGCATGGCCCGGCACCAGCTAGTTCCGACTACCTGATTGTCGAGCTCGTGTCCGAATGTCAGACCTGACCCCCGCTTTTTTACTTATTCGAACACCGGCACGATCGCTAGCGGCGCGTGGTACGTGACGAGCTGGGTCGCGTCTGTTGGCGCGAAGCGGTAGGTGACGGCCGGGAAATCGTCATCGATGTCGCCGGTGAACGCTGGCGCGCGTGTGACTGGCAGGACGGTCTCGGCGCTACCGGACCGCACCCGGGCGCCGGCATCGGTACTTGTCTTGGGAAACACGAGCCGCACGCCCACGCACGCCTGGCTGCGCGCCGAGGCGTCGACGTGGCGGGCAAAGCCCAGCGCCTGCTCGCAGGCGGCGCGCAGTTCGGTCGCGTCGTACGAGCCATCGGCGCGCAGTGCCAGCGAGATGCGCGGGCGCACCGTGAAGCCGCCCAGCGGCCGGTTGGGTGCCAGCACGGCGTTCTCGTCGTAGGCGGCCTTGAGCAGCGGCAGCGTCGTGCGGCCAAGTGGATCGAGTGCCAGGCTGGTCTGCAGCGTGCGGCCCTTGATCAGCAGGCTCGCGCCATCTTCCAGCATCCCTTTGGCACGCGGGCGTACCTGCAGCTGATTCTGCAGCAGATGCTTGGGGCCGCCATATTTGTCGAATACCACCATCGCGCGGTAGGCGTCCCGATAGCTCACCCATTCGTCGGCACGCACCTGCGCGACGGCAACGCCTGCCGTCAGCAGCAGGGTCACGCAGGCGGAGAGGTGTACGCGTTGCATCATCAGAAGCGGAAAGCGAAGGCGGTCGAAACCGTCACGTTGGTGGGCCGCTCGACGAGCGGGCTATGGCGAACGCTGCCGGTCAGGCGCGTCGCTTGCACGTTGGTGGTGAGCATCCAGGACGGACCGAGCGCCCAGTTCCAGCGCGCGCCGGCGTGCACATCCTTCAGGCCGCCTCCAGGGCGGTACACGGGATTGTCGCTGGTCCAGGCGTCGTTCTCGCTCACGCCAAAATAACTCTGGTTATAGTCGCGGTTGACCAGCGTGAGCCCCGCATTGAACGAGACCGTGTGCTGTGGCGCAATGGCCACGGCCAGGCGCTGCACGCCCACCGTCATGCGCGCACCATCGCGCTCGCTACCGGAGCCGATCAGCACACTGCTGGTGAGACGCCACGCGGGATTCAGGTAATAGTTGAGGAACGCGCCGCCTTCGATACGTGCATCCACGTCCGGCATGCCGGCCAGCGGGTTGTCGCGCCGCATGCGCGCCGCGAGCGGCATCATGGTCGCAACGCCGACGCCATCGACGATGCCGCCCGAGCCGGACTCGTCGCGGCTGGCGTGGAGCGATATCAATGGCCCGAATTCAAGCGTGGGATCGGTCGACATGTGCATCCCGGCGCTCATGCCGGAAATGAATATCCCATTGCTCCACTGCACCTGCAGCACTGGCAGGACCGATGTCTTCGTATTTGCCGCGCCCTCATAGCGCGCCCGTGACACAGCGCCCAGCCCCGCATACATATCGTGGCTGCCGTCGGGCATCGGGTTGGTGGCCGGCGTCTGCGCGCTCGCAACACCACTTGCTGCAGCGAGGGCCAGGGCGAAGAACTGTTTCATCGTGATGGCGTTCCGGGAGTTCGTGTGCTGATATTTTACGTCGAGCAAGCTTCGCTCTCCCAATCGCATGATGGCAACGCAGACGCTTTCGCTCTGGCACAAATAAAAAAACCCACTGACACTTGCGCATCAGTGGGCAAACGGAAACCCTGATGATGCGACTGATGGTAAGCGTTGCGCCGCTGTGAATCACCCTTCAGATGTCCACCAATTGTCGTCAATTTGTAAGGCGATGCCCGTGCGCCGGCGTGGATGCTGACGGTTGCGCCCTTGCCGCTGTACAATCTCCGGCTCAGGAGAAACCATGCTTTTGGCCGCGCTTCATCACCGACAGTCACCCGGGATGCACCCGTGAACCGGCTATTTTTCCGGTTTTTCGTGGTCGTCATGCTGGCGATCACGGCCGCGACCTTCCTCATCTACTTCGCCTTTGCGCGCCTGTTCGGCGATCCGCTGGAAGACATTGCACGGCGCCAGGCGGCGGGCCAGATTTTCCTGATCGAACACTATGTGGACGAAGCGCCCGGCGACGAGTGGCTCACGCGTCTGAACAATGTGCGTGAAGTCTCGCCGGTGCGCTATGACCTGCTGCCGCTGGCCGCCGCGCGCGCCCGCTTCGATGGCGCCCGGCGTGCGGCGCTCGATCGCGGCGCGATTGTCCTGGATATCGGCGAACGCGCCCTGTATCGGCGCGTCGACCTGGCGGGCGAACGCTATATCGGCAGCAACGATGACGTGCTGCATGCGCAAAACCTGCCGATCGATATCGGCAAGGAGCTCAAGAAGGAGCTGCTGCGCTTCGTCATCGTCGCCCTCGCCCTGCTGCTGCCGATTGCCCTGTGGTCGCGTTCGCACTGGCGCGCACTGCAATCGCTGTCACGGATGGCCGACGAGTTTGGCGCTGGCAAGCTGTCGGCACGCGCCCAGCTCGCCCCTTCCGAGATCGTCTATCCGCTGGCCGAACGCATCAACGATATGGCCGGGCGCATCGAAGCGCTGATGGGCGCGCAGCGCAGCCTGCTGCATTCGGTCTCGCACGAATTGCGTACGCCGATTGCGCGCCTCGAATTCGGCCTTGAATTGCTGGACGCGCGCGCCAACGATCCGGACCTGCGCCGCCGCATCGCCGCGATGGAGGGCGACGTGCGCGAACTGAACGACCTGGTGAGAGAGCTGCTCGATATGAGCAAACTCGACAGCGCCGGCACGCTGCAGGGCGCCACGGTGGATCTGGCCGCGCTGCTGCGCGACTGCTGCGCCACGCTGCCGCCGTCGCCCCAGGACGTCAGTTGTCAGCTCGCGGACGGGCTCGGTACGATCGACGGCGACGCCCGCCTGCTGGCGCGCGCCATCGGCAACCTGCTGCGCAACGCCCAGAAATATGCCAGCAGCCGGGTCGTGCTGTCGGCCACACGGGGACCAACCGGCATCGAGATGACCGTCGACGACGACGGCCCCGGCATCCCCGACGCCGAGCGCGACAAGGTGTTCGAGCCGTTCTACCGGCTCGACCGCAGCCGCGACCGCGCCACCGGCGGCTTCGGCCTCGGCTTGTCGATCGCGCGCAAGGCGGTGCTGTTGCACGGCGGGACGCTGGAGGTGGCGACGTCCGGTCTTGGCGGCGCGCGCTTCGTCATGCGGCTGCCGCTGTCCATCGAGGCTCCCGCATGAACGAACGCTTCCTCATCACGACCCTGTGCGCGCTGGCCTTGCTGTCGACCGTCGGCGCATCCCTGCCCTACCCGATGCTGGCGCCGCTGTTTGCCGACGGCAGCATCCACGGCCTGAACAGCTTCCTTGGCTTGCCGCCCAAGCTGTTGCTGGGTATTGCGCTGATGATCAATCCGCTGGGCCTGCTGATCGGCAGCGCGGTGCTGGGGCCCCTGTCGGATGGCTTCGGCCGGCGCCGCGCGCTGCTGCTGACGACCGTGGGCGCAGCGTTCGGCCACTTGCTCACGGCCGCCGCGATGGTCATGGAATCGTATCTGCTGTTCCTCGCAGCGCGCTTCTTCACCGGCCTGCTCGAAGGCAATGGCGCCGTCATGCGCGCCCTCGTGATCGAACGCGTCAAGGGGCCGCTGCGCAATCACGCGCTGTCCTGGCTCAATGGTGCCTTTAATCTGGGCTGGCTCGTCGGGCCGCTGCTGGGCGGTTTCACGATGGCCTATGGCGCAGAAGTCCCGTTCGGCATCGCCGCGGTCGCGCTGCTGCTGGGTACGCTCGGCGTGTTCCTGACGATCCCGGCGACGCCACCGGCCACGCACGGCCTGCGCTGGTGGACCGTGGCGCGTGAACGCCATGCGCTGACGCTGCTGCGCCACGGGCCGCTGCGCACGCTGTTCATCATCCATCTGGGCTATTGCTGCGGCGTCGCGTCGCTGTACGAGTACTTCCCGTTGTGGCTGGTCGATATCGGCGGCTACGATGCGCGCCAGATTTCGCTGGTGAACATGGGCATGTGCGCGTTGATGACCACTGCCGCGCTGTTTGCCGGCCACGCCAGCCTCGTCGAGGGCCGCCTGCGCGCCGGCTGGTTTGCAGCGGTGGGCGCCACGGCGATCCTGTGCGTGGGCTTTGGCAACCTGGGGCTCGGGATCGCCGGCATCGTCCTGTTCGGCGTGCCGCATGCGTTCTACAACACGGCGTTGCAAACCTGGTCGGCCGATACGTTTGCGGAGTACGGCCAGGGTTCGGTCATGGCGCTGCTGTCGACCATTTTCTGCCTGGCCAATATCCTGATGGCGCTGTTGGGCGCCGTGCTGACGCTGATCGACACGCGACTGGTGCTGGTCGTCGGGGGTGTCCTGGCGGCGTGCGCCTCGGTGGCGCTGCGGCGCTGGAGTGCCAGCGCCCGGACCATGCCCGCGGTATCGCCGGTGGAATAATAAAGCGCCATCACACCAGGCTACCTGACTGTGTCGACCATCTCCACCTCGGCGTCGAGCCAGACCGTTGGCTTCGCGTTCAGCATCGACACGGGGTTCACGTCCAACTTGAACTTCAATGACCTGGGCGAACCGGAGACGCGTATCTCGGCGTCGGAATCAGCCAGCGGTTGTGGCCCGCACAGGTCGGGGCACAGAGAAACCGCATCGGGCGGGACGACTTGCACAAAGGCGCGGGCATACGTGCCGGTCTTTTTCGACACTGCCATGACGCCTGATACCGCTACAGGGAGCTTTTTGCCCTTTTTTAACATGTGACAGCCGTGAATCTGCGCGAGGTGCCAGGAAGCAGCGTTGCCGCCGTCGGCGTACACGGGAATCTTGCCGCTGACCTTGCAAAGCTCGGTGATCCTGAAGACTTGCCCGTTGGCTGCCTCGATCAATGTCACGGTGACCGTCATGCTGGCCTGGCGCAGCAAGGGTGGTTTGTCCGGCGGTGGCGGAAATGCCAGCGCAGGGGACATGCTTGCCAGCAGCATGATTGCCATGAATAACCTGTCGCACCGTCGTGTCAATCGCATCGGACATTTACCTACTGGTGTCACACGTGCTCCGATCTTATGGGCATGCCATGAAAAAGGCGCAGTCAACGTTAAATAGAGACTAGCTTTGAACTGACGAGTAGTCCAGTAGTCCAACCCCTGTCCCCAACGTCAGGAGTCGATCATGAAAGCGCCACGTTTCAAAGGCTGGTTCGCAAAACTGCCTTCGCTGAACCAGCCGCAGCGCCGGCAAGTGCTGGATGCCCTGCATCCTGCAGCCGGGCTCGATCAGGTGGTTGCGCTCATCACTGAGGTCAGAGCGCCAGGCCGTTGTTGCCCCAGATGCGGCAACGGGCACTGCTACCGGCATGGGTTC
>NZ_JCASIO010000009.1:0-177592 GCF_059685955.1 Telluria sp. LT2P80 | reverse complement strand
GTCGGTATCCCGGAAAACGCGGCATTGCACCCTGAGCGCTTTGAAGAGCCGCTCAACATGCATCGGCGGGTACAGTTCCGCTGCCAGGGCCTGCTTCTAAGTTTTTACACGGCCTGGGCCGAAAGCGGCCGGTCAGCATGGCTCAATGTACAAGCATGTTGCGGCCAGACGAAGTAACAGGTTTTTGTCATGCGTCCCAAGCCGGTCACGCCTGCTGCGCCGTCGGCGCGCCAGTGACCGGCTCCAGCAAGTGGCCGCTCAGCCAGCGCGCCACTTCCGCCGCCCTGCCCTCGATCTGCGGGCCGAAACCCTCCCTGGCCAGCAGCGCAATGCCATTCGGATTACGCAGTACGCCCTTCTGCAGCACCGGCCGGCCGCTGGTCGTATCGATGCAGATGGCGTCGAACCCCGCTTGCAGCAGCGGCGCGAGCACCAGGTTGTGCGACGACACCAGCACCAGGTCGTGCCTCGACAACTGTTCGAGCACCGCAGCGGCAGCGGATACCGACTCGAGGTGGTTCGTACCGCGAAACACCTCGTCGATCAGGCACACGCCTGCAGGCTGGCCGGCTGCGTCGAGCAGTTCACGGGCACGGCGCAACTCCGCCATGTACAGGCTCTCGCCGCCGAGCAGCGAATCCTCGTTCTGCATGCTGGCGCGCACTGGCACCGCAGGCAGACGCGCCCGCGTGGCGTAGCAAAAGCCAAACGCACGCGCTGCGAGCAGGTTCAGGCCCACCATGCGCAGGAAGGTACTCTTGCCCGACGCGTTCTGGCCCGAGACGAACGCGCCGCGCTCATGCAGCGACAATGACAGAGGCGCCGGCTGCGCCATCAACGGATGCACGCCATCCTCCAGCAGCAGGTCACGCGCCCCGCCCCGTTCGGCCCAGCACCAGCGCGGCATCGCGTTCAGGTGCCGCGCCAGCGCGACATCGGCTTCGAGGTTGGCGCACGCCAGATAGCACTCGCGAAGAAACGCGCGCTGCCCGAACACGATACGCGCCGTCCGGAAGTAATGCGCGATATTCCCGGCAGCGAACCAGTCGGCATACTGCCTGCCGCCCGGGATCATGCGCAGCGCGAAGGGCCGGTCGAGGCGCACATGCAGGCGCGCGGCGGTCGCGCGCGTCGCCACGAACGGTTCGGTCAATGCCCCGCCCCCCTTGCCGAGCAGGCCAACGGTGGCAAGCAGCGCGCCCAGCGAGCGGATGGTCGCGGTCCAGCCCTCGATCTGCTGGTGATAGCGGATCTGCAGCGCCATCAGCGGCGCGAGCGCAGCCAGCGTCAGCATCCAACCCAGCGGCAACGTCACCAGTGCGGCGACCGACACCAGCAGCAACACCGGTAACAGCCACAACCAGCGTGACCACCACGGCGTCACGGGCGGCGTCTCGCCGAACAACAGCGCGCTCACATCCACATCCGCATGGCGCAGCATCCGCAGTTGCGCGTGCAGCGCGGACAGGTGCGCGGGGTCCGCGATCAAGCCTTGCAGGCGCGTGCGCTGGGCACCGCAGGCGGCATCGTCCACGCCCGCGCGCAGGCGCCGGTGCAGCACCTGGCGGCCGAAGATGCTGGCATCGGGCGCCAGCTTGTCCTCGAACGATGGCAGCAGCAGGTCGTCCCAGGTCTGGGCATCGATGCTGGCGCGGTTGGGGCCATCCTGCTCGTGCAGACGCCCGATATCCTGGGGCGTGAAGAAGTGGTTCGGAGGCGGCGCGGTCGATGGCGCCAGTGTGGCGATGGCGGAACGCCAGAGATGCTGCAGATGGTCGAACGACGACAAGGTGAGTCCTGAAGAGAGCCGGCGGTGCCGGTTGCCAGGTGCATGTGCAGACGACATGGCGAACTTGCAAGAAGGAAAACGTTCCAGTGGCGAAATTATCTTTTTTGCATAAGGAGCGCCACTACGGACAATGTTCGTTTCCCAACATACCGAGGCAGTAAACACTGGCACGATGCCTTCTTGACCATCTCTATAACAATGTCCATGAAAGGCAGGCCCTCCATGAAACGCGCTTCGCTCGCCGCCGCACTATGCCTCGTGTTCGGCTCCGCCACCGCCCAGCAGGGCGACGGCACCCAGTTCTCCACCAAGATCAACGTCTGGAAGCCCAACAAGGTCGAAGCGACGCCCGAGCGGATTCGTGCACTCAAGGCACCGCCCGGCTTCACGGTCAGCGCGTTTGCAACCGGCCTGAAAAACGCCCGCATCATCGCCGTCGCGCCCAGCGGCGACATCTATGTGAGCCGCCGTGACCAGGGCGACGTGCTGCTGCTGCGCGACACCAACAACGACGGCCGCGCCGACGGCGAGCCGATCACGGTGGCCAACCGCGCCGGCGCGCATGGTCTCGCGATCCGCGACAACAAGCTGTATCTGGTGACGGTCAAGGAACTGTTCGTGGCCGATATCCAGAAGGATGGCCGCCTGGGCGAACTCAAGATGCTGATCGGCGACCTGCCCGACTCGGGCCAGCACCCGAACCGCACGATGGCCTTCGGCCCGGACGGCATGCTGTACCTGAGCGTGGGCAGCACCTGCAATACCTGCAACGAGAGCAATCCCGAAAACGCCACGCTGCTGCGCATTTCGCCGGACGGCAAGCAGCGCACCATCTTCGCCAGCGGCCTGCGCAACCTGATCGGCTACGCCTGGCATCCGACGACGGGCGAGCTGTGGGGCTTCGACCATGGCATCGACTTCCTCGGCGACGACGTGCAGGCCGAGGAAATCAACAAGATCGAACTGGGTAAACAGTATGGCTGGCCGCACGTCTACGGTGCCAATGAGATCTACCCGCAAAGCACGCCCGTGGGCGAGATCACCAAGGAGCAGTGGAAAGCGCGCAGCACGCCGATGGTGCTTGGCTACACGGCCCACGCAGCGCCGATGCAATGGGTGTTCGGCGCTGGCAGCGCGTTCCCGGCCGAGTACCAGGGCGACGCGTTCGTGACGATGCGCGGCTCGTGGAACCGGGTGCCGGCATCGGGCTACGAGATCGTGCGCGTACGCTACCAGAACGGCCAGCCGACGAAGGTCGAGCCGTTCGTCACGGGCTTTTTGACCGATGGCGGCAAGACCCACATCGCGCGTCCGGTCGGGCTGGCGATGGCGAAGGACGGTTCGCTCTTGATGGCGGACGATGCCAATGGCGTGATCTACCGGGTCGCCTACACCGGCGGCAAGGCCGGCATGCCGGCAAAAGCCCCGGCAGGCCCGCTGGAGCAGCAAACCAGCAAGGGCACCAATGTTCCACTGGCACTCGAGCGCCCCGAGACCGAGGCCAAAGGGCAGATGACCGTCTCGTCGCCCAGCTTTGCGGCCAACGGCATGATGCACGAGCGCTACACCGAGTACGCCGACGGCGTCTCGCCGGCGCTCTCGTGGAAAGCGGTGGCCGGTGCGAAGTCGTACGTGATCATCGCGGAAGACCCGGACGCCAAACCGGCCCTGCCCTTCGTGCACTGGGTGATGTGGAATATCCCGGCCAATGTCACGAGCGTGCCGGAAGGCGTGCAGGAGCAAGCCCGCCTGTCGGATCCCGACGGCGTGCTGCAAGGCCTCACGACGCGCGGTTCGCCGGGCTACTACGGACCGAAGCCGCCACCGGGTGAAGCGGCGCACCGCTACCACTTCCAGGTGATGGCGCTCGACACGATGCTGGACGTGCCGTTCGGCGCCGACCGCGACCAGGTGCTGGCCGCGATGAAGGGCCATGTACTGGCCAAGGGCGAGATCGTCGGCAAGTACGCGCAGAAGCAGAAGCCGCAGAAGTAAGGCTGTAGAGCAAACCTCACCGGCGGCCGTGTCCGCGGCCGCCCGGACGGACACCGCGGACAGCGGTGTCCGCTATTGTCCGCCATACGAATCAATGACTTAACGCCTGGCACGGATCGTGCAATAACGACTACTACACCGTCGTTACTGGACCATCATGATCCCCGAACCATCCCGGCAGGACACTACCCTGACGCCGCCCCCGGCGCAACGATTCAAGCGCCGCGCCCTGATGATCGGCGCGGCCGCGGCGCTGGTTGCCGTCAGCGCCACGCTGTACGCCGCCTGGAACAACAGCGAACATAGCGTCTCGGCCAGCCGCATCCGCATCGCCGAGGTGGCGCGCGGCGCGCTGGTGCGCGACGCCGCCGTCAATGGCCGCGTCGTGGCTGCCGTCAGTCCCACGCTGTATGCCACCGCCCCGGCCACCGTCAACCTGAAGGTCGCCGCCGGCGACACGGTCAAGAAGGGCGACGTACTGGCACTGCTCGAATCGCCCGACCTGACCGACGCCCTCAAGCGCGAAGTGTCGTCGTATGAACAGCTCAAGGCCGAAGTGGCGCGCCAGCAGATCCTGTCGCGCAAGCAGAAGCTGCTGGCCCAGCGCGAAGCCGACACCGCCGAGATCGACCGCCTGTCGGCCCAGCGCACGCTGGAGCGCTACGACAGCGTCGGCCAGATCGGCATCATCGCCAAGATCGACTACCAGAAGGCCAGGGATGCGGTCAATTCAGCCGGCATCCGCGCCAGCCACGCCAGGCAGGCCGCCGCGCTCGAAGGCGACGACGTCGAACTGGCGATCAAGACCAAGACCAATGAACTGGAACGCCAGCGCCTGTCGATGGCCAACGCCCAGCGCCGCGTCGACGAACTGACCGTGCGCGCGCCGGTCGATGGCTTCATTGGCACGCTCAATGTGCAGAACCGGATGGTGGTCGCCGCCAACGCGCCCTTGATGACGCTGGTGGACCTGTCGCGGCTGGAGGTCGAACTGGAAGTGCCCGAAACCTATGCCGGCGACATGGGCCTGGGCATGCGCGCCGAGATCACCCTGCCGGCGGGCCGCGCCACCGGCACGCTGTCGGCGCTGTCGCCCGAGGTGGTCAAGAACCAGGTGCTGGCGCGGGTGCGCTTCGATGGCGCGCAGCCGACCGGCCTGCGCCAGAGCCAGCGCGTCAGCGCGCGCCTGCTGATCGAGGAAAAACCGGACGTGCTGATGGTGCAGCGCGGCCCGTTCGTCGAGAACGAAGGCGGGCGCCATGCCTACGTGATGCACGACGGCGTGGCCGTACGCACGCCGATCCGGATCGGCGCCACCAGTATCTCGGCCGTTGAAATCATCGACGGCCTGAAAGCCGGCGACAAGGTGGTGGTGTCGGGCACCGATGCCTTCGACAATGCCGCACGCGTCTCAATCAATCAATGAACCACGGAGCCAGACTATGCTGCGCATGACCAACCTGAGCAAGGTGTACCGCACCCACATGATCGAGACGCACGCGCTGCGCGGCTTCGCGATCCACGTCAGCCAGGGTGAATTCGTCACCGTGACCGGCCCGTCCGGCTCGGGCAAGACGAGCTTTCTCAACATCGCCGGCCTGCTCGAAGAATTTACGTCGGGCGAATTCATCCTCGATGGCGTGAACGTCAAGGGCCTGGACGACGCAGCGCGCTCGCGCCTGCGCAACGAAAAGCTCGGCTTCATCTTCCAGGGTTTCAACCTGATCCCCGACCTGAACCTGTTCGACAACGTCGACGTGCCGCTGCGCTACCGCGGCTTCAATGCGCGCGAGCGCAAGGAACGCATCGAGGATGCTCTCGGCAAGGTGGGCCTGGCCTCGCGCATGAAGCACTACCCGGCGGAACTCTCGGGCGGCCAGCAGCAGCGCGTGGCGATCGCGCGCGCGCTGGCCGGCAGTCCGAAACTGCTGCTGGCCGATGAACCGACCGGCAACCTCGATACGCAGATGGCGCGTGGCGTGATGGAGCTGCTCGAAGAAATCAATGCGGCCGGCACCACCATTTTGATGGTGACCCACGACCCGGAGCTGGCCGTGCGCACCCACCGCAACGTGCACATCATCGATGGCCAGGTGTCGGATCTGGTACGGCGCGCCCCGTCGCTGCACCAGGCCCATACCGACGTCACGGCATAAGGAGCGGCGATGTTCGGCTATTACCTGATGCTTGGCGTGCGCAGCCTGCGCCGCAATCCGTATCTCACCGCGCTGATGGTGCTGACGCTGGCGATCGGCGTGGCGGCCAGCGTGTCCACGCTGACCATCCTGCACGTGATGTCGGGCGATCCGATTCCATCCAAGAGCGAGCGCCTGTTCGTGCCGCAATTCGACAATGGCCAGCTTGAAGGCTACGTCCCGGGAGCCGATCCGGACGACATGCAGATGAGCTATCCGGATGCCGCCAATCTGCTGCGTAGCGGCCAGGGCGAGCGTCGCACTGCGATGTACAACATCCAGCTGCCGGTCGAACCCACACGCAAGGATCTCCCTGCTTTCAATGCGACCGGACTGGCGGCCACACGCGATCTCTTCGCGATGTTCGACGTGCCTTTCCGGTATGGACAGGCCTGGAGCGAAGCGGACGATGCACGTGGCGCGGACGTCGTCGTGCTGAGCCAGGCCATGGCAGAGAAGCTGTTTGGCCAAACCAATCCGGTCGGCCAGCGCCTGGTGCTGACAGGGCATCAATACACCGTGGTGGGGGTCATCGGCCCGTGGGCGCCATTGCCCCGCTATTACAAGCTGATCGGCGCAAGTCGCTTCGGCCAGGGCGAGGATTTCCTGATCCCGTTCGCCAGCGCCATCGGCCACGAAGTACCGCATGCAGGCAGCATGAGTTGCAGCGGCAAGCGCGATAGCGGCTATGCTGCCCTTCTTGCGTCCGAGTGCACCTGGATCCAGTTCTGGTTCGAGACCCGGTCGCAGGCCGAGCGCACCGACCTGCAGGCGTTCATCGATAGCTACGCCAGCGAACAACGCAAGCTGGGTCGCCTGAAGCGGGCCGCGCCGAACATGCTGTACGACGTGATGGCGTGGATGGACAAGCTCAAGGTCGTGGCCAACGACAGCAAGCTGTCGGCGTGGCTGGCATTCGGGTTCCTGGCCCTGTGCCTGGTCAACACGATCGGCCTGCTGCTGGCCAAGTTCTCGGTGCGCGCGAGCGAAGTCGGCATCCGCCGCGCGCTGGGCGCGTCGCGCGGCGACATCTTCCGGCAATTCATGATTGAAACGGGCGTGATCGGACTGGCCGGCGGTGTACTTGGCCTGATCCTGGCGTTCTGCGCGCTGGCGCTGATCGGCATGCAGAGCAAGGGCATGGCGAACATCGCGCACATGGATTGGAAGATGCTGATCGTGACCTTCGTGATCTCGATCGCCTCCGCACTGCTTGCCGGCTTCCTGCCGACCTGGCGCGCCTGCCAGGTCACGCCTGCCATCCAGCTCAAATCACAGTAAACCCGGGAGAACTGCATGGAAATCCGTCCTATCCTGTCGGCCCTGTTGCGCAACAAGACCGGCCCCGTGCTGGTTGCGCTGCAGGTCGCGCTCAGCCTTGCCCTCCTGGCCAACGCGCTGCACATCGTCAGCGAACGACGGGCGGTCGCTGCCCGTCCGTCGGGCCTGCTCGACGAGGCTGCCACCTTCTACTTCGAGGCGCACAACCTGGACAAGGACACACCGGAGCAGATGCTGGCAACCATCAAACGCCAGAGCGAACTGCTGCGCGCGGTGCCCGGCGTGGCGTCGGTGGCGTACGTGTCGCAGATGCCGATGTCGAACAAAGGCAGCACCAGCAGTTTTTCGGTCGACCGCAATCCGCAGGGCCAGAACACATCGCTGGGCATGTATGTATCGGGCGACTCACTGGTAAAGACCTTGGGCCTGCAAGTGGTTGCGGGGCGTGACTTCCTCCCTGGCGAACTGGTTGACATCAATGAGCAGGCGTTGCGTATCCCGCCCGACACCATGATCATTACCAGGGCGGTGGCCGACAAATTGTGGCCGGGCACGTCCGCAGTTGGCAAGATGCTGTATTTCGGTAGCGGCGAAGTGCCGGGCGCCCGCATCGTGGGGGTCGTCGAGCGCCTGCAAACGGCGCATGCCCAGGTCGGCGACCTCGGAGAATACGCGATGATCATGCCGGCCCGCCTGTATGGCGGGGAGAGCGCGCTGTACGCGATACGCGCCGAACCAGGCCAGCGCCACCGCGTGATGAAAGAGGCAGAACAGGCGCTGCGCGCGGCGTCTAGCCGCCCGATGATCCTGAACGCGAGAACGGTCGAGGAAGACCGCAAGAACCGCTACCGCGCCGACCTTGCACTGTCGTGGATGCTGGTGACGGTCAGCGTGCTGCTGCTCCTGGTGACCTGCAGCGGCATTGTCGGCATGGCCAGTCTGTGGGTGACCCAACGCCGCAAGCAGATCGGCGTGCGGCGCGCGCTTGGTGCGCGCAAGATCGACATCCTGCGCTACTTCATCGTCGAGAACGTGATGATCACGAGCGCCGGCGTGGCGGGCGGCGTGCTGCTGGGCGTTGGTCTGAACCAGCTTTTGGTGACGAAGCTCGAGATGGCGCGCCTGCCGGTGGCCTACCTGATCGGCGGCGCGCTGATGTTCTGGGTGATCGGCATCCTGGCGGCGTATGGCCCGGCCTGGCGCGCGGCCAGCACCTCGCCGGCGCTGGCCACCCGCAGCCTGTGAGCACGCGCGCGGATGCTATGCTGGCGGCCATGCCCACAGTTCTCATCATTGACGACAATGCCGCCGTCGCCATGGCGCTCGACGTGCTGTTTTCGCTGCACGATATCGCCACGCTGCGCGCGCTTTCGCCCGCAGAAGGCCTGGATGTGCTGGCGCGCGAACCAATTGACCTGGTGATCCAGGACATGAACTTCACGGCCGACACCACATCGGGCGAAGAAGGCGTGGCGCTGTTTCGCGCAATCCGCGCGCGCCATCCCGACCTGCCGGTAATCCTGCTGACCGCCTGGACGCACCTGGACGCGGCGGTCGACCTGGTCAAGGCCGGCGCCGCCGACTACCTGCCCAAGCCGTGGAACGACGAGCGCCTGCTGGCCAGCGTCAGCAACCTGATCGAACTGGGGCAAGCCAACCGCGCGCTGGGCAGCCGCCTGCAGCACGAACGCAAGGCGCGGCTGGCGCTCGAGCAGAACTTCGACCTGCGCGGCCTGGTCTGGCAAGACCCGGCCACCGAACGCGTGTTGCACCTGGCTTGCCAGGTCGCGCGCGCCGACGTGCCGGTGCTGATTACCGGCCCGAATGGCGCCGGCAAGGAGCGCATCGCCGACATCATCAAGGCCAACTCGCAGGTGGCCGAGGGTCCGTTCGTGGTGCTCAATTGTGGCGCCCTGCCGTCCGAACTGATCGAAGCCGAATTGTTCGGCGCCGACGCCGGCGCCTACACGGGCGCGTCGAAAGCGCGCGAAGGCAAGTTCGAAGCGGCCGACGGCGGCACGCTGTTCCTCGACGAAATTGGCAACCTGCCGCTGGCCGGCCAGATGAAACTGCTGCGGGTGCTGGAAACGGGCCGCTTCGAGCGTCTTGGCTCCAATCGCGAGCGCCAGGTGCGCGTGCGCGTGATCAGCGCCACCAATGCCGACCTGGGCGCGATGATCCGCGCCGGCACCTTTCGCGAAGACCTGTTCTACCGCCTCAACGTGATCGAGCTGCGCCTGCCGCCACTGGGCGCGCGCCCCGGCGACATCCTCCCGCTGGCGCGTTCGTTCCTGGCTGCCGGCAAGGCGCTGCACCCGGCCAGCGAAGCGGCGCTGATGGCCTATCCGTGGCCCGGCAACGTACGTGAGCTGAAAAACGTGATGGCGCGCGCCAGCCTGCTGTCGCATGGCGATACCGTCATGGTGGCTGACCTGGGACTGCCGGCAGCGAGCACGCCGGCATCGGTATCAGGCCAGGAAGCGGAGCCGGACCGCGCCGCGCTGGTGGCGGCCCTGGCGCGTGCCGGCGGCGTGGTGGCGCAGGCGGCGGCCGATCTTGGCCTGTCGCGCCAGGCGCTGTACCGCCGCATGGAGCGGCTGGGCATCGCGCGGCCATGACCGACAGCGCGCGCCAGCCCAGGTTTTCACTGGTCACGCGGCTGTCGGCGCTGGTGGGCACGCTGCTCACACTGGCGGTGCTTGCCGCACTGCTGCTGGATCACCTGCTGCCCGCCCGGCCGCTGCTGGTGCTGGCCATCTGCCTGCTTGGGCTGGTGCCGCTGGCCGTCATCACGCTGCGCGCACAGCTGCAGCCGGTGCTGTCGCTGTTCCGGGCGCTGGAAGGCACGGTCGACAATTATCGCGACGGCGACTTTTCGTGCAGCCTGCACTGGCCGCACAACGATGAACTGCGTGACCTGATCGCGGCCCACAACAACCTGGGCAACGTGCTGCGCGAGCAGCGCCTGGGGCTGGCGCAGCGCGAACTGCTACTCGACTCGATGGTGCAGAACACGCCGGTCGCGATGCTGCTGGTGGCCGATTCGACGACGCCCGGCGGCGCCATCGTGTTCGCCAACATCGCCGCGCGCCAGTTGCTGGCGCAGGGGCGCAAGCTTGAAGGCCACAGCCTGCGGGCGGTGCTCGATGATGCTTCGGCCGCTTTGCGCGACGCGCTGGCGCGCGGTGGCGACGGCCTGTTTACCGCTGGCGAAGGCGAGGCCGAAGAGGTCTATCACCTGGCGCGCAGCACCTTCACGCTCAATGGCCGGCGCCACGAGCTGCTGCTGCTGCGCCACCTGACGGTCGAACTGCGGCGCCAGGAAGTCCAGACCTGGAAAAAAGTCATCCGCGTGATCAGCCACGAATTGAACAACTCGCTGGCGCCACTGGCGTCGCTCGCGCACTCCGGGGCCGAGCTGGTACGGCGCGGCCAGCTCGAACGCCTGCCGCAGATCCTGGAAACGATCGGCGAACGCACGCGCCACCTGGAGAGCTTCATTTCGGGTTACGCACGCTTTGCCAAGCTGCCGACGCCGCGCCTGGAAGCCTGCAGCTGGCCAGCCCTGGTCACGCGTCTGGCTGGCCAGGTACCGTTCGCCGTCGCGGACGAGCTGCCGCAGGATGCGGCCTGGATCGACGCCGCGCAGCTCGAACAGGCGCTGCTCAATCTCCTGAAGAACGCGCACGAATCTGGTTCCCGGCCAGAGGCCGTGCAGTTGCAGATACGGCGCGTGCAGGACCAGGTGCGCATCGATGTGACGGACCGCGGCAGCGGCATGAGCGAAGCGGTGCTCACGCACGCGCTGGTGCCGTTCTATTCGACCAAGCGCGCCGGCACCGGCCTGGGGCTGGCGCTCGCGCGCGAGATCGCCGAGGCGCACGGCGGGCGCATCCTGCTGGCCAACCGCGACGGCGGCGGCCTGGCCGTGACGCTGTTCCTGCCGGCGCTGGCGGCGACCTGAGAGCCTGCAGGGGCGGCTCTGGTAACATCGGCTTTGCCCTCCACCGCTTCGTGCCATGTCTGCCAAGTCACCCACCGTCATCGATCCGCGCTTCGCCCAGCCCGGCCATCCACCTGCCACCATCGACGAATTCGAGGGCGTGCGCTTCCTGCACCTTGGCACCTCGTGGGTACAGGGCGCGATGCGGCTGGCCAAGCCGGATACGATCGAGCTCGAATACGTGCAGATGATGATGATGTGGACGCTGTTCCAGAGCGCGCCGCGCCACGTCGTGCAGCTCGGCCTGGGCAGCGCCGCGCTGACCAAGTTCACGTATGCCCGCTTTCCCGATGCGCGCGTGACGGCCGTCGAACTGAACCCCAACGTGATCGCGATCTGCCGCGCCCTGTTCGGCCTGCCGGAAAACGATGCGCGCCTGGACGTGCGCGAGCAGGACGCGATGGACTTCGTGCTCGATCCGGCCAACCATGGCAAGGCCGACGTGCTGCAGGTGGACTTGTACGACCAGGACGCGCGCGGCCCGGTGCTCGATTCGGAAGCGTTCTACCAGGGCTGCCTGGATTGCCTGGCGCCGGGCGGCGTCATGACCGCCAACGTGTTCGGCGACTTCAGCAACTACGACAAGAATTTCCTGAACATGGAGCAGGTCTTCGACGCCGTCGTCTGGCTGCCCGAGGTGCACGATGCCAATGTGGTGGTGGTGGCGTTCAGGGACGCCCCGCAGCTGGACTTCTCAGTGCTCTACGAGCGCGCCGGCGAAATCAAGCGGCGCCTGAATCTGCCGGCCAAGAACTGGGTGAACGGCCTCAAGGAATGGATGCGCGACCATCAAGGCTGACATGGCGCGCCGTGCCCGCCCGATGCCCCGGCTCGGGCGACGCCACGCCCAGTTCGGACGCCGGCACCGGTGCGCCCAGCACCGCAAAAACGGTGCCGCATGACTCGCGCTCGAGCGCCAGCACGGGGAACACGCGTTCCAGGTTGGCGTACTTGGCCCAGGCCCCGGCGCCGCGCGACTGCGTGGGCGGAATCGACATCGCGGCATAGCCACGCGCGCCTCCCTCCACTGCTTCGATGCTGCGCCCACGCGCTGCCCGCGCGTCGTCCAGCGGCATCGGGATATCCGACGCGTCGAGACAGCGCACGCGCAACTGCGCACCCGGGAGTGGGTGGTCGCTGATCTTCTGATTGGGCGCGTGCCAGAGCTGCATCAGCACGATGCCGGTTGCGCTGTGGGCGTCCCAGGCGCTTTCGAGACTGCCGTAATGCTCGAGGCCATAGCGTTTGCAAAGCTGGGTGATATTCATGCTAATCGTTCCGTTGCCGTTGGCGCCGTTCCCGGACACGCCGGGCGGCGGGATCCTGCATGGCGCGCAGCAGGATCTCTCGTGAGACGTTGCAGCTTTCGAGGTACACCAGCCCTGCGTTGACGCCGCGCGTCTCGGCCAGGAATAACGCATATTCGGTGGCAAGCGCGGTTCGCTCGTCGGTTCGTCGCTGGATCATGGTGTGCTGCCTGAGGTGGTCGGCGGATTTCGCCCGCGCGGCGCACGGGCATGGTGAAATCCAGTCGGCGGAATGAACCGCCTGCCGCCGTGCCTGTTTGGCATGGTTAACGGCTATCGTAGCTTGTCGCGAGCCGCGCACATTTGAAAAACTTGTTAAATAACGTAACAATAAAACAATACTTTTCGAACATTATTTCTTTTGGAAAAGTGCTTAATACTCAAAGCATTACTCGCTACTCATGAAAGTATTGTTTAACGAGTAAACCTGTCTCTTTTGTACGACGTATTTGCTCCCGAGACACGATCGTACTTACTTATTTCACATGCTCGTTCGTCGGCACCCCCACCCCGTTGCTAAGATTAAATAATGCTCTGATAACAGGGCGACATAAAAATCGATGAAAAGGGGACAGAGGATGATGAAGCAAACACTGCCACGCCGCGCTCTGCTGGCGTCAGCCCTGTTGGCGGCGCTCGCACCAGCCAGCGCACAGGAAGCCGACAGCAATATGTCGCAAGTCGTGGTGCTTGGCTCGCGCACCCAGGCCAAGACGGCGCTCGATACCGCCGTGCCCGTGGGCCTGATCAGCACGAAAGACATCCAGTCAGCCGGTACGCTCGAACTGGGCAAGGTGCTGCAAGACCTCGACCCGTCGTTCAACTTCACGTCGACGTTCGTCAGCGACGGCACCGACATCATCCGCCCTGCCACGCTGCGCGGCCTCGGCCCCGACCAGCTGCTCGTGCTGATCAACGGCAAACGCCGCCACCAGCAGGCGCTGGTCAATGTGCAGCAGACGATCGGCCGCGGCTCGGCCGGCACCGACATCAACGCGATCCCGCTGTCGGCGATCCAGTCGATCGAAGTGCTGCGCGACGGCGCCGCCGCCCAGTACGGGTCGGACGCCATTGCGGGCGTCATCAACATCATCCTCAAGAAGGGTGTCGGTAACGGCATCGTCAGCGCCAGCGCCGGCACCACCGACGAAGGCGATGGCGACACCTACTCGGCCAGCGCCAGCCGCGGCTTCGCACTGGGCAGCGATGGCGGCTACCTGAACCTGTCGGTCGAAGCGCGCAAGCGCGACGAAACCAACCGCGCCGGCCTGGACACCGCGCGCGTGAATCCGCCGCGCGTCACGCAGCGCCTGGGCGACAGCAACGCCAAGGATTACTACCTGTGGATGAATTCGGCCCTGCCGATGGGCGGCGGCGAGCTGTATGCGTTCGGCGGCGCCTCGAAACGCAAGGGCGATTCGGGCGGCTTCTTCCGCCCGAAAGAAGATGGGCGCAACGTCCCGGCGGTGTACCCGGAAGGCTTCCTGCCGAACATCGTCACCACTGTGCAGGATGCGTCGCTCGCCGTCGGCTATCGCCACGACCTGGGCAAGGACTGGTCGATGGACGCGAGCGTGAACCATGGCCGCAGCCAGCTCCAGTTCCATGAACGGAACTCGATCAACGTCAGCTACTGGTACGAGAACGGCGAATCGCCGCGCGAAGCCGACACCGGCACGCTCAAGTTCGAGCAGACCACATTCAACCTCGACTTCAAGGGTCCGGTGAATCTAATGGGCGGCGAGCTGTTCGTCGCTGCCGGCGTCGAGTGGCGCCGCGATAACTACGAGATCGAGGCGGGCGACCCGGTCTCGTACCAGTACGGCCGCACCAACAACCCCGCCATCATCATCCGCGACCAGAACGGCGGCATCGCGGCCTCGGGCATCCAGGGCTTCCCGGGCTATACGCCATCGACGGCGGTCGACCAGGGCCGCCACAACACGTCCTTCTACGTCGACCTGGAGCGCAAGTTTGGCCCGGATGTCTCGGTCGGCGCGGCAGTGCGGCACGAGCGCTATTCGGACTTCGGCAACACGACGATCGGCAAGCTCAATGCGCGCTGGGACCCGAGCCGCTCGTTGGGCGTGCGCGGCAGTGTGTCGACGGGCTTCCGGGCGCCAGGCGTGCAGCAGAAGTTCTACAGCTCGGTCTCGACCAACCTGAATTCGGCCGGCGTGCTGACCGAAACGCTGACGGCGCGCGAAGACAGCGCCGTCACGCGCGCCTTCGGCATCGCACCGCTGAAGGAAGAAACGTCGAAGAGCGCCAGCATCGGCGTGATTCTGCGGCCGACCACCACGTTCTCGCTGACCGCCGACGTGTACCGCACCAAGATCGACGACCGCATCGTGTTCTCGAGCACGATCTCGCCAGAGTCGGGCGCCTGCGCGACACCGGCCGCATGCCCGATCCGCGCAATCCTCGATCCGCTGCGCGTGGGCCAGGCGCAGTTCTTCACCAATGCGATCGACACGTCGACGACGGGCCTGGACCTGGTAGCGCAGCAGACCATCCGCGGCCAGGGCTCGACCCTGGTGCTGTCCGGTCAGCTGGGCTTCAACAAGACCGAGGTCAAGGCGCGCAATTCGCAATCGCCCGTGCTGACCGGCGCGCAGCTGTTCGACGATGCGCAGGTGACGCTGATCGAACGCGGCCAGCCGCGCAAGCACCACGTGGTTTCGGCCGACTACACGGCCGGCGCCTGGAACGTGACGGGCCGCGCAAACTACTTCGGCGAAGTGCAGGGCCAGGGCTTCACGGCACCGTTCGTGCAGACGTGGGAAGCCAAATGGATCGTCGACCTGACGGGCCGCTACACATTCAACAAGAGCCTGAGCCTGTCGGCGGGGATCAACAACCTGTTCGACACCTACCCGACCAAATGGGACCCGGTACGCGCAGCCCCCTTCCCGCAACTGGGCTTCACCTACTGCTGGGAAACCTGCCCATTCGGGATGAACGGCCGCACGGCATACGTCAAGGCTGACTACACCTTCTAATGAAAACAGCGGGGGTCAGGTCTGACATTCGGACACGACCTCTGCAGGAACAGCCGGGGTCAGGTCTGACATTCGGACACGACCTCTTCATTAGTAGCTCGATCCGAGTTCAGAAGAGTAAGGAAAGTGCGTCTTTGCGATCAATTTCGGCACAGTTGTTGCATAGCCGTTCTGAATACGCATTGCTACAGCTGGGGCCGTGTCCGAATGTCAGACCTGACCCCGGCTTTTTTTTTCAGCGCCGCTCGCGCCACCATAGCAGCAGCATGGCCGCTGCGAAAGCGAGTGCGAATGGCCAGGATGGTGCCGGTCGTGTTGGTCCGTTCATCGTCTGGATCTGCGAACGGGCGGCGTAGTGCGCCGTTGCATCGCGCCGCTCGGCTGCCTGCCATTCGGGCCAGTCGTTCGTCGCGTACACATAGATTGCATGCGGGCCGGCGTTCTGGTCCTGCAATTGCAACCAGCCTGCTTTTTGCGGCCACAGCGCTGCGCATGATGCATCGGCGCGATCTGCGCGACGTTGCCAGCCAAGCGACTGATTCAGATCGGGAAGTGTCACCTGGCCACTGACGCCGCGCGCGCAGAGTTCCAGGCGCTGGCCTGCCAGCGGCATGTCGCCTGGGGCCAGCCATTCGGTCTTGTGCCGTTCTTCGACACCCACGCGGTCCAGCACGCCTTGCCACCACAGCGCCAGCGCGCGCGGCTCGGCGATCGCGTGGCGGTGCCATTCGGTGACGCCCAGCCAGGCGATGCGGCCCTGTTGCCAGTCGCGGGTCCAGACCATATTGTCAGTGCCGCGCCATGGACCGGCGTCGCGCGATGCGGGAAGCAGCGAGGCCACTGGCATTTCTAACGGCGCGTCGATCTTTGCGCCCAGTGGCTGTGCGCGCAGCGGCAGTTGCAGCGTGCGTGACCAGACGCCGGGATCGTTCGCGTTGCCGCCCAGGACCAGCAGCGGCATGCCCTTGGCCACGCGGTCCAGCAGCGCGCTGCGTTCGCCGGTCGCCATCCGCTCGAAGCGTGCAGCATCGATTACCATCAGGTTGGGCGAAGCCATCTCGGTGCGCGGCGCTTCGGTGCGCGTGATTGCGCGGCCCAGCGTGACTTGCCAGTCGAGCAGCGCGCCGCTAGCGGTCAGCAGGTCGTTCAGCACGCGAAGGTCGAACGATGGCGCGCCGAAGCGGCCGACGACCTGCAGCGGCGCTGGCGCATGCACGATGAACGGGACCGGTCCCTCGGCAATCACCTTGTCTTTGGCGTCAAGCAGCCGCGCCTTGAGCACGACGCGCTCGGCCACCGGCGGCATCCAGTCGACGCGCAGGTCGCCGGTGCCCCGCGCTTCTGCAAGCGGCTGGCCATTCTCGGCCAGCAGCTGCAGCCGCGCGTCGGTCTTGTCTTCGCGCTCCATCGTCAGCGTGAACTGGCGACCCAGCGCTACCTGGCTTGGAAACGCAAGCCGCAGCGTGCCGCCGCGTGGCGCTTCCCAAGCCAACGGCCGTGCCGGCAAATCATTCCATTCGGCGGTGCGCAGGCCATCGCCCTTCAGCGTCAGGCTGTTCACACCTTCGAGTGATGACGGTGGCGCGGCCGGATCGATGGCCAGCGTGCGGCCGCCCTCGCCCGGCATGCGCAAGTCCAGCGCGAACAGGCCCAGGCTCGCGGCGGCGACGATGACCAGCAGCGCATCGAGCCACTGGCGGCGGCGCAGATACAGGCCGGCGCTGACGATGCCTGCGACTACGATGCCGGCGATGAGCCACTGCTGGTTCATGGCCTGGCCGCTCCATCAGCCGACTCGCGCCAGCGGCGCGCGAACGCCGTATCGACACTGGTCTTCGCCTGCAACAGCACCTGCCCCTGCCCCGCGCCGGAGCGCAACCACGCGCGCAGCACCGGGCGGCAGGCGAGGCAGCCGTCGGCCACGTCCTGGATCGCGCGCTGCGCTGCCAGGCGCTGCTCATCCTCGACCAGGCGCGTGCGCACCCAGTCGTTCGCGGTGCGCATCCACAGCGCCGGCAGCGCGGCCTCACCCGATAAGGCCTGCACCAGCTCGCGCAGTTCTTCCGGCAGCGCCGCAGCCTGCTCCGCCTGCGTGCGGCGGTAGCTCGCGGCGCCGTCCATCTCGCCCGTCATGCGCTTTTCTTCCTTGATCGGTGGCGGCGTGAAGGCGGTCTTGTGCAGGTAGATGCGCTCGGCCTGCTGCAATTCCTTGATCGCTTCCAGAGCTTTGTGTTCGGGGGCCAGCGCGCTTTTCGGCGTGATCGCGCGCAGCGATTTTTCGGCTTCCCACATCGCGACCAGCGCACGCCGCAGCACCTTCTTGGTGCCTTCGTCGTACATCGTCGCGTTCTCGGCTTCGTCGTGCGCGTGGCCGTAGGTTGCCAGGATCTGCTGCGTCTCATTGACGATGCCGCCCTTGCGCTGATTCGGCTCGTCGTGATCGTGGTCATGGCCACCGGGTGCATGATCGTGGCCCTCGTGGCCTTCTTCTTCGTCAGGCTTCTCGGCGGCGCGTGGTGCCTTGGCCGCTTCCTCGCCGAACAGCGTCGACTCTTCGCCCAGGAACTGGCCATAACGGCGGCGCAGCTGCGCCTGGTCGTCGCCGATCCGCTCGCTGCGGTCACGCACGTCGGCGGCTGCCAGCTTCGTGCTGCGCATGTCGGCGATCAGCTGTTCGGTGTCGATGATGATCTGGCGCTGGCTGCGCAGCGACGCCGGCTTCACGAGCGACGGCATCGCCGCGCTCTCTTCTTCGGCCTCCTGTTCCGGCGCCGGACGCCGCACGGTGTACGTCGGCGACTGCACGGTCTGCGCGCGGCCCGCGTTGTCGGTCGCGCGGACGAAAAAATACAGCTCGTCGCCCGGCTCCATCGCCAGCTCGCTCAGGGCCCATGTCCTGGACCAGTTGCGCAACTTCGGATTGCTCGACGCCGGCAGCGGCATCTCGCGGTCCGTAAAGCGCACGTTCTCGCCGCTGCCCTGCGCAAGCGTCATGTGCAGCGTCGCACGGGTGATCCGGTAGTCGTCCTTGACCTGGACCGTCATCGTGGTGCCGGTCGCGTTGTCGCGCAGGTCCTGGATCATCTGCGCCGGGGCGCTGATCGTGATCTCGGGCGGCGCATCGGGAATCACGCGCAGCGTGTGGCGCGCGCCGCGCCAGCGCCAGACGACCGATTCGGTCGCCGTCCAGCGCGCGCACTGTTCACCGGGTTCGAGTGTTTCACCGTTACCCAGCTCGATTTTATTGTTGCCGCCCGTGCCACCGGTCAGGCACCACGTCACGACCGTCTGCTCCGGCACCTGCAGATCGCGCGGCGCCGACGTGGATGCCGCCACGCCCGTGTAGGCCGGCGGCGCGAGCTTGAGCGTCAGGCCGGCCAGCGTGGCGGCGGTCGCGCTGCTGACGGGGCTCGGCGGCGAGACTGCGCCCTCCTGCACCGGCCGCGTGGTCGCGTACCACACCATCCCCGCAAGCACCGCGCTGACCAGCAGAATCGGCAGACCGCTCGATACATGCTGGCGCGCGATCTGGCGCAGCTGCTGGCGCGAGACGGCCGCATCGAGCCGCGCGAACAGGCGCTGCTGCTGCAGGCGCGCGATCGGCGTGTCGGCCGCGTCGAGCAGGGCCGCGCTGTCTTCCATCTCGGGCACCGCGCCATCGAGCCACGCCGGCCATTCGTACGCCACGCGGCGGCGCAGCTTGACCCAGTCCAGCGCGCACCAGCCGGCCCAGGCCAGCAAACCCGGACCCGAAGGAATGACCAGCCAGGGCAAGGCCCCGCCGATCCAGAGCGGCATGCGGCGCAGCTGGGCTGCGCGCCATACTCGTTTGGTGATCTCAACGCCTCCGTGCATGCGCGAGACTCCTTTCAAGGACGAACAAGCCGACCAGGATGGCCAGCAGGATGTCGCGCAGTGCGCCGCTCGGCGCCGGTGCGTTGGCGCCTTTCGAGGCGGCGAACGTTTGCGACGGCAAGGTGTAGGGACGCGGCCCGATGTGCAGCTGCTGCCAGGTGTCGAGCAGCCCGCGCGCGGCGTCGACATCCTGCGGCGGCCATGCGGGGTGGTGCCACAGGCGGCCACGCGCGCTGTCGGCGTACTGCAAACCGTTCAGCGTGCGCGCCTTGGCCAGCTCGGGGAACGCCGCCGGGTTGGTCACCCACCACAGCGAGGCACGCAGCGTGGCAGGCGGCGCCTCGGCGCGGTCCCAGATGATCAGGTCCGTCCTGGCGCCCGGCGCATCATCCACGACGATCTTCTCGACACCATCCTGCGCCGCGAACAGGCGGCGCCAGGCTTGTGGGCGCTCGCTGGCAATAACCACGTGCCGCTCGACGTTGGCCGGCACGGTCGGCTGCGTACGCACCGTCACAGCGCGGCCAAACACCGGCTTCGAGGCCGGCATCGGCACGTCACCCAGCACCAGCAGGCGCGCGTCGCCAGTCCATTCGCGTTCATGCGTGTGCAACCAGGGCAATGCCTGCGCCGCCGGTAGCGTCACGCGCTCGGCTTGTGCCAGACCAGCCTGCGCGGCTTCGCGCTCGACCCAGACCTTATCAGCGCCCGCGGTCACGACCACCGTGTCGCCGCGCCACGGGTAGACCGGGTCAGCCAGCCAAGCGATGAGCACCGCGAGTAACAAGCAGCGCACCAACAGCAGCAGCGGATCGCTCCAGCGCCACACGCGCGTCTGTTTCGGCTCGGTGCGCGGCAAGAAACGCGCAGTGGCCATCAGTGCGGCCTGGTTCTGCACGCGCTTGCGCCGGTGCCACCAGACCGGCAGCAGCAACACGGGAAGCGCAAACCACCAGAGTGCATTCATGGGCGATTACCTCGATGGCCGGCGCAGCCAGCGCCGCAGCACGTCGCCCGGCGCCTGCTCGATGGCGGCCAGCGTCAACGGCATGTCATTCCTGCGGCACTGGGCCATCACCCGATCGAAGTGTTCCATGCGGTTGCGGCGGTAGCCTTCTTTCAGGTCGGCGCCGAAGCGGAACACCCCTTCGTCATGCTCGGGGTCGCGGTACGCCTGCGTGTCAGGGAAGCTGGCATCAATTTCGGCCTGCGTCTGCAGGCACAGCACGCGTACGTCGTGGCGCATCTGGCGCAGCCGGGTTAATGCCAGCGACAGCGGCGACGGCCAGTCGAGCAAGTCGCTCGCTGCGTAGATGGCGCTGGGCGAGAGGGCAAAGTGCAGGCTGGCCTTGAGCGTTTCGGCGTCCGGCAACTGGCCGGCGGGTATGGCGCGCTGCAGTTGCGCCAGCACGCGCTGCAGATGGCGCGGGCCGCGATTGGCGGGCGTGAACGTCACCTTGCCGTCGCTCAGGATCACCAGCCCGAACGCATCGCCCTGGCGCTGCGCGATGGCGGCCACACAGGCGAGCAGCGTGCGCGCGCAGGTCAGTTTGTCGATGCCCTCAATGCTGCGGCTTGGTTCGGCCATCGATGCGCTGGCGTCGAGGATCAGCCAGACGGCCACGTGGCTATCGCGCTCCGCCTCGCGCACAAAATAACGGTCGGCGCGCGCGGCCAGCTTCCAGTCGACGCGGCGCCACTCGTCACCCGGCACGTACGAGCGGTACTCGGAAAACTCGACGCCGGCACCGCGCTCGCGGCCCGCGTGGATGCCGTGCCCGAGCCCGGCCAGCACGTGACGGATCACGAGATCAAGCCGGGTCGTATGCGCGATCAGCGCCGAATTCACGGACGACATTCTGCGATCGCCAATTACGCTACCTTGATCTCGCGCTGCAGCGACTGCAACACATCGGCGATGGCGATGCCGTCGGCTTCGGCCTCGAAGTTGCGCAGCACGCGGTGCGCCAGCACCGGCAGCAGCATCGCGCCGATGTCGTCGCGGGTCACGGCCAGCCGGCCCTGCATCAGCGCGCGCGCTTTCGACGCCAGCACCAGTGCCTGGCCGGCGCGCGGCCCGGCGCCCCAGCCGATGTGCTTTTTGACGGCATCCACCGTCGTCTCGCTTGGCCGCGTGGCGCGTACCAGGCGTGTGGCATAGCGCACCAGATGGTCACCAATCTCGATGTCGCGCACCAGCTGTTGCAGGCGCAGCAGCGTGGCGACATCCATCACCGGCTCGGCGTCCTGCAAGCCGGCGTGCGTCGTGCGCGAAACCATCAGCACTTCTTCGTCTTCGGTCGGGTACACGACATCGATGCGCAGCAGGAAGCGGTCCAGCTGCGCTTCCGGAAGCGGATACGTACCGGCCTGCTCGATCGGGTTCTGCGTGGCCAGAACAAAGAATGGCCGTGGCAGTTTATGCGTCTGGCCGGCGAAGGTGACCGAGCGTTCCTGCATCGCTTCGAGCAGCGCCGACTGCGTTTTTGGTGGCGCGCGGTTGATCTCGTCGGCCAGCAGCACTTGCGTAAACACCGGGCCAGGCTGGAAGCGGAACGCGCGCTGGCGCGTGGCCTGGTCTTCTTCGAGGATCTCGGTGCCGACGATATCCGACGGCATCAGGTCGGGCGTGAACTGCACGCGCCTGAACTGCATGTCGGTCGCCTGCGCCAGGGATTTCACGAGCAGCGTCTTGCCCAGCCCCGGCACGCCTTCGACCAGTGCGTGGCCGCCGGCCAGCAGGCACGTAACGAGCAGGTTGACGACGTCTTCCTGGCCAATGATCACGCGCGCCATGCTGGCTTTGAGCTCGCCCACTTTCGCCGTCAGTGCAGCGATTTCCTGTTCGTCCCACGCTATCGAATTACTCTCAGCCACTGGTCATGCTCCCAACGCATATTGAATGATGTTTACTGCAAAGCGGGTGTTGTCCACCGCCAGAAAACGCTTGTTGCGAAAGTCGTAATCCCACTCGCAGCCATAGTCCTTGTTCGAGTACAGCACGCGCACGCGCCCGCCAATCTCGATCGCCTTCAGATACTCGTGCACCAGATCGTCGCCCCAGCCATTGAGCTCCATGCCGGTCGTGGGCGGACCATCCTCGAACTTGAAGAAGCACGAATACAGCGGGTGCTTGTTCGGGATTTTCTTCAGCGCGTTCAGCCCGAAGATCTTGGCCATCTCGGCCTCGAACGACTTGGCGAACAGGCCGTCGATGTCGTGGTTGCAGTCGTCGACAAAAACAAAGCCGCCGCCACGCACGTATTGTTCGAAGTTGCGCCGCTCCGCTGGCGTGAACTGCACCAGCTTGTGGCCAGCCAGGTAGCAGAACGGCGCCTGCAGCATCTTCGGGTCGGACAAGGCCACCATGCGTTCCGTCGTATCGACCCGCAACGTGGTGTACTCCACGAGGGAGTTCAGCACGTTGCTCGGCATGCGGACATCCACATCCCAGTTGCCCGATTCGTACATCAGGCGCGTGAAGTAGAAGTCAAAACTGGCCATGTCTTTGCCCGACCGTCAGACCGCGTCCGACAGCGACGTGAAGTTGAAGTCACGCACCTTCATCGGCGGCAGCACCATCTGGAACGGCACCTCGTCGCCACCGATAATCTGGGGCTTGCCCAGTTCATCGATGTTATTCAGGATCGTGACCGGGCTCTCGTTGAAGCGGAAGTTCTTGAGCGGGTACTTGATCTTGCCGTTTTCGACGTAGAACGTGCCGTCGCGGGTCAGGCCCGTGAGCAGCAGCGACTGCGGATCGACCATGCGGATATACCAGGTGCGCGTGACGACGATGCCCTTCTTGGTGCCTTCGATCAGCTCTTCCAGCGACTTGGTACCGCCCGCCATGATCATGTTGCCGTGTTCCGCGGTGGCGCGCTTGCCGGTCTTTTGCGCCCAGTAGCGCGAGTAGTCCAGCGAGGCGATGCGGCCATCCTTGATCAACTGGGTGCGCTCGCGCGGCAGCAGCGATTCGTTGTCCCATGGCGCAACCGGTACGTCCTTGTCCCACGGATCGGCCCAGACATTGACCTGGCTGTCGAACAGCTTGTCGCCCAGGCGGTTGCCCCCGCCCTTCTTGGCCAGGAAGCTGCGGCCTTCGTCGGCCGAGCGGGCCGAGAACGCGCTGAACATATTGCCGAGGATTTCCGACGTCGCCGCCGGCTCCAGGATCACCGTGTAGCGGCCTGGCTCCAGCGCGCGGGCGTCGACCGACCGCAGCGCCTTTTCGATGGCGACCTCGGATGCTTCACGCGCATCGAAGCGCGCCGCATCGACGGCGGCGCGGGTGACCCAGCCCGAACCGCGGCCGTCTTCGGTACGCGCGGTGAGGCTGAACGACAGGTCGGTGAAGTCCTGGTGGCCGAACACGCCGTTCGAATTGGCGATCGTCGAAAAGCGCGTGCTGTCGGTGAAGAAGCCCGCCGTGACGAGTTTCTTGGCGCGCGCCATCTCGATGCTGGTGGCAGCAACCGACGCCCGGAAATCCGGATCGATCGCTGCGGTGGCCGGCACGAAGGTGCTGGTGGCGCGGTAGGCCTGCTTGGAAATCGCCGGCATGAACTCCGGGTTTTCCGGCGACAGGCGCGCCAGTTCTTCGGCGCGGCGCACGGCCTTTTCCAGCGACTTGTCGTCGAATTCGTTGACGATCGCGGTGCCGCTGCGTTTGCCGAAGGCCACGCGCACGACGAGCTGCATGTCTTCGGTCAGGCCGGCGGTCGAGACGCTGTTGCGCGCGAAGCGCACGTTGCCCACACGGCTGCCTTCGATCGACACGGTGCACTCGTCGGCTTTCGACATGGCGAGCACGCGGTCGGTGATGCGTTTTGCTTGGTCCTGATTGAGCGCTTTCATCTTGGTTTCCTCAGCCGATCTTGCGTGCGGTGTTGATGACATTGATGCCGTTGAAGCGCGTGGTGCTCGACCCGTGCGACACGGCGCTCACCTGGCTTGGCTGGCCCTTGCCATCGAAGAAGGACCCGCCCATGCGCCAATCGCGCTCGTCGCAGATCGCGGTACAGGCATTCCAGAATTCCTGCGTGTTGGCCTGGTAGGCCACGTCTTCCAGCGGGTTCGTGATCTTGCCGTTCTTGATTTCGTAATACAGCGTGCCGCCAAACTGGAAGTTGTAGCGCTGCTGGTCGATCGAGTACGAACCGCGGCCCAGGATGTAGATGCCCTTCTTGACGTCGGCCACCATCTCATCCGGGGTGAGCCGACTCTTGCCCGGCTCGAGCGAGACGTTCGGCATGCGCTGGAATTGCACCGTGCTCCAGCTGTCGGCATACGAGCAGCCATGCGATTCCTTCTCGCCGATGATGTGGGCCTGGTCGCGCGTGGCCTGGTAATTCACCAGCACGCCGTTGCGGATGATGTCCCACTTCTTGGCCGCGACGCCTTCGTCATCAAAGCCGATCAGACCCAGCGAGCCTGGCGTGGTGCGGTCCGCCACAAAATTGACGCGCTCCGCACCGTACTTGAATTTTTTGGTTTCCCACTTGTCGAGGCCCGCGAAGCTGGTGCCCGCGTAGTTGGCTTCGTAACCGAGCACGCGGTCCAGTTCCGTCGGGTGGCCGACGTTTTCGTGGATCGTCAGGAACAGGTGTTCGGGGCTGAGCACCAGGTCGTACTTGCCCGGTTCGACCGACTTGGCCGACAGCTTTTCGCGCGCCTGCTTGCCGGCCATGCGGGCGTCTTCGATGATGTCGTAGGCGTTCTTGTACAGGCTCGTGACGCCGCCGGCGGCGCGCACCTTGTTCTCGGGGCGCGCGTCGAAGTATTCATAACCCATCGACGCCGGGGCGCCCAGGCCACCGCGCGAGCGGAACTTGCCGCTCTTCTTGTCGACGGCGGTGGCATTGATCGGCGCCCACAGACGGTGGATGTCCTGATCGATGTACGAGCCGTCGGTCGAGGCAAAATACTTTTGCTGGTTGATCTGGAAGAGCGACGCGGTCATGAAGTTCGCGCCCGCATCCAGCCCCGCCTTGTTGGCGGCGATCAGCATGTCGGCCTTTTCCTTGACCGGAATCGTGCGCCAGTCCTTCTTGAGCGGCGTGGCCCAAGCCACTTCGCCCACGCCCTTGACGGGCGCCAGGCGCACCGGCTCGGTCTGCAGCCTGGCGTTGGCCTTGGCAATCGCCACGGCCTGGCGCGCGGCGCCGGCCACGCCATCGGTCGTCATGTCGTTGGTCGAGGCGAAGCCGTAGGCGCCGCCGGCGATCACGCGCACGCCGACGCCGCTCGATTCGGTGTTGTTGATGCTTTCGACGTTCAGGTCACGCGTGATGACGAACTGGTTCAGGTAGCGGCCAATGCGCACGTCGCAGTACGACGCACCGGCTTGCGTCGCCGCGTTCATCGCGGTGTCGGCCAGGGCTTTCTTGGCGCTTGCCGCCATCGGGTTGAGCAGGTCTTCGGCCGCGATCGCGTTGCCGAACACCGGAATGAACAGCGCGCCAGCCGTGCCGGCGCCGATATGCAGGAATTGTCGACGTTCCATGTGTGTTATCCGTTTGCGGTTGCGCGTCATTCCCGCGCTGGCGGGAATGACGGTGTTGCAGCGATGGGGCTTAAACCGCGTCCGACAGCGACGTGAAGTTGAAGTCGCGGATCTTCATCGACGGGATCAGCATCGAGTAGCGTGCTTCATCGGCGCCGATGACCACCGGCTTGCCGATTTCCTCGATATTGTTCAGCATCGACACCGGGCTTTCGTTGAAACGGAAGTTCTTGATCGGGTGTTTGATCTTGCCGTTTTCAACGTAGAACGTGCCATCGCGCGTCAGGCCCGTGAGCAGCACCGATTGCGGATCGACCATGCGGATATACCAGGTGCGCGTGACCAGCACACCCTTCTTGGTATTCGCGATCAGCTCCTCGGTGGTCTTGTTGGTGCCGGCCATGATGATGTTGCCGGCCGCGCCCACCGCGCGCTGGTTCTTCTGCTGCGCCCAGAAGCGCGAGTAGTCCAGTGCATTGATCTTGCCATCCTTGACCAGCTCCACGCGCTCGCGCGGCAGCATGTTGTCGTCCCACGGCAGCACCGCGACATCCTTGTCCCACGGGTCGGACCAGATGTTGACCTGCTGGTCGAACAGCTTGTCGCCCAGGCGATTCTTGCCGCCGGCTTTCGACAGGAAGCTGCGGCCCTCATCGGCGCGGCGCGCATCGAAACCACCCAGCATGAAGCTGAGCAGGTCGGACGTGGCAGCCGGTTCCATGATGACCGTATAGCGACCCGGTTCCAGTGCCTTGGCGTCGACCGAGCGCAATGCTTTCTCGATCGCGATTTCGGCCGCTTCGCGCGGATCGAATTTGGCGACGTCGCGCGCCGAGCGCTTGACCCAGCCCGAACCGCGGCCGTCTTCGGTGCGCACGGTCAGCGTGAAGTCCAGCGACGTTACCACCTGGTGGCCGAACAGGCCATTCGAGTTGGCGATGGTTTCAAAGCTGGTGCGGTCGGTGAAGAAGCCGGCCGACACCAGGCCGCGCTTGCGGCAGCCTTCGATCGCATAAGCCGCAGCCTGCGCGCGGTATTCCGGATCGATGTCGGCGGTCTTCTGCACGAACGTGTCCGATGGCTTGTAGGCGGTCTTGGCGATGGCCGGAATGAATTCCGGATTGTCAGGCGCCAGGCGCGCCAGGTCCTCGGCGCGGCGCACCGCGCGCTCGATCGACTTGTCGTCGAATTCGTTGATGGTCGCGGTGCCCTGCTTTTTACCGAAGGCGACCTGCACCTGGATGCGGGTGTCGTCGGCCAGGCCGGCGGTCGAGACAGCGTTGCGCGCAAAGCGGATATTGCCGATGCGGTTGCCCTCGATGTTGACGATGCATTCATCGGCTTTGCTCAGCGACAGCACGCGGTCGGTGATGCGTTTGGTTTGTTCCTGGGTCAAGATACTCATGTGCGCCCCTGCTTAGCCGATCTTGCGAGCGGTGTTGATCACATTGATGCCGTTGAAGCGCGTGGTCGACGAACCATGCGAGACGATGCTGATCTGCGGCGGCTGTCCTTTGCCGTCGAAGAACGAACCGCCCATGCGCCAGTCGCGTTCATCGCAGATGGCGCTGCAGGCGCCCCAGAATTCCTGCGTGTTCGACTGGTAGGCCACGTCTTCCAGCATCTGGCCGATCTTGCCGTCCTTGATTTCGTAGAACAGCTGGCCGCCAAACTGCGAGTTGTAGCGCTGCTGGTCGATCGAGAACGAGCCATCGCCGACGATGTAGATACCCTTCTTGATGCCCTTGACCATCTCGTCCGGCGTCAGCTTGGTCTTGCCCGGTGCGAGCGAGACGTTCGGCATGCGCTGGAACTGGACCGTGTTCCAGCCGTCCGCATACGAGCAGCCATGCGATTCTTTTTCGCCGATGATGTGGGCCTGGTCGCGCGTGGCCTGGAAGTTGACCAGGATGCCGTCCTTGATGATGTCCCAACGCTTGGATTTCACACCCTCGTCGTCGAAGCCGATGGCGCCCAGCGAGCCTGGCGTGGTCTTGTCGGCGAAGATGTTGACGATTGGCGAGCCATACTTGAAGGTCTTCGATTGCAGCTTCTCGAGCGTGGCAAAGCTGGTGCCGGCGTAGTTGGCTTCGAAGCCCAGCACGCGATCGAGCTCCGTCGGGTGGCCGACGTTCTCGTGGATGGTCAGCCACAGGTGTTCGGGCGCCAGCATCAGGTCGTACTTGCCCGGCTGGACCGACTTGGCGGTCAGCTTGCGCTTGGCGTCGCGGCCGGCGGCGCGGGCGTCTTCGATAATGTCATACGATTCGGTGTACAGCGTGGCGATGCCGCCGGCGGCCTTGATCTTGTGCTCGGGCCGCGCGTCGAAGTACTCGTACCCCTTGCCCACCGGGGAGCTGAGGCCGGCGCGCGAGCGGAACTTGCCGCTGGCCTTGTCGACCGCGGTGGCCGAGAACGGCGCCCACAGGCGATGCACGTCCTGGTCGATGTACGAGCCGTCGGTCGAGGCAAAATACTTTTGCTGGTTCACCTGGAACAGCATCGACTGCATGAAGTTCGCGCCGCCTTCCATGCCGGCCTTGTTCGCGGCGATCAGCATGTCGGTCTTCTCGGCGATCGGCACGGTGCGCCAGTCTTTCTTGATCGGGGTGCTCCATGACACGTCGCCCACGCCCTTGACTGGTGCGAGGCGCACCGGTTCGGTCTGCAGCTTGGCGTTTGCCTTGGCGATTGCCACGGCCTGGCGCGCCGCATTCGCGATGCCATCGGTCGACATGTCGGACGTCGCGGCAAAGCCGTAGGCGCCATTCACGATCACGCGCACGCCCACGCCGGCCGACTCGGTGTTGGCCACGTTTTCGACGTTCAGCTCGCGCGTGGTGATGAACTGGTTGAGGTAGCGACCGATGCGCACGTCGGCGTAGCTGGCGCCGGCCTTGGTGGCGGCGTTGAGCGCGACATCGGCCAGCGCCTTCTTGGCGGCCACTGGCATGCTGCTGGTGAGCTCTTCGGCAGCGATGGCGCGTCCGAAAGGCAGCAGCATCGAGGCGGCTGCCCCGCTGCTGAGATTAAGAAAGGTACGGCGTTCCATGAGATCTCCTGAATAACCTTCGTCCGGGCAGCGGTTCCGCGAACAGCTCGGGCCGCTCTTGTAATTACAGCTCTTATGCTTTGGTTTTATGACAGATGAAAACGTGACAAACCGCGCAACCTTAGCAGCAACTTAAGACTTTGAATAGGCAAATGTTGTGCCACCACAATGCACAAATTTGTACGTACCTTGCGCAGCTTCTTTTCTCCCTTCATCCCGTCAATACGGGCCGGAACGCCCGCCACACATGCATATGTGACGAACGCTTGACTGTGCGCCGTGCCTCCCGGATCATCAGCGCAGCGACGACGGCGCACCGCCCGTCGTCAACCATCATGGAGACCTCGCACAATGAAACGACTGATCCTGGCCGCAATGCTGGCAACCGGCATCGCCGGCGCCGCACACGCGGACGACGCCCTGAAATCCGCCATCGCCGGCGAGCACCGCGCTGCCGCCAACAAGGCCCGCGATGCATTCCGCCACCCTTACGAAACCCTGACCTTCTTCGGCATCAAGCCGACCATGACGGTCATCGAACTCTCGCCGGGCGGCGGCTGGTACACCGAGATCCTGGCGCCCTACCTGCGCGAGAACGGCAAGCTGATTGGCGCTGGCGGTTCGCCGGAATCCCGCGGCGGCAAGGCCTATCGCGACAAGCTCGCTGCCGACGCCAAGGTCTACGACAAGGTGATGCCGGTGGTGTTCGAACCGCCGACCCGCTTCGAGCTGGGTGCGCCGAACAGCGCCGACATGGTCGTCACCTTCCGTAACCTGCACAACTGGCTGGGCGCGGGCGACGAAGCCGTGGTCACCACGCTCAAAGAAGTCCACAAGGTCCTCAAGCCGAATGGCGTGCTGGGCGTGGTCGAGCACCGCCTGCCGGTCAAGATGACGCAGGATGCGAAGGCATCGAGCGGCTACATGCACGAAGCGTATGTGATCCGCATGGCCGACCTGGCCGGCTTCAAGCTGGCCGCCAAATCCGAAGTGAACGCCAATCCGAAGGACAAGGCGGACCATGAAAAAGGCGTGTGGACGCTGCCGCCGGTGCTGGCCAACAAGGACAAGGACCGCGAGAAGTACATGGCGATCGGCGAGAGCGATCGCATGACGCTCAAGTTCGTCAAGAAGTAAGCAGCCTGCATGACGTGGGAAGGCCGAAGCCTTCCCACGTATTTTCTTTTGCGGCGCACGTGTATATTCTTCCGGTTGATATCCCCCTCGCGCAACCGAAGGAAACCATGAAGACTTTGCGATTCGCCGTTCTCGCGCTGGCCGTCTCCGGCGCGCTCCATGCCCAGGAAACCACGCCGCCCGAGGCCCAGCCGGCCGCTGCCACCGCGGTTCCCACCCCCGCTGTCCCTGCCGCATCGCGCACCACCACGCCCGCCCCCGCCCTGCCTGCCGTCGAAAACTCGGTCGTCAAGATTTTTGCCACCGTGCGCCGGCCCGACCCGTACAAGCCCTGGACCAAGTCGGCACCAGCGGCCATTACAGGCTCCGGCGTCATCATCGAGGGCAAGCGCATCCTGACCAACGCCCACGTGGTGGGTTACGCCAGCCAGGTCGAGGTGCAGGCCAGCCAGTCGGGAGACAAGGTGTCGGCGAAGGTCATCGCGCTGGCTCGCGGGCTCGATCTAGCGGTGCTGGAGCTCGATGATCCCAGCTTCTTCGACAAGCGCCCGCCGGTGCCACGCGCAGCCGTGCTGCCGGACGTGCGCCAGCAGGTGTTCGCCTACGGCTACCCGGTCGGCGGCAATTCGCTGTCGACCACCACCGGCATCATCTCGCGCGTGGAATTCGTCAACTACGGCGCTTTCAGCTCGGGCCTGCGCATCCAGATCGACGCGCCGATCAACCCGGGCAACAGCGGCGGGCCGGTGATCGCCGGCGAGCGCATGATCGGCCTGGCGTTCGCCAACGTGACCAATGCGCAGAGCATCGGCTACGTGATCCCGAACGAAGAAATCGAACTGTTCCTGCGCGACGTGGCCGATGGGGTCTACGACGGCAAGCCGCTGCTGCACGACAGCGTGCAGACGCTGGAAAGCCCGGCGCTGCGCCAGTACCTCAAGCTCGACAAATCGGTCGAGGGCGCGGTGGTGCACCGGCCGTACCGCACCGACGCCGCCTGGCCGCTGAAGGAGTGGGACGTGATCACCCACATCGGCGAGCATGCGATCGACAACCAGGCGATGGTCAAGCTGGGCTCGAGCCTGCGCGTGCGCTTCCAGTACCGCATCCAGCAGGTGGCGAAGAACGGCAAGGTGCCGATGTCGATCATCCGGGGCGGCAAACCAATGAAGGTCGAGGTACCGGCCACCGGCGCGCGCCCGCTCCTGATCCCGGACCTGGACGGCGGCTATCCGTCGTACTTCATCTATGGCCCGGTGGCGTTCTCGCGCGCCACCAGCGAATTCATGGCCTTTGTCAGCGGCAGCGCGCCGGGGATGAATGCGTATGCGTTCAACGCCAGTCCTCTTGTGACGCAACGCGGCGATTCACCGACACCCGAGCGCGAAGAACTGGTCGTGATCAGCGCGCCGTTCTTCCCGCACAAGCTGGTGAGCGGCTACAGCAACCGCTTCGGATCGGTCGTGGAATCGGTCAATGGCAAGCCGGTACGCAGCCTGGCGCATCTGGTGGCACTGCTGCGCGACCTGAAGGACGAGCAGGTGGTGCTGAAGTTCGATCAGCGCTATGGCGAGACGATGATTCTGCCGCGCCAGGCGACGCTGGATGCGACCGAGGAAATCCTGTCGGACAACGGGGTGCGCTCGCAGGGCTCGGACGACATGATGAAGGTGTGGCAGAAGCGGTAACCCGCACTGCCGCCACCATGACGACGCCCGCACCTGCATGCGGGCGTCATTCGTTTACTTCGCCTTCTTCACGGGCGTGAAGAGCAGGTCCTGGAAGTCGTAGCTGAAGTCCGTCTCGGTCGATACGGGCTTCATGCGCAGGCGCTCGATCGAACCATCCGGCTCCAGCGAGAACGTCGCATACGCATCCGCGTTGAAGTTGCGCTCCTTCCAGCGCACGATGAAGGTGTCGTGCTGGAAGTGTTCCATTTCACCCGTCAGATCCGGCGTGCGCGCGAACGACATCACCAGCTTGCTGCCGGCGCGTTTGATCGTCGCCTTGCCGTACCAGGCGTCTTCGTACTCGCCTTCGTAGCCAGCCAGCGCCAGCGACGGTTTCGACGCTTTCGCACGGGTAGAGCCTTCGCCTTTTATGCGGGCCGCTTCCTTGGCGCTGGCCTCGTTCGCGATGTCGGCGATGCGGCCGATCCAGTCGGTCGGCGCCACGCCCAGATAGCCGTCGAGCAGCCGGTATTGCAGCGCATTGAGCGACGGGCCGCTTTCGGCGTTGGTGAAGATCGCAATCCCCAGCTTCGCTTCCGGCACCAGCAGCACGCGCGAATAAAAGCCCTGCAGCGCGCCGCCGTGCATCGCCACCAGCTTGCCCTGGTAGTCGCGCAGCTGGAAGCCCAGGCCGTAGGCCATGAAGTTGGGCCTGGTCGCCGCGAGCGACGGCTTGGGCTGGCTGACCGTCATCGGCGTTTGCGCCGTCCACATCTCGCGGGCCTGCTTGTCGGACCACAGGCGCACTTCCTTGCCGCCCGCCTCCGTCGGCAGGCGGCCGTTATCGAGCAGCACGTTCATCCAGCGCGCGATGTCTTCGGCATTGGTGTTGATGCCCACCGCGCCGACGGCGTTCGCCACCGGCATCGGCTTGACGACCGCCGCCTTGCCATTGATCTTGCTGTGCGGCGCCGACACGTTCATGCCGGCCGTGTGCGCGGCCAGGCTGGTGGTGGTGGCGGTCATGCCGACCGGATCGAGGATCCATTCGCGCATCGTCGTGCCCCAGTCCTTGCCGGACTTTTGCGCGATGATCTTGCCGGCCACGATGTAGAGCAAGTTGTCGTAGGCGTAGCTGTTGCGAAAGCTCGTTGCCGGCTTGATGTAGCGAAGGTTGTGGATGATTTCGTCGCTGGTGAAGGTGGTGGTCGGCCACCACATCAGGTCACCGGCGCCCAGACCCAGGCCGCTGCGGTGCGTGAGCAGGTCGCGCACCGTCATCTCGGCCGTCACGTAGCTGTCGTACATGCGAAAGTCCGGCAGGTGCTTGATGACCGGGTCGTCCCAGTTCAACTTGCCCTGGTCGACCAGCATCGCCAGGCCGGCGGCAGTGAAAGCCTTGGAGTTCGACGCGATCTCGAACAGCGTCTTGCCGTCGACCGGTGTCGGGTCGCCCAGCTTGCGCACGCCGAAGCCCTGCGTGACGACCACCTTGCCGTCCTTGACCACGGCGATGGCGATGCCCGGCACGTCGAAGGTTTTCAGGACGCGCTGCACATCGGCGTCCAGGTTGTAGGCGGGGACCGCCGCTGTAGTGGGTGCTACAGGCGTCTGCGCGACGGCCAGGCCGGCGCCGCAGAACGCAATCAGCACCGCGCCGGCGATGTGTTTCAACAGTCCGCTGGAAGAGCGCGTCATCATGGCTTGCCCATCGCTTTGTCGACGCTCGATTGCGTCTCGGGGTGATAACGCTCGCGCGCCTTCTTGTAGACGCCTTCGGCCCAAGTGCGGTCCTCGGCCTTTTCGCGCAGTGCGGCGTACAGCGGCACCACGAACTTCTGGCGGCCCACGCTCATCAGGAATGCTTCCATGTCCGGGCGCACGTCGCGGTAGCCGGCGTGCACCGCCGCGCGGTAAAAGCGAAACGCCACTTCATTGTTGGTCGACTTGGCCAGGCCATAGGCGCGGTCGAGTTCCGCCAGCCTGGCGGCGTCGGCCTTCTTGTCGATATCGTTCAGGAATTTCATCCACTCGACGGCGTTCCAGTTTTTGGCGTTCAACTGCGCGGTCGATACCGCGCCCTTCGTCCAGCCGTCGATCGCGGCATTCAGTTTGGCCAGGCGCTGCGACACGGCGCGCTGTCCGCTGGCCGGGATGCCCGGGCCGTGGATCCATTCGTCGAGCTCCGCGTCGCTCATGATCTTGGGGTTCTTCGCCAGCAGCTGCGCGCGCAGGTAGGCGATGAACTGCTCGTTGGTCACGCTCTGGAACGCATGCTGGTCGAACCAGCCGCGCAGGAATTGATCGAACGCGGCGCGGCCCGCACGCTGCTCGAGTGTGTGCAGGAACCAGGCGCCTTTCGGATAGGCCAGCGAGGTGTCCGGGTAGTCGGCCGCGTTGGTGTCAGCCTGGCGCGAGACCAGCGCCTGCTTCGCTGGCGGCAGCTCCTTGAGCATTTCGAGCGCTTCTTCCTGCTCGAGCTGCAGGTTCATCAGCGCGACTTCCTTGCCGTAGATTTCTTCCAGAATGCGGGTGGTGACGTAGGTGGTGAAACCTTCGTTGAGCCACCAGTGCTTCCAGGTTGCGTTGGTCACCAGGTTGCCCGACCAGCTGTGCGCCAGTTCGTGCGCCACCAGGTCGACCAGGCTGCGGTCGCCCGCGATCATGGTCGGGGTCAAAAAGGTCAGGCGCGGATTTTCCATGCCGCCGATCGGGAACGATGGCGGCAGCACCAGCATGTCGTAACGCCCCCAGCGATACGGGCCGTACAGCTTCTCGGCTGCGGCGACCATCTTCTCGGTGTCGGCCAGCTCGTACTCGGCCGCCTTGATGCGTTGCGGCTCGGCGTACACGCCGGTGCGGCCGCCCAGCGTGCGCGCTTCGAGCTCGCCGATGCCGATCGCCAGCAGGTACGACGGAATCGGCTGCGGCATCGTGAATTTCCAGCCGCCCTTGCCGGTTGCCTTCATGTCGTTATCGGCGCTCATCACCACGCGCAGGCCTTCCGGCGCCTCGATGCGCGCGGTGTAGGTAAAGCGCACGGCCGGCGTGTCCTGGATCGGCACCCACGAGCGGGCATTGATCGCCTGCGACTGGCTGAACATGAACGGGTACTTGCCCGACATCGTCTGCACCGGCTGCAGCCATTGCAGTGCGGTGGCCGTCGGCGCGGTGCGGTAATGGATACGCACTTTCGTCTGCCGCGCCGGCAGCTTGATCTGCAGGGGCTGGCCCTTCTCTTCATCGAACTTGCCGAGCGTGTAGTCAGCCTTGCGCCAGGCGCCCTTCGCGTCCTGCGCTTCGATCTTCGAGATCGTCAGCTCGCGCGTGTCCAGGTCGAGCGTGGTCGCTTTCTTGTCGATCCAGTTCAGCGTCAGCTCGGCGTAGCCGCCCAGGCTTTTCTTCGCGAAGTCGGCCTTCAGGTCCAGATGCAGGGCCGTGGTCTTGACCTGGTCGTATTTGGCGTAGCTGAGGGGATCGAGCGCGAACGCGTAAGCGCTCCACGCGCCCAGGAAGGCTGCGGTGGTGGCGCGCAGCAGGGTGCTTTTGTTCATGGTCTCTCGCGGAAAATGACAGCCCGGCCGGGCTGAAGGCGGGAGCAGAATAGCATGGGCGTCAGCCCGGCGAAAGCGCTGGCAGGCCACGCCGATCCACTGTCAATACGCCAACGCTGCCTGCATGATCCACACCGGCGCGGACCACAGCACATTGCCGTCGTCCTGCGTGACCTTCGCATAATAGAAGTGCGCTCCCGGGGCCGGCGTAAACGTGGTCTCGGCCTGCTGCGACAGGCGCGTGACCTCGCCGTTGCGGCCCGGGACGCCCTCCATGATCGCCAGCGCCGCCACCTGCCGGCCAGCGGCGCTGGCGAAATTCGCGATCAAGGTGAGTGGCCCGCGGTTGGTGAACTGCGCGCCCATCACGTGGCCGTTGGCCGTCAACACCAGCTGGGACGCCTTGTCCATTGTCGCGAACACGCGGCGCGCCCTGAACGCGTCGACCAGACTGGCGCGGTTCAGCGCGACGCCCGTTGGCAGCAGCACCCCGGTGCGGTTGCCATACGACGCGCCCCAGTTGGCGCAGTGGTTGTCCTGGTTGGTGCTGAAGGCCAGCCGGTAGCCGGCTTCGAGCAAGCGGTTGCAGGCCCCTTCGAAATTGCTGCGGCGGGTTTCGGTCTCGGTCACGTTGTTCGAAAACGCGCTGGTGTTCATCACTTCGCACAGCACCATCGCGGCGCCGCCATCCTCGGTGTAGGCGAGCGGCACGCCGCCCACCTGGAACTGGCCCGCTGGCGCCGGATGGTTGAACTGGCCCACCCAGCCGCGCTGGCGCATCAGCGTGTACAGCGCCGCGTAATCGCTGCGCGGCGTGATCGTGTCGGCGAATGGCGCCCCATTGGCGTTCGTTTCCCAGCCCAGCAACTCGTCACTGTTGAAGATATTGATATGGCCGCCCTTCTCGATGACGCCCCACTCGAGACCGTACAGCGCCAGGAAGCCCGGATGCTGCGCCGAGAACATGCTGGCGGCGGCCAGGCCCGCGCGGTACAGGGCACGGGCGGCAGCCGGGTCGGCATCGGGTGCGCTGCCTGACGAGCCGTCGAACATGTGGTTGTGTTCCGAGGCGACGAGGATGTCCAGGCCACGGTCACGGGCATAGGCAAAGGCAGCGGCCGGCCCGTATGGCGCCGACTGCGGCCGCTGGGCGCTCCGGCAGCTGGCGACATCGGCGCCGCCGTCGCTGTGGTTGGTCTGGCTGTGAAGGTTGCCCAGCCAGACGGTATAGGGCAGCGCGCCGGGGGCCTGCACTGCCCCCGGCATGAAGGCGCCGGGCAGCGGTGCAAAGGCGGGCGTGGCCAGTACGCGCGGTGTGCCGACTGCGATTTCCCATTCCTGATCGATCGCATCCTGTTCCGCGCGTTGTACCAGCGCGTGCAGGCGCACGCGATAGATGCCGTCCGGCGCCGGCTGCTTGCCCAGGCGGCCTGACCAGGGCACTGTCACCGTGATCTCGTCACCGGTCATCGTCACCTGGCCGCGCCACTGCAACACGGTCTGCCCGCCCGGTGCGCGCAGGTCGACGCGCCAGTGGACATCGGCCGGTTGCGCCAGACTGGGATACGCGAACGTCAGCGTGAACGTGCGTGCAGCCAGCGGACCAGCATGAAATGGCGCATGCAGCGTGGCGTCGAATTCCTCGTGTTCGGCAGGGCCGGCGTTGGCGGGGCTGCAGCACAACGACAGAGCAAGGATGGGTAGACAGGCGGTTTTCATGATGACAAGCTTGCAACTTCCCTGCCCTGTCACCTTGCGCCATGCGTGCTACGGTTGCCATCCTGATCATGTTCATTGATGAGTTTCAAGCTTACACAGCCGGGGTCAGGTCTGACATTCAGACACGACCTCAGCTTTAGCCACTTCTAATGGTGTCTTGCCCAGGATTTCATGGCCCGGCTCTAGCTAGTTCCGACTACTTGACTGTCGAGATCGTGTCCGAATGTCAGACCTGACCCCAGCTTTTCAGACCTGACCCCAGCTTTTCGTTATATTGGCGCATGATCGACCAACTCGATATCTCCCACCTGCGTACGCTCGACGCGCTCGCGCGCTTTCCCACCATCTCGGCGGTGGCCGAGCACCTGGACGTGTCGCAGCAGGCGGTCAGCCTGCAACTGAAGAAAATCCGCACCATCCTGGGCGACCCGCTGTTCGTGCGTACTGGCCAGGGCATGGCGGCCACGCCGTACGCCAGGCTGATCGCGCCGCATATCGCGCAGGTGCTGGCGGGCCTGCATGCGATTCCGCTGCCATCGACTGTGCGGCCGGAAGACGTCGAGCGCACGCTGGTGGTCTCCGGCACCGACTACACGCAGAAGGTGATCGTGGCCGACCTGTTGCGCGACCTGCGCCACGCGGCGCCGAAGGTGAAGATCGCGGTGGTCGACCTCGAAGTCAGTGCCCTGACGCGCAAGCTGCACCAGGGCGAGATCGACGTGATCTTCACGGCCGAGGGTATCGCTGCCCCGGGCCTGGTGTCGATGCCGCTGTTTCTCGAGCAGTACCGCTGCGTGACGGCCGACCGCGCGCTGGCCGATGCAGGAACGATGCCGCTGGCCACCCTGGTGACGCACGACTTCATCGTCACCAATCCGAGCGGCGCCAGTTTCACGGGATCGGCCGACGGCTGGTTCGCGCGCCAGGGTTTGCAGCGGCGCGTGGTGGCGTCGGCGCCGTCGTTCTTCATGGCGCTCGAGTACCTGAAGGAATCGGCGATGGTGGCCTTCATGCCGGCGCGCCTGCTGCCATGCGACGGCATCCATGAGATCGCGCTGCCCAAGTATCCGCCCGGTTATGGCGTGGTCGCGGCGTTTCACCCGACTGCGCAGAACGATCCGTTCATGATGTGGATGCTGGAGCGCATCAGGGCGCGGCTGGCGGCAGCGGCCTAGCGTCACTTGTATCGGCTACAAGCGTCGACCGATTGCCGCGCGGGACGGGCCTGTCTATGCTGGCCGATTCCCTTCACCTGCCCAGGAGCGCCCCATGACCATCGAACGCATCAACCCACCTGCCCTGTATGACGGCGCGCCGCACGGCCTGTCGCACGCCACGATCGACCATGACACTGGCCTGGTGTTCGTGTCCGGCCAGGTCGACTGGGACCGGGGTTACCAGGTCAGGCACACCACCTTGGCCGCGCAGACCGAAGGCGCAGCGCGCAACCTGATCACGGTGCTCGATGCCGCCGGCTCATCGGTCGAACAGATCCTGCAGCTGCGCGTCTATGTGCGCGGCGAGATTGGCGAGCACCTCGAGACCGTGGCCCCAATCCTCGTGCAGCACTTGGGCTTGCCCCGCCCTGCCTTGACCGGCATCGGTGTCGCTTCGCTCGCGTCACCCGATACGCTGGTTGAAATCGAGGCAGTCGCAAAGATCGTTCGGCCTTAACCGGCCAGTTTGTTTAGTAAACTGGCTAAACAGCCCAGTAAAATCCGGTAATGATTGCCGGAAAACCTGACTCCACCTATAACCTGTACACAGGCTCGAGCGTGCGCGTTGATGACATCGCCCGCACGCTGGATGTGCCTCTGGCGCAGCGTATGAAGAACAGGCGGTGGGCTGTGCGCTCCCGCCACGTGTGGAGACACCAATGACAGCTCGTTTCAAGCCCCAACCGCTTTCCCTTTCCTTCGCAGTCCTGCTGTTTAGTGCGGCGCCGTTGCAGGCTGCCGAACCGGGCTCCCCGGCCGCAGCGGTGAACGTCTTCCTCGGGACTGGCGGCGACGGCCACACCTTCCCGGGTGCGAGCCGCCCGTTCGGGATGGTGCAGCTCAGTCCCGACACCCAGCACCGCCACTTCCGCCAGAGTTATCCGTGGGCCGCCGGCTACAACCACGGCGACGGCTCGATCCTCGGCTTCTCGCACACGCACTTCTCGGGCAGCGGCCACTCGGACCTGGGCGACGTGCTCCTGATGCCCTACAGCGGCGAGACCAAGCTTGAGCCGGGGTACCCCGAGCGACCATTCTCGGGCTACCGCTCGCGCTTCTCGCACGACCAGGAACAGGCCGAACCCGGCTACTACGCCGTGCGCCTGAAAGACCATGACGTCGACGTCGAGCTGACCGCGAGCGAGCGTGTCGGCCTGCACCGCTACAAGTTCAAGGCTGGCGAGCCGGCCAAGGTGCTGCTCGACCTGCGCACCAGCATCTACAACTACGACGGCAAGAACCTGTGGTCGCGGCTGCGCATGCGCGACGCCACCACCGTCACCGGCATGCGCGAAACGCGCGGCTGGGCGCCAGGTCGCCAGTTGTATTTCGCGATCCGGTTCTCGCGCCCGATCGATACGCGCCAGCTGCTCAATCGCGAAGAAGCCGTCGAGTACAAGGGCTTTGCCCAGCCGGGCAAGACGCCGGGCGACCGCGCGCTGGTCGAGGGCAAGGCGCTGATGGGCGACTTCAGTTTCGGCGTGCCGGCCGATGGCACCCTGCTGGTAAAGGTCGCGCTCTCGCCCGTCAGCGAAGACAATGCGATTGCCAACCTGGCCGAGATGCCGGGCTGGGACTTCGACGCCGAACGCCGCCGCGCCGGCAAGGCCTGGGACGAGGCGCTGGGCGCCGTCAAGGTCGAGGCGCCGGCACCGATGCGCACGCAGTTCTACACGGCGCTGTACCACACGATGCTCGCGCCCTCGCTGTTCATGGACCTCGACGGCAGCTACCGCGGTCCGGACAACGCGGTGCACAAGGCCAAGGACTTCCGTTTCCACTCGACGTTCTCGCTGTGGGATACCTACCGCGCGCTGCACCCGCTGCTCACGATCGTCGCACCCGAACAGCGCAGCGCCGACTTCGTCAACTCGCTGATCGCCTCGCAGCAGCACAGTCCCTACGGCGTGCTGCCGGTGTGGCAGTTCCACGGCCTGGAAACCTGGACCATGATCGGCTACCACGCGGTGCCCGTGATCGCGGACGCCTACATGAAGGGCATCCGTGGCTTCGACGCCGACAAGGCCCTGGCAGCGATGACCGCCAGTGCCGAATACGGCCCGTACGGCGGGCTGGAACACTATATGAAGCTGGGCTACGTGCCGATCGACCTGGAAAAGGAAGCAGCCTCCAAGACCGTCGAATATGCGTACGACGACTGGACCATCGCGCGCATGGCCGAGAAGATGGGCAAGAAGGATGTCGCCGCCCGCTACTACCGGCGCGCCCAGAACTACCGCAATGTGTTCGACAAGGACACGGGCTTCATCCGCGCCCGTAAATCCACTGGCGAATTCCGCACCCCGTTCGATCCGGCGCAGTCGAACTTCGGCAGCGACTACACCGAGGGCAGCGCATGGCAGTATTCCTGGTACATGCCGCACGATAATGCGGGCCTGATTGGCTTCCTGGGTGGCGACGCGAAGCTCGTGGCCAAGATGGACGAGGTCTTCGACGCCAAGGTCGACGAAAACCTGTACGCGCACATGGAAGACATCTCGGGCCTGATCGGCCACTACGCCCACGGCAACGAGCCATCGCACCACGTCGCCTACCTGTACAACTACGCCGGCGCGCCGTGGCGCACGCAGGAACGCCTGGCCAATATCATGGCCACGCAGTACAGCGACAAGCCCGATGGCCTGTCCGGCAACGACGACCTGGGCCAGATGTCGGCCTGGTTCGCGTTCACGGCGCTGGGCTTTTATCCGGTTGCCCCGGGAAGCAATGAGTACGTGATCGGGCGCCCGTTCCTCGACAAGGCGACGCTGAACCTGCCCAACGGGAAGCGCTTCACCGTGCGCGCCGAGAATCTGTCAGCCACCAATGGCTACGTCGGGCGCGTGACCCTGAACGGCAAGCCGCTCGCGCGCACCTTCCTGCGCCACCAGGACATCATGGCCGGCGGTGAACTCGTCTTCACGATGCAGGCCACGCCGAACAAGGACTGGGGCACGGCGAAAGACGCGCGCCCGTACACGCAGACCGCGTACTGACTGGCGCTCTCCATGGCCGTGACGATCCGCGACATCGCCCGCGCCACCGGCTACTCGATCGGCACGGTCTCGCGCGCGCTGAAAAACCAGGAAGGCCTGGCCGACGAGACGCGCACGCGCATCTGCGCCACGGCGCGCGAGCTGGGGTACGACGTCGGCAATCTGCGCCAGAGCGAGATTCGCCGCGTCGCCTTTCTGCTGCACCGCCAGCACAACACGCAATCGGCCAGCCCGTTCTACCTGCCGGTACTGCACGGCGCCGAGGATGCCTGCCGCAAGCACGGCATCGCGCTCTCGTTCGTCGTGGTCGGTCCGGCCGAGCCGATGCTGGATCTGGTGCGCCTGCACCAGCCGGACGCGTTGCTGTGCGCCGGCTTTTTTGAGCCGGAACTGGTGGCCGCGCTGCGCGACACCGGCAAGCCCCTGGTACTGCTCGACATGCGCCTGCCTGGCTACCGCTCGGTCAATCCCGACCATGCGCAGGGCGGCTACCTGGCCACGCGCCACCTGCTCGCGCTGGGACGGCGCCGCATTGCCATGCTCACCGGCCCGCTGTCGCATCACAGCATCAGCGAGCGCTATCGGGGCTTTCGCAAGGCCCTGTTCGAGGCGCGCATGCTGGCCGATCCCGACCTCGAAATCCAGCTGCCCAGCATCGGCGACACGCACGACAATCTGCATGGGGCGGTCGACACGCTGCTGGCGCGCGAACCGCGGCCCGATGCGCTGTTCTGCTACAACGACAGCGCCGCGCTGGCGGCCATGCGCCACTGCCTGGCGCGCGGCCTGAAGGTCCCGCACGACATCGCGATCGTCGGCTTCGACGACATCAGCGCCGCCGCGGCCGCGGTGCCGCCGCTCTCGAGCATCAATATCGACAAGGATCTGCTGGGCCGGATGGGCGTGAACCTGTTGCTGGACAAGACCGCCACGTCCGGCCCCGAACAGACACTCACGGTACGGCTGGTGGTCCGCGAAAGCAGCACCGGAGAGGCGCGATGACCAGGCCCGCAGCCATCCTCTGCGCGGGCGAGGCGCTGGCCGACCTGCTGTACCAGGACGGCGACACATGGCGCAGCCACGCCGGCGGCTCGACCTGGAACGTGGCGCGGGCATTGGCCGCGCTGGGCGTCGCCAGCGGTTTCGCCGGCGCCATCAGCCGTTCCATGGCCGGCGATGCGCTGTGGCGCGCCAGCGAAGCGGCGGGCCTGGACCTGCGCTACCTGCAGCGGGCCGCCACGCCGCCACACGACATCACCAGCGGCGACGTTGCAGCGAACCTGCATTTTGATGTGACGATCATGCCGCCGGCTTGGCCGCACGAGGTGAAGTGGCTGCACTTTGGCGGCACCAGCATGGCGCGTGGCCCGCTCGACCTCGCGCTGATCGCATTGGCCGAACAGGCGAAAGCACATGGGCTGCGCATCAGTTATGACCCGCACTGGCGCAACCTGATGGGCCCAGCCTACGACGCCACGTTGCGCCGCATGACCGAACTGGCCGACGTCATCAAGGTGGCCGACGACGACCTGCGCGCGCTGTTTCGCAGCCACGACACGCTTGGCTCGCTGGGGCGCCTGCGCGCGCGCAATCCGGCAGCGCTGGTGCTGCTCACGCGCGGTGCCGGCGGTGCGTCGCTGTATCACGGCGCGCAGACGTGGCATGCGCAGACGCCTGTCGTCGACATGGTGGACGTGGCCGACACGCTGGGTGCGGACGATGCGGGGATGGCGGGGCTGATTTATTCGCTGCAGCAGTGGCCCGATGCAGGCATGGCCGCGCACCTGGCGTTTGCGGTGGCGGCGGGCAGCGCCGCAGGCCGGAGGGCGGGGGCGCATGCGCCCGACCTCGGCGCCGTCCGGGCGCTGCTAGACGGCGTCGCCGTTACCGGCTGAACGCGCCCTGCGACGTGATCACGCCGAGGCGGCGCACTGCGCGCTGTCGCCCACGAAAGGACGGCAGTCGACGGGGATGTCGATCAGGAACGTCGTACCCAGCTCGGGCGAGCTGTCGACCGACACGCTGCCGCCGTGGCTTTCGCCCACGGCCTTGACGAACGGCAGACCGATGCCCCAGCCGGTGGCCGAGAACGGCCCCGTTTCGCGACGCAGGTACTCGAAGATCCGGTTGTGCTGCTCTTCAGGAATCGCGTTACCTTCGTTGTGAACGCTCAGCATCATGCGCCCGCGCGTCTGGTGCGCCCTGATGCTGACGGTGCCGCCGTCGCCATACTTGATCGCGTTGTTGACGAGGTTTTCCAGTGCGCGCCAGAGCGAGGCGCGGCACCAGTGGCCCGTGACCGGCTCGCCGGCCACGTCGACGACGACCTGCGTGCCATGCGGGCCGTGCCCGTATTGCTCGCCCAGTTCGCTCGTCAGCCCCAGGATGTCAAAGTGCGACAGGTGCAACGGGATCTTCGCCGCGCCCTGGAACGTCAGGGCGTCGAGCAGCTCGGCCATCATCTCGTTGAGCCGGTCGGCGTTGGTGCCAATCCGGGCGGCGACGTTTTTCACCTGTGCCCAGTCGGCCGTCATCGACATGAGCTGCGCGCCATGCGCGACCACCGACAACGGCGTGCGCATGTCGTGCGACAGCGCGGCCGCCATCTTGTGCCGCAGATCTTCATGGATCTGCGTGAACGAGCGCACTGCCTCGCGCATTGCGGCATTGATCGATGCGTCGATGATGCGCCAGTGGTCGTCGTCCAGGACCACCCTGCCCTTGGCCACGACCGCAATCGACTCGCGCAGGATCTGGTATTCGTGGACCACCTGGTCGGGGCCGAACGGCGTCATGCGGGCGCGCTCGGTCCCGTGGACACTCGCCGAATTGTTGCCGCTCGCAGCCTGCATGCGCGGATGGTCCGGACTCAGGGCTTCGGCAATATTGTCGAAAAACGCCGGCAGCGTGTTGGTCAGCACGGGCCGCAGCAGATTCTGTGCGCCGTCGACGCGCGCGCGCACTTCCCGTTCCCAGCGGTCCATGACGGCGTCGCGGATGGAAATGAATTGCAACCCGGTGGGCGAAATACCGTGGCGGTCAACATTCTGGTCAGTGGCTAGTGTCATGCGGTCGTCAGTGTCAGGGCCGTGCGCAACATGCGCGATCGGTCACGAATAAGGGAAGATCAGCGGCGATCAGGGGCCGTTCCCGAATTATATAGCGCAAGCCAATTCGCACCGCGCGGCCGGCCAGCGCCCCGGCGATTTTCAGCGCCGGCTGTGGCTGGGCCGCCACGCCCAGCGCGCTGGCCCTAGGCGCCGGCCGGCGTCCCCGCGATCCACAGCTCCACCCGGTGATCGCGCCGGTCATCCTGCAGTTCGAATGTCCAGTCAGGACAAGGCTGACCATCGAGCAGCAGGCCTTCCATCCCGTCGCCCGCGTGCACCGTGATCTCGTAGAACGCGCTGTGATAACGATAGCGCAGGATGAATCCTTCCCAGCCCGGCGCCAGGTGCGGCGTCAGGTGCAGGCGCGCGCCGTTGCGCTCCACGCCCAGCAACGCTTCGAGTGCCAGCAGCCAGGTGGCCCCGGCCGAGGGGGTGTGCAAGCCGCCGATGGCGCGGCCGATGTGTGGCGCGACCGTGCGCACGCCGCCCGCGAGGAAGTATGGCGGCGCGCTGATATCCGCCGTGCGGTCCGGTTCCAGGGTCGACGCCAGCGGATCGAGCATGCCGGCCAGTTGCCACGCGCGGCCGGCGTCGCCCAGCCGCGCAAAGCCCGTCGCCGCCAGCGCGACGGCGCCGTGGTCCTGGCCAGGGCTGGCCACCACGCGCTCGCTCCAGTGCCCGTCGACCGCCGGATCGCACAGCAGCGTAACGCCGTGCGCCTCGTCGACCAGGCGCAGCGCCGCGGCGCGTAGCGCAGCCGCACCGTGTTCGGCATCGGCCTGCACCGCCCAGCCCTGGGTCGACAACTCGACGCGGCAGGCGGCGTTGGCGATCGAACCGAGCGCATTGCGGCTGTCCAGCCACGTCCAGCGGTACCAGTCGCCGTCCCAGCCATGTTCTTCGCATTGCGCCCGGAGCGCCAGCGCGGCGCCGCGGCAGGTGGTGGCAAACCCGAAGTCGCCGCGCCGGTCCGCCACGTCGGCGAAGCGTTGCAGCACGGTCGCCATGAAAAAGCCCGTGCGCACGCTTTCGACACGGCCCGTGGCGTCATCGTCGTGCAGGCGCGCCGCTGCCAGCGGCAGGCCGCGCTGGCCGAAGCGCAGGCAGCCGCGCAGGCCGTGCACGCAGTGCTGGTACAGGTCGTCCCCGGCGGCCAGCCGCGTGGCGTCGCCGGGATCGGCGCCGAATGGCAGCACGGCCAGCAGCGCGGAGTCGCCCGTGACGGCCAGGTAGCGCGTCAGCACAAAGGGCAGCCACAGGAAATCGTCGACCGCGGGGGCCGGCAGGTTGGACTGCGCCGTGGCGAAGTCGCGCGCCGCCTGCAGCAACGCGTCGCGCAGCAGCTCGGGCCGGGCATGCACGCTGGCGAGCAGCGACTGCAGGCGCGTGGCGGGACAACGCTCGCCCCACGCGGCGCTGATTGCCTGATACGGCAGCCAGGTGTTCACGCGCAAGTCGAGCGAAGCGTCGGGCGAGTGCAGTTGAACCGCGCCCAGCGTGCCAGCCCACCAGTTGTGCAGGCGCTCCCACGCGGCAGCGGCGGCACGCGCGCCACCGTGCAGTTGCACCTCGCGGCTGGCGTCGAGCGTGCCGGGACCGGCCACGCCCAGCACGAACACCAGTTCGCGCTCTTCGCCCGGCGCGAGCGTGATGGCCGTTTGCAGGGCCGCGCATGGCGTGCGCCCCGCGCCGCTGGCGCCGGACAGGCTGCTGCGACCCAGCGCCGCCGGTTGCGCGATGCTGCCCTGGCGGCCAATGAATTCGTCGCGGTCGCAGGTTGCGGCGACGTCCTCGGCGTCGACATGGAAGAACCCTACCTGGTCACGGAAATCGTCACTGAATGCATTGCGCGCGAACAGCGCGCCGCTGGCCAGGTCAATGCCGGTGACGACCTGCAGGCCAGGCGTGGCGTCGACGCTGTCGAGCTGCCATGCCACGAATCCGGTCACGCTCAGGCGGCGCGGCGCATCGCTGTCGTTGCGCAGCCGGAGCACGCTGTATTTGATGGACACATCCGGCGCCACGAAACAGCGCAGCGCCGAATGGATACCGTGCGCCCCGTGTTCGAACACGGTGTAGCCGACGCCGTGCCGGGTCAGGTAGGGTTCCGGCGATGGCGCCGGCCACGGCGTGGGCGACCAGAAGGCGCCGCTGTCTTCGTCGCGCAGGTAGAACGCTTCGCCATCCTGCGGTGCGACATCGTCGCTGCCAGCGCTCAGGCGCGCAGCACGCGTCCCGCTCCAGGTGACCGCATGGCCCCGTTCCGAGACCACCGATCCAAAGCCGGAATTGGCCAGCAGGTTGGCCCAGGGTGCCTGCGGCACCGGCACCGAGGCGCTGCTGCGCACCTCGTATTCGCGGCCATCGGGCGTGAAGCCGCCGATGCCATTGTCGAACAGGCGCTCGGGCTGCACGGTGGGCAGTGCTTCGGTCATCCACGGCGTCGTTGCACCGGCCACCAGCGGCGACGGCAAGGCGGCGCCGGGCCGTGCGGCGCGGCGCAGCTGGTCGGCCAGGTCGCCCCGGCCGGACAGCAGCAGCACGCTTGCGCTCGAGCGCAGCAGGATGCGGTCTTCCTGCGCGACGTCTTCGCGCAGGAACAGATGCACGCCGCCCGGCGCATCGAAGGTGTCGGGATCGACCAGGGCCATCGCCAGCGTCATTACCCCCTCGCGCACGGCGCGGCTGTCGCACAGCACCAGGAGGTCGACCGCGAAGCCGCGGTTGCGCCAGTAGGTATGAGCCTGCAGCACCTGGCGTGCCAGGCCGGTATCCGGACCGTCCGCCAGCTGCAGCAGCAGCACTGGCCGCACGCCATCGATGCCGTAGGCGAGCAGGTCGGCGCGGCCGCGCACATTGCGCGCGATGACGGCCGGGTCGGCGCGCAGGGCCGGTACCGGCTGCAGCAGGCAGCCGGCCAGGCGGTTGCACAGCTGCGCATCGGCTTCGCTCACGTCCATGCGGCGCAGGAAGGCCTGGGCCTGGGTCCAGGCCGCGTCGATCGCGCGGTCCACCGCATGGCCGGCGCTGTAGCGGGCCGCCAGTTCACGCGCCATCGCCCGGCTGGCGGCAACGCCCAGCACCAGGTCGACGGTGATCTCTTGTTGCGGCGCCAGCGTGACGGTGCGGCGCAAGGCCAGCAACGCGTCATCCGGTTCGGCGACGAGTCCCGGCAGCGCGCCGCCTGCGCCAATGGCCTGCGGCGCGCGCAGGTCGTGGCCACGGCCGATGAAGCGCGCGCGGTCCGTTTCGACTGTCACGGCCGGTGCGATGTCGCGCACTGCCATGCGGTGCATGACGACGGGTGCATCGGCTGCCGTGACGCACAACAGGCTGTCGTGGGGAGCGTCGAATTCGATCATGATGTGACTGCGGCCACCCGGTTCCAGCGCCGGTCCGGCCAGCGCCACGCTGCTGGTCAGCTCCAGCGTCAGCGGCTGCAGGCCCTGATTGACAATGCGGATGCGGCGCAGCTCGACGTCGTCGTCCGGCGCCACCACGATGTCGGTGTGCATGGCCAGTCCGTTATCCAGGCAGCGCACGCTGGCCCGGCCCTCGGAGAACACCGTTTCGCGCTCGCTGTCAGGCAACAGGCCCGGCCAGACCTGGCCGGATGCGACGTCGCGCACATGGCAGATCAAGCCGGTGTCGCCGATGCCGGTGCGGGTGATCTGCTTGTCATCCCAGCGGCTGGCGCCAGTGCCATCGCTGGCCACGACCAGGTGATAGCGGCCATTGGACAGCAGCTGGACTTCTGGGAGCACCGGGGGTTCGCTCCCGATGACGCGGGCATACGGGCGCGCCGTCACGCTCTGGCTGGCGGTCGCCGCGCCGGTGTAGCGACGTTCGGCGGCCGCGCCGGAGACCGGCACCGGCTCTTGCAGCAAGGGCAGCGCGGCCCGGAATTCGGGATCGCGGCAGAAGCGGCGCTGCATCGGCTCGCCCAGGAGATGGCGGGCCAGCGCCAGCAGCAGCATCGCCTGATGGCGCGCGGCGTACGCCCGCACGACAACCTGGCGCTCGCCTTGCGGCAAACGGCCCGGCGCATAGTCGAGCGCTTCATACAATCCGAGTTCGCCCAGCATGCCTTGCGCCGCGAACGCGCGCAGATTGGTGCTGGCCAGGCCCGGCGTCACGCCCAGCGCCAGCGCGGCGGCGTACGGGGCCGCCACCAGGTCGTCATCGCGCTGGCGCTGCAGCGCGGCGGCGGGCAAGCCGAACTGGCCGGAGCGGTAGCGCGCGGCGGCGTCCACGGCATTGCAACGGGATGGCGAAAAGCCCCACAGCACATCCCTGCTTTTGGCATGCGCAGCCTGGGCGCGCACCAGTGCGCGGGCGGCGGCGTCGAGCAGCGTGTCGCGCCAGACCGGCATCCAGAGTTGCGGCGCCAGCAGATCGGCCATGGCGCCACGGCGCGACAGCAGCAGCGTGCTGCCGCCAGCCATGCGCTGCGGGCGGCCGAGCGACCACCAGTGCTGCTGCGGCAACTGGTCCTGGGCCACGGCGGCAAAACTGGCCATGCGCGATTCGGATGCCAGCAAGTCGCAACTGTCGCCGTCCAGGCGCTTGTCGCGCACGTGGTAGCCGGCGGCCAGCTGGCCGGTGGCGGGATCGACCAGCGCGCCGAAGTCCATGCGCGCGGCGTCGCGCGCCGCAGCGGCCAGCGCGGTCAGCCGTTCGATGCGCTCCTGCGCACAAGCGCGGCCCGCACCTACCAGGGCAGCCAGGCCCGTGCCACCTGTTGCCGGCGCGTCGAGCTGCGCCAGTTCGCGCAGTGTCGGGATCCGGGTCAGGCTGGCGCCGAGGACATATTCCTGCACGGCGCGCATCCACGGCGCCAGCGCGTACAGGTCGTCCAGCTGCGCACTGCAGCCGGCATGCAGACGCTCGACCCAGGCGGGCAGCGCCGGCTCTGCCGCCGCATCCTCGGGCAGACTGGCCGTCAAGCGCTCGGCATTGGCCAGCGCCAGGCGCAGGCAATCGGCAAGGCCCGGGAGCGTATCGAGTGCGCGGCAGCGTTCGGGCGTCAGCGCGCCATCCATCTCGTCCAGCGCATCCATGAATGACGCCGGCGCACCCTGTGCGTGCTCGCGCACGACCAGCAGCGTGGCGCGGATGCCGTCCGGCGCAGCGCCGGCGATCGGCTGATCCACGAATTCGTCCATGCCGACGGCAAAGGTGCGCAGCGCCAGTACCAGGCTGCCGCTGGCGGCGGTATCGACATGGTGCGGCTCGAGCGGGGCCAGCGTGGCGCCGTCATACCGGTGCAGCAGATGCCCATTCCACCGTTCGAGCAGCGCCAGCGAGGCGAACGCGCGCTCGCTGCGTTCGAGCATGCCCCCCAGTGGCAGGAAGCCGAAGTCGCGCGCGCTCAGCGTGGCCAGCAGGCCAAGGCCGATCCCGTCGGGCGAGACCCGCGCATCGACCGCCGGCTCGGGATGTTCGAGTACGGCGTGCGGCGCCAGCCCATGGCCATCGGTGCCGTGGCGTTCGAAGAAGCCCCAGGTGCGGCGCGCCAGCGCGCGCAAGAATTGATCCTGCGCCGGCGCAAGGCGCGCGCTGCGGCGGGTTACCTGGCCCGTCCACCAGGCCAGTACCGGCGACAGGAACCACACCAGCAGCATCGGGGCCGTGGCGAACAAGGCGTACGGGTTGGCAAAGCTGACCAGCATGGCAGTGCCCATCGCCAGCAGCGGCGGGAACCACATGGCGCGGCCGCTGATTTCCAGCGAGTGGCCAGGGACCGCCCCCGCCTGCGTATCGAGCAAGCCGCGCTGCGTCACGTGCCGGCGCCACAGGCCCCGCACGAGGGCATGGGCATCGACCAGCGCTGCATGCGGCAGGAAGGCGGCCCACAAGGCGCTGCGCGTGAGCGTCAGGCGCGTGCTGCGCACCCAGCCATCCAGGTGCTGGCGCCATGGTGCGTCAAGCGGCCGGTCTCCCAGCGCCACCAGCATGCCAACCAGCGCCGGCACGAACACGACTGCCAGCACCGCCGCGGTCCAGAACACGGGGGCGGCCAGCAGGCTCCAGCACAAAATCAGCAAGGCGAGGGACGCCGGTGCGACGAGACTCGCGCGCAGCTGGTCGAACAGCATCCAGCGCGCAGGCGCGTACTCGAGGTAATCGGGACCGCGGCCCAGGCGCTGCACCGATTGCCAGGCTGCGCGCACGGCGCCGTGCCGGCGCAGCATGTACTCACCATAGCTGGGCGGGTGCAGTGCGTCCACGCGCAGGTCCGCCACGCGACCGGCGCGCAGGCGATCGCGCTCGACGGCCCCGGGCCAGGCCCGTCCGTCATCGCGCACGACGTCGCCGCAGGCGCGACGCCAGGCATCGACATCATGGATCGCGACCCAGCCGTAGCGCGCATCCAGCGCGGCCCCGCCCATGCGGGCAAAGCGCGGCGCGCGATGGCCCGGTGGCGCGGGCCCACGTGCGGGCAGCAGCATGCCGTGGCCTTCGAGCACACGGCCGCTGTCGTCCTGCACCGGCTGGTGCAGCGGGTGCGCCATCGCGGCCACCAGGCTGCGCGCCGCGTCGCGCGGCAGGCCGGCGTTGGCGTCCAGTGCAATCACGTAGCGCATCGCGGCGCCCGCGCCGGTATTGCCGGCGGTGAGCAAAAAGCGCTCGCGCGCGCCGCACAGCCAGGCATTCAGGTCGGCGATCTGGCCGCGCTGGCGTTCCTGGCCGATCCAGGCTTGCTGGTCATCGCTCCAGGTGCGTGGCCGCACCAGCAGCATGAATGGCCCGTCACCGTCAGGGGCATACCGCGCATTCAAGGTCTCGATGGCGGTTCGTGCCTGCACCAGCATCGCGTCGTCCGCCGGCAGGGTTTCGCTGGCGGCATCGGGCAGGTCGAGCAGCAGGCAAAAGCGCAGGTTCGGGTCGCGGTTGCCAAGGTAGCGCACCTCGAGCTCTTCGCGCAGCCGTTCGGTCGCGGCAGCGTCGCCCGCTTGCGCGCAGATGGCGACGACGGTGCGGCAGGTGTCGGGAATGCCGGCGCTGAAATCCATGCGCGGCGTGGTGACAGGCGGGATGCGCCAGCGTTCCATCATGCGCACGAGGGACAGCGCCAGCGCGCTTGCCCCCGGCAGCGCCAGCAGGCCAATCAGCGCCAGCAACCAGGCGCCGGCATCGCCCTGGCGTGCGTGCACGAGGATGGCAATCGTCAGCAGCAGTGTCAGGACTGCGGTTGCGCCGATGCGCGTGGCAACCGGCGCCTTGTGCGCCAGCGCCGGCAGGTAGTGGCCGACGTGGCGGGTGCGCACGTCCAGGCCACCTTCGCCTGGCGCGCGGTGTGTACCGGCCAGTGTCAGCGCGTCGCGCGCGACCTCGACTTCGTCAGCCTTGGCAGACCGGGCGCGCCGCGCAATGGCATGCCGGTAGCTGTCGCGGGTAGCGCCGTCCATGGCGGCGTAACTGCCATCAGGGTCGGTACGCAGCAGCGCGTCGACCGCGCCATGCGCCTCGGCGAAGGCGCGCCAGTCGATCCCGCCCAGCAGGCGCAGGCTGGCCAGCGTGTTGCCGGCCGAGATGGCATCCTCGGCCTGTTCGCTGTGTTCGCGCTGCGTGTGCTGCGCAATGCTGCTGTCGGCATCGGCCAGGCGCGCGTCGAGCCAGTCCAGTACCTGGCTCACGGCGCCGCCGCGGCCGTGCAGGCGCCGCGCCAGTTCGGCGATGAAGCTGTCGTTGGCCTCGACGCTGCGCATCATGTCGGCCACCAGCAGGATCAGGTCACCGGGTCGCGTCTCGGCCGTGTCCAGCAGTCGCACGGCCCACCCGGCGGCCTGCTCATGCGCGGCGCAGGCACGGGCCGCGCGCGCGGCCAGGCGCCGCAGGTTGTCGATCAGGGCCAGGCGCAGGAGCGCCGGCAGCGCATCCAGTTCGGCAATGCGCAGCGCTGCGCTTTGCGAGCCTTCCTGGTAAGCGGCCACGAACAACGCCAGTTCGCCGGCATCGATGCGGCCATCGCCATGCGCGACCACATCGAGCACCAGGCGCCAGGCGCGCACGGCGCCATCCGGGGCGAGTGTCGGCAAGGCGGCGGCGGGCCGCAAGCCGGCGCGCACCAGGCGCACCTGGGCGTCGAGCAGATGGTGCTGGTCGAGCAGGCGCGCACCGGCAGGCGGCAGCGCGAAGCCGGCGCGGGCTGCCTCGTCGAGCGCGTCGCACGAAGCGGCGATGGCGTCGGCATCCGTACCCAGGAGTTTATGCAGGGCGTGGGCGCCGCCCTTGCCGGCCGTGGTGGGTTGCAGTACGTGGCGCGCCGTCAGCTGGCGTGCGTGTTCCGCGCGCTGGAGCGCGCCGAGAGGTGCTGCGCGCCATGGCGCATCGTCGCCGGTCGCGCGCGCCGCATCATGCGGCGTGCGCTGCCCGGCGGGCAGGTTGTGGTTCTTGACGTTCAACGGGGCCTCGGGACTGAGCGTGCGCAGCAGACCGCTGGAGCACAGTGGCGTCCGGGACGGATCAGGGCAGGAAACGCTGGGCGCGCACGGCTGATCTCATGCTAGGCAAAGACCAGCATCGTTACTGTGCGCTGACGAACACACCCCACCGATGCGCGGGCATGGGGGCCATGCTACCCGAGATCAGATAACGAGCGCGAATCCGCCCACCAGTGACCAGGCGCCCGGATGGCCCATGGCGCGCAAGGCTTGCGCCGCGCGGGCACTGCGTGCGCCGCTGCGGCAGACGAACAGCAACGGCGCCGTCGCGCCCAGCCACTGGGGCGCCTCGTCGGCAACGCACGCCAGCGGCACGTTGCGTACCGTGTGGCCGTGCAGGCGGACCGTACCTGCAACACTGTGCTCGCGCAGGTTGCGCACGTCGATCACGATCGCGTCCGGATGCGCAGCGAGCCAGTCACGGGCAGTATCGGCGGGCACCAGCATTGCGCTGTCGATGGCGCTATCAATCGCCGGCTCGGCGCCTGCCACAGGCATCGGCGTGGCCAGCGCCGCGCCGCAGTGCGCAATGCGCTCGCACGCCAGGTCGAGCGACGCGTCGTCAAGCAGCGCGCCAAACGACAGGCGTACCGCCGCCGCGCTGCGCCAGGCTGGCACGCCCATTGCATCGAGCACGTAACTCGACCCGGCCTTCCCCGCCGAACACGCCGAGCCGGCACTGACGCGCATGCCGGCGGCATCGAACAGGTCGAGCAGCGTGGCGCTGGCGACATCCGGCACCGAAAAATTGATGGTCGTGGGAAGCGACCGCGCCAGGGGCGCATTGAACACGATGCCGGGCAAGGCCGCTTCGAGCGCCGCCACCAGGCGCGCGCGGCATGCCAGCAGCGCGGCGCCGTCGCGGAACGTGTCGCCCCGTTCCAGCGCCGAAAACACGGCGCCCAGCGCCGCGATGCCGGCCATGTTTTCGGTGCCGGAACGCTGGCCATCCTCTTGCCCGCCGCCGCACATCAGCGGCGTGTAGGGCGCACCGCGGCGCACGTACAGCATGCCGATGCCTTTCGGTGCATACAGCTTGTGCCCCGAGAACGGCGCATAGTCGATGCGGCTCGCGGCCAGGTCGAGCGGGAGCTTGCCCAGCGCCTGCACGCAATCGACCAGCCAGAGTGCATCGCTCCCGGCATCGCGCAGCACCGCCTCGATGCCATGCAGGTCGGATACGACGCCTGTTTCATTGTTCGCCGCCATCGTGCACACCAGTGCCGCGCGCGGCGCCAGCGCACGCAGTACATCGAGCCGGTGGCGGCCATCGCCATCGACCGGCAGCATGCGCAGCTCGAGGTCCGTGCCCAGCAGCCGGTTCCAGTGCGCCAGACTTTCGGGTATCGCCTTGTGTTCGGTCGCACCGATCAGGACGATGTCGCCGCAGGCTTCACCACGCGCGCGCCGCTCGCGCACTGCGCACAGGGCCGAGAGCACGGCCGTCTGGATGCCTTCGGTGGCGCCGCTGTTGAACATCAAGCGACCGTCCCCGGCGCCGACGACCCGGCCCGCACTGGCGCGCACGCTCTCGCGCAGTGCCCGGGCGCGCAGGCCCGTTGCATGGCTGCTGCTCGGATTGCCGAAGCCGTCCTGCATGGCGGCCATGGCGGCGGCAGCGGCGGCGGGCAATACCGGGGACGTGGCATTGGTGTCGAGGTAAATTTCGGTCTGCATGAATAGGTGCCAAAAATATAAAAAAGGTGTCGCACAACATGTTATTGTCCAGTAATATGGTACGAGCTAAAGACGGTCAATACGTCCTAAACTTTCTGGTTTTCAATCAAACAGTAGGATAATTATTCTTATAATCAGCAATGCGGAATATGAATTCACTCGACAAGTTTGATTGCGCGATCCTCGCTGCCCTGCAGGCGGATGCCACTTTGTCCATTTCGGGCCTGAGCGAAAAGGTGGGCTTGTCCAGCACGCCTTGCTGGAAACGCGTCAAGCGCCTGGAAGAAGAAGGCTTCATCGAAAGCCGCGTCAGCATCGTCAATCGCGAAAAGGTCGGCTTGCCGGTCACCGTGTTTGTCAGCGTCAAGACCCCCGAGCACGATGAAAAATGGCTGGCGCGCTTTGCCGCCGCCGTGATCGCGCTGCCCGAGGTGCTGGAATTCCATCGCATGAGCGGCGACGTCGATTACCTGCTCAAGGTCGTCACCACCGATATCGCCGGCTACGACCGCTTCTACAAAAAGCTGATCAAGACCGCGCGCCTGACCGGCGTGTCGTCGGCCTTCTCGATGGAACAGATCAAGTCCACCACCGCCCTGCCCCTCGAACTGATCTCGCACGGCACGCCGGCCTGAGTCTTTACAGGCGTCGTGCGCTTTCGCCGCGCGCCCGAATCGTGCGATGATGGCGCCCGTCCACATCAACGGGAGACTGAGTCAATGCCATCGAAAATCACCATGGCGCCGCTGGCGCTGGCCGCACTGATTGCCACCATCGGCGTGCACGCGCACGCTGCCGAGCAGGTCGTCAAGATCGGCGTCAGCGGTCCGCTGTCGGGCGCCAATGCGTTTGCCGGCAAGGACAATGAAAACGGCGTGCGCATGGCCATCGAAGAGCTCAACGCACAGAAGATCCAGGTCGGCGCCAACGTGCTGCGCTTCGTGCTGCAATCCGAAGACGACGCGGGCGACCCGAAACAGGGCGTGACCGTGGCCCAGAAATTTGCCGATGCCGGCGTCAAGTTCGTGCTGGGTCCTTACAACTCGGGCGTGGCGATTCCGGCCTCGCGCGTCTACAACGACAGCGGCATCCTGATGTCGACGGTCGGTACCAATCCCAAGATCACCGCGAGCGGTTACCCCACCGTGTTTCGCATCGTCGCGAGCGACACGCAGGTGGGCGCCTCGGTCGCCGGCTACGCAGCCAAGGAACTCAAGATCAAGAACATCGGCGTGATCGACGATCGCACGGCGTTCGGCCAGGGCATCGCGATGGAGTTCAAGCGCCAGGCGCAGCAAGCCGGCATCAAGGTCGCGGGCCACGAGTTCACCAACGACAAGGCCAGCGACTTCGCCGCGATTCTCACCGCGCTGCGCGCCAAGAAAGTCGACGCCATCTTCTACGGCGGCTACGCGCCGCAGGCCGCGCCGATGGTGCGCCAGATGAAGCAGCTCGGCCTGAACGTGCCGCTGCTGGGCGGTGACACGCTGTGCAGCCCCGAGATGGCAAGGCTCGGCGGCGCCGCGGTCGGCGAGAACGTGCGCTGCGCGCAGGCCGGCGCGATCGTCGCCAGGCAGCCTGGCGGCGCGGCCTTCCTGGCCGGCTACAAGAAACGCTTCGGCCGCGAACCGGACGTGTATGCGCCATCGTTCTACGACCAGACCAAGTTCATCGCGCAGGCGATCCAGTCGGCCAAGACGGTCGATGCCAAGGCGGTCGGCGTCGCAATGCACACGATCAGCTACCAGGGCGTGGTCGGCATGTACGGCTATGACCCCAAGGGCAATCTGAAGAAAACAGCCGTCACGGTCTACACCTTCAAGAACGGCGCCCTCACGCCGCTGGCCAGCTACTGATTTTTTTACCAGGACCTCGATCACGATGAACCCATTCTTCAAAACCGGCGTGCTGGCCACGGCCGCCCTGCTCCTGTGCACCAGTGCCGGCGCCGCGCCGGCCACGGCCACTGCACCAGCATCGGCATCGGCTGCCGACACCCAGGCTGGCAAGGCCATCAACAAGCTGGTCGACGAGTATTACGATGCCTACGCGCGCTTCGAGCCGGTGTGGGCGACCGAGTCCGGTGACGGCCGCTTCGACGGCCAGCTTGGCCTGCCGATCGCGCCGAAAAACCGCGATGCCCAGTTTGCGCTGTACCGCGGCTACCTGAAACGCCTGGGCGCGATCCCGCGCGAGCGCCTCAATCCGCGCGACCAGGCCAGCTACGACATCGTCAAGTTCGAGCTCGAGACCGCGCTGCGCCTTGGTGCCTTCCCCGAGCACCTGCTGCCGGTGGATCAGATGTTCAACATGCCGGTCTTCATGGCCAACTACGCCGGCGGCCAGGGCGCGCAGCCCCTCGCCACGCCGCAGGATTACCGCAATTACCTGAGCCGCCTGGACCAGATGGTCGCCTACATCGATCAGGCGATCGCGAATATGCGCGAAGGCGTCAAGCGCGGCGTCGTGCATCCGCGCGAGCCGATGATGTCGCTGCTGCCGCAACTGAAGGCACTGGTCGCGGCCACGCCAGAGGCCAGCATCTTCTACAGTCCGATCAAGGCGCTGCCGGCCGGCTTCTCAAGCGCCGACAAGACCAGGCTGACGGCGTCGTACCGCAAGACGATCGCTGACAAGCTCAATCCGGCACTGGCGCGCCTGGCCACGTATGTCGAGAAGGACTATATGCCGGCCACCCGCACGACGGCCGGCTGGAGCGCCCTGCCAAACGGCGCCGAGTGGTACAAGGCGCGCGTGGCAGCGATGACCACGACGAGCCTGACGCCCGAGCAGATCCACGAGATCGGCCAGAAGGAAGTGGCGCGCATCCAGGGCGAGTACGGCAAGATCGGCCCGAAGATGGGGTACACCGGTCCTGCGGCCGGCCTGCCGCGCTGGGTGTCGGAGCAGCCGAAGTACAAGCCGTTCACGTCGGATGCGCAGGTGATCGCCGTGTTCGAGAAGATCGACGCCGACGTGCGCACAAAGCTGCCGAAGCTGTTCTCGCTGATGCCGAAGGCGCCGCTCGAAGTGCGCCTGGAACCGGAACTGACGCGCGAGACGGCGTCGGACCATTATTCGTCACCGGCGGCCGATGGTTCGCGCCCCGGCGTGTTCTGGTCGGTGGTGAACGATCCGACCAAGTACGGCAGCACCGGCATGGTCACGCTGTACCTGCATGAAGGCCAGCCGGGCCACCACTTCCATATCGCGCTGACCCAGGAGCTCGGCCTGCCGAACTTCCGCAAGTTCGGCGGCAACACGGCGTTCACCGAAGGCTGGGCGCTGTACGCCGAAACGCTGGGCAAGGAGATGGGCCTGTTCGACAAGCCGGAAGATTATTTCGGCCACCTGAACGACGAGATGCTGCGCGCCGCGCGCCTGGTGGTCGACACCGGGATGCACACCAAGGGCTGGAGCCGCGACCAGTCGATCACGTACTTCCGCGAGACGCTGGGCTACTCGGAACTGGAAGCGCGCGCCCAGATCGAGCGCTACATGGTGATGCCGGGCCAGGCGCTGGCGTACAAGATCGGCGCCCTGAAGATCATGGAACTGCGTCAGCGCGCGCAGGCGGCACTGGGTGACAAGTTCAACCTGCCGGCCTTCCACCGCGTCGTGCTGGATGAAGGCACGCTGCCGCTGGCGGTGCTGGAGGCAAAAGTCGATCGCTGGATTGCAGCGTCGAAGTAACACCGGCACGGTGGACGGCCAGGCCGTCCACCGTATTGTTCAACGCTCTGTTCAACGCTCGATCATGAACACCGGATACCGGCGCCACTCCGGCTCGCGGTAGCGCGCGCAATTGGCGAAGATGAAGTCCAGCACCGCTTCCTGGTTCGTCAGCAAGCCGGGATGTGCGCCCTTCCACTGTTCAAACTTCGCTGCCAATTCTGGCTCCTGTGCCAGCAGCCGCTCGGCCTCGTCCTCGAACACATACTCCGAATACGCTTCCTTCTTTTCCAGCACGCTGTTGAAGAAGCCCCAGCGGAAGAAGCTGTCGTGCGCCAGCGGCTCGAGCGTCTCGACCGCGTAGCGCGCATTGTCCTGGTCCAGCGGCACCAAATAATCCCCCGCGCGCAGCTGCACGCTGCCATGGCGCCGTTCGAGCACCACGTCGTCATGGAACATGTGGCCTTCGTACGCCGTGGGGCGCGAGGTCACGCTGTCGATCTGGTAGTACGCGACCTGCTGCATGCGGTCGGCGTCGACGCGCTCCATGCGCACGCCATTGCATTCCAGGCGCTCGATCGCCTCACGCCACTGCTGCGGCACCACGTATGCCTGCGGCGCCGGCACGCTCGCGTCCACCAGGAAGCGGTTGTAGTAGGCGATGTCGCGTTCCCAGACGCTGCTGCGGTCGTAGTACAGGCGTGTGTAGTCACCCAGCACGCTCTTTTTATACTTGGCCTCGTAGCCCTTGAAGCGGAAGCTCGACGGATTGGCCTCGTCCATCTTCCAGCGCACCGGCCACTCGGCCTGCGTGCGGCCCGCGTCCTTGGCCGCGCGGCGCAGCGCCTGGATGCGCGGTGCGTGCTGCACGGTAAAGGCCAGTGCGACGTCGACCAGCGCGCGCATCGATTCGTAGCGGTCACGGAACGGCTTGAGCATGTGCGTCTCGGGCATGAAGCCGATCGTGTGGTGCAGCGCCGCGTAGCCGGTCGAGAAGCGCGCGGTTTCCAGGAATTCGGCGATGCCGTGGTCGGGGCTGTCCTGCACCGGGTTCACGTACGGGCAGGTCGGCCAGCCGCGCGCATCCATCCCGGCGTACATCGCGGGCAGCATCTCGGCGCGCAGGAACTCGCCCAGGCCACCACCGAGCTTGTCGGCCTGCGTGTGGATCAGCGTCATCGTGTAGCTGTAGTCGGCGCCATTGGACGTGTGGGTGTCGACCATCACGTCCGGGTCCCAGGCCGTGAACAATTCGTTGAACACGCGCGCCGTGAGCGTGTCGCACTTGACGAAGTCGCGGTTCAGGTCGAGGTGGCGGCTGTTGCCACGGAAGCCGAACTGCTCCGGTCCGTCCTGGTTCACGCGCGACGTGTCGGCGCGGTTGAAGGCGCCGTCGACGTTGTACAGCGGGACAAACAGGAACACGGTCGTGCCCAATGCAGCCAGGCGCTCCGGCTCGACGCAAAAGTCGCGCACCAGCGCCATGCAGCCATCGACGCCTTCCGGCTCGCCCGGGTGGATGCCGTTGTTGTTGAAGAAGACCGCGCGCCCGGCGGCCTTGATCGCGGCGCGGTCGAACACACCGTCGCTGCTGACCACGCCGGCATGGATCGGCACGCCGGCATCGGACACGCCCACCTGCTCGAAGCGCAGCACCGCCGGATACTGGCGCGCGAGGTCCTCGTACCAGGCGATGCAGTCGGCCCAGGTGGTGGTCTGGTTCAGGTTGCCTTGTTCGTAGGGCGTGAGGGGTGCAGTAGCCATGGAGTTCTTCGCTAATAAAGGTGATGCTTACAGGATGACGCCGGGGGGTGTGGCAGGCGCAGTCGCGGTTGGCGCAGTGGGCGCGGCCGGCGCCGGCGGCGCCAGTGTCAACGGCAGGGCGATGGCGACATCGGTGCCTTCGCCGGGGCTCGAGCGCACCTCGATCGTGCCGTGCAGCGCGTAGGCGCGCTCGCGCATGCCGATGATGCCGATGCCTTCGGAGGCGCTGGCCGTGTCGAAGCCGGCGCCATCGTCGACCACGCGGATGCGCAGCATGCCCTTGCCTTCGTCGAGCAGCAGGCTGACATGCGCCGAGCGCGCCGCGGCGTGCTTCATGACGTTCGACAGCGCCTCCTGCACGATGCGGTAGGCCGAAATGGCCAGCTCGTTGGACAGGCGCGCGAAGTCGCCTTCGCTGTGCAGGTCGAAGCGGCAGCCGGACGTGGTGTCGTAGTGGCGCACCATCTCTTCGACCGCGCCGTGCAGGCCGAGCATGTCGAGCACCTCGGGCCGCAGGCGACGCACCAGGCGCCGGCCATTGGCGTACAGGTCGAGCGCGAGCTTGGTGATCGCTTCGGACTTGCGCTTGATTTCCACCACCTCGGGGCCGGGGGGGGCTTTGGCCGCCAGCAGGCCGATTGCCTGCGCTTCGAGGCGCGCCGCGATCAGCGACGCATTGAGTTCGTCGTGGATCTCGACCGCGATGCTCTTGCGCTCGTCCTCGATGATCTCGTTGACCTTCTGGATCAGTTTGCGCTTGTCGGCATCGGCGCGCAGCGCTTCGTTGCGCGAGGCGAGCAGGTCGCGCGTGCGCTCGGCCACCTTGTTTTCGAGGTCGCGCTTGGATTCACCCAGCGCCAGCGACATCTCGCCGATCGACGACTGCAGCTCGCCGATCTCGCCGCCGGTGGTGACCGGCGGATGGACGCGGAAGTTACCGCCCCGGATCTGGCGCAGCGTGCCGATCGCCTCGCGCAGCGGCACGATCAGCGAGCGCGCCAGCACCCAGGCCAGGATGCCGCTGGCGGCCAGCGCCAGCGCCGCCATCGACAGCTCGATCTGGAAGCGGTCGGTCTGCTTGGCCATCATGTTCGCCGGCGACATCGTCACCCGCACCCAGCCCACCACTTCGGTGGTGAGCGTGGGCGGGCGCGAATCGCTCGACGCCGATACGTGCGGCGTGCCGTTGTCCGAGAACAGGTTGATCCACACGACCTGCTTGCGGATCGGGGCTTCGTAATAGTGCGACTGGGCGTCGGCGGCCGATTCGGACACCACGCGCACGGCAGCGCGCCCGCTGCCGTCGATGACATCGACGCGGTAGATGCTGCGGTCGGACTGCACCAGGCCATTGATCGTCAGGCGCAGGTCGGACAGGTTGCCCGAGATGACGTTGTACTCGGACGTCTCGGACAGCGCGCGCGCCAGAATACGGCCACGCTCGGCCAGTTCTTCGGCCACCTGCGCGCGGTGCGCGTACCACGAGTACCAGACAAAGGACGTAAACAGCAGGATCACCGGCAGCATCGTGATGACGGCCATGCGGCGCCCGACACCCCAGCCGCGCCAGAAACGCAGGTTCATCGCGCCGCCGGCGCCGGCGCTGGGCGGGCGAAGTTGCGCGCAACATCCGTCACGCGCAGGTCGAGCGAGCTGGCCACGCCTTCGTTGATGATCGTGCGGAAGTAGCGCGGGAACTGCGGCGCAGGCAGTTCGCCCGTGCGCACGAAATCGGCCGTGAGCTCGGCCACCTGGGCGTTGATCTCTTCGACTTCCGAATACGTGGTGGCCAGCGCGCCGACCTTGACCATGTCGGCCGAAAAACCGATCACGCCCTGCTTGCGGCGGTAGGTCGAGAGCAGGATGTTGCGCACGTTTTCGGCGTTGTAGATGTCGCTGTCGGGCAGCGCCAGCAGCGTCTCGGCGCGCGTCATGCTGTTCAGCGTGTGATTCAGGTCGTCGCCCGGCGTGAACATCTGGATCTCGGTGGCGTCGTGCAGCACCGGACGCAGGAAGGCGGTGTCGGGGCCGAGCAGCACGCCCACGCGCACGGGGCGGCCGTACACAAGTTCGGCCAGGCGCATCTGGTCGTTCGGCGCCGGCTCGGCGTACACCGCCGTGATGGCCACGCGGCGGGGCTTGGGCAGGCGCGCCGTCAGGCCGCGCCACACCTGGCTCGACGTATAGGCCGAGATGACGACGCAATCGCAGCGCCGCGACAGCGCATCGCGCAGCGCGGTCGGGCCGATCGCGATATACAGCATGCGGCGCTTTTGCGCTAGCTCGGTGCGAAACGCGGCGAACGTCGGCACCAGGCGCTTGTACAGGTCGTCGACGATGCGGTGCGTGACCGCGCTGTCGTCGCCGGTGATGATCTGGAAGCGGTAGCCCTGCACTTCTTCGCGCTCGCGCTCCGTTTGCGGGGCCTGCGCGGCGTGGACAGCATGGGCGCCGGTGGCGGCCAATGCCAGCGTCATGGCGATCAGCGGGACCAGTGAACGCGTGCGTGAAGCGTTCTGCATCCGGCGCAGGAGCTTGGCCATCGCTTACGGCTCGATCAGACCGTGCTTGACGGCCAGTAGCGTGATGCTGGCCTGGCGGTGCACGCCCAGCTTTTCCTTGATCGACTGGCTGATATTGCTGATGGTCTTGGTCGACAAGTCGAGCCGTTCGGCGATTTCGGCGTTGGTCATGCCCTCGGCCATGAACTTGAAGATTTCCAGGCCACGCTCATCGAGCTGCGACTGCGGCGTGACTTCGCCGCGCACGGCCATGCTGGCCAGGCGCGAGGCGATATGCGGCAGGAAGTACAGCTTGCCCTCGTGCGCGTGACGCACGGCGGTGGCCAGGTCGGCCGGGTCGCAATCCTTGGTGACGAAGGCGTGGGCGCCGAGGCGGTAGGTTTCCTTGATCAGACTATCCTGGTCAAACTGGCTGAGAAAAACGATCTTGGCCGACGGATCGGACTTGAGGATGGCCTGGGCCGCATCCATGCCGGTCAGCTCGGTGCCAAAGCGCATGTCGAGCACGGCGACGTCGGGCTGCTCGGCCGCGTACAGCGCGGTGGCCTCGCTCGGGGTCTTGGCCTGGCCCACCACCTGCATGCCGGCCGCTTCGAGCGACATGGCAAAACCGGTCATGACGATGGGGTGATCGTCGGCCAGCATGACGCGGATGGGTTTGTTCTGATCTGCCAATTTGTTCTCCTGGCGCGGGGGCCTGTGGTGCACATGCGTTGCGCGTGCGGTGCCTGGTGCGGCATGCACGGCCGGGGCAATGGGCCCCGGAATAGAGGGGAATTATTTCACACAACGCGCAGGGAAGCGATGGGTAAAAAGGCGGATACAGCATGCGATGCGCAGTGAGACTGTGCATTGATTGGACGTGCGGGAAACATCGTCGCATCATCAACAACCTGCTAGAAGAACTAAATTTACTTCATTATGGATTTGCAAATTGCTAGGCTCTAGCATATATTGATTCCATCAGCGGCAAATATGCACCCTTCACAACACGCAGGAAGGTCGATATGCATTGTTCTCATATTCAAGATGGCGTCGGTAGCAAGCCGGCAGGTTTGCCCTCATCGCCGGACCTGGCCCATGTCTGGACACTCACGTAGTCAAATCCGCCGTCCTTCGCCCGCCCCTCTTGACCTGGCGGGCTTTTTTTCGCCCTGATGACAGGTGCATGGAGAACAACCGATGGATGCCGTCCGCGCCGTAACACCCGCTTTCCATATCACGGGTTTCAGACATGCCCTTGCCGGCGCTGTCGCTCTGGCCGCCCTCGCCGCCCTGGCCTGGCAGGCGCTGGCCCCGCCCGATGTGCCGGCGCCCGCCGCATCGATCGCTTCCCCCGCGTGGGATGCGCGCGTGACCGGCCATCAACAGGTGCTGGCAGCCAGCCCCCGCTCGATCGGGGGTAGCGACAATGCGCACGCGCGCGCCTATCTGGTGACGCAACTGCGCGCGATGGGACTGGCGTCTGGCGTGCAGCGCGCCACCGTACGCACATCGGTTACCCGGCTGTTCGGCGGCATTCACCACACGATCGGGGTCGTGCACAACATCGTCGCGACGATTCCGGGCACCGCGCCGGATGCTGCGCGGCGCCCCGCCCTGCTGCTGGCAACCCACTACGACAGCGGCGCGGCGCCGCGTGACGCCCTGCCCGGCGCGGCCACCATCAGCGCCCTGCTCGAGACTGCCCGCGCATTGCGCGCCGCGCCGCCGGCCAACGATATCGTGCTGCTGTTTGCCGACGGCGAGCGCGTTGGCATGCTCGGATCCCGAGGATTTGTCGAACAGCACCCGCTGGCCCGCCGCATCGGCATGGCGCTCCGGTTCGATGGCGCCGTCGACGGTCCGCTACGCATGCTGGAGGCGAGCAGCGCGGGTGCACCGGCCCTGGCGGGCTGGATGCGGGCGGCGCCCGAGCTGCGTGGCGCATCCGCGAATACGACACTGGCATGGCTGCTGGGCGACGCGCCCCATATCGGCCCGCTCACCCGGCTCGATGCGCCGGTGCTGCTGTTCGGGGGCGGCGAGCCACGCGCGGCCGGCGCCGCGCCGCGTCAGTTGGGCGACGCCATGCTGCGGCTCGCCCGCGCCTATGGTGCGGCGCCGCTAACACCGGGCGGCCAGGCAGCACACGTCTACTTTTCGCTGCCCATCGTCGGCCCCGTCCACCACGCGGCGTGGCTGGTGTGGGCGCCGGCGATCCTGTCGTGCCTGATGCTGGCCGGCGCCTGGCGTGGACAGTTCGGCGAAGACGGCGTGCTGGACGCAGCGCAGGGCGCGTTCGGCGTGTGCTTCCTGCTGCTGGTGGTACGCGTGGGCACCTGGAGCTGGGATGGCGAACTGGCCGCCGCCGGCCTGGCCAGTGAACACCGGCTGCCTTTGACCGTTGCCGTCGTCACGGCCTGTGTGTTCGTGGCCGGGTTGTACCTGTTGCGGCGCAGTGTCGGCACGGCCGCGACGGTGCTCGGCGCGCTGGCCTGGCCGACGCTGGTGCTGCTCTTTGCCGCCGTGTTCCTGCCAACGCTCGCCCCGTTGCTGGCCTGGCCGCTGGTGGCGGCGCTGGGCGCCTTCACGCTGCTGCATACGCGCTGGGGCGAACGGCAAGGTCCAAATATACGCCTGCTGGTGCTGCTGGCCGGCCTGGTGCCGGCCGCGAGCCTGCTCCCGCCGGCCCTGCGCGATGCATGGACCCTGCTTGCACCGGGCCACATGCATGTTCCGCCGATGCTGATGGCGCTGCCCATGCTGTGCTTTGCCAGCCCGCTGCTGATGCTGCGGAGCAGGGCCGCCGTCACCGGCGCGCTGGCACTGGCGCTGGCGGCCTGCCCGGCACTGCCGGATAGCACTGCAGCACGATATGAACAGGCGGCAGAACCCGGGAACCTTGAGGGGCTGGTCTATTACAAGGACATGAACTCGTGGCGTGCCTACTGGCTGCTGCCGCAGCAGCCGCTCGACGACTGGCGCCGCGGCCTGTTCGCAGGCCGCACGAAGCCGACGGTCTTCGTCGAGATCTTCGGCCTGCGCAGCGCGCCCCAGTGGTACGCCGTCGCGCCGCGCGACGATACGATCGCCTTCCCCGAGTGCTTCATCCTGCGCAACCACGTCGGGAATGTACGGCTGGCCAGATTCACGGTGCGCTCGGCCAACCGCGCCCCGCATATCGCGTTGGCCATGCACGGCGCCAGGGCGCTGCGCTCGCGCGTCGACGGCGTGACGCTCAGCGCGACGGAAAGCGCGTGGTCGCTGTCGCTGTACGGGATGCAGGACCGGGTGCTGCAGCTGGAAATCGAAAGTGAGCCAAACGAGATCTTCGCCATCACGGTGCAGGAACACATCCCCGGCCTGCCACGGCATCTCTTGCCAGCGGACCGGCAAGGCGTGGCGCCGCAGCTGGGCACGACGATGTCGACCGATATCCTGCGGTTTTACTGACAAGTTGTCATAAAATGGCCGCGCGCGCCACGAGTGCGCCCTTCCCGATGAATGGCTTGATTAACCATGCAGCGTCAACTTCGCAGCATTCACTTCGCAGCAGGACTCCATGCACAAGATCGTCTCTTCCCTCATCCTCTCCGTCCTCGCCGGCAGCCTGGCGCTGGCCTTCCCGACCCATGCCCAGACCAGGGCCAAAGCCACCGTGCAAGAAGCGCCGCTGCGCGCGCACATGGCGTTCCTGTCGTCCGACGCGCTCGAAGGCCGCGGTACCGGCCAGCGCGGCGGCGAGCTGACCGTCACGTATCTTGAAACGCAGGCCGCCGCCGTGGGCCTCAAGCCCGGCAACGGCAAGAGCTTCCGCCAGCCGGTCAAGATCGCCGGCGTGCGCTCGCTGCCCGAGAAGAGCAATGTCGGCATCGTCGCCAATGGCAAAGCCGTGCCGCTGCAGTTCGGCGCGGACTGGGTCTGGGGCCCGGGCGACGGCAAGGCCGATCACACGCTCGACGCCGAGATGGTCTTCGTCGGCTACGGCATCGTGGCGCCGGAAGAAAAGTGGGATGACTTCAAGGGCATGGACGTCAAGGGCAAGGTGATCGTGATGATGGTGAACGATCCGGCGCCGACCGCCGCCGAAGCGAACCGCTTCAACGGCGCGGGCCTGACCTATTACGGTCGCTGGACCTACAAGCTCGAAGAAGCGGCGCGCCAGGGCGCAGCCGGCGTCCTGCTGATCCACACCGATGCATCGGCCTCGTACGGCTGGAGCGTGGTGCAGAACAGCTGGGCCAATGCCGAGCGCTTCCAGCTCACCGAAGGCAAAGTGGGCAGCGGCCTGCAAGGCTGGATGACCGACGACACGGCGCGCAAGGTGTTCGCGGCCGGCGGCCAGGATCTGGACAAGCTGCGCGCCGCCGCCGAAGACAGGAACTTCAAGCCGGTCGCACTGAATGCCCGCGTCAAGGGCGAGGCGCGCGCGCAGGTGCGCTCGCTGGAAGAATTCAACGTGGCCGGCGTCGTGCCGGGCACCGATCCGAAGCTGAAAGACGAAGTGGTGATCTACTCGGCGCACTGGGATCACATGGGCAAGCAAGGCACCGAAGGCGACACGATCTTCAACGGCGCCGTCGACAACGCATCGGGTACCGGCGCGCTGCTGGCGATGGCCGCCGAAGCGGTGAAGAACCCGGCCAAGCGCAGCCAGATGTTCCTGTGGGTCGGCGCCGAAGAGCAAGGCCTGCTGGGAAGCGCCGCCTATGTGGCCGCACCGCTGTGGCCGATCGCCAAGACCGCCGCCAACCTGAACCTCGATAGCCTGAACTGGGTTGGCCTGGTCAAGGATGTCAGTGTGCCAGGCAGCGAGCGCACCGAACTGGGCGCGATGGCGGCCAGCGTCGCCAAATCGATGGGCATGGTCATTGCACCGACCAAGCCAGACCTGAGCGGCGGCTACTTCCGCAGCGACCACTTCAGCTTCGCCAAGGCCGGCGTACCCGCCTTCTCGGTCGGCTACGGCAGCAGCTGGGTCAAGGATGCCGACGCGAACAACGCCAAGGCCAAGACCTACCGCGCCAAATACCACCAGGTGGGCGACGAATACGATCCGAGCTGGGACTTGTCGGGCATGGTGCAGCAGGCGCAGTTCACGCTGAACCTGGGCCGCGCAGTGGCCGATGCACCAAAGATGCCGACCTGGAAAGCAGGCGACCCGTTCGGCAAGGCGCGCGAGTCGGCGAAATAATTCGCTCCGGTAGCAGGACCTGAACGGGCTGGCGTGCATGACGAGTGCGCGCCAGCCCGTTTCTCGTTGTAGCATCACGCCATCGAGCGATGAAAGGCATGCAATGCAGGAGAACGAACTGACGCTGGGCGATGGCCGGGTGCTGCACTATTACGACTGGAAGCCGGAGTTCGAGGAACCCGAGCTGACGGTATTCTGGCACCACGGCACGCCGAACATCGGCAAGCCACCTGCACCGCTGTTTGCTGCCGCGCTCGAAATGGGCATCCGCTGGATCGGCTACGACCGGCCTGGCTACGGTGGCTCGAGCGCACGCAGCGGTCGCGATGTCGCCTCGTGCGCCGAAGACGTCGCGCGCATCGCCGACCAGCTCGGGATCGAGCACTTCGCCGTGATGGGGCATTCGGGCGGCGGGCCGCACGCGCTGGCCTGCGCCGCGCTGCTGCCCAAGCGGGTCATTGCCGCCGTCAGCATCGCGGGCCTGGCGCCGTTCGATGCGGCGGGCCTGGACTGGTTCCAGGGAATGACGGCATCGGGCGCGGCAGCGCTGCGGGCCGCTGCGCAAGGGCATGCGGCCAAGGTGCAGCACGAGGGGCTCAATCAGGAATTCGATCGCGAGATGTTCACGCCCGAGGACTGGGCCGAGCTGTCCGGGACCTGGTCGTGGTTCGACAGCGTGGTCCGGCCGGCGCTCAGCGAAGGCCCGGGTGGCCTGATCGACGACGACCTGGCGTATGTCGCGCCGTGGGGCTTCGACTGCGCGCGCATCGTGCAACCGGTGCTGCTGGTGCATGGGGCGCAGGACCGCGTGGTGCCGTGTGCGCACAGCGAATGGCTGGCGCGCAGCTGCCGCTCGGCGCGGTTGTGGCAGCGGCCGGATGACGGACATATCTCGGTATTGAACAGCGCGGCGTCGGCGCTGGCGTGGTTGCGGGAGCAGGCCAGCGACGGGTGAAGTGGCGCTCGAAAATTCCCACGTCAGACGCCTGGTCCGCGGCAGCTGTCACGTCGGAACCAGCAAGGGAAACAGATCAGATCGACTTGCGGCGGCGGGCAGCCTCCAGACCAGCCAGGCCAACACCCAACAGCATGATGCTGACTGGTTCCGGGACGTCAGCCCGAATCGGGGCGCGATTATGGTTCAGGATGGCCAATGCTTGCGTCCAGCCACTTTCAATATTGGCAGAGCCATTGCTGAAGCTGATTGAACCGATACCGCCAGTACCAGGGTGCCGTGCAACGGTCAGAGCATAGGTTGCGCTCACACTGGCAATGACGAGGAAAAGGCCGGCAACGGCTATTTTGATTTTCATTACAAGTTCCGGTGGAAATAAATTACAAAAATTACTTAGAGCAATTTTTATGCCAGTAGGAAATTAATAAGTAAAAACAGCTACTTACCGAGAATCACTTTTGTAGGACTAGTCCTATGTAAAGTTTTCCGACAGTCAACTTTATTTGAATGCCATACGATTGCTGTTCAGGTCTGTCGTCACACCAGTTTTCGCCGGTGGCCTGATGGGCGCAAGCAACTACCCTCCGCTAGACCATGACCACTTACAAATTCAATCTCCCGCGCGAGGCGGCGACCGCGATGTTCGCCATCTGCCTGCTTCTGGCCCTGATGCTGCATGCGGTACCGGCGCTGCTGGCCGGTCTCCTGGCATTCGTGCTCACGCGCGGCCTGCTGAGCATCCTGCGCACGCGTGACCTGTACAAAAAGCTGCGCTCGCATGAATTCATTGCGAGCTTCGTGGTCGGCCTGGGGTCGATCGCGGTGCTCGCCATCATCAGCGTTCTGGTGGTCCGGTTGCTTGAGGGCGAATCGTTGCGGGCGTTCTCGCTGAAGGTGGCCGAGACGATCACGCAGATCAAGCAATTCCTGCCGCCGGCGCTGGCCGAGTACATGCCTGAATCGCTGTTCGAGATGCGCGAAATGGCGTCGGACACCTTGAAAGAGCATGTCAATGCGGTCGCGGGCTTTGGCTCGGGCATCCTCCGCAGCCTGCTGTTGACTGTGATTGGCTGGATCACGGGGGTGCTGGCCGCGGTGAGCATTACCGTCACGCCAACCGACGAAGGGAGGCATTCCGTCTTTTACCGGACCTGGCACCGCCACTGGAGCATGCTGGCCACCGCTTTCAAGAACGTGGCCTGGGCACAGACCAAGATTGCCGCCATCAACGCGACACTGACGGGGGTGTACCTGTTGGCCGTCATGCCGGCCCTGGGCTGGGACCTCCCCTATGTCAAAACCCTCATCCTGGCGACGTTCCTCTTTGGCCTGCTGCCCGTCGTGGGCAATATCGTGTCGAACACCCTGATCTGCACGATCGCGCTGAGCGTTGCGTTTCCGGCCGCCGTCATTTCAGCGGTGTTCCTCCTTGTCATCCACAAGCTGGAATATTTCCTGAGCGCGCGGATTCAGGGTCATCGCATCGGCGCGAAAGTCTGGGAACTGCTCATCGTGCTGTTTGCGTTCGAAATCATGTTCGGACCGGCCGGTATGGTCGCCGCCCCCGTCATCTACGCCTTCGTCAAAGCAGAGTTGAAACGTGTTCGCTGGCTGAACTGACGCTGGGCAAGCTGGCGTGAGTTATTAAAATTGTTGTAAGAATCTTGTATCTTTGGTTTACCAAATTGCAAATTTGGTCAGGCCAATCTAGAATCGATGAACCGGTTAGGCGATGCATCGTCCGGTGGCCTGACGCATCAACCAGATCGGCACCGGCTCTGACATCGAGCCTTCTTCGCAGTTAAAAAACTACAAGCCGGAGACATCTTGAAAACCAAACATCTACTGCAGGCCCTTGCGCTCGTCGCACTGGGTCAGGGGGGCGTGCACGCGGCGCCCCTGATGCTGCAAGACGCCAGCATCATCGCCACCTACAACGGCTCCGCCGACGGCATGCTCGGGCTGGATCACGGCTTCGCGGCCGGCCCGGGCGCCAATACCAGCAAGCTCGACCCTACCGATACGGGCGTGGAGTTCTTCACGTCGGATTTCCTGTTCGGGATCGACTTTTCCGCTGACGGCTTGCTGACCGTGATCGCCAACTATGCCGTCGCGCCCGGCGCCTACAGCATGCGGTTCGATCTTGGGAGCGCACTGCCGGTCACGGCGTTTACATTGACCGGTGCCAGCGGCGTCACCGGCATCCCGGGCCTGTCGATCATCGACAGTCACACGATCGCGCTCGACCTGAGCGGGGTCGACTGGAGCGAATTCGGCGCACTGAGCGCGCGCCTGGAAACCGGTACGGCGGTGGCCGTGCCCGAACCCGGGGCGCCCGCGATTCTGATGGGCGGCCTGGCCGCACTGGCGCTCGTACGCAACGGGCGCAAACCACGCGCCTGACCTCGCGTCTCTCGCCATTCAAGGACAGTCCGGCAGCGCGTCAAGCGCGGCGGCGGGCTCGCGGCCTCATTTCCTCCACCAGGAGAAACACATGCACTATCCAGGTTTGCATGCAGCGCTGTGCGCTGCCCTACTCTTTGCCAGCAGCGGACACGCTGCGGCAGCAGTCGATCCGGCGCGCCAGAGCGCCCCCGCCGATGGCTGGGCCAGCCAGGCCGGCGGCACCGTCGGCGGCGCGAATGCCGTCCAGTCCCAGATCTACACGGTCACCAACCGCGCCCAGCTGCTGGCCGCGATCCAGAATGGCGGCGTCGACCACAAGATCATCAAGCTCGTCGGCGTGCTCGACATGAGCGAAGGCCAGCCCTATGCCAGCAGCGCGGACCAGGCGGCACGCGGCGCGGTGCGTCTGAAAAGCAATACGACGCTGATCGGCGACGCCAATGCGGGCATCGTCAACGGCCACATCATCCTGTCGAACGTCTCGCAAATCATCATCCGCAACCTCAAGCTCGTCAATCCCTGCGACGTCGCGCCCGTCTGGGATCCGAACGACGGATCGAGCGGTAACTGGAACAGCGCCTTCGACGCCATTTCCGTGACGGGCTCGACCCATGTCTGGATCGACCACAACAGCTTCACCGACGCCCCGCGCACCGACAATTTCCTGCCTGTCGAGAACGGCAAGGTGAAGCAGTGCCATGACGGCGCGGTCGATATCACGAACGCGTCCGACTACGTCACCGTGTCGTACAACGTCTTCGGCGAGCACAACAAGAACAATCTGGTCGGCAGCGGCGACGGTGCAACGGCTGACGAGGGCAAGCTGCGCGTCACGTTCAGCAACAACGTGTTCCGCGACGTCACCAGCCGCGCCCCGCGCGTGCGCTATGGTCAGGTGCACCTGTTCAACAACTACTATGCCGGCTCGACGTCACATCCGGTCTACGCCACCAGCTACTACGTCGGCGTGGGCCACGCCGCCAAAATCCTGTCGCACAACAATGTGTTCGAAGTCGCGGGCGCCACCGCCTGCAGCGACGTCGTCGAGAATTTCGGCGGCACGATTCCCGGCGCCTTCAAGGACACCGGTTCGCTGCTCAACGCCAAACCGCTGGGCGCCTGCGGCGTGCCCACGACCGTCACCTGGACCCCGCCGTATGCCTTCAGCGCACGGCCGATCCCGCTGGTCAAGGCCAATGCGCTGGCGCAGGCCGGCGGCGGCAAGCTGGTGACGACCATCAGCGGCACCGGCAAGGTCGTCGTCGATACCGGCCCGACGCTGGCCTGCCCCGCGACCGGCCTCTACTTCTGCGACGACTTCCAGAATGGCGGCAGCGCCAAATGGGACCTGAAACCGTTGCCGGGGCCGAACGGCACCTTCAGCGTGGTGACGGAAGCTGCCGGCAGCGCCAACAAGGTGCTGCAATACACGGCAGCCACCACCGGCGGCGTGCTCGCCCTGATCAAGGACAGCGAGATGGGCGCCGTGCCGTCGGGCGACTACTTCGTCGAAGCCCGCATCCGCCCGATGACCAATAGCACCACCGGGAACAAGTTCCTGTTCCTGGTCACCCGCTACGTCGATGTCAACAACTGGTACGGCGCCGGCCTGAACGTGCAGAATGCCACCACCAGTACCCAGGTCGAGATCGTCAAGATGCTGAATGCGGCGCTCAACCGGCAGCGCGCGGTGCGCAAACCGATCGCGATGGACGCCCAGTTCTATACGGTGCGGTTCGAGATGGTCGGCACCACGCTGACGGTGTATCTCGACGGTGAAAACCTCGGCTCGGTCACCGACAGCAGCTTTGCCGCGCGCGGACGGGTCGGCCTGTACACGGCCAACAAGAGCTTCCAGATCGACGACGTGCGCATTGGCGACCCGCGCATGAAACCGGTGCAGCTCACGCTTGCCCCCGGCACGCCTACGTGGGCCGCCGAAGCCGGCGATGCCCCGCTGCAGGTACAGGTCACCGCGGTGGCGGCCGACGGCACGCCCGACAGTTTCACCGCCGAGTCGAGCAACGCTGCGGTGGCCACCGTCACGCTCGACGGCGCGACAGCCACGATCACGCCAGTGGGCGCGGGCACGGCGACCATCCTGTTCCGGGCCGGTTCGGATGCGACCATGACGCGTTCGGTTGCGGTGACGATTTCGCCACAATTTGTCCAGCCGACCCAGGTGTACCAGCTCGATGGCGTGGTCGCTCCGGCGGCGATGGAAGGCGCCGCCTACATCGACAGCACGCTCAGGCTGGTATTCGACAAGCCACCGGTCCTTGGTACGGGCGGCACGATCCGGGTCTTCCGTCAGGCGGACGATGCGCTGGTGGATGTAATCAAGCTGACCGGCGAAACCGACATGCTGGGTTATCCGGGCCAGGACCAGATCCGCAAGGTCAACACGACGCCGATCCAGATTGCCGGCAACACGGTGACCATCAAGCTGCACAGCAACAAGCTGGACTACAACACAGGGTATTACGTGGCGATCGCCGACGGCGTCTTCACGGGCACCAGCCTTGGCGGTGTGCCGTTCCGGGGCATCGGCAAACCGGCTGGATGGGCGTTCACCACTCGTTCCACCGTGCCGAGCGGCGCGAGCGTGACGGTTGATGATGACGGGGTGGCCGATTTCCGCACCGTACAGGGCGCGCTCAGTTACGCGATGAAGAACTTCGCCAAGGCCGAACCGGTGACGATCCGGGTGATGAATGGCGCGTACGAGGAGCTGCTCTTTTTGCGTGGCAAGGACAATGTCAGCATCGTGGGCCAGAGCCGCGACGGCGTGGTGATCCGCTATACCAACCACAACACGCTCAACCCATTTACCGGTGCCAGCCAAGTGGCGAACGCTACTGCGGCGGCGACCGGCGGGCGCGCCGTGATGCTGGTCGAGACGTCGGACATGCTCGTGCTCGATACCCTCAGCATCGACAACACGACGCTGCGCGGCCCCACCACCGGCCAGGCCGAAACGCTTTACTTCAACAATGATGGCGGCCGCCTGATCGCGAAAAACAGTGCGTTCTACAGCGAGCAGGACACGCTCAACCTGAAGGGGTTCAACTGGTTCTACCGCAGCCTGGTATCGGGCAACGTGGACTTCATCTGGGGCGGCAGCCGCGCCGCGCTGTTCGAAGAAAGCGAAATCCGCACGATCGGCGACACCTCCAGCCCGACCAGCGGTGGCTATGTGCTGCAGGCACGCGTGATCAATCCGGCCGACAAGGGCTTTGTCTTCCTCAACAGCGCGCTGACGCGTGGTCCGGGCCGTGGCCCGCTCAAGAGCGAAGTGCCGGACGGCGCCACCTGGCTGGCGCGCAGCCCGGGCGGCACGGCGAGCTACGACAACATCGCGTTCATCAACACCCGGATGGACCGGCATGTGGCGCCCGCAGGCTGGGCCGGGCTGGGCGTGAACAGCCAGCCCGCACCCAACCCGGTGGTGCCCAATGCGGTAAGCGGCTGGCGTGAATACGGCAGCACCGACCTTGCCGGCGTGCCGCTGGACCTCTCGCGGCGGGTTGGCGGCTATTTGCTGAGCGCCGATGAAATGGAAGCCGGGTTCTCGACCCGCGCCCAGGTGTTCTCGGCGTTTGGGGCCGGAGAAGGCTGGAATCCGCAGCCGTAACGAACGGTTGAAATGACGCAGGGCCCATCGCTTGGTGTACAAGCGATGGGCCCTGCGCGTTTGCTGCTTGTGCGTCTACCGGATTACTGGATCACGCCGCAAGCCATGCGGGCGCCGCCACCACCCAGTGGCGCCGGATGATCAGCGTGATTGTCGCCACCGACGTGCACCATCAGGGCCTTGCCCTTGAGGTCCGCCATTTTCATGCGCGGGGCCAGCACCGGATTGGTGGCCATGCCTTTTGCGTCAACGGAGAGGCCCGGCAGATCGCCCAGGTGGCCATCGCCCCATGGGGTGCCGTGCTTCTTGGTGTTGGCCGGATCGAGGTGACCGCCGGCGGCACCTGCAGGCACGGTCTTGCCATCTGCCTGGTTCGGTGCGCAGCTGCCGTTGGCGTGCACGTGGAAGCCGTGCAGGCCTGGGGTCAGGTCCTTGAGTTCAGGAGTGAACACGACGCCGTATTGGGTTTCGCTGATCTTCACGGTACCGATGCTGGCGCCTTCGCCTTTATCAGTCGCCATTTTCAGCGTGACCGACATGTCGGCCGCGCTGGCGGAGGCGCACACGGCGCCGAACAGGACAGCACTCATCCATTGTTTGTTCATGGTTCACTCCTTGGCAAAATTTCGGGATATTGAAAAGACAAGTGAGTGTAGACCATTCCATCCGGAGGGGGTGTTCGGCTGACCAGGCTTCAGGGCAACGGAAGCAGCACGCTGGTCGGCGCCGGATTCCATGTCACCCGGTGCCCGCTTCGTAGCGACGCAGCACGTCATCACACGACATGACTTCGGCGTATTCGCCGTGCAGGTTCGCAAGAGCCATTAAATGGACGTCCTCGGCGCTACGGTGCGTGCCGCCGAAATCCGTCTTGTCGAATGTGAAGGCCGCATCCGACACTACGATGGTGGAAAAGCCCAGATTGCCTGCTGTGCGTGCAGTCGCCTCGACCGAATTGTTGGTGCTGACGCCGACAATCACCAGATGCGTGATGCCGCGGATATGCAGCCAGCGCTCGAGGCCGCTGTGGATGAAGGCATCGGGGACGTTCTTTTCGACCACATGCTCATGGGCCAGTGGATGGAAGCGGGGTTGGAATTCCACGCCGGATTGGCCCGGTGCGAAGACAGAGTCCGGTGAGCGGCTGATGTGGCGGACGCTGACAATAGGGTGCCCTGCCGCTCGCCAGGCCGCATGCAGGCGCGCGATCATGTCTTCGGCGGTCGGGTTGTTGCGGGGTGGCAGGGTCGCGGATTGCATGCCCTGTTGCATGTCGATGATGATCAGGGCTGGTGGCTGGGGCATGCTGATTCCTCCGTGGCGGAATGGCTAAGCTAACACAGCAGGATGTTCGGCAACCAGTGTCAATCTGATAGGTCGCGGACCTTGGAAAATCTGCATCTACCAGATATTGGCGGCGTCTTTTCGCTCGCCATTTTTGCGGCAGATATGCAGCCGTTCCTGAGACAGCGTCTGGACCCACTGCGGAGATAACTTTGCTGCTTGACTGCGCATAAGTCGCAACGAGGCGGAATGGCTGACTATCCTCAGGTGGTGCATTCCACCAAACCATCTGGTCAACGAGGACATCAATCATGAGGGCGTCCGGAATGCTACCTTCGATTCACTGTGCAATATGAAACTCGTCACGCTAACGATGCTGGTCTACCCAGCGACAGTGTTTGCCGAGGTCAGTGACAAGGCGCCCTCCGCAGAGTTCTTCTGGAAAATTGGTCTGGCTGCAGCAATCATCTGCTTCGTCGGCGCCCGCATGAAACCGTGGCTCGGCATCATCTGCTTCCTACCCGTTGCGATATGGTTTGGGGGCCTGTTCCTGGAACCTCATTCACGTGATGTTGGCCCGCACTTACGCCTCGAACAAGGCGCTGCTTACTTCTTGCAGGCATATGCGGCCTTTGGCATCTCGTTGTGTGGACTCTTCGCGGGTTATGTCTTGCATCGCAAAAGCGTGACCTGACGTATGCAGACAGAGCATGACGATCATGTCCACATCGATCTACGTTGAGACGACCTCATGAACATTCATCGCTTATACCCGTTCATTTTTCTACTCGTGTCACCTGTCATCGCCGCTGACACCGATCCCGGGCCATATCTGCAAACAGCGGCCTCGTACCGCATCTATGGCGGCGGACTTGGAGCTCCAACAGCGCCCAAGCCGAACGACAAGAAAGGGGCATTTTCCATCGAAGGCCATGCTGCCCGGCAGATCTTCGATGCCATCGGGCCGGACAAACATGACCCGTGCACGGAAGGCAGCGGGATGCGCGTCCGCCACAAGGATCACGAACATCTGACTTGCACCTTGAGCGAAAAGAACGACTACGCGTGCAGCTTCGGATTCGACCTTGTGAGCGGCAAGAGCATCGGTGGCAGTATCTGTTGATGGCGCTTGCCGAAAACGCAGGCGAAAAAAAACGGCACCCCTCAGGGTGCCGTTTTCGCTTTCAACTAAGACGATTACTCGCCGTCGTCGTGCTGCTCAGCCGAAGCCGAAGCCGAAGCAACTTGCTGGTCTTCCATCGCTTGCAGCTCGGCGGCCATATTGGCCTTCTCTTGCTGCAGCAGTGCCTGGCGCTCTTCCGCTTCCCACACTTCCTTCTCTTTGCGAGCGCAGTGGAATGCCAGACCCGTACCGCTCGGAATCAGGCAGTCGACCACCCTGATACACTCAACTACAAGCCCATAACTCCCTCAACGTTGAAACCCGTTACTGGAAATCAGGGATATAGCTCTCTCGCAAAATTTTAGTTCGCGCTTCGATTGACAGTGGACCGAATTGCAGAGCGGCCTTTTGCTCACGACTAACCCTCTCAGAAATATCATCCATTTCCAAAGAGAGCAAGGTAAGCGCTTCCCATTTTTTTTCGGAATCAAATATCACCCTAGATCCATCGGGAACCTTTAACCCTTGAGCCCAACTGCGATTTCTTGTTAGCAAGTCCAAAAATCGGGTTGTCTCTGCCAGAATAGCCAATTCATTTGCGATTCCGACAGTAAGGGCAGTAATATCAGAATGCCAAATTGCCGATGCGATATCAAAGCTTGACAACTCAATTTTGGCACCATCCACTTCTGCATCGGCTTTAACGTTCTTCACTAATCTAATAGCCTTTTTTAAACCACCCAGTGCCAAAGCATCCCTCTGACTTATTTTAAATATGTGTTTAAACGGCATATTTAAAATTCTGACGGGCACAGACTTATCGAGAATTTCAACGCCCCTATCGCTTTCGCTGTTAGTATCTTGGTACTCGTCAGTATCAAACCAGTTAGCAGGAACAACGTCTACGGGACGACGAAGAGAACCTCCAGTAAGGTTAATTGCTTTTGGACCATCAGTTTTTACTTTTGCGGCTGGAAATGCCGATTCCAAAATCGTTTCAGATTCTTTTCTCAGCAATACTAAGCTATCAAGCGTGTTATACGAGACAGGATTTTTATATGAGCCTTGTTTCGCTTTACTGCCTTCCGTGCTGTACCTATGATAACTTGAGTCAAGCGTTAGAATATCGACATCACTCACCCCACGAATATGTAGATTGGCAGCGACTGAACCCTGAATGCGGAATTCAACTGTAATATCCTTTTTTTCTAACCCTTTTTTTAGTTGATTACCGACGCGGTCAGCCTCTTCAAGGCTAATTTTTGTATAGTCCGGATCCACTTCCTGCATTGCACCGAGTACATATTGAGTATGTTTCTGACTTGGGCTCCGCTTTGTATAACTCTCGCTTTTCAAGCTTTTAGCTAATACCTCGCTAATAGATTCAAGGCTTATCTCTTCAAGCCGATCTGCTCCACTGCGACGGGAATTCAGTGACTTAAGCTTGCTTTCAATATCACGTTTCATGTGGCCAATTTCCTTGTGAGCTTCATGGTGCCGAAGGTGTATCTTCCATGGCCATTAAAATATTCTCCATGACCGATCTTTAGATCGTTATCAAAAGTAATCTCCGCAGATCCTTTATGAGAATGCAATTCCGCCTCCCCTATTCCTGGGTCATTTTTATAGTTATATAACAGTCTGAATCCTTCAGCCTGATCATGAACTAGTGCGGCAGCTATGCTATTTGAGCGCGATTGTTTGGTCTTAAGCTGAACTCTTAACTTGTCCCAGCTCTGTATAATGGTAACCTCAGCCTCCCACTTAAAGCCCATGGTTTTATCTGGGTTAATCGTTTGTCCTTCACACAGCCAAGCTCCGGCGAGATCGGGGACTTTTAACAGGCCTGCTAAGCGGGGCTGCTTCCAGACACTTGACTCAAACCACCAATACAATACTGCATAAATCAACCCTGCGGTAAGTGGCCATAAAACCAGCGGAGGAACATAGTTATTCCAACCGAATTTCTCTGCGAGATTTATGAGCATGATTACCCCGCCCCCAATAGCTGACGCGATAATCGATGCTGCTACGGTCAAATATCGCCCAATTGCTGCGCGGTTAAGTCCGCCAAGTACTGAATACTCATGCTCCATATGCAATTCTCCTTGTAAGGAAGTAATTATATATCATAATTAACATAAGTTGTAATTATGCTAATTGCATAGGAAATATTATCTACATTTAACTTGAATTCTTTACTCGTACGATGCTTCGTTATTATCTGGCCAAAAAAAACGGCACCCCGCAGGGTGCCGTTTCATTTTCAACTAAGACGATTACTCGCCGTCGTCGTGCTGCTCAGCCGAAGCCGAAGCAACTTGCTGGTCTTCCATCGCTTGCAGCTCGGCGGCCATATTGGCCTTCTCTTGCTGCAGCAGTGCCTGGCGCTCTTCCGCTTCCCACACTTCCTTCTCTTTGCGAGCGCGGTGGAATGCCAGACCCGTACCGCCCGGGATCAGGCGACCGACGATGACGTTCTCTTTCAGGCCGCGCAGACCGTCGCGCTTGCCCATGATCGCCGCTTCGGTCAGCACGCGGGTGGTTTCCTGGAACGATGCGGCCGAGATGAACGAATCGGTCGACAGCGATGCCTTGGTAATACCCAGCAGCACGTTTTCGTACGTTGCCGGCAGCTTGCCCACCGCGTTCATGCGGTCGTTCTGGTCCAGCAGCTCCGAACGCTCCACCTGTTCGCCGATGATGTAGTCGGTGTCGCCTGCTTCGACGATCTGAACACGACGCAGCATCTGGCGAACGATCACCTCGATGTGCTTGTCATTGATCTTCACGCCTTGCAGACGGTACACGTCCTGCACTTCGTCGACGATGTAGCGGGCCAGCGATTCGATACCCAACAGGCGCAGGATGTCTTGCGGGTCGGCCGGGCCGTCGACAATCATCTCGCCCTTGTTCACGACTTGACCATCGTGGACCAGCACTTGCTTGTCCTTGGTGATCAGGAACTCGTGCTTGTTGCCGTCCATGTCGGTGATCTCAAGGCGTTGCTTGCCCTTGGTCTCTTTACCGAATGCGACAGTACCCGTGACTTCCGCCAGCATGCCGGCGTCTTTTGGCGAGCGTGCTTCGAACAGCTCGGCAACGCGTGGCAGACCACCGGTAATGTCTCGCGTCTTCTGCGATTCAGTCGGGATACGTGCCAGCACTTCACCGACGGACACTTGCTGACCGTCCTTGACCATGATCAGCGAGCCGACCTGGAAACCAATGGCCACGGCGTGTTCGGTGCCCGCGATCTTGACTTCTTGGTTCTCTTCGTTCAGCAGCTTGACCTGCGGACGCAGCACCTTGCCAGCCGAACCACGACGCTTCGGATCGATCGCGACCAGGGTCGACAGACCGGTCACATCGTCCACCTGGCGAGCGACGGTGACGCCTTCTTCCACGTTTTCGAAGCGGATGGTACCAGCGTACTCGGTAATGATCGGACGGGTCAGCGGATCCCACGTTGCCAGGGCGATACCAGCTTTGACAGCCTGGCCATCCTTGACGATCAGGGTCGCACCGTACGGCACCTTGTGACGCTCGCGCTCACGGCCATGATCGTCCGTGATCAGCACTTCGCCCGAACGGGTAATGACGATTTGCGCGCCCTTGCCGTTGGTGACGTAACGCATGGTTGCCGTGAAGCGAACCGTACCGTTCGACTTGGCTTCGACCGACGATGCCACTGCTGCACGCGATGCCGCACCACCGATGTGGAACGTACGCATGGTCAGCTGGGTACCCGGCTCACCAATCGACTGTGCTGCCACGACGCCGACTGCTTCACCGCTGTTGACCAGCATGCCGCGGCCCAGGTCGCGGCCATAGCACTTGGCGCACAGGCCGAAGCGCGTGTCGCAGTTCAGTGGCGTGCGGACCTTCACTTCGTCGATGCCGACGCGTTCGATCTCTTCGACCATGTCTTCGTCCAGCAGCGTGCCGGCTTCGAACAGGGTTTCCTGGGTTTCAGGATTGACGACATCGGTACCGGTGACGCGGCCGAGGATACGGTCGCGCAGGGCTTCGATGACTTCACCACCTTCGACCAGCGCCTTCATGTGCGTGCCGTTGTTGGTGCCGCAATCGTCCTCGATCACCACCAGATCCTGCGTCACGTCGACCAGACGACGGGTCAGGTAACCCGAGTTTGCGGTCTTCAGCGCGGTATCGGCCAGACCTTTACGAGCGCCGTGGGTCGAAATGAAGTACTGAAGCACGTTCAGGCCTTCGCGGAAGTTCGCGGTAATCGGCGTTTCGATAATCGAACCATCCGGTTTCGCCATCAGACCACGCATACCGGCCAGCTGACGAATCTGGGCTGCCGAACCACGGGCGCCCGAGTCGGCCATCATGTAAATCGCGTTGAACGATTCCTGGGTGCCTTCGGTGCCATCACGCTTGGTGACCGGCTCGATCTTCAGCTGGTCCATCATCGCCTTGCCGACTTCATCGGAGGTCTTGCCCCAGATGTCGACGACCTTGTTGTAGCGCTCGCCGGCGGTGACCAGACCCGAGCTGTACTGCTGCTCGATCTGTTTCACTTCGGCTTCAGCGGCAGCGATCATGCCCTTCTTGACGTCCGGGATCATCATGTCGTCGACGGCGATCGAGATACCGGCGCGCGTCGCCAGGCGGAAGCCCGACTGCATCAGCTTGTCGGCAAACACGACGGTCGCACGCAGACCGCACTTGCGGAACGACGTGTTGATCAGCTTCGAGATCTCTTTCTTCTTCAGCGAACGATTCAGCACCGAGAATGGCAAGCCTTTTGGCAGGATCTCGGACAGGATCGCACGGCCGACCGTGGTCTCGTAGCGGGTCAGGGTCTGGTCGAAGCCACCTTCGGCGTTACGTGGGAATTCCACGATACGCACGGTGATGCGGGTCGCCAGTTCGACTTCCTTGTTGTCGTACGCGCGGATGACTTCCGACACGTCCGGGAACATCATGCCCTCGCCCTTGGCGTTGATTGCCTCGCGCGATGCGTAATACAGACCCAGCACGATATCCTGGGACGGCACGATCGACGGTTCGCCGTTCGATGGGAACAGGATGTTGTTCGACGCCAGCATCAGCGTACGTGCTTCCATCTGTGCTTCGATCGACAGCGGGACGTGGACAGCCATCTGGTCACCGTCGAAGTCGGCGTTGAACGCCGCGCAGACGAGTGGGTGCAGCTGGATGGCCTTGCCTTCGATCAGGACCGGCTCGAACGCCTGGATACCCAGACGGTGCAGCGTCGGCGCGCGGTTCAGCATGATCGGGTGTTCCTTGATGACTTCCTCAAGGATGTCCCACACAACTGGCTCTTGCACTTCGACGAGCTTCTTCGCAGCCTTGATGGTCGTAGCCAGACCCATCAGTTCGAGCTTGTTGAAAATGAATGGCTTGAACAGTTCCAGAGCCATCAGTTTCGGCAGACCGCACTGGTGCAGTTTCAGCTGTGGACCGACCACGATGACCGAACGGCCCGAGTAGTCGACGCGCTTGCCCAGCAAGTTCTGACGGAAACGACCGCCCTTACCCTTGATCATCTCGGCCAGCGACTTCAGCGGACGCTTGTTGGCGCCGGTCATCGCTTTACCGCGACGGCCGTTGTCCAGCAGCGAATCGACTGCTTCCTGCAGCATGCGCTTTTCGTTACGCGTAATGATCTCTGGTGCGCGCAGTTCCATCAGGCGCTTCAGGCGGTTATTACGGTTGATGACGCGGCGATACAGGTCGTTCAGGTCGGACGTGGCGAAACGGCCACCGTCCAGCGGGACGAGCGGACGCAGTTCTGGCGGCAGGACCGGCAGAACTTCCATGATCATCCATTCAGGCTTGATGCCCGAACGCTGGAACGCTTCAAGCACTTTCAGGCGCTTGGCGTATTTCTTGATCTTGGCTTCGGACTTCGACTCTTTGAGTTCCACGCGCAGCGCGTCGGCATCACGGTGGATGTCGATCGAGCGCAGCAGTTCACGGATACCTTCGGCGCCCATGAATGCGGTGAAGTCGTCGCCGTACTCTTCGTACTTGGCAGCGTAGTCGTCTTCCGACATGATCTGGCTCTTCTTGAGCGGGGTCATGCCTGGATCGGTGACGACGTATGCTTCGAAATACAGCACGCGTTCGATGTCCCGCAGCGTCATGTCCAGGACCATGCCCAGACGCGATGGCAGCGACTTCAGGAACCAGATGTGCGCGACTGGCGAGGCCAGCTCGATGTGGCCCATGCGCTCACGACGCACCTTGGCCAGCGTGACTTCAACGCCGCACTTCTCGCAGATCACGCCGCGGTGCTTCAGGCGCTTGTACTTGCCGCACAGGCATTCGTAGTCCTTGATAGGACCAAAGATCTTGGCGCAGAACAGGCCATCACGCTCAGGCTTGAACGTACGGTAGTTGATGGTTTCCGGCTTCTTGACTTCGCCGAACGACCACGAACGGATTTTTTCAGGCGACGCCAGGCCAATCTTGATGGCGTCGAAACTTTCGTTTTGCTGAACTTGCTTGAATAGATCGAGCAGTGCTTTCATGTATCACTCCAGGTGATTGAATTCTTTACTGACTTGCTTGCCGCCAGCTCCTCACTGATTTTCGCCAGTGCTTGCAAACCCCCGACCCTAGAAACCGTCATTCCCGCGCAGGCGGGAATCCAAGTGTGCCGGCTGATTCACCGGGCTTAGGCCCCGGACTGCTCCGGGGGCGACGACTTCGAAGGTCGAAGAGCCAGCCCGAAGGCTGGCGGCCTTGCTGGCCTGCTTAGTTGCGCTCGAGATCGATATCGATACCCAGCGAACGGATTTCCTTCACCAGCACGTTGAACGACTCTGGCATGCCGGCTTCGATCACGTGGTCGCCTTTGACCAGGTTCTCGTAGACCTTCGTACGGCCGTTCACGTCATCCGACTTCACAGTCAGCATCTCTTGCAGCACGTACGATGCGCCGTACGCTTCCAGTGCCCACACCTCCATCTCACCGAAGCGCTGGCCGCCGAACTGGGCTTTACCGCCCAGTGGCTGCTGCGTCACGAGCGAGTACGGACCGGTCGAACGCGCGTGCATCTTGTCGTCGACCAGGTGATGCAGCTTCAGCATGTGCATGAAGCCAACGGTGACCTTGCGCTCGAATGCTTCGCCGGTGCGACCGTCGAACATCGTGACCTGGTTCTTCGACGGGGTCATGCCGAGGTTCGCAGCGATGTCGTCCGGGAACGCCAGATCCAGCATACGACGAATGTCTTCTTCGTGGGCGCCATCGAAGACCGGGGTCGCGAACGGCACGCCGTTCTTGAGGTTGCCCGCCAGGGTCAGGATCTCTTCATCGCTGAAGCTGTCCAGGTCTTCCTTGCGGCCGGTTTCGTTGTAGATCTTGTCCAGGAACACGCGCAGGTCTTGTGCCTTCGCTTGCGCCTGCAGCATTTCGCCGATGCGCCAGCCCAGGCCCTTGGCTGCCCAACCGAGGTGGGTTTCCAGGATCTGACCGACGTTCATGCGCGATGGCACGCCCAGCGGGTTCAGCACGACGTCAGCAGGACGACCGTCCGCCATGAACGGCATGTCTTCCACTGGCACGATACGCGAGACCACACCCTTGTTACCGTGACGGCCTGCCATCTTGTCGCCCGACTGCAGGCGGCGCTTGACGGCCAGGTAGACCTTGACCATCTTCTGCACGCCTGGCTGCAGCTCGTCGCCTTGCGTCAGCTTCTTGCGCTTCTCTTCGAAGGCCAGATCGAACTGGTGACGCTTCTCGTTGATCGATTCCTTGATCGCTTCGAGGGCGTTCGCGGTGTCGTCTTCTGCCGGACGGATGTCGAACCAGTGGAACTTGTCCAGGTCCGCCAGGTACTCGGCAGTGATTGCCGCGCCCTTGGCCATCTTCTTCGGACCGCCATTGACGATCTTGCCGATCAGCATGCGCTCCAGACGCTCGAAGGCATCGCCCTCGACAATACGCATCTGGTCGTTCAGGTCCAGGCGATAGCGCTTGAGTTCATCGTCGATGATCTGCTGGGCGCGCTTGTCACGCTGGATGCCTTCGCGGGTGAACACTTGGACGTCGATCACGGTGCCGACCATGCCCGAAGGCACGCGCAGCGAGGTGTCTTTCACGTCCGACGCTTTTTCGCCGAAGATCGCGCGCAACAGCTTTTCTTCCGGTGTCAGCTGGGTCTCGCCTTTTGGCGTGACCTTACCGACCAGCACGTCGCCAGCCTGCACTTCGGCGCCGATGTAGACGATGCCCGATTCATCCAGGCGCGCCAGCTGGTTTTCTGCCAGGTTCGAGATGTCGCGGGTGATTTCTTCCGCGCCCAGCTTGGTGTCACGTGCGACGACCGACAGCTCTTCGATGTGAATCGACGTGTAGCGGTCATCCTTGACGACGTTTTCCGAGATCAGGATCGAATCTTCGAAGTTCAGACCGTTCCACGGCATGAACGCCACCAGCATGTTCTGACCCAGGGCCAGTTCGCCCAGGTCGGTCGATGCGCCGTCGGCGATCACGTCGCCACGGGCGACGCGGTCACCAACCTGCACGATCGGACGCTGGTTGATGTTGGTGTTCTGGTTCGAACGGGTGTACTTGATCAGGTTGTAGATGTCGACGCCGACTTCACCAGCCTGTGCTTCATCGTCGTTCACACGAATGACGACGCGACCCGCATCGATGTAGTCGACCATACCGCCACGCAGTGCCTGCACGGTGGTACCCGAGTCGACTGCCACGGTGCGTTCGATACCGGTACCGACAACGGCCTTCTCAGGACGCAGGCAAGGCACGGCCTGACGCTGCATGTTGGCGCCCATCAGTGCACGGTTCGCATCATCGTGTTCCAGGAACGGAATCAGCGACGCAGCGACCGACACGATCTGGCCTGGTGCAACGTCCATGTACTGGACGCGCTCTGGCGAGACCAGGATCGTTTCGCCGGCTTCACGCGACGAGACCAGCTCGTCGATCAGTTGGCCGTTTTCATTGATCGCGGCGTTTGCCTGGGCGATGATGTAGCGGCCTTCTTCGATGGCCGACAGGTAATCGATCTGGTCGGTGACCTTGGAACCGTCGACCTTGCGGTACGGGGTTTCCAGGAAGCCGTATTCATTCAGGCGGGCATACAGTGCCAGCGAGTTGATCAGACCGATGTTCGGGCCTTCAGGCGTTTCGATCGGGCACACGCGGCCGTAGTGGGTCGGGTGCACGTCGCGCACCTCGAAGCCGGCACGTTCGCGGGTCAGACCGCCAGGGCCCAGAGCCGAAACGCGACGCTTGTGCGTCACTTCGGACAGCGGGTTGGTCTGGTCCATGAACTGGGACAGCTGCGACGAACCGAAGAATTCACGGATCGCGGCCGAAATCGGCTTGCTGTTGATCAGGTCATGCGGCATCAGGTTGTCCGCTTCGGCCTGGCCGAGACGTTCCTTGACTGCACGTTCCACGCGGACCAGGCCAGCACGGAACTGGTTCTCTGCCAGCTCACCGACGCAACGGACGCGACGGTTACCCAGGTGATCGATGTCATCGACTTCGCCGCGGCCATTGCGCAGCTCGACGAGGATCTTGATTACGGCCAGGATGTCTTCGTTCGACATGGTCATGTCGCCGGTCAGTTCATCACGGCCGATACGGCGGTTGAACTTCATGCGGCCGACAGCCGACAGGTCGTAGCGTTCCGGCATGTAGAACAGGCCGTTGAACAGGGCTTCGACCGATTCTTCGGTTGGCGGTTCGCCAGGACGCATCATGCGGTAGATCGCCACGCGCGCCGCGGTGCGGTCGGCGGTGTCGTCGGTGCGCAGGGTTTGCGAGATGTAGCCGCCCTGGTCCAGATCGTTGGTGTACAGCGTCTGGATTTCGGTCACGTCTGCGTCGCGCAGCTTGCCCAGCAGTTCTTCGGTCAGCTCGTCGTTGGCAACGGCGATGACTTCACCGGTGTCCTGGTCGACGATGTTCTTGGCCAGCACGCGGCCCAGCAGGTAGTCTTCAGGGACCGAGATGGTCTTGATGCCGGCAGCTTCGATGTCACGGACGTGCTTCGCGTTGATCCGCTTGTCCTTGGTGACAATGGTCTTGCCCGACTTCGGATCGACGATGTCGAAACGCGCGACTTCGCCACGCAGGCGCTCAGGGACGAACTCGAGTTCGCCGCCGTCGTTGCGCACGACGAAGTTGTCGAAGACGAAGAAGTTAGCCAGGATCTGTTCCGGCGTCATGCCGATGGCCTTGAGCAGGATCGTCACTGGCATCTTGCGGCGACGGTCGACGCGGAAGAACAGGATGTCTTTCGGGTCGAACTCGAAGTCGAGCCACGAGCCGCGGTAAGGAATGATCCGTGCCGAGAACAGGAGCTTGCCCGACGAGTGCGTCTTGCCGCGGTCGTGCTCGAAGAACACGCCCGGCGAACGGTGCAGCTGGGACACGATCACGCGCTCGGTGCCGTTGATCACGAACGAACCGTTCGTGGTCATCAGTGGCAGCTCGCCCATGTAGACTTCTTGTTCCTTCATTTCCTTGACGACTGGCTTGGTCGGCGATTCCTTGTCCAGGATCACCAGACGTACCTTGGCGCGCAGCGGCGACGCGAAGGTCAGGCCACGCTGCTGGCACTCTTTCACGTCAAACGCAGGGTCACCCAGCACATACGACAGGAACTCGAGGCGCGCAAAACCATTGTGCGACACGATAGGGAAGATCGAAGAAAAAGCCGACTGCAGACCCTCGGCCTTGCGTCCCGATGGGACAGCATCAGCCTGGAGGAAGTTCTCGTAGGATTCCAGCTGGGTAGCCAGCAGGTAGGGAACGTTGTGAACGTTGGCGCGTTTCGCGAACGACTTGCGAATACGCTTCTTCTCAGTAAATGAGTAGTGCATGGACACTCCGTGAGTGACAGAAAGGATGAAGAATTCAGGATTTGCCAGTGGCACGCGCCACCACCACACACAATTCCTGAAGTCTTTACTCTTTCGCGCCAGATGAAAAGGACAAGCAAACTGCTGTGTTACGATATTTTTGAGCCGGTGTTGCCGCCTCTATTCTGTCATTCCTTGGCGACGTCTGTCGCAGGGACGACAAAAGAGCCAAAGCCGCAATTCCCGCCTTCCGGCAAGTTTTGCAAGCTTTGACTCCCGCATCAGGTGCTGCGAACAGCACCCTTTGCCTATGTATTACTTCAGTTCAGCCTTGGCGCCTGCATCTTCCAGCTTCTTCTTGGCGGCTTCAGCTTCTGCTTTTGGCAGGGCTTCTTTGACCGTCTTAGGAGCGCCGTCGACGACGTCTTTGGCTTCTTTCAGGCCCAGACCGGTGATTTCACGGACTGCCTTGATGACGCCGACTTTGTTCGCGCCGATTTCGGTCAGAACAACGTTGAACTCGGTCTGCTCTTCAGCAGCAGCGGCGCCAGCGCCACCACCGGCTGCAGGAGCTGCCATTGCAGCTGCCGACACGCCGAACTTCTCTTCGAATGCCTTGACCAGTTCGTTCAGGTCCATGACGGACATTTCGCTCACTGCGTTCAGGATATCGTCTTTGCTAATTGCCATTTGAAACTCCAGTTTTGATTTGTATGTAGTTCAGGTTGGTACTTGAAAAAAAAGGGAAGCTTACGCTTCTGCAGGAGCTTCTTCTGCGGCCGGAGCTGCTTCGGAAGAACCTTCGCCTTTTTTCGCTGCCAGGGCAGCCAGACCACGTGCAAAGCCCGACACCGGAGCCAACATGACGCCCAACAGCTGCGAGATGAGAACTTCACGGGATGGGATGCTTGCCAACGAGGTAACGCCAGCTACGTCGAGCTGCTTACCTGCGTAGTTACCGGCTTTGATGACCAGCTTGTCGTTGGTTTTAGCGAAGTCATTGATGACTTTAGCTGCTGCAACGGCATCGTCCGAGATCGAATAGATCAGCGGACCGGTCATGGAATCAGCCAGCGAGGCAAACTGCGTGCCTTCAACAGAGCGACGAGCCAGCGTGTTCTTCAGAACACGCAGGTACACGCCCTGGGCACGTGCGGATGCACGGAGCTTGGTCAAGTGACTAACCTGGATGCCACGGTACTCGGCGACGACGATGGTTTGCGCAGATGCTACTTTTGCGGAAACTTCTTCGACGACGGCCTTTTTGTCATTCAGATTAAGACCCACGGTCAATCTCCTTAAATGATGAGAACGAGATGTTCACATCGGTTCGAACACACGGCGTCCGAAGTTAAGAAGCCTTAAACTGAGCGGATGAATTCACGCAGCTGGACTACAAAACTTGTTCGGGTACACCATCTGCGTTGGGTTGTCTTTTAACCGCATGCCCAACCTCTGCACTTGGCCCAACGGTCTTTGATTGTCTGCCGCAGCGATCAGTTACTGCGACAGCCCAAAGAATCGCCCCGCACCAACGGCGCGAGGACTTGAATTTGCTGATTAAGCAGCAGCGATCGAAGCGTGATCGATGCGCACGCCAGCACCCATCGTCGACGACAGGGCGACCTTGCGCAGGTACACACCTTTCGACGTGGTTGGCTTGGCTTTGTTCAGGGCGTCGATCAGGGCAACCAGGTTGCTCTTCAGATCTTCGTCGGTGAACGATGCACGGCCGATCGTTGCGTGAACGATACCTGCCTTGTCGGTACGGTACTGGACCTGACCGGCTTTGGCGTTCTTGACGGCGGTTGCGACGTCTGGGGTCACGGTGCCGACTTTCGGGTTAGGCATCAGGCCACGTGGGCCCAGGATCTGACCCAGGGTACCGACGATACGCATGGTGTCTGGCGACGCGATGACGATATCGAAAGGCATGTCGCCGGCTTTGACGCGCTCGGCCAGGTCTTCCATACCGACGATGTCGGCGCCGGCTGCACGTGCAGCTTCAGCCTTCTCGCCTGTTGCGAACACAGCAACGCGCACGGTCTTGCCGGTGCCTGCTGGCAGCACGACCGAACCGCGAACCACTTGGTCCGACTTCTTTGGGTCCACGCCCAGTTGCACCGAGACGTCGATCGACTCGTTGAACTTGGCAGTGGCGAATTCTTTGACCAGCGACAGACCGTTGTCGAAGGCGTAGACTTTATTGCGGTCTACTTTAGCTTTGATAGCTTTGACGCGTTTGGACAGCTTAGCCATTACAGACCCTCCACCGTGATGCCCATCGAACGTGCCGAGCCAGCGATGATACGCACTGCTGCGTCCATGTCGGCGGCGGTCAGGTCCGGCTGCTTGGTTTTTGCGATTTCTTCAGCTTGAGCGCGGGTCAGCGATGCAACCTTGTCGGTATGCGGCTTGGCCGAACCCTTGGTGATGCCAGCGGCTTTCTTGATCAGGTACGTTGCCGGTGGGGTCTTCATCACGAAGGTGAACGACTTGTCGGCGAACGCGGTGATCACGACCGGGATTGGCATGCCTGGCTCGACACCCTGGGTCTGGGCGTTGAACGCCTTGCAGAATTCCATGATGTTCAGACCGCGCTGACCCAGTGCTGGACCGATCGGTGGGGATGGGTTTGCTTTACCAGCTGGAACTTGCAGCTTGATAAAGCCAATGATTTTCTTTGCCATGAAAGGCTCCTATCTTTGACTTGAGTAGTAGCGCCCCACCGCGACTACTCGTCTCCGGCGGGGCTCCTCTTACCGGATTCCGCCTACCTGCTGCGACGCTCCGATTAACGCGTTTAGACTTTCTCGACTTGCCCGAACTCCAGTTCCACCGGAGTTGCGCGGCCGAAGATGGTAACAGAAACTCGCACCTTCGACTTTTCGTAATTGACTTCTTCGACGTTGCCGTTGAAATCGGTGAACGGGCCTTCCTTGATACGGACCTGTTCGCCCACTTCGTACAGCGTCTTTGGCCGAGGCTTCTCGACACCTTCCTGGACCTGCTGCATGATCTTGTCGATCTCGCGCGCCGGAATCGGGGTAGGCTTGTTCGACTTGCCGCCGATGAAACCGGTGACCTTGCTGGTGTTTTTCACCAGGTGCCAGGTTTCGTCGGTCATTTCCATCTCAACCAGCACGTAACCCGGGAAGAAGCGGCGCTCGGTAACGGCCTTGGTGCCGTTGCGCATCTCGACAACTTCCTCGGTTGGCACCAGGATCTGGCCAAACTGTTCTTGCATGCCGCCACGTTCGATCCGCTCGGTCAGGGCGCGCATCACGCTCTTTTCCATACCCGAGTAGACGTGAACGACGTACCAGCGCTTGTTGCTGACCGGGACACTCACGGGTGCAGCTGCTTCCGGTGCTGCTTCCTGCTCTGGAGCATCGGCTGCCGGGACGCCGGCCGCCGGGACGCCAGCCGCCGGAATTTCTTCCGGCGCGGTATCTTCTTGTACGTTTTCGCTCATGTTTATTTCCAACCCAGGACAAAGTCGTACAACAGGAGCTCGAGAATCTTGTCGGTGCCCCACAGGAAAATCGCCATCACAACCACGAAGGCAAACACGATGCCGGTGATCTGCAAGGCTTCGCGGCGGGTCGGCCAAACGACCTTCTTGGTCTCGCGCACCGATTCCTTGGCAAAGCTCAGGAAATCACGGCCGGTGGTGGAAGTCCACAAAAGCAGGACAGCAAAAACTAAACCAGCCAAAAGGGCGCCTGCGGCGACCAAGGCTGGTTTGTTCTGGCCTGTCAGGTAAAAGAACCCGACGACGCCTGCAATCGCTGCAACCACCGCCAGCGCGACCTTGAACTTGTCATTCGAGGTGCTGACAGTTTGCACGGATTGATTAGACATTCTTCTTTACTTTCGGTGCCTGGCACCAGAATTCGGTGGCAGGGGCGGAGGGAATCGAACCCGCGACCTTCGGTTTTGGAGACCGACGCTCTGCCAATTGAGCTACACCCCTACGAAAACTTCCAGCTGAATCCAGCATTATACAGCAAGCGCGCGCTCACTGACAATGCTGTTCGAGGGAAACGGAAATGACTTCCGTTTCCCTCTGCTCTGCTTAGTTAGGCAGAATCTTTGCGACCACGCCGGCGCCGACAGTACGGCCGCCTTCACGGATTGCGAAACGCAGACCTTCTTCCATCGCGATCGGGTTGATCAGCTTGACGGTGATCGACACGTTGTCGCCTGGCATGACCATTTCTTTGTCTGCTGGCAGCTCGATCGAACCAGTCACGTCAGTCGTACGGAAGTAGAACTGTGGACGATAGTTGTTGAAGAACGGAGTGTGACGACCGCCTTCGTCTTTCGACAGAACGTAGATCTCGCCGGTGAAGTGGTTGTGCGGCTTGATCGAACCTGGCTTTGCCAGGACTTGACCACGCTGGACATCTTCACGCTTGGTACCGCGCAGCAGCAGGCCGACGTTGTCGCCAGCTTGGCCCTGGTCCAGCAGCTTGCGGAACATTTCCACGCCGGTGCAAGTGGTCTTGACGGTGTCGATGATGCCGACGATTTCGATTTCTTCGCCGACTTTAACAACGCCGCGCTCGACACGACCGGTCACAACGGTACCGCGACCCGAGATCGAGAACACGTCTTCCACTGGCATCAGGAACGCGCCATCAACAGCGCGCTCTGGCGTTGGGATGTAGGTGTCCAGTGCTTCGGCCAGACGGGTGATGCATTCTTCACCCATTTCGCCCGGCTTGCCTTCGAGGGCCATACGTGCCGAACCCTTGATGATTGGGACGTCGTCGCCTGGGAACTCGTACTTCGACAGAAGCTCACGCACTTCCATTTCGACCAGTTCCAGCAGTTCTGCGTCGTCGACCAGGTCGCACTTGTTCAGGAACACGATGATGTATGGAACGCCAACTTGACGGGCCAGCAGGATGTGCTCGCGGGTCTGTGGCATTGGGCCGTCAGCGGCCGAGCACACCAGGATCGCGCCGTCCATCTGCGCAGCACCGGTAATCATGTTCTTGATGTAGTCGGCGTGGCCTGGGCAGTCAACGTGAGCGTAGTGACGGTTTTCGGTCTCGTACTCGACGTGCGCGGTGTTGATGGTGATGCCGCGTGCTTTTTCTTCTGGTGCCGCGTCGATCTGGTCGTAGGCCTTGGCTTCGCCGCCGAATTTCTTCGACAGGACGGTCGCGATTGCAGCCGTCAGCGTGGTTTTGCCGTGGTCAACGTGACCGATGGTGCCGACGTTTACGTGCGGCTTGGTCCGTTCGAATTTACCTTTTGCCATTTCAGACTCCTAAGATCTAACGATATTTTTGAGAATTACCAGGCACACCTGACGGACGAGTGCAACGCGACTGCCGTACAAAATTCTGGTGCCCTTGACGTGGATTGAACACGTGGCCTCTCCCTTACCAAGGGAGTGCTCTACCACTGAGCTACAAGGGCTGATTTGGTGCGATGTTCAACTTGCACACCGCAAAACACTGGAGCGGGTGAAGGGAATCGAACCCTCGTCGTAAGCTTGGAAGGCTTCTGCTCTACCATTGAGCTACACCCGCGAGGTACAACTTCAATTCGACTTCACGATCTTCTTTTGGTGGTGGGGGCTGGATTCGAACCAGCGTACTCAGAGAGGGCAGATTTACAGTCTGCTGCCTTTAACCACTCGGCCACCCCACCGCGAAGAACCGCAGAGTATGAAGCAAGCTCAACGTACTGTCAATCAGGTTTGGGTAGAAGGTTTTTCCACTTCGCCTGACAGCGTTGCTTCGGGGCGTGATTGTAACGGTCCGACTCTAAAGCCGCAAGGGTCATTTTGCGCGGCATGAAAAAAACTTGGTTTGTTCGTCAAGCCGGCGCCAGTGCGGCCAGCACCTGCGCCTTGAGCGCCTTGATCAGCGCCGTCTCGTCCGGCGGCACGCCTTCGGGCGCCGTGAAGATGCGGTCCGCGTAGAACAGCCCCAGCTGCGCCTTGCCCACCACCAGCGGCAGCACGATGAAACTCTCGGCGTCCGGCAGCAGCGTCTTGTACCAGGCCGGCAGCAGATCGCGGATCTTCGGGCTGAAGGCATCCGGGATCATCATGTCGGCATTGTTTTCCAGCGCCAGGTGGAACAGGTCGCGTGTGAACGCGCACGGGAACGTGAAGCCGGCCTGCAGCTCGGCCTTGTTCTCCCCCAGCGACGCGCGCGCCCGGAAGGTGCCGGTCCGGCCGTCGCGCAGGCAAATGGTTGCGAAGCGAAAGCCCAGCGCGCCGTGCAGCGTTTCGAGCACGGCCATGATGACGTCATTGGCGCTCGTAGCAGATCCCCCCAGCACCGACACATCCTGCACACCGGCCAGCAGCAGGTCGCGCGCATTCTTCGGCTTGCCACTGGGGTAGAACTCGCCGTCGTCGGCCTCGCCTGCGTCCAGCATCGCCAGCGCCAGCACATTCGGCAGGCTGCTGCCGGCCTTCGGATCGGTCTTGGGGGCGCGCTCCATGTTCATGCTCTGCAGCATGCCGTTCATGCTTTCCTGGACGGTGTCGAACAGCGCTGCCAGCCCGGGCATGTCGAGCCCGAGCGCCACGCCGTAGCGTGCCAGCAGCACCCCGGCTTCGGGCGAATTGGCCGGATCATGGTGATGGCCCATCAGGCGCGCCACGTCCTGGCTGAATGCGGCCACCTGGCGCATCCACTCGGCGCGCTCCGGCGCGACCGCGAGCGTGCCGGGTGCCGGCGGGGCCTGGGCGTCGATAATCAGCGCGGGCAATTGCCATTCGCGCAGCACGGCCTCGGACAGGATCTCGAAGGTGCAGCCCAGGATCAGGCGCGACGCCTGCGCATGGGAGTGCTTGCCAGTGGCGACCAGAGCCGCGATCTCGCGGTAGCGCTCCGGCTCGTGGCTGGCCAGCAGCATCGGCCCCAGATTCTTGAACAGCGCGCAGATCCCCGCTTCTTCGGCGCCCGGATGGGGGCTGCGGTGCGCCATTTCCTGGCCCACCAGGCTGGCGCACAACGCCGCCTGGAGTTCGACCCGCACGCCGTGCTCGGCCACGTCGAGCGCGTCGACCAGCAGCATCGCCAGCGCGGCGGCGCGCACATTGTCAAAGCCGAGCAGGGAGATGGCGCGCGAGATCGTCGTCACCGGCGCGCCCAGCTGCGTGCGGTACGCCACCGTGTTCGACAGGCGCAGGATGCGCTGGGTCAGCGCCACGTCGGCCATCACGTAATACGCGAGGTCGGCCGAGCCCTCGTCGACGCTGTAGCCCATGCTGATCACGCGTGTCATGGTGCCGCCAAGACTGAACATGCGCTCGGTGCCGCTCAGCTTGCGCATCAGCGCATCGCGCACCCGGCCCGACGCGGAGTGGCTCTGGGCACCGTGGGGAAGGTCGGCCATCGTCAGTCCGCCTTGGGCGCGGGCATGCGCAGCCCCTGGCGCACGCCCTGGTCGTACTGCTTGAGCACTTGCTGGAACAGCGCGGCCAGCGCCGGCAGCTTGGGATTGAGCGGGTCGAGCTTGCGCACATTGGCGATCAGGATCGGTACCTGGCCACCAAGCCGCTCGTCCCAGCCGCCTGCTTCCAGGCAGCGCAGCACCGCGAGCGCAGCATTGAACGCCACCGACGGATTGTTCGGCAGTTTGTGCGCCGCCTCGAGCATCAGCGTGACCGCGCCCCGGTAATCGCCGCTCTTGGCGCGCGCGGCGCCGCTGGCGACCAGGTCGACCACGTGCTGGCGGCTTTCCTTGACCATCGAGCGGGCCAGTTCGCCCTTGCCCGCGCTTTCCATCACGCCTATCGCGCGCGCCATCACGGCCTCGTCGCCGGCATTGCGCATCACGTCGCGCACGACCGAGCAGGCGCCCTCTTCCATGCCATGGTCGAGGCATGTGCGGGCGAGCTCGAGCTTGATGTCGACCGACACGCCCGGCGCATCCTGGCAGGCCGCCACCGCCGTGGTCAATGATTCGCCCAGGCGCACGTCGTTGCCGGTGTATTCGTGCACCAGGGCCGAGGCTACCGCGCTGCACAGGACCGTCGTGGCGCGCCCGCCCATCGTGCGGTCGAGATCGCGCACCACCGCCGCTGCGCCCACCGGATCGCCCTTGCCCACCAGCGTGCGCACCAGCTTGACGTGGTCTTCGGGATCGCGGAACTCGGAATACTTGGCCTTGCCCACCACCTGGCGCAGCGACTTTTCGGCAGTGTCGATGTCGCCTGCGTCGAAGGCGATGTCGGCCAGCGTGCGCAGGCGCCGCACCGCATGGGGCGAGACGGCCACGGCGTCGGCGAGCACGGCCTGCGCTTTGTCGAGCTCGCCAGCCGCGGCGTGGGTGCGCGCCAGCCAGTCGAAGGCGTCGACGAAATTGCGGTTGGTGTCAACCAGCTCTTCGAGGATTTCCTTGGCTTCGGCCAGGCGCTTGCGCACGAACAGCGTCTTGGCCAGCCCCAGCCGGGCCCAGGCAATCGCCTTGATCTCGACCAGGTGCCGGTAGATCGGCTCGGCCAGCTCGGCCTGCCCCAGGAACATGTGCAGCTCGGCGCGCAGACGCAAAAAATCAATGGCGTAGCGCGTGTGCAGGCGCTGGCCCTCGATACAGGCAGCAACCGCCTCCACCTGGTCGCCCGCCTCCATCAGCGTGTACACGGGAAGGAAGGCATTGCGCTTTTCGAGTGCGCGCCCGATGCGCTCGAGCAGGCGATCGGCAGTGAACGGCTTGAGGACGTAGTCGGTCGGCGCGAGCTCGGCCGCGCTGACCACCTTGCTGTGGTTGCCTTCTGCGGTGACCATGAAGAACATCGTGGCCAGGCGCATCAGCTTGTGGTGGCGCAGGTCTTCGAGCAACTGCTGGCCATCCTGGCCGCCTTCGAGGTCGTATTCGCACAGGACGAGGTCGAACTGGCGCAGGCCCAGGTGCTTGATCGCCTGGTTGGACGTGCTGGCGTGCTCGATCCGGTTCAGGCCGCACAGCGTGAGCATGCTGTGGATGCTGGCACGCATCCCTGCGTGGGGCTCGATGATCAGGGCCGTCAGGCCTTCCAGTTCGTTCATTGTGGTCCGTGTTGGCCTGCGTTGGGCGTGGGGCGGCTGCATGGGCACGCAGTATCGACCCAGTATATTACGGCGCAGAACGAATTAAATGAAATTGGCATGATGCGCTGTGCCGCAAGCAGGCACGGCACATAAAAAACGACAACTTACGGAGCGGGCTGGCGGCTGTCGCACTCGCCCTTGCCGGCGCCGACGACGACGTTCTGGTAGTGCACCTCGTACTTGCCGGGCGTCAGCCTGTCGAGCGTGAACGTCGCACGCGGCTGCACGAAGGCGTGGCGCACGTTCGCGCGGCGCTCCAGGTCGTACAGCTTGACGAACACCGGCGACGCGTTCGCGCTATTGTCGATCGTCACCTGCATCCCGGCGCCCTCGTTCCCCACCGGGTAGCCCGGCAGATAGGCCGACTCGGCTGGCCACGGCTCGCCGCCTGGCGCCGTCAGGGTTTGCAGGTCGGTGCTGCAATCGGGCACGCGGTCAGGCACCACCAGCTGGGCGATGCCGAGTGTGCGAACGGCAGGCGTACCACGGCCGGCCCAGGTATCCGGCGCGGGCGCGGGCTCGGCGGGTGCGGTTGCAGGCGTCGCTGCGGCCGGCGGCGTGCTGGCCAGCACGCTCACGGGCTTTTGCACACCGCTCCAGGCCAGCGCGCCGGGCATCATGCCCGGTTGCCCGATGAGCAGGACGGCAGTGGCGGCGCCGGCCACGAAGCAGGTGGTCAGGCCCAGCCACCAGCGCGGATCGCGCATGAGGCGCGCACGGCGCGGCTTGTGGGCTGACGGGGCGTCGCCCGCGTCACCGCCCTTGCGCGACTGGCCGTCCTTGGCGTTCGAGCTTTCCAGCCACTCGACTTCCCATTCTTCGGATGCAATCCACTCGTCATGCTCCTTGCGGCGCACCGGATCGGCCAGGACGTTGTAGGCCGAATTGACGACGGCCATGATGCGGGCGGCCTTTTCGTCGCCCGGATTCTTGTCGGGATGGTATTTCTGGCTCAGCGCCTTGTACGATGCACGAATGACTTCCTGGGGCGCGTGACGCGACACCTTCAGGTTGTCATAGTGTGTGTGAATCTTGGCCATGGTGTGTCAAATCTGCCCGCTGATGCCTGCCATTGATGCTACGTCCTCGGCCGAGGCGGATGGCCGGACCCTGGCACTGGAATGTCGTACAGCTTAGACGCAATTGTGTCCGTTGTGCAAGATATCACAATTGTCACAGGCGATGACTGCGGTCGGCCTGGACGATTGCATGGGGCAATGTTACAGCCTGCCCGACCACCAGCACCTTGAATAATTCGCCCATTTCCGCTGGTGAGACGAGCTTTTGCACGGCGCGCGACTGTGGCAGGAAGCGCAGTGCATCCTCAGGGTTGTTTTCAAGCAACAATTCACCGATCCCGCCACCGATAAGGAACGCGGCCTGGCTCATGTAGGCCAGCACCGGCAGGCCGGCATCCTGGGCCGCCAGCGCCATCGCCGTGAAATCGACGTGGGCCGTAATGTCCTGCAGGCCCGGCAGATAGAACGGATCGGGGTGCGCGTGATGGCGGTAGTGGCACATCAGGGTGCCGCCGATGCGCTGATCGAGGTAGTACTCGTGGGCCGGGAAACCGTAGTCGAACAGGATTGCCGCGCCGCGGCCACCCGCGAACATCGTCGCCAGCGAGCCCATGAAGCCGGCGCCGACCGGGTGCAGCTCGGTGACATAGCCTTCGATCATCTGTTCATGGTCGGGCACCTGGCGCACCAGTTGCTCGTGCAGGGCGGCATCAAGCGGCGCCTGGACAAACGCGAATGCGCCATCCTCGATCGTGACCATCTGGCGGCGCCAGCCATCCCGGGTGCGGATCACCAGCTCGACCGGCATCGCATCGAGCACTTCATTGGCCAGCACCACGCCGCTGAAGTGCTCCGGCATGGCGTCCTGCCAGCGTACCTGCGGCAGATCGGCCAGGTTGGCCTTCTGGCGCGCACGCAGCTCGCCCGACAATTCGATGATCGTGTACGAGTTGACGACCACGCCCTGGCGCGCCAGCGCAGCCAGCACATCGCGCGCCAGGCGACCGGTGCCGGCGCCGAACTCGATGATGTCGGGCGCGCTTTGGGCGATAATAGCGGCTGCCACGCGCGCCACCGTTGCCCCGAACAGCGGCGTCATCTCGGGCGCGGTGATGAAATCGCCCTCGGCGCCGAGCTTGGCAGCGCCGCCGCTGTAATACCCGAGGCGCGGCGCGTACAGCGCCAGTTCCATGAACCGCGAAAACGCGATCTGCCCACCGGATTGTTCGATCTCGTCAGCGATGCGCTGTTGCAGGGCGTGGGACGCGGCAAGGGCGTCGTGGTCGGGGGCGGGCAGGGACATGCCGGCATTGTAGCCAGATTCGCTTTTATCAACAATTTACTGCCTGATGTTCAGGCTTGATCACCCATGATGACCGACACAGTTCCAACCGCCCTGCCCCGGGTTGCGCTGGTGACCGGCGCCGGCCGCCGTCTCGGGCGCGCCATTGCGCTGGGCCTGGCCCGGGCTGGCTGGGATCTCGCGCTGCACTACCGCCATTCCGAACAGGATGCCATCGCCACCCGCGACGCCATCGTGGCGCTGGGCCGGCGCGCCGTTCTGCTGCAGTGCGACCTGGCCGACGATGCTGCCGTGCGCCTGCTGGCGGGCCGCGCCATCGACGCGCTCGGCACGTTGACGTGTATCGTGAACAACGCGTCGTTGTTCGAATACGACAGCGCCACCGACTTTTCGCCGACTCTGTTGAACGCGCATATGGCCGCGAATGTCACAGCGCCACTGCTGCTGGCGCAGGCGCTGCATGCGGCCACGCCGCAAGGCGAGCAAGCCGTGATCATCAACCTGCTCGACCAGAAACTGTACAATCTCAACCCGGATTTTCTGTCGTACACCTTGTCCAAGGCAGCGCTGCACGCAGCTACCACGATGCTGGCGCAAGCGCTGGCGCCGACCGTGCGCGTGGTGGGCGTGGCGCCCGGCATCACGCTGGTCTCGGGCGAGCAGAGCGAGGACGGTTTTACGCAGGCGCACCGCGCCACGCCGCTGGGGCGCTCCTCGACACCGCAGGACATTGCCGACGCGGTCGTCTACGCAGCGGGCGCCCGCGCGCTGACGGGCACGACCCTGCTGGTCGATGGCGGCCAGCACCTGACGCCATCGACGCGCGACGTCATGTTCCTGACCGAACCGCGCAGCGACGACCCCAACAACCGCAGCACCGAATCATCTATCCAAAAGGCTTAACCATGTTGTCCGCCCTGTCCCACCCGAGCTTGCGCAATTGCCGCCGGCTGTTCCTGCGCAATTACGAAGTGATGATCAATATCGGCGTGCACGATTTCGAAAAGAAGGGCGAGCAACGTGTGCTGATCAATGTTGAGCTGTACATTCCGCTCGAGATGTCGACGCCAAAGGCCGATCAATTGGCCGAAGTGGTCGATTACGACTTCATGCGCGAGACGGTGGCCCAGCGCATTTCGAAGGGCCATATCCACCTGCAAGAAACACTGTGCGACGACATGGTCGAGGCCATGCTGGCCCATCCGCGCGTGCGCGCGGCGGGCGTGTCGACGATGAAACCTGACGTGTATGCCGATTGCGAAGGCGTCGGTGTCGAAGTATTCCGTATCAAGGACGAAGCATGAACGAAACCGTTATCGAGCGCCTGACCGAGGCCGATTTTCCGCTGGGCGAGGCCGCCCCCGTGATCGACGCCAGGAAGCAGGAAAAGATCGCCCACGAAAACCACAAGCTGCACAAGCGCCTGTGCCGCCAGGTCGGCCAGGCCATCGGCGACTTCAACATGATCGAAGACGGCGACAAGGTGATGGTGTGCCTGTCGGGCGGCAAGGACAGCTACGCGCTGCTGGACATCCTCCTGACGCTGCGCGAACGCGCGCCGATCCACTTCGACATCGTCGCGGTCAACCTCGACCAGAAGCAGCCGAACTTCCCGGCCGACATCCTGCCGGCCTACCTGGACAAGCTCGGCGTGGACTACCACATCGAAAACCAGGACACCTACAGCATCGTCAAGCGCCTGATCCCGGAAGGCAAGACCACCTGCTCGCTGTGCTCCCGGCTGCGGCGCGGCATCCTGTACCGCGTGGCCGATGAGCTGGGCTGCAACAAGATCGCGCTGGGCCACCACCGCGACGACATCCTCGAAACCTTCTTCCTGAACATGTTCTTCGGCGGGAAGCTGAAGGGGATGCCGGCCAAGCTGGTGTCGGACGATGGCAAGCACATGGTGATCCGCCCAATGGCATATGTGAAAGAGGCTGATACCGAGCGCTATGCTGAGGTAAAAGGCTTCCCGATCATCCCGTGCGACCTGTGCGGCTCGCAAGAGAACCTGCAGCGCAAGCAGATCAAGAACATGCTGCGCGAGTGGGAGAAGAAACATCCGGGGCGCGTGGAAAGCATCTTCTCGTCACTGTCGACCGTGGTGCCATCGCATCTGATGGACCGCAATATGTTTGGCTTCGCGGATCTGAAGACGGATGGCGTGGCCAATCCGCTGGGAGATATCGCGTTTGATGAAGAGCCGTGTTCGACGCCGGTAACGGGGACGATTTCGTTGACGCAGCTGTAATTGTCAAAGCCGGGGTCAGGTCTGACATTTGGACACGGCCTCAACGTCAAAGCCGGGGTCAGGTCTGACATTCGGACACGGCCTCAGCACTAAGCATGCGGTTTCGCTTTCTCGAAAGCAGCAACCGCCCGGCTGACCGTTTTGGTCGAGACGCCAAAAGCGATCGCAATCTGCGGCATGGTATAGGCGGTCGATCGATACGCGCGCGCCATCGCCTCATCCCTGGCGGGATAGGTGTTCTGATAGTCAGCCAAGGGAAGCGCCACTGCGCGCCGCGTCGCCCGCTTGGTTTCCATGAGCGCCTCAGATCGCTGCATCTGCTGGTGCGCCGATACGAAAACTTCATCCCCCAGAAGGATTTGATGGCGGGTGGCGTCCAGCGGATTTGCTTGTCCGACACCTGCCAGTACAAACGCCTGATATGCCTCAATGGCGCTGGTGCGTGTGTCACCGAAGCGCTCCAGGAGCCGATCTCGCGCCAACCATTCAGGCGGCGTTTCATCCTCAACGAAATAGCGATGACTGCTCCATCGCCATTGATCCAGTGCTTCGACAACATGTGCACGTAGTGGATTCAACACGATGTACCGGGACACTTCCAGAAGATAACTTTCCTTCTGCACCAGGATCGCCTTGTAGCGCCCTTGAAACAGGTGGCCAACGAGATGATGCCGTCTGTTGACATGCTGCGAATACGACCCGTTGAGTTGACGTATGCATTGCGGAAGATTTGCTTCGGCCGTTTCGATCAGCAGATGGTAGTGATTGGTCATCTGGCAAAAGCTATGGATCACGCAGTGGTGGCGTTCACACACCTTCGCAAGAACCTCCAACCAAATTCGGCGATCGGCTTCATCGCGATAGATCGTGTTACGCCGATTACCGCGCGACGTCACGTGGTACAGCGCACCGGGAAAGTCGAGTCTGAGTGGTCGTGTCATCCGGCCACGCTACCGGATGCGGGATCGCTGGCGCTGAGATTGCTCAGCATTCGAGGACGCCAGGGAGGTCATTTGACTAGCGCTGAGGTCGTGTCCAAATGTCAGACCTGACCCCGGCTTTGATCCGCAAATGTCAGACCTGACCCCGGCTTTGATCCGAGTAAAGCCGAGGTCGTGTCCGAATGTCAGACCTGACCCCGGCTTTGGATGCAGCCCGATTCAGTTCCAGCGGCCGTTGGCGCCACCGATGCTGTAACGCCCCGCCCCCAGCAGTGCGACCGCCACTGCGGCAAAGAAGAACATCCCCTGCAATTCCAGCGCCCAGCCGCCGGTCTCGTTGAGCGTGAAGAACTGGCTCGTGTGTGCCAGCAGCACGGCGACGATCATGTTGATGGCCACGATCAGCGCGGCAGGACGCGTGAACAGGCCGACCAGGATGAGCAGCGGTGCGACGACTTCGCCGATGTATACCCCATAACCAAACACTGCAGGCAAGCCGGCTTTGGCCAGCATGTCGGCAACAAAACCAATGCCGCCGCTCAGTTTGGCAACGCCGTGGAACAGCAGCATCGCGGCCAGGGCGACGCGCAGCACCAGCTTGCCAGCGTCGTTGGTATTGTTATTCAGTTGTGTGGAAGTGGTTTGCATGATCGTTCTTTCGTGAATGAAAACAAGGTAAATGATTAATTGAACGCGTAGGCATCCATGGCGAGCACGCCATGTTCGACACTCGTGTGCAGCACGGACGCCCTGGCATCCGGGCCGGCCGCGCCCATTGCCACGAACAGCGGCAGCAGATGTTCTTCGGTCGGATGGTTTTTTGCAGCCATCGGCGCCAGCTGGCGGTAGTCCAGCAGGGCGGCGCGGTCATTCGCGATCAGCCGATCGCGCATCCATGTGCCGAAGTCGCTGACCCAGGCTGGCGGCGGCGCAGCGGCGCTGTGCCCGCGGATTTCATACAGGTTGTGCGTCAGCGATCCCGAGCCGATGACCAGCACGCCCTCCTGGCGCAAGGCCTGCAGCGCCAGGCCCAGTTGCTGATGCAGCGCGGGGCTGGCGCCATGGACGATCGAGATCTGCATGACCGGCACGTCGGCGGCCGGATACATCAGGCTGAGCGGAACCCACGCGCCATGGTCCAGGCCCCGTGTCGCGCTGCGCCCGACCGGGATACCGGCCGCGTCGAACAGCGCCGCCGCGCGTTCGGCAGCAGCAGGCGCACCCGGCGCCGGATAGCGCATGTCGAACAGCGTTTGCGGAAAGCCGCCAAAGTCGTGGATCGTCTCCGGCTGGGTGGCCAGCGAGACGGCCGGGCCGCCAGCGGTTTCCCAGTGCGCCGAGACGACCGCAATCGCGCTCGGCCGTGGCAATGTCTGGCCCAGGCCCTGCAGGAAGCGGCGTGCCGGGCTGTCTTGCAGGGCAAGCATCGGCGAGCCGTGTGAGACAAAGATCGTGGGCAGGTTCATGGTGCACCTCGTTAAGTGATGCATGCATGGTACCTATGTCCCTGTCGTTGATAAAGCAGGGCAACGTGGTTAGACTATTTCCTTTTGATTGACAATCCCGACCAATGGACTTGCTCGGCTCGATGAAAACCTATGTTGCCGTGGTCGATAGCGGCAGCTTCGCCGCTGCCGCGCTCCGGCTTGACGTCTCACGCGCCATGGTGTCCAAGCAGGTACAAAAGCTGGAAGAGCACTTGGGCACGCGCCTGCTGAACCGCACCACGCGGCGCCTGAGCCTGACGGAAACGGGCCGCGCCTTCCACGAGCGCAGCGTGCAAATTCTGGGGGATGTGAACGAGGCCGAGCAGATTGCCGGCCAGATGACGACGCTGCCGCGCGGCGTGCTGCGCGTGACGATCCCGCTGTCCTACGCGCAGCATCGCCTGGGCAGCATCATCGGTGCGTACACCCAGGCCTATCCGCAGGTGCAGCTCGATATTGCGCTGTCCGACCGCAAGGTCGACCTGGTCGAAGAAGGCTTCGATGTGGCGATCCGGATCGGCGCCCTGCCCCAGTCGGATCTGATTGCACGCAAGCTGGGCGTCGCGCGCAGCATCGTGTGCGCCTCGCCAGCCTATCTGGCCGCGCACGGCACGCCGCAGACGCCGCACGATCTGAGCCGGCATACGTGCCTGAGCTACTCATTGAGCGGGGGTGGCGCCGACTGGCGCCTCGAGTCCGCAGGCGAACAGGTTATCGTGCCGGTGACTGGCCCGATGAAAGCCGACAATGGTGACATGATCCGCCTGGCGGCGCTCGCCGGGGCCGGCATCGTGTTCCAGCCGCACTTTATCGTGGGCGAGGATCTGGCGGCCGGGCGGCTCGTGCAGGTGCTGCCCGGCTGGGAGTCAGCCGAGCTGGGCATCCATGCGCTCTATCCAAGCCGCAAGCACCTGTCGGCCAAGGTGCGCACCTTCGTCGACTTTGTCGTGGCCGCGCTGGCCTGAACCACCGCGGCCAACGCCATCAGTACAGCACCACCGAGCGAATCGATTCGCCGCTCTTCATCAGGTCGAATCCTTCGTTGATGCGCTCGAGCGGCAGGCGGTGCGTGATCAGGTCGTCGATATTGAGTTTGCCTTCCATATACCAGTCGACGATCTTCGGCACATCGGTGCGGCCGCGCGCGCCGCCGAAGGCCGAACCGCGCCACTCGCGGCCCGTCACCAGCTGGAATGGGCGGGTGGCGATTTCTTCGCCGGCAGCCGCCACGCCGATGATGAACGACTTGCCCCAGCCCTTGTGCGTGCATTCAAGTGCCTGGCGCATCGTGTTGACGTTGCCGACGCACTCGAAACTGTAGTCGGCGCCGCCATCGGTAATCTGCACGATCGCATCGACGACATTCTCGACCTCTTTCGGATTGACGAAATGGGTCATGCCGAACTTGCGCGCCATGGCCTGGCGCGCCGGGTTGATGTCGACACCGATGATCTTGTCGGCGCCCACCATTTTCGCCGCCTGGATCACGTTCAGGCCGATGCCGCCCAGGCCGAACACGACCACGTTGGCGCCCGCTTCGACCTTGGCCGAAAACAGCACCGCGCCCACGCCGGTGGTCACGCCGCAACCGATGTAGCAGACCTTGTCGAACGGGGCATCTTCACGGATTTTCGCCAGCGCGATTTCCGGCACCACGATGTAATTCGAGAAGGTCGACGTGCCCATGTAGTGAAACAGCGGCTTGCCATCGAGCGAAAAGCGGCTGGTCGCATCCGGCATCAGGCCGCGGCCCTGCGTACTGCGGATCGCCTGGCACAGGTTCGTCTTTTGCGACAGGCAGAATTTGCACTGGCGGCATTCCGGCGTGTACAGCGGAATGACGTGATCGTCCTTTTTCAACGTCGTCACGCCGGGGCCCACATCGACCACGATGCCCGCGCCTTCATGGCCCAGGATCGCCGGGAACAGGCCTTCGGGATCGGCGCCGGACAACGTGTAGTAATCGGTATGACAGATGCCGGTCGCTTTTAGTTCAATCAGTACTTCGCCCTCGCGCGGGCCTTCCAGGTCGACTTCTTCGATGGTCAAGGGCGCGCCGGCGCGCCAGGCAATGGCTGCTTTGGTTTTCATGGTGATGGTCTCTGGCTGAGTAAAAAATGGAATGCAGCCATTCTGCAGGCGCGGGCATGGCCACCGGCGCCGCCCGGGCGGAAATGGCAGGATTTGGTGCAATAATGACCGGATCTTCGCCACTGACCGCCCTGCCGATGCCTTCTGCGCCACCTCTGGACACCATCACCGTCGACATCGTCGTCTACCCCGGCTTCAAGGCGATGGAAGCAATCGGCCCCATGTCGGTGTTCGAATACGCCAATCTGCACCTGGCGCGGCAAGGCAAGGCGGCCGGCTACGATGTGCGCGTGGCGTCCTTCAAGACCGGGCCGATCCGCTCGGATACCCTGATGTCACTCGAAGCCACCAAGGTAGTCAACACGCTGGCCCTGCCCCACACCGCGATGGTGGTCGGTGCGCGCCACATCCAGGCGGCGCTGGTCGAAAGCGCCGCCCTGATCGACTGGATCCGCGACGCCGCCCCGCGCCTCGAACGCTTGAGCGCCCTGTGCTCGGGCGCCTTCTTCCTGGCCGCCGCCGGCGTGCTCGACGGCAAACGCGCCACCACGCACTGGGGCGTGGCCGATCGCCTGCACGCCGATTTCCCGGCCATCGACATCGATGCCGACGCCATCTTCATCCGCTCCGGCAATGTCTGGACGTCGGCCGGCGTCACGGCCGGCATGGACCTGGCGTTGGCGCTGGTCGAACAGGACTTCGGCCGTGCACTGGCGCTGGACGTGGCCACCGAGATGGTCGTCTACCTGAAGCGCCCGGGCGGCCAGTCACAGTTCAGCGCCCACCTGCTCAGCGAGCGCACGGCGAAACCGACGATCCGCGAGCTGCAGGCCTGGATCCTGGACAACCTGCACGAGCGCCTGTCGGTCGCCCAATTGGCGGACAAGGCAATGATGAGCGAGCGCCATGTCGCCCGCGTGTTCCAGCAGGAGGTGGGCATGAGCACCCAGGAATTCATCGAAACCTGTCGCTTCGAGCGCGCCACGCAGTTGCTGGCCGACGTGACGCTGCCGCTGAAGACGGTCGCGGCGCGTGCCTGCTTCAGCGACGAGGCGCAGATGCGCCGCGTATTCCTGAAAAAGCTGGGGATTGCGCCGAAAGTGTATCGCGAACGCTTCGCCACTACGGGTGTCGCGGCCGATCGCGCCGCCAACGTGCACGACAACTGACCGCCCCGTGCTACGCTGCTTTTAACCACCACATGCTGAAAGACTGCGATGCAATTTTCCCTGACACGACCCTTGCAACTGTTGGGACAAATGGCACTGGTCGCTGCAGTGCTCGCACCCTGCGCTGCCATGGCTGAGCCAGACATGATCTACCTCGTGCGCCACGGCGAAAAAGCCGCCGACGGCAACGACCCGTCGCTCACGCCGCAAGGCCGGCAACGCGCGCAAAATATCGCAACGATGCTGCACCGTGCCGGCATCACGGCCATCTTCAGCAGCGCCACCGCTCGCACGCTCGAGACGGCGAAACCGCTGTCCACGTCACTCGGCCTGCCCGTGCAGCAATACGACGCAGGCAGGCCAGAGGCGCTGGTCGACAAGGTCAAGGCGCTGCAAGGGCCGGTGCTGGTGGTGGGGCACTCGAATACGCTGCCGCAACTGGTACGCCTGTTCGGCGGTGCGCCGGGGACAGAGATTGGGGACAACGAGTATGACCGGGTGTATCAGCTGGTCAATGGCGCCGATGGCAAAGTGACGACTGTGCTGTTGACGTCGCTGCCAGCAACGCCGTAAGGCCAGCGCACGTCATCTCCCCTGCGCCAGTCGATTTAATTGCTCTCCAGACAGGCCCGGCGCGATCGCCGGCCCCGTCGTACATACCCCCGCACGGCAGCGCCCGCCGTCGTGCAGAATCGACAAGATTGCGTCACAATCAGATGTCGTCGCGTAGCCGACGACCATCACTCGCAACATACCATCATGCATTCACTAGGAGGCTTACCATGCGCTGGGAAACACCTGAAGCAATTGATTTCCGTTGGGGTTTTGAAATCACCATGTACGTGCTGAACCGTTGATGTTTAATTCCGGCAGGTACCGATGAACGATCCTGTCATCGATACCTGCCACTCCGGTTATCAGCGATAACCATGTGAAAGGTTGGATACGCTGTTGAAAATCCGCATTCTTGGTTCGGCAGCGGGAGGTGGTTTTCCGCAGTGGAATTGTAATTGTCTGAACTGTGATGGCATCCGCAACGGCACCATCCAGGCTGTAAGCCGCACCCAATCCTCGATCGCCGTGAGCGACGATGGCATCGACTGGGTCCTGGTCAATGCATCCCCCGACATCCTGGTGCAAATCCGCGCTACACCTGCCCTGCAACCTGCCCGCGCCGTGCGCGACACCGGTATTGCGGCCGTGCTGCTGATGGATGCCCAGATCGACCACGTAACCGGCTTGCTGATGCTGCGCGAGCGCGGCACGCCTCTGCCCCTGTATGCGACCGCCGAGGTATTGGCCGACCTGTCGCACGCGCTGCCGCTCACGCGCGTGCTTGGCCATTATTGCGGCGTCGAATCGCACACGCTGGCAATTGACGGCCAGCCGTTCTCGATTGCGCCGCTGCGCGACACGACGTTCCTGCCGGTTCCGCTGTCGAGCAAGGCGCCGCCTTATTCGTCGCACCGCAACGACCCGCACCCGGGCGACAATATCGGCCTGATGCTGCACGACAGCGCCAGCGGTGCGCGCGTGTTCTACGCCCCCGGGCTGGGCCAGATGACCGATGCGGTGGAAGCGGCGATGCGCCGGGCCGATGTGCTGCTGGTCGATGGCACCTGCTGGAGCGACGACGAAATGATCACGCTCGGCCTGTCGAAAAAGACGGCCCACATGATGGGTCATCTGCCGCAATCCGGCCCGGGCGGCATGATCGAGGTGCTGGCGCGCATGCCGGCGCGCCGCAAGATCCTCATTCACATCAACAACAGCAATCCGATCCTGCGCGAGGATTCGCCCGAGCGTGCCGAACTGGCCACGCACGGCATCGAAGTCGCGTTCGACGGCATGGACATCACCGTATGACGCCCTCCCCCGATAGCAGCGACCAGTTGGCGCCCTGGTCGCGCGCCGAATTCGAACAGAAGTTGCGGGCGATGGGCAAGAGCTACCATATCCATCATCCGTTCAACCTGCGCATGAATGCCGGACAATGCTCGCCCGAGCAGCTGCGCGGCTGGATCGCCAACCGTTTCTATTACCAGTTCATCATCCCGAAAAAGGATGCCGCGATCCTGTCCAATTGCGACGATCGCGCGACGCGCCGCCTGTGGATCGCCCGCATCCTGGACCACGACGGCTACGACGATTACGAGGGCGACGCCCAGGGTGGCATGGAAGCCTGGACCCAGCTGGGCGAGGCGGCCGGCATTCCCCGCGCCGAACTGTGGTCCCTCCAGCACGTGGTGCCGGCGGTGCGCTTTGCCTGCGACGCGTATGTCGACTTTGCGCGCCGCTCGCCGTGGCAAGAGGCGGTGTGCTCGTCGCTGACCGAGATGTTCGCGCCGCAGATCCACAAGGACCGCCTGGCCGGCTGGCCCACCCAGTATCCGTGGGTGGAACCGGCCGGCCTGCATTATTTCCGCAGCCGGATTCCGCTGGCCCAGCGCGATGTCGACCATGGCCTGGCCGTGACGCTCGACTATTTCACGACCAGGCCACAGCAGCAGCGCGCACTCGAGATCCTCAAGTTCAAACTGGACATCCTGTGGGCCATGCTGGACGCCATCGAAAAAGCCTACCCGACATGAACGCTTCCCTCATCCCCGCCACACCGGCCCTGAACCGGCGCTTTCGCCTGCAATGGGAAGACGCCCAGCAGGCCTACGTGCTGCTGTACCCGGAAGGCATGGTCAAACTGAATGGCAGCGCTGGTGAAATCCTGAAATGCTGCGACGGCAAGACCACGGTCGACCAGATCGTGCACGACCTGGAAACCAAATTCCAGGCCACCGGCTTGCGCACCGATATCGAGGGCCTGCTGGCCCACGCCCACCATCACAAGTGGATCGAATGATGCTGCCCACCGATGTTGCCAACAGCGGCGCGCCGACCGTGTCGCCGCCATTCTGGCTGCTGGCCGAGCTAACCTACCAGTGCCCGCTGCACTGCGCGTTTTGCTATAACCCGCTCAACTACGATGCGGTGCGCAATGAATTGACGACGGGTGAATGGGTGCGGGTCATGCGCGAGGCGCGCGCATTGGGCGCCGTGCAGCTGGGGTTTTCGGGGGGCGAGCCGCTGATGCGCGACGACCTCGAAGAACTGGTCGCCGAAGCGCGCCGCCTGGGCTTCTACAGCAACCTGATCACGTCGGGTGTCGGCCTGAATGAAACCCGTATCGCCGCGCTCAAGAACGCCGGGCTGGATCATATTCAGTTGTCGTTCCAGGATTCGACCCGTGAGCTCAACGATTTCCTGAGCAGCACCAAGACGTTCGACCTCAAGCTCAAAGTCGCCAAGCTGATCAAGCAATACGATTACCCGATGGTGATGAATTGCGTGCTGCATCGGTATAACCTGCCGCATGTCGGCAAGATCATCGAGATGGCGCTGGCGCTGGGCGCCGAATACCTGGAGCTGGCCAATACCCAGTACTACGGCTGGGCCATGAAAAATCGCAACCAGCTGATGCCGACGCTCGAACAGGTGCGCGACGCCGAACGCGTGGTGGCGCAATACCGCGAGCGGATTGGCGACGCCTGCAAGCTGCTGTTCGTGGTGCCCGATTATTTTGAGGACCGCCCAAAGGCCTGCATGAATGGCTGGGGCGCGGTGTTTCTCGGCGTGGCGCCGGACGGCGTGGCGCTGCCCTGCCACAATGCGCGTGACCTGCCCGGCTTGAATTTGCCGAACGTGCGCGACGTGGGCCTGGCCGACATCTGGCGCACCAGCACCGCGTTCAACGCGTACCGTGGCACTGACTGGATGCAGGAGCCATGCCGCAGTTGCGACGAAAAGGGACGTGATCTGGGCGGCTGCCGCTGCCAGGCATTCATGCTCGCCGGTGACGCGGCAGCGACCGACCCGGTCTGCAGCAAGTCGCCCAAGCGCGGCGAAGTCGACAAGGTGATCCGCTTTGCCAGCCAGCGCCCGGCCGGGCTGGACAACGCCCATGTGATCGAGCAGCCGATCGTGTTTCGCACGAATGCGAATTCACGCAATCTTCTGCAGACCGACACGTAAGGCGGGTCGGTCCGCAGGGACCAGGTTACAGCGCCGTATCCGTGCGCAGCACCGGATACAGATTCAACCGCTCGTCATACGATGAATGCCGCTTGGCGAAGAACGCCAGGCGCGCCTGCGGATCCTTGGCAAACGCCGGGTCCGACGCCAGGCGCTGCGCAAATTCGGCGGCCACTTTCGGGTCGGCTGCCATCTGCTCGCGCGCCACGTCCTCGGCCACGTAGTCTTCCATGTATTCCTTGCGCTCGAAGGCCGTGTTGAACGTGCCCCAGGCCAGCAGCGAATCGGGCGCCTGCGGCTCGAACATGGCCACCACCAGCCGCGCCTTCGGCTGCGCGATCGGCACGAACAGCGAGCCGGCCGTTACCGCGCGCGGCTCCGCCATCCACTTGCCCGTGACCGTCAGGCGCTGGTGCCCTTCGACCGAGGCCGCGTCCAGCGTGGCCTTGTCGGCGCGGAAAGTCTCGACGTTGGCACGCGCCACGCCCTGGTCCAGCTTGCGGAACACGACGCCGTGCTGGCGCAGCTTCTCGCCGACGATGGCGGCCTGCGCCGCCGGCACGATGTAGCCGGCGCCCGGTGCGGTCACTTCCACATCGGCGACGACCTCGTCGCGCAGCGGCACGCGCCACACTTGCGGCCTGGTTTCATCGTAGCGCGTCATCAGGCCGCCCGAAATTTCGGACGGCTTGCGCGTGTATTCGTAGCCGTTGAAATTGACCATCTCGGTCTTGTCGGTGGTGCGGTAGTTCAGCGCCACCTTCTTGTTGCCCAGTTTTGCGGCGCGCGCGTCGGCCGCGTAGGCCGCCTTTTGCCAGTCCGCGCCGTGCTTTGCGACCTGGTTCAGCACCGAGACCACGGTGTTGCGGGTGATGCGCACACGCACCGGGTATTCTTTCCACGAGTGCGTTTCCACCAGCATCGCCATGCGGTTACGCAGCTGGAAGTAGCCGGTCGAAAAACGCGGATCCGACACGCTGTCCTCGAAGCCCGACATCGGATCGTCCTGCTTCACGAACGACATGTAGTACGACTGCGGCGTCGAGCCTTCCTTCGCAATGTCCTTGATGACATTGGTGCGCAGCGCCAGGCCGGCCTTGCGGAATTCCGGGTCACCCGAGTACACCGGCTCGACCTGGATCGAGATATCGTGCTGGAACTTGGCGCCGTTGGTCGCGTGCAGATCGACATACGTCAGCGGATCCCACGCGTTCACCAGGCCCAGCATTGCCTGCATTTCCGGCGCATCGGCCTTCAGGTAGTCGCGGTTCAGGTTCAGGTTCTGGGCGGTGGTGCGCCAGCCCATTTCCACCGGACCGCGCTGGTTCGGGCGGTTCCATTTGCCGAAGCGCTCGTGCCCGTCGACGTTAAACACCGGCACGAACAGCAGCACCTGCTTGTCGAGCGCGCCCTTGCCCGCGCGGCCTTCGAGGATCTCGCGCAGCGCCAGGAAACCCGCATCCTTGCCGTCGATCTCGCCGGCGTGGATACCGCCTTGAATCAGCGTGACAGGCAAGCCCGCTTTTTTGGCGGCCGCGGGCGTGAACACGCCGTTGTTGTTGGCCACCAGCGCCTTCATCGGGCGCCCTTCCGGCGTGATGCCGAAGTCGATGCACTGCACCTGCTTCGGATACGCCTGCGCAAACGCGGCGCACAGCGCGATCGTTTCATCGTAGCGGCCGGTGGCCTGGAAGCCGGAGCGTTCCGAAATCGTCGTCAGGTCGGGGGTAGCGGCGTGCGCCAGAGGGAATGCAGACAGCAGGGCCAGCAGTAACGCAGAACGAATCATCGAGAAGCTCCGGCAGGTGACAGGGAAGCCGACGATTATAGACGTGTTCTTGACGCAAAGTTAAGTTCTGGAAACACAAAGGGCGGCGCGCCGAATTGGCCACGCCGCCCGTCAATACGGCCGTTCCGCTCAGCGCGGCGGTGCGCCGGGCGTTGGCCTGATCGCGATTTCCTTCACCTGCGGACGCACGATTTCCATCGGCACGACGCGGGCGCGGCTTGTGGTCGAGACCGGGCACGCCTGCGTGGCGCGGTAGGTCAGCGCAGCAGCCAGCAAGCCTTCGCTCTCGTCGCCCACCGGCCGCGTCAGGTCATCGCTGACCTGGCAGGTCGGCGCGAAGCCATCGGTGAAGTCACCAAAGCCCTTGTTGTTGACGCCCTTGAACTCGATCGAGAAATACGTCGTGCCGCAGTTCGGCACCGGCGTGAAGCCATACGGCTTGCCGCAGGTGGTGCCGCCGATCTGGATGACCTCGACATCGGCGCCGCGCAAGCCATTGATCACCGATTCGCTGGCCGAGCAGGTGCCGGCCGTGCTCAGCACCGTCACGCGTTTCAGGCCCAGCGTCGGCAGCGGCGTGCCGGTGCGCACCGGGTTGCTCGAAGCGAAGCCCCACGCAGTCGAGCGGAACGGCAGTGGCGCTTCGCGCGGCAACTTGTCGTTGTACTGCGATTGCTCGAACACCTTGCCATTGGTCGACTCCGGCCCCGAGACCATATACGCCAGCTGGCTCGCCAGGTACAGCAGGCCCCCACCGTTGTAGCGGATATCGAGCACCAGGTCGTTCACGCCGGCCTGGCGGAACGTGGTGAACGCATCGATCAGCTGTTTTTCGGAAACCGCGTTGAAGGTGTCGAAGGTCAGGTAACCGACCTTGCCGCTCGCGGTGTCGATGACCTTGACGTTCTTGACCGGTGCGATGCGCACGTCGGCGCCCGTCATCGTTACTTCGAACGGCACGCCGCCGCGCTGCAGCGTGAAGCGGTGCGCGCTGCCGGCCGTCTCAGGGAACAGGGCCTCGTTGATGCGCGCGATCGATGCCGCGTCGGTCGTGTTGATGAAGTCGATGCCATCGATCTTCGTCAGCTGGTCGCCGCGCAGCAGGCCCGCGGCCGCGCCCGGCGAGCCCGGTTCCACGGCCGTGATCAGCCAGGTGCGCGGCGCCGTGCCGTTCGCGTTGCGCGACCACGTGATGCCATAGCCAAGATCGATGCCCTGGGTCTGCATCGCTTCCCATTCGGCGGTCGGATAGGTGAAGTGGTAGCGGTCCTTGGCTTGCCCGGTGGCCGTCACGGCCGGCGTCTTGAGCACGTCGAAATAGGCGATGGCGCTCTTGAAGTCGGCCATCTTGTAGGTGTTCGGGACTTCGTTGTACCAGAGGTAGTACTGGTTGGTCCAGGCACGCAAAAATTTGAGTTCGTCCAGCAGCGTGCCCTGCACATCGGGATATGCCTTGCCGCTGGCGTCAAAGCCCGTGCGCGGCACCGCGCACTTGTTCCAGTAAGTGCCGTAGGCGTCGCCGAGCAGGTTGGGATTGAGGTCTTCCGGCGTGGCGCCACTGGTGGGCGGGGTTGGGGTCGGGGCCGGCGTCACCGGCGCCGTGTCCGCCACGGGTGGACGGGCGCCGACACCGGGCGAGCCCCCACCGCCGCCGCAGCCGGCGAGAGCGAACAGCGCAGCGAGCGCGCCGGAAATCAGACGGACGGAAACTGCCTTGTGCGGGAGAGAAAATGTCGGGCTCATGCAGATGATTATAGACGGCGGTTTTCGTGCACAACACCACCAACTGTCACAGGTGAGGCCAGGCGACAACGAAGCATGCCAAGCCGACAAGCATCCATCAGACAACGCCGGCGCGTATGCCGCGCCGGCGTGATCAAAACACCATCAGGCCGCGCGCGGTGCCGCGCCCACCGGCGCATGGAATGCCGCCAGCAGCGCCGCTTCTTTTGCCTTCGCCGCTTTCAGGTGCCGTTCCTTGACGTGCCCGTAACCACGGATATCTTCCGGAATGCTGGCCACCGCCACGGCCTGCGCCAGGTTCTCGTCCGTGAGCTTGGGCAGCAGCGCCGCCACCGTCGCGCGGTATTCGCCGATCAGGGCGCGTTCGACGCGGCGCTCGGCCGTGTAGCCAAACACGTCGAACGCCGTGCCGCGCAGGCCCTTGAATTTCGCCAGCACGCCAAACGCGCGCATCATCCACGGGCCGAACTCCTGCTTGATGGCGCGGCCTTCCTTGTCATGCTTGGCCAGCAGCGGCGGGGCCAGGTGGAACTTGAGCGTGATATCGCCTTCGAACATATTGGCGATTTTTTCACGGAACGCCGGATCGGTGTGCAGCCGCGCGACTTCGTACTCGTCCTTGTACGCCATCAGCTTGTACAGGTACTTGGCCACGGCTTCCGACAGGCGCGTGCCCTTGCCCAGGCGCGCTTCCTGCGCCCTGACCTGCTCGACGAAGGCCGTGTACTGGCCCGCATACGCCGCGTCCTGGTACGCCGTGAGCAGCTCGACCCGGCGCTTGACGACATCGTCGAGCGTCTGCATGCGCTTGAACTCAATCACCTTGGCCGGCATCGCCGACTTGCTGACAGCCGCCAGGTCGTGCCCGGCGCTGCGGCCCCAGTTGAAGGCCGCCTTGTTGAACGCAACCGACACGCCATTGAGCTCGATGGCCTTGAGCAGCGAGGCTTCGCGCAGCGGCACGCGGCCCTTCTGGAACGCATAGCCGAGCATGAACATATTGGTGGCGATCGCGTCGCCCAGCAACGCGGTGGCGATGCTGCCGGCGTCAAGGAATTCGACGTTGGCCTTGCCGCAGGCCTGCTCGATCGCGCCGCGCGAACCTTCGGCCGGGAATTGCCAGTCCGGGTTCTTCACGAACGCGGCCGTGGTGGCGGTGCTCGAATTGACGGCGGCCCAGGTGCGGCCTTCACCCATGCGCGACAAGGCATCGCGGCTGGCCGTGACGATCTGATCGCAGCCGATCACGAGGTCGGCGCTGCCGGTGCCCACGCGGGTCGAGTGCAGGTCGGCCTGGTGTTCGGCCAGGCGCACATGCGACATCACGGGGCCGCCCTTCTGGGCCAGGCCGCTCTGGTCGAGCACGATCGCGCCCTTGCCTTCGACGTGCGCCGCCACCGCCAGGATCTGGCCGACCGTCACGACACCGGTGCCGCCCACGCCGGCCACGAGGATGCCGAATGGCGTGGCGACCGATGGAATGACGGGTTCCGGCAGCACGGGTGGCGCAGCGTCTGACGCAGCAGCCTTCTTCGGCTTTTTCAGGCCGCCGCCTTCGACGGTGACGAAGCTCGGGCAGAAGCCCGACACGCACGAATAATCCTTGTTGCACGAGGACTGGTTGATCTGGCGCTTGCGGCCCAGTTCGGTTTCGAGTGGCTCGACCGACAGGCAGTTGGACTGCACCGAGCAGTCGCCGCAGCCTTCGCAGACGGCTTCGTTGATCACGGCGCGCTTGGCCGGGTCGGGGAATTCGCCTTTCTTCCGGCGCCGGCGTTTTTCGGAGGCGCAGGTCTGGTCATAGATCACGGCCGATACGCCGGGCATCTCGCGCAGTTCGCGCTGCACGTCCATCAGTTCGGAGCGGTGACGCACCGTGGTGCCCGGCGCCCAGGCGTAGTCGCTCGGGTATTTGTCCGGTTCGTCGGTGACGACGATGATGGGCGTGACGCCTTCGGCTGCGATCTGGCGGCTGATCATGCCCGGGTCGAGCGGGCCGTCGACGTTCTGGCCACCCGTCATCGCGACCGCGTCGTTGTAGAGGATCTTGTAGGTGATGTTGACCTTGGCGGCCACTGCAGCGCGGATCGCCAGGATGCCCGAGTGGAAGTAGGTGCCGTCGCCCAGATTGACGAACACGTGCTTCTCGTCGGTGAACGGCGACTGGCCAATCCAGGTCGTGCCTTCGGCGCCCATGTGCGTGAAGGTCGACGTTTCACGGTCCATCCACAGCACCATGTAGTGGCAGCCGATACCGGCCATCGCGCGCGAGCCTTCCGGCACCTTGGTCGAGCTGTTGTGCGGGCAGCCCGAGCAGAAATACGGGATGCGGTCGGTTTCCGGGTTCGGCTTGGCCGGAATGTTACGCAGCACCAGCTCTTTGGCTTCGAGGAAGGCGATGCGCTGCGCGACGCGCTCGGCGACCGGGTGGCCGGCGCAGTAGTGCCCGATGCGCGAAGCAATGGCGCGTGCGATCTGCGCCGGGTTCAGCTCGTACGTGGCCGGCAGCAGCCAGTCGCCGTGGCCCATGCGGTTCTTGTTGCTCCACTCGCCCGTGTCGTCGAACTTGCCGACCACGCGCGGACGCTCGCCGTCGGGCAGGTTGTACAGCTCTTCCTTGAGCGCGTATTCCATGACCTGGCGCTTTTCTTCGACCACCAGGATTTCATCGAGGCCCCGTGCAAATTCGTGCACGCCTTCGGCTTCGAGCGGCCAGGTCATGCCGACCTTGTACAGGCGCAGGCCAATGTCCTGCGCGGCCTGCTCGTCGATGCCGAGGTCGGCCAGCGCCTGGCGCGTGTCCAGATAGCTCTTGCCGGCGGTGATGATGCCGATCTTCGGCTGCGGGCTGTCCCAGATGATGCGGTTGAGCTTGTTGGCGCGCGCATAGGCCAGCGCGGCATACCATTTGTGGTTGCTCATCCGAACTTCCTGATCCAGCACGGCGTCCGGCCAGCGGATGTTCAGGCCGCCCTCGGGCAGCTGGAAGTCGGTCGGGATCACGGTCTGCACGCGGTCCGGATCGAGATCGACGACAGCGCCCGACTCGATGATGTCGGTGACGCATTTCATCGATACCCACAGGCCCGTGTAGCGGCTCATGGCCCAGGCGTGCAGGCCGAAATCGATGTATTCCTGCACCGACGACGGATACAGCACCGGGATCCCGCAGTGGGTCAGGATGTGGTCGGACTGGTGCGCGGTGGACGACGATTTGGCCGCGTGGTCATCGCCGGCCAGTACCAGCACGCCGCCGTATTGCGACGAGCCGGCGTTGTTGCCGTGCTTGAACACGTCGCCGCAGCGGTCGACGCCCGGGCCCTTGCCGTACCACATCGAGAACACGCCGTCGTACTTCGCGTCCTTGTACAGATTGGTTTGCTGGGTGCCCCAGACAGCGGTCGCCGCCAGGTCTTCGTTCATGCCGGGATGGAACTTGACGTGGTGCGCGTCGAGGTGCGCCTTGGCCTTCATCGCGGTCTGGTCGACCGAGGTGACGGGCGAGCCGCGGTAGCCGGTGATGTAGCCGGCCGTGTTCAGGCCGGCCTTGACGTCGCGCTCGCGCTGCAGCATCGGCAGGCGGATCAGCGCCTGCGTGCCGGTCATGAAGGCGCGGCCGCGCTCGAGCGTCCATTTGTCGTCGAGCGTGATGTCTTGTGCAGGTGCGGATGCGGGCGACGGCGACGCCAGGTGGGCGCGGTCCAGGGGTGCGTTCATTGTGTCTCCAAGAAACTGGTGGCGGTTGCCGGAAGCGGTGCATTTCCTGCATCTCGCTTCTTGGAGGGAGTGGTCTCCCGTCTTGCGCCAGTATAGACCTGCCCCCCCAGCATTAAATTCCAAACAATTCCCCCTCCTTCTTGAATTGCGCAATAAAATTGCCATACAAAAGACGGACGTGGGGAAGGTATGTCAAAGATTGAGCTGGATAAAACAGATCGTAAAATCCTGGAGATTTTGCAGAACGATGGCCGGTTGTCGAACCAGGATGTGGCCGAGCGCGTGAACCTGTCGCCGTCGCCATGCCTGCGCCGCATCAAGCGGCTGGAAGAAGCGGGCGTGATTCGCCAGTACGTGGCGCTGCTCGACTCGGACAAGATCGGCCTCGGCCTGCTGGCGTACGTGAACGTGCGCCTGGAAAAGCACAGCGAAGTGGCCAGCACCACGCGCCAGCCGGGCTTGCCGGCAACGTCGCCCCGCAACGATTTCGCGGTGTCGGTGGGCAGCTGGCCCGAAGTCGTCGCCTGCTATGCGATGACGGGCGACATGGACTTTTTGCTGCGCGTGCATGTGGGCGACATGGACCACTTCTCGCGCTTCATGATGGGCACGCTGCTCAAGCATCCGGCCGTGCTGGATGTGAAGTCGAGCTTTGCGCTGCAGCGGATCAAGGAAACGACGGCGATGCCGCTGGTGTGAGGTCGGTTGCGCCGCCGCTCGTAGGAGGTGGTGCGTTGACCGACGTTGAACGCGTGGACGGCAGAGCCGCCTCGCCGGCCGCGTCCACCCTACGCGATAGCTTACTTTTTCGGCGTGAAAAACTTCACCGCGGCCCGCGTGTTGGCCTTGACCGTGTAATCGATCGCCGCGAACTGTTCCTCCAACGCCTCGGCCATCACGCTGCCCGGGCTGGGCGGCGGCAATTCAAGGTGGGCATCGGCCTCGCCGTATTCGCGCGTGACGACCATCCCGGCTTTCTTTGCGATATGCATCATCGTCTTGTTGGACGTCAGGCACTGCATGTAGAGCGTGTCGACGTCCGAATTGCGGCAGTGGATCGCCGCGCGCTGGAACAGGCGCGTGCCCACGCCCTGCCCGCGCGCCGAGGCCGACACCGAGACGCCAAACTCGGCCACCTGCGCCTTGGCCGTGCCGGTGCGCCCTTCGGTCGGCGCGAACGCCAGGTGCCCCATGCCCACCAGCTGGAACACATTGCTCACGACACCAAAGACAATGTCGCGCTCGAAATCGAGCTTGCCGACATAGGCCGTGATGCCGTCGTCGGACATCATGCTGCCAAAGCGCAGCAGGCGGTCATCCTTGTCGAGCGCGAGCAGATGGCGCAGCACGCGGCGGCGGTCGCGCTCGTGCAATTCCTTGACCAGGACCGGCGGCTGCCCCTTCTTGCCGCGCAAGCCCTGTAACCAGCGGCGTAATGGATTGTCCAGCATGTTCCCACCTTCCCGTGCGCGACAACCAGTCGATGTCGCCCGTAAATCTTAGCCGATCCGGTCGGCGTCTGCCTTGCTTGTCCCTGTGCCCGTACCAGTGCTGCCGACGGCGCCCTCCTTCGGACGCTCGCGCCGCGCCTGCTCCGGCGCTGGCCCTGCCGGCTCGTCTTCGTCGCGCCACTGCGCCTGCTCGCTGACGACGAAGCGGCCCTTGCCAGCCTGTTTGGCGGCGTACATGGCCTGGTCGGCCTCGGCCAGCAACGCTTCCTGTCCGCGCGCCGCGCCCATCTGGCCGCGCGCGCTGGCGATGCCGATACTGGCCGAGATCCTGATGGCATGACCATCGGCCTCGGTGATCGATTCGATTTCGGCCAGCACCAGGCGCGCTACGCGCAGCGCGCCGTCGCGCGACGTCACGTCTTCGAGCAGGATAACGAATTCATCGCCGCCCAGGCGCGCCAGCGCATCTTCGGCGCGCAGCCTGGCCTGCACGCGGTGCGCCACGGTCTTGAGCACCAGGTCGCCGGTCGCATGGCCCCAGGTATCGTTGACTGCCTTGAAGCCGTCCAGGTCGATGAACATCAGCACCACGACGCTGTCGCGGCGGTCGGCGCGGGCCAGCGCCCGTTCGAGCAGGCGGGTCAGTTGCCGGTAGTTGATCAGGCCGGTCAGGCTGTCGTGCTGGGCCAGGCGCTCGAGCTGGACCGACTGCGCCTGCAGCTCGGCAGTGCGCTCGGCCACGCGCTGCTCAAGCGTTTCGTTGGCCGCCTGCAGGCGGCGGTTGACGACGCCGATGATGCGGTAGCTACGGCGCAGGCGCACGCCAGCATAGGCCAGCAGCACCAGCAACAGGCCGGAATACGCCGCCAGGTAACCGCGAAAACGCTGGCGCTCGAGCAGCACGGTGGTGAACGAACGCTCGAATTCCTGCTCCAGGCGGTCGAGCACGATGTCGCTGCCGACGGCAGCGATCTGCGCTTCGAGCAGGTTTTCCAGCGGCCGCTTTTCGAGGATCACGCGGCTGCTCAGGATCACGGCGTCCATCTTGTCGACGACGGCGGGCGAAAAGGCGATCTCCTGGGCGGCGACATTACCCAGGATTTCTTCGATACGGCTGGCCAGCGCGGGCGATGGGGCGATGTTGTAGCGCAGGATGTCGGTCAGCAGCGCATTGAGGGTCGTATCGAGCCGCACGACGAACTGGGCCGGTGCCAGCGCGCCTTCGATGCCGGAAATTTCGGTCTTGAGGTCGGCCACCGCCGGTGGCATGTGCAGCAGCGCTGCGCGCAGGCGCGGATTGTGCCGCGCGAACTCGGCCACCAGCATTTCCTTGTTGCGCAGCGCCGTGCGCAGATCGGCGCAGGCCTCGGTGGCGGCGCGGCTGCCGGTCAGTGGCGCGGCTTGCTCCAGACGCGCCATCAGGATGCGCATGCGCGGCAGTTGCGAACTCAGGTCGGGCCGGACGCTGGCGCGGCCGGTGTGGGCGCGCAGCAGGTTGGCGTCCCATTCGGCGTCGAGCTTTTCGAATTCGCGCAGGTTGAGCAGGACGTTGCTGCGCACTTCGGGGTCGATCACCTCGGTGCGGGTGTACAGAAAGACCAGCAGCGCGCTCATCAATACGACGGCCAGGCTCGCCAATAACAGGCGGCGGCGCCGTAGCCAGCTCCCTACCCGCCGTACCAGCATCCTGAACATCGTTTTTCTCCAACGCAACAATTGACCATGTGGAAGAATAACAAACCGCTGGCCCACACTGTACGCAGGGTGTAACTACATGTAACTGTGACGCTCTACAGAGCGGTTTTTCACACTTTATTACAAATGGCAGCCACTGCCTCCACGCGCGCCTGGTGTACGGCCTGGGCAATTCGGTCGCGCTGGTCGCAGCGCGCCGCCACGGCGCCGGCGTCCACGCCACGCGCCGCGCCAAGGGCTTGCAGCAGCCAGTCCCCTGCCGGGTCGTGTTCAGTATTTTTGGCGTGACAACGCGTGGCCAGCAGCATCTGGACAAAGCGCGCGCTCTTGCGGAAGGCATCGCTGCGCTCGAACAGCGTGACGAGCGCGTCGGCATCGAGTTCGCGTGCCTGCGCAAGCACGCCATGCTCGCGCGCCGTCATCAGGGCCAGGTCGCGGCATTCATTGGGTACCTTCAAGCGCTTGGACACCGCCTCGACGGCCGCCGTGCCAGCGTCGCGCATCAGGGCCGCGAAACGGATCTCCAGCGGGTGATCCTGCTGCGCGGCGGTGTCGATGACGCGCAGCGTGCGCTCTTGCGTGTCGAGCTCGGGCAACAGGCGCGCGAGCGCGCCGCACTCGTCCAGCACGACCAGCATGCGCGACGGCTGGCGTTCCATCAGGCCGCGCGCCAGCTCTTGCCAGACACGCTCGGGCACGAGGGCGTCAACCTCCCCCGCCTCGACCATCTGGCGCATCAGAGCATTGGTGTCGCCCGCCACCTTGAATTCGGGCAGGCGCGCGGCAAAGCGCGCAACGCGCAGGATGCGCACCGGGTCTTCGGCAAAGGCGTCGGACACGTGGCGGAACAGGCGCGCTTCCAGGTCACGCTGGCCGCCCAGCGGGTCGACGATCACGCCATCCTCGCCCTGCGCCATCGCATTGATGGTCAGGTCGCGCCGCACCAGATCCTGTTCGAGCGTGACATCGGGCGCCGCATGGAACACGAAGCCGTGGTAGCCGGGCGCGGTCTTGCGCTCGGTGCGCGCCAGCGCGTATTCCTCGTGCGTCTTCGGGTGCAGAAAGACCGGAAAATCCTTGCCCACGGCGCGAAAGCCGGCCTCGATCATCTGTTCGGGCGTGGCGCCCACGACCACGTGATCGTGGTCCTTGACCGGCAGCCCGAGCAGCGCATCGCGCACGGCGCCGCCGACAACATAACTGCGCATTGTTTACTCCGGCAAATCGGCGTCGTGCAACGGCGTCGGGTGGTTTTCCAGCATCGCTTCGTTCACCCAGCGCGCCACGGCCGGATGGGCCAGCACGCGCTCGCAATAGGCTTGCAGCGCCGGGGCCAGCATCACGCCATAGGTCTGGAAACGCAGCACGATCGGCGCATAGAAAGCGTCGGCAACCGAGAACGCGCCGAACAGGAACTGGTGATGGCCGAAGCGCGACAGGCAGTCTTCCCAGATTTCGCAGACGCGGCCAATGTCGGCCTGCGCGCCGTGCGTGCGGCCGCGGCCTGGCAGGCGGGCCTGGATATTCATTGGCATGGCGCTGCGCAGTTCGCCGAAGCCGGCGTGCATCTCGGCCACGATCGAGCGCGCCAGCGCGCGCGCCGCCACGTCCTGCGGCCACATATGCTTGTCAGGAAATTGCTCGGCCAGGTATTCGGTGATCGCCAGGCTGTCCCACACCGTCATTTCGCCGGCCAGCAGCACCGGGACGCGGCCCGCGTGCGAGTAGCGGGCAATCTCGTTGGACGTATCGGGCTGGTCGAGCAAGACCTTGATTTCAGTGAACGGAATCCCGAACGCCATGGCCGCGACCCAGGGGCGCATCGACCATGACGACAGGTTCTTGTTGCCGATGATGAGCGTCAAGCCGGGGCTGCGGGTCTGGTCCAGGGTGTGCGTGAGAATCGGGTCGCGTTCGATGGTCTGCATGGGGTCTCGTCGGGTACGTGGCGAAGGGCGTCCCGGGCGGCGCATGAAAGCCCGGGACGGCTGCGGTAATCGACATCAGCTTGCGGCCCAATGCCACGGCTGTCAAGGCGCTCGCCCGGCGACCGGGCGAACCGCGGCCTGGTCAGCCTGTCAATCCAGCACGGACGTGGATGGCCGCGGCGTGATCGTGCCCAGGCGCGCCTTGAGCGACTGCGGCTTGCCTTCGAAGATCGACGCATAATTGGTGGCGTTGGCCATCACGTTGCGCACGTAGCCGCGCGTTTCGGTGAACGGGATGGTTTCGACGAAGATCGCCCCTTCCATTGGCGCGTCGAGCCGGCTGCGCCAGGTGCGCGAGCGGCTCGGGCCGGCGTTGTAGGCGGCCGTGGCCAGCACTTGCGAGCCTTCAAAATTGTTGAGCACCATCGTCATGTAGTTGGCGCCGAGCGTGATGTTCACGTGCAGGTCGTTGAGCATGCTGGTGACAAAGTTGTTCAGGCCAATCTTGGCCGCCACCCACTTGCCGGTGGCTGGCATCACCTGCATCAGGCCCGATGCGCCCACGCCCGACCGTGCATCGCGGATGAAGCGCGACTCTTGCCGGATCAGGCCATACACCCAGGCCTTGTCGAGACTCAGGCCCTGGGCCGTGGGCCGCAATACGTCGAGGTGCGGCGCCGGGAAGCGCTGGTCATAGCTGAACTCGGTGCGCGTGCGCAGCGATGTCTCGACCATGCGGTCGAGCAGCTCGTTGCGGCGCGCCAGCTCGGCAGCGGCCAGCAACTGGCGTTCGGACAGATTGCGCAGACCCCAGCTCCATTCGCGGTTGCCTTCGGCGCGCAGGCGCAGATCGTAGAATTTGATGGCCCGCTGCAGACTCTGGTTCGCCGTGGCCTGAGCCAGTTCGGCGGCCGTGATCGGCGCGATCGGGGGCGGCGCGACGACCTGGTTGCCCAGCTCTTCCTGCGCCAGCTGGGTATAGAAGGTCGTCTGGCCGGCAATGCTCTGCCACTGCGCGCGCGCCTCGGCCGGACGCCCTTCGCCCTGGTGCGCGCGCCCGAGCCAGTAGACCCAGGTCGAGTCGACGCGCAGGGCCGGCGGCATCGTCTCAATGGTGGTGCGCACGGTTTTCCAGTCGCCGCGGCGCAGCGCCATGCGTGTTTTCCACTGCATCTGGAAGTCGCTCAGGGGCGCGCCATTCGCCCGTTCCCAATACGCGTGCGCTTCGGGCGCCAGCACGATCGAGGCGGCCAGCGCCACATTGGCCCAGCCGATCGCGCGTTCTTCGGGCGTCAATTGAGCGCTGTTCTTTTCGAGCCCAGCCACGGCCAGGCGCAGCGTGGTGCGCGCCATGCGGCCCACGGCGACCAGGTACAGTTCGCGCTCGGCGCGGCTGTTGCCGATCCCGCGCGCCATCGCCACGGCGGGCAGGTCGACTGCCTGGGTGGCGCGGGTTTCGGGTAAGCCAAGCAAGACGGCAGCGCGGCGCGCCGGGCCGCTGGCATTGTCCAGACCCGCCAGACGCAGCTGCGTGAGCAGATCGGCTTCGGTGAACTGGCCATTGGCCACCAGCTGCGCAATCAGTGCGCCGCAGGCGTCACCATAGCCGGCAGGGGTTTTCAGGAGTACGCGCGCTTCGTCGGCGACGCGCTCACCGCGCTCGGCCCTGGCCAGCAGCGCGTAGCAGCGGATCGGCAGGCTGCCTGACTGGGCCAGCGTGCCCGCTTCGCGTTCAAAGGTGTTCCATTCGCGGCGCTTGCCCAGCTCCATCAGCCATTCGGCGCGCAGCTGTTCAGCCACCGCCGTGCCTTCGTGGCGCCGCAGCACTTGCAGCACCTCGTCCTGGATGGCATCGCGCAGGCGCGGTTTCAGACGATAATAGTCAACGTAGGACGCCAACGGGTAATTGGTCACCGGCAGGCGCGACGCAATGGCGTTGGCCCGTGCTTCGTCGTTCTGACGCGCCGCTTCGCGCAGCAACATGAAGTTGTCGTCGTCGGCGCGGCTGGCGGCGCCCGCCACTGTGGGCGCACCCGCCGGAACGGGAGACAGTGCTACCTCGGGCGCGGGTGCTTCCGGGTCTTCCTGGGCCGCTGCGCCTGGCGCAAACGCCAGACTCAGAACAAGGGCAATAGCAGCCGGCAACACGCCGACAGGCAATTTCGATTGAAACATCTACCACTCTCACAATACGCTGCATTGAAACCATGACCGGCGAACCAAGAATACCACGCGCCTCCGTGCCGCACCCAGACACAAGTGCTCTACAGCAACCACATCAAGACAAGGCGTTGTTGCGCGACACACTCAAGGCACGCCGGCGTGCGCTTGATCCTGAACAGAAAGCCGCATGGGACCAGCGCATCGGCGCGCGGGTGCTGGCGTGGTGGCAAGCCAATCCCCACGCCTCGCTGGCCGTCTACTGGCCGCTCGCGGGCGAGCCGGACCTGGGTCCAGCGTACGCGGAAATGGCGGCGGCAGGCGTACGACTGGCGCTGCCCGTGGTCGTGGCGCGCCATGCGGCGCTGGAATTTGCCGAGTGGCAGCCGGGCGAGCCGACCGTAGCCGACCGGATGGGCGTGGCGGTGCCAGCCGAGTTGCGCATGGTGGCGCGGCCGCCGGCATTGCTGGTGCCGTGCCTGGGGTTCAATGCTTTGGGATATCGCGTGGGATATGGCGGCGGGTTTTATGACCGGACGCTGGCGCCCGAGCCGCGCCCGAGCACGGTGGGCATCGCGTATGCGTGCCAGTTGGTCGAGTTTGTCGGCGACGCGCACGATGTGCCGCTCGATCGGGTGATTACCGAGGCGTGATGTAACCGGGCATATCGAAGGTGGGTTGAACGCGTGGACGGCAAGCCATCCACCCTACCCTTAGCAGATCACGATAGCGTAGGGTGGGCCGGGACGCGCAGTCGGCTCCGCCGCCCACGCGTTCAAATCACATTAGCGCAGCCGCTCAAGGCCTGAGCCGCTGCCAGATCGCCGTCGTCGGCACTGCCTGGTTCATGCTGTAGAAATGCAGACCAGGCGCACCGCCGGCCAGCAGCTTTTCGCACAAGCCAGTGACGACATCCAGGCCAAAGGCCTTGATCGACGCGCTGTCGTCGCCAAAGCTGGCCAGTTTGAGACGCACCCAGCGCGGGATCTCCGCGCCGCACATGTCCGAGAACCGCATCAGCTGCATGTAGTTCGTGATCGGCATGATGCCGGCCACGATCGGCACCGTCACGCCCAGCTTGCGCACATTGTCGACGAACGAAAAATACGCATCGGCATTGTAGAAGTACTGGGTAATGGCGGCGTCGGCCCCGGCGCTCACCTTGCGCGCGAACGCTTGCAGGTCGTCCTGCGGCGAACGTGCCTGCGGGTGCATTTCGGGATAGGCCGCCACTTCGATGCGGAACCAGTCGCCGGTTTCCTGGCGAATGAATTCGACCAGGTCGCTGGCATAGCGCAATTCACCGGCGCCGCCGTAACCGCTCGGCAAGTCGCCGCGCAGCGCCACGATGCGCCGGATACCGCTGTCCTGGTACTGCTTGAGGACGGCGCGGATCGACTCGCGCGTGGCGCCCACGCACGACAGATGCGGCGCAGCTTCATGGCCGGCGGCCTGGATTTCCTGCACCGTCTGCAGCGTACCCTGCTGGGTACTGCCGCCGGCACCGAACGTCACCGAGAAATACTTGGGCTGCAACTCGGCCAGCTTGGCCCGCGTCACGCGCAGTTTCTCGGCACCTTCCGGCGTCTTGGGCGGGAAGAACTCGATACTGAAATCAGGAGTTTCCATCTTTGTCGGAGAGAAGCAAGGAAGAAAGCGCCCACGAAATGATGCTGTACAGGATGGCTGCCAGGAAGGCCGACCAGAAACCGGCCACTTCAAAACCACCCACCACGTTCGCCACCAGCCAGAACAGCACAGCATTGATGACCAGGATGAACAGGCCCATCGAGAGCAGCGTTACTGGCAGCGTCAACAGCACCAGCACGGGCCGGATCAGCGTATTGACCAGGCCCAGCACCAGCGCCGCGATCAGGGCGGTGCCGACGCTCGAGACTTCGACGGAGTGCATCAGGTAAGGCAGGGCCATCAGGGCCGCGGCATTGATCAGCCAGGTGATTAACAGGCGCATCGTTACAGACTTTCGTGGAATTGGATAAACGAAACGCCCCGAAAGGCGTTTCACATGACAACGGAGACTACTGCACAGTCAGGGACTGATCAATAGCGGTAGTGTTCCGGCTTGTACGGACCGTCCTGGCTCACCGTGATGTACTTGGCTTGCTCGTCGGTCAGCGTGGTCAGCTGGGCGTTCAGCTTGCGCAGTTGCAGGCGCGCGACTTTTTCGTCCAGTTTCTTCGGCAGCGTGTACACGCCCACCGGATACTGCTCGGTGTTCATGAACAGTTCGATCTGGGCGATCGTCTGGTTCGCAAACGACGAGCTCATCACGTACGACGGGTGACCCGTACCGCAACCGAGGTTCACCAGGCGGCCTTCGGCCAGCAGGATGATGCGCTTGCCATCAGGGAAGATGACGTGATCGACCTGCGGCTTGATGTTGTCCCACTCATATTTCTTGAGCGCGGCAACTTCGATTTCGTTGTCGAAGTGACCGATATTGCAGACGATGGCCTGGTCTTTCATCTTGAGCATGTGCTGCTCGGTGATGACGTGGTAGTTGCCGGTGCAGGTAACGAAGATGTCGCCGTGTTCGCAGGCGTAATCCATCGTCACGACGCGGTAGCCTTCCATCGCCGCCTGCAGTGCGCAGATCGGATCGATTTCGGTAACCCACACCTGCGCCGACAACGCGCGCATGGCCTGGGCCGAGCCCTTGCCGACGTCACCGTAACCGGCGATGACAGCCACTTTACCGGCGATCATGACGTCAGTCGCGCGCTTGATACCGTCGACCAGCGATTCGCGGCAACCATACAGATTGTCGAACTTCGACTTGGTGACCGAGTCATTGACGTTGATGGCCGGGAAGGCCAGCTTGCCGTCCTGGTGCATCTGGTACAGGCGGTGTACGCCGGTCGTGGTTTCTTCGGTCACGCCCTTGATTTCTGGCAGGCGCTTCGAGTACCACTTCGGATCACGTGCCAGACGGCCCTTGATTGCGTTGAACAGGCAGATTTCTTCTTCCGAACCCGGCTTGTCGAGCACCGAGATATCGGTTTCAGCGCGCACGCCCAGGTGCAGCAGCAGGGTGGCATCGCCGCCATCGTCCAGGATCATGTTGGCGTGGCTGTCACCTGGCCATTCGAAGATGCGGTGGGTATATTCCCAGTATTCGTCCAGGGTTTCGCCCTTGACGGCGAACACCGGCGTGCCGACCGAGGCGATGGCCGCGGCAGCGTGGTCTTGCGTCGAGTAGATGTTGCACGATGCCCAGCGCACGGTGGCGCCCAGTGCTTCCAGCGTGCGGATCAGCACGGCGGTCTGGATCGTCATGTGCAGCGAGCCGGCAATGCGCGCGCCCTTGAGCGGTTGCGTGGCAGCGTATTCTTCCTGAATGGCCATGAGACCCGGCATCTCGGTTTCAGCAATGCGGATTTCTTTTTCGCCCCAGGCGGCCAGGGAAATGTCGGCGACCAGATAGTCGGCAGTTTCTTTGAGTACGGCGTTCATCACGCCCTCCTTTCAATGATTAGAAAAAAGTAACGTGAGCGCAGTTGCTGATATCCGAGCCTGGCTGAAAGAAGTCTTTCAGTCGCAACGCTCCTCGGAACGAAGTAGTTTAGCACGCCTGATCCGCAATGGATATGCTTGCCTGGACGAGCACCGGTACACGGCGTGACCCGACACCGGCGGCCGGCGGTTCGGGCTTCACGGCTCGCCGTTAGCGCCGAACGTGCGGAATCCCGAACGTTCATTCAGGCGTTCCATGTAAGCGAGCACGGCCGGATAGTGTGGCCGCTCAATCGGCGTGAGCAGCCAGCGGTTGACCGACAGGCCGATCACGACGTCCGCCAGCGAGAATTGCGCACCCGTGACGTAGGCGCCAGTGGTGGCCAGCTGGCGTTCGAGGATGCCGATATGCCGGTGCCAGCTCGCAATGCTGGCCGCGATCTGATCCGGATCGCGGTGCGCCGGGCTGCCCCGCACCAGTCCCATGAACGCATAGCGCCAGGCATTGTTCAGTTCGGTGGCTTGCCAGTCCATCCATTGCTCGACCAGCGCGCGGGCGCGGGGCGTGGGCGGCAACAGGTGTTGTTCGGCGCTGTTGGCGCACAGGTAGCGGCAAATCGCGTTCGATTCCCACAGCACGAAGTCGCCATCGACGATGACCGGCACCGTCGCGTTCGGGTTGAGCGCAAGGAAGGCTTCCTGCTGGGGAGACTGGAAGCCAGTTCCCCAGTCTTCGCGCTTGAACGGGATATCCAGTTCGCTGCAGGTCCACAAGACCTTGCGCACGTTGAGCGAGGCAGCTTTTCCGAGAATTTTGAGCATGGGGGTTCCTGTGAAATGAAAGCGGGTAATTCAGACGGTAATGCGGCCTTCGAGATACAACACGCATCCACCTTCGAGCTCGACGCGGCCGTCGACCAGCCGGCACGCCAGTTCGCCGCCGCGGCGCGATGCCTGGAAGGCGCGCAGTGTCGTCTTGCCCAGCCGCTCGCCCCAGTATGGCGCAAGCGCGCAATGAGCGCTGCCCGTGACGGGATCTTCCGGCACGCCCTTGGCCGGGGCAAAGTAGCGGCTGACGCAATCGTAGTCGCCATCGCCGGGCGCCGTCACGGCCAGGCCAGGCCGTGGCAGGCGCCTGATGGCATTGAAGTCCGGCGCCAGTTCGCGCACGGCCCGTGCGTCTGCCAGCACCACCGTATAGCCGAATCCATCGTCGAGGACGTCGAGCAGTTCGTGCGGATGGCAACCCAGGGCCGCCGCCAGGCCGGGCGGTGCCGCCACCGGCACGAGTGTGCGAGCAGGGAAATTCAGTACATAGCCGGTTGCTGAACGCCGCACCGGCAACGGACCGCTCGCCGTGTCGAACACGACCTCGGTACGACCGGGCTCGAGCCGTTCCATGACAACCGCCGCGCTCGCCAGCGTCGCATGGCCACACAGCGGCATTTCAACCAGCGGGGTGAACCAGCGCAGCCGGTACTGCCCGTCATGCGGTACCAGGAACGCCGTCTCGGACAGGTTGTTTTCGGCAGCGATCGCATGCATCAGCGCCGTGTCGGGAAACGCGTCCAGCACGACGACGGCGGCCGGATTGCCGCCAAACAGCCGGTCTGTGAAGGCATCGACTTGGTAGATGGGTAGTACCTGCATGGCGTCCTTGTAGTGCAATGGGCAAGAAAAAACCCCAAAAACTGCAGGGCAATTTTTGGGGCTCAGTGTGCGGTCGCGGTGTGCGCGCCAGGAACTCAGGCGATGCCGGCCGCTGCGCGCAGTTCGGCTGCCTTGTCGGTGCGTTCCCACGTGAATTCCGGCTCTTCGCGACCGAAGTGACCGTAGGCGGCGGTCTTGGTGTAGATCGGGCGCAGCAGGTCGAGCATCTGGACGATGCCTTTCGGACGCAGGTCGAAGTGCGCGTTGACGAGCGCTGCGATCTTGTCGTCCGGGATCACGCCGGTGCCTTCGGTGTACACGGTGATATTGATCGGACGCGCCACGCCGATGGCGTAGCTGACCTGCACCTGGCACTGACGCGCCAGGCCGGCGGCGACGATGTTCTTGGCCACATAGCGGGCGGCGTACGCAGCGGAACGGTCGACCTTGGTAGGATCCTTGCCCGAGAATGCGCCGCCGCCGTGCGGGGCTGCGCCGCCGTAGGTGTCGACGATGATCTTGCGGCCGGTCAGGCCGCAATCGCCCTGCGGACCGCCGATGACGAAGCGGCCGGTCGGGTTGACCAGGAAGCGGGTGTCCTTGAGCCACTCGCGCGGCAGCGTGGTCTTGATGATTTCTTCGATGACGGCTTCTTCGATCTGCGCGTGCGTCACGTCAGGATGGTGCTGGGTCGAAAGCACGACAGTGTCGACGGCCACCGGGCGGCCATCGACGTAGCGCAGCGTGACTTGCGACTTGGCATCCGGACGCAGCCATGGCAGGCGGCCATCCTTGCGCAGCTGCGACTGGCGCTCGACCAGGCGGTGCGCGTAGTAAATGGCAGCTGGCATCAGCTCTGGCGTTTCATCGCAGGCATAGCCGAACATCAGGCCCTGGTCACCGGCGCCCTGGTCGAGGTCGATACCCTTGCCTTCGTCGACGCCTTGGGCGATGTCCGGCGACTGCTTGTCATAGCAGACCATGACAGCGCAACCTTTGTAGTCGATGCCGAAATCGGTATTGTCGTAGCCGATGCGCTTGATGGTGTCACGTGCGACCTTGATATAGTCGACGTTGGCGTGGGTGGTGATTTCACCGGCGAGAACGACGAGGCCGGTATTGCACAGCGTTTCTGCAGCGACGCGGGCGGTTGGATCCTCGGTCAGGATCGCATCGAGGATGGCGTCGGAAATCTGGTCAGCCACCTTGTCTGGGTGGCCTTCGGAAACGGATTCAGAGGTAAAGAGGTAGTCGTTCGACATGAAGGCTCCTGTTACGGGTCATAATTCTGCCGCAGCAAACTGAGCCTGCGACGCTTTAGCGACATTTATATTCCGCTTCGCAAGTTGTCTGTTAACTCGGCGGATCCTGCATAAAGTGGTATTTTACGCTTCCTTGGAATTTTGGTGTGGAAACGCGCGTGGCGTCCGCTACCCAACAATCGACATGCTAGTTGTACTTTTCCGGATACTCTCCGTTTTTCCCTTGCCACTCCTGCACGCCCTGGGCGCAGCGATGGGTTGGCTGGTATATGGCCTGTCGCCATCGTATCGCAAGCGCCTGCGCGCCAACCTGGTTCAGGCCGGCTATGACGCCCACTGGCGCGCGGCCGTGGCCGAGGCCGGCAAGGCCGCCATCGAGCTTGCGTTCGTCTGGTGCGCCAACCCGCAGCGGGTTGCCAGGCATGCCACAGTAGAGAATTGGGACCTGGTCCAGGCGCGGCTCGACGCCGGTCGCGGGATTGTCTTTCTTACGCCACACCTGGGCTGCTTTGAAATGACGGCCCAGCAAATCGCGCTGCGCACGGCGTTGACGGTCATGTATCGCCCGCCGCGCAAGAGCGCATTGAAGCCACTGGTCGAAGGCGCCCGTGCGCGTCATAACCTGCATCTGGCGCCGGCCAATCTGTCGGGCGTGCGCATCCTGGCCAAGACGCTCAAGGGCGGCCAGCCGATCGGCTTGCTGCCAGACCAGGTGCCACAAGAAGGCGAAGGCGTCTGGGCGCCATTTTTCGGCCGCAATGCCTACACGATGACGCTGCCGGCCAAGCTGGCCCAGCTCGGCAAGGCCGACATTCTGCTGGTGTATGCCGAGCGCCGTGCGCATGGCGCCGGCTACATCGTGCGCTTCGTCGAGTTCGATGGCGACCTGTCCGGCACCGGTGCTGAACAGGCAGCGGCCATCAACCGCGCAATGGAGCAACTGATCGCCCGTGCGCCAGCGCAGTATTTCTGGAGCTATAACCGCTACAAGCAGCCGGACGGCGTGGCGGGCCCGGACACCGAGGTCGCACCATGAAGATCTTGCTGGGATTTATGTGGTTGCTGCATTTCTTGCCGTTGCCCATTCTGGGGCGATTCGGCGAAGCGGTGGGCAGCCTGATGTTCATGATTCTGGGCAAGCGCCGCAAGATCGCGCTGACCAATCTGCGCCTGTGCCTGCCCGAGCTCGATGAGCGGGCGCGCCGCACGATCGCCAAACAGCATTTCCGCGCCTACGCCCGCAGCATCTTCGAGCGCTCGATCCTGTGGTGGGCGCCGGAAGAACGCGTGCGCAGCCTGATCCAGATCGAACCATCGGTGCCGCTGGCCGCCATGCAGGACGGCCCGACGATTTTGCTATGTCCGCACTTCGTGTGCCTGGACGTGGCCGGCATCGGCGCCCGTGTGATTCCGGTGTGCAGCATGTACGTGCCGCAGAAAAACGAGGACTTCGACCGCCTGCTGCGTCACGGCCGCGAACGCTACGGCCCGGTACGCCTGGTCACGCGCAAGGAAGGCATCAAGCCGATCCTGCGCGCACTGCGCGACGGCCTGCCCTACTTCATGCTGCCCGACATGGACTTCGGCGAGAAGGATGCCGAATTCGTGCCGTTCTTCGGCGTGCCGGCCGCGACGCTCACTGCGCTGGGCCGCATTGCCGGCACGACCGGCGCCAAGGTCATTCCCGTGATCGCCACCTACCTGCCGAATTACCAGGGCTGGCGCGTGCGCTTTTATCCGGCCTGGGACAACTACCCGGGTGACGATATGGTCGAAGCGACCCGCCGCATGAACGCTTTCATTGAAGAGCGCGTGCGCGAGGCGCCGGAACAATATTTCTGGACCCACAAACGTTTTAAAACCCGGCCGCCGGGTGAACCTTCGCTGTACGATTGAAGCCATGAAACTGAAATTTACCAAGATGCACGGCGCCGGCAACGACTTCATCGTCGTCGATGCAATCAACCAGCAAGTCGACTTGAGCGTGGCGCAATGGCGCCGCCTGGCCGACCGCCGCTTCGGTATCGGCGCCGACCAGATCCTGGTCGTGGAACGCCCGACCGACGCTGGCGTGGACTTTCGCTATCGCATCTTCAACAACGATGGCGGCGAAGTCGAGCAATGCGGCAACGGCTCGCGCGCCTTCGTGCGCTTTGTCGTCGACAAGGGGCTGACACAGGCGCGCAGCATTCGCGTCCAGACCATGTCGGGCATCATCAATCCGCGCCTGGAAGACGATGGCAGCGTCACGGTCGACATGGGCGCGCCGCGCCTCGTGCCGGCCGACGTGCCGTTCGACGAGGCCGGCCTCGCAGGCATGGTCCAGGGCGACGACACACTTTGGCCATTGCCGGTCGGCGATGAGACCGTCTTCGTGTCGGTCGTGTCGATGGGCAATCCGCATGCGGTGCAGGTGGTCGACGATGTCGATGCGGCGCCAGTGGAAGAGACGGGTCCGCTGATCGAGCGCCACGTGCGCTTTCCAAAACGCGTCAATGCCGGCTACCTGCAAGTGATGGACCGGCACCATATCCGCTTGCGCGTGTTCGAGCGCGGCGCGGGCGAGACGCTGGCCTGTGGCACCGGCGCCTGCGCTGCGGTCGTGGCCGGCATCCGGCGCGGCCTGCTCGATTCGCCGGTGCGCGTCTCGGCCCGTGGCGGCGAACTCAGCATCGCCTGGGCCGGCCCGGACCAGCCGGTGTATCTGAGCGGCCCGGCCGTGTCGGTGTTTGAAGGCGAAGTCGAGATCTGAGCCTGATGCCGCCAAGTCAGGCGGCCTTGCCTTGATTGAACGACACGCGCGTCAGGCCGCCAATCCGACGTCGGTCCCGGCCCCGTCGTCGCTGTCAGGCTGCGCAATGTTGAGCAGCGTGCGCAGCCGGTACAGGCGCTGGCGGTAGTTGCCTTCCGGCCCGGCCGGGCCACAATCGACCGGGTCGAACAGGCGCACGATGCGGTCGAGCGCCTGGCGCTCGGGCCCCGGTGCCACCATCACCAACCGCCGCTTGCTGCGTCCGTAACTGGCGCGGATATCGATGACCAGGCAGTGGCCCTGGTCGGCGGCGACCACATCGAGCAGCAAGGCTTCGGGGCGCGACAGGTTGAACAGTTGTGCCAGTTCGAGGCGCGCCGCCAGCAGCGGATGCCCCGCCAGCGCCCCGGCGTGCAGCGCCAGCAAGGCACCCGTGTCGGTGTATGGTGTGGTGGTCAGGCGCGGCGCGATCTTGTGCAGCAGACCGGCCGCGTCCGGCGCATCTTGCTGCGCCGCCTTTTGCAGCCAGTACACGGCCCGCACATCGTTGTTTTCGTTTTCGCGGCGCGCGCGCCAGGCGTTGTGGCCGCATTCGAGCTGGGCATCGCGATACCCCATCTCGGCCGCGCGTTCGAGGTAGCGCTGGGCATCGGCCACGTTACGTTGTGAGAATTCTGGCTTGATACAGATGCGCGACAGCGCGTACCACGCCTCGGCCAGCCCCTGCTCGCCCGCCAGTGTCAGCCAACGGATCGCCCGTTTGAAATTGGCCACGTGCGCAGCACGCGCATCGCCACTGCCAATGCGCCGGCCATCCACCCGCATGCGGGCAGAACGCAGGCCCAGCGCCAGTTGCGCGTGGGGATCGTGTTCGGCGGCAGCCAGTTCCCAGAAGATGGCCAGCTCACCGGGATCGCAGGGCACCGGCGCCGCGCCGCCCCCCCCTACATCACCGACACCATCGACGCCATGGGCCCCATCGAGCGCGGGATCCATCAGACGCGCGCAACGCGACAGCAGCGCGATTTCGTCCGGCGCCAACCGGCGCAGTTCGCCGGGCTGGCCGCGCTCGCCGTGCTCATCGACCAGCGCTCGCGCCTGCGGTAACGCCAGTTGCAAATAATCGGCCCAGCGCCGCGCGAACCACAGGGCGTCGAGGCCTGCATGCTGCGCCATGGCGGCGTACTGCGCCGGCGCGGGCCGCGCGCCATGCAGCGCCCCCTGCGCCGCCGACGTACGCGCCGCCATGGCCGGCGTGACTGCCGCCCTGCTGGCGGCCTGCTCGTGTTGCCGGGTTAATAGCACCTGGGCATGCGAAAACCCGGCCCGCGCGGCGTCTTCGAGCGCACGCACGGCTTTGGGCTGCTGCTGTTGCGCGGTCGGCGCCAGGGGATCGAGCACCAGTTGAGCAAACACGAGGCCGGCATGCACGCTGCCATCGTCATACGCGCGTTCGTACCACTGCGACACACCGGCTGCGTCACGCTGCGCTAATTCAAGCGGGATATGGTTGCCGATTAATTGCCAGGCTGGCGGACAATCTTGCCGCGCCGCGCGCTCCAGCCAGTGCAGCGCGGTAGGAAGGCTTTGCGGCAAGCTGCTGCTGCCAAACAAGTACAGCTTGCCCAGCGCGAGCTGGGCTGCCACCTGGCCGGCACGGGCATTGCGGATGATCGCCAGTTCTTCGCGGTTAGCCATCGTTGGAATACGTGAGAGACATGACGTGAACGCCATGGAAAGTGTGCCTGCGACACACAGCGGCAACGTGGAAGTTGCAAATATACAAGCTATCGGCGCCACGCGGCGCTGCTGTGCGAACGAGGCCAAAGTCTACGCCGTGGCCGATGGCGATTCGATTGGATTCCAGAGCGGATTGAGAGGTCACAAAACAGCACGAATCCGATGAAACTGTTCCGGATATGCGCAAGACAAACAGTCAGGCCGAGGCCGGTAACGTCGGGTTGCCCCGTTGAAAGGCACTGCATTACCCTGATTGATGACGCTCGTTTCAAAAATACAACAGCACGGTTCGATTTATTGGCAAGGAGCGCGGCAGCCCCCCGATAATTGACGGATTAGCTAGTCTTGACGTTTGAAAGATTTAAGGTGCACGTATCGCGCGTTCAGCCAGGTCTCAACGCTCCAGATGTACGTGTTCACTTTATTGACAGGATTACCCCGATGAAGACCTCTCTCCTGGCTGTCGCACTGCTTGGCGCTTGCGCCGGTGCGGCCCATGCGCAGACGTCAGTACAGGTCTACGGCAACCTCGATGCCGGCATCGTCAAGCGCAGCAGCCAGAATGTCAGCATCGGCAAGCGCTCGGCCAACACCCTCGGTTTCAAGGGCACCGAAGAATTGGGCAATGGCCTCAAAGCCCTGTTCCAACTTGAAACGCGCTATGAGCCGGACACCGGCAGCGCCGAAATCGGCCCCGATGGCAATGGACGCCGGTTGTTCCAGGGCCAGAGCCGCGTCGGCCTGCAGGGTGACTTCGGCATGCTGCGCATCGGCCGCGGCCTGACCCCGTTCCACGAAACCATCGGTGCCTTCGAACCATTCCACGCGATCGAAACCGCAGGCGGCTTTTATACCGACCTGAGCGTGGCCGGCTACAGCTCGCAGCCTCTCGACCCGGTCGGTTCCACCGCCAACCGCTGGTCGAACGCGGTCTGGTACAACTCGCCGGTCGTGAACGGCTTCCAGCTCAACACGGCCATCGCCACCAAAGAAAACAATGGCGCCGTCGCCATCATCGGTCGTGGCAGTGCAGCGGCGCCGCAGTATGCGGCCGGTACTGAAGCCTCGACCAATCCGTTCTCCATCTCCGGCACCTACAACAACGGCCCGGCTGCGCTGATGGCCGCCTACGAGCGCAACGCCGTCGAATCGAAGGTCTGGTCGATCGGCGCCTCGGTCAGCCCGACGCCCGAACTCAAGCTGATGGGCACGTTCACACGGCTCGACGAAGACAATACGCGCCTGTTCAATACCGATACCAGTTCGTGGGTCGTGGGCGCGAATTACACGGTCGGCCCCGGGAAATTCCTCGCTGGCTATGGTCAGAAGGACACCGATGGCCTGGAAAAGGTCAAACAACTGTCGCTGGGCTATGAATACAGCCTGTCCAAGCGTACCTACCTGTATTTTGACGTGTCGCGCAAAAAAGGCGTCCCGACCGCCCCGGGCACGATCAACCAGTACGACATCGGCATTCACCACACGTTCTGAACCGACTGCGACGGATCGCAACCTCTTGAGGGCGGGCACCGGCAACGGTGTCCGCCCTTGTCGTTTGCAACGGTCTGTAGCCTTTTCACAACGAGGATGCGCTACCAGGGCCTTTCCGAACGAGCGTTCTGTACAGTGCAGCAAGGCAATGGCATATTTGCGTAGCGGGCCCATGCCACGCGACAAGAAAATAATATGGAGACACCATGAAAAAATGCCTTATCGCCGCCCTGCTCGGCGCGACCTTCGCAAGCACCGCCCTGGCCCAGACCAGTGTCCAGATCTACGGCATTGCCGACGCCGGCGTAATGTGGCAAAAAGGCGGCCCGACCAAGATCTACAGCGGCGGCGCCGATGGCTCACGCCTCGGCCTGCGTGGCTCCGAAGACCTGGGCAATGGCTACAAGGCGATTTTCAATCTCGAAGCCCGCGTCGAACTCGACACCGGTTCGCAGCAGCCGACGCTGATGAACGACAATCCTGGCCGCTACCTGCTGCGCGGCATGGAACGCATCCCGGTCGCCATCCGCGACCGTCTGCAAGCGGCCATCCAGCCGCCGGGCGGCCCTGCCGTCAATCAGGAAAAAGCCCTGTTCGACCGCACCTCGATGGTCGGCCTGATCACCCCGATCGGCGCCGTGCTGCTGGGCCGCATGTATACGCCTGGCTACGAAGTGTTCAATATGGCCGATGCGTTTGAGTCGGGCACGGCCGGCACCTGGGGCCACGTCACGGGCGGCACTGCCGGCTTTACCGCACTGGGCGCGGACATCCGCTCGCAGGAAGCCATCCAGTACCGCATCGCGTTGCCAAACGGCCTCGGCGGTTCGGTAATGTATGGCGCGCGCAATTCCGGTTACCTCGGCCGCTATAACAAGTTCCGCGCCGGCGCGGTGACGTACAAAGCCAACGGTTTCGACGTCGGCGTTGGCTACAACCATGGCTACGACCAGCAGAACCGGCCGAGCCTGCGCACGCTGACCGTTGGCGGCTCTTACGCACTGGGCGAAAGCTGGAAATTCTTCGCCGGCTTCCACAGCCAGCGCAACGAGAATTCGGCGCTGATCCCCGACTACCTGAATGGCTGGGACACGGCCGTGGGCCCGGCACTGACCGCGCAAGGCATCCCGCTCCCGACCCAGCAGGCCCTGCGCGGGATCTTCGCCAGTGCGATTTCGGCCAACACCAAGCAGGACGCCAACAGCTATCAGGTCGGTGTGCACTACAAGATCGGCAATGGCCGAATCGTCGCGTCGTACGCGCACCAGAACGACCGCACCGCGTCCAACAGCGATGCCAATCTGTATGCGCTGGGCTACAACTACTACCTGTCCAAGCGTACCGACCTGTACACGGCGCTGGCGTTCATCAAGAACGACAACGAAGCCCAGTATTCGCCGGGTACCTCGGGCAATCCGGGCGGCTTTACCGAAGCGCCGGGCGCCGATGGCCGCGCCTTGCAACTGGGTATCCGTCACCGCTTCTGAGCGAATCCCCATTCATCACAAGACGCCTGCGGGCGTCTTTTTTGTTCTCCGGTGCAACGCCCAGCGTCGGTTAAAATGACCCGATTCATCCCAACATTCATTCCGCCATGAGCACTGCACCACTGGACGCCAGCACTGTTGCGCAATACCTGACCGATCACCCGGAATTCTTCCAGGAGCAAGCGGGCTTGCTGGGTGAAGTGAAACTGTCGAGTCCGCTGACCGGTCGCACCGTGTCGCTCCAGGAACGCCAGATGGAAGTCATGCGCGACAAATACCGCGCGCTCGAACTGCGCCTGTCCGACCTGTCGCGCCGCGCCGAAGAAAACGCCGGCATCGCTAACCGCTTCCACGCCTGGACCCAGTCCCTGCTGGTGTCGAAAGGCGGCGCCGCGATGGCGCGTGACCTGACCGAGGGCTTGCGCACCCACTTCACCGTCCCGCAAGTGACCTTGCGCCTGTGGCATGTGGCGCCGGAACATGCCGACGCCTGGTTTGCCAGCAATGTCTCGGACGACGCACGCATCTTCGCCAACAGCCTGCGCGCGCCGTACTGTGGCCCGAACAATGATTTCGAAGCGGTGCGCTGGCTGGACGATGCCGACGCGATCCGCTCGACGGTGATGCTGCCGCTCGGCGCGCCGGGCCAGAGCTTTGGCCTGCTGGTGCTCGGCTCGCCCGATCCGGCGCGCTTCACCACCGCGATGGCGACCGATTTCCTGGTCCACATCGCTGCCACCGCCACCACCGCCCTGGCGCCGCTGCGCGCTTGACCAGCATGGACACGCGCGAGCCGCCATCCGACTGGGCCGCGCGCTACCTCGGCGAACTGGCCACCCAGCGCCAGTTGTCACCGCACACGATTGCCGCTTACCGGCGCGACCTGGCCGAACTCGCGGCGCTGGCCGGCCACAGCGACTGGGCCCGGCTGGTGCACGCCGACATCCGCCGTTTTGCCGGCAAGCTGCATGCCGGCGGCCAGTCCGCGCGCTCCATTGCACGCAAGCTCTCTGGCTGGCGCGGCTTCTATGAATGGCTCTCGCACCAGACGACCCTTGCCGCCAATCCGGTCGACGGCGTGCGCGCCCCCAAGCGCGCGCAGAGCTTGCCGAAAGCGCTCGCGGTCGACGACGCCGTGCAATTGATGGAAGCCAACCAGCGCGGCCATCTCGAGCCGTTCGAATTATGCAATCACGCGATGTTCGAGCTGCTGTATTCGAGCGGGCTGCGTGTGTCGGAACTGGCGGGCCTGGACGTGGCCTGGCAAGATGCACGCGGCGGCCAGCCGGGCTCACTGGGCTGGCTCGACCTGCAGGCGGGCGAAGTGGTGGTGACCGGCAAAGGCAACAAGATGCGCCGGGTGCCGGTCGGCGGCCCGGCGCGCGAGGCGCTGGCGCGCTGGCTCGCGGTGCGCCCTGCCGCCCGCGACGGGGGCGCTGCGCTGTTCCTGTCGGCGCGCGACACCCGCATCACGCCGCGCGTCGTGCAAACCCGTCTGAAACAGCACGCGCTGCGCGCCGGCACGCCGGTGCACGTGCACCCGCACGTGCTGCGCCATTCGTTTGCGTCGCACCTGCTGCAATCGTCGGGCGACCTGCGCGCAGTGCAGGAACTGCTGGGCCACGCCAGCATCACGTCCACGCAAATCTATACGGCACTGGACTTTCAGCACCTGTCCAAAGTGTATGACGCGGCGCACCCGCGGGCGAAAGCCAAGCCGGAGTCCTGAGCCGGCGTCTTGAACCAGCGTCTCGACCCAGCCTCTTAAAGCAGGCCGAACAACGCGGCCTTGACCACGGCGGCAGTCTTGTTGGCCGCACCCAGCTTGAGCAGGGCATTGGCAACGTGAAAGTTGACGGTCCGCTCGGACAGGCTGAGGATGGTGCCGGCCTCGCTTGAGGTCTTGCCGTCAGCCATCCAGCGCAAGACTTCGGCTTCCCGCGCGCTGAGCGCCAGCAACGGCGCACCTGGCGCCGGCCGCTGCAGGCGGGCCAATCCCTGATGCGCCGCATGCGCCAGCCACGACATATTGGCTTCGCTCTGGTCCAGCTCGGTCTCGGACAGGGCATCGTGCGAGCGCGCCAGCGTCAGCATGCCGACGCAACCGTCTGGCGTACGCGACGCCTGCGCCCAGCCCACCTGCAAACCATGGCCACGCGCGTCTTCCCACAGCGGGCGCGCCTGCGCGAATACCGGCTCGCTCCACAACAGCGGCAACAGCGATGCGGCGCCATGCCGGACCGTGGGATCCTGCCCCAGATAACCCTGGTCGGCATAGCGCGCCTGCCATACATCGGGGTAATTGTTCAGCATCACGGTCGACGGTTTCGACAGCGGCATTGGCTTGCGCATGCCGTAGGCGCAATAGTCAAAACCCAGTTCGCGCGCGGCGCCGGCGACGACCGCAAACAGCCCATTCGCATCCACGGCCCGGCCCATTGCGTCCAGATGACGGGCACGCCATTGCGCCATCGATTCGTTTGTCACCGCTTCCCCCATCCCCAGCCCGCTGCCCGACTGACATATTTGACAGTACCGGTGTCTTGCCGTGTTTCTTAGACTATTGCTTCACATCCAATTGTCGCCGCATGCAGACAGGATGACAACGCATTTGATGGAGTCAATATGGCCTACCTGTCCCGCACTGCCGGTGCCGTCCTGCTGGCACTGAGCACGTTTGCCAGTGCCCAAACACCTGCTGCCATGCCAAAGGACGCACCCGAACTGCTGGACGTGGGCCCGTACCGGGTGCAGCTGGCCAGCCTGGGCACCGGCCCCTACACCGTCATCTTCGAGTCCGGCTTCGGGCGCGACCTGAACGTGTGGCGCGATGTCGCGCCGCAGGTGGCCAGGTCGAACAAGGTGATCACGTACTCGCGCGCCGGCCATGGCCGCTCGGAGGCACGCCCCGGGACGCCCACCGTGGCCAGCCGTACCGATGAACTGGAACAAGTGATCGCCGCGGCAGGGGTGCGTCCACCCTTTGTGCTGGTTGGCCATTCCTACGGCGGCTTCCTGATTCGCAGCTACGCCGCACGCCATCCGGCCCAGATTGCCGGCATGGTGTTTGTCGACCCCAGCGACGAGCACCAGAACACCGAGCTGCGCAAGCTCGATGCGGCCGCGGTCGACAACGACGCCCGCCTGCTGGTGCAATACATGCCGCCCAAGTTCCAGCCCGAACTGGCCCAGGTACAGGCCATTCTCGACAGCGGCAACCTGCCCCTGGCCGGGCCCTTGCCGGATGTGCCGGTCGTGGTGCTCACATCCGTCCAGCGCCGCGAGCAGCCCCAGCTCTTTTTGGAAACCCCGGCAGCCGTCGACGTCTGGCGCGATCTGCATGCACGCTTCTTTCGCGGCTTCAGGCGCGGCAGCCACGTGGTGACGCCCGATAGCGGCCACAACATCCACCAGGAAGAACCGCAGCTCGTGGTTGCCGCAATTGCCCAGGTCATTGCAGCGGCCGACACCGCACGCGCTGACGAAGCGGCCGGCAAGAAGTAGCCACCCTGCCAATCCGGCGAGAAGTTACTCCATGGTTTGAACACGATCTGCGCGCCACACGCCAGATGGTGAGGTTGCAAGAATTGCGGCATAATCCCCCGGTTCTTTTGTCCAACCCTGATGTCAACCACGAGTAGCGAACCAATGGACCTGATCCCCAGCACCATCCTCACCGGCTTTCTCGGCGCGGGCAAGACCACCCTGCTCAACCGCATCCTGCAGGAAGACCACGGCATGCGCATCGCCGTCATCGAGAACGAATTCGGTGAAGAAAACATCGACAACGAAATCCTGGTGCAGGACTCCGGCGAGCAGATCATCGAGATGAACAACGGCTGCATCTGCTGCACCGTGCGTGGCGACCTGATCGAGGCACTCAACAGCCTGGCAAAGAAACGCGCCGCTGGCGAGATCAGTTTTGACCGCGTCGTCATCGAAACGACGGGCCTGGCCAATCCGGGCCCGGTGGCGCAGACCTTCTTCGTCGACGAAGAAGTTGGCGCCCACTACCTGCTCGACGCCGTCGTGACCGTGGTCGACGCCCGCCACGCGATGGAACAATTGACGGCGCACGAAGAAGCCCAGCGCCAGGTGGGCTTTGCCGACAAGATCCTGCTGTCCAAAACCGACCTGGTCGATGCTGCCGCCGTCGATGCGCTCAAGGCGCGCCTGCAGCGCATCAACCCGCGCGCCCCGATCGCCACGAGCGACTTCGGCCGCGCGCCGATTGCCGACGTGCTCGACCTGCGCGGCTTCAACCTGAACGACAAGCTGGACATCGACCCCGATTTCCTGCGTGTCGATGGTGAAGACGGGCACGATCACGACCATGATCACAAGCATGAGCATGGCGCCGATTGTGGCCACGGTCACGACCACGTGCACGATGCGTCGTGCAGCCACGATCATCATCACAGCCACCACAGCGACGACATCGCCGCGTTCGTGTTCAAGAGCGAGCGCGCATTCGACCCGGAGCGCCTGGAACAATTCCTCGGCAGCCTGGTCCAGGTCTTCGGCCCGCAAATGCTGCGCTACAAGGGTGTATTGCGGATGGATGGCGTCGATCGCAAGGTCGTGTTCCAGGGCGTGCACCAGATCATGGGCAGCGACGTGGGACCGAAATGGGGGGAGAATGAAACGCCCGCCACCAAGATGGTCTTTATTGGTAAAAATTTACCAAAAGACGTATTTATCCGCGGACTGGAACAGTGTTTGGTATAAACTGCATCAGTTTGACTGGCCATGCAGGCATGTCCGGCGCCATGCGTCGACAGTTTGCCAGGCCGGGCCGCACGGACCGCCACGACGCGCTTCAAACAGCCAGTGGTGAACCGCCCTTGCCGCCCATGCGGCGCGGACGGAGATAGGATGGCGTACCGTCGTCATCAAGGCAGCCTGCCCGGCATGCACCCATTTGTGCGGTGTTGCTGATTGGCAAGCTGATAAAATGCAAACCTCTGTCGTATCGAAGGCATCATGACTAAAACAACGAAACCGAATACCGCCCAGTCCGACGAACGCCTCCTGACGGAAGACGAGATTCGCGCGATGAGCGAGGGCGACTACATGAATGCGGCCCAGCTCGCATTCTTCAAGAATCGTCTGCAGGAACTCGAGCGCGAACTGCTCAAGAACGCTGGCGAAACCACGGAACACCTGCGCGAAACCGTGCTGGTTCCCGATCCGGCCGACCGCGCAACCATCGAAGAAGAACATGCGCTCGAACTGCGCACCCGCGACCGTGAGCGCAAATTGCTCAAGAAAGTCCAGCAATCGATCCAGTCGATCGACGGCGGCGAATACGGCTGGTGCGAAGAAACCGGCGAGCCGATCGGCATCCCGCGCCTGATCGCCCGTCCGACCGCCACGCTGTCGCTGGAAGCCCAGCAGCGTCGCGAACTCAAGCAGAAGCTGTACGGCGACTGATTGGCGTGCGTGCTGAACAGCGATTCAGCACCGACCAGAAAGCATGCGACCTCGTCGCATGCTTTTTTTGTTTGCAGACACCATTTCTTGATGTTTGTAACGACGCATGACAGCTGCCGTCCTGGTCATGCGTACACGCTACAATTGCTCAATATCCTACCAACATTGCCCTTCGGCTACACTGACGCCCGGCCACGTGTGCTCAGCATCCGTCGCCGGGGTCCGTGCTAAGGTCATGGTGGACACGTTATCGAGACAACGGTGAGCATGGGGCTTTTTTCCTTCCTGAAGAAAAAGAACGATGCGGTGGCCGCGCCCAGCTGGCCGCCCCCCGAGTCGCGCCTGCGCGGCGAACCGTCACGCCTGGCGTCCGACGCGGAGCGCGAACGCCAGCGTGAAATCGCCCGCGCCACCGCTGCCAAGATCGACGAAATCGAACTCGAATTTGCGTCCGACATGTTCGATGACGAGCCGGCCTGGGACAGTGGCCGCCGTCCCGCCAACGGCGTCACGGCGGCCGCCGTGCCCGATCCCGACGACATTCCCGACCAGGCCGCTGCGCCCGCGAGCGCTCCGGCGGTCGACGAAAGCGCCATCCTGTACGCCAACGGCCAGAGCGCCGCGGCCGAACACTTGCTGCGCGAGTCGCTCGCGACGCTGGGCCGCCACGAACGCCTGCCATGGTGGATGCTGTTCGATCTGTACCAGGCCGATGGCCGCGAAGAACTGTTTGAGAGCATCGCCATCGATTACGCCAGCCACTTCGAAACCTCGCCGCCCACCTGGAAGCCGCTCGCGCCCACCTCGGTGGCGAGCCAGCCGGCACAGGGACTGACCGCCACCGAAACCTTCGACACGCTGCTGGATGCAACCGTCGCGCCCCGCCTGCGCCGCGTGCTCGACGCGCGGGCGCCAAACGTGCGGCTCGACTTCGGCAAGGTGCGCAGCATCGACACAGACGGCGCCGACTGCCTGCTGACCGCCCTGCAAACGCTGCGCGCGAGCGACCGCGGCCTGGTATTGGCCGGGGCCGACACCCTGATCACGACGCTGCGCCCGATGCTCGTCATCGGCAAGCGCGGGGCCAGCCCGGCGCCGTGGCTGCTGCTGCTCGAACTGCTGCTGCTGACCAACCGCGAAAAGGATTTCGAAGAAGCGGCAATGGATTACTGCGTCACCTACGAAGTCTCGCCGCCCTCGTTCGAAGCGCCCCGCCACGTCTCGACGGCCGCACCGGCCCCAAGTCACGGCGACCGCTTCATGTTGCCTGCCATGATCACCAGCCCCGAACCAGCGCTGCTGGCGGCCATCGACGCCTACGCCGCAGAGCGCGAAACACTCGTGCTCGACTGCTCACGGCTGGCGCGCATCGACTACGTCGGCGCCGTCAGCCTGCTGGCGCGGCTCGCTGGACAGGCAGCAACCGGCCGCACGGTCGAGCTGCGCGAACTGAACCATCTCGTGGCCGCCCTGCTACGGCTGCTGGGCGCCGGCGAGAGCGTACGGCTCTATCCTCACCGCTACTGACGCTACAGCACACCAAAAACCCGGGTCACGATCTTAAAAGCCGGGGTCAGGTCTGACATTCGGACACGAGCTCTACCGAAAAGCCGGGGTCAGGTCTGACATTCGGACACGATCTCGACAGTCAGGTAGCCGGCACTAGTTGGCACTGGGCCATTCGGATACTGGGCAAAACACTGTTGGAAGTGGCGAAGGCCGAGGTCGTGTCTGAATGTCAGACCTGACCCCGGCTGTGTGGCTGTATAAAGCTGAGGTCGTGTCCGAATGTCAGACCTGACCCCGGCTGTGGCAGCGCATTGGTATTTCCCGTTCGGATAATCTTGCAATCCTGCGCACGGTCCCCACCTGCTGGTAGCCAGACAATCACGAGGTAAAAATGGAACAATTTCACGGTACAACCATCGTCAGCGTACGCCGCGGCAATCAGGTCGCGCTCGGCGGCGATGGGCAGGTCACGCTCGGTAACGTCGTCATGAAGGGCTCGGCCCGCAAGGTGCGCAAGCTGTATCAGGGCAAGGTCCTGTGCGGTTTTGCCGGCGGCACCGCCGACGCCTTCACGCTGCTCGATCGCTTCGAGGGCAAACTTGAAAAGCACCAGGGCAACCTGCTGCGCGCCTCGGTCGAGCTGGCCAAGGACTGGCGCACCGACCGCGTGCTGCGCCGCCTGGAAGCCATGCTGCTCGTGGCCGACCGCGAGTCCACCCTGATCATCACCGGCAACGGCGACGTGCTCGAGCCGGAAGACGGCATCGGCGCGATCGGCTCCGGCGGCATCTATGCCCAGTCGGCCGCCAAGGCCCTGTACGAGAACACCGACATGGCGCCTGCCGAAGTGGTCAAGAAGGCGCTGACCATCGCAGGCGAACTGTGCATCTACACGAATATGTCCCACATCATCGAGACCCTGGATTGATATGAACAGCTTCATGAACATGACCCCACCCGAAATCGTCTCCGAGCTGGACAAGCACGTCGTCGGCCAGGGCAAGGCCAAGAAAGCCGTCGCGATCGCGCTGCGTAACCGCTGGCGCCGCCAGCAGGTCGACGAATCGCTGCGCTACGAAATCACGCCGAAGAACATCCTGATGATCGGCCCGACGGGCGTCGGCAAGACCGAGATCGCGCGCCGCCTGGCCAAGCTGGCCGATGCGCCGTTCATCAAGATCGAAGCGACCAAGTTTACCGAGGTCGGCTATGTCGGGCGCGACGTCGACACCATCATCCGCGACCTGATCGACATCGGCATCAAGCAGACCCGCGCCAGCGAAGCGAAGAAAGTGCGCCAGCGCGCCGAAGACGCGGCCGAAGACCGCATCATCGACATCCTGGTACCGCCGGCACGCGACTTTGGCTTCAACACCGCCAATACGCCGGACAGCAAGGAAGGTGACGCCACGCGCCAGACCTTCCGCAAGCGCCTGCGCGAAGGCGCGCTCGACGATCGCGAAATCGAGATCGAAGTCTCCGATGCGGCGCCGCAGATGGAAATCATGGCGCCGCCGGGCATGGAAGAAATGACCGAGCAGATCAAGTCGATGTTTGCCGGCGCCAACGGTGCACGCAAGAAGCCGCGCAAGCTCAAGATCCAGGAAGCCATGAAGATCCTGATCGACGAAGAAGCCGGCAAGCTCCTCAACGAAGACGAGCTCAAGCAAAAGGCCATCGCCAACGTCGAGCAGAACGGCATCGTGTTCCTCGACGAGATCGACAAGATCGCGACCCGCTCCGAGCACGGCGGCGCCGATGTCTCGCGCGCCGGCGTGCAACGCGACCTGCTGCCGCTGGTCGAGGGCACGACGGTCAACACCAAGTACGGGATGATCAAGACTGACCACATCCTGTTCATCGCATCGGGCGCGTTCCACCTGTCCAAGCCATCGGACCTGATCCCCGAGCTGCAGGGCCGCTTCCCGATCCGCGTCGAGCTCGAATCGCTGTCGATCGAAGACTTCAAGAGCATCCTGACGTCGACCCACGCCAGCCTGACCAAGCAATACCAGGCGCTGCTGGCCACCGAAGGCGTGCAGGTCGAGTTCCTGGACGAAGGCATCCATCGTCTGGCCGAGATCGCGTTCTCGGTCAACGAGCGCACCGAGAACATCGGGGCGCGCCGCCTGTACACGGTGATGGAAAAGCTGCTCGAGGAAATCTCGTTTACTGCCGGGTCGGAAAAAGACCAGGTGGTTCGCATCGACGCAGCCTTTGTCAACGAACGGCTCGACGCGCTGGCGGTCAACGAAGACCTGTCACGCTACGTGCTGTAATTTTCTTGCGGGAGGCCGGCATGGCAAACAAGGCATTGGCGACGCGGCAAAAAATGCGGCTGCGGATCGAACCGTCGCAGCAGGCGAGCAAGCCGCGCAATCCCATCGCCGCGCTGGCCAAGGCGCGCGCCGCCGGCCCGCATGCCAAGCCGCTCTCGAGCGAGCGCACTGCCGCCAAGCAGGCGCTCAGGAAGGTCAGGCTGGTGGCCGGCGACGACGACTGACAGGCGCCAGTTCTACTGTGCATACACTCTTTGCGGACACCTCGGTGTCCGTTTTTTTTAGCCCGCGGCGTCCATTCCGGTGTACGTGCCTTGTCCGCACCGTGATTCAACGTTAAAGTCAGCCGTTGTCATTTTCTCTGGATCGCCAATGAGTTCTCCCGATCTGATCCTGGACGCGCTGCGCATACGCTTGCGCGCGGCCGGCATCACGTATAAAACGCTGTCCGAGCGCATTGGCGTGAGCGAGTCGAGCGTCAAGCGCATGTTCGGGCAAAAGGATATGGCGCTGTCGCGCCTGGCGGAGATTTGTCAGGCCACCGGCATTGGCCTGGAAGACCTGCTGCGCGGGGCGATCGAGGCGCGGCCCCAGCTCGATGCGCTGAGCCTGACGCAGGAACGCTCCATTGTTGCCAACCCGCGCCTGCTGTTGATGGCGATCTGCTGCCTGGGCCACTGGAGCATCGAACAGATCATCGAGACCTACGACCTGACCGAGGCCGAGTGCATCACGCTGCTCGCCGAGCTCGACCGGCTGGGCCTGATTGAACTGAAACCGCTGAACCGCTATCTGCTGCGGGTGTCGAATGCATTCCGCTGGCTGCCGGATGGTCCGGTGCAGCATTTCTTCCGCGAGAACGTGGTGAACGATTATTTCTCGGGCCGCTTCGATGGGGCTGGCGAAGCACTGCTGTGCCTGCCGGCGCGGCTGTCGCCGGCCAGTGCGCTCGAACTGTCGTTGAAGATTGATCAACTGGCGGCCGAACTGGCGCGGCTGCACCGCAACGACCGGCGCCTGCCAGCCGACGAGCGCAAGGGGCATACGCTGCTACTGGGCTTCCGGTCGTGGGAACTGGCGGCGTTTACGGCATTGCGGCGCTAAGCGGCGGCGGCTGCTGATGCGCGGCCACGCTGCCGACACCGAGCCGATTACATCACCGGCCGCTCTCCGTTCATTGGCTGCGCGTTCTGTGGCATCTGCGGCTGGCCCGGGTTGTCCTGCTCCGGTGGTGGATCGCGGGGCTGACCCTGCATGCCTTGTTGATTGGCGTCCGGTGGTGCGCTCTGCATCATCGGCGGCGCGCTGACCACGCCCGGCGCCATTTGCGGCTCCATCACCGGCTGCGGCGGCATCGCGCGCGGCACCGGCTGGCTGATCGCACTCGACTGGCCGGCATCGGGCGCCAGTTCGACGCGCTTCATGACACCGTTATCGGACAACATCACATAACGCCGATGCACTTCGGCCACCACGATGCCGGGCGCGATCTCGCGGCCGATGCGCACTGCTTTCGGCAGCGATCCGTCGGCCACCAGGATCACGGCGCTGTTGGCGCCGGCCGAGACCACGCCAGTCAACTGAAAACTGGAAATTGCCACTGTCGGCTGCCCGCCAAACAGCGTGGCCGCGGCTTCCGGACTCGGCTCTGGCTGGGTCGCCAGCGGCGCTGCAGCCAGCGGGCGCTGCTCGGGCTTGTACAGCTGCAGCACCCAATAGGCGCTGGAAGCGGCCAGCACGATCAGGGCCAGCAGGCTCAAAAGAAGGGGCAAACGCTTGTTCATGGTGTCTTTCGCATCTCGGTCATTGGCATCGCTACGCGATTGTCTTATTGCACCAGCTGATTGATTTCGATGATCGGCATCAGGACGGCCAGCACGATCAGCAGCACGACCAGGCCCATCGCCAGGATCAGCACAGGCTCGAGCAGGCCGGCGATGGTCAGCGTGCGGCGCTCGAGATCGGCCTGCTGCGAATTGGCGGCCCGTTCGAGCATGGCCGGCAGTTCGCCGGTGATTTCGCCGGCGCGGATCATGTGCACGAGCATCGGTGGAAACAGCTTTTGCGCCGACAGCGCGCGCGCCAGGCTCACGCCTTCGCGCACGCTGGCCGTGGCCTGCTCGACCAGTTCGGCCATCGCCACGTTCGACAGCGTCTCGCGGCTGGTGTCGAGCGCGCGCAGGATCGGCACGCCCGAGCCGGTGGTGATCGCCAGCGTGCTGGCAAAGCGCGCGGTGTTCAGGCTGCGCTCGAACTTGCCGTAGATGGGCGCGGTCAGCAGCCACGTGTGCCAGCGGCGCTTGAGCACCGGATTGCGCAGTGCGCGCCGCCACAGCCAGAACGCGCCGGCAATCAGGATGCCGACATAGATGCCATACGCGCGCACGAAGTCGGACACGGCCAGCATGACGACCGTGAGAAATGGCAGCTTCTGCTTGGTGTTGGCAAACACCGAGACGATCTGCGGCACCACGTAGGTGAGCAGGAAAATCACGATCGCGAACGCGACCACGGTGACGATCGCCGGATACGTAAACGCCAGGCGCACCTTCTGCACAAGAGCATTGCGGCGCTCGATGTAGTCGGCCAGGCGCGAGAGCACGCGCGACAGTTGGCCGATCTGTTCGCCCGAGCCGACCAGCGCCCGGTAAATCTCGGCGAAGTCGCGCGGGTGGTGCGTCAGGGCGGTGGAAAAGGCCGAGCCGCCGATGACTTCGGCGCGGATCGACGCGACCAGGTCGCGCACGTACGGGCGCTCGGCCTGTTCGAGCAAGGCGGTAAAGGCTTGCTCGAGCGGCAGGCCGGCCTCGAGCAGGCTGGCCAGCTGGCGCGTGAACAGCGCCAATTCGTTTTGCGACAGGCGCTCGCCGATGCCGCGCGAGCGGGCCACGCCGGCGGCGTCGAGCTGGGCCGCGATGGCTTCGACGCTCAGCGGCGTCAGGCCCTGCGCGCGCAGGTCAGCGCGCGCGGCGCGCGGGCTGTCGGCGTTGACCACGCCCTTGCGGGTGGCGCCCCCGTTGTCGACGGCCTCGTAACGAAATGCCGGCATCGGTTAGTCCTTGGTCACGCGCACGATTTCGGCCCGTGTGGTGGTGCCATCGAGCAGCCAGCGTTCGCCGTCCTCGCGCATGGTCTTCATGCCCACGCCCAGCGCCGCAACGCGGATGTCGGCTTCGGATGCCCGGTTGTGGATCTGGGCGCGGATCTGGTCGGTGGTTTCAAGCAGCTCGTAGACGCCGACGCGGCCGTGGTAACCGGTGTGGCCGCAGCGCTCGCAACCGACCGCGTGCCAGGTCGTGCCGTCGAAGGTCTTGCACTGCGAGCAGAGCTTACGCACGAGGCGCTGGGCCATCACGCCCAGCAGCGACGAGGACAGCAGGAACGGTTCGATGCCCATGTCGAGCAGGCGCGTTACGGCCGAGGCCGCATCGTTGGTGTGCAGCGTGGCCAATACCAGGTGACCCGTCAGCGACGCCTGCACGGCGATCTGCGCCGTTTCCAGGTCGCGGATCTCGCCGATCATGATGATGTCAGGATCTTGCCGCAGGATAGCGCGCAGCGCTTTTGCGAACGTCATGTCGATGCGGGCATTGACCTGGGTCTGGCCGACGCCGTTCAGGTCGTACTCGATCGGGTCTTCGACCGTCATGATGTTGGCCGTCGCCGCGTTCAGGCGCGACAGCGCCGCATACAGCGTCGTGGTCTTGCCCGAGCCGGTCGGGCCCGTGACCAGCACGATGCCGTGCGGCTGGTTGATCAGGCGGTCGAACTGCGGCAGCAGGTCGCTGGCCATGCCCAGGTGCGACAGGTCGAGGCGCCCTGCCTCTTTGTCGAGCAGACGCAGCACGGCGCGCTCGCCGTGGCCGGTCGGCAGCGTCGAGACGCGCACGTCGACTGGCTTGCCACCCACGCGCAGCGTGATGCGGCCATCCTGCGGCAGGCGTTTTTCGGCGATGTCGAGCTGCGACATGATCTTGATACGCGAGATCAGCGACGCGTGGATGGCCTTTTTGGGCCGCACGATATCGCGCAGCGCACCGTCGATGCGAAAGCGCACGACCGACGTCTGCTCGAACGGCTCGATGTGGATATCGGACGCGCCTTCGCGCAGCGATTGCGTGAGCAGCGCATTGATCATGCGGATCACCGGCGCGTCGTCGGACGATTCGAGCAGGTCTTCGATCGCCGGGACGTCCTGCAGCAACTTGGTCAGGTCGAGATCGGCGTCGAACTCGTCGACCACCTGCGACGCGTCGTTGCCGCCGCCGGCATACGCGCCGGCGATGACTGTGTCGAGCTCGTCCTTGTCCATCCGGCGCAGCTGGATGCGGCCGAAGCGGCGCGACACCTCGGCGATGGCGGCCGGCGCGGTCGCGCTGGAGACCAGCACTTCGACGCTCTGGCCCGGTTCGCCAGTGCCGCGCGCCAGGACGACGTGGTCACGGGCGAACGCGTAGGGCAAGAGATTGGTCATCTGATTACTCCCGGTTCGGTGGCGTCACCGGGCGAAACTGCGAGGCGGGCACGGCGGTGCCGGATGCTGCGCCTGGTGCAGTTTCTGCAGCATTGCTCGCCGGGTTCGCAGAGCTTGAACGCGAGGCGCCCGGACGATTGGCCGCACCATCGTTCGAGGCGCCCGGCGCGGCGTTGGCCGGGGGCGGCGCCTGGACCGGCACGGTGGCCATGCTGCCACCTGCCGGCGGCTGACCACTGACCAGCGGCGGCAACAGCGGCGCGCCCAGGTCACGCAGCAGCGGCGACGTTTCTGGCCGGCCGGCAGCGCCAGCGGCGCGCATGAATTCGTAGCGGTCCATCGCGATCGAGTTCGATGCATCCTTGCTGCGCACCACGACCGGGCGCAGGAATACCATCAGGTTGGTCTTGTTGCGCGTGCGGGTGCGGTACTTGAACAGGTTGCCCAGCACCGGGATGTCGCCCAGGCCGCGCACTTTTTCTTCGCCGTCGCCCTCGGTGTCTTCGATCAGGCCGCCCAGCACGATGATCTGGCCATCGTCGGCCAGCACATTGCTTTCGATGGCGCGCACATTGGTCGTCAGGCCCGAGGCCAGGTTGCGGGTGGACGCATCGACGCTCGAATTCTCGTGGTAGATGGCCATCTTGATGGTGCCGCCTTCCGAGATCTGCGGGCGCACCTTGAGCAGCAGGCCCACGTCTTGCCGTTCAACCGTCTGGAACGGGTTGCCGCTGTTGTTGCCCGACGTGGTGTACGAACCGGTAATGATCGGGACGTTCTGGCCGACCTTGATGGTGGCCAGTTCGTTGTCGAGCGTGATCAGGTTTGGCGTCGACAGGATGTTGGCGTTGCCATCGTTTTCCAGTGCGCGGGCCACGGCGCCCAGGCCGAGCTCGCCGCCGATCTGGCGGAACAGGCCGAAGGTCAGGCCCGACGGCACGCTTGGCGTGGTCGTCGCGCTGGTCCCCTGGCTGGCAGCCAGCGCCAGGTTGACGATGCTGCTGCTCGAGCCGCCGCCCGTGTAGTTCTGCAAGCCGCCGAAACGGTATTTGCTGTCGGAGTCGCCCGTCGCGCCAACCCACTGCACGCCGAATTCGGATGCCTTGTTGGACGTGACTTCGACCACCAGTGCCTCGATGTACACCTGGGCCCGGCGCACGTCGAGCTGGTCGATGACCGAGCGCAGATTGCGGTAGACGGCGTCCGGCGCGGTGATGATCAGGCTGTTGGTCGAGGCATCGGCCTGGATGAAGCCGGAACCCTGGCCGCCACCGGCGCCGCCCGCATTGGCGGTGAGCTGGCTTTGCTGGCCGAACGTGTTGCCGGTGCCACCCATGCCGGTGCTGCTCTGCTGGCCTTGCTGGCCGCCCAGCCCGCCGGCGCCGCTGCCGCCCTGCCCGCTGCCGGTGCCCGACGTGATCGAGCTGCCCGACGTGCCCTGCTGCTGCACCGGCACGGCCGACGCGTCTTGCGAGACAACAGCGCGCAGCGTCTGCGCGACGCGGCTGGCGTCGGCGTTTTTCAGGTAGACGACGTGGATATTGCCGCGGCTGGAGCTTTCCTGATCCAGGCGCGCGATCAGGCTCTTGGCCAGGTTGGCGCGGGCCTGCGACGGCGCGCGCACGATGACCGCATTGGTGCGCGGATCGGCCAGCACCGTGACGCGGCCCGAGTCGCCGCCCGCAGCCGGTTCCATCAGGCGCGTGACGAGTTGCGCGATATCGCTGGCGATGGCGTTGCGGATCGGAATCACGTCGAGCTCGGCCGCCACCGGCGCGTCGAGCGCGGCGATGATGCGCGCCAGGCGGCGCAGATTGTCGGCGTAATCGGTCACGACCAGGGTGTTGTTGCCCGGGTTGGCAATGATCGAGTTGTTCGGCGAAATCAGCGGGCGCAGCACGGCGGTGAGGTTGGCCGCCGATTCGTACGACAGGTAGAACACCTGCGTGGCAATCTGGTCGCCGGTAGCCTTGCTCGAGCGCACGCCGCCCACTTGCGTGGGTGACGATTGCAGCTTGGCTTCGGCCTCGGGCACCACCTTGGCATAACCGTCGCCGCTGGTGACCACTGCGAAGCCCTGCAGGCGCAGCGTCGACGTGAGCAGGCCAAAGGCTTCGCTCTTGCTGAGCGACTTTTCGGACACCAGCGTCAGCGTGCCTTTCACGCGCGGGTCGATGATGAAGGTCATGCCGGTGTAGTGGCCGATCGCCTTGATCACCGATTCGATGTCGGCATTCACGAAGCTGAGCGCTGCGGCATTCGCAGTCTCTTGCGCGGAGGCGGACAATGGCAGCGCCAGGGTCGTGACGGCGGAGGCGGCGCAGCACAGCATGGCGCCGGCGGCAAGACGGCGCAGGGCCGGAAGTTCAAGGTGCGCGAAGGTGGTGTGGTCTGTTTTCTTCATTATCTGAACTCGAGTGCGATTACGTTTTTGCCGTTCACCATCCGGCGCTGTCCCAGCAGATTCAACATGGTTCCCAGAGTGTCTTCATAGCCATCGGCGGCCGCTGCCTGGCCTGAAAAGCGCAGGCGGCCGTTCTGCAATGTGCCCGCGCCCGACAGCAGCAGGGCGCCGCGCACGGTACGCAGCGTCAGATCGGCCTGCGGTCCGCGCCAGTCCATGATCATTTCGTAGCTGCCCAGCGGCTTGATGGGCGACATGCGCGAACCCATGTCGCTCATCGACAGCGTGGTACGACCCTGCAGCGTCACGATGTTTTGCTGGCGCAGCAGGTCAAGCGTATTCCAGGAAAGCCGGATGCGCCCACTCGGCGCGAGCGTATTGAGCGGCGCGCCCAGGCCGGACAACCCCTCGGCTGGCAGCAGGAGTTCGCCGGCATTGACCTGCCACTGCGACCAGCTGCCCTGCACGCGTACCGGGCTGGCCAGCGCCTGCGGATTCTCGAGCGTCATGTTCACATTGCCCAGCACCACCAGTGGCGACAGGGTCCAGGCAAAACGGCCTGGCAGCAATGGCGTAACCGCACCACCCTGGCCCGGCGCCCCGCCAATAAAGGCCGAGCCGCGCCAAAGCGTACCCTGCGCATCCCCCAGCGTCAATCGACCGCCGGTCTGGCGTTCGACCATGGGGCCGAGCCAGGCCGCCGGCAGGAATGCCAGCACCGTTGCCACCACGGCCAGCGCCACCAGCAGGCCCCACGTCAGCGCCCGCCTCATGCAGCCGGCTCGGTGCTTTGACGCAGCGTGAGCGTGGCATCGACCTGGCCAAGGGCATCCTTGGCGGTAAATTGCGCGTCCTGCACCAGCAGGCGGCTGTCGCGGCGTTGCGCGTCGAGCCAGGCCATCAGATTGGCGAACGACACGCCATTGAGTTGTACCTTGGTGTATTCGCCACTGACCGACAGCGACGCGGGATTCAGGCCGCTGGCCGTCATGCTGGCGGCCAGCGCCTCGCGCGTGACGGGTGCGACGGCCGGCGCCGGCTGGGCCGCGACGGCCCGTGCTTCGGCCGCCAGCGCATCAAGCTGCGCGGCTTGCTGACGCAGCTCGGGCAGCGCGCGGCGCAATTGTTCGCGGCCGGTCAGCGCCGGCTCAAGCAGCACCAGGTACAGCAGCGTCAGCGCCACCACGCCGCCGCCGACGAGCAGGAACTTGCGTTCTTGCGCGGTGCGCGCGCTCCAGTAGCCGCCCACGCGTTCGCGCAGACCGCTCAGTTTGCCGATGGCGCTCATGGCTTGGCTCCTGTGCTGCGGATCAGCCAGGTGGTCGCGTCGGGCGACTCCAGGCTGAGGTTACGTGACGACAGGGACGCGCGGAGCTGGTCGGCCATGCCGGGGTTGGTGGACTCTGGTTTGACGCGCACGGTGAGGGTCCGTTCGCGGTAGTCGATTGATGCAATCGCAGGCGGCACGCCCAGTGTGCGTGTCGCTTCGCCGAAGGCGGCGGCCATCCAGTTGAACTCGTTGCCGGCCACCTGGCCGCTGCCGGCCTTGGCGCGATCGATGTTCTGGCGCATCTGCGCGACCGGATCGATGGCCGGCTGGTTCGGGTACACCGAGCGGAATGTTTGGCTCATCTGCAGGCGCACGGCATCGGCTTCGCGCTTCAGGCCCAGCCATTCGACATTCAGGCCGATCAGGTTGATCGCCACGGCCGCCAGCGCCAGGCGGATCGGCCAGCGCCAGCGGCGCCAGTCGCGCTGCGCGACGCCGGCCGTGCCCAGGCCCGGCACCAGGTCGAGCACGGGGCCGGTGCTGCCCCTGGCGCCGGCGATCCAGTGCGCCCAGTCATCGCTTTCCAGCGTGATGCCGGGGCCGGCTTCGGCCACCAGCGCATTGTATTCACCCAGCTGTTCACGGTCGACGTACAGCACCAGCGGTGCATCGCCCGACAGTGCGCGCGCCGTTTGCAAGGCCATCACCGGGCTGCCGTCGAGCGCCAGGCCCAGGCCGTCATATTGGCTTTGGCGCAGGATCAGTTCGCCGTTGCCGACGGCGGCGCTGACGCTGCCCGGATGCAGCGGCAGGCACAGTTGCTCGGGGATGGCCGCGATCTGGCGCGCACCGAGCGCGAGCAGCGCGCGCACGAGCGGCTCGAGCCAGGCCTGCTGCACCACGGCCACCGGCCGGCGGCCATCGGGCTGCACGGGGCCGGCTACCAGCACGCAATCGAGCGGGTCGCCCAGGATATGTTCTTCAACGAGCGCCGGCAGCGCCGCGCGCAGGCGGGCGCCGGCCAGCGGCGGGGCCTGCACGGACAGCAGCGTGACGTCGCTGGCGGCCAGCACCAGCACCACACGCCGGCTGGCGGCAACGGCGTCGCCCAGATTGCGCAGCACGCCCTCGCCCTGCTGGCCGATGACGCCGTTGTCGCCGACCAGCGCAAAGCGGCACAGGGCGCCTTCGCCCTGGCTGCGTGCCGGATGCCGGATATAAAGAGTACTCAAACTGTCTCGCTTTCTTCTCAGTTCTGGCGGGTCCAGATCACGTTCACACTACCGGAATTGACCAGATTGCCGCCGACTCGCACCAGCGACTCGGCATCCAATGCGGCCCGGTCGAGCCGGATCCGGCTCTGCACCAGGAAATACGTGCTCTTGACGGTGATCTTCGGCTGGACCTCGGGCTGCGGATTCTGCAACGAGGTCTTGAACTTCTCGACGTCGGCCCACGGCACGCGCTGGCGCTGCGCGACGATCGAATTGGCTTCGGCCATCGAACTTCCCGGCAGCACGGCGGCCAGTACCTCAGGCGCCGCAGTATTGACATTCACATCCGTATTCGATGCCGGCAGCACGATGACGAACGGCCGCAGCCGCTCGACCGCTTCGGGCTTGAGACCTGACACCATCAGCAAATCATCGACCCGCTCCAGCCGCATCGGCGCCCCCGTGCGCGGCTTCTGGGCTACCGGGGTTGTACCTTCTTGCGGCGGCTCGGCGACCAGGGGCTGACCGGCAGCAACAAACTCGGCAATCGGCTGCGCCAGCCGCGCTTCGAGGCGCAGATTGGTCAGCAGCCTGCGCATGACTTCGATCTCTGCCTTGTCAGGCGTGCCGCCCTTGGCCAGATTGTTCAGATTGTAACGCGCCGTGGCGTCCAGAACCTGCCCGGACAGCGACGCATCGAAGTTTTCGCCCTGGATCCGCTCACGCTCGATGTACTGGTCGAGCCGGGTTTCGGCCAGTGGCGTGGCCCAGACCTGGTCAAGCGAGGTGTAGTTGCTATTGTTATTGACGCGCAAAATCACGCTGGCCCAGTCGAGCGCGCCGCGCTGGATCCACCTGGTCTGCGACTGCAGGCGCTGGTTTTCCATCGAGCGTACCTGCACCTGCTGCTGCCAGAACAGGCTGGCAACAATGGAGATGGCCAGCGTGGTCAGCAGCATGGCGGTGACGACGGCAACGCCCCGCTGGTGTCTGAGGTGGCGATGCATCAGGTGCCTCCCAGCAGGAATGCCTTGACCATCGGCTGGGCCAGGCCCTGCACGGTCAGCGCCACCTGCACGCCGGTCGGATCTTGCGCGTTTTTGGCAGGCGACTCGTTCGAGGCGGGATCCGGCGCCCCGCCGCCCACGGCCGTGGGTTCGTTGCGCCAGGCATTGTTCTGCCAGCCCTGCACCTGCATGCCGACCACGCCAACCTGCAGCACGACGGACGGCGCATTCTCGGCCGCTGCATCGGATGCGATGGCTTGCCACAGCTGCTCGATCTGGATCAGGTCGCGCGTGCCGGGCGACTCGCGCCGCACCAATTTTCCTTCGACGACGCGGTAGCTCACCACTTGCAGGCGCGACGGTTCGTTCTCGACAAACACCTTGCGCACGAGGATCAGGCGGTCGGTATCCCACAGCAGCGCGGGACGACCGGCCATGATGTCGTTGCCGGCCGCGTGCTCGCAATCGTTTTCCATCTGGGCAAAGGCGAGCTGCATGCCGCGCGTGGTTTCCATGTCGGCAGTCAGCGCCACGCGCGCGCGGACGATGCCGTCCAGGCCGCGCCAGCCGAGCACGGCCACCATGGCGAGGATGGCGATCGCCACCAGGAGCTCGACCAGGGTAAAGCCTGCAGGGCGCCTGCTGCTCGGGATCCGCGTCATACCGGGGAAGGCCTCAGAACCAGTTGGATCAGTTTGACAATCCGGCGGCCAGGCTTGTCGACGTCAAACACGGAGACTTCGATCCTGCGCAATAGCGGGTTCGGGCTGGTCAGGACTTCTTCTTCGCACATCAGGTTCAGGCCGCCTTGCGGGCACGGGAAGCTGCGCTTGCCCACTTCGGGGAACTCGCGCCCCAGACGGATTTGCACGAGCCGGTTCTCGGCCGACCAGGTCGCCATCATCGATGCGCGCAAGCCCTGGCTGTTCGAGGTCAGACTGCCGACCGCGCGCAGGCCGGCGGCCAGCGCCGTGCCGACGATGACGAGCGCCACCAGCACTTCGAGCAGCGTAAAACCGGCAGCAGGTCGGGAAACGGGGCGCATGGTGACGGAGAATGTCATTCGACAGTGAAGTGGCCGACGCCGTCGGCGCGGATCGCGACCGTGTTGCCGCCTTTGGCCATCGTCAGCACGAATGGCCGGTCGACCGGCTCGCGCCCGAACGTGATGCGCAGCATGTCGGGGTTGCCGGTACCAGATGGTTCCAGAATCAACTGCAGGGGTGAATTCTTGAATTCACGCTCGCGCAGCAGGTCGTCGCGCGTGACCGGCTCCCAGCCGGCGTCGCCGCGCACCATGAAGCGGTAGCGGTCGCCATTGGCCTCGAACGCGACCAGGCGGTTGCGCACGATCGCTTCGTCGCGCGCCAGTTGCAGCAGCAGCGCCAGGCGCTGCGCTTCTTTATCGAGATCCTGGCGCGGACTCGGGATGGCGTTGAGCGTGGCCATGCCCAGCGTGAGGCCGATGATGACCATCACGACCAGCAGCTCCACCAGGGTGAAGCCGCGTGTGCGCGCTGTGCGCATGGCCGGCATGGAAATAACTTAGTCCCAGGAACCGACGTCGGTGTCTTCGCCAGTACCGCCCGGCTGCCCGTCGGCGCCGTACGAGAACACGTCGACTTCGCCCTTGACGCCCGGCGACAGGTATTGGTAAGCGTTACCCCATGGGTCTTTCGGCAGTTTCTCGATGTAACCGCCTTCTTTCCAGCCATTGGCCGACGGACCCGAGGTCGGCTTGGTAGTCAGTGCGACCAGGCCCTGCTCGGTGGTTGGGTAGCGCTGGTTGTCGAGCTTGTAGAGCTTGAGCGCCTGCATCATCGTGGCGATGTCGACCTTGGCAGCCGTGACGCGCGATTCACCCGTGCGGCCCAGCAATTTGGGCACGACCAGCGCGCCAAGGATGCCGATGATGACCACGACAACCATGATCTCGACCAGGGTAAAACCGCGTGCACGACCTGTGCTGCGCGTGTTGCGCTGAGTACGTTGAAAATTCATAAGCTCTGTGTGATGACAAGGGAATCGATGGAACCGGCACAGTATAAGCCCGAAATATGACAAGCGTACCTGCGAAAAGTACGCAATTGTAAGTCACGTTCACCTGCACACCACGTTTCGCCATGCCCGTTAAGACACCACTAATCAACAGTGTTGCCGCTCTCACCATGGCGCGCCGCACACACGGGACACGCCGGGTTGCGCGCCACACCGATCGCGGTCCATTCCATGTACTTGCCGTCGAGCATCAAGAGGCGGCCGACCAGCGGTTCGCCGATGGCCATGATGAGTTTCATCGCCTCGGCAGCCTGGACCGCGCCGACGACGCCGACCAGCGGCGCGAACACGCCCATCGTGCTGCATGCCACATCCTCGAAGCCACTGTCTTCGGGGAAAAGGCAGGCGTAGCACGGCGCCGCGGGGCGACGCGCGTCGAACACGGCCAGCTGGCCGTCGAAGCGGATCACGGCGCCCGACACAAGCGGTGTGCCGGCCGCCACGCAGGCCCGGTTGACGGCGTGGCGAGTGGCGAAGTTGTCGCTGCAATCGAGTACGACCGTGGCGGTGCGCGCGAGTTCCACCAGCCGCTCGGGACCGGCGCGTTCGCGCAGGGCGGTGACCTCGATCTCGGGATTGATCGCCAGCAGCGCAGCGCGGCCGGACTCGACTTTCGGCTCACCGATGCGCCCGGTCGTGTGCATGACCTGGCGCTGCAGATTGGTCAGGTCGACGGTGTCGTCATCGACCAGCGTGATGTGGCCGATGCCGCTGGAGGCCAGGTACAGTGCCGCGGGCGAACCCAGGCCACCGGCGCCGATGATGACGACGTGGGCGTCCAGCAGGCGCTGCTGGCCTTCGATGCCGATGTCGTCGAGCAGGATGTGGCGCGAGTAGCGCAGGAGTTGGTTGTCGTTCATGGGGAAAGCGCGGTGGAAGACGCGCTCCTCCACCAGACGTTACTTTTTGGCTGGCGCATGCAGCTCGGGCGGTTTGTTTTCCGCACCCGGCAATGGCGCCGGTGCCGGTTTTTCTTCGGCAGGCTCGCCCTTGGCCAGCACCACCTTCAGGCCCTTGAAGTGATTGATGGCCTGGGCCAGCTGGAAATCGTCCTTGCTGCCGAACTCGAGCGGCTTGCGGTCTTTCATCAGTGCCAGCGCGCGTTGTTGCTGGGCCAGGCTTGCCGACTGGTCCTTGCCAGCGGCCGCAGGCTGCTCGCCTTCGGCCACCAGGTGGCGCTGCAGATCAGATTCGCGCACGCGCAGCGCATTGAGCAGGTCGCCGTCCGCCGTTTCGTCCACCCGCAGATCGGGCTGCACGCCCGTGGCCTGGATCGGCCGCCCTTTCGGCGTGTAATAGCGCGCCGTGGTCAGCTTGATCGCCGTGTCGGGCGACAACTGGCGCAGCGTCTGCACCGAGCCCTTGCCGAACGTACGGCTGCCCATCACGATCGCGCGCTGGTAATCCTGCAGCGCGCCGGCGACGATTTCCGACGCCGATGCCGAACCGCCATTGACCAGCACCACCATCGGCACGGTCTTGAGCCCGGCCGGCAACCCGGCCAGCGGATCGCCACGCTGGGCATAGAATTCGCGCCGGCCGTAGAACGACTGGTTCGAATCGGGCAATTGCCCTTTGGTGCTGACGATGACCTGATCGGCCTTGGGCAGGAACGCCGCCGTGACGCCGATCGCGCCCGGCAGCAGGCCGCCCGGATCGTTGCGCAGGTCGAGTACGAGGCCCTTGATGTCCGGTTGTTCGGCGTACAGTTCTTTGGTTTTCTTGGCCAGCTCGTCGAGGGTATTTTCCTGGAACTGGCTGATGCGCAGCCACGCATAGCCGGGTTCGACCACTTTCGCCTTGACGCTGACGACCTTGATTTCGCGGCGGTCCAGCGGCACGACCCACGGCTTGTCGTCGCCGGGCCGGGCAATAGTCAGCGTGACCTTGCTGCCGACCTTGCCGCGCATGCGCTTGATGGCGTCGTCGGACGACATATTGCGCACCGGGACATTGTCGATCCGGGTGATCAGGTCGCCCGACTTGATGCCGGCCCTGAACGCGGGCGTGTCCTCGATCGGCGAGACGACCTTGATATACCCGTCTTCATTCGAGATTTCAACGCCCACGCCGACGAACTTGCCCTGCACCGCTTCGCGCATGTCGCGAAACGCTTTCTGGTCGAGGTACACGGAGTGCGGGTCGAGCGACGCCACCATGCCGCCGATGGCTTCAGTGAGCAATTTCTTGTCTTCGACCGGCTCGACGTAGTCGGTCTTGATCAGGCCATACACATCGGCCAACTGGCGCAGCTCGTCCAATGGCAGTGACGTGGCCGTGCCGGTTTTTTGTGCATAAGCAGACAACTGGAACGACGCCGCCACACCCAACACCATCCCCACGCCAACCAGCCCGAACCCCTTTGCTTTCATGCCCATGTGTACCCTGTGGTGACCTAGAACCGGACCCAGCCTGCCGGGTCGAACGCCTTGCCGTTACGCCTGAGCTCAAAGTATAGCCCCGATTCTTCGTTGCCACCGGTGTTGCCCGCGCTGGCCACCGCCTCGCCCGCGCGCACACTGTCCCCGGGGCGTTTGAGCAGCGCCTGGTTGTAGCCATAGATCGACAGGTACTCGCCGCCATGGTCGATGATGATCAGGTTGCCGAAGCCGCGCATCCAGTCGGCATGCACGACGCGGCCCGGGGCCACGGCGCGTACTTCCGTGCCTTCGGGCGCCTTGAAGAAGGTACCTTTCCAGTTCGGACCATCGCCGCGGCGGGTGCCGAAGCGTGCCACGACGCTGCCATTGATCGGGCTGCTCATGCGGCCCTTGAGCGAGGCAAACGAGCCGGACGGCGCCGCCGGACCCAGCGCAACCTCGGGCGCCGGATCGGGCCGGGTTGGCGCTGGCTGCGGCTGTTCAGCCACGACCGGCGCTTCCTTGACCGGTGCGGGGAGCGGCGCCGGCAGCGGCTCGGGCTTGACGCCCGGCTTGGCGTTGGCGTTCTGGCGCGCGATGCGTTCACGCTCACGTTCGCGCTCGGCGCGCCGGTCGGCCGCCGCCTTGGCGCGCGCCTGCGCCAGCAGACGGGCTTTTTCATCGGCCTCGGCCTTGGCTTTGGCCTTCGCGGCAGCCGCGGCCGCAGCCGCTACCTGACGCTTGCGCTCGGCTTCGGCCTGTTCGCGGATCAGGCGCGCCAGCCGGTCGACGAGGCCGGACATGCGCTCTTCGTCGCCCTTCAGGCGATCGGCCTGCTTGCGCTGGTCGGCCAGCTTGCTCGACAGCGTACCCAGCAGCGCCGCACGGCGTGCCTTTTCCTTCTCGAGCATGGCTTTCTGATCGAGTTGTTCCTGGGCGATTTCTTCCAGCTCTTGCTGGGCGTTTTCAACCTTGTCGCGGTTGACTTCGACCTGCGCCAGGTTGCTGCGCACCGAGTCCAGCAGGCGCGCCTGGGCCTGCGACACGTAGGCCATCAGTTGCAGGTCGCGGCTGATGCGGTTCGGGTTATCCCCCGAGAGCAGCAGCTTGATGCGGTCTTCGTTGCCAGCCACATAGTGCTCGCGCAGCAGCTTGGCCAGCTGCTGTTGCTGGGCGCCGATAGTCTGCGCCAGCTGGGCTTGCTGATTCGCCAGCGCTTGCAGGCGAGTTGCCGTCGTATCCTGTTCCTCGGCCAGATCGCGCAGCGCGCGGTTGGCGTCGGAAATGGCGGCCTCGGACTCGGCCAGCGTGTCGGCCGCGTCTTCCTTGGCGTTTTCGGTCTGGTTGATGTCGCGCTTGATGGCTGCCAGCTGTTGCTGGATGCCGGCGCGCTGCTTCTCGGCCGCCGCTTTCTGGCGGCTGCGCTCGGTCTGGCGCTGCGCCCACGCGTCCGACGCGAACGCGCCGGACAGCGCGACCGCCAGCAGTGTGCACAACAGCTTGCTGCCGGCGTCCTTCATGGTTGGCAAACGCAAAAGATTACTTCGCCTTCCCTTGGTTTGCGACCGCGGCCATGGCAGCGGCAATCGCCGCCTGGTCGCCCAGGTAGTAGTGCCTGATCGGCTTGAGGTCGGCGTCGAGTTCGTACACGAGCGGCTGGCCGTTCGGGATGTTCAGGCCCACGATGTCGGCGTCGCTGATGTTGTCGAGCATCTTGATGATGGCGCGCAGGCTGTTGCCGTGGGCCGAAATCAGGATGTTCTTGCCAGCGCGGATGGCCGGGGCGATCTCGTCGTTCCAGGCTGGCATCACGCGTGCCACGGTGTCTTTCAGGCATTCGGTCAGCGGAATCTGGCTCTCGTCCAGGCTGGCGTAGCGCGGGTCATTGAACGACGTGCGCGAATCGTCCTTCTCGAGCGCCGGCGGCGGCGTGTCGTAGCTGCGGCGCCAGACCAGCACCTGCTCGTCGCCGAACTTGGCGGCAGTCTCGCCCTTGTCGAGGCCCTGCAGCGCGCCGTAGTGACGCTCGTTGAGGCGCCAGTCGTTCTTGACCGGCAGATACATCGCATCCATCTCGTCCAGCGCCAGCCACAGCGTGCGGATCGCGCGCTTGAGCACCGAGGTATACGTGAGATCGAAGGTGAAACCGGCTTCCTTGAGCGCGCGGCCAGCGGCCTTTGCTTCAGCCACACCCTTGGCGGTCAGGTCGACGTCGACCCAGCCGGTGAAGCGGTTTTCCAGGTTCCAGGTGGATTCGCCATGGCGCATGAATACGATTTTGTACATGAAAGCTCTTTTCGCAAAATTTCTGGTTGATGTCCGGTCCAGCATCTATTTTATAATGCCCCGATTCAGTTCAACCAATCGGAACCCTTGTGAAATTCATTATCGATAACATTTTCCTCGTAGCGATCGCCGTTCTTGCTGGCGGCGCGCTGTTGTGGCCAGCCCTGGCGCCGCGCGGAAAACGCGCATCGCCGCTGCAGCTGACGCAGATGATCAACCGCGGCAAGACCACGATCGTCGACGTGCGCAGCAGCGAAGAATTCGCCGCCGGTCACCTGCGCGACGCGAAACACATCCCGCTGGCAGACTTGGGTGCTCGCGTTGGCGAACTGGACAAGTCGAAAACCCGGACCGTCGTCATGGTCTGCCAGACCGGCGCACGCAGCGACAAGGCAGCGCGCCAGTTGCAGGCGGCCGGTTTCGAGGACGTCCACAGCCTGGAAGGCGGCCTGGCGGCCTGGAAGGCTGCAGGCTTGCCGCTCACCAAATAAACCGCCCCATCGAGTCGATCGGGCACACGAAAGGATTCATCATGGCAGCTCACGTCGTTTTGTACCACACCGCATCTTGCCCTTACTGCGTCCGCGCCGAGCGCCTGCTCGAAGCCAAGGGTGTCACCGAGATCGAAGGCATCCGTGTCGACCTGGATCCCGAGCAGCGCCAGGTCATGATGCAGCGCACCGGTCGCCGCACGGTCCCACAGATTTATATTGGCGATACGCACGTCGGCGGCTTTGACGAACTGTATGCGCTGGACCAGGCAGGCCGCCTGGACCCGCTGCTCAAGGGCGAGTAAGCTGCATGCGCGCTGCGTAGCGCGGCCGTCGGCGGCAAGACTGCTATTGCAAGCAAGTTGATTTTGCTACAATTGCCGTCGTGTTCGATCCGACGGCCCGTTCACGACGTCGCGCTCGACCAGGCAACCGGAGTGGCCCGCCACTTCCCACTATTATTAGAAAGCGTTCCATGTCCGACGAAACTCTGCAACCAGTATTCCAAATCCAACGCGTCTACCTGAAAGACATGTCGCTGGAGCAACCGAACTCGCCATCGATCTTCCTGGAGCAAGAAGCGCCAGCGATCGAAGTGTCGCTCGACGTGGGTGCTGAAAGCATCGCCGAAGGCATCTACGAGTCGACCGTGACGATCACCGTCACCGCCAAGGTCAAGGACAAGGTTGCGTTCCTGGTCGAAGGCAAGCAGGCAGGCATCTTCGAAGCCCGTAACATCCCGGCTGACCAGATGGATCCACTGCTGGGCATCGGCTGCCCGAACATCATCTATCCTTACCTGCGCGCGAACATCGCTGACGTGATCAGCCGTGCCGGCTTCCCGCCAGTGCACCTGGCCGAGATCAACTTCGAAGCCTTCTACCAGCAGCGCGCCCAGGCCATGGCCGAAGCCGCAGCAGCGCCGTCGAACTAAGCAGCAGTCGTACCCGACGAACGCGGCGCCACGCCGCGTTCGTGCCAGATGTCCGGTGTCCCGGTTTCAACCACCATCCAGGCCCGCCATGTTCTCCGCCCGCCGTCTTGCCCGCTCCCCATTGATTGCCTCATGCGCCGCATTGCCGGTCGCCCCGCGCGCATTCGCCTTTGATCACATCATGGTCTCGAATGTCTGGGGCCTGTAATCCTCTGCAGGAGTTCCATGCAACAGAATAAGCTCACCAAAATCACTGTCCTGGGCGCCGGCGCCTGGGGCACTGCCGTGGCCATCGCCCTGGCGGCGCGCCACGACGTGCTGCTGTGGGGCCGCAATCCCCAGCAGATGCAGGACATCGAGGCCGCGCGCGACAACCGCGCCTACCTGCCGGGCCATCCGCTGCCGGCATCCCTGCGCGTGAGCGCCGACTTCGACGCGGCGCTGGCCCATGTCGCCACGAGCGCGCCGGACGAGACGCCGCTCCTGATCCTGGCCTGCCCGGTGGCCGGCCTGCGCCCCCTGCTCGAACAATTGCGCGGTCGCTCGATTCCCAACGTCGTCTGGCTGTGCAAGGGCTTCGAGGCCGGCACCGCCCTGCTGCCGCACCAGGTGGTCGCGCAAGTCCTGGGCGACGCCGTGCCGGGTGCAGCGCTGTCCGGCCCGTCGTTCGCCCAGGAAGTGGCGCGCGGCCTGCCGTGCGCGCTGACCGTCGCATCGAGCTCGCGCGCCTTGCGCGAACGCGTCGTCGCGCTGGCGCACGGCGACAACCTGCGCGTGTATTCGTGCGACGACCTGGTCGGCGTGGAAGTCGGCGGCGCCGTCAAGAACGTGATGGCCATTGCCACCGGCACATCGGACGGTCTGGGCCTGGGCCTGAATGCCCGCGCCGCCCTGATCACGCGCGGACTGGCCGAGATCACGCGCCTGGGACTGGCGCTGGGCGCGCAGCCGGGCACGTTCATGGGCCTCAGTGGCATGGGCGACCTGATCCTGACGTGTACGGGCGATCTGTCGCGTAACCGGCGCGTGGGCCTGGCGCTGGCCGAGGGGAAGGCGCTGGCCACCATCGTGGCCGAGCTGGGGCATGTGGCCGAAGGCGTGCCATGTGCCAAGGCTGTGCGCGAGCTGGCGCACAAGCTGGGCGTGGACATGCCGATCACCGAGGCGGTGGCGGGCGTGCTGTTCGATGGGGTCGATGCCGCGCGGACGGCGGCGGGCTTGCTGGCGCGCGATCCGAGGATCGAAGTCGCGTAAAACCTACGGTGGGCAGCATTGCCGTACACCGTACCCATCAGGCGTAGGGTGGACGGGTTACCCGTCCACGCGGTGATCGATACCGGCGCCGTTCGCGCGCCGGATGATCTTGCCGCCAATTATCACCGCGTGGACGGCGTAGCCGTCCACCCTACGCATCAAGCAATTTGTTGCGGCGTGTAGTAAGCCACCAAGCAATTTGTCGGAGCCGCGTATCAGGCAGCTTGCTGCGGCCCGATCAGAATGGTCATGAGCGCCACTGCGTCCTTCACGGCGCGGACCGTGTGCGGCACACCGCCGCTCAGATACACCATTTCGTTGGGCAGCAGCGACGTCGTTGCTCCATGCGCATCGACGGCGATTTCGCCTTCCAGGCACAGTACCGTCACTTCGCCATCGACCCGGTGCTCGGGGATGGGGCGTTCCACCGGCAGTACCAGCCGGATCAGTTCCATATGCTCGGTCTTGACCAGGGCCACCGAGGTGAAATGGGCGATATCGTTATCGCCGCGTTGCAATGCGATTTTCTCGCCGGATGTAGCGTGATGCAAGGCCATGTCGCCCTCCTCTATTCGTCGTGTTGTTCTGGAACGCTGCGCAGCCAGGTGACCAGCGCAAACGCGTCCTTGAATCCCTGCGCCAGTTGCGGCACCAGTTTTTCCGGCGCATTGAGCGCCAGATCGACTTCAGTCCACACGAAGAAGCTTTTCAGCTTCAGGTATTCGACATGCGGATGGTCCGCATCGAAACCCTTTGGTGGACGCTGCAACTTGTCCTCGTCCGGGAGGTCACCATAGGTGGCGCGGAGATGCTTATTCTTCAACATTTTGCCAAAACCCGTCGCATCGTTGACCACATGCTCGCGAATGGCCTTCAGGCGCGGTGGTGGCGGCAGGTATTCGCCGACGCCAAAACCGAGCTTGCCGCTGGCATCGATCTGGAAATAATAGGTCGAGCCACCGCCGGCACTGGGCCGGCGCTTGTCGTTCGGCGTGATGCCGGCCGAAAAGCGCGTCTTGTACGGCGTCTTGTTCTTTGAAAAACGGATGTCGCGGTTGATGCGGAACATCGCCTTCTTCGGGTTGCAGGCCGCGACCTGCTTGTCAAAGGCCGTGATGGCCCGGATCAGTTCAGTGACAACCTCCTGGAATTCTTCGCGCAGGATATCGTAGCGCGGCTTGTTCATGATGAACCAGGGGCGGTTATTGCTCTCGGTCAGTTCGTTCAAGTATTGCGTCAGGTCGCGCAGGTGCATGTGGGTCCGAAAATAAAATTCAAGAAGTTCAGGGCGTCTGGCGTGGACGGCGGCCGACCTTGACGGCGATCGCTGTTTCACGCCCCTGGCGCACAATCGTCATCGGTACGGACGCGCCCGGCTCGAGCTGGGCCACCAGCTTGAGCATCTCGCTCGTGTCAGCCACTTTTTTACCAGCAACTGCCACCAGGATGTCGCCCGGCTGAATCCCCGCGCGCTCGGCCGGCCCGCCACGCACCACGCCGGCAATCATGGCGCCGCTGCGTTTGGACAAGCCAAAGCTCTCGACCATTTCGGGCGTGATGTCCTGTGACTCGATGCCGATCCAGCCGCGCACCACCTCACCGTTCTTGACGATGGCGTCCAGCACGCTCTTGGCGGTGGACACGGGAATGGCAAACCCGATGCCCACCGAGCCGCCGCTCTGCGAATAGATCGCCGAGTTGATGCCAAGCAGGTGGCCATTGGTATCGACCAGCGCCCCGCCCGAGTTGCCGAAGTTGATCGCGGCATCGGTCTGGATGAAATTCTCGACGTGGTTGATGTGCAGGTTGTTACGCCCCAGCGCCGAGATGATCCCCATCGTGACCGTCTGGCCGACACCGAACGGGTTGCCGATGGCCAGTACCACATCGCCCACGCGTGCCAGTTCCGGGTCGCCCAGCACCATCACCGGCAAGTTGCGCTCCTTGATGCGGATCACGGCCAGGTCGGTTTCCGGATCGGTGCCGACCAGCGTTGCCGCTGCCTTGCGGCCATCGGCCAGGCCCACCTCGATCGCATCGGCGCCATCGATCACATGGAAATTGGTGACGATGTACCCGTCGCTGCTGACGATGACGCCCGAGCCGAGGCTGGCCAGCTGCTCGGCCTGCGGCGCGCGGTCGCCGCCGAAGAAGCGGCGAAACAGCGGGTCTTTCAGCAGCGGATGCGCCTCGCGCGACGCCTTGCTCGTGTAGATATTGACTACCGACGACATCGCCTTGGCGGCAGCGTCGCGGTAGCTGCCGGTGGCGGGCCGGGGTGGCGCCTGCAGCATGGGCACCGGTTTGCCCGGGGTACCCACCTGCACTTGCTTCGGTGCCGGCGTCGATTCGAGCCAGCCCGGCCGCAACGCGGCCACGACAAACCAGATGGCCAGCGCCACCGTGACCGTTTGCGCAAACAGCAGCCAGGAACGTACCCAGAAACGCCGCAACGGATGCGGGGGCCTTATGTCGCGGACGATGTCATCTTTCACTTTTTGAGGGCGTCCCGGATCTCGCGCAGCAACAGTACGTCTTCAGGCGTGGCGGCCGGTGTCGGTGCTTCGACGGGGCCGCGCAGGCGGTTCATCAGGCGCACCATCTGGAAGATGACAAATGCAAGAAGGATAAAGTTCAGCATGATCGTCAAGAAATTACCGTACGCCAGCACGGCCCCTGCCTTTTGCGCCTCGGCAAGTGGTAGGTTATAGCCCTGGCCATTGAGGGGGATGTAATAATTGGCGAAATCAAGACCACCGAACATCGCGCCGATCGGCGGCATGATGACGTCCTTGACCAGCGAATCGACGATACGGCCGAAGGCTCCACCGATGATCACGCCGACGGCCAGGTCCATCACATTGCCGCGCATCGCAAACTTCTTGAATTCGTCCATCATTGCCATGACTAACCCCTCTCATTGTTGTTGAAATAAGTCGTTGCATGATAACCGATGCCTTTCGGCGGCGGCGTCAACCGAGGCACAAGTGTGGTGCAAAAGACCATTTTTGCAAGGCGTGTAGGCAAGACAATATTTTTTCTATAGGTGTTGCCGTTCACATATAATTTTGCAAGCTGGAAGCTCGGACTTAATTCTTATAATTCGTATATTCACGGAGTGGGGTTGGTATGAGTACTCAAAAGCAGGTCGATCCTGGTCGACGGGGCTTGCTGGTCGCGACATGCGCCGCAGGTGGCGTCGTCGGCGTGGCCACGGCGGGAGCCCTGGTCAGCACCTTCCAGCCATCCGAGCGCGCCAAGGCCGCAGGCGCACCGGTTGAAGTCGATATCGGCGACGTCGCCCCCGGCGAAATGAAAGTCGTCGAATGGCGCGGCAAGCCAGTCTGGATTCTGCGCCGCACCCCCGCCATGATGGCCACGCTCGACAAAGACCAGGACGAACTGGCCGACCCCGCCTCCGAAAAGATATTCCAGCTCGAGATGCCGGAATACTGCAAGAACCCCCACCGCTCGCGCGTCGAACACAAGGAAGTGCTGGTCACCGTGGGCATCTGCTCGCACCTGGGCTGTTCGCCCTCGTCGCGCCTGGCCGCCGGCCCGCAGCCGAACCTGCCCAACGACTGGCCGGGCGGCTTCCTGTGCCCGTGCCATGGCTCGACCTTCGATTTGTCCGCACGCGTCTTCAAGAACAAGCCGGCGCCGACGAATATGGACGTTCCCCCGTACATGTATCTCTCCGATAGCAGGATCGTGATCGGCAAAGACGAGAAAGGCGAGGCATAACCATGGGCGCGTTCAAGGAGACAAAGCTGCCCGCCGATGCACCGGCGGCCCGGAAGGCACTGGCCTGGGTCGACGACCGCTTTCCGGCCACCAAGCTGTGGAACGATCAGTGGGGCAAGTACCACGCGCCCAAGAATTTCAACGTCTGGTATCTGTTCGGTTCGCTCTCGGCCTTGGTCCTGGTGCTGCAGATCGTCACCGGCATTTTCCTCACGATGCACTACAAGCCCGACGCGGCGCTGGCCTTCGGCTCGGTCGAGTACATCATGCGCGAAGTGCCGTGGGGCTGGCTGGTGCGCTACATGCACTCGACCGGCGCGTCGGCCTTCTTCATCGTCGTCTACCTGCACATGGCGCGCGGCCTCATGTACGGCTCGTACCGCAAACCGCGCGAGCTGGTCTGGCTGTTCGGCTTCGGCATCTTTTTATGCCTGATGGCCGAGGCGTTCTTCGGCTACCTGCTGCCGTGGGGCCAGATGTCGTACTGGGGCGCGCAGGTGATCGTCAACCTGTTCGGCGCAATTCCCGTGATCGGCAGCGATTTGTCGCTGTGGATCCGCGGCGACTACGTGGTGTCGGACGCCACGCTGAACCGCTTTTTCGCCTTCCACGTGATCGCCCTGCCCCTGGTCATTATCGGCCTGGTGGTGGCCCACCTGACGGCGCTGCACGAGGTGGGTTCGAACAATCCGGACGGCATCGAAGTCAAGGACCACATCGGCCCGGACGGCTACCCGCTCGACACGATCCCGTCGCACCCGTACTACACCACCAAGGATCTGTTCGGCGTGAGCGTGTTCCTGCTGCTGTTCTCGGCGGTCGTGTTCTTCGCGCCCGAGATGGGCGGCTATTTCCTCGAGTACAACAACTTCCTGCCAGCGGACTCGATGAAAACCCCGTCGCACATCGCGCCGACCTGGTACTTCACGCCGTTCTACTCGGTGCTGCGCGCCACCACGGCCGACTTCATGTACGTGCTGATGGCAGCGGTCGCGGCCTACGTCGTCTTCATCTGGTTCAAGTCGCGCCTGGCCTTCACGACCAAGGCAATCATCGCCGTGGTCGGCCTGCTGCTGGTCATCGGCATGCTGCCACAGGTGCTCGACGCCAAGTTCTGGGGCGTGGTGCTGTTCGGCTCGTCAGTGATGATCATCGCCGGCATGCCATGGCTGGACCACTCGCCGGCCCGCTCGCTGCGCTACCGTCCGGACTGGCACAAGTGGGTGTATGCGGTGTTTGCCGTGGTGTTCGTGACGCTGGGCTACCTGGGCACGCAATTGCCGACGGCCGCGTTCACGCTGATCTCGCAAGTGTGCACGCTGGCGTACTTCGGGTTCTTCCTCCTGATGCCGTGGTGGAGCACGATGGGCACCTTCAAGCCGGTGCCGACCCGTGTCACCTTCACCCCGCACTGACGCCTTCGGACCCGCGCACAAGGACATCCCATGACATTGCTTGTGAAAAAACTGATCGCCATCCTGGCCCTGGCGCCCGGCCTGGCATTCGCCGCCGAAGGCAGCTTCCCGCTCGACCGCGCCCCGGACCGCGCCGACCTCGCGTCGCTGCAAAATGGCGCCAAATTGTTCGTCAACCATTGCCTCAATTGCCACTCGGCCGCGTCGATGCGCTACAACCGCCTGCGCGACCTGGGCCTGACAGACGACCAGATCCGGCAAAATTTGTTGTTTTCTGCCGACAAGGTCGGCGACATGATGACCACGGCCATGCGCCCGAACGATGCCAAGGCCTGGTTCGGCGCGGTACCGCCGGATTTGTCGGTGATCGCGCGGGCCAAGGCGTCGCCGGGCGGCTCGGGCGCCGACTACCTGTACACCTATCTGCGCACGTTCTACCAGGACGACACGCGCCCGACCGGCTGGAACAATATGGTGGTGCCGAATGTGGCGATGCCGCATGCGATGTGGCTGCAGCAGGGGATCCGTACAGCAAAGTTCACGGAGCAGCCCGATCCGCATGAAGCCGGCAAGATGGTCCACACCTTCACCGGCTTCGAGCAAGTGAGCCCCGGCACCATGAGCCAGCAGGAGTTCAACACCGCCACGGCCGACCTGGTCGCCTACATGGTCTGGATGGCCGAGCCGGCCCAGGCAACACGCAAGCGATTGGGGGCATTCGTGCTCCTGTTCCTGACGATTTTCGCCTTTTTGGCCTGGCGATTGAATGAATCGTACTGGAAAGAAGTGAAGTAATTCGCTTTCGTTGTCCGGTTGGCTATAATACGGGCAATCATTTCTCTGGGGTGAGTGCTCGGCGCTGCACCCCTTTGTTTCTTAAGGAACTATAAACCATGATGGTTCTCTACTCCGGCACCACGTGCCCGTTCTCCCAACGCTGCCGCCTCGTCCTGTTCGAAAAGGGCATGGACTTCGAAGTGCGCGACGTCGACCTGTTCAACAAGCCGGAAGATATTTCGACGATGAACCCGTACGGCCAGGTGCCTATCCTGGTCGAGCGCGAACTGATCCTGTACGAATCGAACATCATCAACGAGTACATCGACGAGCGCTTCCCGCATCCGCAACTGATGCCGGCCGATCCGCTGATGCGCGCCCGTGCCCGCCTGATGCTGTTCAACTTCGAAAAAGAGCTGTTCGTCCACGTGCACACGCTGGAAAGCGAGCGCAACAAGTCGAACGACAAGATCCACGACAAGGCCCGCACCGAAATCCGCGATCGTCTGACCACGCTGGCACCGCTGTTCCTGAAGAACAAGTACATGCTGGGTGACGAGTTCTCGATGCTCGACGTGGCCATCGCGCCGCTGCTCTGGCGCCTGGACCACTACGGCATCGAACTGTCGAAGACGGCTGCACCGCTGATGAAGTACGCCGAGCGCATCTTCTCGCGCCCTGCCTACATCGAGGCGCTGACCCCGTCCGAGAAAGTGATGCGTCGTTGATGGACCTGGGGCGGGCTTGTTGCCGCCCCTGTCCTCAGCCGCACCGTACGCGCCGGAATCGGACGTTCTTCGGGCGAATCCGATAGACTGGCGCGAACGCCCGTTTTGCCTGTATTGCTAGCCCATACCACCATGTCAGAGATCTCCACCAAACCCTACCTGCTGCGCGCCATCTACGAATGGTGCACCGACAGTGGCTTTACGCCGTACCTCGCAGTCAAGGTCGATGGATCGACGACGGTGCCGATGGAATACGTCCGCAAGGGCGAGATCATCCTGAACATCAGCTTCGGCGCCACCTCGGCACTGAAGATGGATAATGACGCAGTTCACTTCCGTGCACGCTTCAACGGCGTGTCGCGCGAGATCTACATCCCTGTGCACAATGTGCTGGCGATTTATGCCAACGAGAATGGCCAGGGGATGGCGTTTGAAGTGGGTGCATTGCCTGCTGCGTCATCGGATGGTTCGGCGCCAGAAGTGGGTACCGCGCCTGCGGGGCCATCGCTGTCGGCGGTGCCGTCCAAGGGCGTGGATTCGCCGGTGGTGCCGGATACGGAAGTGTCTGCCCCGCCGTCGGGTGGCGATGACGAGCCACCGAAGAAGGGTGGACGACCGACCCTCACGCGGATCAAATAGCGTATAATTCTTGCTCTAAAGATCACGCCGGCTTAGCTCATTTGGTAGAGCAGTTGATTTGTAATCATCAGGTGGCCAGTTCGAAACCGGCAGCCGGCACCAGTAAAATCAAGCACTTAGCCCAGCCGCCATGGCTGGGCTTTTTGCTATCTGTGCTCTGTGTAACTCATGTGTAACCCATCTGCGAGGACGATTCATCTGGCCATCAGAATCCACGTAGCGGGTCTGTGTAAGCTTGAGGTGGATAATACTTACGCTCATGTACCGAGGGTGCCTGCTGCCAAGCGGCTTCGGTCCAAACTAGACGTTTTCGATTCACTAAGAAACATACGATACCAAACCTGCAGGTAGAGCAGCATGCCATGGCCTCCCCGGTTCAGGCGCTCGAGCGCCACCCAAGATGCACCCGAGACCACGGCCACACATGGCCGCCATTGCCGGACGCTAGGCAGTTTGCTTTCCTTTAGGCATCCTCCATCAGACCATTGCTGCGGGTTGCGCAGCCCGAACACAGCAGGTAATAGCGCCAGACGTGGTCAGCGATGGCGACAACGCTTAAATTAGAATGCCTGCCTATGGCCGGTTGCAGCCAGTCAATGTAGCAGTTGAATGGCGGCTCATGGCCAAATGCGAACGGTTGGAATGGCTCAATGTATGAAGTTGTTGCCTATAGGGCGAGTTGCGGGTTTTGTTAGGTGCTTTTAGTCATCGTCCATGAGGCCGCAAGATACGCATCGAGCGCCGTTGAAGTAAGCGAATCCGCAGCCTGGGCACTGCATCGCTGGTGAGACGTGGTTCGTGGAAGGACCGCCGCCTACGCCATAAGGGCCGCGAACAATTCGGATACCGTCTTTGTCAGCCAAGAGTTCTAGGCCGGGGCCAACCAGAACGGGCTTTCCAACCATCTCCGGAGCCCGGTAGATACTCTGGAACCTGAGTAGCGCTGCCAGTTGGGTCTTGATCTCCTCACCGAAGAGAGCGTCGTTGTGAATGACCCGCTCCAACGTGTTCAAGGCTTTTTGGACATTCTGCTCACTTACGGCTTTCTCTGCTATAGCCTGAGCCTTCGATGCCTTCTCCGAGGCTTTTTTCAACAGCACTAAGACGATAGGCACAGGCTCGAATACCTGGTCTTTTTTTAAGTTGTTGCATGGGCCGCACGCGGGCAGCCAGTTCTCATATGACTGCAGGTTGAAGGTGGACGGCAACCCAAGCTGGATGAGTACCTCAGCTAGCCTAACCATACCTTCGAGCGAATCAGGAATGATGTGATCTATCTGCATAGTTTTCAGGTAGATCGGCTTAGTGCATAGGTAGCATTTCTCGCCATGGGCCGTGTAGACGGCTAGTCTTTCGGTAGCTGAGAAGGCTTTTCTTGCCATGATATGTTTGTGCTTAAGGTAAGGGTAACAACGCGACTGCGCGGAAATCTCTGCCGGCATTCTAGCGTGACATTCGGGAAGTGCGTGATAGTTTGCGTCGGTCGAGACGGTAGCATACACACAGAGCTCAGTCAGAGTGGACAGTGCGGCACCGATGCGGCTATCTCTTCGATATGCTCGAGTATGGGCGTTATCTTCGACCAAGGCGTGAAACTCCAGAGGTCCGTTCTCGGCCCAGGCTGTGTAAAAACGTAGCGTCGTGTAAACGGACGTCGTCCGGTAAACGTTAAGCCAGTATCTCATCAAGACGGATGCAAAATGAAGCGCTTTATTGAAGGCGAGGATCGT
>NZ_JCASIO010000008.1:0-297489 GCF_059685955.1 Telluria sp. LT2P80 | reverse complement strand
ACCAATCTGACCCACGTGCTCAATGGCACTCAGTCTGAACAGTGTCACCCCGACCGGCCACATCAACAATATTATCTACTGGTGCGCTGGTATCTTCAATATACGAGGTCTGACATTTGGACACGAGCTTAACAGCACCAGCGGGGTCAGGTCTGACATTCGGACACGAGCTTAACAAGAAGTCTGTTGAAGGATACCTTTTCAAACGTACTAGGGTAGAGTCCGTGTCCAAATGTCAGACCTGACCCCGGCTATTTTCCGTAAGCGATCGCATCCTCGAGACGGTCATTCCCCCAGAACATCTCGTCGCCAACGAAAAACATGGGTGCGCCAAAGATGCCGCGGGCCTGGGCATCGGCTGTGCGCGCACGCAGCGCGGCCTTGCACGCATCCGTTTTCGCTGCCGCGATGATCTCTGCACTGTCAGCGCCAAGTCCTGCGAGAATCCCGGCCAGCACCGCCTCGTCGCCAATGTCGCGGTCGTCCGCGAAATTGGCCAGCATGACCTGTTCACAGAAACCCTCAAGCCAGGACGTGCCTTTGCCCTGTAGTGCGATGCGCCCGGCAAGTAGCGCATTACGGGGAAATACGGAAGGGCGTTGCCAGCGCAAGCCGTATTTGACGCACTGGCGGCCCATATCACGCCATACGTAATTGCCTTTCAGCGTCTGCAGCACGAATGGCGACTTCTCCCACCCGAGCGACTTGAAGATCGGACCGAGCATGAACGGCTTCAGCTCGACACGCAGGTTGGCAGCGGCCGCTGCATCGCGTATCCGCATCATGCTCAGGTAACTATAGTTGCTGCCGAAATCGAACCAGAATTCGATGGTGTTCATTTAGCGTGGACCCTGTGAGTCGAAGATGAAAAGGCAACGGTTCTCGATACTCTCACGGGGAGGAGTATCGGTCGGCGTGGCCGGATGGGTGAATCCCGCGTGGGGCGCATGGCATGTCCGTGGCCGAGTCGTATTGCTTGAAAGCAGCACCTCATCGAACTGCATCTCCTGGAAATCGATTCAGGCGTGGGCCGGGTTGTACAGCACTTCGAGGACTTCGACCACACCGGCGGGATCAGGTCCGACATTCAGGCACGGGCTTAACAAGATGCCTGTTTAACGATGCCTGGTTGAAGGTACTAGGAAGAGTTCGTGTCCAAATGTCAGACCTGACCCCGGCTACTATGTCAGACCTGACCCCGGCTACTCGGCTACATGACCCCGGCTACATTTAGGGAAGAGCTCGTGTCCAAATGTCAGACCTGACCCCGGCTACCCTCGGCTACATGACCCCGGCTACATTTAGGGAAGAGCTCGTGTCCAAATGTCAGACCTGACCCCGGCTACCTGACCCCGGCTACCTTGCATCCGAAAAAATCGGCTGGGATCATGTGTGCGTCTACGGTGTAATTGTCTGGAAACTGCACTGGGCCTTAGGTCCGCTTTTGGCCGAGCCCGGCCGTTATGCTAAGCATAGCAGGTGGCCAGGTTGATAATCCAGCGGTGGCCGCGAAGGCCGGTACTGTCCTGAAGCGGCGCTTACGAGTCGAACTGATCAACGAGCTTGTACAGCAAATTGCACTCATCGAGAGTGCCTGTGTCGCCTTCCAACTCATCAATTCGATGACGTACTGCATAGTATTCGCGCGCGTTTCTGATTTTTGATCGTTCGATAATTGCGGCGAGCAGCAATGCATCCTGCCTGAAGAATTCGGGGAAGTTCCTGGCTACTGAACTGTGCAGAATCTTTGAGACTTGGGCACGTTTGCCATTCTCAACCTTGCGCAGAAGCATCGGCAGTTCGCGTAACCCTTGCTCCAAACCGGACGCTATTTGAGACTTACGTACCCCTGCCTTTAAGGCTTGTTCATAGGCGCTCTTCAAGGACTTCCATGACGAACAAAGGGACGAAATAACTGGGTCGTGTATGTCAGCGATTGCTGTAGTGAGGTCTTCATACACGGCAAACAGCTTTTCATACTTCGTGTTGGCTGTACCCATTTCGTTCCTTCAATGTTCGTAGCAAAAGTCCGCTTCTGGCCCAGCCCGGCCGTGTAGGCAGCATAGCAGTTTGCCAGGTAGAAAATCCAACAGTGGCCGCGACAGACCGAAATAGACCCACTGCAGACATTGGCCTCTAAAAGAAAAACGGGCGGGGGTTGAACTCGTTGATGACTTCTGTTGCGCTAAAGAAGCGAGTCGTCTCATCACGGGGATACTGCGATACGCGAGCTGTTTGAAGATGTTTGCACTTCTCAAGTGAGACGAGCGATTTGTCCGGAGGACATACACCTAAAAGTTCTAAATGGGTCAGCAGAGGAAGATGGGCCAACGGATCGAGCGACTGAACCGTTGTTGTTTTTCTCGAAGCGTCCCAGCTCGGGAGCGTCGACAGGGACAATGTCGTCAGCCGTTGTAGCCTGCTTAGCGGCGAGATATCGCAGATCTTCGGCATGTGCAGTATTTGCAGAAAGTGCAGTTCACTGAGCTTCCCAAGAAACTCGAAAGACTCATCAGGAAACGTAGCAATCACCAGCTCCTCCAGGTTAGGCAGCGCGCTCAGGGGTACAAGGCTCTTGTACTTACAATGCCATATCCTTGCGCTACGTACCAGTTCGGGATCTGCAACTGATGGGAATGTGCGAGCAGGGTCGCGCATTAAATCTAGGTGTACATCCGGCATATCGTGTTTTCCCATTGTTGCCATATAGCAATGTCGAGCTTGTACTCCTGGCCGAATTCGGCCCTTGCGTTAGCTTAGCGGGTTGCCATGCTGGAAAAGTCACACGCTATCTCGGCCGGCAACTGACGACTCAAAGCAGACGTCGGAGGCTACAGGCGCGCTATAACTTCACAACCTTCTCAAATTTGATCTCGTCAGGCGAGAATAAATGTAGCCATTCGGTGATTCCATTCTTGTCGCTGCATTCCAGCTCGTATCCCGGTGGCTTTTCGTAAATCTCAATGACCCACGCGACGTCACCTACCTCTGGTTTACGAATATCGCCCTTGCCCAAGTCAGAATTCACAGGCTGTCTTAACTCCGTGATCCGTACAGCGTCAAAGAGCTCAATTGTTGGGTCTAACATTTGTTCTCCTAACAAATCGGCGGAACCCGGCTGTTCGGTCCAGCATGGCAGGTCAGCCGGGCTGAAATGCAGCATTGGTCGCGACAGGCCGGTACTGGCTAATAGCGGGCTTTCCGCAAGCGTACGCAGAAATTGTCCTGGTCGCAACAAATTGCGTTTGTTGAATTTAATTATTGCGTCAATTTCGGTAGCGGTTTTTCACTGACCTGGTGCAGTCTTTGCGCTCTGTGTAACCCGACATGGGTCCGCAGACTCGAATCGCGCCCGTTTCTCGTTCTATAGTTGATTACCTCACCAATTAACCAGCGCCATGCCCCATATTGCTGTTGACGTCAACAACGTGCGCATCACGACAATCAACCTGGCCTCAACGCGCCTCATGAACGTATCCGTGCATGGCGCGCTCGACCGGACGTTGAAAGCGGCCGTCGATGCGATGGGCGGTAATTATGACGAAGGCAGCTGCGGCCATCTGACCTGGCTGATCGACCATCCCGTGCAGCTGGGAGACATCGTGCGCGTCCACCTGAACCAGGGTGACGCGAATGGCGATGCCGGCAAGACGTTCGAGGAACTGTTCCCTGACGAGCCGCCATCGACCCAGACCGATTTTTCGATCTCCGACACCATGGCCGCTGAAATTCGCGCCAGGCCACGGCGCCATGCGGCATTCGAGGTGCAGGCATCGACATCGGCCGGGCAACAGGCAACTGCCACCAGCAACGAACGCGATACCGACTTCAGATTCAGCGTGCTATGGGATCACTTCCAGCCGGACGAGGCCCGCATCCACCTCGCAACCTACTGCCTCGATCATGTGCTGGCCCGCATGGCGGGAACGACGCATCTACAAACGACGATCCGCGCAGGCGAGACTGCGACGTTCTCACTCGTGGCATGACAGGCACTGCACCGTTATTTGGTCCCCGTCCAACCCAGTTTTTTTCGCACGAACGCGGTCAGCAAGTCCGCATTGGCCTGATGCTGTTTGACACGCGGATGCTGCCCATAGCCAGTGAACGGGAAGAACAGCGTATCGATGCGCGCGTCACCTGATGCGTGCAGGTTCGCCACCGCCGACTTGACGTAGCCCGGCCACACGGAACCGGCGCGGGTTGCGTCCATGCTCCCCAGCGCGCAGACGATGTACGCGTTCGGATACAGCGCGCGCACGCGGGCAACGAACGCCTGGTAGGCCGCGATACGCTGCGCATCCGTCGGTTCCGGCTGCAGCTTGTGATCGCGCCCGATCAGCCAGCTGTCGTTCTGCATCAGGTTGATGACGACGACATCAGGCGTCCAGCGCTTGAAGTCCCAGCGGCTGTCGTTGTCGCCGACGGCATTGATCTGGTCATAAAAATCCGGCATCGTAAACGGGAACCAGCTGATCATGACGCCGATGCCGCTCTGCGACGTGATGTGTGCTTCGGCGCCAAGCTGGCGCGCTGCGATTGACGCATACGATTGGTAGTTGTTCTTGTCCTTGCCCAGATCGTCCCGCCCATCATCGGGCGCTTCGTTGCCCATGCCGCTCGTGATCGAATCGCCGAAGAACTCGATCCTGCGCGTCGGCCGTGGGGGCGGCGGCGCCAGCGGCGCCTTGTCATCGAGCTCGATGCCCTTGAAGACGGTGGCGCCCTCCTCACCCTCGGTGCGTTTGGTCAGCAGAAAACGGTGCGCGCCCGCTGCCAGGCCATTGGCGACCAGATAGGTCTTGCTGCCCTTCTCCAGCTGCAGGATGACGGGCCGCGCGGTGTCGCCATCGATGAACACATTGAAGTAATTTTTGCCGTGCTGGTCATCGAGCACGATCGCCAGCGAGGTGCCCGTGAAGTTGGCGGCAATGCTCGTCCCGGGCCAGCTCAGAACGGGCGCCTTCGCATCGGTCATGTCCACGCGGCCCGTATAGGCCAGGTTAGGATGATCCGCCGCGATCTGGTTGGCAGCGCCAGCGGGCGCAAGATGCAGCAAGGCGGCCAGTGCAAGTGAATACGCGAGATTTTTCATGGATGTCAGTATGAAAAAAGCCGGGTGCATGCTGGCACCCGGCTGTTGATAAGCGCCGTAATGATTACAGCTTGATGGTCACCGGCTTGCCGTCATAGACCACGGTCTTGTCGGCCGCGTCCAGATTCTCCGCCGTCGACACGCCCGGCTTGATGACGCGCACCTTGAACTCGCGCTTCATCGGCATGCCCTTGTACTGGCCGGCGCGCTCGCCGATCTGCACGACGCCTGTCTTGTCGTCGTAGGCGATCCGGATGCGGCTGGCCTCACCACGCTCGTAGGCATTGGTCACGCCATCATCTTCGTACAGCGTGGCTTCGCCATTGGCACCCGCGTACACGAACAGCGTGACCGGCGCATCCGGCTTCTCGTCGACGTACTGCGTCACCGGGCCCGCCGTGATAACTGAGCCGGCCTTGACGAACAGCGGCATGCGCTCACGCGGTGCCTGCACGGTGCGCGTGGCCCCGCCCTTGAAGCGCTCGCCCGTATGGAAGTCATACCAGTCCGCGCCCGCCGGCAGGTACACCTGGCGCGACGTGGCCTTGTACGCATACACCGGCGCCACCAGGAACGACGGGCCGAACATGTACTGGTCCTTGATGTTCTTGACCTTCTCGTCGTGCGGGAAGTCCATCACCAGGCCACGCATCATCGTGCCCGAACCGTAGTGCGTGTCGGCCGCCATCGTGTAAATGTACGGCATCAGGCGATAGCGCAGCTTCAGGTACCACACCATATTGTCGCGCATGGTGTCATCGCCATTGGCGATATTGTAGATCTCGCGCTTGACCACTTCACCGTGCGAGCGGAACAGCGGCGTGAAGGCGCCGAACTGGAACCAGCGCTGGTTCAGCTCACGCCATTCCTTCATGTCTTCCGGATTGGCTTCGGCGCGCGAGGTGACGCGGTTTTCCTGGGCCGAGCCCACGTCGCCTGTCTGGTAGCGCACTTCCTGCGCGTAGCCGCCGATGTCGTGGGTCCAGTTCGGGATGCCCGACATCGACATGTTCGTGCCCGATGCGATCTGGTCGAACAGGTTGTTCCAGCGGCCGACCGTATCGCCGCTCCATACCGCCACCGAATTGCGCTGGATGCCTGCAAAGCCCGAACGCGACAGGATGAACTGGCGCTTGTCCGGCTGGTCGCGCGCCAGGCCATCGGCCATCGCGCCCGTGCTCACCAGGCTGTACGGATTGAACGTGATTTCGCCGGCGCCATACACGGTCGGGCCGATCAGTTCCTTGAAGTCTTCCAGGCGGCTGTTGGACAGAACGTCAGGCTCGGTATTGTCCATCCACCAGGCGTCGAAGCCCAGGTCGACCAGTTTCGTCTTCAGCTGGCGGTAGTAGATGTCGCGCGCTTCCTTGGTATACGGATCGTAGTGGCTGTTCAGGTAACCCTTGCCGACCCAGTCGCGCGAGCCATTCTCGACGTTCTTGGTCCACATATAGCCCTTGGACTCGAGCTCCTTGTAGTTGTCGGTATTGGCGTAGAACTTGCCCCACACCGACAGCATGATGCGCGCGTTCTGCTTGTGCACCGCGTCGACCATGCCCTTCGGGTCCGGGAAGCGCTTCTGGTCGAAATCGTGCGATCCCCAGCCGTCTTCGGGCCAGTAGAACCAGTCCTGCACGATGTTATCGAGCGGCCAGCCGCGCTTGCGGTACTCGGTCACTGTATCGAGCAGCTGCTGCTGCGTCTCGTAGCGCTGGCGCGATTGCCAGAAGCCGTACGACCATTTCGGCATCATCGGCTGCTGGCCGGTCAGGTGGCGGTAGCCGGCGATCGCGCGGTCCATGTTGTCGCCGCTGATGACGTAGTAGTTGATCGCTTCGGCGATCTCGGACGACAGCGTCAGCGAATGGCGCTCCGGCGCCGGCAACGGATTGTTGTGGGTGATCGCGACCATGCCGCCCGATGGCTTCCACTCCAGGTGCAGCTTGACCGGCTTGTTCTTCGCGAACTTGACTTCGAAGTTGTGGTACCACGGGTTCCAGCCCATGCGCCAGACATCCATGACCTGCTTGCCGTCGACGGTCAGCGTCGCGTAGTCCGACGAGTACAGCTGCATTTTGTGCACGCCCGGCTTGTCGCTGCTCATCGTGCCTTCCCAGACCACGCGCACGTCCTTCAGGTCCTTGTGCGGGCCGAGCTCTTTCGGCCAGTTCTCGTCGAGGTCCTTCAGGTACTGATAATCGATGTCTTTCTCTTGTCGCGTCAGCGCCAGTTTGCCGCCGATGTAGTAGCGGGCCGTCAGGCCTTCGCTCTTGCCATCGACGCCGCGCAGAACCAGGTCACGCGACATCAGATCGTACGGCGTCTGGTCACCGAAGCGAGAAATCGAATTGTTATCCCACAGGACGCCATAGCCCTTGTCGGACACGACGAACGGCACCGCGGCGATCATATTGTGCTGCTGGAGCAGCACGTCTTCGCCGTTGTAGTTCATCTGGTTGTTCTGGTGCTGGCCCAGGCCGTAATACGCATCCTTCGTGCCGTGGTTGAAGCCCTGCTTGATCGCCACGAACGGCTTGCCGCCCACGTTCACGGGCTGCATCGATTCGGAAGCCTGCGCCAGGAAGCGCTTGCCGTTCGCGTCGAAGAAGGCGACCTGGCCATCCTTGAGCGACACGGTGGCGGCGATCTTGCCGGCCTTGAGCTGGACCGAGTCCTTGCCGGGCGTGACGGTAAAGGCGCAGCTGCTCGCGCATGGCTTGGCGACCGTCATCAGGGATGGCGTGAGCGTCTTGTCGGCCTGGTCAAGCTTGACCACCTGGACGATGTTGTCGCTCATGAGGTTCAGCCGCACCACCTTGGCGCCGCTGTCCGGACGCACCTCGATACCGGTCGCGGTCTGTTGGAAGGTGCCTGCATCGGCCCCGGTTGCCGCCAGCATCACTACTGCGGCCGCCACTTGTGTCATACGCATTTGTCGATCTCCTGTTGTGTACTTTTTATGCTTATTACTTGTTGTGCTTATTACTTGTTACGCCTACTCGGTATAGGTGCCCAGCCGGACCTTGAGGACGGTCGGCGTGGCCGGCAGGTTCAGGCCGTAATCGGTCTGGTCGCCATTCCAGTTGCGCTCCATGACCCATGTGCCATTCGCGTCGAAGCGCCCTTCTTCGACCCGTGCCAGCATCGACGGCTTGCCGTCGTTGGCGCCGCTGCCGGAGAGCTTCACGCGCGCCTGCTGGCCGACGATGACGAATTCGTTGTCGCCGATCTGCGCGAACGCGACGCCGCCAGCCGGCTGCTCGGTGCCCGACTGGTACTCGTTCTTGTCCTTCAGGTACTGGCGCTCGCCGAACTGGAACTCGCGGAACGACACGTTCGCCGTCCAGCCCTTCATGGCCACCGTCTGCGCGGCGCGGTCGTCGCCCTCGGCCACGCCGTAGGTACGGCCTTCGAAGGCCCAGCGCGCCCACTGGCGCGTCATCGGCGCGAACACGCCGTACACCTTGGCGAATGGTTCGACCATCCGCTTGTCGGTGTGCTTGGCGCCCAGTGGGTAGTTGCTGTAGTCGGCATAATCCAGGCCGAACGGCGCCACGCCGATCGCGCCCATGCCCAGGGCCTGGTACACGTAGCGCGCGTAGCCGGGCGCGTTGCCCATTTCCGGGATCATCAATGCGTTGTCGGGCCGCTGGAACGACTTGAGGACCGCCTTGACTTTTTTCGATTCCGGCATGTAGATGTCCGGCGCAGCGAAGTCGATGTGGGGCGCGGCCACTTTATAAATGTCGAGGACGTCATAGGTTGGCCCGCCGCTGGCGAAGCCCCCGCCGTCCTTCCACAGTGCTGCCGGTTTGCCGTCCAGCGCCGGTTCGCGCAGCGCATTGTTGACGAACATCGGCAAGTCGTAGACCGCGCGGCCGGCCTTGGCGATCGACTCGATGTAGCTGGCAATCGCCCAGGAATGGAAGTACTGGGCGGCGTAGTCGCCATACACCTGGGTCCAGGTGCCACTCGTGACGCCATGGACCTTCGGCGTCTGGCGCGCCACGACGGCGGCCGGCACTGGCTGCGCGAACGCGGCCTGCGCGCGCGCGCCGAAGTCGCGCTCGAAGCCGTAGGTGCCCACCTCGTTCTCGACCTGCACCATGATCACGGTGCGGTGCGCACTGTCGGTCTTCTTGATGTGCTCCATCATGCGCACGAATGCGCGGCGGTCCAGCGCCAGCGTCTCTTCGCCAAACGGCGAATGGCTGTAGACGGTCTTGCCGTCCTTGTCCTTCATGCGCGGAAAGCGCGCGTTGTCGAACTTGACCCATTCCGGCAGGTAGCCGGGCCCCGTGTTCTTCCAGGTGCCGAACCAGACGATCACGAGCCGGATCTTGTTGTCGCGCGCCTGCTTGACCAGCGTGTCGAGGAAGCTGAAGTCGAAGCTGCCCTCTTTCGGTTCGATCTGCTCCCACGCGATCGGCATCTCGAGCGTATTGGCGCCCGCGTCCTTCAGCGCGGCCCAGACCTTCGGCAACGCCGCCGGGTAATTGCTGGAGTTGTGGGCCTGGCCCGCCAGCATCGTGAACGGCGCGCCGTCGACGATCAGGGCGTGGCGGCCGTCCTTGCTCTCGAGGCGCGGCAGCTCGGGCGCGGCCAGCGCGCCGTGCGCCGTCAAGGCCAGGCACAGTGGCGCGAGATGCGTCAGGCGGCGGGCGATCTGGTTCAGCTTCATGCGGGTTGTCTCCTTCGTGGTGTCGTTTTTTATTTGAACAGCGAGGCAGACACAGTGCGGCTCTGCCCTTGTTTGAGCTCGACTTCGGTCACCCATGCGCCGTAGCGCAGCTTGACCTTGCCGTCGTTCGACGGGGCGCGCACGGTGACGTTCTTCAGCAGTCCCTTGCGCCAGACGATGTCGACTTCAAAGCCGCCGCGCGCGCGCAAGCCCTTGACCGAGCCCGTGGCCCAGGCTTTCGGCAACCCGGGCAAGACCTGGATTTCACCCGCGTGCGATTGCACGAGCATTTCAGCCATCGCGGCGGTGGCGCCGAAATTGCCGTCGATCTGGAATGGCGGGTGCGCGTCCAGCAGGTTCGGGTAGGTGCCGCCCGCATTGTTATGTTCCGAGAAGATGCCACCCTGCTCGGCGGCGCGGGCGCCGGGCGCGGCCAGCACGCCGCGCAGCATGCGGTGGGCGCGTTCGCCGTCGTGCAGGCGGGCCCAGAACGCCATCTTCCACGCCATCGACCAGCCGGTGCCGGCGTCGCCGCGCGCTTCGAGCGTGCGTTTGGCCGCAGCGGCCAGCTCAGGCGTTTTGACAGGCCCGATCTGGCGCCCCGGGAACAGTGCGAACAGGTGCGACACGTGGCGGTGCGTGTCATGCGGCGTATCGAGCACCGGATCGTGTTTTTCGTCCAGCCATTCGAGCAGCTGGCCCCAGCTGCCGATGCGCGGGCCGGCCAGGCGGTCGCGCAGATTGGTCAACTCGGCGCGCAGTTCGGGATCGATGTCCAGGATGCCGGCCGCTTCGATCGTGTTGTTGAAGAGGTCCCAGACGATCTGCTGGTCGTAGGCGACGCCGTCTTCGACCGGGCCGTGCTCGGGCGACCAGCCTTGCGGCGCCACCAGGCGTCCGTCGGGCAGCACCTTCAGGTAGTCCTGCCAGAACGCGGCAGCCTCCTTCATCATTGGATAAGCCGTCTCGCGCAGGAAGCGTTCGTCGCGCGTGAAGGCGTAATGTTCCCAGAAGTGCTGGGCGTACCAGGCGTTGCCCGTCTTGTTCCACAGGTAGCCCATCGCGCCAAACGGGTTTGATTCGGTGCGCAGTGTCCAGCCGCGAATCGGCGCGCCATCCTTGCCCTTGAATTCCTGCGCCGTCTGCTGACGCCAGACCGGCGCCAGGCCATTCACGAAGCCGAAGAACGGTTCGGCCAGTTCGGAGAGGTTGGTCACCTCGGCCGGCCAGTAATTCATCTGGACGTTGATGTTGGTGTGGTAGTCCGCATTCCATGGCGGCGCATAGCTGTTGTTCCACAGGCCCTGCAGATTGGCCGGCAGCGAGCCGCGCGAACTGGCGGTGAGCAGGTAGCGGCCATACTGGAAATACTGCGCTTCGAGCTCCGGGTCGCCCCCTTCGCGCGTGTAGGCCAGCAGGCGCGCGTCGGTCGGCAGCGTGCGGCGCTCGGCGAGCGTCGGGCCCAGATCGAGCTCCACCCGCTTGAGCAGGTTGCCCAGATCGCGCTCGTGCTCGACGCGCAGCTCGTCGACGGGGCGCGCGGCGGCCGTGCTCACCTGCTGCGTCACGCGTGCGAGCGGATGGCCGCCTTCAAAGCGGCGCGCCGGATCCATGACGAAGCTGGTGCCGGCGCCCAACACCAGCGTGACCGAATTTGCATTCGCAAAGCCGATCCGCTTGCCGTCGACGGCCAGCTTGCCGCCGTCGTTGAGCACCTGGACCTGGCTCGCATACGACATCACGTTCGTGCTCGGGGCCTGGTCGGGCAGCACGAAGCCGGCCAGCGTGCCCGCCGCGTACAGGCGGTTGCCGCTGACGGCCAGGTGGGCGCCGTGGCGGTCGGTCAATGCGACGCTGCCCGTGTAGCGGCCCGGCTTGTCGGCCGACAGGCGCAGCACGATCACCTGCGCCGGATAGCTGGCCCAGGCTTCGCGCTTGTAGTTCACGCCGTCGTGCGTGTAAGTGACCGTGTGCACGCCGCGCACCAGGTCGAGCGTGCGGCGGTAGTTGGTCACACCGCTCGCATGGGCTGGCAGGTCGACCAGCACGTCGCCGAAAGGTTGAAAAGCGCCCATCGTCTTGTCGTCGCCGGTCCAGAGGGTGATGTCGTTGAACTGCAGGTGTTCGCGGCCCGGCTGGCCGAACAGCATGGCGCCGATGCGGCCATTGCCGATCGGGAGGGCTTCCTTCTCCCAGCCGGTGTCGTTGTCCTGTGCGGGCGCGTGGTAGCGCAAGACGAGGTCGGGAGCGGCCAGCGCGGCGCCGGCAAAGGTCAGGCCGAAGCCAAGGCTGGTGGCGGCAAGCGCCACGCGCAGCGTGTGATTCAAGGTCATTGGGTAACAGGCTTTCCGTGCACGATGCCGCGTCCGGCAGTGCTCATGTAGACAACGCCGAAGCGGTTCATGTCACCGACGATGAAGTGGCCGTCGCCAGGGCCGCCATACTGGTGCGCGTCATCGTTGATGCGCTGCCAGGTGGCGCCCGTGTCGAGCGAGCGGTAGATCCCGCGCACGCCCTTGACACTGCCCCAGATGAACACCGTCGGATACGTTTTGCCCGGTGCAGCCTTGCCGAAGCCGACCGCGCCGCAATAGTCGATATCGAATACCGGCTTGAAGCTGGCGCCGCCATCGATCGAGCGCGCGAGGCCCCCCTGCTTGAGCGGGGCCCACAAGTCGCCTTCCCGTTCGGGCGCCGCGCGGATTAGGCGCGAGCCGCCCGAAGGCAGACTGGCGCGCGCCGTGAACGTGGCGCCGCTGTCACTGCTGGCCACCAGGGCCTTGTCATCATACGCGTAGAACACGTTCGCCCGCACCGGATCGGCCACGGCGCGCATCCGATTGCCCGTCAGGCCGGCGACCGGGGTCCAGGTCGCGCCCGTGTCGCCGGAGCGGAACGAGGTCGTCGAGTCCTGCGGCGTGTGCACGAGCGTTGCGCCATCGGCCGAGATGGCAATCTGGCCCCGCGTGCCCTGCATCGTCGGTGTCTTGTTCCAGGTGGCGCCACCGTCGCGCGTGACCAGCATCGCGTCGCCAACCCGCACCAGGGTGCCGGGCCGGCCCGCCGCCGCGTCCAGGCCCGTCGTGGTACCGATTTCGGGCTTGTGGATGCGGCCATGGCGCGCCGGATCGTCGTGCAGGAAGCCGTCGTAGTCGCCGATGGCGGACACCAGCGGCGCGCCCGGCATGCTCACCAGGCCAAGCGGCACCGTCTCTTCCAGCCCCTTGACCGTGAACGTCCAGGTGGCCGGGACGGCGTCGATGTTCGCGGTGCGGAAGATGCCGTTGCCGGACGTGACCCAGACCGCGCGGGAGTCGCGGGGATCGAATTCGACCGACCCGGCCCAGTGAATCGCATGCCCTTCGAGCCACGGCACGCCGGCGGCGTCGCGCCGGAAGCCACGCGCGATGACGTCGGTCCAGGTGGCGCCGGCGTCGTTCGACACCAGGATGCGGTCGCCTTTGGCGTCGCCTTGTGGGATAAACGTGTTGATGGTCGAGACGACAAGGCGGCGCGGGTTGACCGGGTCGACGCTGATGCCGGCGAACGGGCGCGTCCAGCCGGCCGGCGTGACGTCGGCCCAGGCACCCGTGGCGATCTTGTAGCGCCAGACCTGGCCCCGTTGCATCGGTTCGTTACCGCTCTTGTCCGGATGCGGACCGGCGCCGTCGGCGTACGCGATGTACAGGTTGCCTGCGCCATCGAGCGCGGCACGCTGGGGCATCAGGCCGGCCGGTCCGCCTGTCACCGGCTGGAAGCTCGCGCCGGCATCGTCGCTGCGGTACAGGTTGGGGCCGACGCTGGCGAAGCGCGAGACGCCGACGAACACGCGGCGCGCGTGGCCATCTTTTACGCTGGCGGGATCGGGCAGCACGATGTTCAGGCCGACGTCGTTCGGCGTCGTCGTGACGGGCAGCGCGTCGTTTCTTTGCCAGGTCTTGCCCGAGTCATTGCTGGTAAACAGGCCGTTGCGGCGTGAGCCGAGGTACAGGCGTGTATTCGTCGATTGATTCGATCCCGGGTCGACAGCGAGCCGCTCGCCGTTTTGCCGGCCGAAGCCGTTGCCGTGCGTTTTGAACTGGGCGGTGACATCGACGACGTCGAAGGTCTTGCCATAGTCGGTCGAGCGCAGGATGGCGGTGCGGCCGCCGTTCAGGTAGGCGATACCGGCCAGCAGCCAGATGTTGCCGGCGTTGTGCGGATCTACGGCGAGTGCATCGATGCCCAGGAAGCCCGTCTGGTCTTCGCCGACCCAGTCGAGCAGCGGATACCAGCGGCCCTCTTTTGCGCTCCAGCGGTAGGCGCCGCCAACATCGGTGCGCGCATAGGCGACGTCCGGCTCGCTGCGGCTTGGCACGACGGCCGTCACGAAGCCACCGCCACCGATGGCGACGCTGTCCCAGGCATAGGCGACGGTTGATGCAGTCGATGCAGTCGATACAGTCGCTGATACCTCAGCGCCGGATGATGACGCCGCGGTCGCTGTGTCCGTGACGGTGGCCGTGGCCGTGGCAGCGGCCCCGACGACGATGGCCGCGACCGCGCCCACGAACACGCCAAGCTGGCGCGCGTACGTGGTAGGCATGGTGTCTCCTGATTGTTCTTATGTGTCGCCTGTGGGTGGCGACTATTAGCTTGCTGCAAACCATGCTAAACAATACAGACGACGCTGGCAAGCAGAATGTTCGCGCTAACAAATAATTTACAGGATAGGAAGCAGGATATCGCCCAACCTCTCCACGCAGGCATGATTGCGTATAACATTGGCGACCTATACGAATTCAACACAGGAGATTGCATGAACATCAGCGGAGAAATGATCATCGGCGCACGCATCGTGCGCGGCGCAGCCGGTACCGTACGTGCCTACAACCCGGGCACGAAGCAGGAACTCGAACCCGCGTTCGGTCTTGCCTCGCCCGACGACCTGGCCCAGGCCTGCCTGCTGGCCGACGCCGCCGTCGAACCGTACCGCGCGCTGAGCCTGGAAGAGCGCGCCAATTTTCTTGAAACGATCGCGCAGCGCATCCTGGATCTGGGCCCGGCACTGATCGAGCGCGCCAGCCAGGAAAGCGGCTTGCCGACGGCGCGCCTCGAAGGCGAGCGTGGCCGCACCGTCGGCCAGTTGCGCCTGTTCGCCAAGGTCGTGCGCGACGGCTTGTTTCTCGAAGCGACGCTCGACTCGGCCCTGCCCGAGCGCACGCCGCCACGCGCCGACCTGCGCATGCGCAAGATTCCCGTCGGCCCGGTTGCCGTGTTCGGGGCCAGCAATTTCCCGCTCGCGTTTTCCGTCGCCGGTGGCGATACCGCCTCGGCGCTCGCCGCCGGCTGCCCGGTCGTCGTCAAGGCGCACAATGCGCACCTGGGCACGTCCGAGCTGGTCGGCAAGGCCGTGTTGCAGGCAGCGCTCGACTGCGGTATGCCCGAAGGCGTGTTCTCGCTGCTGATCGGCGAAGGCAACATGATCGGCGGCGACCTCGTGAGCCATCCGGCGATCCGTGCGGTCGGCTTTACCGGTTCGCGCGCAGGCGGGCTGGCCCTGGCGCAGATCGCCAGCCGCCGCAAGGAACCGATTCCCGTCTACGCCGAGATGAGCAGCATCAATCCGGTCTACCTGCTGCCGGGCGCGCTGGCCACCGGCAGCGCTGCGCTGGCAGGCGCGTTCGTCGACTCGCTGACGATGGGCGTCGGCCAGTTCTGCACCAACCCGGGCCTGGTGATCGGCGTGGCCGGGCCGCAGCTCGACGCGTTCCGCACTGCGGCAGCGGCAGCGCTGCAACTCAAGCCGGCGGGCACGATGCTCACCGCGGGCATCCATACTGCCTATACGGACGCGGTGGGTATGCGCGCCGGTATCGCGGGCGTGACGCTCGTCGCGCACGGCAGCAGCGAAGGCGCGGGCTGCGCGGCGAAGGCGGCGCTGTACGAGTGCGACGCCGCCACCTTCCTGGCCAATCCGGCGCTGGAAGAAGAAATCTTCGGCCCGGTTTCGCTGCTGATCGCGTGCCAGGATGAAGGAGAGCTGCTGGCCGTGACGCGCCACCTGGAAGGCCAGCTGACGGCCACCGTGCATGCAGTCGCGAGCGACCATGCACTGGCCGGCGCTCTGTTGCCGCTGCTGGAACGCAAGGTCGGCCGCATCCTGTTCAATGGCTTCCCGACCGGCGTCGAGGTAGCGCATGCGATGGTGCACGGCGGCCCGTTCCCGGCCACCACCGATCCACGCAGCACATCGGTGGGCGCGACTGCCATCGAGCGCTTCCTGCGCCCCGTTTGTTACCAGGACGTGCCGGCTGGCCTGCTGCCCGATGCGCTCAAGGACGGCAATCCGCTGCGGATCGCCCGCCTGGTCAATGGCGAGCTCGAGCTGCCTGCGTAAGCACTACGAACGCGGACCAGGGTTGCGGGACCAACACCGCGGCCATGGTCAGCGTCTGTGTCTGTGTCTGCGTCTGCGTCTGCGTCTACAAATGCTGCCGTTCGATATCCTCGGCATCTCCGGACAACATATGCGCATCGTCCGGGACGAACGCGAGTTCGACCCGGATCTCGCTGGCCAGGATGGCCTTGCCGGCCGGCGGACGATCGCCGTCGACACGCACCCAGGACAACGCGAGCTCGCTGAAATTGACGCGGTCTTGCCGCGCCAGCAAGTACGACACATCGAATTCGATCCGTGGCGTGCCGTGGTGCGCTGCGGCGGCGATCTGGAATGCGCCCAGCGTGCCGATGAGCGACGCCTCACGCTCCGCCTGCGACGCAACCACGGCTGGCAGGTCGAGATACAGCGCATAGAAAAAGCCGCCCTTCTTCGCGGCCGTGCCGACGGCCAGGTTGTCAAACACCAGCTTGATCGTGCCCGGCATCTGTCGAGAATTCGAAAAAGAATCGGAAGGAGATTCGGAACGAGATTCGGACCGGGAATCCAGCTCACCAACATCACGGCACAGCGCAACGACCCGTGCAAGTTCCGCCGCGTCGCTTTTCCCCAGCCGCAGCAGTACCGACACCGATTGCTCATCGAACGGCACTTGCGCCACGCCACTCACTGAGCGCCGTGTGCTCGACAGGCGGCGCCCCGCCACCGTCCTGAACGACTGGAACGGCGGCCGCTCCAGCAGCGCTGCACGGGCCGCAGAAACGGCAGGGACCGGTGGCAGCGTCGTCGGCACAGCGTTGGACGCATATGTCGTGCCCAGCCAGCCGGGGATTCTGGTCTTGTAGCGCTCGATGCTCAGACCGCTCGCATACACATGGTTGCCTGCCCAATAGACATCGCTGTTGGTCGACGAATACGGATTCGCTGACTTGGGCATGGTCTTGCCCGTTAGCAGCGACCAAGCATGCGTCAAGCGGTCGACACTGGCGTGATGCAGGAAAAAGATGGGATCGAGCGGCGACTGCATCGTGCTCATGACGCCGCCGATCAGATCATGGATGGGATTGTGCACGTCTTCGATGCTCGGCTCGAACGCGTTGCTCTTGCCACGCTGAAAATTGCGCACCGCCGACGCGAATGGCGCCAGGCTCAGTGCGCTGCGAACGTTCGAACTCTGCCTGGGCACATACAGCGGATTGCCGGGCGCCGGATCGGTGAACTCCGCTGGCAAGGTCGCGTACGAGTAATAGTCCCAATACGGCAGCGTCAGGTTCGGATTGCCGGACACGGTACGCAATTGCTGCTCGAAGTGATACAGATACCCGCGGTGCCATGAAATGAAATAGGGCACGCCGTGCGGACAGGTGTTGACATGCACATTGGACCAATAAGACAGTGAGCCGGGGCTGGCCTGACTGGCGTTGGCGCGCATCGTCGCAATGGCATTGACGAAGGCCGGATATTGATTGGTGGTCTTGAACTGTTTCCATTCAAGCCGCGGCCCACTACTCGCCTGCGCGGCCGCCAGGCCGGGAAAACACTGTAAGACAGTGACCCCGATACCTGTTTTTAGAAACGTTCTCCTCGCGCCACTATGGGTTTTCATCGCATCCCCCGACTGAACAAAAAACGCTACATGTTCAGTCGAGTGTAGGAAAAGATCCGGCGGATGGCGCGCGCACGATTGTCCGATTTAACAGCGATCAAAAACGCGCCAAAGCGCGTGGCTCACATCGGACAATTGGTGCGCTGACAGCGATAAATCCAATGAAGCTTAACGCGTGTTGCCGCGCGTCGCGACATCCAGCCACACGGCCAGTGTCAGAATCAAGCCCTTGACGATCATTTGCCAGTACGCATCCACATCCAGCATCGACATGCCATTGTCCAGGCTTGCCATCACGAGGGCGCCGACCAGGGCGCCATGCACGGTGCCGGCGCCGCCGCGCATCGAGGTGCCGCCGATGAAACAGGCAGCGATCACGTCGAGCTCGGCCGACACCCCGGCCGACGGCGAACCGGCCGCCAGGCGCGCCGTGTTGATCAGGCCAGCCAGCGCGCACATCAGGCCCATCAGGCCGAAGATCCACAGCTTCACCTTGCGCACGTCAATGCCGGACAGGCGCGTCGCTTCCATATTGCTGCCCACCGCGTAGATGCGGCGGCCGAACACGGTCTGCCGTGCGATGTAGCTGAACACACCCAGCAGCACCAGCAGGATCAGCACCGGCAGCGGAATGCCTTCGTAGCTGTTGAAGGTCGAGATCAGTCCGGCCAGCACGGCGCCCGCAATCACCACGCGCAGCGCCGAGCGCCACATCGGAATGACCGGCAGCTTGTGGCGCGCCTGGCTCGCACGCTGGCGCCAGACCAGCACGCAGGTCAGCACGAACAGGGCCACGCCCAGGATACTGCCCCACAGCGGCGGCAGGTACGCCTGGCCCAGCTGCTCCATGCCAGGCGACACGGGCGCCACGGTGGCGCCGCCGGTCAGCCCCAGCACGACCCCGCGGTACGCCAGCATCCCGCCCAGGCCGACAATGAAGGACGGTATGCCCGCATACGCTGTCAAGTACCCGTTGAGAAACCCGCACAACAGCCCCGCGCCAAGCACGATGAGGATGGACAGCGGCAGCGGCAAGCCGTGCGTGACATCGAGCACCGCGGCCATCCCGCCCAAAAGCCCCAGCAACGAGCCGATGGACAGGTCGATTTCGCCGGCGATGATGACGAACACCATACCGCAGGCGAGGATGCCGGTCACCGACATCTGGCGCATCAGGTTCGACAGGTTGCGCGCCGAGGTAAAGCCGCCGTCCGTCTTCCAGCTGAAGAAGGCCCAGATCAGCGCGATTGCCACCAGCAGCGCCAGAATCTTGTACTGCGTGAAAATCCGTTTGAACGTCATCGTGGTCATTGTGTGATTGTGGTTGTCATGCGTGATGTGGGATCGATGGCGCGGCGGCGGCCTGGCCCAGCGCGGCGGCCAGCACCGTTTCCTGGTTCAGGTCCTGGTTGACGAAGTCGCCGTTCAGGCGCCCTTCCTTCATCACCAGCACGCGGTCGGACACGCCCAGGACTTCGGCCAGTTCGGACGAGACCATGATGATCGCGATCCCCTGCGCCGCCAGTTCCAGCATCAGTTTGTAGATTTCGAACTTGGCGCCGACGTCCACGCCGCGCGTCGGTTCGTCCAGGATCAGCACTTTCGGGCCAGTCAACAGCATCTTGGCCAGCACCGCCTTTTGCTGGTTGCCGCCCGAAAGCGACGTGATGGCCAGCGCCGGTGTCGCGGTCTTGAGCGCCAGCCGGCTGATTTGCTCGCTCACGGCGCCCGCTTCTTCGTGGTCGTCGATGCGGCTCGCGTGCGAAAAGCGCGGCAGGACCGACAGCGTGATGTTCTCGCCCACCGACAGGTCGCGCACGATACCGTGGTGCTTGCGGTCTTCGGGCACCAGCGCGAAGCCGGCGCGGATGGCTTTCAGGGGTTCGGACGTATCGACCTTGCGGCCCTCGAGCCAGACTTCGCCTTCATGCTTGCCCGGGTACGCACCAAAGATGGCAGTCACGAGTTCCGTGCGCCCGGCCCCGACGATCCCTGCGATGCCGAGGATTTCGCCGCGCCGCACCTGGAACGACACGTCGTCGACCTTCTTGCGACCCGGCTGATCCGGGTCGTAGCACGTGATGTGGCGCGCCTCCATGACCACCTCCCCCACCGGATGCGGCAGCGACGGATACATCTGGCTCATCTCGCGGCCGCACATCTGGTTGATGATGCGCTCGACGCTCATCGCTTCCATCGGCGTGGTGGCGATATGCTTGCCGTCGCGGATGACGACGACGGTGTCGCAGATGGCCGCGACTTCTTCGAGCTTGTGCGAGATGTAGACGCAGGCGACGCCCCGGCTTTTCAGGTCGCGGATGATGTCGAGCAGGACCGCGATCTCCGACGCCGTCAGCGATGCCGACGGCTCGTCGAGGATCAACAGGCGCGCGTTCTTGTTCAGGGCCTTGCCGATCTCGATCAGCTGCTGGTGCCCGCCGCCGTAGTGCTTCACCGGCAGCACCACGTTCACATCCGGCAGTTTCAGGCCGCGCAGGATCTCGGCAGCCTTCTGGTTCATGGCCGGATAATCCATGCGCCCGCCGGGCAGCGTGATCTCATTACCCAGAAAGATGTTCTCGGCCACGCTCAGTTCGGGCACGAGCATCAGTTCCTGGTGGATGATGATGATGCCGGCGTCCTCGGTCTCGCGCACCGAGCGCGCCCGGAGTAGCTGGCCATCCAGCACGATCTCGCCCTCCCAGGTCCCGTGCGGATAGACGGCCGACAGCACCTTCATCAGCGTCGATTTGCCGGCGCCGTTCTCGCCGCACAGGCCGATACACTCGCCCGGGCGGATCGCCAGGTCGATGCCATCGAGCGCGGGCACCCCGTTGAATCGCTTGGCGATTCCCTTCATTTCAAGCAGATAGCCGGCCATCGAAAGACTCGTTTCAAGACGTTGGACCACCGGCCGGCGAGGCTCGCCAGCCGGTGCGCCCGCAGGCGCGGACGCTGTAGCAGCGTGACGCCGGCTTATTTTCCGGCCAGCTGGCCCTGGGTGTAGAAGCCGTCCTTGACCAGCATGTCGACGTTGGCCTGGTTCAGCAGGATCGGCTTGAGCAGGATGGTGTTGACGGGCTTGAAGCCGTTATTCAATTGCGCGTTGTAGGCGGGCTTTTCGTTGCGCACCAGTTGTACGGCCAGCGTTGCGGCGCTGGTGGCGATATTGCGCAGTGGTTTGTAGACCGTCATCGACTGCGTGCCGGCGATCACGCGGCGCACGGCCGCCAGGTCGGCGTCCTGGCCCGAGACCGGGACCTTGCCGGCCAGCTTCTGCGACGACAGCGCCTGGATCGCGCCGCCGGCGGTGGCATCGTTCGAGGCCACGACAGCGTCGATCTTGTTGCCGTTGGCGGTCAGCGCATTTTCAATGATGGCCATCGCCTCCGACGGGCTCCAGTCCTTGACCCACTGGCGGCCGACGACCTTGATGTCGCCCTTGTCGATCAGCGGCTGCAGCACCTTCATCTGGCCTTCGCGCAGGATCTTGGCGTTGTTGTCAGTCGGCGCGCCGCCCAGCAGGTAGTAGCTGCCTTTTGGTTTGAGCGCGACGATCGACTGCGCCTGCAGTTCGCCAACGGCCTTGTTGTCGAACGAGATGTAGGCGTCGACATCGGCATTGAGGATCAGGCGGTCGTACGACAGCACCTTGATCTTGGCTTTCTTGGCTTCGCGGATCGCGTTGTTCAGCACGGTCGCGTTGTACGGCACGATGACCAGGACGTCCACGCCGCGCGAGATCAGGTTCTCGATCTGGGCGATCTGGCGCTGCTCGCTGGCGTCGGCCGACTGCACATATACCTTGGCGCCGAGCTTTTCGGCCGCGCCGATGAAGTAGTCGCGGTCACGGGTCCAGCGCTCCAGGCGCAGGTCGTCGATCGAAAAGCCGATCTTCGGATTCTTGGCGTCAGCCATGGCGGGGGCGGATGCGAACAGCATTGCGCAACCGATGCCGACTGCCGTGATGAGTTTTTTCATGCTTGTCTCCAGTTATTTTCGACGCGTGGACAGTACCGTCCAGGCGAAGTTCCGACATTCTGCTCAAGAATGGCTATGAATGCCACTTTTAGTCATCGTACAAACTGCCGTTTAGTGGTTATGCCGCGGCATCGCGCCGGCCACGGCCCGGTACGGCAAGGCCAGTTCCATGCAGGCGCCCGTGTGCAGCTGGCCCACCGTCGCGCGGTAGATCTCTTGCCACGGTGTCTGGCTTGGCGGGATCGCTGGCGGCGTATCGAGCTTGCGCGCCTCGAGTTCGGCGTCCGACAGCAGCACGTCGCAGCGCCCGTGCACCAGGTCGACGCGCACGATATCGCCCGTGTGCAGCAGCGCCAGATTGCCGCCGGCCGCGCTTTCGGGTGACGCATTCAGGATCGACGGGCTGTCCGAGGTGCCCGACTGGCGACCATCGCCCAGCGTCGGCAGGTTGTTGATGCCGCGCTTGATCAGCGCATCGGGCGGTTGCATGTTGACGACTTCGGCCGAACCGGGCCAGCCGATCGGACCGGCGCCGCGAATCACCAGCATCGTGTGCTCGTCGATACCCAGTTCAGGGTCATTGATGCGCGCATGGTAATCGTCCGAGCCGTCGAACACGACGACCTTGCACTCAAAGCAGTTCTCGGCGCCCGGCGTGGCCAGGTAGCGTTCGCGAAAGCTCGGTGAAATCACGCTCGTCTTCATGATCGCGAAATCGAACAGGTTGCCCTTCAGGACCAGGAAGCCCGCGTTTTCTTTTAGCGGATCGGCGAACGGGCGGATCATCTCGCGGTCCATCGTCTGGTGCATGTCGATGTTCTGGGCCAGCGTTTTGCCGGTCACCGTCAAACGGTCCGAGCGCAACAGGCCCGCCTGATCGAGTTCCCACATCACGGCCGGCACGCCGCCCGCGCGGTGGAAGCGCTCGCCCAGGTATTTGCCGGCAGGCTGCATGTTCAGCAGCAGCGGCACTTCGTAACCGTAGGTCATCCAGTCCTCGGTCGTGATCTCCACGCCCGCATGGCGCGCCATGGCCATGATGTGCGGCTGCGCATTGCTCGAGCCGCCGATGGCCGCGTTGACGACGATCGCATCGAGGAACGCGTCGCGCGTCAGGATGTTCGACGGGCGCACGTCTTCCATCGCCAGGCCAACGATGCGCCGGCCCGTCTCGTACGCCATCTGGCCGCGCTCACGGTACGGCGCGGGAATCGCGGCGCAACCGGTCAGCGACATGCCCAGCGCTTCGGCCACGGCATTCATCGTCGAGGCCGTGCCCATCGTGTTGCAATGGCCGGCCGAGGGGGCCGAGGCGGTGGCGATGTTCATGAATTTCTGTTCGTCGATCGAGCCGGCGGCCAGCTGGCGGCGCGCCTTCCAGATCGCCGCGCCCGACCCCACCAGTTCACCGTCGAACCAGCCATCGAGCATCGGCCCGCCCGACAGCACAATGGCCGGCATGTCGACGGTCGACACGGCCATCAGCTGGGCCGGCGTGGTCTTGTCGCAGCCGGTCGTCAGCACCACGGCGTCGATCGGATAGCCGTGCAGGATCTCCACCAGGCCCAGATAGGCCAGGTTGCGGTCCAGGGCAGCGGTCGGGCGGCGGCAGTTTTCAAAGATCGGGTGCAGCGGGAATTCCATCGGGATGCCGCCGGCATCACGGATGCCGTCGCGCACGCGCTTGACGAGTTCCAGGTGGATCCGGTTGCACGGCGTGATGTCGCTGCCGCTCTGGGCGATGCCGATGATCGGTTTGCCCGAGCGCAGTTCGTCGGGCGTGATCCCGTAGTTCATGAAGCGCTCGAGGTACAGCGCCGTCATGTCGATCCGCTCCGGATTGTCAAACCAGTCCTGCGAGCGGAAACGGAAGGTGGATTGCTTGGTCATGCGGTGATTCTCCAGTGCGCGTTACAGGTGCAACGCATGTTGCGGCAGGCCCGGCGCATCGGCGCGGAACGTGAACAGGCCACCGGCCAGCGGCTGCGCCAGCAGATCGGCCTCGCTCAAACCCTTGCGCGCGGTGGTGGCATACACGGTGCGCAGATCGTCGCCGCCAAAGGCCGGCTTGGTGATGTTCGCGCACGGGAAGCGCACCTCACCGACCTTGCGTCCTTGCGGATCGTAGCGGTCGATGCGCCAGCCGCCGAAGACGGCTACCCAAAGGTGCCCTTCGGCGTCGACTGCCATGCCGTCCGGATGGCCGCTGCCTTCGTGCGTGACGAACAGGCGTTTGCCCCTGAGCGCGCCATCCGCGCCCAGGTCGAACGCGTAGATGGTGCGTGCCAACGTGTCGGTGTGGTACAGCGTGGTCGCGTCCGGGCTGATGGCCGGGCCATTGGTGATGATGTAGCCGGCGTCCATTGCGCGCGCCGGCTGGCCGGCGCCGTCGAAGCGGTACAGCGTGCCGGTGGTCTCGCTCTCGCCATTGTCCATCGAGCCAAACCACAGGCGCCCGGCTGCATCGACGTGGCCATCGTTGAAGCGGTTGCCCGGCAGGTCGGCTTCGACGCGGGCCAGCGCCACGAACGCGCCGTCGTTCTCCAGAAAGCGGTACAGGCCATCTTCGAGCCCGCACACCATGCCGCCGTCGTCGCTCGGCGCGAGAAACCCGATCTGCGACGGCGCATCCCAGCTCTGGCGCGCACCGCCGTCTTCATCGCAGCAGTGGATGCGGCGGCCCTTGATGTCGACGAACCAGATTTTGCGCCGGACCGCGTCCCACAAGGCGCCCTCGCCCAGCGTGGCCTTGACGTCCCACAGGCAGTGTACGGCGCCGGTCATGCGCCGTACCAGCCAGCGTCGACGAAGTATTCGCGGCCGCTGCAGCGGCGCGCGTTGTTCGAGGCCAGGAACAGCGACAGCGCCGCCACGTCCTGCATCTCGACGCGCTGCGGCAGGCACTGGCCGGCCAGGATGCGCGCTTCTTCTTCCGGCGTATGCCACAGCGCCTGCTGGCGCGGCGTGCGCACGGCGCCCGGGATGACGGTATTGACGCGGATGTTCTCGGCGCCAAGGTCGCGCGCCAGGCCGCGGCTCATCGCCTCGATCGCCGCCTTGGCCATCATGTACAGCGACAGCTGGTTCGACGCGAGGTACCACGAGATCGAGCCGAAATTGAGGATCACGCCGCTGCCCTGGCGGCGCATCATCGCGACCGCCGCCTGGCTGCAGAAATACGTGTGGCGCAGATTGACCGCCATCCGGCTTTCCCAGTAGTCGGGCGTGACGTCGTCGATGCCGTGGCGGTCGTCGTTGGCGGCGTTATTGAGCAGGATGTCGATGCCACCAGCCTCGGCTTCGATGGCGGCAAAGGTCGCGGCCAGCGCATCGAGGTCGGTCAGGTCGCACGGCAAAAAGCGTGGCTTGTGCGCGGAACCGGCCAGCGCGTCGGCCAGCGCCGTCGATGCTTCCCTGGCGATGTCGAGGAACCAGACCTGCGCGCCCTGACCGGCAAATGCCGTCACCAGTTCGCTGCCGATGCCGGTGCCGCCACCGGTGATGACGACGCGCTTGTCGCGCAGGTCGGGATAGGTCGCGTAGACCAGCGCGGCGGGGGTGGAATCTGGTGTTGAATCGTGCATCGTGAACTCGTGGTTATCTTGAAGCGGATCGGAAAGCGAAACGTGCAGCGCGCCGTCAGGAGGGGTCATGCTGGACGGCCTGCCAGCAGGTCGCGCCGGGCCAGGTTCTGGTACAGCGCGCGCACGCCGAAGGTCCATGGCGTAATGGTGTCGCTGCGGCCGACCGTGTTGACCAGGGCGCCCAGCGCCGGGGTCGAGATGGTGACCTTGTCGCCCGGGTGGTGCGTAAAGCCGCCACCGGCCGCGCCGCGGTCCTTGATCGGCGAGAACATCGTCCCCAGAAACAGCATGAAGCCATCCGGATACTGGTGATGCGCGCCGCAGGTCTGGGCCACCAGATCGAGCGGGTCGCGGCTGATCTCGCGCATGCGGCTAGAGCCGGCCAGCGTGAAGCCGTCGTCCGCGCCCTCGATCAGCATGCCCACTTCGCAGCCCCGCAGCGTGTCGAGCGTGAAGTCGCCGTCGAAGAGGCGCACGAACGGGCCGATGGCGCACGAGCCGTTGTTGTCCTTGGCCTTGCCCAGCAGGAGCGCGCTGCGCCCTTCAATGTCGCGCAGGTTGACGTCGTTGCCCAGTGCGGCGCCAACGATTTCGGCGCGGCTGTTCACGGCCAGCACGATCTCGGGTTCCGGGTTGTTCCAGTGCGACGACGGGTGCAGGCCGACCACCGCGCCATGGCCCAGCGACGACATCGGCTGCGATTTGGTAAAGACTTCGGCGTCCGGGCCGATGCCCACTTCCATGTACTGCGACCACAGGCCGCGCGCGCTCAGCTCCGTTTTCAGGCGCATCGCGGCGCTGGAACCCGGCACCATCTCGGCCAGGTTGGTGCCGATGGTCGCCTGCAGTTCCGTGCGCAAGGCAGAGGCGCGGGCAGGATCGCCCTTGGCCTGTTCTTCGATGACGCGCTCGAGCAGGCTGACGGCAAACGTCACGCCGGCGGCCTTGATGGCCTGCAGGTCGCATGGCGCGAGCAGCCCGACGCCGCCCTCGCCCAGGCCACCGTCCAGCGCGGCCTGCAGCAGGCTGGCAGCGTCGCCCAGGTCCTCGCCCGCCGCGCTCCTGACGATCGCCAGCATGTCGGCGGCATCGCGCTCGAACAGGTCGGCGACGGTGGCCGCGTGGTGGGTGATGTCGATCAGGCGGCCGGCGCGCACGGCGACGACTGCCGGGCCGTCGATCGGCGCCGGGCGCCAGACGCGGCCAACCAGCAGGGCCGACGCGATGTCATCGGGTAGCGAAGATGCGGTCATGTTCTCTCTCGTTCGTGGTGATGGGTCTTGGCGGGCGCGCAGACGGATGCAAGGCAGCGTGGCGCGGGCAACCGGGACAGACCGGTACTCAGGAGGTGTGACGGGAAGGCGCGCGGCGCAGCGTGGCTGCAGCCACGCCGGCGGGCAGCCGGGTGTGCGGGTCTGGCATGGTCGTCTCCTGATGCTTTTTGATTATTTTAATGTGCGTCACAACAATCCTTTAACAGAATTGTTAGCGCAACCATTGCAGTCTAAACTTCTGCTCGGATGGTTGTCAACGAATTATTGGAAAGCTTGCAGGCGGGAGGGACGGGTACAGAAATCCGTGCTGCGCGCTGGTCCCGGCCCACAGCGGGACCAGCACGGCATCTTGATCAGACGGTCCGCGCAGCAGCAGGCAGGCGTGCTGGCGGGCGCACGCGTGGCGCGGCGTCGGACTGGCGCCGCACCAGAACGAAGTCCATCCGCGTCTGCTCCGGCTCGGCCGGTTCTTCTTCGCGCATTGCGCGCACACGCCGCACCAGCGCCTGCACCGCTTCACGCGCCATCTCGGCAATCGGCTGGCGCACCGTCGTCAGTTCGGGCCAGATGGTCGTGGCCAGCGCGGTATCGTCGAAGCCGGTCACGGTGAGGTCGCCCGGCACGTCCAGCGCCAGGCGGTGCGCGACAGCGACCGTGGCGGCAGCCATGTCATCGTTGCTGGCGAAGATCGCCGTCGGTCGCTCGGCGAGCGCGAGCAACTGCTCGGCCGCGTCCAGGCCCGAGCGGTAGGTGAACATCCCCTGCACCACCAGTTCATCGGCTGCATCGGCGTTCATTTCCGCGATCGCGGCGCGGTAGCCGTCGAGACGGCGCGCGCTGGCGCTCTGGTTCGGGTGGCCGACGATGAAGCCGATGCGCTGGTGGCCGAGGGCGATCAGGTGGCGCGTCATGTAGTGGGCGGCATCGTAGTCGTCGATGCTGACGGCGCCCAGGCCCGGTGCGGGCGAACCGCAGGCAACGACGACGGCGGGAATGCCGGCGCGTTCCACGCAACCCAGCACGGCTTCGCTGTCGCACAGGGGTGGCGGCAGGATCACGCCATCGAGCCCGTTGTCGATCAGGCGCTGCGTGTGTTCGGTTTCGTGGTTGCCCGCTTCGCACTTCTCGACGAACAATTGCACGTTGTTCAGGCCCGACTGGTTCAGCAGGCCGACGAGAAATTCGCTCAGGTAGGCGGCACTCGGGTTGCTGTACAAGAAACCGACGCGAATCGGCTTGGAACCGGCCAGATTGCGCGCTTCCTGGTTCGGCGTATAGTTCAGTGCAGCGACCGCATCGGCAACTTTGCGCCGGGTGCTCTCACGCACCAGGGTTTTCCCGTTCATGACGCGCGAGACCGTCATGGCGGACACGCCGGCCAGTTTGGCGACGTCCACCATCGTTGGCTTACCGTGTTCCATTGCTTCACGGATGCTGTCGAGCGTCACTTTACTCATGTCAGGATTGTTTTCAAGGCCAGGGAAATGGGCTTGATGTTAGCACAGCAACGCTTGGGATTGCGCTAACATCCTCTCGCGTCGACCGGCGCTGCAACGTCGCGGCACATGACGGCAGCGCGCCGACTGGCTATAATCCCGGTCTTCGCATCGAAGGATTCCCCATGTCATTGCTAGCCCACGAGCTTGAACTGCTGTCGCCCGCCAAAACCGCCGAGATCGGGCGCGAGGCGATCCTGCACGGCGCCGATGCCGTCTATATCGGCGGCCCGGCATTCGGGGCGCGGCACAATGCCAGCAACCCGCTCGAGGACATCGCCGGGCTGGTGCAGTTCGCGCACGCCTACCGGGCGCGCATCTTCGTGACCATGAACACGATCATGCACGACAGTGAACTCGAGCTGGCACGCAAGCAGATCTGGCAGCTGTACGAGGCCGGCGTCGATGCGCTGATCATCCAGGACATGGGCTTGCTCGAGCTCGACCTGCCCCCGATCCAGTTGCATGCCAGTACCCAGTGCGATATTCGTGGGCCAGAGAAAGCGAAATTCCTCGCCGACGTCGGTTTTTCGCAACTGGTGCTGGCGCGCGAATTGACGGTCGAGCAGATCCGCAAGATCCACCAGGTGACCGACACCCCGCTCGAATACTTCGTGCACGGCGCGCTGTGCGTGGCGTATTCGGGCCAGTGCTATATCTCGCACGCCGACAACGGCCGCTCGGCCAACCGGGGCGACTGCTCGCAGAATTGCCGCCTGCCCTACACGCTCAGCGATGGCCAGGGCCGCGTGGTTGCGTTCGACAAGCACCTGTTGTCGATGAAAGACAACGATCAGAGCCGCAACCTGGGCGCGCTGGTCGATGCGGGCATCCGCTCGTTCAAGATCGAAGGCCGCTACAAGGACATGGGATACGTGAAAAACATCACGGCCCACTACCGTCTGCTGCTCGACGAACTGCTGGACCAGCGGCCGGAATTCGTGCGCGCCTCGAGCGGCCGCACGCGCGTCATGTTCACGCCGGATGTCGACAAGAACTTCCACCGCGGCCATACCGAGTACTTTGCGCAGGGCCGCCTGACCGACATCGGCGCGTTCGATTCGCCGAAGTACGTGGGCGTGGAGCTGGGCATCGTGGCGCGCCTGAATGGCGACAGCTTCGATGTCGTGACCAGCGCGCCGATGGCCAACGGCGACGGCCTGAACTATATGTACAAACGCGACACCGTCGGCATCCAGGCCAACAAGGCGGACAAGCTTGGCGACGAGGCCGATGGCCAGCGCTGGCGCGTGTATCCGAACGAGCCGATGCAGACGCTGGCAGGCCTGAAGGTCGGCACCGTCATCCACCGCAACCGCGACCACGGATGGGAAGCGACGCTCAACAAGAAATCGTCCGAGCGCAAGGTGGCGCTGGAACTGGTCCTCAGCGAACAGCCGGATGGACTGCGCCTGGACATCATCGATGAGGACGGCATCGCGTCGCATGCAGCGGCAGCAATTGCCCTGCAGCCGGCGACGCAGGCCGCGCAGGCCGATGCCTCGCTTCGTTCGAGCCTGGCCAAGCTGGGCAACACCATGTTCGAGGCCGGTCACGTGGAGCTCAAGCTGAGCCAGCCGTGGTTCGTGCCAAGCGCGGCGATCAATGCGTTGCGGCGCGACGCCATTGCGGCGCACGAAGCGGCGCGCCTGGCGGCCTGGCAGCGGCCCGAGCGCAAGTCGGCGACCACGCCACCGCCGGTGTATCCGGACGTGCAGCTGAGCTACCTGGCCAACGTGTACAACGACAAGGCGCGTGCGTTCTACCAGAAGCATGGCGTGCAGCTGATCGACGCCGCGTACGAGTCACACGAGGAAGCCGGCGAAGTCTCCTTGATGATCACCAAGCACTGCCTGCGCTTCTCGTTCAACCTGTGCCCGAAGCAGGCCAAGGGCGTGCAAGGCGTGCAGGGCCAGGTGAAGGCCGAGCCGATGACGCTGGTCAGTGGCGAAGACCGCTACACGCTGCGCTTTGACTGCAAACCGTGCGAGATGCACGTGGTGGGCGCGATGCGCTCGAACATCCTGAAGCAGCCGCCACCATCGGCCGTGTCGTACACGCCGTTGACGTTCCATCGCCAGCGGCCGCGGGCCTGACCGGCTGCTGACGGCTTATTATTGTCAACCTAACGGCGCCTGCGGGCGCCGTTGTTCATTTCCGGAGGATCGTGCAATCGATGCCGAGGTTTCGGCATGGGCAACGCCACGCCCGATGCCCATACTTGCGCCACTGTCAACACACCAGGGAGCACAGCATGGAACACGCATCGAAAGTCATCCTCATCACGGGCGCCAGCAGCGGCATTGGTGAAGCTACCGCCCGTTTTCTCGCCGCACAGGGGCACCGCGTCGTCCTTGGCGCGCGCCGCGTCGAGCAATTGGTCGCGCTGGCAAGCGTGATCCGGGCTTCGGGCGGCACTGCCGACGTCGCCCGGCTCGACGTCACCAGCATGGAAAGCATGACGGCGTTCGCCGACTTCGCGCTCGACTGCCATGGCCGGATCGATGTCCTCGTCAATAATGCGGGCGTCATGCCGCTGTCGAAACTCGACGCTTTGAAGATCGATGAATGGAACCAGATGATCGACGTGAATATCCGCGGCGTGTTGCACGGGATTGCTGCCGTGCTGCCCGGCATGCAGACGCGTGGCAGTGGTCAGATCATCAATATCGCGTCGATCGGTGCCTATGCGGTCAGCCCGACAGCGGCAGTGTATTGCGCGACCAAGTTCGCCGTGGCAGCGATCACCGAGGGCTTGCGGCAAGAGGTCGGCGGCGCGATCCGCGTCACGCTGGTGTCGCCTGGCGTCGTGGAGTCGGACCTGGCCGAGTCGATTTCGGACTCTGCTGCGCGCGCCGCGATGCGCGAGTTTCGCAAGGTGGCGATCAAGCCGGAAGCCATTGCACGGGCGATCGGGTTCGCGATCGATCAGCCGGCCGACGTGGATGTCAGCGAGCTGATCGTACGGCCCACGGCCAGTCCTTATTGAGGCGGATTTGCCGGCTTGATCATGCCGGGATCTTGAGCCCTTTTTGCACGGTTGGGCGCGCGAGGAATGTAGCGAGCGCGGCCGACACGTGCGGGCAGTTCTCGATGCCGACCAGATCCCCTGCTTCGTAGAAATTCAGCAGGCCATTAATCCAGGGGAAGATCGCGATATCGGCGATCGTGAATTCGTCGCCAGCGATCCAGGCATGCTGCGCCAGTTGGCCCTCGATCACGCCCAGCAGGCGACGTGACTCGTCGGCGTAGCGGTCGCGGGGGCGCTTGTCCTCATAGTCCTTGCCGGCAAACTTATGGAAAAAACCGAGCTGGCCAAACATCGGCCCCACGCTGCCGATCTGGAACATCACCCACTGGATGACCTGATAGCGCGCGGCCGGGTCCTGAGGCATGAGCTTACCGGACTTGTCCGCCAGGTAGATCAGGATGGCGCCCGACTCGAACAGCGGCAGCGGCTGGCCGCCGGGGCCGTCCGGGTCGATGATCGCCGGGATCTTGTTGTTCGGGTTGAGCGACAGGAAGGCCGGCGCATGCTGTTCGTCCTTCGCGAAGTCGACCTTGTGCACTTCGTACTGCATGCCGATCTCTTCCAGCATGATCGGAATCTTGACCCCATTGGGCGTCGGCATCGAGTACAGCTGCAGCCGGTCCGGATGCTGCGCCGGCCATCGTTGCGTGATGGGGAATGCGGAGAGATCGGTCATGGTGATGGCGCCCGCCCGATCAGCCGAACAGCTTGGCGGCGGTCTCGGCGATCAGCTTGCCCTGGTGGCGCGCACCGCCCAGGTCGATCTCGCTTGGCTGACGCTCGCCCTTGCCACCGGCAATCGTCGTCGCACCGTACGGGCTGCCGCCGGCGACTTCGTCGAGCGTCATCTGCTGCTGGTAGCTGTATGGCAGACCGACGATGGTCAGGCCCAGGTTCATCAGATTCGTGATGATCGAAAACAGCGTGGTTTCCTGGCCGCCGTGCTGGGTGGCCGTCGATGTGAAGGCGCCGCCGACTTTGCCGTTCAGGGCGCCACGCGCCCACAGGCCGCCGGTCTGGTCGAGGAAGGCCGCCATCTGGCTCGGCATGCGGCCGTAGCGCGTTGGTGCGCCGATGATGATCGCGTCGTAGTGCTCCAGCTCATCTACCTTCGCGATGGGCGCAGACTGCTCCAGCTTGAAGTGGCCGTTCTTGGCGATGTCTTCGGGGACGGTTTCAGGGACGCGCTTCACGTCGACCGTTGCACCGGCACCGCGTGCGCCTTCCGCCATTGCATTGGCCATCGTTTCAATGTGACCGTAGGTCGAGTAATACAGAACCAGTACTTTTGCCATGGACTTCTCCGATAGGTGAAAACAGAAAAGCCATTGTAGCGAGATCGGCAAAGATGCCGGTTTCGCTACAATGGCTTGTCGTGTCGTCTCTGACGTGTCGTCTCTGACGTGTCGTCTGACTATCGGCGCGGTTGGCGTACGTCAGATCCAGTAAATGAATGCAGCCAGTGCGATAACCAGCGCCACGCGCGTGATGTTGTACGCGGTCTTGTTCCACGCCTTGAAACGGCGGCGGTACTGGCCCATGTAGAACGAAATGCGGAACAGCTTGCTGACCAGGCCCACCTGGTCGCCCGTTTCGTTGGGCGATGCGGCGGCCGTCATCAGGTTGCGGCCGAGCCAGCGATTCACGCTCTGCATCCAGCGATAGCGCATCGGGCGCTCGACATCGCAGAACAGGATGATGCGGTCGCTGTCGCTGCCATTGATCGCCCAGTGGATATAGGTTTCGTCAAACACGACGCCCTGGCCATCGCGCCAGCTGTGGCGCTCGCCATCGACTTCGATGAAGCAGCGGTCATCGTTTGGCGTGGCCAGGCCCAGGTGATAGCGCATCGAGCCGGCAAACGGATCGCGGTGCGGATTGAGCTTGCCGCCAGGTGGCAGCTCGGCGAACATCGCGGCCTTGACGGACGGGATCGACTGCAGCAGCGCATAGGTCTGCGGGCACAGGCGCTCGGCCGACGGGTGGCTGGCGTCATACCATTTCAGGTAGAAACGCTTCCAGCCATTCTTGAAGAAGGAATTGAAACCGGCATCATCGTTCTGCTCGGCAGCCTTGATCTTTTTGAGCGCGAGCATGCTCTCGGCTTCGGCGCGGATGATCGGCCAGTTCTCTTGCAGGCGGGCCAGTTCGGGGAATTCGGAGAGCGGTGTAAACGGCGTATTGGGTACGCGCGAAAACTTGTGCATGAAGATATTGATCGGCGCCATGAACGACGAGTGATCGAAAATCTGGCGACGAAACGGTAGACGGACTCGGCCGCGGAAATGGATGTGCAGGATCGATAACACGTAAAAACCGACGACAACCCACTTCATACCATCCTCCATCCCAGTCCATCGCGTGGCTGGCTTGCTTGATCAAGGACGCAGAATACCACAACGGCTATGGGGCCGTTGCGGGCGGGCCAGGTTCTCAGGGAGAGATGCCGGCCCATCGGCAAGGGGCGAATTGCGCGCTTGCCGATGGAGGAGAGTTGACGGGCGTGAGGGCCCGCCGGCGAAATCTTAGTGCGTCACCGACGTGATCGCGTACCCTTTTTCAGCGATCTGGTCGCTCAGGTGTTCGATGTCGAAATCCTTGATCGCATCGGTGTTGTCTTCCACCTCGTAGCCCTGGGCTTCGACTTCCCAATCGGTGTTGGTGGCTTCTTCAGGAATGCTTTTCGATTCCGGGACGGCCAGGTACGAAAACTTGCCATCATGTTCAGCTCGGCGATAGATATCCAGGCGCATATTATTTCCTCTATTTAATGTTTGCTTTCGAATGAAAGCGAGCATCTTCACAGTAGAAGATCGCGCTCGACGCGTCTGTTAATTGCCCAACACTCAGTCATGCCATAACGTCATCAGCGACCCGGTTGCTGCCCCAATACCCGCGCAGGCAGCATGACAATGGCTTTGAGCAGATTGAACACGGCATCGACACCGATCCCTAGCAGCCTGAACGGCAGCAGCAACAGCCACACGACCGGATAGATCAGCAGCGCCAGCAACGCAATCGGCCAGCACACCATCAACAGCAGCACCCACACCAGAAAACTCAGCATATTGCCTCCACGTTGACCATGAAGGCACTTTACCGGCCACCATCTTCAACAGGCCACCCCCATCCGACGCATGGTCATTTCCCCGGCACGAACGGTCGCCTACCCCGATAAACGGCCCAGGCAATAGCCATAAGGCTCAATCCAAACAATTAGGGTCAGTGTCGAATTATTGAGCAACTGATTGACTGAAGTTGGCAAACAATTCGACACTGACCCTATCTATCCGTCGAGCAATGACCCATCAATTGGGGTCAGGGTAGAATTATTGAGCAACTGATTTACTGAAGTTGTCAAACAATTCGACACTGACCCTGGTTGGGGGTTAGGCGTATTCGGGGATTTGTTCGGTGACGGATTGGGTGACGACGTCGGCCTGGATCGAGGCTTGCAGGGATGGGATCGAGCCGCCGGCGCGGTAGGCGAAAGACAGGCGCAGCAGGTCGCCGGCTTTGACGGTGATGGGCGCGTAGAGCGGCAGCGTCATGTAGTGGTTCAGCCAGTCGATCGTGGTGGCTTGCTCCTGCACGATGGCCAGGACGTTTTTCGTCACGAAGCGCATGGCGTTCAGGGTGCCGGACTGTTCGATCAGGACCGAGCCTTCCCAGGCGATCAGGCTGTCGACCGGTTGGCCGAAGTCGATGATGCTGTAGACGGCGGGCTGCGACAGCTCGATGGTGCCGGGCTGGACGACGCCGGTTTCCTGGAACTGGACGATCGGGGCGTAGAAGCCGTCGAAATCGTATTCCTGCTGGAGCGGCTGGACAGCCATGATGACGGCTTCCGGCATGAACAGCGGCAGCGGGCCGCCGAATTTGGCCAGGTAGCGGCGCTTGAACGATTCGATCACTTCGACCTGTTTTTCACGCAGCATGCCGACGTGGATCATTTCGCAGATGACAACATCGACCGGCTCCGGTGGCAGGTAGTCGAATGCGTCGGCGTGGACGACTTCGACTTTGTGGCCGTTCGGGTTCATGGCCAGGAAACGGCGCGCTTCGCGCACCATGTCAGGGTTGTATTCGACGCAATAGACTTTCGATGCTTTTTGCGCCGCGAAGAACGACAGCACGCCCGTGCCGCCGCCCAGTTCCAGCACCTTGGCGCCGGGGAATACCGAGTAGTGGATGGCGGACTTGAAGCTGTGCATCCGGTTCTGGTCCATCAGCATATTGTGATGGTAGTGGACTGGAATGAACTGCCCCAGGTAGCAGCTTTCGATTTCGCGTTCGTTCAGCATGATTATCCTCGTCGTCCTGTGTTGTGGGACCGTAGGACTATTATGGATACTCTTTCCTGCGCGCAATCTGTCGAGGTGAGGGGCAAATAACGTCCAATTCAATCCGGACGCCGTTCGCCACTCTTTACCGGCCGGACAGCAGTCCGGCCAGTTTGTCGTGCCCGGCCTGCTTTGCCAGCTGGGCGGCGGTGAAGCCTTCGGTATTCTTCAGGCCCGCATTCGCGCCCTTGGCCAGTAACAGGCGCACGATTCCATCCTGTCCCTCGCGCGCCGCCATCATCAACGGCGTCACGGCGCCGGACGGGCGCGGCGACAGCGCATCGAGCTTCGCGCCACGCTCGATCAGCAGTTGCGCGATCGCGGCGTCGCCGCTGGCGGCTGCGTAATGCAGCGCTGTCCAGCCGGGCTGGTTGACCTTTGCGCCCTTGTCCAGCAGCGCGCGCACGGTGTCGCCATCACGCTTGAACGCTGCCATCATCAGTGCCGTGTTGCCGTTGACTGCCTTGCGTTCCAGGTCGGTGCCCGGATGCGCCAGCAGATCCTGCACGACCGCCGTCGAGCCTTCGCGGATCGCCAGTACCAGCGCCGGCTCGCCACCCAGCGGATTGAGTTCGTTGGCGTTGACGATCGTGCCGACCATCTTGCGCACGGTGCTCGCATCGTCCATCTGCACGGCGCGGAAGAACGACGACACCTGCTTTTCATTCGGCGCCTGGGCAGCGATGGCACCGACGGCCACCACACTCAGCACACCGCCCGCGCACACGCGCACCATCGAACGAACAATCCGCATGCGTCAGCTCCTGGCTGTCTGGAACAGGTTGAAGAAGTTCCCGCTCGTCTGCGTCGCGACATCGCGCAGCGACACGCCCTTGAGCGTGGCGATGTACTCGGCCACATGCGCCACATACCCTGGCTCGTTCATGCGGCCACGAAACGGCACCGGCGCCAGATACGGCGAATCGGTCTCGATCAGCATGCGCTCGAGCGGCACGGCCAGCGCCACTGCCTGCAGATCCTTGGCGCTTTTAAACGTGACGATGCCCGAGAACGAGATATAGAAGCCCTGCTCCATCGCCGCCTGCGCCACTTCCAGCGACTCGGTGAAACAATGCATCACGCCCGCCACGCCACCGGCGTCGGTGCCGGCGCCCTCTTCCTTCATCAGGCGGATCGTGTCTTCGCTGGCGGCGCGCGTATGGATGATCAGGGGTTTACGCGTCTCACGCGACGCGCGGATATGCACGCGAAATCGCTCGCGCTGCCATTCGAGGTCACCCTTGAGGCGGTAGTAATCCAGGCCCGTCTCGCCGATGGCGACGATCTTCGGATGGTCCGCCAGGTCGACCAGCTGCTGCACGGTCGGCTCAGGGGTCTCCTCGTAGTCGGGATGCACGCCGACCGAGGCAAAGATATGCGGATACTGCTCGGCCAGCGCGAGCACTTGCGGAAAGTCCGGCAGGTCGACCGACACGCACAGGGCATGCGTGACCTGGTTCTCGGCCATTTTGGCCAGCACCTCGGGCATGCGGGCGGCCAGTTCCGGAAAATTGATGTGGCAGTGGGAATCGATAAACATCCCGCCATTGTACGCGAGGCGCCCGGCCGCAGCACGGGCGCAGCCTACGCGCTCAGGCCACCCGCTTGCCCAGAATGATCAGATCTCGCTCGATGCCATCGAGGTTCGCCACGCGCGGGAAGTTGGCCCAGGTCTCGAACCCGTACTTACCGAACAGCGCCAGGCTCGGCGCATTGTGGCCAAAGATGAAGCCCAGCAGCGTGTGCACCTTGACCTCGGGCGCGAACGCGATCGCCAGCTCCAGGCAATAGCGCCCCAGGCCCTGGCCGCGCGCGCTTTCGGCGATATAGATCGAGACTTCGGCCGTGCCCGAATACGCCGGCCGGCCATAGAAGTTCGAGTACGACAGCCAGCCAATGACGGCCGGCTGCTCGCTCGTATCGAGCGCATCGTGGATCACCCACAGCGGGCGCCGGTCGGGCGTGTGCTCGTTGAACCAGGCTTCGCGCGACTGCACCGATACCGGTTCGGTATCGGCCGTCACGTCGCGCGAGGCGATGGTGGAATTATAGATATCGACGATGACCGGCAGGTCGTCGCGTCGTGCCAGGCGATGGACGTAGGAAGGCATGCAGCAGGGATGGGTTAGTTACAAAATTTGGTGAGTTACAGAGTATGGGTGGCGCGCGACGAACGCAGCGCGGCGCCGAGAATTTCTTCGATGCGCTGGCGGGCGCGCTGGCCCGATTCGTCGGCCGGGAAATGCACGCCGATGCCTTGCGCCTTGTTGTTATTGGCGCCCGCCGGCGTGATCCAGGCGACGGTGCCGGCAATCGGGTATTTGTTCGGGTCGTCCATCAGCGCCAGGATCAGGTAGATCTCGTCGCCGATCTGGTAGGGCTTGGTGGTCGGGACGAACATGCCGCCATTGCGCAGGAACGGCATGTAGGCCGCATAGAGCGCTGCCTTTTCCTTGATCGCCAGCGACAGCACGGACGGCCGCGGGGCCTGGGCTGCGGTTGCATCTGGCGGATTGGCGCTCATCGTGGTCCTCTCATGTACAGCAGCCAGTGTACTCAAGCAGCATGTCCTCGACAAATAATTTTGCCGACAGCGGATGATCGGCCACTGCGCGCCGCTCGTTCATGGCCTTGATCGCGCGCAGCAGGCTGTTCGTCTGCGCCCGGCCGGCCAGCGCCGCCAGCTCTTTCTGGTAGCGCGGGTAGTAGCGGATCTTGCCCGACAATTTGTACGAAAACACATCGTACAGCCAGCGCTGGGTCCACGCCACCAATGCCGGCAGCTCGGCCTTGGCCAGCTTGTCGGCCGCGCGCAGCGCCGCATCCGGCGCCGGGCGCGCCAGAAACGCGAGCAGCACGTCGAGTTCTTCGCGGCTGCCGTGTGCCGACGCGGCCAGCGCCGCCAGCGGCGCCCCGCCCTGCTCGCGCAGCCAGCTGTCGGCATCCGGCACGCTTTGCGCGTTGAGCCACGCCAGCGCGTCATCGTGCGACGGCATCGGCAGCGCAAACTTGCGGCAGCGTGACAGTATCGTCGGCAGCAGCCGGTCCAGGCTATTGGACGACAGCAGGAACACGGTGCCCGGTGGCGGTTCTTCCAGCGTCTTGAGCAGCGCGTTCGAGGCCGGTGTATTGAGCGCCTCGGCCGGATACAGCACCACGACGCGCAAGCCCTGGCGGTGCGTCGAGATATTCATGAAGTCGGCCAGCGCGCGGATCTGCTCGATCTTGATTTCTTTCGACGGCGCCTTGGTCGACTTCGATTTCCGATCGCCGTCGCCTTCCTCGTCGCCCGCGCCCGGTTCGTCCTCGAGTGCTTCGGGCCGCACCCGGCGGTAATCGGGATGGTTGTGCTGGGCAAACCAGCCGCACGATGCGCAGACGCCGCACGCCTGGCCGTCCGGCCGGGCGTTCTCGCACAGCAGCGCCTGGGCAAACGCTTCGATGAAATCGGCCTTGCCGGTGCCGGCCGGGCCGTGGAACAGGATCGCGTGCGGCATGCGCGCGCGCAGCGCCTGCAGTTGCGTCCAGGCGGCGCCCTGCCACGGATACATCGTCACAGCAGGCGCTCCAGGACATCCGCGAGTTCGCGCTGGATCGCCTCGATGCTGCGCGTCGAATCGACGACCACGAAGCGCTGCGGGAACTGCGCCGCGCGGCGCAGGTACTCGGCGCGGCACCGGCCAAAGAATTCAGCCTGCTCGCGCTCGAACTTGTCGAGCGTGCGCGAGGCCGCAAGCCGTTCGCGCGCCACGTCGAGCGGCACGTCGAACAGCAGCGTCAGGTCCGGCTGCAGCGCTGGATGCACCCATGCCTCGAGTGCTTCCATTTTCTCGCGCGACAGGCCGCGGCCACCGCTCTGGTACGCGAAACTGGCATCGGTGAACCGGTCCGACAGCACCCAGTCACCCTGCGCCAGCTGCGGCGCAATCACCTGCGCGATATGTTCGCGGCGGCTGGCGAACATCAGCAGCGCCTCGGTCTCCAGATGCATCGTTTCGTGCAGCAGCACGTCGCGCAGCTTTTCGCCCAGCGGCGTGCCGCCCGGCTCGCGCGAGGCGACAACGGTCTTGCCGTGCGTTGCAAGAAAATCGGTGACGAAACCGATATGGGTCGATTTTCCGGCGCCGTCGATGCCTTCGAACGTGATGAACTTGCCCTGCATGGAACAACTTTCTGTCATTGGGTGGTGATCCCGCGCTGGTAGCGATTCACGGCGCGGTTATGGTCCGGCAGATTGCTGGAGAACTGGCTGGTGCCGTCGCCGCGCGAGACGAAATACAGCGCCGGCGTCTCGGCCGGCGCGAGCGCCGCCTGCAGCGATTGCAGGCCGGGCAGCGAGATCGGCGTGGGCGGCAAGCCGCCGCGCGTGTAGGTATTGTACGGCGTGTCGGTCAGCAGGTCCTTCTTGCCGATCTTGCCGACGAACGCGTCGCCCATGCCGTAGATGACGGTCGGATCGGTCTGCAGCAGCATCCCGGTGCGCAGGCGGTTGACGAACACGCCGGCAATCATCGTGCGTTCGCTCTTCTGCCCCGTTTCCTTCTCGACGATCGAGGCCATGATCAGCGCCTCGTACGGCGTCTTGTACGGCAGCTCCTTGTTGCGCTTTTCCCAAGCTTCGTTCAGGTGATCCAGCATGGCCTGGTGCGCGCGGCGGTAGATCTCGATCTCGGACGAGCCCTTCGCGAACAGATAGGTATCGGGGAAGAACAGGCCTTCCGGATCCTTGTACTCGGTCGAGATTTTCGCCATCAGTTCGGCGTCGGTCAGCTTGACGGTATCGTGCTTCAGGCGCGTGTGGCTGCTGATCGCCTGGCGCATCTGCTTGAAGCTCCAGCCTTCGATGATCGTCACGGCTTCTTGCGCGAATTCGCCGCGCACCAGTTGCGACAGCAGGCGGCGCGGCGATGTGTTCGGCTTGAGTTCATAGCTACCAGCCTTGATGCGGCCCGCGTCGCCCGTCAGGCGCGCCAGCAGCACGAACAGCGTCGGGTTGACGGGCACGCCGGCGGCGGCCATCTGCTGCGCGCTGGCGGCCACGCCACTGCCGGGGTTGATCGAAAATTCAATCGGGGCACCGGGGACGGGCAAGGCCTGCTTAGTCCACCAGGCAAAGCCGCTGGCGGCGGCGACGGAAACGATGACGCCGGTAACGAGTAATTTTTTTATCAGTGCCATGTCTTTGCGCGGTCAACGTGCGAAATGGACCGCGCCCGGCGCGATTTTCCACACAACTCTATAATGAGGCCGTAATGATAAAGCCTAATTGCCTAAATATTAGCGGATTTTGATGACGACCCAGACAGACATCCAGAACACGCCTTCGCCAGCATCCGGTCACGACCAGCTCGCGGTCGCCGCGCAGGCCATCGAGACTGGCCCGCAGCTCACGCTCGACGACGTCACCGCCGGCTTCATCGCGACGGTACGCGACCAGGGCCTGATCGCCGTGAGCGGTGACGACGCTGCCAAATTCCTGCACACGCAACTGACCAACGACGTCGAGCACCTGACAGCAACGGACGTGCGCTTCGCGGGGTTCTGCACGCCGAAGGGCCGCCTGCAGGCAAGCTTCCTGATGTGGCGCGACGTCGATGCCGTCTATCTGCAACTGCCGCGCGCGATCCAGGCGCCGCTGCAGAAACGGCTGTCGATGTTCGTCATGCGCTCGAAGGCCAAACTTGTCGATGCAACCGAAGCGGCGCCATTCGCCACGGTGCTCGGCCTGGGCGGCGCGCGCGCACAAGCGGCGCTCGGCCAGATCGTGTCAACGCTGCCGGCCACGCCGATGACCAAAACGGATGGCGCGTTCGGCACCGTGCTGCGCCTGAACGATGCGTTCGGCGCGCCGCGCTACCTGTGGCTCACGTCCGCCGAGACGGCAAGTGCTGCACTGTCCGCATTGGGCACGCAGCTCGCCGTCGGCGGCGACCAGGCCTGGCAACTGGCGACGATCCACGCGGCCGAGCCGCAGGTGGGCCCCGCCACGCAGGAACAGTTCGTCCCGCAGATGATCAATCTGGAGCTGCTCGGTGGCGTCAATTTCAAGAAGGGCTGCTATCCAGGCCAGGAAATCGTCGCACGCACCAAGTACCTCGGCAAGATCAAGCGCCGCGCTGCGCTGGCCCGTATTGACGACGCGGGTGCACGCGCCGGCGACGAAGTCTTTTCGTTGCTCGACCCGAGCCAGCCATGCGGCATGGTCGTCAACGTCGCGCCCAACGGCATCGGCGGCGCCGACGCGCTGGTCGAAATCAAGCTGGCGCAGCTGACGGAAGACGTGCGCCTGGGTTCGGCCACCGGTGCGCGCGTAAGCTTCCTGCCAATGCCGTACAGCCTCGACGCGATCGACGACTGACGATGGCCGATTTGTCCGTCTCCGACCTGTACGTGTATTACAAGGTGCGCGACGCCGACACCGCGCAACTGGCCCCGCTGGTGCGCGCGATGCAGGCAGCCCTCGTCGCCAGCGAAGGCGTGAGCGTACAGCTCAAGCGCAGGCCCGGCAACCAGGATGGCCTGCAAACCTGGATGGAAGTCTACCCGTCCGTCCCCTTTGGCTTTGACGCCGCGCTCGCGCGCGCCGTCGACGAAGCCGGATTCGAATCCTTGCTCGCCGGCCCGCGCCGTGTCGAAGTCTTTACGGAGTTGCCGCCATGTGCCTGATCGTCTTTGCATGGCACGTCGTCCCTGGCGTGCCCGTTATTGCCGCCGCCAACCGCGATGAATTCTATGACCGCCCGGCCCTGCCCGCCGCGCCCTGGCCCGAACATCCGCACGTGATCGCCGGACGCGACCTTCAAGGCGGCGGCAGCTGGATGGGCGTGTCACTCACGGGCCCCAACGGCCCCCGCTTTGCCGCGTTGACCAATATCCGCAGCCCGGGCGAACGTCAGCCCGATGCGCCGACACGGGGCGCGCTGGTGGCCGACTACCTGGCGGGCGAGCTCGATGCCGGCGCCTACGTCGCGCAGCTCGCGGCGCAGCCGGACCACTACAACGGCTACAACCTGGTGCTGGGCGACGGCGAGACGCTGTACTGGTACTCCAACCGCGGGCAACACGACCCGCGCAACGGGCAGCCGCTCGAGCGTGGCCGGATCTACGGCATCTCGAACGGCCTGCTCGACGCGCCGTGGCCCAAGGTGCTGCGCACGAAAGCGCAGTTCGCGAGCCTCTTGTGCCAGGGCGCGCCGGAAGACGCGTACTTTGAAATGCTGGCCGACACGACCCGTGCACCCGATCTGCGGTTACCCGAGACGGGCGTGCCACTCGAGATGGAGCGGATGCTGTCGTCGGTCTGCATCGAGTCCGAGGAGTACGGCACGCGCACGTCGACGGTCGTCAAGCTGTACCTCAACGGCGCGCCCGACCTGCACGAGCGCGTCGTGGTGCCGGGCGAGCAGGTCGAAGCCTGACGCAGTAAACGTTTGGCCGCTTAGCGGCGGCCCTTCAGGCCCGCCTTCAGGATGTCGCGAAGGTGCGGCGTGGCCGCATACGGGTCCGGCGGCTGCCGGCCATGTACGAGCGCATCGGCATGCTCGGCCACGGTGCCCAGCGCCTGCGGATGCGAGAATACATAAAAGCGCTCGGCGCGGATGGCATCGAACGTCAGTTGCGCCACCTGCGCCGCGGACACCTTGCCCGAGCCGACGGCTTTCTCGGTCAGTGCCTGCGCCGCCAGCTGGCTGGCCGTCATGATCTCGTCGGTGCGCAGTTCGTCCGGCCGGTGCCGGTGCGACTGCGCGATCTGCGTCGGGATGAAGTACGGGCACAGCACCGACGTGCCGATCGGCGCATCGACCAGCTTGAGGTCGTGATACAGCGTTTCGGTCAGGGCCACCACCGCATGCTTGGACACGTTGTACAGGCCCAGAGCCGGTGAATTGATCAGCCCCGCCATCGACGCCGTGTTGACGACATAGCCCCGGTACGCAGGATCCTTGGCCGCGCATTCCAGCATCACCGGGATGAACGCGCGCACGCCGTTGACGACGCCGTACAGGTTCACGCCCAGCACCCACTCCCAGTCTTCCTTCGAATTTTCCCAGATCAGGCCACCAGCGCCAACGCCCGCATTGTTGAACACCAGGTGCACCGCGCCGAAGCGCGCCATCGCCGAATCGGCCAGCTCCTGCACGTGCGCGCTCTTGCGCACATCGCACACCATCGCGATGACCTCGGCGCCGCCGTCCATCAATTCCTCGGCAGCTTTCTCGAGCGGCTTGCGCTGCACGTCGCCCAGCACCAGCTTCATGCCCAGGCTGGCCGCCATGGTGGCAAACTCGCGGCCCATGCCACTGGCCGCGCCCGTGATGACCGCGACCTTGCCTTTGAAATCATCCATCGTCTTGTCCTTTGACCGAACGTTGAGACAACCGTCAGACAGCAGTCACGCCGCCATCGACCGCCAGTATTTGTCCCGTGATGTGCTTGCCGGCGTCGGAGGCAAACAGCACCACCGCGCCTTTCAGGTCTTCGTCGTCGCCCAACCGGCCCAGCGGCGCAGCGGCTGCCAGGCCTTCGGCGCCGTAGGCGGCCAGCACGCCCTTGGTCATCTTCGATGGGAAAAAGCCGGGCGCGATCGCATTGACCGTGATGCCATGGCGGCCCCATTCGCCTGCCAGCGTGCGCGTGAAGTTGACCACCGCACCCTTGGACGTGTTGTAGGCAATGGTCTGCATGGCGTGCGGTGGGTTGCCCGACAGGCCGGCAATCGACGCGATATTGACGATGCGCCCGTAGCGGCGTGGGATCATCGACAGCTTGCCGACCGCCTGCGCCACGAGGAATACCGAGCGCACGTTCAGGTTCATGACCTTGTCCCACGCCTCGAGCGGATAATCCTCGGCCGGTGCGCCCCAGGTAGCGCCGGCATTGTTGATCAGGATATCGACGTGACCCAGGCGCGCCAAGGCCGTCTCGACCAGACTTGTTGCGTGCGCCGGGTCGGACAGGTCGCCCGCAAAGCAGCTCGCCTCGATGCCCAGATCGTGCAGCCGGGCGACGGCGGCGTCGAGTTCTTCCTGCTTGCGCGACGTGAGGATCAGGCGCGCGCCCTGCTCGCCCAGCGCCTGCGCCATCTGCAGGCCGAGCCCGCGCGAGCCGCCGGTGACGATGGCGGTCTTGCCCTCCAGTGAAAACAGTTGCTGCGTGGTGCGCATATGGCCTCCGGTCAGAACGGCGGGGTCAGACTTCGTAATCCATGCACTGGCGGCCTTCGCGGATCGCGCCGATGAAGGGCATCACAGCCTGGTGCACCGGGTGGGCGACATACGCCGCCAGCGCTGCGCGGTCGGCAAATTCGGAATACAGCACGATATCGTAGGTCGCTTCGAGGTCGGGCTGGGCCAGTGTGACTTCGAACGTGATGATGCCGGGGACGATCGCGGCGCATTCTTCGAGCCGGCGTTTCATCTCGCGTGCATTGGTTGCGCGGTCCGCGCCTTCGGCCTCTTCCTTCAGCTTCCACATGACGATGTGCTTGATCATTCGTTCTCCTGTTGTATGCATCGTGGGCAGCATTGCCTGCCCTTCGCAACCAGTATAGCGACCGCATGACCGTTCGCCAAAACCGTACAAAAAACATATTTACACCAAGGGGATCCGGCCACCCTTTTTGCAAGATTCGCGTAAGGTTCGAGGCGCACATTGGGTTGGCTGACCAACAATCAGCCTTTCCGCTTAAACACAAAACAATGAACGGAGACCACCCATGGCCATCACACCCGGCAACACTGTCGGCGCCGTACCACCTCCCACCACCACCGCCGGCCTGACCAAGGAAGAGCGCAAGGTCATTGCTGCTTCCTCGCTCGGCACCGTGTTCGAATGGTACGATTTTTACCTGTACGGCTCGCTCGCCACGATCATCGCCAAGCAGTTCTTCATTGGCGACCCCAACACTACCTTCATCTTTGCACTGCTGGCCTTTGCCGCCGGCTTCATCGTGCGCCCGTTCGGTGCACTCGTGTTCGGCCGCCTGGGCGACATGATCGGCCGCAAGTACACGTTCCTGATCACGATCCTGCTGATGGGCGCGTCTACCTTCCTCGTCGGCATCCTGCCCAGTTACGCACAGATCGGCATCGCCGCGCCGATCATTCTCGTCACGCTGCGCATCCTGCAGGGCCTGGCGCTGGGCGGCGAGTACGGCGGCGCGGCAACCTACGTGGCCGAGCATGCGCCACACGGCAAGCGCGGCCTGTTCACGGCGTTCATCCAGACCACCGCGACGATCGGCCTGTTCCTGTCGCTGCTCGTCATCCTCGGTACCCGCACGCTGATCGGCGAAGAAGAATTCCAGGCCTGGGGCTGGCGCATTCCGTTCCTGATCTCGGTCGTGCTGCTCGGGATTTCGGTCTGGATCCGGCTGTCGATGAACGAGTCGCCGGCGTTTGCCAAGATGAAGGCCGAAGGCAAGACGTCGAAAGCGCCGCTGTCCGAAGCCTTTTTGAAACCGAAGAACGCCAAAATCGCTCTGCTGGCGCTGCTCGGCCTGACGATGGGCCAGGCCGTGGTCTGGTACACGGGCCAGTTCTACGCGCTGTTCTTCCTGACCAAGACGCTCAAGATTGCCGACCCGACGGCCAACATCCTGATCGCGATCGCCCTGCTGTTGGCCACGCCGTTCTTCATCATCTTTGGCGCGCTGTCGGACAAGATCGGCCGCAAGTGGATCATTCTGGGCGGCTGCGCGATTGCGGCGGCGACCTACTTCCCGATCTTCAAGGCCATCACGCACTACGGCAATCCGGCACTGGAAACGGCGCTGCGCACCGCGCCCGTGTTCGTCGTGGCCGATCCAGCGACCTGCAGCTTCCAGATCGATGCGACCGGCACGCGCAAGTTCCCGTCATCGTGCGATATCGCCACGCGCATGCTGACGGCCGCCTCGGTCAGCTACAACCGCATCGATGCGCCAGCCGGCACCGTCGCCACGATCAAGATCGGCACGACGGAGTTCAAGTCGTTCAACGCCGTCATGACGCCGGATAACCTGAACTTCAACGATGCCTCCAAGGCCAGCGAAGCGGCGCTCAAGAAAGAGGTCAACGGGGCGCTGGCCAGCGCCGGTTATCCGGAGAAAGCCGATCCGGCCGCGATCAACAAGCCGATGCTGGTCGTGCTGCTGTTCATCCTCGTGCTGTACGTGACGATGGTGTATGGCCCGATCGCGGCGATGCTGGTCGAGATGTTCCCGACCCGGATCCGCTACACGTCGATGTCGCTGCCGTATCACATCGGGAATGGCTGGTTCGGCGGGCTGCTGCCGACGACGGCGTTTGCACTGGTGGCGTTCAAGGGTGATATCTATTACGGCCTGTGGTACCCGATCATCATCGCCATGACCACGTTCGTGATCGGCGCGCTGTTCGTGCGGGAGACCAAGGACAACAATATCTACGCGAACGACTAGTCGTTTTGTTGTCTGCTTGATGCGTGGAAGGCAGCGCCGTCCACGCATCAAGCCGTTTTATCTTCAGGCGTTGAACGCGCCATTCGCCGCGGCCAGTTGCACCAGCAGCGGCGCTGGCGTCCACGCCTCCCCATTGCGCCCGCGCGCAAAGCCTTCGATTGCCGCCAGCACGGCCGGCAACCCGACCATGTCGGCATACAGCATCGGCCCGCCACGGTGCAGCGGGAAGCCGTAGCCGCTCAGGTAGACCATGTCGATGTCCGATGCCCGCAGTGCGATGCCTTCTTCGAGGATCTTCGCGCCCTCGTTAACCAGCGCGTACACGAGCCGCTCGACGATTTCAGCGTCCGCAATCGCGCGGCGCGCGACACCAATCTCGCCCGAATACTGCGTCACCATCGCGTCGACGGTGCCGGAAAGTGTGGCCGCCCGCGCGCCCGCCTGGTAGTCGTACCAGCCGCTGCCCGTCTTTTGCCCGAAGCGGCCCCGCTCGCACAAGAGGTCCGGCAGCTTCGAATAGGCAAAGTCCGGTGACTCGATCGCACGCCGCTTGCGGATATGCCAGCCGATGTCGTTGCCGGCCAGGTCGCTCATCCGGAATGGCCCCATCGCGAAGCCGAACGCCTCGATCGCGCGGTCGACCTGTTCCGGCAGCGCGCCTTCTTCCAGCAAGTCGTACGCCTGGCGCAGATACTGCTCGAGCATGCGGTTGCCAATGAAGCCGTCGCAGACGCCCGAGACCACACCCGTCTTCCTGAGTTTTTTCGCCAGCGCCAGCGCCGTGAGCAGGACGTCGGGGGCAGTCTGCGCGCCGCGCACGATTTCGAGCAGCTTCATCACGTGCGCAGGGCTGAAGAAATGCAGGCCGATCACGTCCTGTGGCCGGCCCGTGAATGCAGCGATGCGATTCACGTCGAGCGACGAGGTATTGGTGGCCAGGATTGCGCCCGGCTTCATCAGTTTGTCGAGTTCACGGAACACCAGCTCCTTGACGCCCATGTCCTCGAACACCGCTTCGACGACGATGTCAGCCTGCGCCAGCGCGTCATACGACAGCGTGCCGGTGATGGAGGCCATGCGCTGCGCCAGTTTGTCGGCCGTGAGCTTGCCCTTGGCGACGCTGCGTTCATACACGGTGCGGATGCTCGCCAGTCCCTTGTTGAGCGCTTCCTGCTTCGTCTCGAGGATCGTCACCGGGATGCCGGCATTGGCGAAGGTCATCGCGATGCCGGCGCCCATCGTGCCGGCGCCCACCACGGCCGCACTGGCAATCGGGCGTGGTTGGGTGTCGGGGGGCACACCCGGCACCTTGCCGGCGGCGCGCTCGGCAAAGAATGCGTGGCGCAGCGCCTTCGATTCAGGCGTCGTGGTCAGGTACATGAAGCGTTCGCGCTCGAACTGCAAACCGGCCTCGAACGAGTCAGCCGTGACTGACGCGGCGACTGTTTCGACGCACTCGCGCGGCGCCGGAAATGGCCCGGCCATCGCATCGACGCGGGCACGCGCCGCTGCCAGGAAGCCGGCGGCGTCCGGGTGGGCGACGGCGCGGTCGCGCACTTTGGGCAGCGGGCGCACGGCGGCAATGGATTCGGCAAACGCAATGGCAGCCGGCAGCAGGTCGACGTCCGCATCGAAAACACGATCGAACAGCGCCGTCCCGGCCAGTTTGTCTGACAACACTGGCGCGCCAGTAAGGATCATGTCGAGGGCCTTTTCCAGGCCCAGCATGCGCGGCAGGCGCTGCGTGCCGCCCGCGCCCGGCAACAGGCCCAGCTTGACTTCGGGCAGCGCGATCTGCGCACCGGGCGCCGCGACGCGGTAATGGCAGCCCAGCGCCAACTCAAGGCCGCCGCCCATGCACACGCTGTGGATTGCGGCAACGACCGGCTTGGCAGCGCCTTCTGCGGTCGCGATCAGCGTGTGCAGCGTGGGCTCGGTGAGCGCTTTGGGGGACGTGAATTCCCGGATGTCGGCGCCGCCCGAGAACGCCTTGCCGGCGCCGGTGATCACGATGGCTGTGACGGCCGGGTCGGCTTCGGCCTGCCGGATGCCGGCAACGGCTGCCGTGCGGGTCGCCAGGCCAAGGCCGTTGACGGGGGGATTGTGCAGCGTGATGACGGCAACGCTGCCGTGCACCTGGTAGTCGGCGCTCATGTCGATTTCGTCTCCTGAAAGTGGGAATGACCGAGCTTCCAACTATACCGCAAAGAAACGAACGAACGTGTTATTCGGGCACGCCAGGCTGGTGATTACCCGTTCAGAATTGGCCGCGCTGGCTCGCCTCAGCGATCTTCTTGTCGGTCTTGTACTCGTTCAGCGCATACACGGCCCAGATCGCGGCGGGCAGCCAGCCGACCAGCGTGATTTGCAGGATCAGGCAGATGACGCCGGCAATCGGACGGCCGATCGTGAAGAACGTCAGCCACGGGAAAATGAGGGCGATAAGCAGGCGCATGGGAATTCCTGTGAGTAGAAGATTGTTAAAAGTGACACAACTTTACCCGCCCGGCGTGAAATGCGGCGCACAGCTATGTTTCGCTGCCCTGCGCCGATGGCAGGCGATGCCGGGCATACGTCTCGCGCAACCGGTTCTTCTGGATCTTGCCGGTGCCGCCGACGGGCAAGCTGTCGGCGAACACGACGTCGTCCGGCGTCCACCAGCGCGCGACCTTGCCGTCGAACCAGCTGATCAACGCGTCGCGCGTGACGTTCATGCCGGGCCGGCGCACGACCACCAGCAGCGGGCGCTCGTCCCATTTCGGGTGCGCGACGCCGATGCAGGCGGCCTGCAGCACGGCCGGATGCGCCATCGCCACGTTTTCCAGGTCGATGGTGCCGATCCATTCGCCGCCGGACTTGATCACGTCCTTGCTGCGGTCCGTGATCGCCAGATAACCGTCGGCGTCGATGGTGGCCACGTCGCCCGTCGGGAACCAGCCATCGACCAGCACATTGCCGCCCTCCTCGCGGAAGTAGCCGGAGACGACCCACGGCCCCTTCACCAGCAGATGGCCATACGTCACGCCATCCCAGGCCAGTTCGGCGCCAGCGTCGTCGACAATTTTCATGTCGACCCCATAGATGGCGTGGCCCTGCTTGCGCAGCACGGCGCGCTGCGCCTCCGGTGACAGTGCCTGATGCGCGCTGTTCAATGTGCACGCTGTGCCCAGCGGCGACATCTCGGTCATGCCCCAGGCATGCACGACCTCGATGCCGAAACGGTCCATCAGCGTGTCCATCAGCGCCGGCGGGCAGGCAGAACCGCCGATCACCGTGCGGCAGAACGTGGAGAACGCCAGATCGTGCTCGATCACGTGGTTGACCAGGCCCAGCCAGACCGTGGGCACGCCCGCCGAGAACGTCACGCCCTCGCCTTCGAACAGGTCGTACAGCGAGCGCCCATCGAGCGCCGGCCCGGGAAACACCAGCTTGGCGCCCGACAGCGGCACCGAGTACGGCAAGCCCCACGCGTTCACATGGAACATCGGCACCACCGGCAGCACGACGTCGCGCGACGATACATTGAGCGCATTCGGCATGGCCGATGCATACGCATGCAGGACCGTCGAGCGGTGCGAATACAGCGCGCCTTTCGGGTTGCCGGTCGTGCCGGACGTGTAGCACAGGCTGGCGGCCGAGCGTTCGTCGAACTGCGGCCACGCGTAGTCGTCGCTGTGCGCGCCGATCAGGTCTTCGTAGCACAGCAGCGTGTCAATCCCACTGTCACGTGGCAGCGCCGCGCTGTCGCACAGGGCCACCCAGGCCTTGACGCCCGTGCAGGTGCGCGCAAGCGCAGCGACAATCGGCAGGAAGGTCAGGTCGAAGAACAGCACCTGATCGTCGGCGTGGTTGACGATATAGGCGATCTGTTCTGCGTGCAGACGGGGATTGATCGTGTGCAGCACGGCGCCGGAACCCGAGACGCCGTAATACAGTTCCAGGTGCCGGTAGCCGTTCCAGGCCAGCGTGGCCACCCGGTCGCCCATGGCGATGCCAAGGCTGTCCAGCGCATTGGCCAACTGGCGCGAGCGGGCGGCCGCATCGCGCCAGGTGTAGCGGTGCAGGTCGCCCTCGACGCGGCGCGAGACGATGTCGCCATCGCCATAATGGCGCGCGGCGAATTCGATGATGCCGGAAACCAGCAACGGTGCATCCATCATCTGGCCTTGCAGGGGACTCATCGGGTAATCAGGCATGTGGGCTCCGGAATCGTAGGGTCATAACACTCAGCAGCAACGTCGAAAGTGTCGTGTGCTATGCGGCGCGGCGTCAATGCAATTCGATGATGCAGCGCCGCATCGCTCAGGTGCTGCCCGGCCGGCGTCGTTACAGGGTGTAACGCGCGCGAACCGGCGTGCCCGATCACGCGTAATATCGCGGTCGGGTAAAATCGTTTCATTGCCGACCACGCCAACGAGGACTGCCATCACTGCCGATGAACTTGCACTGAACAATTCTTTCGCCGAATTGCCGCCAGCGTTTTACACGCGCCTGATGCCCACGCCATTGCCTGCGCCGCATTTCATCGCGGCCAGCCAACCTGCGGCCGCCCTGATCGGGCTGACCGTCGAGGATCTCGCGCGCCCTGATTTTGTCGAGGTGTTCACCGGCAACAAGGTGGCGCCGCGTTCGCAACCGCTTGCCGCCGTGTATTCCGGCCACCAGTTCGGTGTCTGGGCCGGCCAGTTGGGCGACGGGCGTGCGATCACGCTGGGCGACATCGCTACCCCGACAGGCCCGATGGAAATCCAGCTCAAGGGCGCAGGGCGCACGCCGTATTCCCGCATGGGCGACGGCCGCGCCGTGCTGCGCTCGTCGATCCGCGAGTTTTTGTGTTCCGAGGCGATGGCGGCGCTGGGTATCCCGACCACGCGCGCGCTGTCCCTGACCGGCTCGCCGCAAGGCATCGCCCGCGAAACGCTCGAGACGGCTGCCGTCGTGGCGCGCATGGCGCCGACGTTTGTTCGCTTCGGTTCCTTCGAGCACTGGGCATCGCATGACCGCCAGGACGAGCTGCGCGTGCTCGCCGACTACGTCATCGGGCAGTTCTATCCCGAACTCGCGGGTGAAGCCAATCCCTACGCGGCGCTGCTGGCCGAAGTCACGCGCCGCACCGCGCGCATGATTGCGCACTGGCAGGCTGTAGGCTTCATGCATGGCGTCATGAATACCGACAATATGTCGATCCTGGGCCTGACGCTCGACTATGGCCCGTTCGGCTTCATGGAAGCGTTCGACGCGCGCCACATCTGCAATCACACGGACCAGGGCGGGCGCTATTCGTATGCCAACCAGGTGCCGGTCGGCCACTGGAATTGCTATGCGCTGGGCAATGCCCTGCTGCCGCTGATCGGCGAACCCGAGGTGGCCGAAGAAGCCCTCGCCGTCTATCGGCCCGAATTCGGCCGTCAGATGGATATCCTGATGCACGGCAAGCTGGGCCTGCAAGACAGCCAGGACGGCGACGCCAAGCTGTTCGAAGACACGATCGAGCTGCTGCAGGCGAACCACGCCGACTTCACGCTGTTCTTCCGACTGCTAGGCGACCTGCAGGTGGACGCGCCCGGGCAGGATGAACCGCTGCGCGACCTGTTCATCGACCGCGCTTCATTCGACGCCTGGGCCACGATCTACCGCACCCGCCTGCGCAGCGAACACAGCGTGGACGCTACCCGGCGCGCTGCGATGAATCTGGTCAATCCCAAGTACATCCTGCGCAACTACCTGGCCCAGACGGCCATCGAACAGGCCCAGAACGGCGATTTCAGCGGCGTGCACAAGCTGCTGGCCGTGCTCGAGCGCCCGTTCGACGAACAACCCGACAATGCTGCCTACGCCGAGCTGCCGCCCGATTGGGCCGCGCATCTCGAAGTGAGCTGCTCTTCATAAACACACCAACGAGACACGAGGAAACCACATCATGACCGACAAAGTCACCAAGACCGACGCCGAGTGGCGTAACCAGCTCGATCCAATGGAATACGAAGTCACGCGCCATGCGGCCACCGAACGCGCCTTTACGGGCAAGTTCTGGGACCACCACGAGCATGGCATTTACAGCTGCGTCTGCTGCAATACGCCACTGTTCGAATCGGACACCAAGTTCGACTCGGGCTGCGGCTGGCCAAGCTACTTCCGTGCACTCGATCCGGCCAATGTGATCGAGAAAACCGACCGTACCCACGGCATGGTGCGCACCGAAGTCATTTGCGGCGTCTGCGACGCGCACCTGGGCCACGTGTTCCCGGACGGTCCGCCGCCAACCGGCCTGCGCTATTGCATCAACTCCGCCTCGATGCGGTTCGACCCGGCCTGAGAGTGATTGCGCGATGAAATTCCTGTTCGACTTTTTCCCGGTCCTGCTGTTCTTTGGCGTCTATAAGTATGGCGACAGCAACCAGGCCTGGGCGCATCGCATGGCCGTCGAGTATCTCGGCCCCCTGATTGCCGGCGGCGGCGTGCCGCCGTCACAGTCGGCGATCCTGCTGGCCACTGCCGTGGCCATCATCGCCACCGTGTGCCAGGTCGGTTACCTGCTGGCGCGCGGGCGCAAGGTCGACAATGCGATGTGGCTGACGCTGGGCGTGATCCTCGTCGCGGGCGGCGCCACGATCTATTTCCACGACGACCTGTTCATCAAGTGGAAGCCGACGATCCTGTACTGGGCATTCGCACTGGGTCTGTTCATCGCGCAAGTGTTTTATCGCAAGAACCTGATCCGCTCGGTGATGGAGCCGAACATGAAACTGCCCGAGCCGTTCTGGAACCGCATTGGCTACATCTGGATGGCGTTCTTCGTCGCGATGGGTTTGCTGAACCTGCTGATGGCGTTCGTGGTCTTCCATAACGATACCGGCGCCTGGGTCAGCTTCAAGCTGTTCGGCTTTACCGCCATTTTCTTTGCCTTCATCATGATTCAAACGATGATGCTCTACAAATACATCAAGGAGGAAGACGCATGACCACTCTGACAGACAAAAGCGATCGCGAACCACGCATGCGCGCCCAGCTCGAAGCCGAGCTGGCCCCTACCCTGCTCGAGATCAGCGACGACTCGCACCTGCACGCGGGCCACGCTGGCGCGGCCTCCGGCGGCAGCCATTATTCCGTCAAAATCGTGTCGTCGCGCTTCGAAGGCCTCAAGCTGGTCATGCGCCATCGTCTTGTGTATGATGCCGTGCACGATATGATCAACAAGGCGGAAATCCACGCTCTGGCCATCAATGCCATCGCGCCTTCCGAGCTGACCTGAAAGCGGGTTTTCAGGCAGTTTTAAGAAATTTGCCCGACAATCGAACAGATAAGTACACCACCTGAACTTCTCTTGTCCAGTTAAAACCCGTCACAGGAATACACATGACCTTTAAGCCCGCTCGCCTGCTGTTAGCCCTCGTTGCCATCGCATCGGTCCCGGCCTTTGCCCAGAACATCGCAGTGGTCAACGGCAAGGCGATTCCTTCGGCACGCGCCGACGCCGTCGTCAAGCAGGTCGTTGCCCAGAACCAGGGCAAGGATTCGCCAGAGCTGCGCGAAGCCGTCAAGAATGACCTGATCGCCCGCGAAGTGCTGATGCAAGAGGCTGTCAAGCAAGGCTGGGACAAGAAGCCTGAAGTGCGCGAAGCGATGGACAGCGCCCGCCAGTCGATCGTCGTCAATGCACTGGCCCGCGACTACATCGCCAAGAACCCGGTGACCGATGCCGAGATCAAGGCCGCCTACGACAAGGTCAAGGCAGAAACGGGCGACAAGGAATACCACGTCCGCCACATCCTGATGACGACCGAAGCCGAGGCCAAGGCAGCGATTGCCAAGATCAAGGGCGGCGCCAAGTTCGAAGACGTCGCCAAGACCTCGAAAGACACCGGCACTGCCAACACCGGCGGCGATCTGGACTGGGTCACCCCGAACACGATGCCGCCAGAATTCGCGGCCGGCTTCACCAAGCTCGCCAAGGGCGCGATCACCGACGTGCCGGTCAAGACCAATGCCGGTTTCCACGTGATCAAGCTGGACGACACCCGCGCGACCAAGCTGCCACCGATGGAGCAGGTCAAGCCACAGATCTCCGAGACGCTCGCGCAAGAGAAGCTGCGTGACTTCCAGGAGCAAATGGTCAAGAAGGCAAAGGTGCAGTAAGATGTATTGTCGCCGGCGCGCACACTGCACGCCGGCATTCGTCGCCTGCGGCGATACTTTTCGAGTTTATATAGGATCTCAACGATGATTTTGAAGCCAGCCAGCCTGTTGTTCGCCATGATTGCAGTCGTTGCCGTGCCTGCCCTCGCGCAGAACGCCGCTACCGTCAATGGCAAGGCAATCCCGCAAGCTCGGGTCGACCAGCTGGTCAAGCAGGTCGTGGCCCAGGGCCGCGCTGCGGACTCCCCTGACCTGCGCGAAGCGATCAAGAAAGACCTGATCAGCCGTGAAGTATTGATCCAGGAAGCCGACAAGCAGAACATCGGCGCCCGCGCCGACGTCAAGTCGGCCATCGACAACGCCCGTCAAAGCATCATCATCAACGCGATGCTGGCGGACTACGTCAAGAAGAACCCGGTCAAGGATGCCGACGTCAAAGCCGAGTACGACAAGCAGAAAGCGCTGATCGGCGACAAGGAATACCACGCACGTCACATCCTGGTCGACTCGGAAGCCGATGCCAAGGGCATCATCGCCAAGCTGAAAGCCGGCGGCAAGTTCGACGAACTGGCCAAGCAGTCGAAAGACGGCAGCGCACAGAACGGCGGCGATCTGGGCTGGGCCAGCGCGGCCACCTACGTGCCTGAGTTCTCGAAGGCCATGGTCGCCCTGCAAAAAGGCGCCATCACCGAAACGCCTGTGAAATCGCAGTTCGGTTTCCACGTCATCAAGCTTGAAGACGTGCGCGCAGCCAAAGTGCCGGCGCTGGAAGAAGTCAAGCAGCAAGTCACCGAAGGTCTGCAGCAGCGTCAGCTGGCAGCCTATCGCGAGACCCTGGTCAAGAAAGCCAAAGTGCAGTAATTCGCTGCCTGGCTGGACCGCAAAGAGCGCACCCAAGGGTGCGCTCTTTTTATTTGGAGGCTGGCGTTTATGCATCCCGTATTTCGTGAAGCGGCGTACAACGATATACCGCACATGACCCGCATCCGCCTGGCGGTGACCGAGAACGTCTTGCGCGACCCCACGCGAATCACGCCGCAGATGTATGCCGATTTTCTGGAAAAGCATGGTCGCGGCTGGGTGGCGCTGGTCGATGACGAGATCGTCGCATTCAGCTACGCCAACAAGATCGACGGGTCAATCTGGGCCCTGTTCGTCGATCCGCGTTTCGAGGGACAAGGGCTGGGCAAGGAATTGCTGGCAACGGCATCCGGGTGGCTGTTCTCGCTGGGGTTCAGACGCGTGACACTGAGCACCGGCGCACGCACCAGAGCCGCGCAGTTCTACACGCGACTGGGTTGGCGCCCTGCGCCGTCAAGCAACGACGACGTCATCTTCGTGCTCAACGCCTCATAAGATGAGCGACGACGCCACCCACGCGTCCAAACTCACTTCAAGAGCCTCAAAAGCCGGGGTCAGGTCTGACATTCGGACACGACCTCGACATTTAACTTACCAAAGCTGGGGGTCAAAAGCTGGGGGTCAGGTCTGACAATTGGACACGAACTCGACAGTCAACCGGTCCGGCTTCGCTGGCATCATCCATGCTGACTCTGAACAAGCCATCATTGGAAGTGGCTAAAGCTGAGGTCGTGTCCGAATGTCAGACCTGACCCCGGCTGAGAAGTGGCTAAAGCTGAGGTCGTGTCCGAATGTCAGACCTGACCCCGGCTGAGAAGTGGCTAAAGCTGAGGTCGTGTCCGAATGTCAGACCTGACCCCGGCTGTGCCCCCGGCTGAGAAGTGGCTAAAGCTGAGGTCGTGTCCGAATGTCAGACCTGACCCCGGCTGTGCCGGCTGTGCTACGGCGCAAAAAAAAACGCCTCGAAGGAGGCGTTTTTCATTTCAGTCAGCCGATCAGCCGACCCACTTGCGTGCGTTGCGGAACATTCGCATCCACGGCGATTCGTCGCCCCAGGATTCCGGTGCCCACGAATGCACCGAGGCGCGGAAGACGCGCTCGGCGTGTGGCATCAGGACCGTGAAGCGGCCATCGGCCGTTGTCACCGACGTCAGTCCACCCGGCGAGCCGTTCGGGTTGAACGGGTACGTTTCGGTGGCCTGGCCGCGGTTGTCGACGAAGCGCATCGCCTTGATCGATGCGTCGTAGTCGCCCGTCAGCGAGAAGTCGGCGAAGCCTTCGCCGTGCGCGATGGCGATCGGCGCGTGGGTGCCGGCCATGCCCTGGAAGAAGATCGATGGTGAGTCCAGCACTTCAACCATGCCGAAGCGCGCTTCGAATTGCTCCGACTTGTTACGGGTGAACTTCGGCCATGCCTGCGCACCCGGGATGATCGACTTCAGGTTGCTCATCATCTGGCAGCCGTTGCAGACGCCCAGGCCGAAGGTGTCCTGGCGCGCGAAGAAGCGGGCGAACTGGTCCGACAGCTGCGGATTGAACAGGATGGTCTTGGCCCAGCCTTCGCCGGCACCCAGCACGTCGCCGTACGAGAAGCCGCCCACGGCGATCACGCCATGGAAATCGTCCAGCTTGGCGCGGCCGGCAATCAGGTCGCTCATGTGCACGTCGACGGCCGCGAAGCCCGCCTGGTGCATGACCCAGGCCGTCTCGATGTGCGAGTTGACGCCCTGCTCGCGCAGGATTGCCACGCGCGGACGCTTGCCGGTCGCGATGAACGGCGCAGCAACATCCTCGTCCAGGTTGAAGCTGATCTTTGGCGTCATGCCGATATCGTGCTCGTCCAGCAGGCGATCGTATTCGGCGTCCGCGCACGCCGGATTGTCGCGCAGGCGCGCGATGCGCCAGCTGGTCTCGCTCCACAGGCGGTGCAGGCTGCTGCGTTTTTCGTTGTAGATGACTTTCGCGTCGCGCGTGAATTCGATCGCGCCACGGTCGTTCAGTTTGCCGATGATGTGGCTGCACGCACCGAGACCGGCTTCGCGCAGCACGTTCATGACGGCCGTCTTGTCGCCCATGCGCACCTGGAATACAGCGCCCAGTTCTTCACTGAACAGCGCGCGCAGCGTCATTTCGTTGCGGCGCTCGGCCACCTGGCCGGTCCAGTTCTTGGCGTCGCCCCAGTCAGCCGCGTGCTCGCTCTCCATCGTCAGGATGTCGAGGTTGACCGACACGCCGGTGCGACCGGCAAAGGCCATCTCGGCCAGCGTCGCGAACAGGCCGCCATCCGAGCGGTCGTGGTAAGCAAGCAGCTTGCCGTCCTTGTTCAATGCCTGGATCGCGCCGAACAGCGCTTTCAGGTCGTCCGGCGAATCGACGTCCGGCACCGAGTCACCCAACTGCTGCGTGACTTGCGCCAGGATCGAGGCGCCCAGGCGATTCTTGCCACGGCCCAGATCGACCAGGATCAGCGCCGTCTCGCCGGCATCGGTACGCAGTTGCGGCGTCAGCGAGCGGCGGATATCGGCCACGGGTGCGAATGCCGAAACGATCAGCGATACCGGCGAGATCACGGCCTTGGCGGCGCCGTCGTCGTTCCACGTCGTGCGCATCGACAGCGAATCCTTGCCGACCGGGATCGACACACCCAGCGCCGGGCACAGTTCCATGCCGACCGCTTTGACGGTGTCGAACAGTGCGGCGTCCTGGCCCGGCTGGCCGCAGGCCGCCATCCAGTTGGCCGACAGCTTGATGTCCGAGATGTCGTCGATCGCGGCGGCCGCGATGTTCATGATCGACTCGGCCACGGCCATCCGGCCCGATGCGGCAGCGTCAATGACGGCCAGCGGCGTACGCTCGCCCATCGCCATCGCTTCGCCGAGGAAGCCGTCGTAGGCCATTGCCGTGACGGCGCAATCGGCCACCGGCACCTGCCACGGTCCGACCATCTGGTCGCGCACCGTCATGCCGCCAACCGTGCGGTCGCCGATCGTGATCAGGAACGATTTGTCGCCCACGGTTGGATTCTGCAGCACGCGGCGCGCCGCTTCCACCAGCTCGATGCCCGTCAGGTCGATTGGCGGGAACGTGTTCTGCACGTGCTGCACGTCGCGCGTCATCTTCGGCGGTTTGCCGAGCAGGACGTCCATCGGCATGTCAACGGGCGACGCATTCGGGCCACCGGCCTGCTCGTCGTCGAGCAAGCGCAGCTGACGCTCTTCGGTCGCGGTGCCGACGACGGCAAACGGGCAACGCTCGCGCTCGCACAGCGCGGCGAACTTCGCCAGGCTCTCGGGCGCGATCGCCAGCACGTAGCGTTCCTGCGATTCGTTGGACCAGATTTCTTTCGGCGCCAGGCCGCTTTCTTCGAGCGGCACCTTGCGCAGATTGAAGATCGCGCCGCGCTTGGCGTCGTTGACGATTTCCGGGAACGCATTCGACAGGCCGCCCGCGCCCACGTCGTGGATCGAGATGATCGGATTGTGCGCGCCCAGCTGCCAGCAGCCGTTGATCACTTCTTGTGCGCGGCGTTCCATCTCCGGATTGCCGCGCTGGACCGAGTCGAAGTCCAGGTCGGCCGTGTTGGTGCCGGTGGCCATCGACGACGCGGCGCTGCCGCCCATGCCGATGCGCATGCCAGGGCCGCCCAGCTGGATCAGCAAGCTGCCGACCGGGATCTCATCCTTGTGCGTGTGCGCGGCCGAGATGCTGCCGATGCCGCCGGCGATCATGATCGGCTTGTGATAGCCGTAGACCGCGCCGGCTGCGCCGACGTTCTGTTCATAGGTACGGAAGTAACCGCCCAGGACCGGGCGGCCGAATTCATTACTGAATGCGGCGCCGCCGATCGGGCCCTCGATCATGATCTGCAGTGGCGAGGCGATGCGTTCCGGCTTGCCGTACAGCGCATCCGAGCGCACCTGGCCCGTCACGTCCGACGCGTTTTCCCACGGCCGCACGGCGTCAGGGATTACCAGGTTCGAGACCGTGAAGCCGGCCAGGCCTGCCTTCGGCTTGGCGCCGCGGCCCGTTGCGCCTTCGTCGCGGATTTCGCCGCCGGCGCCGGTGGAGGCGCCCGGGAATGGGGAGATCGCGGTCGGATGATTGTGCGTCTCGACCTTCATCAGGGTGTGCACGAGCTCCGTCGACGGGCCGTATTCTTCGCCATCGCGCGGGAAGAACCGGGTGACGGTCGCGCCTTCGATGATCGACGAGTTGTCGCTGTAGGCGACGACAGTGCCGCGCGGGTTCAGCTGGTGCGTGTTCTTGATCATGCCGAACAGCGAGATGCTCTGCTTCTCGCCGTCGATGACCCAGTCGGCATTGAAGATCTTGTGGCGGCAGTGCTCCGAGTTCGCCTGCGCGAACATCATCAGCTCGACGTCGGTCGGGTTGCGCTGCGCTTTCGTGAACGCGTCGTTCAGGTAATCGACTTCGTCGTCCGACATCGCCAGACCAAGTTCGGTGTTGGCGCGCACCAGTGCGGCGCGGCCGAGACCCAGCACGTCGATGCTCTCGAGCTGCTTGCCCTCGAGTTCATTGAACAGGTGCTGCGCGTCGTCGGCGTTGCGCAGGACGGTATCGGTCATGCGGTCGTGCAGCAGGCCGATCACTGCCTGCAGCTCGTCGTCCGCCAGCTTCTTGGGCGCGCCGAAGCTGCTGCCAAGGATGCCAGTCTTGAGCACAACAGTGTAGCCGATGCCGCGCTCGATGCGGTGGACATGGCCCATGCCGCAGTTGCGGGCTATATCGGTCGCTTTCGAGGCCCACGGCGAAATGGTGCCCAGGCGCGGGATGACGAAGAATGCTTCGGTAACGCCTTCGTACAGGGTTTCCGGCGCAGGCTCGCCATAGGTGAGCATGGCCGACAGGCGCGACGTATCGTCGATGGACAGTGGCGCGCTGGTGTCGATGAAATGGTAGAAACGGCCCTGGACGGCGGCGATCGACGGGGCGACAGCTTGCAGTTGGCTCAGGAGGCGTTGGCTACGGAAGGCGGACAGGGCATTGGAACCCGGCAGAATCAACATGGCTTGGACAGTCGGTTGATGCAGCGTCGCTGCTAGGGTGGAAGATAGGCCGGTATTATACAGCCTCCCCCCTCTGGCCGGGCCGTCATCGACGACCGGCTGGCACCCCGCGCACGCAGCGCACTGGTTTCCTTGATCGATTCGGCACTTGCCGGTATCTTAACGGTGGACAATCTTGCGATGTGCGCCGTCCGGCGTACGCGGCCAGAGCAGACAAGAGCGACGAGAGCGACGATGCAAGAAAACGCGAACCTGGCGGTGCTGGTGGTCGATCCCAATCCGGGCATGCGCACCAGCCTGCAAAACATGCTGGGCCTGGCCGGCATCACGAAGATCGAACACGCGGTCAATGCCAACACGGCGATTCGTCAATTGCAGCAACGCGCGTTCGACATCATCCTGTGCGAATACGACCTGGCCAGCGGCGCCGGCGAAGGCCAGGACGGCCAGCAACTGCTGGAAGACCTGCGCCAGCATCGCCTCATCACACCGTCGACCATCTTCATCATGCTCACGTCCGAGGCCGAGCGCGCCAAGGTCGTCAGCGCTGCCGAACTGGCCCCCACCGACTACCTGCTCAAACCGTTCACGGTCGACTTGATCAGCACGCGCATCAAGCGCGCGCTCGATCGTCGCACCGCCCTGCTCCCCGCCTGGCAACTGGCGGCGCAAGGCAGGCTGCGCGAGGCGATCGTCGCGTGCGCCAGCGGCGCCCAGGCGCAGCCGCGCTTCGCGGCCGACCTCGCGCGCGTGCGCGCCGAACTGCACACGACGCTGGGCGAACATGCCGAAGCTGCCGCCGTCTACCGCGATGTGCTGGCCCAACGCCCGCTGGGCTGGGCGGTGCTGGGCCTGGCGCGCACGATGCTCGCGCTGGATCAGATTGATGACGCCCGCGCGATCCTCGAAGAACTGCTGGTGGCCAACCCGCGCTTGATGGCCGCCTACGACCTGCTCTCGCACTGCCTCGAAGCGGACGGCGAGCCGGCACTGGCCCAGAGCGTGCTGGCCGATGCGGTGGCCATCTCGCCGCACGTCGTGGGGCGCCTGCGCAAACTGGGCGAGCTCGCGCTGACCACGGGCGACATGGCCGTGGCCGAGACGTCGTTCCGCCAGGTCGTGGGCAAGGCGCGCTACTCGGCGTTTCGCGATCCCGAAGACCACGTCAGCCTGGTCAAGACGCTGGTGGCGCGTGGCGACCTGCTGCAGGCCAGCGGCGCGATCCGCGACCTGGAGCGCACGCTGCGCGCGGCCCCGGGCTACGATGCCTGCCACGCCTATGCCAACGCGCTCCTGCACGACAAGACCGGCAACAGCGGCGCCGCCGTGGCTGGCCTGCAGAACGCCGTGTCGGCAGTGCGCGCCAACAATGCGCTGTCCTCCAGCCTCAAACTCGAACTGGCGCGCGCCTGCCTGGCACACCGGCTCGACGAGCAGGCCGCCGGCGTGATGCTGACCGTGGTGAATGACGCCAGCAGCGGGGTCTCGCCCGACCAGGCAATGACGGTCTTCGTGAATGCCGGCCGCGCCGACCTGCTGGAAAACATGGACCAGCAGCTCAAGGCGCAGGCGCAGATCCTGCTGGGCGTGGCCGACGAAAAACGCAATATGGGCGACGTGCGCGGCGCGGTCCAGACGCTGCGCGAAGCGCTGCACCTGGCGCCGCACAACCTGCAGGTGATGGCAGCCACCGCCGGCGGCATTCTTCGCCAGATCAACGAACTGGGCTGGGACCATCCACTGGGCCAGACCGCGGCCGGGCTGCTGGATGGCATCCGTGCCCAGGATGCGCAGCATCCAAGGCTGGCCACGCTGACCGAGGAATACCAGGCAGCACGACGCAAGTACGGGATCGCGGCCGGCTGAACGCCGTGCTCATGACCTGCATGCAAGCCGTCCTGCTCTACCTTGCCATCGGCGCGACTGCCATCACCGGGTCGGGCATCGCACGCGCCGCCGACGCGCAGTCGGCACTCAAATACGATTTGTATGCCTGCCAGCGCCCCGCCTGGCCTGCCGCCGCGCTGGCGCAGCACGCCAGCGGCACGACCACGCTCGAATTACGCATCCACGAACAAGGCTATCTCCTCGAAGCGCGCGTGACCGGTTCTGCGGGCCGGGCCGACCTGGACGAGGCTGCGCTCGACAACACGCGCGGTTGCACCTATCACGCCGTGGTGTCCACGGGCGAGGTGCCGAGCGGCTGGCTCAAGACGCAATTCAAATGGTCATACACCGGCACATTCCCGGCGTCCGACGCGTCGCTGCTGGTGGCCACTACGGCGCAGGCGACCGGCGGCGATCCGGCGGCCCAGAACCGGCTCGGCACCTGGTACGAGCGCGGCACCCACGTCAAGACCGATCTCGCACAAGCCGCGCTCTGGTACGAAAGGGCGGCGCGGGCCGGCAATGCGCATGCACAGAACAATCTGGGCGTCCTGTACCTGCGCGGCGCCGGCGTACAGCGCGATCGGCAGAAGGCAACCTGGTGGTACGCGCAGGCGGCCGCACAGGGGCATGGCTGGGCGCAGGCCAACCTGGCCTGGAGTTATCAGCATGGCCTGGGCAACGACCTCGACCCCGAACTGGCCACTTACTGGCTGACGCAAGCCGCCGATGGTGGCCTGCCTGACGCCCAGATACGACTCGGCACCATGCTGATGCGCAGCGCAGTAAACGACGATGAACGCCATACCGCTGCCGGCTGGCTGGCGCGCGCTGCGGCGCGGGATGACCCATCCGGGTTGTACCTGCTGGGCCGCACGTACGAGCTGGGGCTCGGCAATGTGCAGGACGACGTCGAGGCAGCAGCACTGTACCGCAAGGCACTGGGCCGTAGCGACGGGCGGGCCGAAACTGCCCTCGGTGTCCTGCTCGATACGCTGCGGGCGCAGCCGCAGGCTGACGATGAAGCGGCGCTCCTGTACGAGCGCGCCATGGGAGCGCGCCACGCGACCGCGTTCTACCGGTATGGGCTGTTGCTGGAACAGCGCGGCGAGGAGGCGCTGGCCGTTGCCCTCTACCAGCACGCCGCCGCGCAGCGCAACTGCGACGCCGTGCTCAGATATGTGCAATTGCGGCCCGCGGTGCTGGTGGCGGATCCCCGGGACAGTCATCCGCCGCTTTGGGAACGCCGGCAACGCTCGTGCAGGACCGACCCCGCAATGCAGCCGCGCTTCGAATGATCCTGCAACCTCACCACGACCACCTGCCATGGCATTGCTCTCTCTCGCTCTGACGCTGCTGTCGGCCTTGACCTTCTGGCTCGCCATCCCGATCTTCATCCTGCCGCCTCTGGGCGCGTATGCCGGTTATCGGGCGTATCGCACGCGCCGGCAACAGCAGCCGCGCATGAGCCGGACACGGAAGCTGGTGTGGATGCTGCCCATGCTGCTCGCCATCGTCGCCATGCCTCTCGAACTGTACGTGCTCAACGCCGGCTATCGCGCCTAGGCCTGCAAACTTGACGCACTGCACAAGTTACGGTCTACTGTCGATGTCATTGTTACTACAGCGGCCCGATCGCCTTCCATTTTGCTCGACCTAATCAACGCCCTTCCCCGCAACCTCTTCCTGCCTCCCACCAGCCTGTTCCTGATCATCGCGCTGGGTTTGTTGCTGTGGCGTTTCCGGCCCAGAGCCGGGCGCATCGTCGCCGGTACCGGGCTCGCCCTGCTGACCTTCATGTCGAGTCACGCGGGATCGAGCTTCCTGGTCGGACCGCTGGAGCAGATGACCAAGCCGCTGGCGCGGCCCGAGAGCGCCGGCGCCCAGGCCATCGTCGTCCTGGCAGCGGGCCGGTTGCGCAGCGCGGGCGAATACGACAACCGCGACATCCCCGACCATACCGCGCTGGCGCGCCTGCGCTACGGCGCGCACCTGCAGCGACGCACCGGCCTGCCGATTCTGGTCACGGGCGGCAATGGCGGCAGTGGCGTCGATCCGGCCAGAATCGACATGGGGTACACCAAGGCCGATGCGATGGCCAGGGCGCTGCGCGAGGATTTCGGGGTGCCGGTCAAGTGGATCGAACGGCGTTCGCGCGACACGGGCGAGAATGCCATCTACAGCAATGTGCTGCTGCGCCCGGCGGGGATCAAACGAATTTTGCTGGTGACCGATGCGATGCACATGCACCGCGCGCGCAATGTGTTCGAGCGCGAAGGCCTTGAGGTGGTCGAAGCGCCGACCATGTTCGTCTACAACCCGCACTACGGATTCGATGCGTGGCTGCCAAGCGCGGAAGGCATGCGGCGCTCGTGGTATGCAACCTATGAGCTGCTGGGTCTTGCGTGGTACCGGATCCGGGATCGCGAAGCGCCGGGCGCCAAACAGGATGCGGTGGCAACGCCACCGCGCCGGACGACGGTGGCGCCGCCGTTGACACCGGCGCCAGCACTGGAGACAGTACCGGCACTGGAGAAAGCACCGGCACCGGCAAAGGCACCGGCGTCGACGCCGGCTGCGAATTAAAGGACGTCGAGCAGTTCGACCTCGAACACCAGCGTGGCGTTTGGCGGAATCGGACCCGCGCCGCCGGCGCCATAGCCCATGTCGGCCGGCACGATCAGCGTGCGCTTGCCGCCGACTTTCATGCCCTGCACGCCCACATCCCATCCCTTGATGACCTGGCCGGCGCCGAGCTGGAACTTGAACGGCTCGCGACCGATCGACGAATCGAACTCCTTGCCGCGCTGCTGCGGCGCCACCGGCTCGTACAGCCAGCCGGTGTAGTTGACGACAGCGGTCGCGCCGGCCGTGGCTTCCTTGCCGGTGCCGACAACGGTGTCGATCTGTTGCGAGGCGACGGCCGGCGCAGTGGCGCTGGCGGTGCTGTCAGCGCTGGCAGCAGCAGGGGTGGCCGGTGCTTCGGCGCGCTTGCAGGCGGTGACCGTCAGCAGCATTGCCGCCACCAGGGCGGAGCAGGTCAGTACACGTTTCATGGTTTCTCTCGTAGGGTGAATAATGTGGTGAAAATCGGTACTGGTGCAGCATACAGGGCGCGCGGGCGCGCCACAATATGCCGCCCCATCCTAGGGCTTGCCGTAACCGCCGCCGCCCGGCGTCTCGATGACGAACACGTCGCCCGCGGCCATGTCGATCTTGCCGATATGGCCCACCTGCTCGATGCGGCCATCGGCACGCTCGACGCTGTTTTTGCCGCGCGCTGCCTCGCCGCCACCGGCCATGCCGAACGGCGCGTGAATCCGGTTGTTCGACAGGATCGCCGCCGTCATCGGCTCTAAAAAGCGCACCCGGCGAACGCCGCCATTCCCACCATGCCAGCGCCCCGCCCCGCCCGAATTCGGACGAATTTCATAACGCTCAAGTCGCACGGGAAAGCGGAATTCCAGGATCTCGGGATCCGTCAGGCGCGAGTTGGTCATATTGGTCTGGACCACGTCGGTGCCGTCGAAACCGTCGCCCGCGCCGGAGCCGCCCGAGATGGTCTCGTAATACTGATAGCGCTCATTGCCGAACGTGAAGTTGTTCATCGTGCCCTGCGCGGCCGCCATCACGCCCAGCGCGCCATACAGCGCATTGGTGATGCAGGTCGACGTTTCGACATTGCCCGACACGACCGACGCCGGATAATGCGGATTGAGCATCGAGCCGGGCGGAATGATCACCTTGAGCGGTTTCAAACACCCGGCGTTGAGCGGAATCTCATCGTCGACCAGCGTGCGGAACACATACAACACGGCCGCCATGCACACGGCCGACGGGGCATTGAAGTTGTTCGGCAGCTGGCCGGACGTGCCGGTGAAGTCGATTTCCGCACTGCGCGCCGCAGCGTCCACGCGAATCGCGACGTCGATGTGCGCGCCGTTATCGAGCTGGTAGTGGAAGCTGCCATCCTTGAGCGCCGAGATCACGCGCCGCACAGCCTCTTCGGCATTGTCCTGCACGTGGCCCATGTAGGCGCGTACGACGTCCAGGCCAAAGTGCGCGACCATTTTGTGCAGCTCTTCGACGCCTTTCTGGTTCGCGGCCACCTGCGCGCGCAGGTCGGCCAGGTTCTGGTCGGGATTGCGCGCCGGGTAGCGCGCACCAACCAGCAGCGCGCGCGCCGCGTCTTCGCGCAGCACGCCGTCCTGACCGTCAATCAACTTGAAATTATTGATCAGGACGCCCTCCTGCTCGATGTGGCTCGAGTCGGGCGGCATCGAGCCGGGCGTGGTGCCACCGATGTCGGCGTGGTGGCCGCGCGAGCCGACATAGAACAGGATCTCGGCGCCCGCTTCGTCGAACACGGGCGAGATCACCGTCACGTCGGGCAGGTGCGTGCCGCCGTTGTACGGGTCGTTCAGGATGTACACGTCGCCTGCATGCATGCGGCCAGCGTTCTCGCGCATCACGGTCTTGATGCTCTCGCCCATCGAACCCAGGTGCACCGGCATGTGCGGTGCGTTGGCCACCAGGTTGCCATCCTGGTCGAAGATCGCGCAGCTGAAGTCGAGCCGTTCCTTGATGTTGACCGAGTGCGCCGTGTTCTGCAGACGCAGGCCCATCTGCTCGGCGATCGACATGAACAGGTTGTTGAAGATCTCGAGCATCACCGGATCGGCCGTGGTGCCAATCGCGCGCCGTTCGGGCAGGGCCTCCACGCGCTGCAGCACCAGATGGCCATACGGCGTCACGCGCGCTTCCCAGCCCGGCTCGACGACCGTGGTCGCATTGTCTTCGGCGATGATCGCCGGCCCGCGCACCGCATGTCCCGGCTGCAGCGCGCCGCGGGCATAGACACCGGTATCGTGCCAGCGGCCCGCGCTGTACATGCGCGCGGCGTCCTGTGGGGCCGATTCCCCGACCTGCGCGGTGGAGGCCGCCAACTGCTCCGGCGGCGCATCGGACTGGCCGATGGCCTCGACCGACACCGCCTCGACGATCAGCGCGCGCGCCGGCATCAGGAACGAATAGCGGCGTTTATAGGCTTGTTCAAACTGCGCCGTCATCGCTGCCATGTCGCCCGCAAGCACGACCAGCGCCGAGTCGGTGCCTTCGTAGCGCAGGTGCACGCGTTCGACGAGCGTGATGCGAGCGGGCGCGACACCCTGCGCCTGCAACTGCGCGCGCGCGGCCTCACCCAGGACGCCGAGACGCTCGGCCAGCGCCGGCAGTACCGCATCGACCAGCCGCTCTTCGACGGCCTGCTCGCGCATCGCGCTCTGGTCGGCCAGCCCCATGCCATACGCCGACAGCACGCCCGCCAGCGAGTGGATGAACACCGTCTGCATGCCCAGGGCATCGGCCACGAGGCACGCGTGCTGGCCGCCGGCGCCGCCAAAACTGGTGAGCACGTAGTCGGTGACGTCATGGCCGCGCTGCACCGAGATCTGCTTGATCGCGTTGGCCATATTGCCTACTGCGATTGCGATGAAACCTTCGGCCACCGCTTCCGGCGCGGGCCGTTCACCCGTCGCGGCGCCAATCTCGTCCGCCAGCGCGTCGAAACCGCGGCGCACGGCGGCGACGTCCAATGCTTCATCGCCGCGCTGGCCGAACAGGTGCGGGAAATAATCGGGCTGCACCTTGCCGAGCATGACGTTGCAGTCGGTGACGGCGAGCGGGCCGCCGCGCCGGTAGCTGGCCGGGCCGGGATTGGCGCCGGCGCTGTCCGGCCCCACGCGATAGCGGCTGCCGTCGAAGTGCAGGATTGAACCGCCGCCGGCAGCGACAGTATGGATGCTCATCATCGGCGCGCGCATGCGCACGCCGGCAACCTGGGTTTCGAACACGCGCTCGAATTCGCCCGCAAAATGGGATACATCGGTCGAGGTGCCGCCCATGTCGAAGCCGATCACGCGCTCGAAGCCGGCCTGCCGGCTCGCGCGCACCATGCCGACGATGCCGCCGGCGGGGCCGGACAGGATGCTGTCCTTGCCCTGGAACGCGCGCGCATCGGTCAGGCCGCCATTGGACTGCATGAACTGCAGGTTCACGCCGGGCAGTTCGTCGGCCACCTGGTCGACATAGCGGCGCAGGATCGGCGACAGATAGGCGTCGACCACCGTCGTGTCGCCACGCGCGACGAGCTTCATCATCGGGCTCACTTCGTGCGAAACCGACACCTGCGTGAAGCCGATCGCGCGCGCGATGCGCGCCACCGCCGCTTCATGCGCCGTGTAGCGGTAGCCGTGCATGAAGACGATGGCCAGCGAGCGCAGGCCAGCGTCGAATGCTCCCTGCAGGCTGGCGCGGGTGGCCGCTTCGTCGAGCGGCTGCACGATGTCGCCGTGTGCGCCGACGCGTTCATCGATCTCGATCACCTGCGCGTACAGCAGCTCGGGCAGCACGATGTGGCGGTCGAACAGGCGTGGCCGGTTCTGGTAGGCGATGCGCAGCGCGTCGCGGTAGCCGCGCGTGATGGCCAGCACGGTCGGCTCGCCCTTGCGCTCGAGCAGCGCATTGGTGGCGACGGTCGTGCCCATCTTGACCGCCTCGATGCCGGCTGCCGGCAGCGGCGCGCCCGCGGCAACGCCCAGCAGGTGACGGATGCCGGCAACGGCCGCGTCGCGGTACTGTTCGGGGTGCTCGGACAGGAGCTTGTGCGTGACGAGTTGCCCATCCGGGCAGCGCCCTACGATATCGGTGAATGTGCCGCCACGGTCGATCCAGAACTGCCAATCCATACTTACTCCCTGTGCTGACCAGATGATGGCAGCCATTGTAGTGCGGACGGCGCGCCAACGTTGGCGCGAATGCACGACAATGGTCGCATTCTCTTTCACGCAAACGACCATGGCATACCCTCTCTACACCGTCGCGCAGCTGCGCGCCATCGAACACGCGGCCAGCAGCACGCTGGCGCCGGGCACCTTGATGACCCGCGCCGGCAAGGCCGCCGCCGACTATGCGCTCGAGTTATTGCGCGCATCAGCGGGTGCATCTCCGGATGGCCTGCGTGGCGCGCCGGTGCTGGTGCTGGCCGGCCCCGGCAACAATGGCGGCGATGCGCTGGAGGTGGCGGCGAACCTGGCCGAAGCCGGTGTCAACGCCACCGTCCTGCACTTGCCGGGCGACGGTAATGACGACGCCTCGAGCGAAACCGCCGCGGCCTACGAGCGCGCGCGTTCCGGCACGGTCGGCTGGCTCGACATGCTGCCGCCCGATGGCCAGTGGGCGCTCGTCGTCGACGGCTTGTTCGGGATCGGCCTGACGCGCGCGCTTACCGGCGAATACCGCGAGGTCGTTGCGGGCCTCGACGGTCTGCGCTGCCCGATCCTGGCGCTGGACGTGCCGAGTGGCCTGGACGCCGACACGGGCGCCGTCATCGGCCCGGACGGCATCGCGGTGCGCGCCACGCACACGATCACGTTCATCGCCGACAAGCCGGGCCTGCACACGGCCGACGGGCGCGATCATGCAGGCGTCGTGCGTGTAGACGCGCTCGGCGTGGATGCGGCAGCCACGCCCACGATGGCAGCCATGAACGGGCTGCCGGCCTTCGCGCACTACTTCGCGGCGCGCCGCCAGAACTCGCACAAGGGCAGCTTTGGCGACGTCGCCGTGATCGGTGGCGCGCATGGCATGGCCGGTGCACCGGTACTGGCCGCGCGCGGCGCGCTGTATGCCGGCGCGGGGCGCGTGTATGTCGCGGCGCTCAACACGCCGCCCGGCTACGACAGCAGCCAGCCCGAAATCATGTTCCGCGCGGCCGACGACCTGGATCTGTTTGGCCGTACGCTGGTGCTTGGGCCGGGCATGGGCGATTCGGTCGACGCGATCCGGCTGGTGGCCAAGGCGCTCGACAGCGACTGCCCGCTGGTGCTCGACGCCGATGCGCTGAATCTCATCGGCGCCAGCCCCGACCTGCAGGCGCGCCTGGCCCAGCGAAGCGCACCGGCCGTGCTCACGCCGCATCCGCTGGAAGCGGCCCGAATGCTGGGCATGACGGTGTCGGTGTTGCAGGCCGACCGCCTGGCCAGCGCGCGTGAACTCGCACAGCGCATGCATGCGGTCGTGATTCTCAAAGGGTCCGGCACCGTGATCGCCGGGCCCGATGGCGCAGTGCTGATCAACCCGACCGGCAATGCGGGGCTGGCCACGGCGGGCAGTGGTGACGTGCTGGCAGGGATCTGCGGCGCCCTGCTCGCGCAAGGCTGGCCGGGCAAGGAAGCGGCAGCGGCGGCGGCCTGGTTGCATGGCGCCGCGGCCGACGCGCTGGTCGAAGATGGCGTGGGGCCGATCGGCCTGACCGCCGGCGAGCTGCCAGCGGCCGTGCGCAAGGTGCTCAACGCGCAGGTGCGCGCAGGCAGCTGATTAATTATTTGACGAGGCGGCCCGCGGCGATCGTGATCGTCCGGCCGCAACGCGCGGCCATGCCCGGATCGTGCGTGACCAGCACCAGCGTCGAGCCGCGTTCGCGATTGAGTTCGAACATCAGTCCGATGATCGATTCGCCGGTGGCGGCATCGAGGCTGCCAGTGGGCTCGTCGGCAAACAGCAGCGGCGGCTGCGTGACGAAAGCGCGCGCCAGCGCAACGCGCTGCTGCTCGCCGCCTGACAAAAACTTGGGATAGTGCTTCAGGCGGCTGCCCAGGCCGACCCGGCCCAGCATGTCGGCCGCCTTCTCGCGCGCACCGGATTCGCCCCGCAATTCGAGCGGCAGCATCACGTTCTCGAGCGCGTTCAGGTGCGTGAGCAGCTGGAACGACTGGAACACGAAGCCCAGCTTGGCCTTGCGGAACGCGGCGCGGCCGTCTTCATCGAGCGCGAAGATATCGGTGCCATCGAGGCGCACGGTGCCGGACGATGGCGTGTCCAGGCCTGCCAGCAGGCCAAGCAGCGTCGACTTGCCGGAGCCGGAAGCGCCGACGAGCGCGAGCGTCTCTGCCGGTTGCACGGTAAAATCAATCTCTTGCAGGATGGTCAGCTCGCCGCTGGCGTCAGCGACCTTCTTCGACAAGCCACTGACCTGGATCGCGGGCGGCCGGCCTGTCATTACATCGACGTCAGTGACGTCATTTTTGAATGCCTCGGGATGATCACGCATGCTTGCTTTTCTTAAGAACGCAGTTCTCGGTAAATTAATTGTCGGCGCTGCACTGGGGTTGAGTCTATCCCTGGCGGCGACGGCGAACGCTTATTCTGCACCAAAAACCGTACTCGTGGTGGGCGACAGCCTGTCGGCCGAATACGGCATCGCCCGTGGCGCCGGCTGGGTCGCGCTGCTCGAACAAAAAATGAAGAGCGAAAAAATCGACGCCAGGGTCGTCAACGCCAGCATCAGCGGCGAGACGACCAGTGGCGGCAAGGCGCGCCTGCCTGCCCTGCTGGGCCAGCACAAGCCGGACCTGGTCGTGATCGAACTGGGCGCCAACGACGGGCTGCGCGGCTTGCCCGTGCCGTCGGCCGAAGCGAACCTGCGCGCAATGATCGCCGCAGCGCAGGCGCAGAAAGCGCGCGTGCTGCTGGTGGGCATGCGCATGCCGCCCAACTACGGGCGCGCCTACACCGAGCGCTTCTTCGGCATGTTCAAGACCGTGGCGACGTCGACCAAATCGCCGCTGGTGCCGTTCATGCTTGAAGGCGTGGCCGACAAACCTGCCCTGTTCCAGCAAGACCGCCTGCATCCGACCGCGCAGGCACATCCGATCATCCTGAACAATATCTGGCCGACGTTTGAAAAAATGGTGAAGCAACCATGAAGTACCCGGAAGTCGCAGGGTTCGACGCCCTGCTCCCGCGCCTCGGTGAATTCGACGCGATCATCGACGTGCGCAGCGAAGCCGAATTCGCACTCGACCATATCCCCGGTGCGATCAACTGCCCGGTGTTGAACAACGATGAACGCATCCTGGTCGGCACGCTGTACAAGCAGACCAGCGCTTTCGACGCCAAGAAAGCCGGCGCGCCGATCATCGCGCGCAATATCGCGCACCACATCGACACGCTGTTTCACGACAAGCCGCGCGACTGGCGTCCGCTGGTGTACTGCTGGCGCGGCGGTAACCGCAGCGGCGCGATGGCACTGATCATGGCGCGCATCGGCTGGCCCGTGGCGCAGCTCGAGGGCGGCTACAAGAATTACCGGGCCTGGGTCAGCGCGGCGCTGGCCGAGCCGCCTGCCGTCGATTTCCGCGTCGTCTGCGGCCCTACCGGCAGCGGCAAGAGTCGCCTGCTCGAAACGCTCGACGGCATCGGCGCGCAGGTACTCGACCTGGAGCAACTGGCCGCGCACCGCGGCTCGGTGCTGGGTCACTTGCCGAACGAACCACAGCCAAGCCAGAAGATGTTCGAGACGCTGGTGCTGGCCAAGCTGCGCAGCTTCGACCTGGCGCGCCCAGTGTTCGTCGAAGCCGAGAGCAAGAAGGTCGGCAACCTGCGCGTGCCGGATGCTGTGATGGTGCGCATGCGCGCCGCGCCCTGCATCGACCTGCAACTGGCGCGCGCCGCGCGCGTGCGCCTGCTGATGGAAGACTACCAGCACTTCTGCGCCGATCCGTCGGTGCTGGCCGATCAGCTGGTGCACCTGACGCTGGTGCATGGCCGCGCCAAGATCGCTGACTGGCAGGCGATGGCGCAAGGCGGCGCGCTGCCGGCGCTGGTCGACGAGCTGCTGGTGCAGCACTATGACCCGGCCTATCTGCGCTCGATCGACCGCAACTTCGTGCAGTATCCGCAGGCGCAGGTGGTGGAACTGGCCGATATTGGCACCAGCGATTTCCTGGACGCGGCGCGCCGCCTGCACGACGCGCGAGCCTGAGGCTACGGCGCGATCCGACGCAGCTCGTCGATCGCGACATCCTGCCAGAGCGTGTCGTCGCCCGCATGCTGCGCCGCCCACACACGGTAGACGCCAGGCTCGATGACGAAGCCCGGCGTGTCGCCGCCCACCCGGTAGCGTGCAAGCATGCGCGGCTCGAGGTCGATCTCGACGGTAGCGCGTTCGCCGGCTGCCAGGGTTGGTTTGGTGAAGCCTGCCAGGCGCTTGACGAAGCCGTCGGCGCCGGGTTTGGCAATATAGATCTGCACCACGACCGCTCCCCTACGCGCGCCGGTATTGGCCACCTCAACGCTCGCGCTATACCGCCCGTCAACGTTGACGCGCAGACCGGCCAGTTCAAACGTCGTGTACGACAGGCCGAACCCGAACGGGAACAGCGGCTGATGCCCTTCACGCGTGAACCACCGATAACCGACATCCGACCCTTCAAGATCGTAATCGAGCGGGATGATGCCGCCCTTGCGCGGCGTGGCCGGGTTGGACGTCGTGGTTTCCGGATCGATCTGTTCGGGGCGCGGCAACTGCGCCTCGCTGGCCGGGAACGTCACAGGCAAGCGGCCCGATGGATTGACGCGCCCGAACAGCACGCCCGCCACCGCCGGCCCGCCGCCCGATCCCGGATACCAGGCGGCCAGGATCGCGGCCACGCGGTCGCGCCACGGCATCGTGACGGGGCCGCCCGACTGGATGACGACGATCGTCGCCGGGTTGACGCCGGCAATGGCCTCGATCAGCGCATCCTGGTCGTCGGGCAGTGCGAGGCCCACGGCGTCGAGGCCTTCCGAGCGCCACTCCTGCGCGAACACGATCACCGCATCGGCGTTGCGCGCGGCGTCCAGCACCTGTTGCCGATCGGTGCCGTCGACGAACACGACGTCGCGCGCCCCGCTTTCTTCTTCGATCGCGGTGACGAGCGACGACGGCTGGACGACCTTGGCCACGTCCATCCCCATGATGCTGGTGCCGGGCAGCTGCAGGCTGCCGATGGGCGTCACGGCCGATGAACCGCCGCCACACAGCACGCCATGGTCGGCATGCTCGCCGACCACCAGCAACCGGGCCAGGCGCTGCGGCAGCGGCAGCGTGGCATTCCGGTTCGTGAGCAGCACGATGCCTTCTTCGGCCTGGCGCTGCGCGATCAGCTTGTGCTGGCTGAAGTCGACCGGCTGCATGCGGTCGTCAAGCAACGCTTGATCGAGCGCGCCGACACTGATCAGGCCTGTGAGGATGCGTGCGACCATATCGTCGATGCGCGACTGCGGCACCTGGCCCTCGCGCACCGCATCGCGCAGGGCCTGGCCGAAGTAATGCGCATCGTCGAGATTGGCGCCCGATTGCACGTCGAGGCCTGCGAGTGCCGCCTTGACGGTCGAATGCGTGGCGCCCCAGTCCGACATGACCCAGCCGGCGTAACCCCATTCCTCCTTGAGCACCTGCTGCAGCAGGAAGGCGTTCTCGGACGCATAGTGACCATTGACCAGGTTATAGCCGGGCATGACGGCGCCAGGCTTGCCGATCGCTATCGCGATCTGGAACGCCAGCAGGTCGGATTCGCGCAGCGCCGCTTCGGCCAGGTTCGCGCTGACCATCACGCGCCCGGTTTCCTGGCCATTGGCGACGAAATGCTTGACGGTCGAGACGATGCGCTGCGCCTGGATGCCGGCAACCGAGTGGCCGGCCAGCTCGCCGGTGAGAAGCGGGTCCTCGCTGATGTATTCGAAATTGCGGCCACCGCGTGGTTCGCGGATCAAGTTCGCGCCACCTGCAAGCTGCACATTGAAGCCCTTGGCCCGCGCTTCGCGTCCAACCAGCGCGCCGCTGTCGTGTGCGAGCTGGCGGTTGAAGGTGGCGCCCAGCAGCAGCGAGCTGGGCAATCCCGTCGCATGGTCACCAGGGCGCACGCCGCCGATATTGCTGATCCCGAGACTGGCGTCGGCCTGCTGCATGGCAGGGATGCCCAGCCGTGGGACGCCCGGGTAGAACGCAGCCGAACCGATGGCGCCCTGCGCTTTGAGCTCGTCCGTCAGAGGAATGGCCATCGGGCCGGACAGCCAGGCGAATTTTTCGTCCTCCGTCATGCGCGCGACGAGATCCTGAGCGCGCTGACGGCTCGTGGTGGCAGTGGTCATTGGAAGTCCCTTCATGATGGAGAGTCGCTGATCCGTCCAGTGTTCCAGATGCCATCCGCCGGGTCGGTTAACCACATCGCAAAAAAGCCCGGCTGCTTGCGCAACCGGGCTTTTTCAGTGAGGACCGAACAGGCGACGACTTACTGCGCGTCGGTATTCGTGCCCAGCTGCGACGGCGTGGCCGTTACCTTGGCCTTGGCCTTGACCTTCAGCGCTTCGACGTAATCGACCATCTGCTGCTGGCCCATCATGTTGCCGATCTGGTCCGCTTCCTGCTTGCGGCGCGCCGCGTCGAGCTGCGCGGGCTGCGAGACCTTGTTGATGCGATAGACGGCGTAACCCTGGCCCGGCACATCGACACCGACATACGCCGGCAGCTTGGTGGCGTCAGCCTTGAGCACGGCAATCGCACCGGGCTGGTTGATCGTCGGCTGCTTGGTCCGCGAGACGACCACTGGTGCGCCGAAACCGGTTGCGTCGCCTGCCGCCTTGGCTGCCGTCAGCTTGGCTTCGCCTGCCTGGCGTGCCAGGCGCACTGCTTCCTCGATCGTCACGCGCTGACGAATCTGCGCCTCGACCTCGGACAGCGGACGCTTGGCCGCCGGACGCAGTTCAACGACGCGGCCTGCCACCAGCACGCTTGGCGCGACTTCCACTGCTTCGGTATTGCGCTTGTTCTTCAATGCGTCGTTGCCGAACAGCGCCGTCAGGAACTTGGCGTTGTTGAACGGTGCATCGCCCAGCGCCGGATTCGGCGTACGGGTCAGGTTGTCGACGGTCTGGATCTGCAGCTTGAGCTTGTCTGCCACCGGCTTCAGGCTATCCGACTGGTCATACGCGGTCTCGGTAAAGACGCCAGCCAGTTCGGTGTACTTGGCAGCCATCTTCTGCTTCTTGAGGTCGCCTGCAATCTGCTCACGCGCCGTGTCCAGCGACTTTTGCGTCGCCGGCTTGATCGAATTGAGCTTGATGATGTGCCAGCCGAATTCCGACTGCACCAGGCCACTCGTCTCGCCCTCTTTCAACGCGTAGATCGAATCTTCAACCGACTTGACGAACAGGCCCTTTTCAACCACGCCCAGATCGCCGCCAGCCTGCGCCGAGCCCGGATCCTGCGAGTTGGCCTTGGCAATGGCGGCAAAATTGGCCGGCGCTGCGCGCACTTGCGCCAGCACGGCTTCCGCTTTCGTCTTCGCTGCAGCCTGATCGGCTGGCTTGGCGTCCTTGGCCACCGTGATCAGGATGTGGCTGGCGCTGCGCTGCTCGGGCGTCGTGTAGTTCTTGAGGTTCTTGTTGTAGAAGTCGCTGATTTCGGCATCCGACACCTGCACCTGGTTTTCGACGGTAGCGGCGTTGAAGACGACGTACTCGGCCTTGACCTGCTCAGGAATCTGGAACAGCGTTGCGTTCTTGTCGTAGTACGCCTTGACCATCGCATCGGAAACTTTCACCTGCGGCAGATAGGTCGCAATCGGGAACACGATCTCCTGCACTTCACGTTCCTGATCGTTGATGTTCGACAGGCGCGTTGCGACGCTGCGCGGTGCAAATGCGGTGGCCTGGATCGAACCGGTCAGCTGCTGCACGGTGAGGTCACGGCGCAGGCGCTGGTCGAACATCGCCGGCGTCATGCCTTGCGCTGCCAGGGCGGCCTTGTAGCCTTCCATGTCGAAGCCACCGTCCGGCTGGCGGAACTGCTGGATCTCCATGATGGTCTTCTGCAGCGTTGCATCGCTGACGTTCATGTGCGAGCGGGCGATCTCGGTACTGATGGCGCGTTCGCCGACCAGATTATTGAGGATCGTTTTCTTGGCTTCGGCGGTCTCGAACATCTTCTGGTCGAACTGGGCGCCCATCATCTGGCGTGCCTGGTCAATCTGACGACGCTGCGCATCTTCCCATTCCTGGCGCGAGATCTTTTCGCCGCCAACGGTGGCGACGTGGGTCCCGGCATCGTTACTCTGGTAACTCTCCATCCCGACAAACACGAACGATGGGACGATCAAAAGAAGCAGGATCCCGTACATCCAACGCTTGTTGTTCCGAATAAATTCAAACATGGTCAGCCATTCAAGGTTGAGAATGCAATAACAGCACAAGTTAAAAAAAAAGGCGAACTCGCGTTCGCCTCTTCTGGCGGAGCTACCCTGAAGGGCACTCCATACTACTCGAATTCTGGCGGAGCGGACGGGACTCGCCTACATGCTGCAGGCCGCTGATTTCCCTACAGGGAAATCCCTTCTCGTCCAAGCCATGCTCCCCGCAGGGGGAGCATTCTTGCTACTATATTCTGGCGGAGCGGACGGGACTCGAACCCGCGACCCCCGGCGTGACAGGCCGGTATTCTAACCAACTGAACTACCGCTCCAGACATACTGTCTGTGCGTTTTTTGTGGCGGAGCGGACGGGACTCGAACCCGCGACCCCCGGCGTGACAGGCCGGTATTCTAACCAACTGAACTACCGCTCCAGCAAAAAACACACCAACGAACATCAGGGACTACACAACAACCCCTGCTGCTTTTCTTCGCTTGTCACCGCGAAGAAGGCATTAGTTTACAGCATCTTTCAGCGCTTTACCAGCCTTAAATTTCGGGACGCGTGCAGCCTTGATTTTGATGGGCTCCTTGGTGCGCGGATCGCGGCCCGTGCGTGCAGCGCGCTCGCCGACCGTGAAGGTGCCAAAGCCGACCAGCGTGACGCTGTCGTTCTTTTTCAGGGTCTCGGTCACGGCGTCGATCACGGCGTCGAGGGCACGCGCTGCCGATGCCTTGGTAATGTCCGCGGACTTCGCGATTTCTTCGATCAGTTCTGTCTTGTTCACTCGTTCCCTCGTTTCCCGTTCGTGACGCACACGCGCCGCTGCTGCAAAAGTGCAGGCCGTATTAAACAAGGGCAACATGGCGCTGTCAAGCGAGCCCGGTTCAACGCAGGTTCATCTGTGGCATATGGCGCGCCAATACGACGACGCAAAAAAAGGGGCGCAGTCAACGTTAAATAGAGACCAGCTTTGAACTGACGAGCACTCCAATGGTCCAACCCTGTCCCCAGTGTCAGGAGTCGATCATGAAAGCGCCACGATTCAAGGGTTGGTTCGCAAAACTGCCTTTACTGAATCAGCCGCAGCGCCGGCAAGTGCTCGATGCCCTGCATCCTGCAGCCGGACTCGATCAAGTGGTCGCGCTCATCAGTGAGGTCAGAGCGCCAGGCCGCTGCTGCCCCAGATGCGGCAACGAGCGCTGCTATCGGCACGGTTTCGCCAACGACTTGCAGCGCTACCGCTGCTGCGCCTGCGGCCGCACCTTTAACGACCTGACCGGTACGCCATTGGCGCGGCTGAGGCTAAAGGGTAAATGGCTCGCGTATTCGCAAGTGCTGCTCGATTCACTGCCCGTACGCAAGGCCGCAGACCGGGTCGGCGTACACCGCAATACCGCCTTTCGCTGGCGCCACCGCTTCCTGCACTGGGTCAAGCTCGACCGGCCCGTAGCCCTTAATGGCATCGTCGAAGCTGACGAAACATTTCTGCTCGAGTCACAGAAAGGTTCGCGCACGCTTGATCGGCCAGCGCGTCGTCGCGGCGGCCACGCTGCCAAACGGGGCATTTCCGGTGAACTGGACTGCATCCTGGTTGCGCGCGACCGCGAGGGGCGCACCATTGATGCCGTGACCGGCCGCGGCGCGCTCACGGCTGCGCAACTCGACCGTGACTTGCTGCCCAGGCTCGACAGGCAGGCCTTGCTGGTCAGTGATGGCCATCCCGCTTACCGCGCCTTTGCACGCAAGCACAGGATCGCGCACGAGACGATCAATGTGCGCGCCGGGGTGCGTGTGAGGCGGCCAGGCAACCTTGCCATCCATGTGCAGAACGTGAACGCCTACCACCAGCGCTTCAAGACGTGGCTACAGGGCTTTCGGGGCGTGGCGTCGCGCTATCTACCCAATTATCTTGGCTGGCGCTGGGCGCTGGATGGTGCGCGGATTTTTTTGCCAGAACAATTGCTTAGTATCGCTATCAGTGTCATCAACAGATAACGCTGACTGAGCCCAAAAAAAACAGGCGCCACATGGGCGCCTGTTTCAGGGAGCTGACCAGCAGCCCGGTACTGTCTTAGTGCTTGACTACTTCCGGCTTGGCTTCCACCGGCGCTGGCGCGACGGCCACCGCAGGATCGTCCACCAACGGCTGTGGCTGGCGCTCCAGTGCGATCTCCAGCACTTTCTCGATCCAGCGCACCGGTACGATCTCGAGCTTGTTCTTGACGTTGTCCGGAATCTCGGCCAGGTCCTTCACGTTTTGCTCGGGAATCAACACCGTCTTGATGCCACCGCGATGCGCCGCCAGCAGTTTCTCTTTCAGGCCACCGATCGGCAGGACTTCACCGCGCAGCGTGATCTCGCCCGTCATTGCCACATCGGCGCGCACCGGGATGCCCGTGAAGGCCGAGACCAGCGCCGTCGTCATGCCAATACCAGCCGACGGACCATCCTTCGGCGTCGCGCCTTCCGGCACGTGGATGTGGATGTCGGCCTTCTCGAACGCCTCGTTCTTGATACCGAGGCGTGCGGCGCGGCTGCGCACCACCGTGCGGGCAGCTTCGATCGATTCCTTCATCACGTCGCCCAGCGTACCGGTGCGGATGATGGCGCCCTTGCCCGGCACGTTGACAGCTTCGATCGTCAGCAGATCGCCACCGACTTCGGTCCACGCCAGACCAACCACCTGGCCGACCTGATTATCTTTCTCGGCAACGCCAAAGTCATAGCGGCGCACGCCCAGGAACTTGTCCAGGTTCTTGCCGTTGACGATAACGCGCTTGTCGGCGCCCGTGCCCGGTTTTTTGAGCAGCAGCATCTTGACGACCTTGCGGCAGATCTTCGACACCTCGCGCTCGAGCGAACGCACGCCGGCTTCGCGGGTGTAGTAACGGATGATGTCGCGGATCGCGGTCTCTTCGACCTTGATTTCCTCTTCCTTCAAGCCGTTGTTCTTCAACTGCTTTGGCAACAGGTAGCGCAGCGCGATGCTGGTCTTTTCGTCTTCGGTGTAACCCGACAGGCGAATGACTTCCATGCGGTCCAGCAGCGCCGGCGGAATATTGTACGAGTTCGACGTCGCCACGAACATCACGTCCGACAGATCGAAGTCCACTTCCAGGTAATGGTCCGAGAACGTGTGATTCTGTTCCGGGTCCAGCACCTCGAGCAGGGCCGACGACGGATCGCCACGGAAATCGGCGCCCATCTTGTCGATCTCGTCGAGCAGGAACAGCGGGTTGCGCACGCCGACTTTCGCCAGCGATTGCAGCACCTTGCCCGGCATCGAACCGATGTACGTGCGGCGGTGGCCACGGATCTCGGCTTCGTCACGCACGCCACCCAGGGCCATGCGCACGAACTTGCGGTTCGTCGCGCGGGCGATGGACTGGCCAAGCGACGTCTTGCCGACGCCCGGAGGACCGACGAAGCACAGGATCGGCGCTTTCAGCTTGTCGACGCGCTGTTGCACTGCGAGGTATTCCAGGATGCGTTCCTTGATCTTGTCCAGGCCGTAGTGATCCTGTTCAAGCACGGCTTCGGCACTGGCCAGATCGATCGCGACCTTCGACTTCTTGCGCCATGGCAGCGACACCAAGGTGTCGATGTAGTTGCGCACGACGGTGGCTTCGGCCGACATCGGCGACATCAGCTTGAGCTTGCGAATTTCGGCCTGGGCTTTTTCCATGGCTTCTTTCGGCATCTTGGCGGCGACGACTTTCTTCTCGAGTTCCTCGATGTCGGCGCCCTCTTCGCCCTCGCCCAGTTCTTTCTGAATCGCCTTGACCTGCTCGTTCAGGTAGTACTCGCGCTGCGACTTTTCCATCTGGCGCTTGACGCGGCCACGGATGCGCTTTTCGACCTGCAGGATGTCCAACTCACCTTCCAGCTGGCCGAGCAGATGCTCGAGGCGCTTGGCGACGTTGAAGATCTCCAGGATCACCTGCTTCTGCTCAAGCTTGAGCGGCAGGTGTGCAGCGACGGTATCGGCCAGGCGGCCTGCGTCATCGATGCCGGCGAGCGAGGCCAGGATTTCTGGTGGAATCTTTTTGTTGAGTTTGACGTACTGGTCGAACTGCTGGACGATCGCGCGGCGCATGGCCTCGACTTCGGAGTCGTCGCCGATTTCCGATTCGACCGGCGTCAGTTGCGCGGTGAAGTGCGTGGCGCCGTCGTTAATCGTATCGATACGGGCGCGCTGCGAACCCTCGACCAACACCTTGACGGTACCGTCGGGCAGTTTCAGCATCTGCAGAATATTGGCGACGCAGCCGATCTCGTAGATGTCTGCGGCGGACGGTTCGTCCTTGGCGGCGGCCTTCTGGGCGGCCAGCATGATGCTTTTGCCCTGCTCCATCGCGGCTTCCAGAGCCTTGATCGATTTAGGGCGGCCAACGAACAGAGGTATCACCATATGCGGGAACACAACCACATCGCGCAACGGCAGAAGTGGCAGCGTCGTTTGCTCGGTTAATTTCGAAGTTGTCATGGCATACCTTATAAAAAGCGTGTTCTGAACTTGGGCGCTGGACAGCCAAAACACAAGACCGTCCGGTAAAAATATATTCTGTAAGTAAAAGAAATCTTACTTGTCAGAGCATATAGCCGTTCCAATAAAAAACCCTCGGAAAATGAAAAAGCCACCGCACGGCGTACCGCGAGTGGCTTTTCGAATGAAGCCGGGCTCTCTTATTGAGATTGATTGTACCGAGTTGAATCCGTGCGGCAAGCAATTTGTCGCTTGCCGACGGATTTTTTTCAGTTTTCTCCCGACGCTTTTGCCGTTTCGCTGTAAATCAGCAAAGGTTTCGCGCCGTTCGTGATCGTATTTTCATCGATCACGACTTTCACGACATTTGACTGGCCTGGCAATTCATACATGACGTCGAGAAGCGCATGTTCGAGAATCGAACGCAGGCCACGTGCGCCGGTTTTACGGGCCAGTGCTTTCTTTGCAATCGCGTGCAGCGCTGCCGGACGAATCTCCAGTTCGGCGCCTTCCATTTCCAGCAATTTCGAATATTGCTTGATCAGCGCATTCTTTGGTTCGATCAGAATCTGGATCAGCGCTTCTTCGGTCAGCTCGGACAAGGCAGCCACCACCGGCAGACGGCCGACCAGCTCGGGGATCAGACCGAACTTGATCAGGTCTTCAGGTTCGGCTTCGAGCAGGATCTCGGCGTTGTAGCCGGAATCGAGACTCTTGACCGTGGCGCCGAAGCCGATGCCGCTCTTGACCGAGCGGTTCTGGATCACCTTGGCCAGGCCGTCGAACGCGCCGCCGCAGATGAACATGATGTTGGTCGTGTCGATCTGGACGAAGTCCTGGTTCGGGTGCTTGCGTCCGCCCTGTGGCGGCACCGATGCCATCGTGCCTTCGATCAGCTTGAGCAATGCCTGCTGCACGCCCTCGCCTGACACGTCACGGGTGATCGACGGGTTGTCGGACTTGCGCGAGATCTTGTCGATCTCGTCGATGTAGACGATGCCGCGCTGGGCCTTTTCCACTTCGTAGTTGCAGCTTTGCAGCAGCTTCTGGATGATGTTCTCGACGTCTTCACCGACATAGCCGGCTTCGGTCAGCGTCGTCGCATCGGCAATCACGAACGGTACGTTCAGCATGCGTGCGAGCGTCTGCGCCAGCAGCGTCTTGCCGGAGCCGGTAGGACCGACCAGCAGGATGTTACTCTTGGCCAGTTCGACTTCGTCTTTCTTGCCCAGGTGCTTGAGGCGCTTGTAGTGGTTGTACACCGCCACCGACAGGATGCGCTTGGCCGTTTGTTGACCGATCACATACTGGTCGAGCAGTTCGGTGATTTCAAGGGGCGTCGGCAGGTCGGACTTGGCGCCCGTGACCGTTTCGACGTTCGAGGTTTCATCGCGGATGATGTCGTTGCACAAGTCGATGCATTCATCGCAGATGAACACGGACGGTCCTGCGATCAGCTTTTTGACTTCGTGCTGGCTCTTTCCACAGAACGAGCAGTACAACAGTTTTTCGCCGCTGGAGGATTTTTTCTCTGACATGGGGGCAGGACTCTATTGAATTGCTATGAATATAACGCTTAACCGGAAACGCAACAAGGGCGAATCCAAGGGCGCAACTGGTGCGCATGCGAACATGCTACCCGAAATAAAAAACAAACGCCCGAACGTGTTCGCGTCCGGGCGTTTTTTTCCAACATCGCGCTGGATGCTCGGGCAATTTCTTAACCGCGGTGCGTGAGGACCTTGTCGATCAGCCCATACTCCACCGACTCTTCGGCCGACATGAAGCGGTCACGGTCGGTGTCACGGTGGATCTGCTCGATGCTCTGGCCGGTGTTATCGGACATGATGCGGGCCAGACGCTCGCGCAGGTACAGGATTTCCTTGGCCTGGATTTCGATATCCGAGGCCATGCCCTGTGAACCGCCCGATGGCTGGTGAATCATGACGCGCGAGTTCGGCAGCGAGAAACGCTTGCCCTTGGCGCCGGCTGCCAGCAGGAAGGCGCCCATCGAGGCCGCCAGACCCGTGCACAGCGTCGAGACGTCGGGCTTGATGAAGTTCATCGTGTCGAGGATCGCGAGGCCGGCCGAGACCGAGCCACCCGGCGAGTTGATGTAGAGCGAGATATCCTTGTCAGGATTTTCGCTTTCCAGGAACAGCATCTGGGCGACGATCAGGTTGGCCATCTGGTCGTTGACCGGACCAACCAGGAAAATCACGCGTTCTTTCAAGAGGCGCGAGTAAATGTCGTAGGCGCGTTCGCCACGACCACTTTGCTCGACGACCATCGGCACCAAGCCGAGTGCCTGTGTATCCAGTGCTGGATTGTGCATCATACCTGTCTCGTTCCTTGTTAGGGGTTGGTCAAATGGGCCATTGAAAAAAGCCGGCCTCGAGGGGCCGGCCTGCTTTTCTTAAGCCTGTGGGACGCTGCCCATCAGTTCATCGAAAGCAACGGTCTTGTTCGAGACCTTGGCCTTGCCAAGTACGTAGTTGACGACGTTTTCTTCCAATACAAGGGCTTCGACTTCACCGAGGCGACGACGGTCGCTGAAGTAGTACTTCAGGACTTCTTTCGGGTCTTCGTAGCTCTGCGAGAAATCTTCGATCTGGGCTTTCACCTGATCTTGCGTGGCTTGCAGATCGTTGTCAGCAACCAGTTGCGACAGGATCAGACCCAGACGCACGCGGCGCTCGGCCTTGTCCTTGAACATCTCGGACGGGAATGGCAGCTTGGCCACGTCCATGCCGCGCTGTGCCATGTCCTGGCGTGTCATTTCGGCCAGACGCTCCGAATCCTGCTCGACCATCACGGTCGGCACGTCCAGTTCGGTGGCCTTGACCAGTGCGTCCATCACGGCTTCCTTGTTGCGGGCCTTGACGCGGGCGCGCACTTCGCGCTCCAGGTTCACCTTGATGTCTTCGCGCATTTTCTCGATCGAGCCGTCTTCGATTCCCAGCGACTGGGCGAATTCGGTATCGACGGCAGGCATGTGCGCCCACTCGAGTGCTTTGAGCGTGATGGTGAACTCGGCGGTCTTGCCGGCGACGTCCTTGCCATGGTAGTCCTCTGGGAACGCCAGTGGGAAGGTCTTGGCTTCGCCGACTTTCAGGCCGATCGTTGCGGCTTCGAACTCAGGCAGCATGCGGCCTTCGCCCAGTACGAACGCGTAGTCTTCAGCCTTGCCGCCGTCGAATTCGACGCCGTCCAGCGTGCCGACGAAGTCGACGGTGACGCGGTCACCCTCGGCTGCGACTGGCTCGCCGCCGGTGCCGTGTTCGCCTTCTTCGCCCTTGGTGTGGTAGTGCACACGCTGCTTGCGCAGGATGTCGATGGTCTTGTCGATTTCGGTGTCGGACACTTCGGTCACGACGGTTTCGACTTCAACGGCTGCCAGGTCGCCAATGACGACTTCAGGGTAGACTTCGAAAGTCGCGTTGAATTCGAGGACGCCTTCAGGGGCATCGTCTTTTGGCTCGATTTTCGGGAAACCGGCAACGCGCAGTTCGTTGGCGACAGCGGCTTCGTTGAATGCGCGGCCAACTTTGTCGTTGAGCACGTCCGATTCGATCTGGTAGCCGTACTGGGCAGCGACCATCTTGAGCGGCACTTTGCCCGGACGGAAGCCAGGCGCCTTGGCGGTCTTGGCCTGCTGTTTCAGGCGCTTCTCGACTTCAGTGCGGACGTCAGCGACCGGAAAAGAGATCGTCAAGCGACGTTCGAGTTTACCCAGGGTTTCGACTGCAGTTGCCATTGTAAAAATCGTCCAAAAAAATAATTATTCGTGGTGCGAGGAGGGGGACTCGAACCCCCACACCATTGCTGGCGTCAGGACCTAAACCTGGTGCGTCTACCAATTTCGCCATCCTCGCTCAGGATTGCAATATCGCCTCAAAAACAAAGGGCGCCCGACAGTAGAACCCGGCCGCCCTGCACTCCATTGTTTAGGGGCTACAACTTCAATCGATTATTTTACTGGAATTTCTGACACTATTGGGCATCATTTTTTCCAGTGCGGGGGTACGTGCTTTCATTCGATGCCTGCCCCTGCCGGCTTTTTGACGCGGAACCACGCCGCGTACAAGGCCGGCAGGAATAACAGCGTCAATGCCGTGGCCACCATCAGGCCGCCCATGATGGCCACCGCCATCGGCCCCCAGAACGTCGAGCGCGACAACGGGATCATCGCCAGCGCCGCCGCGGCGGCCGTCAGCAGGATCGGCCGGCAGCGGCGCACGGCCGCTTCGATGATCGCATCCCACGGATGGCTGCCGGTGGCAATGTCCTGCTCGATCTGGTCGACCAGGATCACCGAGTTACGGATGATCATGCCGAACAGCGCGATCACGCCCAGATTCGCGACAAAGCCAAAAGGCCGGTCGAGGATCAGCAGCGCCATCGCGGCGCCCGCCACGCCCAGCGGGCCGGTCAAAAACACCAGCAGCGAGCGCGAGAAGCTGTGCAGCTGCAGCATCAGCAGCGCAAACACGATGAACAGCACCAGCGGCACATTGGCTGCGATGGATGCCTCGGCTTCCGAGCTGTCGGCGGCGGCCCCTTCGATTGTCAGGGCGTAGCCGGCCGGCAGCCTGGCACGCAGCGCGCGCAACTGCTTGTCGACTTGCGCGGTCACGGTCGGCCCCTGGATACCGTCGACCACGTCAGCCTGGACCATGATGGCCCACTCGCGGCCTTCACGCCAGACGACGCCCGGCTCCCAGACGAAGCGCACGCTCGCCACCTGGCCGATCGTCACGGCCTGCCCGCCGGTGGTCGGCACCAGCGTTTCCGACAGCCGCGTGATGGTCGAGCGCTCTTCCAGTGGTTGGCGCACGACCATGTCGATCAGGCGATTTGATTCGCGGAACTGGCCGACCGTCGTGCCGGTGAGCGTCGTGTTGACCGCGCGCCGCACGGCCTGCGACGTCACGCCCAGCGCGCGCAGCTTGTCCTGGTCCAGGTCGAGGCGCAGCACCTTGATCGATTCGTTCCAGTTATCGTTCACGCCCAGCGTGTTCGGATTGGCCAGCAGCGTCGCCCTGACCTGGTCGGCGATTCCGCGCACGACGCCGATGTCCGGCCCCAGCACCTGGAACTGCACCGGGTACGGCACCGGCGGGCCGTTGGCCAGCAGCCTGACGCGCCCGCGCACTTCGGGGAAATCGTGCCTGAAGATGTCGACGATCTTCAGGCGCAGCGCGTCGCGCGCCTTGGTATCGACCGGCAGCACGACCACCTGCGAGACGTTCGACTGCGGGAAAATCTGGTCCAGCGGCAGATAGAAACGCGGGCTGCCGGTGCCGACATAGCTCGTCACGCTGCGCACGCCCTGCTGCTGCGCCAGAAACGCCTCGAAGCGCTTGACGGTCGCCTCGTTGGCGGCAAAGCTCGTGCCCTCGGGCGACCAGAGTTCGACCATCAGCTCGGGCCGGCTCGAATCCGGGAAGAACTGCTTCTCGATGAACGTGAAGCCGAAGATACCCAGCGCGAACACGGCAAGCGTCAGCGCGATGGTGGTCTTGCGCCACTCGACGCACCAGGTCACGATGCGCCGGAAGCGCCGGTAGGCCGGGGAATCGAAGACTTCGTGGCCACTGTCGCCATGGGCGTGCGGCTTGACCTTCAGCAGCATGAAGCCGATATAGGGCGTGAACATCACCGCCACCACCCACGAGATCAGCAGCGCCAGTCCATTGACCGAGAACATCGTGAACGTGTACTCGCCGGCGGCCGATTCGGCCAGGCCGATCGGGAGGAAGCCCGCCGCCGTGATCAGCGTCCCGGTCAACATCGGCATGGCCGTCGATGTGTAGGCGAAGGTGGCGGCCTCGAAGCGCGACATGCCCTCTTCCATTTTGCGCACCATCATTTCGACGGCAATGATGGCGTCGTCCACCAGCAGGCCCAGCGCGATGATCAGCGCGCCGAGCGAAATCTTGTGCAGCGAGATGTCGAGCATGCGCATGGCCAGGAACGTGATCGCCAGCACGAGCGGGATCGACAGCGCCACCACCAGGCCCGGATAGACATCGATACGCCATCTGGGCTTGCTGTGCAGACCGAGCGCCAGGAACGACACGACCAGCACGATGACGACCGCCTCGATCAGCACCTTGACGAATTCGCCGACCGATTCCTTGACGGCCTGCGGCTGGTCGGCCACCCGTTCGAGCTCGATCCCGACCGGCAGCTGCGCACGGATGCGGGCCACTGTCTCGGCCAGCCCCTTGCCCATCGTGATGATATTGCCGCCCTTTTCCATCGACACGCCCAGGCCGATCACTTCCTTGCCGTTAAAGCGCATCTTGTCGGCCGGCGGATCCTGGTAGCCGCGCTTGACGGTGGCGAAGTCGCCGAGGCGGAACGTGGTGCCGCCAGCGCGCAGTTGCAGCGCTTCGATCTGGTCAAGCGTGCCGAGCGCGCCCGTTACCCGAACCGACAGATTGTCCGTGGGCGTGACCAGCACGCCGCTGGCCTCGACCGCATTCTGCGTGGCGATCTGGTTCACGATCTGCTCGAACGGCACGCCCAGCTGGGCGAATTTCTTGCTGGAGAACTCGATATACACTTTTTCGTTCTGCACGCCGAACTGCTCGACCTTGGCCACCAGCGGCACGCGCAGCAGTTGCTGGCGCACGAAGTCGGCGTAGTCGCGCATTTCGCCATAGGTGAAACCATCGCCCGACAATGCGAAGATCGACCCGTAGGTGTCGCCGAATTCGTCGTTGAAGAATGGGCCGATCACGCCCTGCGGCAGCGTGGCGGTGATGTCGCCGATTTTCTTGCGCACCTGGTACCACGCGGCCGTCGTTTCCTTGGGCGGCGTCGATTCACGCAGCTCGATCAGGATCGTGGTTTCGCCCGGCTTGGAAAAACTGCGGATGCTCTTGACGTACGGCGTCTCCTGCAGCTTGCGCTCGAGCGGATCGGTGACCTGCTCGGCCATCTGCAGCGCCGTTGCACCCGGCCACACGGCGCGCACGACCATCGCGCGGAACGTGAATGGCGGGTCTTCGTCCTGGCCCAGTTCGAAGTAGCTCAGGATACCGAACAGCAGGCAGGCGGCGATCAGGAAGCGCGTGAGCGGGATGTGTTCCAGCGCCCAGCGCGACAGGTTGAAGCCTTTCATCGTGCGGCCCCGCCGTTGGCCGTCATGGCCGCTTCGGCGTCCGCCCGGCGCGCGACATCGGCGGTGAGGATGCGCACCTTCTGGCCCGGCTTGAGCAGGTTCACGCCGGCCGTGACCACGTTCTGGCCGGCGCGCACGGCGCCCGATACCAGCACGTCGTTCTCGACCTGGCCGGCCACCTGCACCGGCACGAGCCTGACGGCGCCGTTGTCGACGACCCAGACGCTGCTCGCGCCCTTGTTGTTGACCAGCGCGCTCAACGGTACGCGCAGGCCGCCGCTGGTTGCCGCGCCCGTGGCCAGCTCCACCGTCGCGCTCATCCCCAGGCGCGCATCGGCGCGGGCGGGCAGCGCGACCTTCACAGTGTAGGTGCGGGTTGCGGCGTCGGCCATTGGCGCGATTTCGCGGATCTTGCCCGGGATGGTCTGCTCTGCATCGGCCCACAGGCGTACGACCACGTCGGCCGACTGGCGCAATCCGTCCACCTTGTTTTCGGGGATGCCGATGACGACTTCCTTCTCCGTGGTGCGGGCCACGCGCACCACCGGCGTGCCGGCCTGGACGACCTGCCCCACTTCGGCATCGATGGCCGTGACGACGCCATCGACGTCGGCAACCAGGGTCGTGTAATCGGCCTGGTTCGACTGGCCGCGCAAGCCGGCGCGCGCTGCATCGACGTTGGCCTGGGCCGCCTTGAGCGCGCTTTGCTTGGCGTCGAGCACGGCCTGGCTGACGAAATTCTGGGAGCGCAGATTGACGTGACGCTGGTAATCGGCAGCGGCCAGTTCGCGCTCGGTGTCGGCGGCGCGCAGCGTGGCGCGGGCCTGGGTTTCGGCCAGCCGGATGTCTTGCGGGTCGAGCCGCATCAGCACCGTGCCGCGCTTGACGGTCGCGCCCACGTCCACCTTGCGTTCGATGATCTTGCCGCCCACCCGGAAGCCCAGTTGCGACTCGTAGCGCGGCCGCACGTCGCCTGCAAACTGCGACCGCTCGGCGCCCGCATCTGCCACCAGCTGGATCACCCGCACCGGACGGATATCCTCAAGCGGTGGCGCCGGCTTCGAGCACGCGGCCAGGGCGCCGGCGGCGCAGAAGGCGAGCACGGCTGCCCGCAGGATGGGGGAAGAAAATCGGACAAACACGGTGGTGATCCTTTGACTGGGCATGCGGCGTCTCAAGCCGAAGCTGGCGGCGCGTGGAGTACTGCGTTGGCGCCAGTTTGTAATTCAGCAATTATAATCATGCAAATAGACAATGTGACGACTTTAGCGTCTTCCCTCTAAACATGGCCGTCAATCACTACGAGAACTTTCCTGTTGCGTCGATCCTGCTGCCGCGCCGCCTGGTGCCGGCGGTCGAGGCAATCTACGCCTTTGCGCGCAGCGCCGACGATCTGGCCGACGAAGGCGACGCCACACCCGGCGAACGGCTGGCGGCGCTGCAAGCCTACGACCAGCAGTTGGACCGCATCGAGGCTGGCAGCGTTCCCGATGAGTCGATGTTCGCCCGGCTGGCGCATGTCGTGGCGCAGTACCGGCTGTCGGTCGGGCCGATGCGCGACCTGCTGTCGGCGTTCCGGCAGGATGTCGTGACGCCGCGCTACCAGGAATACGCGAGCCTGCTCGACTATTGCCGCCGCTCGGCCAACCCGGTCGGGCGCCTGATGCTGGCCCTGTACGAGGCCGACGACGCGGTCAACCTGCGCGACTCGGATGCCGTCTGCAGCGCGCTGCAACTGATTAACTTCATCCAGGACGTCGCAATCGATCTGACCAAGGGCCGGATCTACCTGCCGCTGGAAGACCTGGCGCGCTTCAAAGTCAGCGAAACGGCGCTGAAGTCAGGCGTCGTCGATGCACCGTTCCAGGCCCTGATGCGCTTCGAGGTCGAGCGCGCCCGCGCGTTGATGCTGTCGGGCGCGCCGCTGGCCAGGCGGCTGCCGGGCCGCATCGGCTGGGAGCTGCGCATGATCGTCCAGGGCGGCCTGCGCATCCTCGACCGGATCGAGCGCGCCGGCTACGATGTGTTCAGGCGCCGACCGACGCTGGCCACCGCGGACTGGGTCGCCGTTGGCTGGGGCGCGCTGCGCATGTAACGCTACGCATATAGCGCTGCGCATGTAGCGCTGCGCATGTAAAGTAGTGCCCCAGACCGCCGGCTGCGGCGTTCACCCTGCTAAAATGCAGCACTGACGGCACAGCCGTGCCGCAGCCGCCCAACCAGCACTCCACGACGATTTTCATGTCTCCAGACGAATACTGCCAGCAAAAGACCGTTCAAAGCGGCTCCAGTTTCTACTACAGCTTCCTGTTCCTGCCGCCCGAACGCCGGCGCGCGATCACGGCGTTGTACGCTTTTTGCCGCGAGGTGGACGATACGGTTGACGAAGCCACCGACGGTTCCGTCGCGCGCATCAAGCTGGCGTGGTGGCGCACCGAGGTCTCGAAGATGTATGCGGGCACGCCAACGCATCCGGTGATGCTGGCGCTGCAGCCCCATATCGCGGTCTACAAGCTCGAAGAACAGCACCTGCAGGCGATCGTCAACGGCATGGAGATGGACCTCGACCAGAGCCGCTATCTCGATTACCCCGGCCTGCAGCGCTATTGCTGGCACGTGGCGGGTGTCGTGGGCATCCTGTCGGCCAGCATTTTCGGCTACACCAATCCGCAGACGCTGGCGTACGCCGAAAAACTGGGCCTCGCGTTCCAGCTGACGAACATCATTCGCGACGTGGGCGACGACGCGCGCAAGGGCCGTATCTACCTGCCGGTCAACGAACTCCAGCAGTTCGGCGTCACGGCGAACGACCTGCTCAAGCTCCAGCACAGCGAGAAATTCGAAGCGCTGATGGCGTTCCAGGCCAAGCGCGCGCAAGCCATCTATGACGACGCTCTGGCCCTGCTGCCAAAGGAAGACCGGCGCGCCCAGCGTCCGGGACTCATGATGGCGTCGATCTACCGCACGCTGCTCGATGAAATCCAGCGCGACGGCTACCACGTGCTGAACCAGCGCATCTCGCTCACGCCGCTGCGCAAGCTGTGGCTGGCGTGGAAGACGTATGTCCGCACCTAGGCTGCGCGTTGCAGTCGTCGGCGCCGGCTGGGCCGGCTGCGCAGCGGCAGTCACACTCGCGCGCAAGGGCGCGGACGTCATCCTGTTCGAAGCGGCGCGCACCCTCGGCGGGCGCGCCCGCGGGGTCGACGTACGCGGCCTGGCGCTGGACAACGGCCAGCACATCCTGCTGGGCGCTTACGCCGAATCGCTGCGCATGCTGCGTCAGGTGGGCGTCGATCCCGATGCGGCGCTGCTGCGCCTGCCGGTGCAGATGCGCTATCCGCCCGGCGGCGCCGGCATGGATTTCGTTGCATCACGCCTGCCCGCGCCGCTGCACCTGGCGTTCGCGCTGCTGCGCGCCAAGGGCCTGACCCGCGCCGACAAGCTCGCACTGGCCCGTTTCAACAGCGCCGGGCGCTGGATGGGCTGGGCGCTGGACGTCGATTGCACGGTGGCCGAACTGCTCGAACGCTTCGACCAGACCGAGCGACTCACCACACTGATGTGGCGTCCGCTGTGCATCGCGGCGCTCAACACGCCGCCCGAGCGCGCGTCAGCGAATGTATTTTTGGCGGTCCTGCGCGACAGCCTGGGCGCCAGCAGGCGCGCGGCATCCGACATGCTGTTGCCGCGCGTGGCCATGGGCGCGCTGTTTCCGGAGCCTGCCGGTGCCTGGCTTGCGCATGAAGGTCACACAGTGCGCGTTGGCGTCAAGGTTGCGGCGATCGCGCGCAACGTGGATAGCGATGGCTGGTGCCTGACAACGGGCGCGGGCGAGGAGCGCGTCGATGCCGTCGTGCTGGCCACGCCCGCGAGCACCAGCGCCACGCTGCTGGCGCCGTTTGCCGACTGCGCCGCGCTTGGTGCGCAACTGGATGGTTTCACGTACGAGCCGATCGCGACCTGCTACCTGCAATATGCACCGGGCACGCGCCTGGACCTGCCGTTCTACGCGTTGCTGGACGATCCGCAGGCAGGCCGCTGGGGCCAGTTCGTGTTCGACCGTGCCCAGCTCGACCCGGGACAGGATGGCGTGTTCGCCGTCGTCGTCAGCGCCGCCGCCGAGGCTGCAGCGCTGCCGCGTGAGACGCTCGCCGGCGCCATTGCGGCGCAGCTGGCGCGCGACTTCGGCCGGCCCGAACTGGCCGCGCCGGTCTGGACCCAGCTGATCACGGAGAAGCGCGCCACGTTCACCTGCGCGCCCGGCCTGGTCCGGCCAGGCAACGTCACGCCACTCCCGGGCGTGGTGCTGGCGGGCGACTACACGGCCAGCGACTACCCGGCGACACTGGAGACGGCGGTGCGCAGCGGCCAGGGGGCGGCGACGGCCATCCTCGCCTACGGCGCCCTGCCCCGCGAAAAGCGCAGCCTGTCGCACGGCGATGGTGCAGCGGCGGCCGGCGCCATAGAGTAGCACCATCGAAACACCCCTGATGGACACCACCATGACACCCCGACTCGGACTGCGAACGGTCGCCCTGCTGCTTCTCGTGGCGGCCAGCACGCTCGTACTCGTCATGCCCGAACTGATCGGCGGCGGGGCCCCCGGCACGGCCAGCGCGATCGGTGCGATCCCGGTCCTCGGTCACCACTAGGCCGGCACACATCGTATGGCTTACTTTTTCTCCAAGCTCGACTACCTCGATGCGCTCAAGCGCGCGTTGATGGGACTCCCGCCCGATGTGCAGGCCAAGACGCTCGCCTGGTACGAACAGCGCTTCGTCGACGGCGCAGCGCTCGGGCGGCTTGAACCGGATGTGGCCCGCGAGCTGGGCGACCCGCGCGACGTCGCCCTGACGCTGCGCACCAATGCCCATTTCGCGCAGCTGGCGCACAAGCCGGCGCCGTTAGCGGGCTCCGTGGCGCGCACCATGGTGTCGGGCTTCGGCCTGCTGGTGTTCAACCTGTTCATGCTGATTCCGGCGGCGGTGTTCGCGTCGCTGCTGATGGCGCTGTACGTGTCGGCGTTTGGTGTCTATGTGTCAGGCATTGCCGTCACCGCCAGTGGCCTGGCCGGCTCGAACGAGCTGGTGCTGAGCGCCCCGTTGAGCCGCCTCGAAATGACGAACGACGACGGGGCAAGCGAAACGCAGACCCGGGTGTCGATCGGCGAGCATGGCATCCAGGTGTATGAAGAGCCAGTGCTGAGGCCGGATTTGCGGCCCGAGGCGGGCGACGATGGACAGGCCGCCGACGTCGTCAGCGACAATCGTGACAAGCGCTCGCGCGTGCTGCGCGGCGCCGAAGCGGTGGCCGAACGCCGCATCCAGATCACAACCGACCTCGATCCCGATTCGCGCACGACGCAGGTGGTGCTCGGGTGCGGGCTGATCCTCGGCGGCATTGCGCTGTTCCTGTTGTCGCTGGTGTTCAGCAAGTACACGATCGCCGGCATCCGCCGCTACGTGAACATGAACATGTCGTTGTTGAAGGGATAACCGCCATGCGCTCATTGATGAAAGTGGGTTTCAGCCTGCTGCTGCTGGCAGCGGTGCTCGTCGCGCTCAGCTACAGCATGCTCAAGGCCAGCGGCACGGTCAGCGCCGCCGAAGGCCGCGCCGTCGCCCAGGACACGCGCCCGGTACCGGCCGGCGTGGAGATCGTCGAACTCGACGGCCCCATCGACCTGAACCTGCGCTATGGCGCCACGCCGATGCTCCGGGTCAGCGGCGAGCAGCGGATGCTGGGCAATGTGGAGGTGACGGGCGACGGCAAGGTCCTGCGCATCGGCATCCGCGGCATGGTGCTGCGCCACCGCGAACCGCTGGTGGTCGAGCTGGTGCTGCCGGTACTGACATCGGTGACGATCGAAGGCAGCGGCGACAGCACGATCAACGGCTTTTCGGGCGACGCCATCGCAGTCCAGCTCAATGGCTCGGGCAGCGTGCGCTTCAATGGCCGCTACCGCGACGCCACGGTCGGCTTGACCGGCAGCGGCGACCTCGACGTCAATGGCGGCGCCGCCATGGACCGCGTCGAAACCCGCCTGATGGGCTCGGGCAGCATCACGGTCTCCGGCACTGCCCGTGCTCTGGAAGCCGACACGACAGGCTCCGGCCGCCTCGACGCCGAACACCTGCGCGCCAGCGAAGTCACGCTGAGCCAGACCGGCTCCGGCGACAGCGTCGTCCAGGCCCGCGACACCATCCGCATCACCCTGAGCGGCAGCGGTGACGTCGAAGTCTACGGCAACCCCGCCGAACGCAGCACCAGCCGCACGGGCAGCGGCAGCGTCACCTACCAAGAATAACCCCCCAAACAAATAGGGTCAGTGTCGAATTGTTTGACAACTTCAGTAAATCAGTTGCTCAATAATTCGACTCTGACCCCAATTGTTGGGCATTTGCCTTTTGGATAAATAGGGTCAGAGTCGAATTGTTTGACAACTTCAGTTTATCAATTGCTCAATAAATCGACACTGACCCTGCGTTTTGCTTAGCAGGCGGTGGGTTTCAGGCGCTCGACTTCGAGGCCGAAGAAGGGGCGCAGGCGGGTGCCGACGACGTTGCCGATGAAGGCGACGACCAGCCACAGCCAGCCGTGCAGGCTGCCCGACAGGATGCCGCTGAAGTACGCGCCGATATTGCAGCCGTAGGCCAGGCGGGCGCCGTAGCCCAGCAGCAGGCCGCCGACGATGGCGGCGATCAGCGAGCGCAGCGGCAGGCGCCAGACTGGGGCGTAGCGGCCGGCCAGCGCCGCTGCCAGCATCGCGCCCAGCACGATACCGATGTCCATCACCGACGTCACGTCCTGCGAGATCGGCGAGGCCAGTGCGGCGGCGTTGGCTTTCGTGGACCAGTAGGTCCAGCTGGCCGTGTCGATGCCCATCACCGCGGCCGCTTTCGCGCCCCACAGGGCGAAGGCCGACGTCACGCCCCACGGACGGCCGGACAGCGCCAGCGTTGCGAAGTTGAGCACAACGAGCGCGAGCGCGCCGGCCAGCAGCGGCCACGGGCCATGCAGCCATGGCGAGCGATGCGGCGGCTGCACGTGCGCCGGCACCAGTTTGCCGTGGCGGCGCTTTTCGACGACGATCGTAATGAACGCGATCAGCGCGAAGATGCCCCAGTTCAGCGCCAGCGCCGGCGCCAGGCCCAGTTCCTTGACGGCCGACAGCGGCGCCAGTTGCGGCATCGAGGTCCAGAACGGCATGTGCGCGGTGCCGATCAGCGAACCGATGATGAAGAACAGCAGCGTGACGATCATGCGCGTGCTGCCGCCACCGACCGTGTACAGGGTGCCGGACGCACAACCGCCGCCCAGCTGCATGCCGATGCCGAAAATGAACGCGCCGAAGATCACCGAGGTGCCGGCCGGCTGCACCAGGCCGGTCACTGGGTTGCCGAACAGCGTGCCGGCAGCCAGCGCCGGGAAGAACAGCGCCACGCCGACGGCCAGCATGACCATCTGCGCGCGCAGGCCGGCGCCGCGGCCATCGGCGATGAACACGCGCCAGGCCGACGTGAAGCCGAACGCCGCGTGGTACAGCGCCACGCCGAGCAGCGCGCCGACGATGTACAGCGCCGACTGGCGGCCGCTCACCGCCTGCGCGAGATACCACGCGCCAAGCACGAGCAGGAACAACGCCACGCCAAGCGGGCGCACATTGAGATCGACGCGGGGCGCCATCGACAGAGTGGAAGAATTGGACATGACAGGGACCGTGCAAATGAAAGTAGGCCGGTATTGTCGTCGCTTTTGACAATCGTTGCTGGCCGCGCGCCCATTTTGCGCGTCGAAGACACTGCAGGCAGCAGGCCGGCGCGTCAACGCTTACAATGCGCCTGCTGCTGCGAACCTGCACGGCACATCATGCAACCAGGACCGAGATGGCCGCCCTCACCCCACATGTCAATCCAGCCGAAGTCGAATTCAGCGCAATCCGGGCCCAGGGTCCGGGCGGGCAGAACGTCAACAAGGTCTCGTGCGCCGTGCATGCGCGCTTTGACATCCCGGCGTCGTCGCTGCCACAGCCGGTCAAGGAGCGGTTGCTGGCGCTGCGCGACACGCGCATCTCGCATGAAGGCGTGCTGGTTTTGAAGGCGCAACAGTCGCGCAGCCTGGAACAGAACAAGGAAGACGCGCTGCGGCGCCTGCAGGAACTGGTCGACAAGGCCGCGATCGTGCCGGTCATCCGCCGTCCCACCCGGCCAACACGCGGCTCGCAACTGCGGCGGCTCGACGGCAAGACGCGCAGCAGTCAGACCAAGGCGCTGCGCGGCAAGGTCACCGACTGAACGTCACTCGGAAGCGTGCAAAGTCTCGGACTCCACGCCGTCCAGCCCCGCATACCACGCCGCATACGGCGTATTGACCGCCATGCGCCGGTTGTAATCCGGCGCGCCATCACTCCACCAGACCGGCCCACGCTCTCCCAGCGCCCTCTTGGCCTCATCGACAGCGGCGCGGGCCGCGCGCTCGGCTGCATCATCGTTCGCCTTGAGCGCCGCCCCGACCTGCCGCCGTGCGTCCATCAACTGATTCACCAATTGCTGGCGCTCGTCCGGCGCCAGATGCGGATTGCTGCTGCGCCAGAGGCGCCCCTTGACGACAAAGTAGCGGCCGTCCGGCGTGTTCGGATAACGGGCCGGCGGGCATGGTATCGACTATACCCGCCGGCCCGGGATGCCAGCGCCCGGCTGCAGGATGCTCAAGGCATCACGCCATAGCGGTCGATGAAATACTTGACCCCGCCCGGATTCGCGGCCATCCACGCCCCCAGCGCCGGCCGGTACGCCTGTCTGAACATCAGCAGCAGGATCGCCGGTTCGAGCTGCCCTTCGCGCGCCAGCGCCCGCATCTGCAACAGGCCCGGATCAGTGATGCCTGCGCCACTATTTGCCTCGGCCTCATCGGCGCTCTTCAAGGCCCGACGCCACGTTTCGAGCTCGATCCCGAACGCCGACTTGCGCTTATCCTTGTCGTCGGTGCGCAGCGCAACCTCGTTCATGCCCAGCGCCAGCCGGAACGCATGATCGGGCGTCTTCTCCCCATCCGTTTGCGAATCGAGACTGATCACGTATTTGCCGTCCGCGTTTTCCGCCACGCGTACGCCACGGCGCAGGCCCAGCGCCTTCAGTGGCAAGCCGGCGCCGGCCCGGTACCTGGCCAGCTTGCTCCAGTTGGGCCGCTGCGACGGGTCGGCCTCGATGGCCTTGTACAGCATCGCCTCGGCCGCGCCCCGTTTGTCCTGGTAGAACAGCGCATCGGACAAGTAGCGCCAGGCCTGCGCATTGTGCGGCTCGATCAGGGTCGCCTGACGAAACAGCGCCTCGGCGCCCTTCCAGTCCCGTTGCACATAATGACAGTTGCCGGCGGCGACCCAGGCGCTGGAATACTGCGGATCGGCCAGCATCGTCGCCTCGTACTTTGCCAGCGCGGCCTTGATGTCCTGGCGCGCAAATGCCGCCTCGCCTTCGGCCATCAGTTTCGCCGCCCTGGCATTGGGCTGATGCAGCGGCGGCGGCGCCGGATCGTCCAGCATGCGCAGGACTTCCTGCGCGACCGGATCGTCGGCCGCCAGCAGCGTCGCCCGCTCGGCCAGCGCGCGTGCCATGTCGCGCAGCTGCGGCGCCTTGTCCTGCGGCGCCACCGTCGAGAGTTTCAGCACGAGGCCCGCCGCCAGCGACAGCGGGATCGAGGCGGTCGGATCGGCCTGTTCGGCCGCCTTGTACTTTGCCAGCGCTTCTTGGTAGCGGGCGCGCCCCTCCAGCGCCTGCGCTTCGAGCACCAGGCCACGACATGGCTGGCCGCAGCCGATGTCTGCACGGGCGCTCGGGGCGCCGGCGACATGCGCAACGGCGAGAACAACTGCGAGCGTCAGTACGCGAAAGGAAGTCATGAAATGGACGTGGCGCGGAACGCTGATGAAGCGCTCATCTTACCAAGCATGCGCCCCGAATAATTCACGGAATGTCACCGCTGTGCAGCATCCAGCCAGGCCAGCGCGTCCCGCCCCGCTGCACGTCCGCTGGCAAAGCAGGCCGTCAGCAGGTAGCCGCCGGTGGGCGCTTCCCAGTCCACCATTTCGCCGGCGACGAACACGCCGGGCAGCGCGCGCAGCATCGCGCTCTGGCCGTCCATCGCATCGAATTGCACGCCGCCCGCGCTGCTGATCGCCTCGTCGATCGGGCGCGCGCGCAGCAGCGTCACCGGCAGCGCCTTGATCGCCGTGGCCAGCCGCGCCGGATCGGCGTAATCGGCCTTTGACAGGCACTCATGCAGCAGGCCTGCCTTGACGCCCTTGATGCCGAGCCGGCTTTGCAAGTGGCTCGACATCGAGCGCGAACCCCGCCCGCGCGTGACCTCGTCAAACACCCGTTCAGCACTGTGATCCGGCGCCAGGTCGAGCCACAGCGTGGCATTGCCATCGCGCGCAATCGCGTCACGTAGCGGCGCCGACAACGCATACACCAGACTGCCTTCGACGCCGCCTTCCGTGACGACCAGCTGGCCCTTGCGCCAGGCGATGGCGCCGTCGGCACCGCGCACGCCGGCCGCAACCGTCAACAGCGGCGCGCCGGCAAAGCGGCTGCTGAAATGCGCGCTCCAGCCGGTGTCAAAACCGCAGTTGGCCGGCACCAGCGGCGCGACTTCGACACCGCGCTCGCGCAGCAGCGGGACCCAGGCGCCGTCCGAGCCCAGGCGCGCCCAGCTCGCGCCGCCCAGCGCCAGAATCGTCGCGTCGGCGTCGACCAGCCGTTCGCCGTCCGGCATGGCAAAGCGCAGGCGGCCATCCTGCCAGCCGAGCCAGCGCTGGCGCATGTGAAAGCGCACGCCGCTGTCCTTCAGGCGGTGCAGCCACGCGCGCAGCAGCGGCGCGGCCTTCATTTCGAGCGGGAATACACGGCCCGACGTGCCGACAAAGGTCTCGATGCCAAGGTCGTGGATCCAGGCGCGCACGGCGTCGGCATCGAACCCTTCGAGCCAGCCGTTCACGTGCACGGCGCGGTCGCGGTAGCGCTGCACGAAATCGGCATACGGTTCCGAGTGCGTGATGTTCATGCCGCCCTTCCCGGCCAGCAGGAACTTGCGGCCGACGCTGGCCATCGCATCGCAGACGTCGACCTGCACGCCCGCTGCGGCCAACGTCTCGGCCGCCATCAGGCCTGCAGGACCGCCGCCGATCACGACGACACGGGGCGAAACGGCAGAATTGGCGGGCTGGGTCATGGTGACGAACGAGAAAAAGCGGGACCCGCATTGTAGTCGACTTCCCGCCCCGAAAAACGCTGTAAAGGATGCTTGACATCCCAAAATAACGGGCCTACGATGTAAAGCATCCTTTACTAACCACGAGAGGCACCAGATGGCTGCGAGCAAGCACGAGAAGCGGGTTCACACGGCGTACCTGCGCGAGATGGCCGGCGCGTTCCTGGTCTATGCGGTGTTGCTGATGGCCTCCATCCGCTTCGGCAGGCCAATGGACGACGGCCTGCTGCGCATCCTGGTGCTGCTCTCGCCGATGATCGGCTTTTGCCTGGCGCTGTGGGCGATCGCGCGTCACCTGGGCCGGGTCGACGAATACCTGCGCAGCTTTTTGCTCGAATCGTTCGCGCTGGCGGCCGGGCTGACTGCCGGGCTCACCTTCAGCTACGGTTTTCTGGAGACCGCCGGCTATCCGCGCATGTCGATGTTCGCCGTGTGGATGGTGCTGTGCGGCGCGACCATGCTCGTTTGCCTGATACGCTCGGTGCACGAGAAACTGCAGACGCGATGAAAAACCGTATCCGCGAACTGCGCGCCACGCAGGGCTGGAGCCAGGCCGATCTGGCCGAGCGGCTGGACGTCTCGCGCCAGAGCGTCAACGCGATCGAGACGGGCCGTTACGATCCCAGCCTGCCCCTTGCCTTTGCCATTTCCCGGCTGTTCGGCCTGCCGGTCGAAGCCATCTTCACACCTGATCAGGAGACCGCATGAAAGCTGCACTGTTGTTGACTCTGGCGCTCGGCGCCGCCCCCTTTGCCGCCGCCCAAGCACAGTCTGCGGCCACGGCACCCCAGAGCGCGAACCGCTTTGCCGCCAGCATCAAGCCAGCCGAAACCTTTGAATCCGGCGCGCTGCTGGTCGAGCGCCATGGCAGCAAGGGCCGCCCGGTAATCCTGATTCCTGGCCTGGCCAGCGGCCCATGGGTATGGCAGGAAGTGATCCGCCAGTTCAAGGACGAGTTCACGCTGTATGTCGTGACGCTGCCCGGCTTCGACGGCCGCCCGGGCCCAACTGGCGAACCCTTTGAAGGCGCCCGCGCCGCACTGGAAGGATTCATCGCGCAGCGCAAGCTGAACAAGCCGATCCTCGTCGGTCACAGCCTGGGCGGCACGCTCGCCTACGCCGTCGCGCAGGATGTAGGCAACGGCATCGGGGGCGTCGTGGCGCTCGACGGCCTGCCGGTGTTCCCCGGTACCGAGAACATGCCGCCCGCGCAGCGCCCACAAGCGGCGCAGCGGGTGCGCGACACGATGGCCGTGGCCGACCCCAACGCCTGGGCCGCCCAGCAGCGCCAGTACATGCGCGGCCAGGGCGTGCTCGACATCGGCAAGGCCGACGACATCACGCCACTGCTGCTGCGCAGCGACCGCGCCGCCGTCGGCGCCTACGTGGCCGACGCGCTGGCGCTCGACCTGCGCCCGGGCCTGGAAAAGATCACCGCGCCGGTGCTGGTGGTGGCGCCGTTTTACCAGTACGATGGGGCGCAGGACACGATGACGGCAGACGACAAGGTCGCGCACTACCGCAGCCTGGTCGAGGGCATCCCCTCGGTCGAGGTGGTGCCCATCGCGCCGTCCCGGCACTTCCTGATGATCGACCAGCCGCTGGCCCTGGCCGGCATCCTGCGCCGCTTTTTCGACCGTCGTTGAAAGGAGTTATCCATGCGCCCTGTCACCTATTGGATCGGCCAGTTCCTTCTGGCCGCCGGCACGATGTTTCTGCTGCTTGCCGCCGTCGACCTGATGCGCGGCGACACCCTGGCTGCCACCTGGCCCGGCACGCTGGCCTGGTCGGCTGCGGCGGCAGCGATCTTTGTCGCCTCACGCTGGCGCCAGGCCAGCCGCGGCATCGCCTGCGCGGTCTGCAAGGATGAGCAGGCGCGCTGATACCACCGGCCAGGCGATTTCTCCAGAATGTTCCATTTGTCAGATCTGCAATATTCCGCTTGACATGCCGCGCAGCAGGCATATTCTTGTCCTAGCCAGCTGCGAACGATGACGCCCGCACCGACGAGGCACGCCACGATTCGCCCGGCAGTCCGTTACAACATCTTGGAGGATGTATATGTCGGTAGAAATCGAATCGTTCGCTACGCGCAGGACAGTACTCGGGGCGCTCGCCACCAGCCCACTCTGGATGGGCTCGGCGTGGGCCCAACCCAACAATCTCAAAATCTCGCACCAGTTCCCCGGCGGCAGCATCGCGCGGGGCGACTTTCGCGACCGCCTGTGCCGCATGTTCGCGTCCGAGGTCGAAAAGCGCACGCGCGGCGGCGTGAAGTTCTCGATCTATCCGGACTCGACCATGATGCAGCCGGGCGCACAATTTGGCGCGCTGCGCAGCGGGAAACTCGACATGGCGCTGGTGCCGCTGTCGTACGCGGGTGCCGAGGCGCCGGAAGCCAATATTGGCCTGATGCCGGCACTCGTCACGTCGTACGAACAGGGCTATGGCTGGCGCAATGCACCCGTCGGGCGTGAACTGTCGCGCATCCTTGGCGAACAGGGTCTGGTCATCGTCAGCTGGATCTGGCAGGCGGGCGGCGTGGCGTCGCGCGGCGACCCGATCATCACCCCCGACGATGCGCGCGGGCTGAAAGTGCGCGGCGGCTCGCGCGAAATGGACATGCTGCTGCAGAACGCGGGCGCCACGGTCGTCAACATGCCGTCCAACGAGATCTACAACGCCATGCGCAGCGGCGCCCTCGATGCGGCGCTCACGTCATCCACGTCGCTGATCTCGTTCCGTCTGCAGGAGACGGCCCGTTCGCTGACGACAGCGCGCGGCGGTTCGTACTGGTTCATGTTCGAGCCGCTACTGATGTCGCGCACCGTGTTCGAGCGCCTGACCAAGGCGCAGCAGCAGGCACTCATGACGGTGGGCGCCGATCTGGAAAAGTTCGCGATGAATTCGGCGCGCATGGACGATGCTGAAGTCGCGACCGTGTATCGCGGCGTCGGCGCGCGCGTGGTCGACCTCAATCCTGACGCGCTGCGCGGCTGGCAGGAAGTCGCGCGCAACACGGCCTGGAAGGACTTCGCGGCCCGCAACAGCAATTGCGCCAAACTGATGGCGCTCGCCGAGCAGTCGATCGCCGCGATCTGACCTTGTGAAAGCTTACCCGCCCGTCACGGGCGGGAAGAACGCCACTTCGGCGCCGGCCGCCACGGGCGTGGCGCCGTCGCACATCACCTGCTGATGGGCCATGCGCACCGCGCGCTCAGGCGCCAGCGCCTCGGCCCAGACGCCACCGCGCGCGCGCAGCAATTCGCGCACCGCGCCCACGGTCGCCACGTCAGGCGGCAGGTCCAGCTGTTCCTGCCCCGTACCGACTGTTTCACGCAGCGCGGCAAAATACTTCACGTTGATCTTCATGACAATCCTAATGCTGTAGTTCGGCGAACGGAATGAAGCGCACCAGGTCGCCCGCGGCAATCGCATTGCCCGGCGGGTTGTCGATGAGGCCATCGCCCCAGACGGTCGACGTCAGCACGCCGGAACCCTGATTCGCAAACAGTTCAAGGCCACCACCTGCATTGAAGCGCGCCCGCAGGAATTCGTTGCGGCGGTCGCCCTTGGGCAGGTCGAAATCGGCGCGCACCAGATAGCCGCGCGGCTCGACCGGACCATGCACGCCCTGCAGGCGCAGCAGGAACGGCCGCACGAACAGCAGGAAGGTGACGAAGCTCGATACGGGATTGCCCGGCAAGCCGATGAAGAACGCGTCACCCTCATCGCCCCCTACCTCGCGGCGTACTTCACCGAACGCCAGCGGTTTACCCGGCTTGACGGCGATCTGCCACATCGACAGCCGCCCTTCCGCCTCGACGGCCGGCTTGATATGGTCTTCTTCGCCCACCGACACACCGCCCGACGTGATGATCAGGTCATGCGCCTGCGCGGCGTCGCGCAGTGTGGCGCGCGTCGCGGCCAGCGTATCGGGCACGATGCCGAAGTCGGTGATCTCGCAGCCGACGTTTTCCAGCAGCGCGCGCAGCGTGAAGCGGTTCGAGTTGTAGATCCCACCCGGTGCCAGATCCTGCGCCGCCACTTCGCCCGGCATCGCCAGTTCATCGCCCGTGAAGAACACGGCCACGCGCAGGCGCCGGTGCACGGGCAGCGCCGCCAGGCCGACCGAGGCAACCAAGCCAAGCTCCTGGCTGCGCAAGCGGGTGCCAGCGCTCAGGATCACGCTGCCGTTGCCGATGTCTTCGCCTTTGCGGCGGATCCACTCGCCGTCGGCCGGCGCGTGGCGCACGGTGACGCTGTCGCCTGCGGCCTCGCACTGCTCCTGCATGACGACGGCGTCGGCGCCCGGCGGAATCAGCGCGCCGGTGAAGATGCGTGCTGCCGTGCCGGGTTCGAGTGGCTGGCCGACGTGGCCGGCCGGGATGCGCTGGGCCACGCGCAGCGTCGCGTCGCCGCTCGCGCAATCGGCGGCGCGCACGGCGTAGCCATCCATCTGCGTGTTGTCGGCCGATGGCACGTCGATGGTGGCCAGCTGGTCTTCTGCCAGCACGCGGCCGTTGGCGTCCAGCGTGGGGATCGTTTCGATGGCCGTCACGGGGCGCGCGGCGGCAAGCAGCACGTCCAGCGCCTCGCGCACCGTCAGCATCGGCGGTCGTTGTCCTGGTGCGTTCATGCTACAGCCCCGTGTGATCGGCGATGTACGCCTTCATTTGCGCGACGTCCGCAGGCATCACGACGTAGCGCTGCGGCAGCGCTTCGATGTCGTCGAAACCGGCCGGACGCTCGGCATCGGTGCCCAGCGCTTCGAGGATCGTCTCGTTGAACTTGGCGGCCAGTGCGGTTTCCAGCACGATCATCGGCACGCGCGGCGCCATGTGCTCGCGCGCGACCTTGATACCGTCGGCCGTGTGGGTGTCGATGGTGATGTCGTAGTCATCGGCCACATCGCGGATTGTGTCGAGGCGGTCGTTGTGCGTCGAGCGGCCCGAGGCGAAGCCGAAGCGCGCCACCTGCTTGAATTCGTCGCCATCGCTGCCCGGCTTGCCGGACAGGTCGAAGCCGCCATGCGTGTCGACCTTGCGGAACAGTGCGTGCGTACGCTCGGCGTCGCGCCCGACCAGGTCATACACGAAGCGCTCGAAGTTCGACGCCTTCGAAATGTCCATCGACGGGCTGCTCGTGTGGAACGTCTCGGCCGCCTTGCGCACGCGGTACACGCCGGTGCGGAAGAATTCGTCGAGCACGTCGTTCTCGTTGGTGGCGGCCACCAGCTTGTCGATCGGCAGGCCCATCATGCGGGCGATGTGGCCGGCGCAGATATTGCCGAAGTTACCTGACGGGACGGTGAACGAGACCTTCTGGTCATTGCTCGTGGTGGCGGCAAGGTAGCCGCGGAAGTAGTACACGACCTGCGCCACAACACGCGCCCAGTTGATCGAATTGACGGTACCGATCTTCTGGCGCGCCTTGAACGTGAGGTCGTTCGAGACGGCCTTGACCAGGTCCTGGCAATCGTCAAAGTTGCCTTTCACGGCGATATTGAAGATGTTCGGGTCTTGCAGGCTGAACATCTGCGCGGTCTGGAATGCGCTCATGCGCCCGTGCGGCGACAGCATGAACACGCGCACGCCCTTCTTGCCGCGCATCGCGTATTCGGCCGCGCTGCCGGTGTCGCCCGAGGTGGCGCCGAAGATATTCAGTGCATCGCTGTTTTTGGCCAGCGCATATTCGAACAGGTTGCCGAGCAACTGCATCGCCATGTCCTTGAACGCCAGCGTCGGGCCATTCGACAGCGCCTGCAGGATCAGCTTGCCATTGCGGCCGTCTTCCAGCACGCGCAGCGGGGTGATCTCGGCAGCGGACTCGCCGGCACGGGCGTTGCAGTACACGGCAGGCGTGTAAGTGCGCGTGGTGATGGCCTTGAGGTCGGCATCCGGGATATCGGTGGCGAACTTGCGCAGGATCTCGAACGCCAGATCGGCGTACGACAGCGTGCGCCACGCGTCGAGCTCGGCGCTCGTGACCTGCGGGTACTCGGCCGGCAGGTACAGGCCGCCGTCCGGGGCGAGGCCGCCGAGCAGGATGTCACAGAAGTTCTCGGGATTGCGTGCTGCGGACGCGCTCGTCGCGCGGGTGGACACATAGTGCATACGGTTGTAGATCCAGTTGGCTCGGGTGGATCGTCAATTATAGTGGGAGCCAGAGAAATTGTATGCTGTGCTGCAAAAAAGTCATGTCACCCAATAAAATTGGGCGGCCGATGCCCTGGCCGCCCAACGATTGCCGAGGCGCAGTCAACGTTAAATATTGCCGAGCTATGAACTGATGAGCATTTTCGTGGTCCAACCCCTGTCGTCAGCGCCAGGAGTCGAGCATGAAAGCACCCCGTTTCACGCGTTGGTTCGCCAACTTGCCATTGCTGAACGTCCCGCAGCGCCGGCAGGTGCTGGATGCCTTGCATCCTGCCGCCGGGCTCGACCAGGTCGTCGCACTCATCGCGCACGCCAGGTCGCCGGACCGATGTTGCCCCCGCTGTGGCAGCGTGCGCTGTAACCGGCACGGGTTCGCCAACGACCTGCAACGCTTCCGGTGCTGCGACTGCGGATGCACCTTCAATGACCTCACCGGCACGCCCCTGGCGAGGCTCAGGCACAAGGCCAAGTGGCTCGCCTATTCACAAGTTCTGCTCGATTCACTACCTGTACGCAAGGCGGCAGACCTGGTTGGCGTGCACCGCAACACGGCTTTCCGCTGGCGCCACCGCTTCCTGCATTGGATCAAGCTCGACCGGCCGAAGACCCTGAATGGCATCGTCGAAGCCGATGAAACCTTTCTGCTCGAATCGCAGAAAGGTTCGCGCGCGCTCGACCGGCCCGCGCGGCGGCGGGGTGGCCGCGTCGCCAGGCCCGGCATTTCCGGAGAACTCGACTGCATTCTGGTGGCACGTGACCGCAACGGACGCACGGTCGATGCCGTCACGGGCCGCGGCGCATTGACGGCCGCGCAGCTCGAACGCGACTTGCTTCCCAGACTCGATCCCCAGTCCTTTCTGGTCAGCGACAGCCATGTCGCCTACAGGGCTTTTGCACGCAAGCACGGGATCACGCACGAGACCGTCAATCTCCGTGCGGGGGTACGGGCCAGGCGCCTGGGCAGCCTGGCAATTCACGTGCAAAACGTGAATGCCTATCATCAGCGCTTCAAGGATTGGTTGCGGGGCTTTCGCGGTGTGGCGTCGCGCTATCTCGCCAACTATCTGGGTTGGCGCTGGGCTCTGGATGGCGAGAGAGTACGTTCACCAGAACAATTGCTACACATCGCAATCAGAGTCATCAATACGTAATGCTGACTGCGCCTTGCCGAACCGATGTAAATCAGCAGGCGGCGTGATTGACCGTCACGACGTGGATCGCCAGGCCGCCCAGCGACGTTTCCTTGTACTTGACCTGCATGTCCGCGCCCGTCTGGCGCATCGTCTCGATCACGCTGTCCAGGCTCACGAAGTGCACGCCATCGCCCTTGAGCGCCAGCGACGCCGCCGTGATCGCCTTGATCGCGCCCATGCCGTTGCGCTCGATGCACGGGATCTGCACCAGGCCGCCGATCGGATCGCAGGTCATGCCCAGATGGTGTTCGATGCCAATTTCGGCCGCGTTCTCGATCTGCTCGTTGGTGCCGCCCAGCGCCGCAACGAGGCCCGCTGCCGCCATCGCGCACGCCACGCCAACCTCGCCCTGGCAACCCACTTCGGCGCCCGAGATCGACGCGTTCTTCTTGCACAGCATGCCGATCGCAGCCGACGTGAGCAGAAAGTCGCGCACGCCGCGCTGCGGATCGATCGGGCGGCAGTCTTCGGCGTAGTAACGCAGCACGGCCGGGATGATGCCGGCTGCGCCGTTGGTCGGCGCCGTAACGACACGGCCACCGGCGGCGTTTTCTTCGTTGACTGCCATCGCGTACAGGCTGACCTGCTGCACGGCGTCGTGCGGCAAGGCGTTCTGCGGCTGGGTTTCCTGCGCCTGCTTCCACAGGGCGGCCGCGCGGCGGCGCACATTCAGGCCGCCCGGCAGGCGCCCTTCCGTCTTGAGGCCCTGGCAGATACAGTCGCGCATCACGCGCCACAGGCGGTCCAGGCCGGCATCGAGGTCGGCGTCGCTCATGCGCACACGCTCGTTCGCGCGCAGCATGTGCGGGATCGTCAGGCCGTACGTACGGCCATGCTCGAGCAGCTGGACCATCGTATCGAACGGGTACGGCACCGGCGTGCCGACGGGTTCCGCGGCGCGCGCCTGCGCTTCGCCGGCTGCGGTGATGAAGCCGCCGCCGACCGAATAATAAATGCGTTCGATGATGCTGCCATCGCGCAGCTGCAGCACGAAGCGCATGCCGTTCGGGTGTTCGGGCAGCGTCGACGCTTTGTGCCAGACCAGGTGGACACGGGCGTCGAACGGCACGGTCCTGATGCCCAGCAGTGCGATCTGTCCATCGAGCGCGGCGAGATCGAGCTTGTCATCGACCGAGGCCGGATCGAGCTCCTGCGGCGTCTCGCCCATCAGGCCCAGGATCACGGCCTTGTCGGTGGCATGGCCGACGCCGGTCAGCGCCAGCGAGCCGTACAGATGCGCCTCGACGCCAACCGCCTCGTCCAGCATGCCGCTCTCGAGCAGAAAGCGGCGCGCCGCGACCATCGGGCCCACCGTGTGGGAACTCGACGGGCCGATGCCGATCTTGAACAAATCAAACACGCTCATGTCCATCTTGTGTCTCCTGCTTTTTTATTTTAAGGCGAGGTCTTACGCTGCTGCCTTGATGCCGACGTCGATATTGGCCAGCATCGAATCGACCATTTCGTCGATGCCGATGCGGGATTGCCAGCCCCAGTCCGCCGTCGCGCGGCTGTCGTCCAGGCTTTTCGGCCACGAATCGGCGATCTGCTGGCGGCTGTCCGGCGCGTAAGCGATGGCGAAACCGGGGCGCGCCTTCTGGATTGCGGCGGCCAGTTCACGCGGGTTGAACGAAACGCCGGCCACGTTGTACGACGAACGGATCGCGACCTGTTCGGCGGGTGCTTCCATCAGTTCGATGGTGGCGCGGATCGCGTCGGGCATGTAGATCATCGGCAGCGTGGTTTCGGGGCCGAGGAAGCATTCGTAGGTCTCGCCGCGCAGCGCCGCGTGGAAAATCGCGATCGCGTAGTCGGTGGTGCCGCCGCCCGGTGGCGACTTGTAGCTGATGATGCCGGGATAGCGGATGCTGCGCACGTCCACGCCATACTTGCTGTGATAGTACTCGCACAGGCGCTCGCCGGCCAGCTTGCTGATGCCGTAGATCGTGGTCGGGTCCATGATTGTGAACTGCGGCGTGTGTTCGCCCGGCGTGTTCGGGCCGAAGGCGGCGATCGACGAGGGCCAGAAGACTTTCAGTGGCTTGCCGGCGTCGCCGCGCTCGCGCGCGATCTCGAGGATGTTGAGCAGGCCATCCATGTTCAGGCTCCAGGCCTTGAGTGGCGCTTTTTCACCGGTGGCCGACAGCATGGCGGCCAGCTGGTAGACCTGGGTGATGTCTTCGTCGGCGATCAGGCTTGCCAGCGCGTCGTTGTCCAGCACGTTCAGGCGGGTGTAGCGCGCCGCGCCGTACAGGTTGTTCTCGCCGATGTCCGACGCGATGACGTTCTGCGCGCCGTGGCGCTCGGCCAGCGCGCTAACCAGTTCACTGCCGATCTGGCCATTGGCGCCGATGATGAGGATGCGTTCCATGCTGTGTTTCCTTGCCTATGTATTTATTATTTATTGTTGCTTGATGATGCCCAGCTCGCGGCCGGCTTGTTCGAATGCCTTGAGCACGATGTCCAGCTGCTCGCGGGTGTGCGCCGCCGACAGTTGCACGCGCACGCGCGCCTGGCCCATCGGCACCACCGGATAGAAGAAGCCCGACAGCAGCACGCCCAGCTCGAACATGCGCGCCGCGAATTTCTGCGCGACCGGTGCGTCGAACAGCATCACCGGCACCACCGGGTGCGTGCCCGGCTTGATGGTAAAGCCGATGCGCTCGATCTCGGCGCGGAAGTACGCGGTGTTCTCCATCAGGCGGTCACGCAGTTCGGTCGACTTCGAGATGCGCTCCAGCACTGCGAGCGAGGCGCCGGCAATCATCGGCGCGAGCGTGTTCGAGAACAGGTACGGGCGCGATTTCTGGCGCAGCGTCTCGATCACTTCTTTCTTGCCCGACGTGAAACCGCCCATCGCGCCGCCCAGGGCCTTGCCCAGCGTACCGGTGATGATGTCGATCTTGCCGATCACGCCGCAGTGTTCGTGCGTACCGCGACCGGTCGCGCCCATGAAGCCCGATGCGTGGCACTCGTCGATCATGGTCAGCGCGCCGTACTGCTCGGCCAGTGCGACGATCTTGTCCAGCTGGGCGATCGTGCCGTCCATCGAGAACACGCCGTCGGTGACGATGATCTTGTGGCGCTTGCCGGCTTCGGTGGCGGCGATCAGCTGCTTTTCGAGGTCCGCCATGTCGTTGTTGGCGTAGCGGTAGCGCGCCGCCTTGCACAGGCGCACGCCGTCGATGATCGACGCGTGGTTCAGCGCGTCCGAGATGATCGCGTCGTTCTCGTCGAACAGCGGCTCGAACACGCCGCCATTGGCGTCGAACGCGGCGGCGTACAGGATCGTGTCTTCGGTGCCCAAAAACTTCGACAGCGCCGCTTCCAGTTCCTTGTGCACGGTCTGGGTGCCGCAGATGAAGCGCACCGACGACAGGCCGTAGCCGTACTTTTCAAGCGCCGCGGCTGCGGCTTGCTGGGTTTCCGGATCGCCCGCCAGGCCCAGGTAGTTGTTCGCGCACATATTGATCAGGGTGCGGCCATCCTGCGCGACCACTTCGGCGCCCTGGCGCGAAGCCAGCACACGTTCCGGCTTGAACAGGCCGTCGCTACGCAAGGTGTCGAGTTTTTGCTGCAGGCCGCTGTAGAAAGTCTGGTCGCTCATGGTGTTTTTCCTGTTCCGTGGATGGTCCGGCTTGACCGGCAGTTGGCGGATGCTGTACCGTGGGTTTGTTCGATGTAGAAGACTTATCCTGTATATCGAACAAAGATTCAATATAGTGGATATTACCCGCGCCCAATCGACTTGGCAAGCCGGTCCTCAACACCTTATGCGGCAATGAATACAATTTCAACCAACAACGCGCCACCCGAAGTCGGCGCCACACTGCAACGCCTGCGCCTGGCCCGTGGCCTGACGCTCGAAGACCTGTCACGCATTGCCGGCGTCTCGAAATCGATGCTGTCGCAGATCGAACGCGAAAAAGCCAACCCCACCATCGCCATCACCTGGCGCCTGGCCAATGCACTGGGCGTGCAGATTGGCGAACTGCTGTCGTCCGAAGTGCGCCCGACGGAACTCATCCGGCTGGTGGACGCACACGAAATCCCCACGCTACCGGGCGCGCACGCCGGCTATTCGCTGCGCATCCTCGGCCCGATGGATTTGGCCGGCAAGTATGAATGGTATGAGCTGACCTTGGCGCCCGGTGGCGAACTGGCGTCGCAGGCGCACGATCCGGGGACGGGCGAACACCTGACGGTGATCACGGGGACCGTGGAGCTGGAAGTGGGACCGGAGAAGAAAAAGGTGCGCCACGGCGCGACGGCGCGCTACCCGGCCGACCAGAATCATGTGATCCGCAATACGGGCAAGACCGAGGCCAAGGCGGTGCTGGTGGTCGTGCACCGCTAGTAGAAACACCAGGCGACAGACACACAAAACAACATGGCCGCCGGATCGCTCCGGCGGCCATGTTTGCATGCGCCTGGGGTTACTTGGCGCCGGCGGCCGTCACGGCCGCGTCATTCATGTGCAGCTCGCGCGACAGGAAGCCCCAGCGATCTGCCACTTCCTCGATCTGCTTGCCCGTCGGCTTGCCCGCACCGTGACCCGCCTTGGTGTCGATGCGGATCAGGATTGGCGCGCTGCCGGCCTGCGCCGCCTGGGCAGCGGCGGCGTACTTGAAGCTGTGCGCCGGGACCACGCGGTCATCGTGATCGGCCGTCGTCACCATCGTCGCCGGGTAGCAGGTACCGGCCTTCAGGTTGTGCAGCGGCGAATACTTGACCAGCGCCTTGAATTCATCCGGGTTCTCGGACGAGCCGTAGTCCGAGGTCCAGGCCCAGCCGATCGTGAACTTGTGGAAGCGCAGCATGTCCATCACGCCCACCGACGGAATCGCCGCCGCGAACAGGTCCGGGCGTTGCGTCGTGGCCGCGCCGACCAGCAGGCCGCCGTTGCTGCCGCCGCCAATGGCCAGCTTCTGTGGCGACGTGACCTTGTTCTCGACCAGCCACTCGGCCGCGCCGATGAAGTCGTCGAACACGTTCTGCTTCTGCAGCTTGGTGCCCGCCTGGTGCCAGGCTTCGCCGTATTCGCCGCCGCCGCGCAGATTGGCCACGACATACACACCGCCCATTTCCATCCATGCCAGGTTGGCCGGCGAGAAGCCCGGCGTCAGCGAGATATTGAAGCCGCCATAGCCGTACAGGTAGGTCGGGTTCTGGCCGTTCATTTTCAGGCCCTTCTTCGACACGATGAACATCGGGACCCTGGTGCCGTCGCGGCTCGTGTAGAACTGCTGGCGCGTTTCATAGTCGGCCGGGTTGAACGCGACCTTCGGCTGGCGGAACACCGTGCTCTGGCCCGTGGTCATGTTCAGGCGGTAGATCGTGGTCGGGCTGGTGAAGCTCGTGAACGAGTAGAAGGTCTCGGTGTCGCCACGCTTGCCCGACAGGCCGGCGACAGTGCCGATCCCCGGCAGTGCGATCTCGCGCACCGGCTTGCCGTCGAGCGAGACGACGCGCACGACGCTGCGGGCATCCTTCAGGTATTCGAGCACCAGCTGGTTGTTGACGATGTCGGCGCCGGTCAGCGTGTCGGCACTCTCGGCAACGACCTCTTTCCAGTTCGATTCCGCAGGCTTGCTGACGTCGATCGCGATCACGCGCTTTTTGGGCGCCTTGCGGTCGGTGCTGAAGTAGAACACGCTGCCGACGTTGTCGATGAAGTCGTAGCCGGCGTCGAAGTTGTCGATCAGGTCGACCACTTTCGCGTCCGGCTTCGACAGGTCCTTGTACGACACGCGATACTTCGGCGCCGTGCCCTTGGTGGTGGTGATGATCAGGTAACGGCCATCGTCCGTGGTCTGGCCGCCGAAGCCCCATTCCTTCTGGTCGGCGCGGTCATACACCAGCGTGTCGGCGCTTTGTGGCGTGCCGATGCGGTGGTAGTACAGCTTCTGGAAGTAGTTCACGTCGGCCAGCTTGGTCGCTTCCTTCGGCTCGTCGTAGCGGCTGTAGAAGAAGCCCTTGCCATCCTTGGTCCAGGCGGTGCTCGAGAATTTGACCCACTTGATATGGTCCGGCAAGTCCTTGCCGGTCTCGATGTCGCGCAGCTTGATCTCGTTCCAGTCCGAGCCCGACGCGGCAATGCTGTACGCCAGCAGCTTGCCGTCGGGGCTGACTTCGGTGCCGGCCAGGGCGACGGTACCGTCGGCGGCCAGCTTGTTCGGGTCGAGCAGCAGGCGCGGCTCGTCATTCAGGTTTTTCAGCGTGTACAAGACCGCCTGGTTCTGCAGGCCATCGTTGCGCGTGTAGAAGTAGCGGCCACCTTCCTTGCCCGGCACGCTGTAGCGCTCGTAGTTCCACAACTGCGTCAGGCGCTGGCGGATCGCTTCGCGTTGCGGGATCGCGGCCAGATAAGCCTGGGTGACCTTGTTCTGGGCGTCGACCCACATCTTCGTTTCGGCGCTGTTGGCGTCTTCGAGCCAGCGGTAAGGATCGGCGACGACGGTGCCGTGGTAGTTGTCCGTCTGGTCGACTTTCTTCGTCACCGGATAGGTCGGCCCGGTGCCCTTGGTGGAACAGCTTTGTGCGAGCGCCGGATTGGCGCTGAAGGTCGTGGCCAACACGGCGGCAAGCGTGGCAAGTTTCATGTGCATGTTGTTCTCGGTCTGTGAATGATGAGGTCGGCTTGTGGCCGCAGGGCATCATAGCGCGAAACGAGAACAGTGCAAACCGCCCGCCCGCGGCGGCTACATCAGGCCTAGGGCGCGCCTGGCCACGGGATTGCCGGCGCCTGCCGCATGGCGGTACCAGTACAGGGCGCGCGCGCTGCTGGCTGTCACGCCCAGGCCGCGCGCGTACATATGCGCCAGCTGGACCTGCGCCGCGACGTGCCCCTGCAAGGCGGCCTTGCGGTACCACGCCATCGCCAGCGGATGACTGACCGTAACGCCCAGCCCATGCAGATAGCCGTGCGCCAGCTGCGCCTGCGCGCGCGCCATGCCCTGCTCGGCCGCCCGGTAGAACCAGCTCAGTGCAGTGGGATGCGACAGCGTCACGCCACGGCCCTTGCGGTACAGCAGGCCGAGATTGTATTGCGCCGAGCGATCGCCCTGCTGCGCTGCGCGACGGAACCAGCGCGCAGCGAGCGCGTGGTCGGGCGGCACGCCCCGGCCGCTGTAGTGCAAGGCGCCGAGATGGTTCTGGGCATAGGCCAGGCCGTGCGAGGCCGCGCGCGCCAGCCAGGCGGCGGCCTGCGCATCGTCGCGCTCGACGCCGTGGCCGCGCAGGTAGAGCTGGGCCAGGTTGAACTGGGCATACGGATTGCCTTGCCTGGCAGCGCGGTGATACCAGGAGAACGTCGCGGCGCCGGCGCGGGCGGCATGGTCGGAGCTCATCCAGATCCTTTCGGCAAGTCGTGCGAACGGCCGCAGGCGCAGCCGATTCCATTGCCAAAAGTTTAAGTAGATCGGGGCTACGCGGTTTGCGAGCGCACAATCAGGATGTCAGGCAAGATCAGTTGCCATCAGTTGCCATCAGCTGCAATGCGCCTCGGCAGCCATCCGGCGTTCGCGCACGGTGGCCGCGTATTTTTCGAGAAATACCGGGATCTTGGCGGCAGCGACCTTGTTGATCGACACCAGCAGACTCGGCTCGACGCGATCGATGCCGCAGGTGCGCCCGAGATGCCGCGCAGCATGCAGCAGCACGTCGGCGGCGACCTGGGCGTCGGCCTCGGCCCGGTGGGCGGTGCCGACAAAGGGAATGCCGAGCTGGCTCGACAACTGGCCCAGCTTGTAGCTGACCAGGCCCGGGAACAGGCGACGCGACAGTTTCAGCGAGCACACGAGGCCCACGTGCTGCGTCGTGCGGCCCAGGCGCGCACCTTCGGCCTTCAAAAACTTTTCGTCGAAGCTGGCGTTGTGCGCCGACAGGACGTCGCCGCCGATGAAGTCGAGCAGCTCGGGGACGACCTGGTGCGAAGGCGGCGCGCTGTCGACCATCTGCTGCGTGATGCCGGTCAGGGCCGTGATGAACGACGGCACGCGCACGCCGCAATTGACGAGCGAGACATAACGCTCGGTCACTTCGCCGCCGACGATGCGCAGTGCTGCCACTTCCGTGATGCGGTCGCCCATGTCGGGCGACAGGCCGGTGGTCTCGAAGTCGAGCATCACCAGCGGTCGGTCGAACATACTCATCCTTGCTCCTTTGTGTGCTTTTCCAGCGGGGTATCAGCCGAACTTGCGCAGCGCATCGAGCGCCAGGCCGGTGCCGATGCTGCCGAACAGATCGCCCTCGACACGGCGCGCATCCGGCACCATCGCACCAATCCGCGCGCGCAGCAAGCCCACGCCGCTCGAACCACCGGTGAAAAAGACCGTGTCGACATCGCTAGGGCGCACGCCAGCATCGGCGAACAGCTTGCCGACGGTGGTGGCGACCTGCTCGACAAGCTGCGCGATCGCTCCTTCGAACTGGGCACGCGCGATGTTCAGCGACTCGGGCGGCGACAGGCGATCGAGCTGCAGATTGACCATGTCGGCGTCGGACAGCGCAATCTTGGCGCCCTCGACCTGCATCGCCAGCCAGTGACCGGCGCGGTCTTCGATCAGGTTTTGCAGGCGCGCGATGCGGGCCGGTTCGGCGGCGTCGCGCGCCAGGTCGGCCAGCTGCGTCACGCTCTTGCGCGTATAGGCCTGGTTGATCGTGTGCCAGGTGGCCAGATTGAAATAGTAGCTCGACGGGATTTCGGCGCCCGAACGCAGCTTGCTGCCGTAGCCGAGCAGCGGCATGACGCTCGCCAGGCTCAGGTACTTGTCGAAATCGGTGCCGCCGATATGCACGCCGCCGTTGGCCAGGATGTCGTCGCGGCGGTCGGGCCGGCCCGCGCGCTCGGGCCCCAGGCGCACCAGCGAAAAGTCGGACGTACCGCCGCCGATGTCGGCGATCAGGACCAGTTCTTCGCGGTCGATGCGCGATTCGTAATCGAAGGCGGCAGCGATCGGCTCGTACTGGAAGCCGATGTCGCGAAAGCCCACCGAGCGCGCCACGTCGAGCAGTGTATCCTCGGCCAGCTGGTCAGCCTGGGCATCGTCGTCGATGAAGAACACGGGGCGGCCGAACACGGCGCTCTGGAACGGCTGGCCGGCCTGTGTTTCGGCGCGGTGCTTGACCTCGCCAATGAACTGGGCCAGCAGCGAACGGAACGAGACCGAACGGCCCGCGACCTCGGTCTGGCCATCGATCAGGCTCGTGCCCAGCAGGCTTTTGAGCGAGCGCATCAGGCGGCCTTCGTAGCCTTCGAGATATTCGGCAAGCGCGGCGCGGCCATAGCTGACGCGGTCGTCGTCGGCATTGAAGAACACCACCGACGGCAGCGTGGGCTTGCCGTCCTCGAGGGTCAACAGCGCCGTCGGGGCGGATTGCATCATGCCGGGCCGATACCAGCCGACCGTGGAATTTGACGTGCCGAAGTCAACGCCGCAAGCGTGCACCATAGGAACCTTTATCTTGAAGGGGCGGTATGGTAACAGATTCCGTCGAGTATCGCTTCCCCGCTTCCCGCTGTAAGCAAGCTCTTACAGGGAGGCGGCAGGCGTACCGATATGGCGTCCCTGGTGAACACCGGATAATCGCCCGGCAATGCACTGCCGGTGCTGCACGCTGGCCACGACAACAATAAAGCAGAAAGATTGACCGCATGAGCAATACCCCCCACGCTGGCGCCGTCGTTGTACACGGCGGCGCCGGCACGTCGCGCGACCATGAAGACGGTTGCGTGCTCGCCGCGCGCCGCGCCCTGGCGCAACTGGAAATCAACGGCGACGCACTCGACGCCGCCATCGGCGCCGTGACCACGATGGAAGACGATGGCCGCTTCAATGCCGGCAGCGGCTCCGTGCTGGGCCTGGATGGCGCCACGGTCGAAATGGACGCAGCGATCATGGACACGCGCGGCCGCCTTGGCGCCATCGCCTGCGTGCAGTCGGTGAAGAATCCGGTGCGCCTGGCGCACGCGGTGGCCGACACGCCGCACTGGCTGCTCGTCGGCGAAGGCGCCAGCCGCTTCGCGCGCACGATCGGCATGCCGGACGCCGCCCCGGTCACCGAACGCCAGCGCACGGCGCACCGCAAGCTGCTGGCGCAACTGGCCGGCTCGATGCCGGTGATGCCTGGCTTAGATCGCGACCTGATCGACCGCTACTGGAATTACAATACGCCCATGCGCTTGCCCGAAGGCGTGGCATGCGACACCGTAGGCGCCGTCGTTCGCGGCGCGGATGGCCACTTTGCCGTGGCCTGTTCGAGCGGCGGCTCGGCGCCGGCCCTGCTGGGCCGCGTCGGTGACGCGCCGATCATCGGCAGCGGCTTTTTTGCCGGCCCGGAAGGCGCTGTCGCCGCGACCGGCATCGGTGAGCAGATCGTGCGCCATCTTCTGGCGCGCACCGTGTACGGCTGGATTGCCGATGGCATTCCGCTGGCGGCCGCGCTGCAGCGCGGTGTGGCGTTGTTCACCCCGGACATCAAGGTCGGCCTGATTGCGGTCAGCCGCACGGACGCCGGCGCTTTCAGCAACAGTGATATGCCCACTTCGAAAATGGTACAACGATGAACCAGGAAATGAACGTACCGCGCAACGGCCACCTCGTCATCATCGGCGGCCACGAGGACCGCCAGCACGACATGCAGATCCTGTCGCGCTTTGTCGAGCTGGCCGGCGGCGTCGACGCCCGCATCGTCGTGATCACGGCCGCCAGCCAGATCGCCGACACGATGTGGCACATCTACGATGATGCCTTCGGCGCACTGGGCGTGACCCGGCACAGCCACCTCGAAATCACGAGCCGCGACGACGCCAACGACGAGAACTTCGTGCGCCAGGTTGCCGAAGCCGATGGCATCTTCATGACGGGCGGTGACCAGAAACGCCTGCTCGCGCTGATCGGTGGCACGGCGCTGGACGCCGAAATGCACGCCGCACTGAAGGTGCGCGGCGCCACAATCGGCGGCACCAGCGCCGGCGCATCGGCCATGTCGGGCCACATGCTCGCGCAGGGCCGCACCGACCTGCTGCCCGAAAAAGGCTCGGTCAGCCTGGGCGCCGGCCTGGGCTTTCTGCATCGCGTCGTCGTCGACCAGCACTTCTCGGAGCGCCAGCGTTTGTCGCGCCTGCTGTCGATCGTCGCGCAGAACCCGTACCTGCAAGGCATCGGCATCGATGAAGACACGGCGCTCGTGATCGAGCGCGGCGTGGGCATCGAAGTGCTGGGCGAAGGCGCGGTGACCGTCGTCGACGGCCGCTCGATGAGCAGCAACGTCGCCGAGATCAAGGACCGGGCCATCCCGGAACTGATCGACGTGCGCCTGCACCTGCTGCCGGCCGGCGCCAAGTATTCGCTGCCGATTGGCGATGAACAGGTGGGCAGGCGCATTCCGGCGTCGCTGCTGGACTTCCTGCAGATCGTCACGAAGCGCACGCCTCTCTCATGAAGGTCATCGAAAAGCGCCTGCTGCGGGGCCCGAACCTGTATGCCGAGACGCCGTGCCTGATGGCGGTGGTCGACAATCTGAATACGAAGGGACGCGGCTTCGGTGCGCGCCTGCTGGCGCTGCTGCCGGGGCTGCCCGCGGCGGCGGCCGTGCGCTTGTTGGACGATGCCCTTCCCGTCGATGCGCTGGAACCGGCCATCATGGAACTTCAGCGTCTGGCAGGCATCCCGGGCGAACACGGCGCGACGCTGCCAGTGCTCGGTGACGAGCAGCGCCGCCGCATCGTGTGCGGCTATGGCGTCGAGCAGGTGGCCAGCGAAGCGCTGCGCACCGGCATCAAGCTGCTGACTGCGCTGACGCGCGATGAACCGTTCGATCTCGATGCCGCTGTGGCGGCGCTGCGCGAGATCGCTCTAGAGCATGCGATCGGCACCAGCACCGGCGCCGTGCTCGATGCGGCGCAGCGGCGTGGCATTCCACTGCGCCGTCTGACGGACGACGCCAACCTGTTCCAGCTGGGCTGGGGCAGTCGCCAGAAGCGCTTGCAGGCGACGATTACCGGTGCCACCAATTCGATTGCGGTGAGCATTGCCAGCGACAAGCACCTGACCAAGACGCTGCTCGCGCAGGCCGGCGTGCCGGTACCGCGTGGCGAAGTCGTGACGACGAGCGAGGCGGCCCAGCGGGTCGCACGCCGCCTGGGCTGCGCGGTGGTGGTCAAACCACTGGACGCGAATCAGGGCAAGGGCGTGACGGTCGATTGCGCCACGCCGGACAGCGTCGAACGGGCATTCGAGCATGCGCGGCGACACGGTCGCCGCGTGATCGTCGAGCAGCGCCTAGAGGGACGCGACTACCGCGTGCTGGTCACCGGCGGCCGCATCGCCGCGGCATCGTGGCGGCGCCCGCCCGGCGTGACGGGCGATGGCCATTCGACGATCCGCGCGCTGGTCGAACGCGAAAACCGCAATCCGGCCCGGGGCGACGGGCACACGAATATCCTCACCAGGATTCCGCTCGATGCACTGGCCGTCGAGACGCTGGCCAGCCAGGGCTACGAGCTCGATACGGTGCTCACGGCAGGCATCGGCGCCGACTTGCGCGGCAACGCGAACCTGTCCACCGGCGGCACCGCCGAAGACGTGACCGATCTGCTGTCGGAAGAGACGCGCGACATCTGCATCCGCGCCGCGCGCACGATTGGCCTGGACATCGCGGGCATCGACATCATCTGCGACGACATCGCCCTGCCCTTGCGCGATCAGCGCGGCGGGGTCATCGAAGTCAATGCCGCGCCGGGGATCCGGATGCACCAGTATCCGAGCCGCGGCGCGGCGCGCGATGCCGGTGACGCCATCGTCCAGGCCCTGTTCGGCGCCGACGACGGCCGCATTCCCGTGGTCGCCGTGACGGGCACCAATGGCAAGACCACCACCAGCCTGTTGATCGAACACGTAGTGCGCCTGACTGGTCTGCGCACCGGCGTCACGACGACCAGCGGTGTGTACCTGGACGGGCAGCTGGCCTATGAAGGCGACTGCACCGGCTACCATTCGGCGCGCAGCGTGCTGGGTTCGCCCGAGGTCGATTTTGCGGTGCTGGAAACAGCGCGCGGCGGCATTCTCAAGCGGGGACTGGCGTACGACCGCTGCGACGTGGCAGTGGTCCTGAATGTCTCGGCCGACCACCTGGGGCTGGATGGCATCGACACGATCGAGGATCTGGCGCGGGTCAAGACGGTGGTGGCGGCCAGGGCGACGCGCGCGCTGGTGCTCAATGCCGAAGACGCCCATTGCGTGAAGATGGCGGATACGCTGGCCGACGGCGTCGAGATCATCTATTTCGCGCTGGACGCCGAAGACCCGGTCCTGGTGCCGCACATCGAACACGGTGGCCGCGGCGTGTACCTGCAGGATTCGACGATTGTGCTGGCCGGGGGCGTGCGGCACGAGGCCTTGCTCGATGTGCGCGACATGCCCGTCTCACTCGGCGGTCGTGCGCGCTACAACATCGCCAACGCGATGGCGGCTGCGGCAGCGCTGATGGCCAGCGGGTTCAGCAACTACGACATCGCCGCCGGCTTGCGCGGGTTCGTTTCGGACAGCAAGCACAATCCGCTGCGCTCGAACTTGTACGATGTCGACGGCGTGACGGTCGTCGTCGACTACGCCCACAATTGCGCCGCCTACGCCGCGCTGGCCGAGATGGCGCGCGCCGTGACCGCGGGCCGCCTGGTCGGCGTCGTGGCCGCCCCGGGCGACCGCCGCGACGCCGACCTGATCGACATCGGCCGTACCTGCGCCGCCGGCTTCGACGAACTGGTCGTCTACGACAGCGAAGCGCGCGGCCGCGCCAAGGGTGAATCGGCAAGACTCATCGCCCGCGGCGCCCAGCTGGCGAAAATTGCGCCAGACCACCTGCAGATCGAGCATGACGTCCACTGCGCCATCCGACTGGGCCTGGCACGCTGCGTGCCCGGCGACGTCCTCGTCTTTGGGTGCGGTTCATCGATCTCCGAACTCACGGAAGCCCTCCGCCCCACCCGTCCGGACCTGGCCAACAAAATCGAAGCCGCCGCAATCTGAACCTCAACGACAAAACGGCCCGAAGAGGGTCGTTTTCTTTCGCGCACCGTCAGTGCACACAAATCAATTACCCAACAATTCGACACTTACCCCAATTCATCATTGCACGACGACGCTACACGAAGAAACTGAACAATTAGGGTCAGTGTCGAATTCTTTGACAACTTTTTCGAATCAGCAATCCTTCATGGGCTGAGCACGCTTAGTTTGGGAGAAATTGCCCAACAATTCTACTCTGACCCTCATTAAATCATGTGCCTCAGATTTGCCATTGGAAAATGAACAATTAGGGTCAGTGTCGAATTGTTTGATAACTTTTCCGAATTGGACGGACTCAGTCAGTTGAGTCTGTTTAAATCCGGAGCAATTGCTCAATAATTCTACTCTGACCCTAATTGTTCGTGATCTTCGGGTTAGGCCGTTTGGGCGGCGATCAGGGCGGCGCTTTCGGGGTCGCTGATGCGGATGGCGTCGATGAACACTTGCAGGGAGGAGCCGCAGGCGAAGATCAGGACGTCGCCTGGGTTGCACAGGCTCAGGCCGAGGCGGATGGCGTTGCCGACTTCCAGCTCACGGTGCAGCGTGTCGCTGATGCCGACCACTTCTTCGGCGCCGGACAGGATCAGGTCGACCGCTTCACCCGGTTCGCGGCCGCGGCTTTGCGATTCGTAGACCACCAGCTCGTCGAAACGCTCGCCACAGACGCGGCCAACCTGCTCCAGGTCAGTGTCGCGGCGGTCGCCCGGCGCCGTCACGATGCCGATCAGTTGACCAGGCAGCATGCCGCGCGCCATGTCGGCCATGGCGGCGTAGGCGGCCGGGTTGTGCGCGTAGTCGACGATGACCGTCACGCCGCGCACGTCGAACATGTTGGTGCGCAGCGGATTCGTGCGGCCGTTCGAGACGAACGTCGACAGGCCGGCGGCGATGTGCAGATGGTTGAAGTTGGCAGCCATCAGCCCGGCGGCGGCGGCCAGTGCATTGGCGATGTTGAAGCGTGCCAGGCCGCCGAACGAGATCGGCATGCTCTCCACCCGCAGCAATGCTTGCTGGCTGTGGCCATCGGCCAGCACCACCGCCCCATCCTGCAGATACGCGCCGCGTCCGCCGTCTTCCAGGTGCTTGAGCATCACCGGGCTTTCCGGATCCATCGAGAAGAACAGCACTTCGGCGCCCGGCTTGACGCGGCGCGCCATCTGCACGCACAGCGCATCTTCAGCGTTGAGCACTACCGCCTTCGAGGCCGACTGCGCCACCACCGCTTTCACCTGCGCCAGATCTTCGATCGTGTCGACGCCATCCAGGCCGAGGTGGTCGGCCGCGATGTTCAGCACGATTGCGACGTCGCAGCGATCGAACGCGAGACCGCGTTTGAGGATGCCGCCACGCGCCGTCTCCAGCACCGCGACCTCGACTTCCGGTGCGCCCAGCACCGTGCGCGCCGACCAGTAGCCGGTGCAATCGCCCTTGACCACCTGCTTGCCGTCGATGAAGACGCCCTCGGTGGTCGTCACGCCTGTCACCTTGCCCGCCATGCGCGCCGCGTGGGCAACCAGCAACGTGGTGGTAGTCTTGCCGTTGGTACCGGTCAGCGCGATGACGGGAATGCGCCCGTCGGTATTGCCCATCAAACCTTCGACGATGGCGTCGCCCGCGTCGCGCGGTTCGCCCGCGCTCGGGTACTGGTGCATGCGGATGCCCGGCGCGGCGTTCACTTCAATCACGGCGCCCCGCTGCGCTGCGAGCGGCTGCGCGATGTCCTGGCACACGATGTCGATGCCGGCCACGTCCAGCCCAATTTTGGCGGCGGCCCGCACGCACAGCAGGCGCGTCGATTCCGGCAACTGGTCGGTCACGTCTTCGGCGGTGCCGCCGGTCGACAGGTTCGCGTTACCGCGCAGTTCGGCGGTGACGCCCACCGGCAGCACGCTGTCCACGTCGAAGCCCTGGCGCGCCAGCATGTCGTTCGCATGTTCGTCGAGCGTGATGCGGGTCAGGATGGTCGCGTAGCCCGCGCCGCGCGCGGGGTTGGCGTTTTCGATCTCGACCAGCTGGCGCACCGTCAGGTTGCCGTCGCCGACCACGTGCGCCGGGCGGCGGCACGAGGCGGCTGCCACGCGCCCGCAGGCCACGAGCACGCGGTAATCGCGTCCTTCGACATGGCGCTCGACGATCACGCGCCGGCCGAAGCCACGGGCAAATTCGAACGCCAGCGCCACGTCTTCCGGTGTCGCGCAGGCCACCGTGACACCCTTGCCCTGGTTCCCGTCGAGCGGCTTGAGCGTGACTGGCACACCCAGGCGCCGCGCCATGCGCTGCGCTGCTTCGACGGTCGTGACTACATCGCCCTCGGGCACCGGCACGCCGGCTTCCTTCAACAACGCTTTGGTCAACTGCTTGTCGCTGGCGATCTTCACGGCGATGAAGCTGGTCTCGCCCGTGGTGGTTGCTTGCAATCGCTTTTGCCGCACACCCCAGCCCAGCAGGAACAGGTTCGCCTCTTCGGTGATGCGCTGGGTCGGGATGCCACGCTCGTGCGCCGCCGCCAGTACAGCCGCCGTGCTGGTGCCGATGGCATAGCGCCCGGCGATGCCGCGCAGTTCTTCCAGGCGCGGTTCGAGCGCAAACGCTTCGCCGCGTGCCAGCGCCGTGACCAGGTCCACCGCCAGATCGAATGCCGGCTCGGCCAGCTTTTCGCAGGTGTACGCGACAACCACGCGGAACTGGCCTGGATGGCCATTCACCGGGCGCGTACGGCCGAAGGTGGCAGGCGCGCCGGCCAGCGATTGCAGTTCAAGGGTGACAGTTTCGATCACCCGGCCCAGGTACGTGCCAGCCGCCAAGCGTTGCGCAAAACCGCCAAGGGCCCCATCGGACAGGCGCGCGCCGCCCAGCGCTGGCAGCAGGCCCAGCAGCGTATCGTTGAAGCCGGGGATATCGCGGGTCGAGAGGCCGTACAGGTCTTCCAGGTCGACGACGGACAGCAGGCAGGGTGAATCGGCGTGGACGTTCGGTCCGCGCAGAAAGCGTTGTTCCAGGATTTGCACGTTGGTGTTCCCTTGTTATGGTGTTGATGAAGCGACGGCCGGCACACGCTCTCTACGTGTACCGGCCGCTTTGTGCACTATGCGGACGCCTCAGGCGTCGAACAGTTGCGTGTACATCCGGGTGGCCATCAGGCCCACCGTGGTGTGGTGCACTTCCGGCGACAGCAGGCGCGCCAGCAGCGCCATTGCTTCCTGCTTGCCGCTGCTCGAAGCAACCTGCTGCTCAAGCACACGCAGCTCGTTGCCGGTATCTTGCGCATCGGCGCCTGTATGGCGGCGGATCAGGCCACGCACGGGGAATGCAGTCCCGCGCTCGGTGCCCAGGCCGTGCTGGTCGAGGGTACGCTGCCGCGCACGAGCAGTCAGCACGCGTGGTCCGGCCGCCTGCCCGCCGTCAGGGTGGCTCGTGATCCAGTCGCGCAGCACTTGCAGTTCGTAGGCATTGAACACACCGAACATCTCGGCGCGCTCGCCTTCCACCAGACGCCAGAAGCGGCTGTGCTCGACTTGCTCGCCGCGCTTGATCCAGCCAGCTTCTTCGAGCGCGGCCAGGAATGCCGGGATCTGCGCTGGTTCGGTCAACCAGTCATTGACCGAACGCCCGGCCACGCGGCAGTAGTCCGAGTGCATGTTCTTGCCGACCACGCTCTTGGCCGCCATGATGTCGACCAGTTCTTCCTGCAGATCGAATTCGCCAATCACCGACGTCGTGCTCGCACCCAGTTCGTTGAGGCGGTAGCCGTTGACGACGCGTTGCCAGAACGCGTCACGGTCACCCACGCGCGGCATCAGGTCATGGACCGATTGCACCGCCTTGCGGGCATGGCCGCTGCCGGCGTTGTCGACCGTCACGTGCAGCGTGAAGTAATAGGGATCGATGCCCAGTTCGTTGAGCTCGTAGGAGGTAATCAACAGGTGCAGCGGCAATTGCTCGTAGCCGAGGTTGTAGCCGATGATCTCCGGCAGGTAATGTTCGGCGTTGTGACCCAACGCAAGTTGCAGTGCGCCCTGCAGGAAATGGCTGTCGCTCAAACCTGCCCAGCTGTCGCAGCCATGCGTGGCCAGCAGCTTGCGGTACAGCGTCACGTGGTTCTTGTCCGGCAAGCCATCGCCCAGCTCTTCGAGATACGTCTTGATCAGCGGGTGGAAGGCAACGTCGTCCCACTGGCGCACCAGGCCATACAGCCAGGCACCGTCGACCAGCTTGGTCGGCGCCACGCCCTTGATGAAGTACAGCGCATGAGCGCGGGTGCTGAAATAGCGGCGCGGCGCACCATTCTTGCGCGCAGCCAGGTAATCGCGGTATTCCTGCCCGACGATATCGGCGCGCTCTTCGATCCACGCTTGCAGGTCATTCATGTTCGATGGCAGATCGACCGGCAGTTCGCGTGCGAGCGCGAGCTGGTCGTCGATGAACGATTTGGCGGCATCAGGCTGCGCTGCCGGGTCGGCATACAGCGAGAAGTACAGATTCCTGGCACCCTGGCCGGTAGGCAGCGGGGCACTCTGGACGCCTGGCGCGTCGGCTAACAGCATTGGGCTCATATCTCGATTCTTGAAATGCGTTCTATGGACGGTACCGCATTATCCGTGCTCAGGCATGTCGAGAGAATCGGTAGGCGTGCTGTCGGCCTGTAAGATAGGGATTACAAAAATATTATCGAGTGACGCAGGTCATTACGCGGCTGCGCCCAGCGCCAGGGCTTCAACCGGGTCTGTAACCAGGCCACCGCCTGACAGTTGTACTGGCATTGCCCCGGCATCGAGCATGCGTGTCAACGCGCGCTCGCCATCACCTGTGCTGACGTCCACGGCGCGTATTGCTTCCGTTACGAGTAGCACCTCGAACCCTGCCGTCAATCCATCGACGACCGTATTGAGCACGCAATAATCCGTTGCCAACCCGCACACAGTCAGACGCCGGATGCCGCGCTCACGCAGCGTCTCGGCCAGGCCGGTACCGTTGAAGGCCGAGTAGGCATCGACATCTACGGTGGTGGCTTTGGAAACGACCACGGCGTCATCGAGCTGCAGCGCGTCGGCAAAGCGCGCACCATCGCTGCCCGCGACGCAGTGCACGGGCCACGGCCCACCCTGGTCGGCAAACGAACAATGCAATGTAGGATGCCAGTCGCGCGATACATACACCGGTAGCGCATGCGCGCGGTACAGGTCGATCAGGCGATTGATCGGGGCCAGCACGGCGTCGCCTTGCGGGACGCCCAGGCTGCCGCCGGGAAGGAAGTCGACCTGCGGGTCGACGATCAGGAGGGCGTCGCCCCCACCCAGCACGATGGCACTCATGGTTGTTTCCTTTGCTATTCGTTCACATGACGCCATGACAGCGTCGCCAACGAGAGCCTACCATGAAGCCCCCGCGCTGGCAGGGGCGCAAAACAGCTTACTGTGGCGTGTTATTCAGCAGCGAATGCTTGCGTGCATAGCCGAAGTACACGATCGCGCCGATGGTCAGCCAGATCGCGAACGCGACCCAGGTATGCCAGCTCAGGAACGACATCAGGACCAGGCAGAAGATGATCGCCAGGATCGGGATCAGCGGCACGGCCGGGCAACGGAACGCACGCGGCAGGTCAGGACGCTTCTTGCGCAGCACGATCACGGCAATCGAGACCAGCGTGAAGGCGGCCAGCGTGCCGATATTGACCAGCTCGGCCAGCACCGTCAGCGGCACCACGGCAGCGATCAGACCGAAGATGATGCCCACCAGCCAGGTTGCAAAGAATGGCGTGCCGTATTTCGGGTGCACTTTCGACAGGCGCGCCGGCATCAGGCCGTCACGCGACATCGCGAACAGGATGCGGGTCTGGCCATACGCCATCACCAGCATCACGGTGCTCATGCCCAGGATCGCCGCCAGGTCGACGAAGCCGGCGACCCAGTCTTCACCGGCCACTTGCAGCGCCAGCGACACCGGATGGTCGACGCCCTTGAAGTCCATGTGCGGCACGATACCGGTCATGATCGCAGCGACCACGACGTACAGGATCGTGCAGATGATCAGCGAACCGATGATGCCGATCGGCAGGTCGCGCGCCGGATTCTTGACTTCCTCGGCCGCCGACGTAACGGCGTCGAAGCCGATGAAGGCGAAGAACACCAGTGCGGCAGCGCTCATCACGCCCGTCATGCCGTATGGCATGTACGGCTGCCAGTTCTCCGGCTTGACGTGGCCCACACCGACAGCGATGAACAGCAGCACGACGCTGATCTTGATGATCACCATCACGTTGTTCAGACGGGCCGACTCGCGCATGCCGAGCGACAGCAGGAACGTGATGGCCATCATGATCAGGAAGGCCGGCAGGTTGAACAGGGTCTCGACGCCAGGGCGCGCGCCGGGGGCGGCGGTCAGCGCATCAGGCAGTACGACGCCAAAGCCGGACAGCAGCGACTGGAAATAACCCGACCAGCCCACTGCAACGGTCGAGGTAGCCAGGCCGTATTCGAGCAGCAAGTCCCAGCCGATCATCCAGGCGACGAATTCGCCCAGCGTGGCGTAGCTGTAGGTATAGATGGAACCGGCGACCGGGACGGTCGAGGCGAATTCGGCGTAGCACAGCGCGGCGAAGCAGCATGCCATGGCCGCGATGACGAACGACAGCGACAGGCCGGGGCCGGCCGTGACGGCGCCGGTGCCGGTCAGCACGAAGATACCGGTGCCGACGATGGCGCCGATGCCGAGCAGGATCAGGTCGGTCGGGCCGAGCACTTTCTTGAGGCCGCCCGGCTTGGCGCTTGCGGCGATCATCGCATCCAGATTCTTGGTTCTAAAAATACTCACTACGTGTTCTCCAATCAAATAATGGTGTGGTCCCGCGTCTTGTCATTCCTGCGCCTGCCTGATGGGCGGGCGCTTTCCCGGGATCCTGCCTGGTGGGCCGGCTTGCCTGACCTGAAACCGCCGCTGCTTGTACCTGTCATCTCCAGCTTTTTCGCAGGTGTGCCAATATAACCAGAATGTTGTCTCGAATCAAAGCAATCTGCTGAAACGGGTGCAATTTACGTGCCCGCTGGCAAATCCAAAGGAGCGTTGCGTAAACAGCGCGCCGGCATCGAGCGTCCTTGATTTCCCAAGTGCAACATTCGATAATGGATGGTAGCCACCGCCCCAGCTCGTATGGGCCACCACCTCCCCCGCCGTTTGGACTCCGCTGTTCCCCCGCCATGAATGTCACCCCAGGACACTTGATTACCGGACTGCCCGCGCACGCGTCGAGGCGGCCCGGACTGCGGCCTGGAATGCGCCGCGCAATGGTGGCCTGCGGCTTCACCCTGGTGCTTGGCGGCGCACTGGCAGCGCCGAACCCGGCGTCGCGCCTTGACGACATTGCCGTCATCGCGGAACAACATCATGCACAGGCCCGCACCCTGTTGGTGCAGGAAGGCCCGGCACTGATCGCCGGCGCGCCCTATGCAGTGCGGATCCGTTATCTGTTTCTGTTGCGCCGGGTGCAGGTCGATGGCGGCAATTACCGCGACGCGTACGAGACCAACGAACAGATCATCAAGCTGGCCACGACTGCGCACGATCCGCGCAACCTGGCACTGGCCAGCCTGGGCCGCGTGTATCGGCTGATTGAAAACAATGATCCCGCCGGCGCGCTGGGCTTGCTGGAAACGCTGGGCGCCCGCTACCGCGATCTCGACAGCCTGGAGTTCAAGGCCGGGTTCGATGTACTGCAGGGCGCCGCCTTCAGCGCCGTCGGCCAGTACGATCGCGCGCTGCAGCGCTTCCTGCCCGCGCTCGAACTGGTCAACAACCATCCCGATCTGTGGAGCCCGCGCAAAGCCGACATCCTGCTGGCCATGGCGCGCATGTACGTCAATGCGCGTGATCCCGTGCGCGCGCTCGAGACGCTGCGCGAAGTACGCGCCAGCAAGGCAAGCCTGCCGCCGCGGCTGGATGCGGCGGCGTCGTTCCTTGAAGGCCGCGCGCTGATCACGCAAGGCCAGCCCGAAGCCGGCCTGGTCGCGCTCGAGCGGGCGCTCGGGCTGGCGCAAACGCATCAACTGCTGTCAGTCGAGGCCAATGTGCTGGGCAATATTGCCAACGCCTACCTCAAGCTGGGCCGCTACGGCCAGGCCGAAACAGCCGCGCGCGCCGCCTTGATCCCTGCCAGAGACAGCGAAGACAGAATCAGCCTGCAGATGGCAACCGCGAACCTCGGCTTTGCGCTGTTCGGCCAGCGGCGCTATCAGGAAGGCATGCGCCTCGTCGACGAGGTCAGCGCCGCCATGCGCCAGGCGGGTGCCCTGTCCACACTGGGCCGCATCCTGGACGAGAAAAGCCAGGCGCTGGAGCGGGCCGGCCGTTTCAAGGAGGCCCTCGCCACGCTGCGGGAGCGCGAAAAGGTCGTGCAGCAACTGGCGCTGAATGACCGCAACAAGGCGATCTCGGCGTTGCAAGAGCAATTCAAGTCACGCGAGCGCGTTGCCCAGATCGACAGCCTGCGCCTGGAAAACGCCGCGAAGGATGCTGAACTGCGTCACCGCACGGTGATCCAGACGGTTGCCTCGCTGGGCGCCGCGCTGGCGCTGCTGCTGTGCTCGGGCGTGCTATGGCTGTATCGCAAATCGGAACGCACGGGCCAGCGCCTGTCGGAATTGAACGCCGAGCTGGCCCACTATTCGGCGCATGACCCGCTCACGGGACTGCACAACCGGCGCTCGTTCCAGGACCGCATGCGCAGCCGCACCGGGGAAGCGGCGCCGCAACCGGATGCCGCGGACTGCTTCACGCTGCTCGATATCGATCATTTCAAACGCATCAACGACGATTACGGCCACGCCGCCGGCGACGCCGTGCTGGTCGAAGTGGGCAAGCGCCTGCGCGCCACGCTGCGCGAGTCGGACATGGTGCTGCGCTGGGGCGGCGAAGAATTCCTCGTGTATTCGCAGGGCGTCACGCCGGCGCAGCGGCCACTGCTGGTGCAGCGCATCCTCGACGCGCTCGCCAGCGCGCCGGTGCTGCTGACCGACGGCACGCTGCTGGCCATCAGTGCCACGGCCGGCGCCGTTGCGCTGCCGTTTGCCGCGGGTGAGGACGACGCGCCGGCGCCGTCGATGGATTGGCAGCAAGCCATCGCCCTGGCCGATCGCGCCATGTACAAGGGCAAGGAAGCAGGCCGCAACCGCGCGTATATCGTGGCCGGCCTGCGCCGCCCGGAAGGCGCCTTGCAGCTCGACCTGGTGTTGCCGGGTATGGCGGCCTGAGGCTAGACCGGCAGCGGCGTGCGGCGTGCGTTGACGGCCGCCACGGTCTGCAGCAGCGCCGCCGGCACCAGCGGCTTGGCCAGAAATTCATCGAACCCCGCCGCCAGCACTTTCTGTTCGTCTTCCTTGCGCGAAAACGCCGTTAGCGCGATCACTGGCACGCTGGCGACCAGGCGGTCCGGCAAGGCGCGCACCTTGCGGATGAACTCGAATCCATCGACGACCGGCATGCCGATGTCGCTGATGATCAGGTCGGGCCGATGCTGCGCGATCAGGCGCAGCGCTTCCTGGGCACCGGTGGCGGTCAGGATCCTGGCCTGGCTGGGCGCCAGCACTGCCTGCACCAGTTCGAGCGAGTCGAGCGCATCGTCGATCACCAGCACCGTCAAGCCCTGTAGCGCCAGCGCCGTCAGCGGCAACCCTGGCACCGGCACCGCTGCGGCAGGCGCCGGGGCACAGCTGCTTGCGAGCGGCATGCGCAGCGTGAAGGCCGCCCCCTGCCCTTCGCCCGCGCTGGCCACGCTCAGCGCGCCACCCTGCAAGTCGATCAGCTGGCGCGCAATGGCCAGCCCCAGACCCAGCCCCCCATGACGCCGTGAAGACGATCCATCGGCCTGGCGGAACCGGTCGAACACGAATGGCAGGAACGCGGCCGGGATGCCGGCGCCGGTATCCTGCACCGTGATCTCACTGGCGTCTTCCAGGGTGCGCAGCGTCACGGTCACGACACCGCCCGGTTCGCTGAACTTGATCGCATTGGACAGCAGGTTCACCATCACCTGCTGCATGCGGCCGCTGTCGCCAAGGATGCGACCTGCCCCGGCGTCGAGATCGCTGATCAGCGTTACCTGGCGTGCCAGAGCCGCGGGCCGCGTCGTGTCGAGCGCGGTGTTGATGAAGTCGTGGGGTTGCAGCGGCACGTGATCGATGCGCACCTTGCCGGCCAGCAGGCGGCTCATGTCGAGCATGTCTTCGATGAGTTCGGACTGCGCACGTGCATTGCGTTCGATCGTGCACAGGCCGCGCTTGAGCGAAGCATCGTCGCGCCCGCCTTGCAGCAGCAATTGCGACCAGCCGAGCATGGCGTTGAGCGGTGTGCGCAACTCATGCGACAGGGTGGCCAGGAAGTCATCCTTCATCTGACTGACGTTTTCCGCATCGAGTCGCGCCTGCTGCTCGATCAGGAACAGCTTCTGGCGCTCGGCCGCGGCCACGAGCGAGGCGGCGATGGTCTGGTTGCGCTCTTCGAGACGTGCATCAAAGATTGTCGCGAGCAGTGTGATACTCAGCAGCAGCACCGTCGTGATCGTCACCATCGCCGCCAGGTAATCCTGGTTGACGCCCACCAGTGCGGCGCCACAGACACTGCCGGGTGCGAAACGTGCGGCGGCCATGCCGGTGTAATGCATGCCGGCGATCGCGCCGCCCATGACGACGCTGGCCGCCAGTTGCAGCGTGCGGCGCGAGCGAGCCCCCTCCTGCATGCGCATGCCGATCTGCAGCGCCAGCGCCGACGCGCCGATCGCGATGGCGACCGACAGCCCGAACAGCCATGGCGAGTAGGTGATTGCAGGATGCATCTGCATGCTGGCCATGCCGGCGTAGTGCATGGCGTTAATGGCAAGGCCCATCAGCAACGCACCGGCAGCAAGATGCCGCGGCCGAACCGTGCGGTGCCGCACTTGCCAGAGCGCGAGGCCGGACGCGACGACCGGCAACAGCCACGAGACGAAGGTCGTCGTCGTGTCGAAGCCGATCGGCAGCGGGAGGCGAAACGCCTGCATCCCGACGAAGTGCATCGCCCAGATGCCGCTGCCCATGGCCATGGCCCCGCCAGTAATCCAGACATACCGTGTGCGCCCCTGTGCCTGTCTGACGCGCATGACCAGACTCAGGGCGGTATACGACGCCAGTATGCCGACCAGGATCGAGACGACGACCAGCAAGGGTTGGTAATGCCCATTCACCATGAAAGCTTCGCTGCTTGAGTGTTTCGGATGCCCGCATGTGCTCAGACACAGCGCATGTCGGGTAGTTGTACGACAAGTGTACAGGGCGAAACGACTGGCGCGATTGAATTCAGACCGTCCCGCGACCTGTTTGACCGCGTTTTTTTGACAATAACTCATGTCAAAAATGTGCGTGACGGTAAGCGGGCCAACTGGTCGCTGAGCAGCGCAGATCGGAGCACAATGCAAAAAAGGCTTGCACGGTGAAGTGCAAGCCTTTTTTGGTCAACCATATTCATTGGTGGGAAGTGCAAGTTTCGAACTTGCGACCCCTGCAGTGTGAATGCAGTGCTCTACCCCTGAGCTAACCTCCCAGCGAGGCCGTATTATGCCACAGCGGATAAATTATGCCAAATGGCAATCGACTGTGTGCATGCGGGCGGCGCACTGTACAACCGGCGCAGAAACAAACAAGGCCAGCATCTCTGCTGGCCTTGCAAATTCTTGGTGGGAAGTGCAAGTTTCGAACTTGCGACCCCTGCAGTGTGAATGCAGTGCTCTACCCCTGAGCTAACCTCCCGAAGCGAGGCATATTATGGCACAGAATTTTCTTGGCGTCACCCCTGCGCAGCACGATCAGGCCCCGTAAGTCCGCCAGACGCAGTTGCCCTTCACACTTTTATCCAGGCCAGCCAGCACCGTATCGTGCTCGGCCAGTTCATCGCTGCTGGCCGTCACAACGATAATCTCGCCCAGCGGGACGATTTCGAGCGCCTCGCCATCGTTGCTGGTTTCTTCTTCCACATCCATGGTCAGCGAATTCTGGCCGCGCGTCATCGCCAGATACACATCGGCCAGCAACTCCGAGTCGAGCAGCGCGCCGTGCAGCTTGCGGTGCGCATTCGAGATGTCGTAGCGGTCGCACAGCGCGTCGAGCGAGTTGCGCTTGCCGGGGTGCAGTTCTTTCGCCTGCACCAGCGTGTCGATGACGCCGTCGCAATACTGGACGAACGGCGGCAGACCCATGCGCGTGAATTCGGCGTTCAAAAAACCCAGGTCGAACGGCGCGTTATGAATGATGACCTGGGCGCCCTGGATGAAGTCACGCAGTTCGTGTGCAATCTCGTGGAACTTCGGTTTGTCGCTCAGGAACTCGGTGGTCAGGCCGTGCACGGCCAGTGCGCCCTCGTCCGACTCGCGCTCGGGATTGATGTAGCAGTGGTAGTTATTGCCGGTCAGCTTGCGGTTGAAAATTTCAACGCAGCCGACTTCGATGACGCGGTCGCCGGTGCGGGGGTTCAGGCCTGTGGTTTCGGTATCGAGAACGATCTGACGCATGGTGCAATTCTTCAAAGTGGGTGCGGGCGCAGTATAACAACTGCGGCGGCGCGGTGCGCAGCGTTGGACTCGGGACTCGGGACTGACTACCGCCGTACCGATGCCGCGCCCTTGTTGGCCAGCACGTCGGCCCGCTCGTTGCCAGGGTGGCCATTGTGGCCGCGCACCCAGCGCCATTCGACGGCGTGCTGCTGCTGGGCCAGGTCGAGGGCCTTCCACAGGTCTTCGTTTTTCACGGGCTCTTTCGCCGCCGTCTTCCAGCCACGCGCCTTCCAGCCGTGGATCCACTCGGAGATGCCTTTCTGGACGTACTGGCTGTCGGTGTGCAGAACGACTTCGCATGGCCGGTTCAGCACGCCCAGCGCCTCGATCACGGCGCGCAATTCCATGCGGTTGTTGGTGGTGTTCGGTTCGCCGCCAAAGATTTCTTTCTCGTGCCCGTTCGATACCAGGAGCGCGCCCCAGCCGCCCGTGCCCGGATTGCCCTTGCAGGCGCCGTCGCTGAAAATCTCGACCCGGGTCGGGTTGGTGTCGTTGTTCGTTTCGCTTTTTGCGTCGTGCATTGTTTCGCTCATGCCCTGCTATTCACTTTCAATTCGTTCGATCCGGTTTGCCGCCGGCACTGCCGCCGGTCGCTTGCTGGTTTTTTTGTTCCATGCGGGGCCAATCAGATGCATCCCCTTGACGCGCTTGATCGCATGCACGACGTAGACGGCGCCAAGATACGGCCACCAGCGCCCGCCGGCCGATTCCATCATCGCAAAGCGGCTCAGCCAATGGGCGGTGCGGCATGGTGGTGCGTAACAGCCGAAGTGGCTGCGCGTCGCGCTCAGATTGAGCAATTTTAGCCAGTCTTTCAGGCGCGGCATAGAAATGAATTCGCCCGTGTCCGGCAAGTAGCCATTGCGGGTGACACGCCCGATGCCCTGGCGCATGCCCCACAGGCTGGCCGGATTGAAGCCGCAGATGATGACCTGCCCCTCGGGAATCAGGATGCGCTCGACTTCGCGTAACACCTGGTGCGGCTCTGCAGCGAACTCGAGCACGTGCGGCAGCACCACCAGATCGATGCTGCTCGACGCAAACGGCAGCTCGGCGAAGTCGGCCGCGGCAGCGATCTGGCGGCCGTTTGAGGCGAACGCAAGCTCGTCGGCATTCGACGTGCGCGTGGCCACCTGCCACCGGTTGGGCATGCGGCTGGCGGCCAGCGCATCGAGCTGCGGCACGCCGATCTGCAGCGCGTTGTAGCCGAAAATATCCGCCGTCAGTTCTTCGAGGCAGGCCTGCTCGAACGCGCGCACGTACGCGCCGGCTGGCGATTGGAGCCAGTTGTCGAGCGCTATAATGGATTTCTCGGCAGCGCTATCCATGCCACCTCTTGACCATACACATGACCATGACACCTCCACGGCAGCCGGCCCTGTCGGTACTGACAGTGCCGGCCTTCAAAGACAACTACCTCTGGCTGGTTCACGACGGCACGCATGCAGCCATCGTCGATCCGGGCGACGCAGCACCGGTGCGCGCGGCGCTGGCCGCGCACAACCTGCGCCTGACTGCCATTCTACTCACCCATCATCATGCTGACCATATCGGTGGCGTGCCCGCCCTGCTGGCCGAATGGGATGTGCCGGTCTTTGGCCCGAAGGACGATGGCATCGACCTCGTCACCGACCCGCTGGCGCAGGGCGATCGCATTACCGTGCCGGGCATTGAGCTGACGCTCGACGTGCTGGATGTACCGGGCCATACGCTGGGGCACATTGCCTATGTGCGCCGCGACGCGGACGCGCCGTGGCTGTTCTGCGGTGACACGTTGTTTGGCGCCGGCTGCGGACGCCTGTTCGAGGGCACGCCGGCGCAGATGGATGCGTCGCTGACGCAACTGGCGGCGCTGCCCGATGAGACGCTGGTGTATTGCGCGCATGAATACACGATGTCGAACCTGGCGTTTGCGCAGGCCGTGGATGGCAGCAACACGGCGCTTGCTGCGCGCGTGGAAGCCGACGGCGCCAGCCGCGCCGCCGGCCAGCCGACCATTCCCTCGACCATTGCACTGGAAAAAGCCACCAACCCATTCCTGCGCACGACGAGCGCGCCGATCGTGCGCAGCCTGGTTGCTGCAGGGCGGGTGGCTGAAGGTGCAGCGCCGCTCGAGGTATTCACGGCGCTGCGGGCGTGGAAGAATACGTTCTGACGCGGCGTCAGATTTCTTCGTACAGCGGCAGCGTCAAAAATTCCGCGAACGCCTCCGCTGTCGACATCTGTTCAAAGATGGTGGCGGCGCGCTCGTAGCTTGCATGCGTCCCATCGGCTGCCACCAGCTTCACTTTTTCCAGTTCTTCCGGAATCATCGCGCGCACCATCTCGGCCGTGACCTTGCGGCCGTCTTCCAGCACGCCCTTGGCGGACCGGATCCACTGCCACACCTGCGAGCGGCTGATTTCTGCCGTCGCAGCGTCTTCCATCAGATTGTGGATCGGCACGCAGCCATTGCCGGCCAGCCAGGCGCCCAGATAGTGAATGCCGACGTTGATGTTGTAGCGCAGGCCCGCTTCCGTGATCGGCGCTTCCGGCTTGAAGTCGAGCAATTGCGCAGCAGTCACGACAACATCGGGCCGCTGCTTGTCGAACTGGTTCGGCCGCTCGCCCAGCACCTTGGTGAATTCTTCCATCGCCAGGCCCACCAGCCCGGGATGCGCGACCCAGCCGCCGTCATAGCCATCGGTCGCGTCGCGCGCCTTGTCGTTGCGCACGCCGCCCATCGCGATCTCGTTTTTCTCCGGGTCGTTCTTGATCGGGATCAGCGCGGCCATGCCGCCGATGGCCGGCGCGCCCCGGGCGTGGCAGGTCTTGAGCAGCAGCAGCGCGTAGGCGCGCATGAACGGCGCCGTCATCGTCACTTTGGCGCGGTCGGCCAGGCAGAAATCGCTGTCGCGCTTGAACTTCTTGATGCACGAGAAAATGTAATCCCAGCGGCCCGCGTTCAGGCCGGCGCTGTGCTCGCGCAGCTCGTACAGGATTTCGTCCATCTCGAACGCGGCCAGGATGGTTTCGATCAGCACCGTCGCCTTGATCGTCCCCTGCGGGATACCGAGCAGATCTTGCGTCATCACGAAGATGTCGTTCCACAGCCGCGCTTCCAGGTGCGATTCGAGCTTGGGCAGGTAGAAATACGGGCCGGCGCCCCGTGCCAGCAATTCTTTCGCGTTATGGACCATGTACAGCGCGAAATCGAAGATGCCGCCCGAGACGCGCTTGCCGTCGACCAGCACGTGTTTTTCATCGAGATGCCAGCCGCGCGGGCGCACCAGCAGCGTGGCGACCTTGTCATTGAGCCGGTACGACTTGCCGTTCTGTTCGAGCGAAATGGTCTTGCGGATCGCATCGAACAGATTGATCTGGCCGCTGATCTGGTTATCCCAGTTGGGCGTGTTCGAATCCTCGAAGTCGGTCATGTAGCTGTCGGCGCCCGAGTTCAGCGCGTTGATGACCATCTTGCGCTCCACCGGCCCCGTGATCTCGACCCGACGGCAATGCAGCGCAGCGGGAATCGGGGCGATGCGCCAGTCACCGTCGCGGATCGCAGCGGTCTCGGGCAGGAAATCCGGGCGCTCGCCGGCGTCCAGGCGCTCTGCCCGCTCGGCACGCGCGGCCAGCAAGGCCTGGCGCCGCGGCTCGAACGCGCGTGTGAGCGTGGCCACCAGCGCCAGCGCGTCCGGCGTCAGGATCTGCTCGTAGGCCGGCTGGATCGTGCCGGAAATTTCCATGCCTTGGGGGATGCTGAGGGACATATCGACTCCTGAAGATGAATGAAAATCACGTGCGACGCTGCGCCGGGACTGGCCCCGCTTGGCGCTCCTGTTGGCATCCAGTATATTCACCCGCGTAACGCTAAACGAGACAAATACGCACTTCATCTGTGTGTTTTTGTATTAAATCAAACTACATAACTGGATCGCTGGCATGAGCAAGTTCACCCAGATGGCAACCTTTGTCGAGGTCGTGGCGCGCGGCAGCCTGTCGGGCGCGGCGCGCGCCGAGGGCATTGCACCGGCGATGATCGGGCGCCGGCTCGACGCGCTCGAGGCCCGGCTGGGCGTGAAGCTGCTGCGCCGGACCACGCGCAAGCTCGTGCTGACCGACGAGGGCGTGGCGTTTCTGGAGGATTGCCAGCGCATCCTGGTCGAGGTCAACGAGGCGGAGTCGGCGATCTCGGAGCGCAGCGGCCGCGCGTCAGGCCACCTGACGGTCTCGGCCCCGGCCGGCTTCGGCCGCCAGCACGTGGCGCCCCTGCTGCCGTCGTTCCTGGCCGAGCACCGCGACGTCACGGTCAACCTGAACCTGAATGACCGCGTCATCGACCTGATCGGCGACGGCGTCGACGTGGCCATCCGGATCGCCCGCCTGGGTGACTCGAACCTGGTGGGCGTGAAACTGGCCGACAACGGCCGCGTGCTGGTTGCCGCTCCCGCCTACCTGAAGCGCCATGGCACGCCGCGCACACCGGGCGACCTGGCGCGCCATAACTGCCTGGCAATCAGCAGCGAAGGCAGCCAGCCCGGCTGGACTTTTCTCGAGAACGGCAAACCCGTCACGCACAAAGTCAGCGGGAATATGGTGTGCAACGACGGCGCCGTACTGCACGCCTGGGCACTGGCCGGCAAGGGCCTGGCGTGGCGCTCGATGTGGGAAGTGGGCGAGCAGATCGCCAGTGGCGAACTGTGCACCGTGCTGGACGCCTTCGCGGCGCCCGGCAATGACATCCACGCCGTGTTCGCGCAGCGCCGCCACTTGCCGCTGCGTATCCGGACCTTCGTCGACTTCCTGCGCCGCAGTTACGCGGCGCCCGACTACTGGCGCCAGCGCTGACGCCTCACCCTCTGCGAAGAAGGGTAGCAACAAAAGGTATGGACGAAAAAAATCCCCGGCAGTTCCGGGGATTTTGGTCTCGCAACGCCTGTTAGGCGATTACAGAGGCTGGATGTTCGAGGCTTGCTTGCCCTTAGGGCCGGTGGTCACGTCGAACGAGACGCGCTGGTTTTCCTGCAGCGACTTGAAGCCGTTGCTCTGGATAGCCGAGAAGTGCGCGAACAGATCTTCGCCGCCTTCATCAGGGGTGATGAAGCCGAAGCCCTTCGAGTCATTGAACCATTTAACGATGCCAGTTGCCATTACAATTTCCTATTTCGGTTAGTTGGGCTTGCGCCCGTTTTAGATCGTTTGAAGAAGCAAGAAAGAAATGACAGACAGACTGCACTACTACCTCGAACCCAACGATCCCACATTATACCGAATATTTCTCGCGCATGCCCTATTCGTTGAATAAAAATACGTAAGTAGCCCCACGATTCCTAATGTCAATAAATTTGACAACACGATTTTTAATTCGGTATGCAGCAAAGAATAGAGGCAAGGACGTTTGATTTGTTTGCGCTTAATCAAATTCCGGTCTGCTCGACAATTGCGCGCGCGACTTGCGCTGCCCGTGTTTCAGGTCAGCGCCTTGGGGTCGCGCAGGGCGGCGGCTATATAGTCGTCGAGCTCGGCGCGCCAGGCTTGCCATTCGCCCGCAGCGACGGCATCGAATGCACGCAGCACGCGCAGGCGCTGTTCGAGCAGGCGCGCGTGGTGGCCCAGGCCGCGAAAGCCGAAGGTCGCCGCTGAACCTGCCAGCGTATGGAGCATCGCCTGCAGCTCGCCCGCCGGCCCGGCGGGGTCGAACCCGGGTGCGCCGGCCGGTGCAAGCTCTTGCGACAACTGCGCCAGGCGCCCGAACGTGGATGGCAGGCGCGCCGCGAACTTGTCGTTCAGTTCGGCCAGGCGGGCGAAGAATTGCTGGTCAGCCGGCTGCGTCATGGTCATGCCAGCCTTACTTGGTGCCAAAGATACGGTCACCCGCATCGCCCAGGCCCGGGATGATGTAGGCGTGTTCGTTCAGGTGCGAATCCAGCGAAGCGACGTAGATCTTGACGTCCGGATGCGCGTCCTGCACCACCTGGATCCCTTCGGGCGCGGCGACCAGCGCCAGGAACAGGATCTGCTCGTCCGGCACGCCGCGCTTTTTCAGCACGTCGATTGCGTGCACCGCCGAGTTGCCGGTAGCAATCATCGGATCGCACAGGATGAACGTGCGATCGGTCGTGTCCGGCAAGCGGACCATGTACTCGACCGGCTCATGCGTATCGGGATCGCGGAATACCCCGATGTGGCCCACGCGCGCCGACGGCACCAGTTCGAGCAGGCCGTCGCTCATGCCGATGCCGGCGCGCAGGATCGGCACCACCGCCAGCTTCTTGCCGGCGATGACAGGCGCATCGATCGTCACCAGCGGCGTGCGGATCTGGCGCGTCGTCAGTGGCAGGTCGCGCGTGATCTCGTAGCCCATCAGCAGCGTGATTTCGCGCAGCAGTTCGCGGAACGTGCGCGTCGACGTGTCGTGCTCGCGCATGTGCGACAGCTTGTGCAGGATCAGCGGGTGATTCAGGATGAAAAGGTTCGGAAAGCGCGGATCTTGGTTCATGGCGGGGCTCGACACGGTCGATGAAGCTTGTAAGCCAGCATTATCACAGGCACAACGTGGTTTGTCCCGGCCCGGGCCGAAATAATTCTTGGTCGACGCTGCCGAAGTGCAGTCGCTGACGCTCTGCAGCGGCCAGCCTGCCGGCCGTCGCGCCTCCCTCCCCGGCGCACCGAATCACGCAAGCGCCCTGCTCCAACGCATGAATGTGTCACGATGACACAAATCTGGTTGCATTAAGGCACTAAATTGAGCGATAGATATTTTCTACTCAGCAATAATCGGCGACAATACACAGGTGGCAGGCCAGCGTGTGACGACGTTGGCAGTGACGCGCCTCAGCGCCCGGATGCGCGCACGCGCAGACATGGAAGCGAACGCACCGTACGTTGCTCATTCTGATGCAGTACGGAATTTTTCAGTGATAGACTCGTTCCTGGTTTGTTGCCCGGCACGGATAACAAGATGATATCGGCATGGCTTGACCATGCCGCGACACGAGAGCCCTGACCGACCATGCTGACCCCACCCTCCGCAGCTTCCCATCCGCCGACGGCGCACCCGCCGCCGGCGACGCTGCTCGACGGTCTGCTGGAAAGTGCGGGCGACGCCGTGTTCCGGGTCGCGCCCTGCGGAACGATCCGGGCGGCGGGCACCCGTGCCCAGCGCCTGCACGGGTATGCGCCCGGCTGTTCGCTGGTGGCGCTCGTGCACGACGTCGACCAGGCCGCCTTGCGCCACGCACTGGACGGCGCCGCGACAGCGCACGAAGCAGCGCTGGTCGAGGCGCGCTTTCGCAGCGGCGAGCGTGACATCTGGTTCGAACTGCGCATTGCCCAACTGACGACGGGCGACGATGCGCAAATCCTCGTGATCGGGCGCGACATGTCGGCGCAGCACGCGACCGAGGAGCGGCTGCGTCACATGGCGACCCACGACGCGCTGACCGAATTGCCGAACCGCCTGCTGCTGGCCGACCGCATCCGCGTGGTGATTTCAAATGCGCGCCGGTCGGGCCAGGGTTTCTCGGTCGTCGCGATCGGCATGGACGGGTTCAAGAAAGTCAACGATGGCCTGGGCCACCCGCTGGGCGACGCCGTACTGCAGATGGCCGCCACGCGCCTGCGCCGGGTCTTGCGCGACAGCGATACGCTGGCGCGCGTCGGTGGCGATGAATTCGTCGCCGTGCTGCCCGGCACCTTCACCGACGCCCAGATCAAGCTCGTCACGGGGCGCCTGATGGCCACCTTGCAGTCGCCGTTCGAGACGGATGGCCACACGATCTACCTGGGGGCCTCGATTGGGGTGACGGTGTACCCGGACCACGCCGAAGACGAAGTGCGCCTGGTCACGCTGGCCGACGCCGCGCTGTCGCGCGCGAAGGAAACCGGCAAGGGCCGCACGGTCGTCTACAGCCCGCGCGACCAGGGCCCGCCCGAGCACGACATCTCGCTCGAGGCGGCCATGTTCAAGGCCGTGCGCGAAGGCGAGTTCCTGCTCTACTACCAGCCAATCGTCGACGCCCGCACGAAAGTGATCGAAGGCTTCGAGACACTGATGCGCTGGAAGCACCCGACGCTCGGCATGGTGCCGCCGGTGCGCTTTATCCCGATCGCCGAAAACAACGGCCTGATCAACCTGCTGGGCGCCTGGGCGCTGAAGGCGGCGTGCATGCAGATCCGCCAGTTCCAGGAAGTGGCGGGCCGCGAACTGTACATCTCGGTCAACATCAGCCCGCGCCAGTTCCGCAGCGACCGCTTCCTGTCGGTGCTCGATGACGCGCTGGCGATGTCCGGCGCCCAGGGCCACCAGCTGGTGCTCGAAATCACCGAAGGCACGCTGATGGTCGACCCGGTCCACGCCGAAGCGGTCATGGAAAAAATGGTCGAGCGCAACGTCCGCATTGCCATCGACGATTTCGGCACCGGCTACTCGTCGCTGGCGTACCTGAAGCGCTTCCCGATTTCGGTGCTCAAGATCGACCGTGCATTCGTCAAGGACCTGCCCGGCTCGCACAAGGACGCGGCCATCTGCAAGGTCGTGCTCGACCTGGCCCGCCACCTGAGCCTGGCCGTCGTGGCCGAAGGCGTCGAGACCGAAGACCAGCTGTCCTGGCTGGACGAACAGGGTTGCCACTATGTCCAGGGTTACCTGACGGGCAAGCCGATGCCGGCCAACGTGGCCGTGACGGCCCTCAAGGAAAACCTCTATACCGCTCTACTGCCGGCCGACACCCGGACAGGGAAACCATGACCACACCAATCACCACCGCGCGCTCGGCGAAAGCGCAAGCCACTCTCGCCCTGCTGTGGGAACGCATCCGCCGCCAGGGCGACATGCCCGGCTTCACCAAGGCCATCAATGCCATCCTGGCGTCGATGCGCGGCGAGGACGAACGCGATTTCTCGATGACGCAGACCGTGTTGTCCGACCCCGTGCTGACCCAGAAGGTCCTGCGCCTGGCCAACAGCAGCATGTACGCGGCGTTCGGCCAGCACGTCAACACGATTTCCAAGGCCGTGCTGGTACTCGGCACCGAAAGCATCGGCCATCTGGCGCTGGGACTGAAACTGATCGAAGAGCTCGGCCGCAGCACGCCGGACACCGAGATCGCGCACATCGAGATGGAAAAAGCCGTGCTGGCCGGGATGGTGGCGCAGCAACTGGCCAGCGGCGCGCAGGTGCGCAATCCCGAAGAAGCCGTGGTCTGCTCGATCCTGCACTCGCTGGGCCGCATGATGGTCACGTTCTACATGCCCGAGCGCTGGACCCTGATCCAGGCCGGCGCGGCCGGCGGCGACGACACGGCAGCGGCCCGTGACGTGCTTGGTCTGCACCTCGAAGAGCTCGGCCGCGCCACCGCCGCCCATTGGGGCCTGCCCGGCAACCTGGTGGCCGGCATGCGCCGCGTCGAACCGGGTGAACGGGGTGAACGCTTCGAGCACGATGACTGGCTGGCGGCGCTGGGCACGATGTCGACCCGCGCCGCCGATGCACTATGGGCAGACGACGACGCCGGCGCCGACAAGGTGGCCGAACTGGCGGAGCAGTTCGCACCGATGCTGGGCATCTCGCCGGCCGGCATCCTGGCATCGATCGACAAGGCCCGGATCGAAGCGGCGGCCGATCTGTCGATCGCGCCGCTGGCCCGGCCGGCCGAGAAACGCGCGCGCCTGGCCGCAGCCAGGCGCGACCGCATTGCCGGCAACCAGATCCTGATGGGTGGCGTGGCCGACATGCGCGACGCGGGCCTGAACGCGACCGCCGGCCAGATGATGTCGCTGGCGCTGGAAACGATGCACGAGGGGCTGTCATTCTCGCGCTCGTTTGCGTTCATGCGCAACCGGCGCGAAGGACGCTACACGGCGCGCCTGGCGCTCGGCGAAACCGCCAAGGCCCTGCAGCCGGATCTGACCTTCGACGACACCTACGAGGCGAACGTGTTCCACGCCGCGCTGGCAAGCGACCGCGTGATCTTCATCGAGAATGCGCACGACACCAAGTTCGCGGCCAAGCTGCCGGGTTGGTGGAAAGACACGCTGTCGGAGGCGCGCTGCTTCATCGTGATTCCGCTGTGCGCGCACGGCCAGCCCGCCGGCTTCATTTATGGCGACTGGGACGACACCTATCCGCAGGTGATCCTGAGCCAGACAGAATTTGCGCTGCTCAACGACTTGCGCACGCTGGTCGTGCGCACGGTCGAGCGCCGCCATCAGATGGACGTGATCGCGACCCGCGCCTGAGCACGCCGCCGCAGTCCACGACGGTTACGTCAAGCGGGGCGTGGCGACCTTCACATCGCCGCACTGCGCGCGGTGCATCAAGGCGTGATCGATCAGCACCAGCGCCAGCATCGCTTCGGCAATGGGTGTGGCGCGAATGCCCACGCACGGGTCGTGGCGACCGAACGTTTCCACCAGCGCCGGATTGCCTTCCTTGTCGATCGAGCGGCGTGGCACGCGGATCGACGAGGTCGGCTTGATCGCGAGCGACACCGTGATGTCCTGCCCCGTCGAGATCCCGCCCAGCACCCCACCGGCATGGTTGCCGACAAACCCTTCTTGCGTCAGCTCGTCGCCGTGCTCGGAACCGCGCTGCGCCACCGAGGCAAACCCGGCGCCGATTTCGACGCCCTTGACGGCATTGATGCCCATCATCGCGTAGGCGATATCGGCGTCGAGCTTGTCGTAGATCGGCTGGCCCCAGCCTACCGGCACGCCCCGCGCGACGACGTCGATGCGCGCACCGATCGAATCGCCATCGCGGCGCAGCTGGTCCATGGCATCTTCCATGCGCGCCAGCAGGGCGGCGTCGCCCGTCGCAGCGAAGAACGGATTGGCGTGCACGTGCTCCCAGCCGTCGAACGGTACGTCGATGTCGCCCAGCGCGCGCATGCAGCCCATGAATTCGGTCCCATACTGCTCGCGCAGCCACTTTCTGGCGACGGCGCCGGCGCCCACCACCGGCGCCGTCAGGCGCGCCGATGAACGCCCGCCGCCGCGCGGATCGCGCACGCCGTACTTGTGCCAGTACGTGTAGTCGGCATGGCCGGGACGGAAGCTCTCGGCGATATTGCCGTAATCCTTGCTGCGCTGGTCTTCGTTGCGGATCAGCAGCGCGATCGGGGTGCCCGTCGTGACGCCCTGGTAGACGCCGGACAGGATCTCGACGCGGTCAGGCTCCTGGCGCTGCGTGACGTGACGTGACGTGCCCGGCTTGCGGCGGTCGAGGTCGGCCTGGATATCGGCTTCGGTCAGTGCCATGCCGGGTGGGCAGCCATCGATGACGCAACCGATCGCGGGACCGTGCGACTCGCCGAAAGTGGTAACGGAAAACAGCTTGCCAAATGTATTGCCGGACATGGATATGAGGGAGTGCGATTTGATCGAAAGAACATTTTAACAGGCGATCCGGCAAGCAGAAACCGACAATCTGCAATCCACTCTCGCCAAAATGTTTCTATCAGGATATATTTACCAAAATATATTCTCTGTTGAGCAACTGCTGGTTTCCTTTCCTATTTACAAATGCCTATATACTTCACGTATACATGCCAAGCCTCCCTGGAGACGTAGCACATGCCAGCTTCGACGCCGCCCTCCGATCCAACGCAGGATGCCCCCGTGACAGATGACCTCGTTTTTGCCGACGAAGTCGACGCCGTCGACGACAGCAGACGGCTGCCGTGGCGCATCCTGGTCGTCGACGATGACGCCGATGTCCATTCGACGACCACCTTTGCGCTGGACAACGTCGTCATGCAAGGCCGTCCGCTGGCGTTCCTGCACGCCTACTCGGCGGCGCAAGCGTTCGCGCTGCTGAGCCGGGAAAGCGATATCGCCGTCATTCTGCTGGACGTCGTGATGGAGCGCGCCGACGCCGGCCTGCAACTGGTGCGCCGCATCCGCGACGAACTGGGCTTGCGCGACGTGCGCATCATTCTGCGCACCGGCCAGCCCGGTTACGCGCCCGAGATGGAGGCGATCCGCGGCTACGACATCAACGATTACCGCACCAAGTCGGAACTGACCCGCACCAAGCTCTACACCGCAGTAGCCGCCGCCATCCGCTCGTACGAGCAACTCTGCGCACTCGACGCGAACCGGGTCGGCATGGAGCGCATCGTCGCCGCCTGCGCACAACTGATGGCGCTGCACGGCGTGCGCGACGTGGCGTATGGCATCCTGGCCCAGGCTGCCGGCCTGGTCGGGCAGCCAGTCGATGGCATATTGTGCACGCGGGAGTTTGGCGATGGCACCGGAACCGGCGCCTTCGGCCCGCTGTGCGTGGTCGCCGCCAGCGGCGACAGCCGCGATCTCGAAGGCTGCGAACTCGGCGCGCAGTACGACGATCCGGCTGTCACCCGGCTCGCGCTGGCCGCCGAACGCACGCTGGCGCAGCGCGGGTGCACGACCGACGACGGCATGCTGACCTTGTTCTTCCCTGGCAAGGCCGGGCGCGATTTCGTGGCTTGCCTGCCGCTCGAACGCGCGATCAGCGACGTCGAGACGCGCCTGCTACAGGTCTTTTGCGGCATGGTGGCCGTCAGCCTGGACAATTGCGAACTGGTGACCGACCTGAACAAGTCGGCGTTCCACGATCCGCTCACCGGCCTGCCCAACCGCACGCGCATGATCGAACTGATCGACGCCACGCTTGCCGCCGGGACCGACAACGACGCCGTGCTGGCGCTGGTCGACATCGACCACTTCGCCGAAACCAATGACGCGCTCGGGCATCGCTTCGGCGACCTGCTGCTGGCCGCCGTCTCCCGGCGCCTGTGCACGCGCCTGGCGCCTGGCCTCGCACCTTCGCTGCATATCGGGCGCATCGGCGGCGACATTTTCAGCGTGCTGGGCAGTGCCGAGGTGGTCCAGCCAGCCGCGCTGCAGACGCTGTTTCTGGACGCGTTCCACATCGACGGTCAGGACGTGCAGGTATCGTCGACACTGGGCCTCGTCCGCCTGCGCGAACACGACGGCAGCGGCGCCGATGCACTCAAGGATGGCGACATCGCGCTCAAGCGCGCCAAGCTGCAGCAGCGCACCGGCCATTGTTATTTTTCGCGCAGCATGGGCGTTGAAATTCGCGAGCGGGTACGCATGATGCATGCGCTGCGCAGCGGCTTCCAGCGCGGCGAACTGTTCCTCGATTACCAGCCGCAGATCGATCTGGCCAGTAACCGCGCTGTTGGCGCCGAGGCGTTGCTGCGCTGGCGCCAGCCAGACGGCGGGTTGGTCTCGCCCGACCGCTTCATCCCGATTGCCGAATATTCCGGCCTGATCGTCGAGATCGGCGAATGGGTGCTGCGCCAGGCCTGCACCGAACTGCTGCGCCTGCGCTCTGCGGGCCACACGACCTTCACGATGTCAGTCAATGTATCTCAGGTGCAGTTACGGCATCCACACTTTCTCGACATGCTGCGCCGCGCGCTCGACGATACGGGCGCACCGCCCGACTTCATCGAGCTGGAAATCACGGAATCGATGGCCATGGAAGAGCCCGCTGCGCTCGTCGAAAAGCTGGCACACGTCAAGCGCACCGGCGTGTCGATCGCGATCGACGATTTCGGCACCGGGTTTTCATCGCTGTCGCACCTGCAGCGGCTGCAGGTGGACCGGCTCAAGATCGACCGCACGTTCGTCACCGAGATTACCGGCTCGGCGCGCGGCAGCAGCATCGCGCAGATGGTGGTGCAGCTGGGCCGCAACCTGGGCCTGTCGGTGATTGCAGAAGGGGTCGAAGACGAGCGCCAGGCGCAGATCCTGCGCGAGCTCGGTTGTCCTCTGGCCCAGGGCTTTCTGTATTCGCGGCCGTTGTCGCCGGAGGCGCTGCTGGCCTGGCTGGCCGATGAGTCGGTCACGCGCGCGGCGTGACCGTTGGCGTGGTCAATCCGGAGCGTTCTGCTCGGCTGGCCAGTCGCGGATATAGGCCTTGAGCATGCGGTTCTCAAAACTTTGCGCTTCCAGCACCGCGCGCGCCACGTCGTAGAACGAGATCACGCCCAGCAACGTGCGCGCGTCCATCACCGGCAGGTAGCGCGCATGCTTTTCGAGCATGATGCGGCGCACCTCGTTGACCTCGGTGTCCGGCGTGACGGTGATCGGGCTGTCGTCCATGTGACGGCGCACCGTGCCGGCGCCCACCGCGCCGCCATTGGCGTGCAGCGTCTTGAGCACTTCGCGGAACGTCAGCATGCCCACCAGGTCGCCGTATTCCATCACGACGAGCGAGCCGATATCGTTCTCGGACATCGTGGTTACGGCCTCGACCAGGGGCTGGTCGGGCGTCACGGTATACAGGATATTGCCCTTCACTTGCAGGATTTCCGAAACTTTCATGCTGGCCACCCCCGCGCGGTCAATACTGCTGTTGGATAAATTTGTATAAGGCATAACGCCGACTGTAGCCTATGCCCGGTAAAAAATCCAGCATTGCGCCACCTCATGGTGCGAACGCGGCGGCAGAATGGTGCAGTGCAGATTGCGCAAACGGCCATCGCTGCTAGGATGGCTGGCTTCCATCAACACAGGCTATCTGACATGCAACTCACGATTGGCGACCATACCGCCTTTTGCCATACCGGCGACAGCGCGTTCGACCCCGCACTGCCCACGGTCGTGCTGGTGCACGGCGCCCTGAACGACCACGCGGCGTGGACGCAGCAAAGCCGGACGCTGGCCGCACGCGGTTTCGCCGTGCTGGCGCCCGACCTGCCCGGCCATGGGCATAGCAGCGGGCCGGCCCTGCGCTCGGTCGAGGCGCTGGCCGACTGGTTGCTGGCCTTACTGGACGCGGCGGGCGTGAAACGCGCCCTGCTTGCCGGCCACAGCATGGGCTCGCTGATCGTACTGGAAGCGGCGTCCCGGGCGCCCCAGCGCGCCACCGGCCTGGCCTTGCTCGGCGCCACGTTCCCGATGAAGGTGGCCGACGCCCTGCTCGCCACTGCCCTCGACGATGAGCAGGCGGCCATCGACATGGTCGTGGCCTGGTCGCATGCGGCATCAAGCGACCCGTCGATTGCCAACGCGGCGCGCGAGCTCATGCGGCGGCTGGCAGCCGGTAGCGACGAACCGCTGCTGCACACCGATCTGGCCGCGTGCAATGCGTACACCAACGGCATGACGGCTGCCGCCACCATCACCTGTCCGGTCGTGTTCGTGCAGGGAACGCAGGACAAGATGACGCCACCGCGCAAGGCGGCATTGCTGACTGACGCGATCGCGCATGCATCGATCGTCACGGTCGATACGGGCCACGCGATGATGCAGGAAGCGCCCGAGGCGGTGTCGAACGCGCTGCTGGCGCTGGCGGACCGGCTGATCAGCTGACCGGCCCGGCAACCGCCTCGGCGTCGACGTCGGCGTCGCCGAAATGCTCGCGCAGGGTTTCGCCCAGCCCGGCCTCGACCGCCTCTTCGACCCGGCGCGCCAGCGCGCCGGTGTCGAGCGACAGGGCGGTATCGGGGCTGGCCTCTTCTTCACGCTGCACGGCCTCCTCCACCGCGAAGTCGAACACGAACAGGCGGTACACGTCGGCCAGGCGCAGCGTGTCCGGATCGGCCAGCAGCACCCAGTGCTCCTGGCTGGCGCGCTTGGTGTGGCGCCAGCTGATCTTCGCCGGCGCCTGGTCGTGCACGCGCCCGACCCAGCCCTCGGCCACCATGCGGTGCAGCAGGCGTGCCAGTTCGTTGTAACCGATGCGCGTGTGATGGCGGATGGTGCTGCCGGACACGAGCGCCGTGCCACTCAGCTTGGCGCTGCCGTGCAGGACCTTCAGCACCGACATCGCGTCGACGAAGGCGCCGCCCGGCGCGGCCTGGTACCACCAGCGTTCGTACTTCACGACCGGCAGTGCCGCCGTCAGCAAGGCCCCCACCAGCGTGATCATCCACGTGACATAGATCCAGACCAGGAACAACGGCAGCGCGGCCAGCGCGCCATAGATGATCGCGTAGGTCGGAAACTGGCGGATGAAGAGGCCAAACACGCGCTTGGCGACTTCGAACGCGATCGCGGCGGCGAGCGCGCCCCAGAAGGCGTCGCGCCAGGCGACATGGCGATTCGGCACCGCCACGTACAGCAGCGTGTAGCCACCTGTCGTCGCGGCAATCGAGGCCAGGGTAAAGGCCAGCGTGGCCAGCACGCTGGCATCGCGCTCCAGTCCGCCGGTAACGTCAACCAGCTGTGACGTGAAACTGAGCGAGGCGCCGAACAGGATCGGACCCAGCGTAATCAAGGCCCAGTACACCAGCAGGCGCTGGGTCCACGGACGGGGCTGGCGCACGCCCCAGATCTGGTTGAAGACCCGCTCGATCAGGCTCATGGTCGCGGCCGTCGTAAACAGCAGCGCCACCGCGCCCAGCGCCGACAGGCCCTTGGCCTTGCTGGCAAACTGCGTCAGATTGCCGCTGATCGTGCTGGCAATGGCCGGCGGCATCAGGTTCTGCACGAACCAGGCATCGACCATCGTGCGCACCTGGCCGAACGCCGGGAACATCGTGAAAATGGCCAGCACGATCGTCAGCAGCGGCACCAGGGCCAGCGTGGTCGTAAACGTCAGGCTGCCGGCAACTTGCGGCAGGCGTTCTTCGCGCAGGCGGCGCAGCGCAAAGCGCACCAGATCCTTGGCCTCGGCCCGCGTCAGGCTACGTTCGAGGCTGCCCTCGAGGCTGCCATCGGCGCTGTCGGTAACGGCGTGGGAAGGATGCTGCGGCGGTTGGTTCGGCATGGCCATGGAAATACCCGATTCAGGCCGCGAATTGGGCGTCAACCCGGGCATGTCACTTCAACAAAGCGCACTATAATACCAAGGATGAACACGAATCCTTTGAGCATCCTGGTTTTGTACTACTCCCGCCACGGCGCCACGCGCAAACTGGCAGAACTGATCGCGCAGGGCGTCGACAGCGTCCCCGGCGCCGAGGCGCGCCTGCGCACCGTGCCCGCCGTGTCATCGGTGGCCGAAGCGACTGCACCGTCGATTCCCGAGGATGGCGCGCCCTATGTCGAGGCGGCCGACCTGGCCGAATGCGCGGGCCTGGCGCTGGGCTCGCCCACGCGCTTTGGCAATATGGCCTCGAGCATGAAGTACTTCCTCGACGGCACCGCCGCCGAATGGGTCAACGGCACGCTGTCGGGCAAGCCGGCTGTCGTGTTCACGTCCACCGGCAGCCTGCACGGCGGGCAGGAAGCAACGCTGCTGTCGATGATGATTCCGCTGCTGCACCATGGCATGCTCGTGATGGGCTTGCCGTACACGCATCCCGAACTGATGAACACCGCCAGCGGCGGCAGCCCGTATGGCGCCACCCACTGGGCCGGCGTCGATGGCAAGCGTGCCATCACCGAGGACGAGCGCGCCTTGTCGATCGCGCTCGGTCGCCGCCTGGCAACCGCGGCGCTCAAACTGCACGAAGGTCAATAATGGGCAAAGGCAGAGTCTTTCATATCGGCGCGGTGCTCAGCCTGGTCTGGCTGATCGGCTGGCTGGTGGCGTGGGAAGCGTTCGTCGCACCGCTCCAGCCGGGCAGCTGGCTGCTGGCCCTGAAAGCGCTGCCGTTGCTGCTGCCACTGCGCGGCGTGGTCAAGCGCGACCTGTACACGCTGCAATGGGCGTCGATGCTGATCCTGATTTACTTTGCCGAAGGCGCCGTGCGGGCCTGGGCCGATACCAACCCGCTGTCGCGCCAGATGGCCATCGGTGAAGTCGTGCTGGTGGTCGTGTTCTACGTCTGCGCCCTGCTGTACCTGCGCCCGTTCAAGAAAGAAGCGCAGCGCATGGCCAAGGAATTGCTGGACAAGGTCAAAGTCCCGCATGGTTGACCAGTCAGCGGCCGCCTTCCTGCAACAGCTGCGCGCCATCGTGGGCGTCGACCACGTCATTACGATGGATGCCGAGATGGCGGGCTACCTGGCCGACTGGCGCGGTCGCTACAGTGGCCGCGCGCGCGCCGTCGCGCTGCCGCTGGACACCGATCAGGTGGCCGCCGTCGTGCGCCTGTGCGCCAGCGCCGGTGTGCCCATCGTCCCGCAAGGCGGCCGTACGGGCCTGGTCATGGGCAGCGTGCCCGATACGTCGGGCGACGCCATCGTGCTGTCGCTGCGCCGCCTGAACCGTATCCGCGCGATCGACCCGGCCAACCGCACCATGACGGTCGAGGCCGGCTGCATCCTGGCCGACATCCAGGCCGCCGCCGCAGGGGCCGGCATGCTGTATCCGCTGTCGCTGGCGGCCGAGGGGTCGTGCACGATTGGCGGCAATCTGTCGACCAATGCCGGCGGCACAGCGGTGCTGCGTTACGGGAACACGCGCGACCTGTGCCTGGGCCTCGAAGTCGTCAATGCCGAGGGCGCCGTCTGGGACGGCTTGCGCGGCCTGCGCAAGGACAACACGGGCTACGCGCTGCGCGACCTGTTCATCGGCGCCGAAGGCACGCTGGGCGTCATCACGGCGGCCGTACTGAAACTGTTCCCGGCGCCGCGCGGCATGCGCACGGCCCTGGTCGCACTGGACTCGCCGCGCCAGGCGCTGGCGCTGCTGAACCTGCTGCAAGCGCGCTGCGGTGCGGCGCTGACGGGTTTCGAGCTGATGTCGGCCGTCTGCATGGATCTGGTCGCACAACAATTTCCCGCCCTGCCGCAGCCATTTGCCGCGCGCCACCCGCACTATGCGCTCGTCGAATTGTCGAGCAATGAATCCGAAGCGCATGCTCAGGCGCTGCTCGAATCCGGCATCGGCGCCGCGCTGGAAGATGGCATCGCGCGCGACACCGTCGTGGCCACGTCCAGCCAGCAAGCGCTTGGCCTGTGGCGCCTGCGTGAACACATCCCGCTGGCGCAGGCGGCGGCCGGCAAGAACATCAAGCACGACATCTCGTTGCCGGTCTCGACAATCCCGGATTTCATCGCGCACACCGACGCCGCACTCGACCGCGCGTTTCCCGGCTGCGTGCTGGTCACGTTCGGCCACCTGGGTGACGGCAACCTGCACTACAACGTCGCGCCGCCACCGGGCATTGCGCACGACACGTTTCTGCTGCGGCAGGATGCCGTGAACCGCATCGTGCATGACGCGGTGGTCGCGTTTGCCGGTTCGATTTCGGCCGAGCACGGCATCGGCGCGCTGAAACGCGACGAACTGGCGCGCACCAAGTCGCCGGTCGAACTTGGCATGATGCGTGCCATCAAAACCGCGCTCGACCCGCTGGGCATCATGAATCCCGGGAAAATACTATGACCGGGAGCCTGCCATGCGTTGCCTGTGGTGCATTGTGCTGTGTGCGACGTGCTGCGCCCTGGGCCGGCTGGCCACGGCTGGCACGGTCTACAAATGTCATGAGGGAACGCACGTGAGTTACGCCGACCGCCCCTGCCCTGGCGCCGGTGCGCCCCTTGCGCTGCCACCCGCCCCGGCGCCCGATCCGGTGCAGGCCGCCCGCCTCGCTGCTGCGCGCGCCACGCTGGCGGCCATCGACGGGGCACGCGCCGTGCAGGCTGCGCGTGACGCGCATGAATTCGGGCGCGCCGGCCGCGCAGCGCTGGCCCTGCGCAAGCGCTGCGACAAGCTGCGTCTGCAGGCACGCTGGGCCAATGAGGACCTGGCCAAGAGCAGCGATGATGCAAAAGCCGTCGCGCGCATCAAGGCGCGCCGCATGGCCGACACACTGGCGGTCGAATGCCCGGGTTGAGCCGGCTCACGCGCTGGCTGCTGCTCGGCGAGTGGCGTGCGCACCCGGTGCGCGCACTGGTGGCGATTGCGGCGATTGCCGTTGGCGTGTCGATGGGCTTTGCCATCCACCTGATCAATGCCGCTGCCTTCAATGAATTCTCGGCCGCCGTCAAGAGCCTGTCGGGCCAGGCCGACATCCAGGTCCAGGGGCGCGAACTGCTGTTTGACGAAGCCGTGTACCCGCAGCTGGCCAGCCATCCGGACGTCGCGGTGGCCGCACCCATTCTCGAGGTGCAGGCCGGCGTGCCGGGCCAGGACACGCCATTGCGCATCATCGGCATCGATGCCTTTCGCGCCGGCTTCATTTCGCCCGACCTGACCGGCGTGCCGGGCAATGGCAGCATGCTGGACGTGCTGGCCGACGATGCGCTGTTCCTGTCGCCGGCCGCCGAGGCGTGGCTGGGCAAGCGGCGTGGCGACACGCTCAATCTGCGCGCCGGCACCGGCGTCATCACGCTGCGCGTGGCCGGCCCCGTACAGCGGGCACGCAGCGGCCAGCGTCTGGCCGTGATGGACATCGGCGCCCTGCAATGGCGCCTGGAACGCGTGGGCAAGCTCTCGCGCGTGGACCTCAAGCTGCGCAGCGGCGTCGACCGCGCCGCGTTCCAGCGCGCTCTGGCAGCCGATCTCGAGCGCACCTGGCCGGGGCGCTTCACGGTCGGCCAGCCCAACGACGCCGACCAGGAAAGCCGCACGTCCAACATGAGCCGCGCCTACCGCGTCAACCTGACGGTGCTGGCGCTGGTCGCACTGTTCACCGGCGCCTTCCTCGTGTTCTCGACCCAGGCCCTGTCGGTCATGCGCCGGCGCAGCCAGTTCGCGCTGCTGCGCGTGCTGGGCTTCGAACGGGGTCAGCTGCTGCGCCAGGTGCTGCTTGAAGGCGCGAGCCTGGGCGTGGCCGGCAGCCTGCTCGGCATCGGCGCCGGCTACGCACTGGCCGCCACCGCCCTGCATTATTTTGGCGGCGACCTGGGCGCCGGCTACTTCCCCGGCATTCGCCCGCAGGTCGCGTTCACACCGGGTGCCGCCATCGTCTTCTTCGCGCTGGGCCTGGGCGTGGCCCTGCTCGGTTGCCTGGCGCCGGCGTGGGAAGCGGCGCGCGCGCGGCCGGCCGTGGCGATCAAGTCCGGCGCCGACGAAGCACCGCTGTCACGCCTGGCGCGCGTCTGGCCATCGCTTGCGTGCCTGGCAATCGCCGCGCTGTTCGCGTTCGCGCCGCCCGTGTTCGAGTTGCCGCTGTTTGGCTACCTGGCAATCGCGCTGCTGCTAATTGGCGGCATCGGCCTGATGCCCCGTTTTGCCGCCGTCACGTTTCGCGCACTCGAAGGGTGGCTGTCCAAAAAACGGCATCCGATGCCGGTGCTGGCGCTGTCGCTGGGGCGCCTGGCCAATGCGCCGGGCCAGGCTTCGATTGCGCTGGGCGGCATCCTGGCCAGTTTCAGCCTGATGGTGGCGATGGGGATCATGGTCTCGAGCTTCCGGGTCTCGGTCGACGACTGGATGGGCCACATCCTGCCGGCCGACCTGTATGTGCGCACGCTGGATGCCGGCGGCACCGGTTACCTGAGTCCGGCGCAGCAGGCTGCCTTGACGGCGCTGCCCGGCGTACAGCAGATCCAGTTCCTGCGCACGCGGCGCGTGTCGCTGGCGCCCGAGCGGCCGCCAGTCGTCGTCATCGCGCGCGACATCGATGTGCGCGATCCGGCGCGCCTGTTGTATCTGGTGGGCGACAGCGCGCCCATTCCTGCCGGCGCGCGGCCGGCCTGGGTGTCCGAGGCGCTGCTCGACCTGTACGGCGCGCGCGTCGGCCAGACGCTGCGCCTGCCGCTGGGCGGCGCCGAGACGCCGTTCTTCGTGGCCGGCGCCTGGCGCGATTACGCCAACCAGAGCGGCTCGGTTGTCATCCAGCTGGCCGACTACCGCAAGCTGACCGGCGAAGGCGCTGTCACCGACGCGGCGCTGTGGACCGCAGATGGGGTCGACGCGGCTGCCCTGGAAACCCGTTTGCGCGCGCTGCCGTTCGGCGCGGCGCTCACCTTCATGCGCCCGGGCGACATCCGCGCCGCGAGCCTGAAGATTTTCGACCGCAGTTTCGCCGTCACGTACTTACTGGAGGCGATCGCGATCGCGATCGGGCTGTCGGGCATCGCCGCCAGTTTTTCGGCCCAGACTTTGGCACGGGCGCGAGAATTCGGTATGCTGCGCCACGTCGGCGTCACGCGGCGCCAGGTGTTGCAGCTGCTCGCCTTCGAAGGCGGCCTGCTCACCGGCCTGGGCGTCATCGCCGGTTTCGTGCTCGGGCTGACCATCAGCCTGATTCTGGTTTTCGTGATCAACCCGCAGTCGTTCCACTGGACCATGGGCCTGCACCTGCCTTGGCCACTGCTGGGCAGCGTGGCCGCGGTGCTGGTGATCGCGTCCGTCGCCACCGCGCTCGTGTCAGGCCGCCAGGCCTTGTCGGGCGGTCCGGTGCGCGCTGTCAGAGAGGATTGGTAATGCGTTTCATCCTAGGTGTACTGCTGTCGCTGTTGACGTTGCTGGCGCTGCCAGCGCGCGCCGAACCGCCCGTGTTTGCCCCCGTCACGCCCGGCGCGGCGCTGACGTTCCCGCGCGACTATGGCGCGCATCCCGAGTTTCGCACCGAATGGTGGTATGTCACGGGCTGGGTCGAGACGCCCGACAAGCGCCCGCTGGGGTTCCAGGTCACGTTCTTTCGCAGCCGCACGGGCGTCGACGGCGCCAATCCAAGCCACTTCACGCCCCGCCAGCTGGTGATCGGCCACGCGGCGCTGTCCGACCCGGCGGTCGGGCGCCTCGTGCATGACCAGCGCAGCGCCCGTGAAGGCTTCGGCCTGGCCTGGGCGCGGCCCGGCAACACCGACCTGAAACTCGATGACTGGCGCATGGTGCGCGACCAGGATGGCACCTACCGCGTGACGATCCGCTCGAACCAGCTCACGCTGGAACTGCGCCTGCGCCCCACGCAACCGGTCCTGGCGCAGGGCCAGGGCGGGTACTCGCGCAAAGGCCCGAGTGCGCAGCATGCCAGCTACTACTACAGCGAACCGCAACTGGCCGTCACGGGCAGCGTGGGCCGCGCCGGGATGGCAGCCACGGCCGTTACCGGGAGCGCCTGGCTCGATCACGAGTGGTCGAGTGAAGCCCTGCAGCCCGACGCCGTGGGCTGGAACTGGGTCGGCGCCAACCTCGACGACGGCGGCGCGCTGATGGCTTTCCAGATCCGCGACAAGCAAGGTGGTAAACTATGGGCGCATGCCACCCGGCGCGACAAGGCAGGCAAGGTCACGCATTACGCGCCCGAGCAGATCACGTTCACGCCGCAAACGCTTTGGACGTCCCCGCGCACTCAGGCGACCTACCCGATCGCCACCACGATCACCACCGGCGACCAGGTCTGGCAGATCGTCCCGCTGCAGAACGACCAGGAGCTCGATTCGCGCCGCTCGACGGGCGCCGTGTACTGGGAAGGCGCGGTCACGATCCAGCAGAGCGGCCGCCGCGTCGGCCGCGGCTACCTCGAGATGACCGGCTATGTGCAGCCAATGAAATTATAAGAATCCCACGAAGACACGATGACCACGCGTACCACCAGCTCCACCGCCTCCCCCGACGCAGACAGTTCACGCAAGAGCAGCCTCTCGACCCTCAAGGGCTTGATCCCGTTCATGGCGCCGTACCGCCGCCAGTTCATCCTGGCCGGCATTGCGCTGCTGTTCGCGGCGGGCGCCACGCTGGCGATCCCGGCGGCCTTCAAGCAGATGATCGACCTGGGCTTCGGCGCGTCAGCCACCGCGCGCGGCATCGAGAATGTCAACGCGACCTTCTTGGCACTGTTCGGCGTGGCCGCCGTGCTGGCGGTGGCCACGGCCGCACGCTTCTACATGGTCTCGTGGCTCGGCGAGCGCGTGACGGCGGATATTCGCAGCGCCGTGTACCGCCACGTGGTGCGCCAGAGTCCCGAATTTTTCGAGACCACGCGCACCGGCGAAGTGCTGTCGCGCCTGACCACCGACACGACGCTGATCCAGGCAATCGTCGGCACCAGCATCTCGCTCGCACTGCGCAACACGCTGCTGTTCATCGGTGGCCTGGTCATGCTGTTCATCACGAGCCCGCGCCTGACGTCGATCATTCTGGGCCTCCTGGTGCTGGTCGTGCTGCCGATCGTGCTGTTCGGCCGCCGCGTGCGCAAGCTGTCGCGCGATTCGCAGGACCGCATCGCCGATGCGTCGGCCGTGGCCGGTGAAATCCTCAACGCCATGCCGACCGTGCAGGCCTTCACGCGCGAAGGCTACGAAGCCGGGCGCTTTGGCGTCGAAGTCGAAAGCGCGTTCACCACCGCCATGAGCCGCATCCGCGCGCGGGCGACACTGACGCTGCTGGCGATCGTGCTGATCTTCGGGGCGATCGTGTTCGTGCTGTGGCTGGGCGCGCATGCCGTGATTGCCGGGACCATGACCGGGGGCGAACTGGGGCAGTTCATCCTGTACGCCGGCATCGTCGCCGGCTCGGTCGGGGCCTTGTCCGAAGTAATGGGCGACGCCCAGCGCGCCGCCGGCGCCACCGAGCGCCTGCTCGAACTGCTGGGCGCCCGTTCGGACATCCAGGACCCGCTGCACCCGGCCACGCTGCCCGCGCGCACCGCCAACGGCGCGCGTGTCACGCTCGATGGCGTGACCTTCGCTTATCCATCCCGCCTGCAGGAAGCGGCGCTGTCGCACCTGGCGCTCGAGATCCAGCCCGGCGAGACGGTGGCTGTCGTCGGCCCGTCCGGCGCCGGCAAGACCACGCTGTTCCAGCTGCTGCTGCGCTTTTACGATCCGCAATCGGGCAGCATCCGCCTCGACGGCGTCGACGTGCGCGACCTGACGCTGCAGACGCTGCGCAGCGCGGTGGGCATCGTGCCGCAGGATACGGTCGTGTTCTCGCTCGATGCGATGGAAAACATCCGCTACGGCCGCCCCGACGCCACCGACGAGGAAGTGATTGCGGCGGCGCGCATGGCAGCCGCCCACGAATTCATCGAGCGCCTGCCGGAAGGCTACCGTTCGTTCCTGGGCGAACGCGGTGTGCGCTTGTCGGGCGGCCAGCGCCAGCGCATCGCGATTGCGCGCGCATTGCTGAAAAACCCGCCGTTGCTGCTGCTCGACGAAGCCACCAGTGCGCTCGACGCCGAATCCGAACGCCTCGTGCAGCGGGCGCTTGAAGCGGCCATGATCGGGCGTACCACGATCATCATCGCCCACCGCCTGGCCACTGTGCAGCGCGCCGACCGCATCGTCGTGCTCGATGGCGGCAGGATCGTCGAGATGGGCACGCACCACGAACTGGTCGCCCTGCGCGGTGTATATGCGAACCTCGCCGCGCTGCAGTTCCAGGCGCATGCACCCGTGGCAGCGTGACCGGATCGACCGGAGTATTGCGGGTGTCGGTGACCGAACCGTGACTTCCCGTCACATTCCGTTGCATCCAGGCACCGTAATGACTGCCAAAACTCACTAAATATTGCCATGAGAAAAGGTTGGGGCGTATGATCCGGAGTTATACCCTGCATCATCACTCGACTTTCATGAGCAACCAAAAATTTAGTTTAGCCAGCTGGAATGTCGGCACCCGCATCAGCGCCGTCACCTTCGCCCTGGCAGGGGTCATCATCGCCGTGCTGATCGGCACGATCACGCTCTCGACATCGAGCATGCTGGAACAGCGCGCCATGGAGAGCGTTTCCAGTGAACTCAAAGGCGTGGCCAACACGGTCGAACTGTTCAACAAGACCGTGTCGAGCCAGGCCGTCAGCTTCGGGCGCATCTTCAGCGCCGGCCTGCCGGGCGCGTATGCGCTCGACGAACCGGCCACCGTGGACATCGGCGGCCGCCAGGTGCCGACGCTGAGCCTTGACGGCAAGGCGCTGAACCTCGACTTCGCCGTCCCCGACAGCTTCACCGAGCGCACCGGCGCCAACGCCACCGTGTTCGCCGTTGCCGGCGATGACTTCGTGCGCGTGACCACGTCCGTCAAGAAGGAAAACGGCGACCGCGCCGTCGGCACGGCCCTGGACAAGACCGCACCGGCCTACGCCGCGCTGCGCGCCGGCCGTACCTATGTCGGCCTGGCCACACTATTCGGCAAGCAGTTCATCACCCAGTACGAGCCGGTGCGCGACGCCGCCGGCAAGGTCGTCGGCGCACTCTACGTGGGCGTAAACATCAGCCAGGACATCGCCTTCCTCAAGGAGCGCATCAATGCGATCAAGGTCGGTGACAGCGGCTACTTCTACGTGCTGTCGGCAGCGCCCGGCAAGACCTACGGCGACCTGCTCGTGCACCCGAAGAGCGAAGGCAAGAACATCCTCGACAGCAAGTCGGCCAACGGTCACGAGTTCGTCAAGGAGATGCTGGAGAAGAAGGAAGGCACTGTCCGCTACGACTGGCAGAACCCCGGTGAAACCGGCGCGCGCGAGAAATTTGCGGCGTACACGCACATGAAGGACTGGAACTGGGTCATCACCGGTGGCACGTATATCGACGAGATCACCGCCGCCGCCACCCAGCTGCGTAACCGCTTCATCCTGTTCGGCATTGCCGCGCTGGCCGTACTGGCCACGCTGCTGTACCTGCTGGTGCGTGCGACGGTGACGCGCCCGCTGGCCGAAGTCGAAGAAGTGGCGCGCCGCATCGCCGGCGGCGACCTGACCGCCCGGATCGCGCCCCGCAACAATGACGAAATCGGTCGCCTGACCGTAGCGATCAACGACATCGGTGAGAGCCTGTCGGGCGTGGTCGGCAAGGTACGCGACGGCGCCGAGCACATTGCGGCCGCCTCGCAGCAAATTTCAACCGGCAACCTGGACCTGTGCAGCCGTACCGAAGAACAGGCCGCCAGCCTGGCCACCACCGCGTCGTCGATGGACGAGCTGACCACGACCGTGCGCCAGAACGCGGACAATGCGCGCCAGGCCAACGAATTTGCCCAGACTGCGTCGAACGTGGCCCAGAAAGGCGGCGACACGGTGTCGCAAGTGGTCGCCCGCATGGATTCGATCACGGTCGCCTCGCGCAAGATTTCGGACATCACGAGCGTCATCGATGGCATCGCGTTCCAGACCAATATCCTGGCACTCAATGCTGCCGTGGAAGCGGCGCGCGCCGGCGAACAGGGTCGCGGTTTCGCGGTCGTGGCGTCCGAAGTGCGCAACCTGGCGCAGCGCTCGGCCGCTGCCGCCAAGGAGATCAAGGGTCTGATCGACGCATCCAACCATGAAGTCGGCGCCGGCAGCGCGCTGGTGGCGCAGGCCGGCACCACGATGCAGGAAGTGCTGACGAGCGTGCAGCGCGTTACTGCCATCATGGCCGAAATCAGCAACGCCAGCCAGGAACAGACCCAGGGCATCGAGGAAATCAACCGCGCCGTCGTCGAGATGGACACGACCACGCAGCAGAACGCGGCACTGGTCGAAGAAGCCAGCGCCGCGGCGCAGGCCATGCACGAGCAGGCCGATGCCCTCGCCCGTTCGGTGCGCAGCTTCCGCCTGGCCGAAGACGGCCCGAGCCTCGGCTACGATGCACCCGCGTCGGCCCCGCGCCGCCCGGCGCTGACCCACGGCTGACGTTCGGCCAATCAAGCGTCTTGCGCCCGGCCACCCGGCCGGGCGCTTCCTGTGTCGACCTCGCGCGGTGTAGAGTAGCGTTCCTGTCTTTCGGAGTGCACCTTGTCAGAATCCGCCCTGCAGCGCCGCTGCCACACGATCTTCCCCGGCCATCGCCAGCGCCGTCCTGCGGAACATTTTGCAGCGATGGCCGCCTGGTGCGAGCAGCACGACATCGATCACGACGTGTATGGCAATGGCGACCTGATTCAGTCGTTCGAAGCGAAGGTGGCGGCCACGCTCGGCTTCGAGGCCGCCGTGTTCTGCGTCAGCGGCACGATGGCGCAGGTGACGGCGCTGCGCCTGGCCTGCCTCGAGCGCGCCAGCCGCATGGTGGCGCTGCACCCGACCTCGCACATCTTCGTCCACGAACGCGCCAACTACCAGCTGCTGGACCACTTCCAGGCACTGCCCGTGGGTGACCGGCACCGGCCATGGACGGCCAGCGATCTGCTGGACGTGCCGGACCGCCTGGGCGCCGTGGGCCTGGAAATCCCGATGCGTGAGATCGGCGGGCAGCTCTCGCCATGGGACGAACTCGAGGCGATCAAGCGCGGCTGCCGTGAGCGCGGCATCCACCTGCACATGGACGGCGCACGCCTGTGGGAAGCGGCGGCCGGGTACGGGCGCAGCGCGGCGCAGATCGCGGCCGGCTTCGATTCGGTGTATGTGTCGCTGTACAAGGGCCTCGGTGGCCTGGGCGGCGCGATGCTGGCCGGCAGCCGCGAGTTCGTGGCGCGCTGCGCCGAATGGTTCCGGCGCCAGGGTGGCAACGTGATCCATCGCTCGCCGTACGTGGTGGCGGCCGCGATGGACTTCGACGCGCGTCTGGCGGCGATGCCCGACTATTTCAGGCGCACCCAGTTTCTGTATGTCGCGCTGCGCGCGCACCCGGCAATCCGCGTGAATCCGGCCGCGCCCCAGGCGAATATGCTGCATCTTCACCTGCCCGTATCCCGCGACACCGCACTGGCGATCCGCGACGCGCTGGCGGCCGAGCATGGTATCTGGATGTACAACCGCGCCGCTCACGGCGCATTGCCCGATACCAGCGTCGTGGAAATTTACGTGGGTGACAACCTGCTGGCGATGTCCGACGACGCACTGCGCCTGGCCTTGCAGCGCTTTGCCGACCGGCTGGCGGCGCCCGCCGTGGCAGGCGCCGGCGCCCCCATCTGCACCGGATGATAGAATGACGGGTTGTCCGTCCCTTCATTACACCATCCGCAATGCGCCAATATCTCGACTTCATGCGCCATGTCCAGCAGCATGGCGCCACCAAAACCGACCGCACCGGCACCGGCACCCGCTCCGTGTTCGGCTACCAGATGCGCTTCAATCTGCAGGAAGGCTTTCCGCTCCTGACGACCAAGAAAGTGCACCTGAAGTCGATCATCCATGAACTGATCTGGTTCCTGCAGGGCTCGACCAACATCGCCTACCTGAAGGAAAACGGCGTATCGATCTGGGACGAATGGGCCGACGCCGACGGCAATCTGGGGCCCGTGTACGGTTACCAGTGGCGCAACTGGCCAACGCCCACCGGCGAGCACATCGACCAGATCGCCCAGGTGCTCGAGCAGATCCGCACCACGCCCGATTCGCGCCGCATGATTGTCTCGGCCTGGAACGTGGCCGACGTGCCGTCGATGAAGCTGCCGCCCTGCCATGCGCTGTTCCAGTTCTACGTGGCCGACGGAAAGCTGTCGTGCCAGCTTTACCAGCGCAGCGCCGACATCTTCCTGGGCGTGCCATTCAATATCGCCTCATATGCGATCCTGACCCACATGATGGCGCAGCAGGCGGGACTGGAGGTGGGCGACTTCATCTGGACCGGGGGCGATTGCCACCTGTACGCCAACCACATGGACCAGGTCGACCTGCAACTGTCGCGCGAGACGCGCGCGTTGCCGCAACTGGTCATCAAGCGCAAGCCGGACTCGCTGTTCGACTACCGCTTCGAGGATTTCGAGATCACGGGGTATGACCCGCATCCGGGGATCAGGGCGCCGGTGGCAGTCTGACGGCGGCCGGCTTCGGCAAAGCGCGTGAGCCGTCCATGAAGCATCTTCGAAAGGTCGACATGACATTTTTATCAAGCACGATGATCCGGCGCATCATCCCGCCCATGATCTGTGCATCGATCGCAGCTTGCGACGGTCACGCTGCCGTGGATGCGCAAACCGCAACGGTAGCAGTACAGCCTGGCGCAGCAGATACCAATGCATCCGCGCATGGCACCTATTTGCGTCCTTACTCCGCCACTTCGTTGTGGAATGTACGGCCCGTTAAACCCGTGTTTGGAACATTTGTCATACCCAGGTCCAGGTATTTTCCCACCGTTACGTCGGGCGCTTATTCCACTGGCGTCTTCCTTGCGTCATCGTCTGACAAGCCAATGACGGTTGTCGGTCGCGGCTCCAGCGATACCGCCACGAACACCGTTTCCGATCCTGACAATGGCGCCGCGCGGGTGATCACGCTACCCCGCTGGCCTGCCGGCGTGTTGCCGGCTACAGGCACGGATGGTCATGCGGATATTGTCGATCCGGTCACGAATACGATCCACTCCTTCTGGCAACTCAAGCAGAATGATGGACGCTGGACCGCTGCGCTCTATTCATGGAGCAATCTCGCGGGCACGGGCTGGGGTGATCCTGCTCACTATTACCAGGGTGCCCGCGCCGTGGGCGTCCCGGCGTCGGCTGGTCTGATACGCAAGCATGAAATCAAGGATGGCTTGCCTGTCTACCACCATGCCCTGGCACTATCGCTGGCCCATAACGCGTTGTCGAATGGCGTGAATGGCCCGGCGTATATCTTTCCGGCTACATCGGCCGACAACACGCTGACAACCAATACCGGCGCCATTCCAGAGGGCGCACTGCTGATGCTGCCACCCGGCTTTGACACCGGCGCAATCGACGACCCAAAACTGAGGAAGATCGCTGAAACGCTCAAGGTGTACGGCGCCTACGTGGTTGACCGAAATGACGGTACACCATTTGTCATATACGTCGAAAACGATGCAGGCTTTCACCTGATGCGCACTGGCTGGGACAACAAGATCGCCAGCCAGCTCGACACAATACGTGCCGGCCTTCGGCAAGTGACGAGCGCGCAAGCCTGGATCGACGCCAAAGGCAATGATGCGTCCGCTGCGATCAAAGCGCAACGAAACATGAATATTCTGTCGATGCGCGGTCCCTGGCAACAACAAGCCGGCACCGCTGCAGCAAGCTACGACACCGCCACGCAGCGCTTGGTGTTCGATGCAACGATAACGAAAACCGTGTATGTCAATGCCAACAATACCGGCATGACGCGCGTTTCATGGGCCGTGCCAAAGGCGGGAGCTAAGTTCACGTTTTTGGTCAGCGCAACTGGGGGCGCTGCGCTGCGCATGCAACTTAACACCAACGGACAGATTACATTCGACAGCAAAGATCTGAAAGATGGACAATCGGTGAATCTCACGTGGCCAGCCAGCGCCAAGGTGACCTTGATCGCGACGAGCGGAACAAAGGGCGCCTCGTCGGTTCGCGCCAATCTGGTGCTGGCACCCTGACGCTTCCTCTACACAAAACGGATAGTTGTAGCACGCGCGCAATCAAGCGCACACAGTTGCCAAAAGTGCAAATAGTCGAAAGTTCGCTACAATACTGCCACGTAGAAAATTTTGTTTACTGGGGATCTGATGCAGGATAGGCATGACTGGGATTGCGATCTGCTGCGATATGACATGCGGCGACCGTTCTTGCGTGAGCAATCGATTTGGGCCATCTGGCTATATCGACGAGGACGTAGCCTCGATGGACGTCCGGCCGGGTTTGGCAAGAAATGGCGCATGCCCCTGTACTGGTTGATGTTTCGCCTGATCGAGACTGTGACTGGTGTTAGCCTTCCCAAATCTGCCTCGATCGGTCCCGGATTACGCATCTGGCATTTTGGCGGTATTTTCGTTCACCCCGATGCGAAGATTGGCGCCAATTGCACCTTGCGGCAAGGCAATACGATCGGCAATCGCCATGTCGACGGTCCAGTCCCGGTCTTGGGTGATAACGTTGAGCTCGGTGCTTACGCGCAGATACTTGGTGGAATAACAATCGGCAATAATTGCCGCATCGGCGCAATGTCCGTCGTACTGCACGATATGCCAGACGGCAGTACTGCAGTGGGCGCTCCAGCCCGCATCATCATGGCACCCGTGACAAACGAACACTGATGAAATTGTGCCGCGTTGGCGCGGTCACAGTGGACGCCTCGTAGAGCCATGCGAGATCTGGATAGCGAAACCGAAGCACCTCGCAACCGGTGCTGGCGACCTGATCGCGCGTTGACTAACGCATCGCAGGCGCAACCACAACACGCTTCAGCAAAAAGTTTGCAAAAAAACATTGTCGCCACAAAAATTGCGCTTACCATATTGCTTAAAATCAGAATCATACCGAACGGCGCACTGCGGGTGGCCGTTGGCCAGGCTATTTGAGGTGCCGAGTGAGCACCCTGCGCTTGTCGCTATGTACATTCCCGTTCGTAACCCCCAGGAAGGATCGTTTTGATATCTGCGTTTTCGCTCGCTCTGCTCGTGCTGCTATGTGTCGTTCTGATACCGATACTGGTGCTGCTTGCACAAGTACTCCTGGCAATGTTTCCAGTGCGCCCCGCGTCTGCACTGCCCGGCCCGCGTCCACGCGTCGCGGTATTGATACCTGCCCACAATGAAGAGGCGGGCTTGCTCGCGACCCTCGCCAGCGTGCAGCCACAGCTGACGCCTGGCGATCGTATTCTGGTGGTTGCCGACAACTGCAGCGACCGTACTGCAGATGTCGCACGACTGGCCGGTGCCGACGTGGTCGAACGCAGCCATGCGCAATTGCGCGGCAAAGGCTACGCGCTGGACTTCGGCGTGCAGGCGCTGTCGGCTTCACCACCCGACGTGGTAGTGATCATTGATGCTGACTGCATCGTTGGCGAGGGCACGATCGAGCGCGTGGCAGGCCTGGCAGCGCAGCATGGACGGCCGGTCCAGGCGCTCTACCTGATGTACCTTCCTAGCGGCAGCAGCGCGCTGAAAAAGATCGCCGAATTTGCCTGGCTCGTCAAAAACAAGGTCCGCCCGCTCGGTTGGTTCCGCCGGGGCTGGCCTTGTCAGCTGATGGGTACCGGGATGGCCTTTCCCTGGCAGACGATTGCCAAGGCCAGCTTGGCCACCGGCCATATCGTTGAAGACATGAAACTGGGAATGGACCTGGCGCTTGCTGGCAGTGCGCCGATGTTCTGCCCCCATGCCCTGGTATACAGTTACTTCCCGACGAGTACCGAAGGTGTGCAAAGCCAGCGTACACGCTGGGAGCACGGGCATCTGAGCATGATTGCCAGCACGGCTCCTGCTACGCTGCTTGCCGGGTTGCGCCGTGCCAGCCTCAGTCTGTTTGCCTTTGGACTAGATCTGTGCGTGCCGCCACTGGCATTGCTGGTACTGCTGGTGAGCGGGCTGGGAGTGCTGAGTTTGTTGCTGGCATTGTTTGGCGGCCCGGCTGGGCCGCTGGTGTTGGCCGTACTAGCCGGCGCAGCGCTGGGTGCGGCAATTTTGATGGCCTGGTGGCGCCACGGGCGTGCCGTACTCAGTGGTAAAGAACTCGGCCTTGCCGTCGTCTATGTCTTGGCGAAAATACCACTGTATTTTCGCTTTCTGTTCCGGCGCCAGGTCGCCTGGGTGAGGTCCAAACGTGATAGCGAATAATATTCTGACAGCACCTCATGACGGTGCGCCCGTTGAAACCGACTTTACGCGCCGGGTTTATTGTGTGCTAGGACTTCCGTTCGATGCAATCGATACCGAACAAACCGTGCAGTTGCTGCTCAAGCGTGCCCGTCATGGCGAGCGCTGCTTTTTCTCGACGCCTAATTTGAATTTCCTGATCACAAGCGGGCAGGACCCGGAATTCCGGGACTCGGTACTGCGCTCTTCCCTGTCGCTGGCCGACGGCATGCCAGTCGTCTGGCTGGCGCGCCTGTTGGGCCTACCGTTTACCAGCCGCGTTGCCGGCGCAACGGTCTTTGAGCAATTGCGCGCGCAACACACCATGCCACTCAAGGTTTATTTCTTTGGTGGTCCCGACGGCGTGGCGCAACAGGCGGCCGACGTTCTGAACGCCGAGCAGGGCAGCATGCGCTGCGTGGGCGCGTACTCACCTGGCTTTGGCACACTGGCAGACATGAGCACACCGGCCGTCATCGAGCAAATTAATGCTAGCAACGCTGACCTGCTGGTAGTTGCCTTGGGTGCCAAGCGCGGCCAGGCGTGGATAGAACACAATCTCGCGGCCCTGCGTACACCACTGATCAGCCATCTTGGCGCAGTGGTCAATTTCGTTGCGGGCACCATCAGCCGCGCGCCGGTTGGCGTTGGCCGGTTCGGCCTGGAATGGTTATGGCGCATCAAGGAAGAACCGGCGCTATGGCGTCGCTACTGGAATGACGGTACAGCGCTGGTGCGCCTCCTGATCACTCGCGCCCTGCCCGGCGCCATTGCTTTGCGCAATGCCCGTGCCGCTACAACGGCGCAGGTGCTGTCGGAGCGGGATGATGGGCATCACTACACGCTGACTCTGGACGGAGCGTGGCACGATGCTGCACTGGCCGATTTACGAGCCGCGCTCGCGCGCATGACTTTGCAGCGGCGTCACATTCACGTCGAACTGATGGCCGATTGCCGTCTCGACAGCGCAGCGCTAGGCTTGTTGCTTCTTTTATATGGCCACCAGAGCAGGATTGGCGCTCCCCTGAGTGTGGATGCCCAAAATCCAACGGTACGGCGCACCATGCGCCTGCAGAATGTCGCGTTCTTGCTGGAGGGTTTGAACGAAGCAGTACCGCTTGGGCCCGCGACGATACCTGCGGGTCCGCGATAGCTCGCTACCGGCCACCGAGAGCACAGACGGGGGACGTGAGCAACGTCTCGCCGTGATTGGCGGTATTTCGCCAGAATCGGTTGCCTGGTGCGGCTGAGACTGCCGCCCGACTTCAAAGAATAGAGCTGCCTAATGACATCGTAAACTCGCCTTTACGCATCTTTTGCAATGCAAACTTCGAGTACCTGCTACGCAACATGACACCGATGTCGCCCAGAGTCAGCCGCACCTGCTGGTAGCCGACCAACGAATAGAGTATTCCCGCCAGGTCGTCGTGACTGCAATGTTTCTGATAAAACATACGAGCAGCTCGCAGGATCTTTTCCGACGACCTCTGCGTGATACGCTCGAACTCGTGTGAAATATCCATGACGTAGGTATTGGCCTGGATGCTGCGCGCCGGGCCGGCAGTTTTGATGAGTCGGACCCACATATCCCAATCCTGCCACGCTGGCAAATCCGCGTCAAAGGAGCCGGCATCTTTCATCCGTTGAGGCGTAGTAAACACCTGGTTGCCAACGGCATTCGTTTTCACGATCTGCTCCGGTGTTACCAGTGCTTCCTTATCCCATAACCAGACTTGTTCGCCGACATTGACAATGCGGCGGTCGAACAGGCACGAGAAATGCTCCCCTTTCTGCTCGAGACGCAGCCATTCGGACAAAAACGTTTCCAGCCGATGCGGCAGGAAAATATCATCGTCATCGAGGCCAGTAATAAAATTGCCAGTTGCAAGTTCGATCGCCTGATTGCGGGCAGCACATGCACCGATCGATGTGTCATTGTGGATCAGCTTGACTAATTGTGGCCCCTCCAGCCCATTCACATAATCGCACGTACCATCCATTGAGCCATCAGACACGATAATCAACTCAATATTCCGGTGGGTTTGCGACAGCACCGAATTGACGGCACGCTGCAGCAAATGCAAACGATTTTTCGTGGGTATATAGACTGTTACCAGATTTTCCATAGATGTCGTTTCTCGATAAATTTGCACATGATTAGGTACGTCTTGAATTCAAGGTCTACGCAGTTTTCATGCCGATCATTTTTTTACAACTTTGCACGACGTCTTTAGAAAATATCACGATCAATGCACCGTAAATGATGGCGCCGGCCAGCGTAGTCACGGCAAATACAATCAGTGCGGCAAGGCTGGTCCCTGACAGGAAGGAGAATAATGGATACAACGCAGCCGTCATCAACAGTGCAAACAGCACCGGCTGCCATATCTCCCTGAACAAACCCATCAAGCTGGAATTGAGCTGTTTCGTTGCAAAATAAAAATGAGGAATTCCGTTCAACACGTTCGCGATCAAATAACAGCAAGCAACTCCTTCAATCCCCCACTGCACGCCAATCAGAAAGCTGCCGACCTGCAGGACAGAACCCAGCAATCCAAGACGCATCATGAGATCTGTCCGACCTGTCGCCATGAAGACCGAGCCTGTGGTCGAAATCAATGATTGTAAAAATCCGACCGGTGCCAGCCATGCCAGAACCATCGGTACCTTGCCCCATTGGTCTCCCAGCGCGATCAGCACGAACGGCTCACGCAATAGCCAAAGTCCTGCCATCATGGGCGCAGTTAACGTCGCAATCAGCCGAATCGAGCGGAAATACAGCTGCCCCATTTTTTCCCGCTCAGTTTGCTGACGGCTCATTACCGGGAAGAGTGCTCTGCCAACAACGTAGCTCATGCTCTGCAACGGAAACATCATGACTTTGTAGGCTTGAGCATAAATACCCAACTGTATCGACCCCAGTACCCTGCCGATCACCATGCTGTCCGCATTGCGCGCAAAAAAATTGATGAAGTTAAAGCCTGTCAAATTGCCGCTGAACCCCCAGAGCGAGCGCAGCTCCGCGTTGTTCCAGATTTTTTTCGGACGCCATGGGCTGGTCGTCCACAACTGTACTGAAGAACATATTGCCGATGCCAGGGTGTTCCACACCAAGCTGTAGACGCCATAGCCAAGGAACGCCAGGGTGATCGCCACTGTCAGTCCGACTAACGAGGAGATGATTTCAATTCGTGCCACCGTTTGAAACCCCGAACGGCGCTCAAGCAAAGCCTGATGAACAGCGCTGGCGCTCGTGATCGGGAACACGATCGACAGCAGGCAAAGGACGGGAGCAAGTCGGTCGATCCGGAAATAGGCTGCCAGAAGTGGCGAGGCAATGATCAGAGCCAGCGTCAAAAACACGCCCATCCCGACGTTCAACCAGAAAACTGAACTGGTCGTCTCCTCCGTGAGGTTTTCCTTCTGGACCACAGCTGCAGCCGTTCCCATGTCTCGGAGCAGGAAGGCGAAGTTGGTTGCAACAGTCGCCATTGCCAGTAATCCATACTCGGAAGGTTGCAACAGCCTTGACAAGACAAACAGGGAAATCAGCTGCATGATGACCCGTGAACCCTGCGACAGCGTCAGCCAGCGCGCATTAGACATCGCAGACATCATGCTGTTTTTCTTTCTGCACCAAAACCGTATGCGGCGATCATTGCGCGAATCTGGTCATCGTTAAACTTACCGACGAGATTATCTTTCCAGAGCGCGACATCTTGTGAACCGTCCCAACAATGCACTTCATGGTGCTCGGCGACGCGTTTGAAGGTAGCGCCATTCATGCTCGCCATCCACCAGAACCAGATATCGTCACCACGTGGACACAGCGCGGTGAAGGCAGGAACATTGAGTATTTCAGGTCCGAACACATTGGCGGGATATAGCACGCCGCCGATACCGGTCGGGAAATTCAAAGGACTTGATTCTGCATTGCTGGTTTCAAACTCCCATTCGTTGTAGGAGACAGGTAGCCCGTTCGCGTCAAGTCTGATGCGATGCATCCGGTGGCAAATGACCTCAAGCTTGCCCGGAACGCGCGCCTGAACTAACTGCTGCAACCAGTCACGCCAGTAAAACACATCGTCGTCTGCTGTCACGATCGCGCTTGCACATCCCTGCTGCAACAGCGGTATCATTTTTTTGTATGACTTGGTATCGTCGCAGGCGATAATTTCCAGGCCGGCTCGCTGCAGACGGGTGACTGCCGGTGGTAGCAGCGCCATATCCGCATGAGCGATCCACAGCACGACCCGATCTGCCGCATAGGATTGCGACAGCAGCGATTTCAGCGTCCAGTGGAGCGTGCTAAAGCGTGGTGGATAGGACGTCAGGGAAACGACAACCCCAGCCTTGACATCGTTTGCACACCCAGGCCTGCGACCATAGCGTCTCCAATTCATTTCCAGAGTTGCATGCAAAATGAGCTTCTTCCAGCGCAAGTGCAGCCTGCTGCGTTTATTTTGCAACCAGCTAATCATGAGTTACAACCCTACTTGACATAATAATATTGCTATAAATTAATAGATCCCTTGCGGTGTACGAGCACCGATTGCTGGGAGCACGACCAGTGATGCAGCCCTTATGAGTGACTTGGCAATCGCCGTTGCGCAGCGTCGGGTCACAACGATCAACAGTCGAGGCATGTTTCATCCAGGAATCTTGTCTAATTTTACACGTTCTGAACAAACGCGTATTCCGCTCACGCATTTGGCCGCGGGAGTTCATTCGAATCGCTCTTCGCAGTCGGAAGCCAGCGTGCATGACGCACTGTGCCCTCGCAACACAGCGCCTGATCACGACAACGAAGGCAGTGGTCGCGCCGCCGACGTCGACTCGCACTCTGCCAGCGCGAAAGTCGACAGCGCGACATTGCATAATTGCCTATCCATCAACCGCACCAGCTCACCATCACCATCATTGAATTTGCGCGCGAATATCATTGGTCCGCCACCGTAGACGTTTTCTTCACTAAACCGCCGAGTGGAAAGGAAGTAGTCCACATGGCTGATCGACATGTTGGCAGGACTGGCGCCACCAGCGCTCCAGTCGGTATAAGTCAAGTTCCGTCTAACGTGGGCCAAGAATGGCGAGTTTCCCAAAATCGTGTGCAGGAATGTCTCATCAGCGTACTGCGTACCTTTGAAGAACTGCACCAGTGCCGGATTACGATCTTCGAATTGGAGCAGATAATCGCAAGCAGCCCTCGTGAGTGCCCACCAGGTCGAGCCACCATATGGCGTCAGGTTGCCCAGTGCGCGCTGAAGATTACGTTGACGGGGCATGATGCGTACCTTGAGCAGGACGCGTATTGCCAGGCTTTGCAGCAGTGACAGTGTTGGGCGCACCTTGTAGGTCGTCAGGCGTGCCAATGGCTTACCCGCCGCCTTGCACGGCATCGGCACCATGCTGATAAATTCAACAGTGCGATGAGCTGCGAAGAAGGCGTTGATGTCCGCCGTCGGCCATAGCGGGTAATCGACGCCGCTGAGTAATACAAAGCGATCGAAGTTGCCTGCTGCGCAGGCAGTTTTCATCAAGCTAAGAATCGCCTCCACCTGAGAAAAGTCACCCCAATGGACCGCGACCGTCTCATCCCGTGGTAACACCCTGACATCGTCCGACTGCAGATGAATGAACGCGTTGAGATCCGTTTTCTTGTCCACATGTACAAAGAACATTGCCCCATCTGACCGCAGGCGATTAATCAATCGCTGCAGGTGCAAGGGATTGCCGTGCACTAGTAGCAAATATGCGATCACGCCGCTTCGGATATTAGTGTCATTTATTGTCATTACGTTGAAGCCGTTTTAAAAGCGTTGCGGGAGAGTGTCATTACTGCTCCGCCAGCATGTCATTACTAAATACATGCAACCTACCGTTACCGATTGGTAACGGTAATTTGAATACCGTCCATACCAAGAATTCCATCTAGTCACTTATTTCAGGCCTCGAATTTAAATGGGTAAAACGTCTAGCCAAGATCATTACGAATAGCCGGGAATTGAGTTTACCTCAACAGTCTTAACAATAAAGCCTCATTACGCACCATTACTGTGCGGAATTGTTTTCTTAAACCAACGGTTCTCCAAATTTCACACAAATATGTTCTTTGGGTGAAATTTTATTCCCTATATGCATTAAGATTTCCACTGGTCACTAATTCAACGAGTAAATGATGAACAATTTTCAACAAAGTCCAATTCTGAAACGCATACATGCTTACAGCGGCATGACGCTTGTTGCTGCCGCGCTCGGGATTGGAAATGTAAATGCGCAATCCATCAATCTTGCAGCAAACAGACCTGCCATGGCGTCTTCGTTTCAGACGAGCACCATGGTGCCTGCAAGTGTCGTTGACGGTGATCCGAAAACGCGTTGGTCGTCAACATTTTCCAATACAGAGTGGATCCAAATCGACCTCGGCTCGGTACAGAGTTTTAACAGCGTCCTGCTTGATTGGGAAACAGCGTTCGCCCGCGCATACAGCCTTCAAGTATCCACCAATGGCAGTGCCTGGACGACCGTGTTCAGTACGAAGACTGGCCTCGGTGGCGCAGAGAGAATTGACTTCCCCGCCACAAACGCACGTTTCGTGCGCATGGTGGGTACGCAACGCGCAACGAACTGGGGCTACTCGCTGATCGAGTTCAAAGTTTCGAACGAACCGAAGCGCACCGTGGTTGCGGCTGTCAATCCACTTCCGACCGATGCGATCTTTGCGCCGACGAGCTTCTGGTACCAAGTAATTCCCACGAACGTTACCCTTCACCCCAACTCGGCAATGTTCACGGCTGATGTCGAGCGTCAGATCAAAGCGTATTACGGCAATGTCACCATCAACACCACTTCCTACGCAAGCCCGGTATATGTAGCGCCGGCGAATACCCCTACAGCCGCAGTGCGATTCTGGGATTGTCAGAACAAACGGTACACCGACCCGGGCCTGGTACAGCAGTGGTCTGCCGTTCCCATGCCAACCCACGCGCAACCGGCAGTTGGCACCGACAGCGAGATGACGGTATATCAGCCATCCACCGATACCATTTGGGAGTTCTGGCTGACCCGCAATCAAGGCGGCGTGTGGCAAGCGTGCTGGGGCGGTCGTCTTCAAAACGCCTCCAAGAGCAGCGGTATCTTCCCAGGAAGTTACGGCACCACCGCAACCGGCTTGCCATTTCTCGGCGGTCAAATCACTGCTGAAGAGCTCCAGCGGGGTGAAATTCGCCACGCAATCGGCATCTCGCTGGTTGAACTTGCGAGCTGGAACGTCTTCTCTTGGCCGGCACAACGTTCTGATGGCCACAACCCGAACAACGTACCAAACCGTATCGCCGAAGGTCAACGTTTCCGCCTCGACCCAAGCATCAATGTCGACGCACTCAATATTCACCCGGTTGCCAAGACGATTGCCAGGGCAGCACAAAAATATGGTTTCGTGGTCTGGGACAAAGCTGGATCGGTCAGTCTGCGCGCGCAGAATCCAAAATCGTACACTGCCCTCGGCCAGCCAAATCCGTACAATGCCCTGTTTAACGGCACAGCCGAATACAACGTGCTGAAAGGCTTTCCCTGGAATCGCCTGCAATTCCTTCCAATGAATTACGGCAAGCCCTGATTGCTGATACTGCCCCCCTGTAAGACCCACCCGTCAACACGCTGTACACCATGAACGGGAGCGTTTCACTTAAAGCGACCTCCTGCCCCCCCGGGAGGTCGCTTCACGTTCGCCACAAAAACCAACGGTACTCAGCACCGCATTTTTGCACGATGAAATGCCGCCATCAGGCCAACGTGGCGTTGATCAAACGCGACAGCTTGGCTGCCTCGGTATCGATCGCGTGGCGTTCCAGCACACGGCGATAGCCGGCTTCGCCCATCGCCTGCAGCTGTTCGGGTGAGGTGGACAGGCAGACTTCCAGCATCTTGGAAAGCTCGTCCACATCTCCGGCCGGAAACAACCAACCCGTCTCTCCGGTCCGTACCAGTTCCGGAATGCCAGCGATGAATGTTGAAAGTACCGGGCGGCGCAGCGCCATTGCTTCCATCACGACCACAGGCAAGCCTTCAGCAAAGCTTGGCAGCACCAGGGCACGTGCTGACAGCATTTCCTCACGTACCCTGTCTCCATCGATCCAGCCTGTGATGCTGATGTGATCCTGCAAGCCGGACTCGGCGATCAAGGCTTCGATCGCCGGGCGCATCTCGCCGTCTCCGGCGAGCACCAGGTGAATCGCCAGGCCTCTGGCAACGACTGCCTTCACCGCGTGTACGAGCAACATCTGCCCCTTCTGCTCGCACAGACGACCGACACAGACCAATCGTGGCGCAGCGGGAATCGGGCGCACAGGCACCGCATGGAAATCTGGATCGATGCCGCAATGAACCACTTGCACCTTCGGCCAGTCCGTTGCGGCTGCCCAGCGGAACAGCTGGCTGCGGCCGAATGAGCTGACGCCGACGACGAATGCCGAACGGCGAATTTTTTCCGCCAGCCACAGGAATTCCGGCTTGTCGAACTCTTCCGGACCGTGCACGGTAAAACTGTAGCACGGACCGCCAAGAATACTGGCGAGCATCGCCACCTCAGTTGAGTTGGTGCCGAAGTGAGCATGCAGATGGCGCGCGCCATGGGCCGCCATCCAGGGCACGATCCGGCATGCTTCCGCCAAGTAAATCAGGTGCAGAGGCAGTGGCCGGTCGGACCGCATGCCGATCTTGCATGCCAATACCAGTGCCTTGAGCAGACGCCCCGGCCGCGTGAGCGCCATGCGCACGACGTCCATGCCCATGGCGAATGCTCCATCCTGCAGGACGTAACGGGTAACGGCGCGTTCGCGCACGTCTTCTTCATCGCGCAGTTCGTCGGCCCAACCTCTCATCGCCAATCTTTGCACTTCGTAACCTTGACGCTCCAACGCAAGAATCTCGCGTCGGATAAAACTGTGACTAATTTTGGGATACTGGTTCACCAAATATGCAATCTTCATGCTCGGCCTTCATTGACGGACCCGCTGTTGCGGTCCAGGGAATACAGGTGCACGAGCGAGCAGGCTGCGCCCACCGTGAACCAGAAGTACCAGTTAAACACCAGATAACGGAACATGTTGTCGGAGTAGGAAACTATCAAATATTGAACCACCACTGCCAGCAGGAGAAAGCCGGATACGCGGTCCATACGGGCGAACGACCTCAGCGTCCAAAGAACGCGTGCATATAGCCACAAGTAGCACGCCAAGCCGATCACTCCCGTTTCGAAAAGAAATTGAACATACACATTGTGGGCATCCCATCTGACCGTTCGGTCCATCGGGAAAAACGTTCCCGCAAAATGACCGAACCCATCCAATCCGTAGCCGTAGATCAACCTCATTGGCTCCATCCACCCGATTGCCGCTTTCCAGAGCAACTGGCGCCAAGCAAAGGAATTCAGTGGTGCATAGCGGACCACTTCATTACCCTGATTCAAGTCCATCAAACGATCCTGAATGGACGGAACGAACACGACGACGAGTGGCAATACGAGCAAGTACAGCAGGTATTTACGCTCGAAAAACAATGCGTACAGTACGAAGATCAACAAACAGGACAGCCAAGCGCTGCGAGTCTGGGTCAGCAGTAGTTGAATCAGCAACAGCGGCAGATAACAGCAAACCACCACGCGGCCAGTCGGCGTGATGTTGAAAAGCGGGCTCTTGAGCATGTACAAGCACAGAACCAGCATCAGCGCGACATAGAAGGCCAGAATGTTCGGGTGTGTAAAGGTAGATTCCAGACGGAAGCTGCTTGTACCCACATTCAGTGCGATATCGACGAATGCATATAGCGTGGGGATTGCCGACGACCACAGCACCAGCCGAATGGCTTTGTTGAAGTCGTCGATGGAGCGCACCATGTAGACGGCAATGATAAACATCGCAAAATTGGACAGGATGCCGAGGTATTGTTTGACCGCATTTGCTTTCTCATAAGAGATCACAACGCCAATGGCCATCATGACCAATACCGGGAACCAGAACCGCGCCAGTTTGGTCGGGAATTCCTTGGGCTTCTCCATCACAAGCATGCAGGTAATCAGGATAACGACGAGGTTGATGAGCCCGCCAATACCCATGCGAGTATCACCGATACCAACTTGCGTCGACTCCAGGACACGGTCTCCAACGGAACGGAACAGGAGAATCAGTATCAACAGCTTTTTATAGTCGTACACCAGCAGCACGCCAAGCAGCAACACAGCAGGCAAGGCAACGAGGCGACCAGGATGATCTCCCACGGCATCGGTAAACACAGGAATGGCTGCGCCGATCAAGAGGCACAATATGACAATCGCCGCCATGAGCCATACTGGCGCCTGAAACGGATTTTTGATCCGGGCACCCATTATTTGTGAGCCATAAACGAGTTAATAGATATCATCAAGCCAATTCTGGGGCGACACTGAGTCGGCGCTTGCCGGGCAGGCGCCGGATTAGCCAGCCACGAACCGCGCTCCAGTCATTCGTTTCCGGAACATGCGCAGTACGAAAACGGTTGTAACGCCATAGCAGCGCCGCCCCATTTCGGGTCGAGATCGTCTTGCGATAAGAGAGCTCGCGCTCCAACTCGACAGATGGGCCGAAGCCGCGGCGCAGGGCATCGGCCATCCTGGCGTATTCGACATCAAAATTCATTTGGCCGCCGACGTCGAACAGGATGCCGCCATGGTTGCAGAACGGCGCCGGGTCGAACCAGGGAATGTCGTGCATCGCGCAGAACGAACGCGTCAACGAGCGCGAAATTGCCAGAGACATCTCCATCTGTTCGACGTAGCGGGCGGCGCTGACGTTGTTGCCGTGCCAGCGGTAGCGAAGCAGCTTTTGCGGCAGGTTCGTCACCTTACCCATGACCGCCAACTGCCCGAACAAGAAGTAATCCTCGGCCAGCCCTGGCACCTCGAGGCGCTGGTGCTCGGGAAGAACCTTCAGCATGTCGACTCCGTAGCGCACACCAAGCTTCCGGACCTCGTCGAAGCGCAGCGCCGCCGCGGGATGGATGACGGGATTGCGGAATAGGCTCGCGACGCTGACGCGCGCGCTGCCTACCGGAACGCTCATGTCCCCGATCTTGTTACCTGCGGCGTCGATCACATCCGCCTGTCCGCCAACGGCGGCGCAGTCCGGTCGTGCTTCGAACGCAGCCAGCGTCACCGCCATGCGCTCAGGCAAGCAGATGTCGTCGGCATCATGTCTCATCACAAACTCGCAATCTGCAATGTCAAGGCCGCAGTTCAGCAGGCCGGACAAACCTTGTGCATGCGGGAACGAATGCAATTGGATACGCGGATCGCGTGCATGATAAGCCTCGGCCATCTCGCGGCTGCCATCGGTCGAGCCATGGTCCAGCACGAGCAGCCGCCAATCGGTGAAGGTTTGAGCACGAACGCTGTCGATGGCTTCAGCCAAAAACGCTTTCCCGTTTTTCACGGGCAGCAAAATATCAAATCTGGCCATTCTGGACCCTATATGTCGCCTCGTCCGGACGAGCGCCTGGATGGGCGTGGCGTTGCACCGCAAAGCCATCGATGGCGTCGAGCACGGTGGCCGGCGAGTTGGATGACTTGCGCGCGAAGAGCACTTCGCGCTTCTCGTTGGGGCAGTTGTTGTTGACTGAATCGAGAATGACCGGTTCTGCAAACGTCGGCAAATGACTGGCGTCGATCAGCTCGGGGCCGGTTTTCCCCGGCATCCAGTCGGTATACGTCAAACTATGGCTGATGCTGGCCCTGAACCGCGAATTCCAAAGGATGACCTGAAAATAAAATTCATCGGGACAGTCGACGAACTTGCAGAATCGGTAGATCGCCGGCTGGTTTGCCGTGACATCGAGCACGTGCTGTACTGCCTCACCGCTCAGGCACCACCACTGCGATCCAGTGACCAGCTCCTTGCCCTCGAATACTGTCTTGTAGTCGCGCAGCGGAAAAATGCGGTTGAGGACGCGCTGCAGCGGCCAGCGCAGGCGCGCCAGCGGCTTGCCCTTGCGTATCCACAGGCGCGTAATCCGTTCGATCGGCTTGTTATACGTCACGTCCGGCAGTGGAAATACCTCAATGAATTCTGTGCCGCGATGGCGTGCGAGGAAGGCGTCGATGTAGCCGGGGGTCTGCAGCGGGTAGCAAGCGCCGCTGAGCAGCACGAAGCGCTCGAAGGTATGCGATGCGGACATCGCTACCTTCATCAATTCGAGCGTGGCCTCGACGAGTGACATATCGCCCCATGCGCCATTGATGCGGCGCGTGCAGAACGTCACCGCCGGCGCCAGGGAAGCGAAATGGCTCTGATCCGCCTTGGCGTCGATGTGTACAAAAAACGCGACGCCTGGCGCCGTCAGACGCTGCACCAGCCGCTCCAGATGCGCCGGACGGTCGTGCGCCAGAATCAAATAGGCAATCCGCACCGTCAATACTCGTTAAGAACGGTTCCCACCAGATGCACGCGGGCATCGCCCAATAGGGCGACTAGCTCGCGCATCTTTTTCAGTTGGCTTTGGTCCTGATGCGCAACGATCACGGCTGCCCCGGCGCGGCTGGCGATGAGCTGAGCATCGGAGTACATTTCGCCGGATGGGGTGTCGATCAAAATCACGTCATAGTCAGCAGCCAATTCGCGCAGCAGGCGCCCGAATGACGGGAGACCCAGCAATTCCGAAGGATTCGGCGGCAGCGCACCGGTGGTCAGAACCGACAGGTCTGCCAGCGCAGGGACACGCTGAATAGCGTCCCTGCCGCTGCGGCCAGCCAGCATGGCCGACAGGCCGTCGCGGTTTTCCAGTGCGAACAGCGTGTGCTGACGCGGTGAACGCAAGTCGGCGTCGATCAAGAGCGTGCGCTGATGCTGCTGCGAAAACACCACAGCCAGGTTCGCCGCGAGAAAACTCCGGCCATCGCCGGATTCGGCGCTCGTGATTGCAAGGGCGCGGCGGTCGGCCCCCGTGTCGAACCAGCGCCACATCAGCTGGTTACGTAACGCGCGTAGCGATTCAACGCGAGCGGTGAATGGCTCGTAAGCGGCGATGACGTCTGCACTGATGGCGCTCTCCCCCGGCAGAAGGTAATCGTAGTCGTACTGGTGCGACAGCGCCAACTCGATGTCGGCGGCCGTGAGCACGCCCATTTCAACGGCGGCGTCGCCAAAGCGCATATTGCGCGCCAACGAAAAACGCATCACCTTGTCGGCATCGAGCGCCGATAGACGGCCACTGCGGATCAAGATGGCGCCGATGGAATCGTCTGTATGGCGGCTGGCCGGGCGCTCATCGCGGCCCGGATCAGTAACGAATGCTTCGGGTGGGTTGGTGGAATTCATAATCAACGCTCCATGCTATACATTAGGCCGAGGCGCCGGGATTGCCGAGCGCCCCAGTTTGCCCGCGCGACCGCTGCCCGACGATCCTGGGGATACGTTCCTGCGGGATGCTGCACGGGGCTTCTTGATCACGCCGAGCAGCGGCAGATCGAACGCGCTGACCAGATGCGACGCCGATCGCACGCGCGCGTCCAGCAGTTCCAGGACCAGGACAGCACCCAGGCCAAGAACGGTGCCGACGACGAGCGCCAGGGCAATACTCAGCAACAGACGTGGACCAGATGCATGCAGCGGCGGCGTGGCCGCCGTCAGCACGGCGATATCGGCCTGCTTGGACTCGCCTTCCAGACTGATCAGGTTCAGGCGGGCACTTGCCGACTCGTAAGCGCGGCGCGCATTTTCCACTTCGTTGGTCAACAGGTTGAAGGAATCGCGCGCGCCGTTCAGGGTTTGCACTTTCGCCTTCTGCGCCGCCACTGCGGCGCGTAATTCGCCTTCACGGCGCTGGCTGATGTCGGCGGAAGCGATGACGCTGCCGGACGAGATGCGCATCTGCGCCTGCAAGTTCGAGCGCAGTTTGTCCACTTCCGATTTGGCGGCCATGTATTGAGGATGATTCGGCGACAAACGCTGTGCGGTGTCGGCAAACTTGGCTTCGGCCAGCGACAGGCTGCCTTGAAGATTCTGGATCAACGGATTGTTCATCACGTCGGGCGAATTGCCGGCGTTGTTTTCAACCTGCCGGCGGCGTGAATCTGCATCCATGCTCTGGCTCTGGACCGTGACGAGCTGGTTCGACAGTTCGTTCAGACGTGTCGTCTCAACATCCAGTCGGTTGTCAGCGCTGTAAATGTCGTTGTCCTTCTGGTACTTGGACAGACGCGCCTGTGCCGTTTCATAGCGGTCGCGCAGGGTCTTGATCTGGGACGTAATGTAACCGCTGGCCCGTTGCACCGGATCGGTCTTGAGCTGCACACTGACGTCGAGATACGCGTTCGCAAAGGCATTGGCCACCATCGACACATATTGCGGATCAGTGCCGCGAACGTTGATCGTCAAGACACTGCTCTCGCGTGCTGGCACCACGTCCAGGCTACCTAGCAGCGACTCGGCCAGCCAGTCGCGCAGGGTACCACGCCCGCCAGTCGCCGCCTCGAAATTGGCTTGCACGCCGGGGCCGCTGGCCAGTTTGAGATCATCGACGACTTTTAGAGCGACACTCTTGCTTCGGATGATATCGACTTGGGTCGCAATATATCCAGGCATCAGCTGTGCTGGCGCGCTCAGCCCGGTTACCGGATCGACTCCCTTGTAATTGACGACCATCGACACGCCTGCCACGTACTTCTTGGGCTGGATCAGACTGATCACCACCGCGCCAAGAATAGTCATGGCCAGCGTGAGCAGGATGATCTTGTAGCGGGCGCGCAAGGCGAGTAACAACACAGTTGGATTCATGATGGCTTTCAAAACATGCAATGGAGCGCGCGCGGCGCGCTCCGGGACTGAATGACATTGGGCTTAGAACAAACTTTCCTTGACGTACACGACATCGTCAGGCTTCAACAGGTCATCGCCCCTGACATCAATGGTCTGCAGCTTGCCAAATTCGTCGCGGCGCTTGATGCGCAGGCCGCGCTCGGTACCGCGCGGGGTCAGGCCGCCGCCGGCCGACAGCGCCTGCAGAACAGTCATCTGACGCTCAAGGCGCAGCATGCCCGGTCTCTGGACTTCGCCGTAGATGTAGAAGCGCGGCGCACGCTCCACGAAGATCGTGTCGCCACCCTGCACATCCAGATTCGATGCCATATCAGTATTACGGACCAGTTCCGCTGTATCGACCTGCTCCTTGTAAATTTTGCCGTCACGCGTGCGCACCACAGTCACGATGTCGCCACCATCAATGCCGATGCCGCCGGCAAGCGCCAGCAAGTCAAGTACAGTGCGGCGACCTTCGATGGGATAGCGACCGGCGTTCTTGACCTGACCGAGTACCGATACCTGCTGGCTGGTCAGCGCCGTGATCAGGAGGTTGACTTGCGGCTTCTTCACGAAGCCGCCGCGCTCCAGCATGGAGGCAATTTTCGCTTCTGCAGCGGCGCTCGACAATCCACCAACGGCAACTTGCCCCACCAGCGGTACGGTGATGAAGCCCGACTCACTGACACGTGTCTCCACGCCCAGATCAGGATTGCCAAACACGGAAATCTTGACGACGTCGCCGCCGCCGAGCACCATTTCATCGGCACGTGCCGCTCCCATGCTCCACGCCAGAACGACAGCGAACATACCAAGCAAGATTCGTTTCATATTGAGCTCATTTCATTTACAAAAGTGTCGATAGTGCAATTCGGATTGGTGGTTCATGCCAGGTCATGGCGTACAAGCTTGATGCCGCGCTTCCATCCCTGTCATCGGTCAATGAAATTGCAGGACAGCGCTCAGCGAGGCGCCGTTGGCCTTGTAGCTGTTCGTGCCGGCTGCAAGACTACCATTGCGCTGGTCGCGGAATACACTCGCCTTCACCGTGATGTTACGCAGCGGCTTGTAGACAAGTCCCACGGAGGCTGTATCACGGCTGTCGCTAGCCAACGGGGACGCCATCACCTGGGCCGTCCCGGTATAGGGTGTAAATTCGCGCGTTTCGGTCTTCCAATCCACCTCACCATTGATTTTTGCGGAGAATTCCCAGGTCACGAGCGCACTCGCGCCCTTCGTCAATGCGCTGTCGATAAGGGCGCCGTCAATGGCGGTAAATTCACGCCAGCCTTGGGCGACGACTTTCACGCGACTTGCTGGTGACCAGTTGATAACCATGCGTGCATTCGTCCCGCTGTCATCACGATCGAACGCTGATTCTTGCTTGCGTTTCACCCACCCGCCGAGAAACGAGACCTGCGTGCTGCCTGTCGCCATCCACAGCACGTTGATCTTTGCCTCATCCTGGACATAGCCATTGATCAAGGAGCCCACGCCGCCAGCCATCACCGCGTTGGGATAATTTCCTTGCAAACGGCGCAACTGGAACCCGGCTGTACTGCCACTGCGCGCCAGATAGTCCACACCTGCTACCCAGGAATTCTCGACGCGATCACTGGCGCGCTGCGAGGCCAGCTCATAGGAGTTCTCCTCTTTCGAGACCTCACCACGCAACTGCCAGCTCGGATGAAACTGCCATCGACCGTCCGCATAACGCCTCTTGCTGATCCGCAGATTGCGCTGGACGACGTCAAAATCGGCAAACGACGCCAGCTCTTGCCGGTAATAGCCGCCGACATGGCCATCGAAACGTGATGCAACGAACCAGTGCCAGTCACCGCGGATGTCTTTGCGGAGATAGTCCAGCTGGCTATTGCGATCAAATTTCACGGACGCGAAGTCTGCAACGCCGCTGAACAACTGACGACTGACAGGACGCTCAAAACGCACGCCACCGCCGGCACTCCGGTAAGTGTCGGAACGCGCACCCGACCGTGCCGATTCATCGTCCGACGCGCGAAACAGGTTATCGTCATGTTGTATACGGGCAGTGACGAACGGCTGCAGAGTGCCCGACACTGCCGGCATGCTGGACAGGGAATAAATCAGCGCTATGCAACCCGCCCCTGTCAGCCTGGAACACAGGCGGCTGACTGGCAGCCGTCGCATTGCTCGCGTTGCGACGGACTCAACATGACGTTCGCAGATTCGCAGTAAGTACAAGAAGAATCCAATCCCAAATAATATGTTTCACGCTTCTTCCCGCTCGCTTGCAAAACATGCACGCCGTGCACTTTCAAACAGTGTCCAAAGACTGAATGAGCCCAACGGGCAAACATGTCTTTTTATCAGGATAAGTTGCAATTCTACTACATAACAGGACTGACACGTGTTCGTTACGCGCGCTTGGCAACGACGGGTTGGGAGCTCAGTCCGGCCTTGATCGAACCGGCGCGGCCGGGGTCGAGACAGACCTGGCAGAATCACGCGCTCCCCATCCACGGCACATGTCAATACGCCGTCTTGTGGAACCAGACGGAAAATGCCGTCATGACGAGGATCTTCAAATCCAGTGCGAGTGACCAGTGCTCTATATAGTGCAGGTCGTGCTCGACACGGCGCTGCATCTTGTCCAGCGTATCGGTCTCTCCACGAAATCCGTTCACTTGCGCCCAACCTGTGATGCCTGGCTTGACGTTGTGACGCGCGTAGTATTCCGAAATGATTGCGCCGAATTCCAGGTTGTGCTTGATCGCATGGGGCCGCGGACCGACGATCGACATATGCCCGAACAACACATTGAAAAGCTGTGGCAGCTCGTCCAGGCTGCTGCGGCGCAGGAAGCTGCCGACACGCGTGACCCGGCTGTCGAAACGCGTTGCCTGCTTGACTTCCGCGCTGGCGCAGTCGTCGAACTTCATGGAGCGGAACTTCCAGACTTCGAATTCCTGATTGTTGAAACCATGGCGCCGCTGCTTGAATATGACCGGGCCGGGACTGTCGAACTTGATCGCGAGAGCGATGATTGCCAACACGGGGCTGACCAGGGCGAGCAGTATGCTGGAGATCACGAGGTCTTCGATCCGCTTCAGACGGCCCATCTGCTCACCGATGCGGCTGTTGGCGATCGTCAGGACTGGAACGCCTGCCAAGCGTTCCATATTAATGGACGGGAATTGCCAGACGACGTTGTTGGGCACCAGGTCAATCCTGACAGGCACTGTGCGCAGTTTCTTGAGCAACGCTTCGACACGCTCGGTCGCGAGCCAGGGTAGCGCTACCACGACACGGTCAACGGGATTTGTGCGGATGTAATCGAGCATCGTGCATGTCGAACCCAGCATGTGCTGGCGCAGCGATTCCGGAATGCCCCGCTCGACGCGGTCGTCGAACACGCCCAGCACGCGGATGTTCGCGTGGCTGTTTCGCTTGATCGCATTGACAATCAGTTCAGCGCGCTCGTTGGCGCCGACGACGATGATCGACTCGTCGAGCATGTTTGCCAAGCGCGCACGGTAAATCATCCGTGTGAGGATGAGGCGATTTGCAAGCAGCAGCACGAACCAGGCGCAGGCACTGGTTGCTACCCAGACGCGCGAAAACTCCGGCAAGGTACCGGACAGGTAGCCGACGATCATGATCAGCGAAAGACCACCGAAGAAGCCCAGACTCAACTTACTCAGGAGGGCATTGAGTGACAGGATCTCGCGCTCGCGATAGGCCTGCGCGCAGTGCAGCGACACAATGATGACGAGCGTGCTCAGGTAAATAAAGAGGTGGCCAGCCGTCGTCAGTCTGGCATCGAAGCCGAACCGTACGAAGAAGCCGCCAAAGCCGGCGAGCAGCAGGACGGCGATGTCGGCGATCTTAAGCAGATTGATGAAGAACGGCAGCCAGTACCGAGCCGACGATTGCGCACTACTCTTCTTGAGCAGTGACCCAAGTTCGCCAGCGGCATCCAGCGATCGATGTTTATCGTGTTCGCCAACAACGGTAGCAGGGTCGAGGTTTTTCATCGTGACAGATCCAATCATCATGAATTGAATAAGGTGCGCAAATTTCAGCCAGCAGGTATGTCATCTTGCGAGCACCTACTGAGAACGCTTGCGACCACGATAACGGCGCAAAGAGCTGCTTGCGCAGATGTCTCAGCTACCGGATACCGCTCCTTTGCGGCCGCAGAGGCTGGATTTGCGTCCCTATCCAATTGTTTGCTGCAGCGCCGCGAAACGCGTACCACTCAAAAATAAGAAAATGAAACCGACTTCATCAAGGACTAAAGCAAAATTATGTTTGCATCATTTGATGCACATCAATAACATAAATAGACTATATGCTAATTAAGCTTCAAAGTCATTAGTTTTGACGCGACGCAGCAAAATATATAAATTACAACTAGCAACGTAAATTTCCCCTTCGCAAACCATCCTCGTTTCGCGTCCACGTGCTGTTCTCGACAGGCAACCTGGATAGTCGATAAAGGGCGTTTACCCGGGGTTTCACATTGCAAAGACATGCGCACCATGCGCTGCTTGCGCCCGGTGCCAACCTGGCGCTGACATTACCCCGGCACTCGGGGACGGTACATACTGCTTACTTTTTATTACTGTTTTCCCGACGCAGCCTGCATGCCCGGACTGGGCGATCAATCGCGAGCCGCTTGATATGGTTTTCCCTCCCGGCGACGCCAACCTGTTGTCAGTACAGCGCATACCGTGCAGATTGCTGCACCTGCTGTCGATTAACGGTATAAATATTGGTATGATGCAAGGTCTTGATTCCTTCAGACACCACAGGACCCTCTGATGCCAGTTTCCAACGCCGCGACCGTCACGCGCCCCCTGCCATGACCGCGCACCTGACCCTGGTAGTTGCCATCGACCGGGACAATGGCATCGGTATCGACAACCGCATGCCATGGCACCTGCCGCACGACCTCGCACACTTCAAACGCGTCACGCTCGGCAAACCGGTGATCATGGGCCGCAAGACGTTCGACTCGATCGGCCGCCCGCTGCCGGGCCGGCGCAATATCGTCATTACGCGCAATGCCGACTGGTCGCATGACGGCGCCGAGCGCGCCCCATCGCTCGATGCCGCCATCGCGCTGCTGGACGGTGCGCCAGCCAGCATCATCGGGGGCGCGCAGATCTTCAATGCCGCAATCGACCAGGCCGACGCCATGATCGTCACGCACATCGATCACCGCTTCACCTGCGACACGTTCTTCCCGCCGATCGACCCTGCCGTGTGGATAGAGACCGCGCGCGAGACGCACCATCAGCCGCAGCGCGACGACGCGCCCGGATTCGATTACGCCTACGTCACTTACCAGCGCAGCGCCAGCAAGGGCGCGCCATGAGCAGCGCGCTCCGCCCCCCTGGTTCGCGCGGCGGTGACGGCTTCGCCGGCCGCGTCGCTGTCCTGATCGCGGTGCTGGCCACGATCGGTACGCTGTTTGCCTTTCTCGGCACCTCGTCTCACAACGACGCGAGCCTGTTCAAGACGACGGCTGCAATGGAAAAGACCAGTGCGGCCAACGCCTGGGCCCATTACCAGGCCAAGTCGAGCCGCCAGAATCTGGCCGAACTGGCCGCCACGCTGCCCGGCGTCGATGCTGGCCGCTACACCCAGCAGGCCGAGCGCTATCGCCTCGAGAAAGACGTGATCCGCAAGGAAGCAGAGCGCTGGGAGGCGTCGTCGCGCGACTGGAACCGGCGCTCCGAAGAAGCGCTGCACCGCCAGCGCCAGTGGGCGGCAGCGTCGGTGGCGCAGCAGATCGCAATTTCACTGGCCGCGATCACGCTGCTGGCGCGCCGCACGTGGCTGCTGACGCTGACCGGCGCCGTCGCCACCTTCGGCATCACGCTCGGTCTGTTCGCGTTTCTGGAAGGGACTACGACGGCATTGTCGCCCGTGCCGCTGGGCGCGGCGCTGGCTGCCGCGCTGCTGACCGAGGGGGTTAGGCGCGCCGGGCGCCATCTGGACAGCTAGGGTGCGACACTGAACTGCGTGAGTGGTTAATGTAGCAAACAAGCTGGCATCGATGCTGGCAAAAAAACCTCACCGGAGCCCGCAATTTCTGCGAAAATCCGCTACTCATTTTCTACGGTGCCGTGCGCGGCGGCCCTGCTCCACTTCGGAATGATCCGGGATGGCGCGGCCGCTCCCCACGGCGCTTCGCTTTGGAGCTGTCCATGAAATTTCGTTTCCCCATCGTCATCATCGACGAGGACTTCCGCTCGGAGAACACCTCCGGCCTTGGCATTCGCGCCCTCGCGGCGGCGATGGAACAAGAAGGCATGGAGGTCGTTGGCGTGACCAGCTATGGCGATCTGTCCCAGTTCGCCCAGCAGCAGTCGCGCGCATCGGCATTCGTGCTGTCGATCGATGACGAGGAATTCGGCAGCGGCTCGCTGGAAGACACCGATTCGGCGCTGGTCGGCCTGCGCGCCTTCGTCAAGGAAATCCGCCACAAGAACGCGGACATCCCGATCTATATCTATGGCGAAACCCGCACCAGCCGCCACATCCCGAACGATGTGCTCAAGGAGCTGCACGGCTTCATTCACATGTTCGAAGACACGCCCGAATTCGTCGCGCGTCACATCATCCGCGAAGCCAAGGCGTATCTGGACAGCCTGGCGCCGCCATTCTTCCGCGCGCTGGTGAACTACGCCTACGACGGTTCGTATTCATGGCATTGCCCTGGCCACTCGGGCGGCGTTGCCTTCCTGAAGTCGCCGATCGGCCAGATGTTCCACCAGTTCTTCGGTGAGAACATGCTGCGCGCCGACGTCTGCAACGCGGTCGAGGAACTCGGCCAGCTACTGGACCACACGGGCCCGATCGCCAAGTCCGAACGCAACGCCGCGCGCATCTATGGCGCCGACCATTGCTACTTCGTGACCAACGGCACCTCGACCTCGAACAAGATGGTCTGGCACTCGACCGTCGCGCCGGGCGACATCGTCGTCGTCGACCGCAACTGCCACAAGTCGATCCTGCACTCGATCATCATGTGCGGCGCGATTCCCGTGTTCCTGATGCCAACCCGGAACAACCTGGGCATCATCGGTCCGATCCCGCTGTCCGAATTCACGCCCGAATCGATCGCCCGCAAGATCGAAGCCAATCCGTTTGCCCGCGAAGCCGTCAACAAGAAGCCGCGCATCCTGACCATCACCCAGTCGACCTACGACGGCGTGGTCTACAACGTCGAGACGCTGCGCGAAATGCTGGACGGTAAAATCGACACGCTGCACTTCGACGAAGCGTGGCTGCCGCACGCGACGTTCCACGACTTCTACAAGAACATGCACGCGATCGGCCAGAACCGTCCGCGCGCGAAAGAGTCGATGATCTTCTCGACGCAGTCGACGCACAAGCTGCTGGCCGGCCTGTCACAGGCTTCGCAAGTGCTGGTGCGCGAATCGCAGTCGGTCAAGCTCGACCAGGATGCGTTCAATGAAGCGTACCTGATGCACACGTCGACCTCGCCGCAGTACTCGATCATCGCTTCGTGCGACGTCGCCGCTGCGATGATGGAAGCGCCAGGCGGCACCGCGCTGGTCGAAGAGTCGATCCTGGAAGCGCTGGACTTCCGCCGCGCGATGAAGAAGGTCGACCAGGACTTCGGCACCGACTGGTGGTTCCAGGTCTGGGGTCCCGACAAGTTCTCGGAAGAAGGCATCGGCACGCAGGACGACTGGATGATCCGCGCCGAAGAATCGTGGCACGGTTTCGGCGACCTGGCACCGGGCTTCAATATGCTCGACCCGATCAAGGCAACCATCGTCACGCCTGGCCTGAACCTGTCGGGCCAGTTCGGCGAGACCGGCATTCCGGCCTCGATCGTCACCAAGTACCTGGCCGAGCACGGCGTCATCATCGAGAAGTGCGGGCTGTATTCGTTCTTCATCATGTTTACGATCGGGATCACCAAGGGCCGCTGGAACACGCTGGTCACGGCGCTGCAGCAGTTCAAGGACGATTACGACCGCAACGCGCAGATGTGGCGTGCGATGCCGCAGTTCGCCGCGGCCAACCCGCGCTACGAAATGCACGGCCTGCGCGACCTGTGCACCGAGATCCACACGTTCTACAAGTCGCACGACGTGGCGCGCCTGACGACCGAGATGTACCTGTCAGACATGATCCCGGCGATGAAGCCGTCGGACGCATTCGCGCACATGGCACACCGCAAGATCGAGCGCGTGGCGATCGACGAACTCGAGGGCCGCATCACTGCGATCCTGCTGACGCCGTACCCGCCGGGAATTCCGCTCCTGATCCCGGGCGAGCGCTTCAACCGCACGATCGTCGATTACCTGCGCTTTGCACGTGACTTCAACGAGCGCTTCCCGGGCTTCGAGACCGATGTGCACGGCCTGGTCAAGCGTGAAGTCGATGGCAAGCGCGGCTACTTCGTCGACTGCGTGCAGCAGGACGACTGATCCCGCAGACTGCGCCGTCAGGCCAGCCAGCCAGTCAAGACAACGCCAGCCAATCGGCTGGCGTTGTTGCATCAAGCGTGCGTGTTCAGCGCGGCGCGCACTGCGGCAACGCGGCCCGCGTGGCCAGCAACGCACGGCTGTCGTCCACCGACGGCGTGTTGTCGGTGAATTTGCAGCCGTACTGCGGATCGGCCACGATGGACGGCGTCAGCACGTCGTCACCCTCGGGCTTGACGCCCTGCTGCTCCCATTTGACCATCGCGTCGAACGCGGATGCCTGTTCGGCGATCGTGAAGTCGCAGTGGGCGATCCCGCGGATGGCGCGCTGGACCAGCAGGTTCGACGTGCCCAGCGCATCGGCGCGGCGCTTGTAGATCTGCTCCATCTTGAACGGCACGTACAGGTCGCCCAGCGTGTGGATGGTCACCACCGGCACGGTGATCCGGGCGTTCGTCTTCGGCACCCAGCGCAAACCGTCGCGGCGCAGCCGGTTCGCACCCGGTGTGGCAGGCACGCGGAAGATGCTCGCATTGTAGGCGACCTCGTCGGCGCTGATGGCAGGGTCGGCATCGAACTGGAAGAAGATGTCATTGGTCGTCACGACGTCATCGAGAAGGATGCCCTGCATCTTGCCGTCGCGCCCGAACGTGCCCCAGACCGTGGCCTGGTACGCGCTGGCATAAGCATAGTCGAACAGTGGACGCGTGCCGCCGCTGAGGCTGGCAACGATCTGCTTCAATCGCAGGCCTTGCGCGGTCGGCACGGCCGGCGCGGTCGGTGTGCTGCCTCCCGGGAAGCTGGAGAACATCTTCGCCCGCACCTGCGGGCCGATGCTCGCCCAGTCGGCCGGCGGCCAGCGCGTGGCCGGCATGCCGGCCTCCACCATGGCGGCAGTCTGATAGGCGGCAAAATAATCGTAGAGCTCCGTGTCGCCCAGCACGCCGCACATCGGCACCGCACCGTGATAGCGGATCTTGTTGATGGCCGTCTCGATGTTTTCCTCATCCACCGCAGCCGCCGTGACATGGCCACCCATCGAATTACCAATGATGTACGTTTTGCTCGGCGCTGCCAGCGTGCGGCCGTTCTTGCCGGCGATGTCACGGAAAGCCAGCGCCAGCGCGTTCGTGTCTTCGACGCCGGCGCGCACGTCGTAGTAGTTCGTGCTGTAGCTCGATGCGGCCCACGCATAGCCCTGGCTGATCAGGTGGCGGCGCAGCGCTGGCGGCGCCACTTCCAGCGCCGGGCCCGTGCCGCCATAGCCGTGGGCGTACATGACCAGCATGCCGTTCCAGTTTTTCGGCACTTCGATCTGGTAACCGGCCTTGTTCAGCACGCCCCACCAGCGGTCGGTCTCCGGCGCATTCGCCATGCTGTTAAATGGCAGGTTGCTTTCGATGACCGCATAGGTGCGCCCGTCTTGTGGGCGCAGTCGTTCGGGCTGGATCGCAACCGGCGGCGTGGTCGCCAGCGGCGGTGCGCCGGCATCGTCGTCGTCTCCACCACAGGCGGACAGCGCCAGGACGGCGATGAGTGACGGTACCACCCGCGCGGCAATGCGCCGGGACGTGCAGGGTACAAGCTGCGTTTTCATCAACACTGTCTCCATGATTTTAGTTTTGCACAGCGAAACCAAAAATCACTGTGTGATTTATTGTAGATCGAAACAGCGCGCGCAGGCGTGCCCGGGACGCGCAGGGTGCAGACAGATGGGGGATGCGGCTTGGCGGTGACGGGGCGGCAGCGCAGGCCTGACCGGGTGTCAGGCCCGTGGAGTACGGGGCATGTGTGGCCGCCTTGCGGCGGTCAGTCTGCCCCGACCGAATACAGAATGGTGGTGCAGTTGCTCAGGCTTTCGGCAGTGTCACGCCGATCTGGCCCTGGTACTTGCCGTCACGGTCCTTGTACGACGTTTCGCAGACTTCATCGCTTTCGAAGAACAGCACCTGCGCGCAACCTTCGCCCGCGTAGATCTTCGCGGGCAGCGGCGTCGTGTTCGAGAACTCGAGCGTCACGTAGCCTTCCCATTCGGGTTCGAACGGGGTGACATTGACGATGATGCCGCAGCGCGCGTAGGTCGATTTGCCCAGACAGATCGTCAGCACGTTGCGCGGGATGCGGAAGTATTCGATCGTGCGCGCCAGCGCGAACGAATTCGGCGGGATGATGCAGACGTCGCTCTTGATGTCGACGAACGAGTTCGAGTCGAAATTCTTCGGGTCGACGATCGTGCTGTTGATGTTGGTGAAGACCTTGAATTCATCGGCGCAGCGGATGTCATAGCCGTACGACGAGGTGCCGAACGAGATGATCCGGCGGCCATCCTGCTCGCGCACCTGCTGCGGCTCGAATGGCTCGATCATGCCAGTGCTTTGCGCCATGCGGCGGATCCAGTTGTCGCTCTTGATAGTCATTTGTGGGTTTCCAGCAGGGAGAAAATCACGCGATTTTACGCGAAAAGGCGCTGGCCGTGAGGCTTTGACAACGATTGATTTGTTACCCTGCCGCCTTGGTGCCGCCAAGCAGACGCTTGATCATCGCGTGAACCAGCCGCGCCGTTTCGGCCGGTTTTTCGAGCGGATACAGATGACCGCCTTCGATCATGGCCAGGTGCTCGCCCACCAGCTTGCGCGTGGAGGCGAGTCCTGCCTGCCGCATCTCTTCAGACATGGTGCCGGCGATGAAGCCGACGGGCACCGGGAACGGCGCGCGGATCACGGCGCCCATGTGGTGCGGCAGGGACTGGTAAATGGCGGATTCGACGTCGCGCCGGAAGCGCAGCGTGACGCCGTCGGGATGCGGCGCCAGGCCGTGCTCCATGTAGTCGTCGAGCGCGCCCGGCGCCCAGGCCTGGAAGATCGACTTCGCGTGGAAGTGGCGGTAGGCGGCGTCACGGTCCGGCCAGTGCTCGCGCCGCTTGTACGAAAAGCGCGCCGGCGACAGCCGTGCGCCCCACCCCGCCAGCTTGGCCAGGCGCCAGACCAGCGCGCGCCAGCCGGCCACCACGGGTGAATCGAGCATCACCACACAACGTACCAGATCGGGCCGGCGCCGCGCCGCCATCGTCGACAGCGCGCCGCCCAGCGAATGGCCAACAAGGATCGCCGGCTGGCCGTAGCCTTCGAGGTGCGCGATCAGCTCGTCGGTCAGCGTGTTCCAGCCATCGCCCACCGGGTAGCGCGGATCGTGGCCATGCATGTCCAGCGTGCGCACGTCGTAGTGTTCGGCAAGCTGCGCCAGCAGGCGGTTGTAGGTGCCAGCCGGGTAGCTGTTCCCGTGGGCGAAGTGCAGCAGCGGTTTGGGCATGGTCAGCGATGGTGGTCAGGGATGGTGGCCGGGGATGGTGGCCAAATTATGCGGCCCATTGTAATGGCGTCTCCGGCCCCGGCCCCGATCTTGGGAGCGCGTTTAGAGCGTATTCACCAATTTACGCCAACTGTCAGCGTGGCGCTGTAGCCCTGGCTGGCCGTGCCCGTGACGCTCGCCATCTGCAGCGCCGTGCCGTCGCTGAACACGTTGTCAAGCGCGAAGCTCATCCGCGCCAGATTGCCGATGCTGCTCGCATAGCCGCTGCTGGTATAGGCCTCATTGGCAATCGCCAGCGGGAACGTGAACTGCGATGTCTTGATGCGGTTCGCGGCGTTCGTCGCCTTGGCCAGCGACGGATAGACCTCGAAGTGCACGTGCGGCATGCGCCCGTCATAGCAACCGGGGAAGATGGTCGTGAACGTGACGTAGCCTTCGCTATCGGCTTCCTGCACGCCGCGCAGGTAGTTCTCGCTCACGATGCCGCTGCTGTACATCGAGTACCCCCCTTCGCGCGTGCAGTGCCACAGGTAGACCGCCGCGCCGGCGGCCGCCGCGCAGCCCTGCGCCACGTTCTCGATCTTCAGGCGGATCGTCAGCGGCACACCGGCCGCCACGCCGCTGGCGCCGGCCACGCTGGTCCGGATATCGCTGCGCACGATGCCCGACAGGACCAGCGCATTGGCCACGCCATTGGCATTGCGATTGGTGCCGTCGCCCGGGTAGGGGCCGCCGGTTTCTTCGGGAATCACCGAACACACCGCGCTGCCGCTGCCCGTGCTGGCGGCGCCCGTGGTTGTGGTGGAACTGGACAACCCGAAGCCATCATCGGCGCTGACGCCGCCGCCGCAGCCGGCAAGCGGCAAGACCGCACTGCCCGCGCCGACAAACAGCCAGCGCAGCGACTGGCGCCGGGTGGCTGACCGGGTCAGCATGCGGGCAACGTCGGCAGCGAGGCCCCGGTGGTGGTCAGCGTCGTGGTCGGCGTGCTGCTCGGTGTCTTGATGATGGCGTGCTGCGGTCATTTTCTGCGGTCTCCCTCATGGATATCGTGTTGTTCATGATCGGCTTTGCGGTCCCTGCCACGCGGCGCGTCAAGCTGCGCACGCTGTTGTGGTGTGAGCACTGCCTTGAGCATGGCGCGTGTCTGCAGCCGCAGCAGCTCCTGGTCGGCGATCGCCTGGCCCAGCGCCTGCGCGGCGGCGGATGCTGCGGCCCCGTCGAATTCCGGTGCACGGGCCACCGCGCGCAGCGCCGCGTCGGCCTTGCGCCCGGCAAGGTCCAGCGCGCGCCGCCGGGGCGCCTGGCCGTGCAGGATCGTGAAGACGCGCTCGTTCTGCGCTTCGCTCAGGTTCAGGCCGCGCAGGAATGGCGGCGTGCCGAACGGGCCGGCTTCGCCGTCGCGCTCGTGCCATTGACCGAACGGCGGGCCGTCGCGCCCAGGACCGCCCGGTGGCGGCATCGGCTGGGCCAGGACCGTGGGCGCGGTCAGCAAGCAGACGGAGAACGCCGTCGCGGCGCGCAATCCGGATAGTGTGGGGCGCGGGGAAGCTGGTCGTGTCATCGAAGACCTCTCGTGTTATCAGAGCGGCCATTGTGTGGCGGCGACGTGTAAAGCGCGTCTAAGCCAGGTAAATCCGCGTAAAGCACCGCAGACGGCGCCGACCTGCTGCGCTATCCTGTCGCCATGAATCACGTTTTGCTCATCGACGACGACGTCGAACTGGTCGGCATGTTTGCCGAATACCTCGAACAGGAAGGCTTTTCCGTCACCTGCATGCACAATGGCGAGGACGGCGCGCGCGCCGCGCTGACCGGCGGCTACGCCATCGCGGTCCTGGATGTCATGATGCCCGGCGCGGGCGGCATCGAAGCGCTGCGCCAGATCCGCGCCGGCAGCCGCATGCCGGTGCTGATGCTCACGGCGCGCGGTGACGACGCCGACCGTATTCTGGGCCTCGAACTGGGCGCCGACGATTACGTGGCCAAGCCGTGCACGCCACGTGAACTGACGGCGCGCGTACGCGCCATCCTGCGCCGCACCCAGGCTGTGCCAGAGAGCGGCCCGGGGGTCGTGCTCAGCGTCGGCAAGCTGACGATGCTGCCCGAACAGCGCCGCGCTACCTGGGACGGCCAGCATCTCGACCTGACCAGCACCGAATTCAATCTGCTCGAAGTCCTGGCCCGCAATGCCGGCCGCCCGGTCAGCAAGAACGATTTGTCCGAACAGGGCCTGGGCCGGCCGCTGGCGCGGTTCGATCGCAATATCGACGTCCACCTGAGCAGCCTGCGGCACAAGCTGGGGCCATTGGCCGACGGCCGCTCGTGCCTGCAGACGATCTACCGCCAGGGCTACCAGCTGATCAAGGAGTAGCATGGGCCGGTTGTTCTGGAAGTTCTTCCTGTGCATCCTGCTGGCGCAGGTGGCCGCAACCATTGGCGTGGGCGGCGTGTTCTGGCTGCGCGATCAGGCGCGCCAGCGCGCCACGCCCGTGCTCGACAGCGGCCCACCGGCAGCGATCGCGCTCGACGCCGCCGCCGCCACGCTGCGCCACGGCGGCTTGCCCGCCCTGCGCAGCCTGCTGCCCGACATGCGGCGCCCACAACTGTTCGTGCTCGACGCGGCGCGCCACGAACTGCTGGGCCGCGCGGTGCCGGCCGAACTGATGCATGCAGTCGAACGTGAACTTCGCGATGGCGCCCAGGCTGGCGACAGTGCCGTGTGGCGCGGCGCGCGGCGCCTGGTCGGCCCGGGCGGCGAGCAGTACATCGCATTCGTATCGCGTGACTTCGGGCGCCAGATCGGCCGCGACGCCGGTCGTCAGGACGGGCTGCGCGACGGTATCGGCCCTGATACGCTGACGCCTGGCCTCGGGCCCGGTCCTGGCCCGCGGCGCCGTATCGGCCAGAGCGTCGTAATCGGCGCCACCGTGCTGGCCAGCCTGCTGTTCGCGGCGCTACTGGCCTGGTATTTCTCACGCCCCATCCGCGCCCTGCGCAGCGCCTTCGAGGCCGCTGCCGCCGGTGACCTGGCGCCACGCTTCGGTCCCGGCGCCAAGGGCGGCGACGAACTGGTCGACCTGGGCCGCGACTTCGACCGCATGAGCGCACGCCTGCGCGCGCTGATGGATGGCCAGCGCCGCCTGCTGCACGACGTCTCGCACGAACTGCGCTCGCCGCTGGCGCGGATGCAGGCGGCGCTGGGCCTGGCGCACCAGCAGCCGGACAAGATCGGCATCACGCTCGAACGCATCGAGCGCGAAAGCAACCGCATGGACAAGCTGATCGGCGAACTCTTGACGCTGTCGCGCCTGGAAGCGTCGCCCGACGTGCTGCGGCGCGAGCCGGTGGATCTGGTGGAGCTGGTCGATGGTCTTGTCGCCGATGCGCGCTTCGAGGCCGGCCAGGCCCGGGCCGCCGACGATCACGGCGCGGCACTGCGCGTCGACTTCGACGCCGACGACAGCGTCAACGTCAGCGGCGACCCGGACCTGCTCTGGAGCGCGCTCGAGAACGTGGTGCGCAATGCAGCCAGACATGGCGCGCCGGGCGGCGTCGTGGCGGTGTCCGTGCGCGCCGTGGATGGCGTGGCACGGGTCGAGGTGTGCGACCGGGGGCCGGGCATCGCGCCCGAAGATCTTTCCGCGATTTTCCAGCCGTTCTTCCGCTCCGGCGCATCGCGCACCGGTGTCGACGGGCACGGTCTTGGACTGGCCATCGCGCAACGTGTCGTGCAGGCACATGACGGCGAGATTTTGGTGGCCAATCGCGATGGCGGGGGCTTGCAGGTGACGATCACGCTGCCTGCGGCCGGACGATGACGTCTGCGGCTCAGCGCCCGTACCAATAGCGGGCGTGGGTCGTACGGTAGGTTGTCACGTCCAGACCTGGCCCGAACGACAGGGTAACCGCGCCACGTTCATCGGTGCGAATGCGCTCGATGCCCATGGCGCCATAGCGCGCGTAGATGAGCTTTTGCGGGTGGCGATACCGATTGCGATGACCTACCTGGAAAATCCCGACTGTCGGCGCCACCGCTTGCAGGAACGCTGCGCTCGACGAGGTGCCGCTGCCATGGTGCGGCGCCAGCAGCACGTCGGCGCGCAGACGGTCGGCATTGGTGTCCAGCAGCGCGGCTTCCTGTGCCGCTTCGATATCGCCGGCCAGCAGGATCGCCTTGCCGCCCGCGCTGATGCGCAGCACGCAACTGCGCGCATTGCTTTTCAGGCGCGGGTTGGCGTAGCTGGCGCCATCGGGTGCGAGCATCTCGAAGCGCACGCCATCCCAGTGCCAGGCCTGGCCGGCGCTGCAACGGGCGGGGTGCGTGGTCTTGCCCAGCAACCGGTGGCCATCGGGAAGTGACGAGATCAGCTGCCCTACCCGTACCGTCTGCAGCACTGCCTCGGCGCCGCCAACGTGATCGAGGTCGCTGTGCGAAATCACCAGTGCATCGAGCCGGCCGATACCCCGGCCGCGCAGATACGGCAGGATCACGCGCGTGGCGCCGCTTGCGCCGGGGGCGTACAGCGGGCCGGTGTCGTACAGCAGCCGGTGGTGCTGCGTTTCGACCAGCAGCGCCATGCCCTGGCCGACATCGAAAGCTGTGACGTCGAATCGGCCTGCGGCCGGCACCTGCGGCAGGTGCGTCAACAGCGGCGTCCACGCGGCCAGGCCCGCCCAGCGCTGCGGCCAGCCGCGCGGCGCCAGCATCCATGCGGTGCCGGCCAGGGCCAGCACGAGGATCCACGGTGTCGGCGCGGGCGCGGTCCACACGGCCAGCGCGGGCGCGGCCAACCACGTCAGGGGCCACACCAGGACGACGATCGCGAGGTGCGCGCTGCCCAGCACCAGATCGGCCAGCGGCGACGGCAGCACGCTGCCGGCCAGCGCCAGCGGCGTCACGAACAGGCTGATCACGGGAATGGCCACCGCGTTGGCAAGGGGGCTGACCAGCGACACCTGCCCGAAAAGCAGCAGCGTGAGCGGCGCCAGGCCCAGCGTGACGGCCCACTGGGTGCGCGCCGCCACCACGAGGCCGGCGCGCCAGCCGCGCGTGGGCACGCCCAGGCGGCCACTGCACGCATACAGGATCGCCGCCACCGCCCCGAACGACAGCCAGAAACCCGGCCACAGCATCGCCCATGGATCGCGCAGCACGGCCACGCCCAGCGCCAGGCACAGCACGTGTGACATTGAGGTGATGCGCCCGCACCACAGCGCGAGCGCGACCACCGCCAGCATGTAGAAAGTGCGCTGGGCCGGCACGCCGAAGCCTGCCAGCAGCACGTACAGCAGCGCTACCAGGGCGCCCGCCAGCGCGGCCGCCTTCTGGGCGGGCAGGTGCAATGGCAGCCTCGCACCGGTGAACAGTGAGCGGCGCCACAGCCACGACGTCGCCCACGCAGCCAGGCCCGCCAGCATCGTGATGTGCAGGCCGGAGATCGAGACGAGGTGGCTGATCCCGGTGCGGTTGAACACGTCCCACGACGCCTGGTCGATACCGCGCTGGTCGCCGATCACCAGCGCGACGATCACGCCCGCATACGGCTTGCCGTTCAGGACCGCCAGGATGCGGCTGCGTAGCCAGCCCCGCGCCCGCTCCAGCGCATAACCGGCGTCCGGCGTCCATGCCGCCAGGCGGGCATTGCGCGGGCCGGCCGGGCGCACGTAGCCCGTCGCGCGGACGCCCTGTTCCAGCAACCATGCCTCGTAATCGAAGCCGTGCGGATTGGCGTTGCCGTGCGGGCGCTGCAGGCGCACGACAAGGCGCCAGCGTTCGCCCGGTTGCACGAAGGCCGGATCGGCGGCGCTGGCGCTGTACCAGGACAGGATGATGGTGGCGGGCACGGTGGCGCCGGCCGTGTCGACGTGCGCGACGTCGAACTGGAAACGCACGCCGCCGTCGAAGCGGTGCGGCAGGCTCGCGACGACGCCGGTCACGGCGATCTCGCGGCCTTCGTCCGCGAGCGGCAATGCGTCGCCCAGCGCAGTGTGGGCAAACAACGCTGCCCAGCAGGCGCCGAGCAGCAGGCCGGCAATCAGCTTGCGGGGCAAGCCGCGCAGGATCACGCAAACGACGATGGCCGTGGCCACGCACGCTGCAAGACTGGTTGGTTCTGGCAATGCGGGCCGGGTCTGGAGCCAGGCAGCGCCTGCGGTGAAGGCAAGGATGGCGCTGCGCATGGGTTAGCGAACGAGCGTCGGTCAGGCGGCCGGGCGGCTGACGCTCGACTTGCGCCCGATCGCCATTGCAGCGACGATGAACCTGGGCGTCGCCACGGCGGTCGGGCGGACCATCCAGTCGTTCTGGCGCGTCACCGGGTCGTCCATGACATCTCCTTCGTGTTTCCGCGTCAAGCGGCTGTCCGGATCGGATCGATGCACTCAAGGCTCGCTTGCAAGCCGCACCAGTGTCCAGCTGCTGTGCCGGCGGACGCGTTGTGCGAACGATGCACGTGGCAGCTGACTGCCGGCAGCAAACCAGCGCGTGCCATCGAGCGCCTCGCTGTCGTCACAGCGCCACCATCCGCTGGCCGGACAGGCTGCACTGCTTTGCGCGACGCTGCCGATCAGGGCGTCGTCGTGTGGCATGAGGCCCGGGTCAGGCGCAACACCGGACGCAAGGTCGGGCGCAATGACGGGGGCAATGACGGGAGCAAGGTCGGGCTCAAGGACGGGGACGGGACCGCGCACGTGCGCCGCGATGGCTAACCCGGTCACGGCAGTCGCTGGCGCGGCGTGAACCGGCGCACGGGGACGGTGGCGTTTGTCCGCCAGACGCCAGCGAGTCGGGCTCCGGCTTTCATAGCTGGGCTGCAAACCCCTGACCCGCTGCCAGACGGTTGGCTGCGGCAGCAGCAGCGCTTGCGGCATGCGCTTGCCTTCGGCGATGAACTGGCGTTGCCCGTTGTAGACGCGCACGCGAGCGTTCACTTCGGTACATTGCCACCAGCCCGTGTGCGGACAACTGTCTCCGGCCAGCGCGATGGCGCCGAGCGCAGTGGCCGGCGGTTCGACAACCGCTGGCGCCTGGAGTACTGGCCGCAGTCGGAGACTGCCGGCGATCCGGTCCCACAGATCGATCAGCGCCCCCTCGGACAACGTCGACTGCACCGGCTTGCCGCCACTGGCCGGATTGGTGCCGGCGGCCAGTTCCAGTGTCATGAACGGCATGTTGACATCCGCCTGGCGCCCGGGCATTTCCCACTGAAACGAATAGCCGGTCGTGAAATTGGGTTCGCGCACCCGCATGACCAGTTCGTCGCCGTCAAGGCCATTGATGGCGCGCGCCGCTTCACGCAGATGCGAGAACGCAAGCTGCATGAACAGCGGACGGCGGTCGACCGTGATCGCATGCCGTTTGAGCAGGCGCGGGGCGGGCGTCACCCCTGCCATCGACGAGAGCACGATACTCACGTCAGGATGGCCCGGCAGGCCGGCGAACAGCACGACGCTTTCCGTGTCGGCGTCGTCATATGGGTCAAGCACGATGGCGTGGCCAAGGCAGAATCCCGGCTCGCGCGGGATCTCGCCAAGCTGCATCGCGCGAAACCGGCGCAGCACGCGTGCCAGGCCGTCCCCGCTGCCCGGCGCCATGCCCTGCGCCTGCGCGTCGATGCTGACGTGGGGTAGTCTCAACAGGCCATGCACGTCCACGTCCTCAATGGCCACAATATGACCGTTTTCGATGGTCTGGGCCGGGCGCCGGTTGTGTACGAACACCTTGCCCTGCCCCGTCGCAGACAGCAAGTCCTTCGCCGACTCCAGCTTGCCGTACTCGTCTTTCCCGTCAAGCAGCGTGTTTTCCAGTGCGCCAAGACGTTCCGTGAAGTCGTCGTCCGTTTCACGATCGGTGCTGGCAACGTCGTAACCGCCGACGAAGCCACGTCGCAGACGCACCGTCGCCTCGGCGGGAAGGTCGATCAGGAAACGGCCCACGCAGACGGTCTTCATCGTGTCGGTCATCTTTGCCACCTTTTGCCTATCCTCGTCGGTCTGGAACGAGTTCGCGAGAAAGGACACCAGCGTCAGGGCTGACGCCATCGCTATACCGACCCAACGCACATGGCGGCTTTTCAGCCGCTTCATCGGACTTCCTGAACGATCTTGACGATGAGATGGCGCGTCAGCAGCAGCATGTCTTCGTGCTGGAAACTGTCCTGGTGCCGAAAACCCGTTGGTGCGAACGCGCCGCGCACGTGCGCTGCCGCCCCTGCGCCGGATTGCAGCGGCACGGTTTCATCGCCTTGTTCGTCCTGCGGCCACAAGACAAAGCGCAGCCGGACACCGTTCGCGGTTTCCACCTCGCGCGTGTCGGCACTGCCTTTCTTACCATCGGCGACCAGCTTTGCCGCCCGCACGTTGGCGGTCGTGAGCACGGCTGGCGACGTCGAGGGCATGCGCGCCACCCAGCGAATCTTGCCATACGCTTTCAGCGTTTTGTCCGCGCCGTAAAAAGCGTAGGAGTGGCGGTGATAGTACGGCGTGCTCTTGCCGCCCTTCCCTTCGACGCCCAGAACCTGGCGATGAAAGCGCTCCGCCTCGTTGATTGCATCGAGAATTTTCTTGACCGGCCCCCCATGCAGCTTGGCGTAGCGCTGCGCCGGGTCCGCCAACGCCGGGTCGATCATCCGGTGCCACGACGTCATGTCCCGATACATATCGTAGGGATTGCCAGCCGGCAGTGACACGATGTCGCGCAGATCCTCGTGCGCGCTCACGCCACGCAACGTTTTGATCACCAGCCACGGCGCCGGGTACAGATGATTCGGCAGCAGTTGCAGCAGGCCGGGCGCCACCGCCATCACCGGCATCGTCTTGGCGCTCGTGTCGCCGGCAATGTCGGCGAACCCGGACGCCGCAAAATTGGCCAGTGGCCCGTTGGTGAAGTTGCCTGCCTCGGTGCCGCAGGCCATGCGCCGGTACGCCACCGGGGCGCCCAGCGCCGGCATCACGGCGTGCACGATGCCGGCAATATCCGAGGCGCCACCTGCCCCCTCGCTCAGGCGCGCGCAGGCGCGCGCGACCAGTCCGCCCATCGAGTGGGTTACCAGGATCACGTGGCGGCATGCATGCTTGCGGTTGGTCCAGAAGGCGCGTATCCCGGCGATCCGTGCGCGCAGGCGTTTTGCCGCCACGTCGCACGACGCCAGCCAGTTGTAGCCGAAGGCATAGACCGGATACTGGTAGCCGGCGTAGTGTTCGAGTTCGGCTTCGGTGACATGCTCGATCTGCCGCACGCCCCAGCGTTCGGGGTTGCACTGCATGACCCGCTTCCAGTGCTGACGCACCATGCGCGCGCCCTTGGGTGAGAGCTGGAACGTCTTGTCCAGGTTGCGTTGCAGGTCGACCAGCAGCGCGCCGTACGAGTCGGCGTGGATTTCTCCCCAGCCCCGCTCACGCATGACGTCCGGCTCCAGGCCGCAGAGCGGGAAGTCGAGTTCGCCGTCAGGGTCCACCTCGAGAATGGCGGGATCGAGGATGCGCTGGCGCAGTGCAGGCGCGCGCGTTTGCCATACGTCGGCCTCGCGGTATTTGCCGGCGAGGTGATTCGGTGGCCGCCATGCAAGCTCGCCCGGCCGCAGGGCGTCGTCGTCACGTTTGTTCAAGCCGGCGCGCGCCCGCAGGTTCGAGCCCATGCTGCCGGGAACAAAAATAACGGGAATGACCTTGCGCGATCCGATCGTGACGCGGGCGCGCACCTTGAATGCGACTGGCGTGGCGACCGTGTGGGCCACCAGACTGCCGTCGCGCTCGACGGTGGGCTGGTGAATGGGCCGGGTCGGCTCGCTCATGCTCTGTCCGTGCTGGCGGGCGTCGGATCGCTGGACTGGTCATCGGCCAGCAAGCGGATTTCGATGTCGCCCATGGCGTAGCTGTGAAGGATGCCCGTGCGGCCTTCATCGTCGGTGATGCCTTCGATGCGGGTGCCGTCCTCGTGCTGTGCCACATAGCGCTGCCCCCTGGCCGGCAGATTGGTCTGGCGGTCGATGACCACCACGCGCTCATCGGTTTCGAGGATGGTGGCCGGCAGCCGCAGGCCAGCCGGCATGCCGCCACCGCCTGTGAGGTAGTCGACGCTGGCGGCCTTGATGACGTGGTTGCCGCTGCTCTGGTGGGTGATCGCGCCGCCGTGCCAGTCGGTTTGCGTGCCCTGCGACACCACCTTGACCGACGGCGCTTCGAGCTCGATGCCGGTGGCGGCGATCAGGCGAATCCGGTTGGACGACTTGATCTCGATATCGCCCTTGTGCGTTTCGACGACGATGTCGCCGCGCGCCGCAATCAGTTTCATGCCCAGGTCATAGGCGAACAGGCTGAGCGCGCGCGACGCCCGCAGGAACAAGCTGCGCCCGGCCGCCAGTTCGGTGTCGCCGGTCGAGACGATGTCGATCTTGGTCCGCGCGCCCAGCGCGATGGCGTCGTCGCTGGCCAGCATCACCCCGGCCGGCGCGCTCACCGCCACCATCGGCGCGCCGCCCTGCGCCAGACCTGGGGCCACACTGGAACCGTCATGCCAGCGGCGCAGGCGTTCGGTAAGCTCGGCCAGGCGCGGGCTGGCCGCCTGCTCTTCGCCGTGCGCGCCCGCCAGCCGGCCCAGTTCATCGAGCACGCCGTGCATCACCTCGGCGATGCCGACGAGCGCGCCGCGTTCGAGCTGGGCGCCACCATCGGCGTCGCTGCCGCCGGCACTGAGCAGGATGCCTTCGCCGCCGCGCACGGCAACGGCCTTGTTGCTGCGCAGTTCGGCGCCCTCACCGCGTGCCCTGGCCGTGCCACTCGAGCGAGGATCGGACAGCCAGCCCAGATTGAGTTCGGCAGCCGCGTGATCGCTCGCCAGCTGAACGCCGATCTGGCCTGGTGTGTCGTCGAACAGCAACTGCCCGCCACGCGCACCGCCAATCTCGCGGCTGCGCATGCCGGCTAGGTAGCGATTGCCCGGCAAGCCGCCCGCGCGGCTCAGCGCCGGGGGCTGCGAACGCTCGTTGTACAGCTGTGACAGGATCACGGGCCGGTCGGGATCGCCGCCCATGAACGCCACCAGGACCTCGGTGCCCACGCGCGGCATGCCAAGCGTGCCCGATTGCTGCTGGCTGCCGGCGCCAGCCCCGGCCCAGTTGGACGCGACGCGCACCCAGGCCGAGTCGGCGGGCGTACCCGACGCCCCCGCCCCATGTGCGTGCCGGTGGTCGTCCGTGCGCATGCCGGGAAAGCGGATCTTGACGCGGCCCAGCGCATCGCAATGGACTTCTTCGCCGGGCGGACCGGTCACGATGGCACTTTGCAGTTGCGGATGCGGCAGGTCGGTACGCGGGTCGAACCCGGGGGCGAGCGGAATGCCGCGCCGCACGGCGTCGAAGCTGACCCGCACGCGTATGGCGCCGGATGCAGCCGAAGATGCGGGCGCATGCGCCAGCGCAGCCCCGGCCACTGACGCCAGCACCGTCGCCGCAAACGCGCAGTCGGCGCCAGTGAGCGCCGTTCCCATCAGCCGCCGCACGCGCTGCGCAACGTCAGCCGGCAGGTTGTTCTCGGCCTCGACCTGCAGTGCGGTGATGACGAAGTCGCGTTCGGCGGGCGGGTGCGTGTCGATCTCGGGATGGCCGCCAAGGGTGAACCACTCGCCGGCGCGCAGGTCGCGTACGGTGCCCGCGCCATGAAAGCATTTGGTGTCGAGCTCGTGCCGGTTCATGCGCAGCTGCCCCAAGCGCCAGTGGTCTTCGACATCGTTGCCGGCATGGGGCATCTCGACCTGGTAGTCGTCCAGGCTGGCGGCCAGCCCATTGCCGCTGGGCCCCTGGTCGGCCATGCCGCGCGCGGTGGCCGTCATGAAGCTGGTGCCCAGCGGATTGCGATAATCCCAGCTGTGCCGCGTCGTGCTGCCGGCCTGCAAGCGGCGCGCGGCGCACCACGACACGATCGTGTCGCGCTCTTCGCTGGCGCCGCCCTGGTGGTACCGCACGGCGCCGGCGCTATTGCGGGGCAGCGTGTTGGGATCGTTGAACAGCACCAGCGTGTGGGCAGGTGAAGCGTCGCGTTCGCTGCCCATCGGCCTGCTGCGCGCGTGGCCCGGGCGGAAGGTCCAGGCCACGCCACGCCGGCGCAGCAGGCGGCGCACGAAGGCGGCGTCGGACTCGTTGTATTGCATGGTCTGCTCGCGCGGCGGAAACTGGCGCGGGTCGAACAGCGGATCGAGTTCGTAATCGAAGGCGCTGGCCAGCACGCTGTTCGACAGGCGCCATTCATCGAACAGCACCTGCACGATCTCAAGTTCGTTCTGGTAGCGAAACACGCGGCTGTTGATGCGCTTTTCCATGATCGCCAGCGCGTCGCGGATCACCAGCTGGTACACGCCCAGGCCACCGTCGAAATCGCCGGCGCGTGCTTCGGCCACGATGCCGCACACGCCGCGCAAGCCGCCACGATCGGTGACGAGCCCGATCTCGGCCGGCAGCGCGATCAGTTCCTTGAGCGGCAGGCGCGGTGTGGATGCGACGCACGTGACGGTGTACTCGAGGCCGCCGCAAATGGCTTCGCTGCCCGTGACACGCTGCGGCAACAGGATGGTGGCAAGTGGATGATCAGCATGGCCGAGACGCAGCCGGATGGGCCGGTGCGCCCCCGATAGCGAACGGTCGTTCTGCAGCATGCGCAGGAATTCGCTGGCGTTGTCCACGTGAACCTCCTGTCCATCCAATGCGCTTCGCGGGGAAGCACATCTTGGCACGCCGTACTGATGGCGTTTTGTCAGGTGTCACAGATGCCAGGCGCCGTTTCGGGAACTTCGCCGGGCCGGCTGGCTAGACGGCAGCACACAAACCGGCCAGGCGCGGGATGGCGGCCAGCGAGGCGCGATGGGCAGCGATGCGCACGACATCCGTGTCCAGGCCGCGCAATTCTGCCAGTGCCGCGCCGATGCCCGGCAAATTCTCGGGGCTGTTGCGGCCCGGATGAATCCAGCTGGGGGCGATGTCGGGTGAGTCAGTTTCCAACACGATCCAGTCGAGCGGCAACTCGGTGGCGAGGCGCCGGATCTGCAGTGCACGCGTAAAAGTCAGGTTGCCGCCGAAGCCCAGGTGCAGCCCCAGGTCGATGAAATTCTGCGCCTGCTGGAAGCTGCCATTGAAGGCATGCGCGATGCCGCTCGGCGGGCGGATCTGGCGCAGGTGCTTGAGCACCTGGTCCTGCGAGCGGCGCACATGCGTCATCACTGGCAAGCCGAAGTCGCGCGCAATGCGCAGCTGTTCGCGGAAGAACCGCGCCTGCTTCTCGCGCATCTCGGGCGTGGTGAGTTCGGGGATGAAGAAATCCAGGCCGATTTCACCGATGCCCACGAAGCGCGGATCGCCCATCGCCGCTTCGACGCGCGTGCGCAGGTACGCCAGGTCGTCATCGTGTGCCTGCGGCACGCACATCGGATGGATGCCCAGCGCGTAGCAGGCGTTCGGGCTGCCCGCGGCCAGCGCGGCAACGGTATCGAAATTGCCCCGCTCGACCGCCATGATGACGATCATCGAGACGCCGGCCGCTTCGGCCCTGCGCGCGACGCCAGCGCCATCGCCGCCGTATTCGCGGGCGTCGAGGTGAACGTGCGTATCGATCCACATGGCGTCAGCCCTCTGCAGCCTGCAGCCCGTGCTCGGTCATGCGCAGCACGCGGTCGCAGCGGCGCGCCAGTTCCATGTCGTGCGTGACAATCACAAACGCGGTGCCCAGGGTGCGCGACAGTTCGAGCATCAGGTCGAAGATGATCTGCGCGGTCGTGTGATCGAGGTTGCCGGTCGGTTCATCGGCCAGCACGCAGGCCGGTTGCGTGACCAGTGCGCGCGCCAGCGCGACCCGCTGGCGCTCGCCGCCGGACAATTCGCCGGGCCGGTGCATGACGCGCTTGCCCAGGCCCACGCGTTCGAGGATTGCCTGCGCCAGCGTCAGCGCCTCGGCGCGCGGCATGCGGCGGATCAGCAGCGGCATCATGACGTTGTCGAGCGCCGTGAATTCGGGCAGCAGGTGATGGAACTGGTAGACGAAGCCCAGCGCCGTGTTGCGCAGTTCGCCGCGCCGGGATTCGGACAGGCTCGCAAAATCCTCGCCGCGCAGGCTGACCGTGCCGCTGCTCGGCGTATCCAGGCCGCCGAGCAGGTGCAGCAGCGTCGACTTGCCCGAGCCGGACGCGCCGACAATCGCCACGCGCTCGCCACGATAGACGGCAAAGTCGATGCCGTCGATGACGCGCACGATGGCATCACCCTGGTTGAAGGTCTTGCCCAGGCCACGGCAGGCCAGCACGGGTACGTCGTTGGTGTTGTTCACGTGGTTCATCGAATCGTTCATCAGATTATTCATAGCGTAGCGCCTCTGCCGGCTTCACGCGCGAGGCGGCCCAGCTTGGGTAGATCGTGGCCGCAAAGGCCAGCACCACCGACACGATGCCGATGGTGACGACGTCCGGCGTGTACAGCTCGGACGGCACGGTACTGATCAAATAGATATCCTTGGATAAGAACTCCACGCCCAGCAAGCGTTCGATGAACGGGACAATGACACCGATGTTCTTGCTCACGCCCACGCCCATGGCCACGCCCGCGAGCGTGCCGAGCACACCGACGACCGCGCCCTGCACCATGAAGATTTTCATGATCGAGCCGGGCGAGGCACCCAGCGTGCGCAGGATCGCGATGTCGGCCTGCTTCTCGGTCACCGTCATCACGAGGCTCGACACCAGGTTGAAGGCGGCCACCGCGATAATCAGCGTCAGAATGATGAACATCATCTTTTTTTCGGTCTGCACCGCAGCGTACCAGTTGGCGTTGAGCTTGGGCCAGTCGCGCACGACCAGGTCGCCCTTCATCGAGGCCTTCAATTCGGCCGCAACTTGCGGCGCTTCGCGCATGTTCGCGATGCGCAGGCGCAGGCCCGATGGCGCCTGCTGGCGCTCGAGCCGCTGCGCATCCTCGATGTGCACGAACGACAGCGCCGCATCGAAGTCGAAGTGCCCGGCCTCGAAGATGCCGGCCACCGTGAAGCTGCGCGTGCGCGGCACCATGCCGGCCGGCGTGACCTGGCCCTGGGCCAGCACCATGGTGACCTTGTCACCCATGCCCACGCCCAGCGCGCGCGCCAGCGCATACCCGAGCACGATATTGAAGCTGCCGGGCTTCAGGGCATCGAAGCTGCCGGCGCGGATCTGCTTCGCCACCGTCGACACATTGTCTTCAACGCCGGGCAGCACACCGCGCACGATCGACGGGCGCATGATCCCGTCACGCACCAGCAGGCCCTGGGTTTCGACGAAGGGGGCCGAGCCCAGTACGGCCGGATTCTGCGCCGCCTCTTTCGCCCTGGCCTGCCAGTCCGGCATGCTGCCCGATGCATCGAACACCTCGATATGGGCCAGCACCGACAGCATGCGGTCGGTGACCTGCTTCTGGAAGCCGTTCATCACCGACAGCACGATGATCAGGGCCGCGACGCCGAGCGCGATGCCGGCCACGGAAATGAGCGAGATGAACGAAATGAAGCTGCTGCGACCGCTGCTCTTGCCGGCGCGCGTGTAGCGCAGGCCGACCTGCCACTCGTACGGCAGTTTGTGGATGATGCTCATGAATTTTCGTGCTTCAGATTGGAATCGGGGCGGACGACACAGGCGCGGTTACTCATAGCGCAGTGCCTCTGCCGGTTTCACGCGCGAGGCGGCCCAGCTTGGGTAGATCGTGGCAAGGAACGACAGCAGCACGGCCACGCCGCCGATCCAGCCAACGTCGGCCCACAGCAGTTCAGACGGCATCTCGCTGATCAGATACACCTCTTGCGACAGGAAGTGCACGCCCGAGACGCGCTCGATGGCCGGCACGATGACGTCGACATTGAGAGCCACCAGCACGCCCAGGCCCACGCCGAGCAGGCCGCCCAGGAGGCCCACGAGCGTGCCTTGCACCATGAAGATTTTCATGATCGCGCGTGGCGAGGCGCCCAGCGTGCGCAGGATGGCGATGTCGGACTGCTTGTCCTTGACGGTCATGACGAGCGTCGAGACCAGGTTGAACGCGGCCACCGCGACGATCATCGTCAGGATAATGAACATCATGTTCTTTTGCGACTGCACGGCGGCGAACCAGACGGTGTTGACCTTGGTCCAGTCGCGCATGATCAATTCGCCCGGCATCGAGCGCTGCAATTCGTAGGCCACGCGTGGCGCCTGGTGCAGGTCTTGCAGCCGCAGGCGGATGCCGGCCGGCGCCGTCGCGCCCGTTGCTACTTGGGCATCGTCGATATTGATCAGGGCGAGCGTGGAATCGAACTCGAAATGGCCGGCCTCGAAAATGCCGGACACGGTCAGCGCCCGCGTGCGCGGCAGCGGGTTCTCGCCCGGCGTGCTGGCGCCGCCCAGGATGCCGCTGCTGGCCACGAGCAGCGTGACGCGGTCGCCCACGTCGACGCCCAGCGACTTGGCCAGCGCGCGGCCCAGCACCACATTGAACGAGCCGGCGCGCAGCGATGCGAAGCTGCCGGCCTTCATCTGGCGCGTGATGTCCGATACCTGCGCTTCTTCGACCGGCGCCACGCCGCGCAGCAGCGCCGGCTTCATGACGCCATCGACCAGCAGCATCGATTGCGCGTCGATGAACGGTGCGGCGGCCTTGACCTCGGGGTTGCGTAGCGCCTGCAGGCTGGTGGCGCGCCAGTCGGGCAGCGCGCCGCGGCTGTCGAAAATCTCGACGTGGGCCAGCATCGACAGCATGCGGTTGGTGACTTCCTTCTGAAAGCCGTTCATTACAGACAGCACGACGATCAGCGCGGCCACGCCGAGGGCGATGCCGGCCACCGAGGCCATCGAAATGAAGGAGATGAAGCTGTTGCGGCCGCTGCGCTTGCCGGCGCGCGTGTAGCGCAGGCCGATCTGCCATTCGTAGGGGAGTTTGTGGGTGATGCTCATGCTGTCCGTGTCGACCGATCCGCTGTGTTTTTGTATTAGTAGCGCAGCGCCGGGCTGCATCAGCCCGGCAGTTTGCCAGACAAAACGGGATTGTGGCGCAATTATCAAAAACTCACTAGGGCATTCCAGTGGGCATGCGGGGCAGAAACGGGATGGCGATCCGCTGGCGGCGGCGATTTGCCCTAGAATAGCGGGATGGCTCATATTACGCTCGTCCTGCCGTTCGCTCTGCCGCTTCCCGAATTTGCTCCCGACCTGATCCGCGCGATGAACACGCCGGCGCTGGCGCTGCTGCTCTCACGCACGTCGAGCGCCACGCGCACGCGGACGGCCGAACATACCCATGCCCTGCCCCACGAAACCTGGCTGGCGCGCGCGCTCGGGCTGGGCGCCGCGGGCGGGGTTGCCGTGGCCGTTGCCGCCATGCGCGGCTTCGGGCTGGATTCCGATGGCGGGAACTGGTACATCGTGTCCCCCGGTCACATCCAGATCGCGGGCACGCACCTGACGATGGCCGATACGCGCCAGGTTCCGCTGGCAGATGACGACAGCCGCGCGCTGTTCGCCGCGGCTGCCGAACTCTGCGAAAGCATTGGCCATGCGCTGCGCTACGGCGATGCGCAGACATGGTTTTTGCGCGCCGACGACTGGACCGGCTTCGAGACCGCCACGCCCGATACGGTCGTGAACATGGACCTGACGGATTTCATGCCGAAGGGGCAGCCGGCGCTGGCCTACCGGCGCCTGCAGAACGAAGTCCAGATGGCGTGGCATGCGCATCCGGTAAACGCCGCGCGCGAAACGCAGCGGCTGCCGATCGTGAACGCGTTCTGGATGTGGGGCGCGGGCCGGACGGCGCCCGCAGCGACGCAGCCGCTGGCCAGTGTTGCCGTGCCGGGCTGGCTGGGCGCGCTCGGCGATCAGCGGTTCGAGACGCTCGACCGGTTGGCCGACCTGCTGTCAACCGACCGCACGCTGGTGGTCGGCCCGCTGGCCGAAGCGGCGCAGGCAGCCGACTGGGGCGTCTGGCTGCAGGTGATGCAGCAACTGGAAGATACGCTGTTCGCACCGCTGCTGGCTGCCGTCAAGGCGGGCCGCGTGAGCAAGCTGACGCTGGTGCTGAGCAGCCGCGAAGGCCTGCTGGAGACGACGACGAGCGCGCTGGCGCAGCGCAAATTCTGGCGCAGCCCGACGCTCGACGCACTGAAGTGAGAACACTGGTGAGCGCACTGAAATAACCCGACCGAGATAGACATTGACCCTGAAGACCCGACTTTCCACCCGCCCTTGCCCGTTCCGCACCTCCGAACTGCTGCGCCAGGATGGCGTGCACCCCGTGCTGGCCCGCATCTACGCGTCGCGCGGCCTGCTCGATGCACGTGAGCTTTCGAGCGAGCTGGCGGCGCTGTCGCCGCCGTCCGGCCTGAAGCACATCGATGCCGCCGCCGCGTTCCTGGCCGACGCCATCGGCGCCGGCAAGCGCATGACGATCGTCGCCGACTACGATTGCGACGGCGCCACCGCCTGCGCCGTCGCCCTGCGCGGCTTGCGCGCGATGGGGGCGCAGGTCGACTACATCGTCCCGAACCGCTTTGAATACGGCTACGGCCTGACGCCCGAAATTGTCGCGCTAACGGCACGCGAAAAAGCGCCCGACATCATCGTCACGGTCGACAACGGCATCGCCAGCGTCGACGGCGTGCTGGCCGCCAATCAGCTGGGCATCGACGTCGTCGTTACCGACCACCATCTGCCGGGTGATGTGCTGCCGGCAGCGCGCGTGATCGTCAATCCGAACCAGCCTGAATGCGGCTTCCCGAGCAAAAACCTGGCCGGCGTGGGCGTGGTGTTCTACGTACTGCTGGCCCTGCGCGCTGAATTGCGCCGCCGCGGCGCATTCGACGCACAGACGCAGCCCAAGCTCGACAGCCTGCTCGACCTGGTCGCGCTCGGCACAGTGGCCGACGTCGTCAAGCTCGATGCCAACAACCGCATCCTCGTCGCACAGGGCTTGAAGCGCATGCGCGCAGGCCGCATGCATGCCGGCGTGGCGGCGCTGTTCCGGGTGGCCGGCCGAGAAGCGCGCTGCGCCACCCCGTTCGACCTGGGCTTTGCCGTCGGCCCGCGCCTGAACGCGGCCGGCCGCCTGCAGGACATGGCGCTCGGCATCGAGTGCCTGACCACCGACGACGAAGGGCGCGCCTGGGCCATCGCCCAGCAACTGAACGAAATCAACCTGAAGCGCCGCGAAATCGAAGCCGAGATGCAGGACACCGCGCTGCTGCACCTGGACACGTTCGAGCCGACCGGCGCCAGCACGATCACCGTGTTCGACGAAGGCTGGCACCAGGGCGTGATCGGCATCGTCGCCTCGCGCCTGAAAGAGAAATTCTACCGCCCGACATTCACCTTCGCGCCAGCCGGCGACGGGATGATCAAGGGCTCGGGCCGCTCGATTCCGGGCTTTCACTTGCGCGACGCGCTGGACCTGGTGTCCAAGCGCGTGCCGGGCCTGATCGACAAGTTCGGCGGCCACGCGATGGCCGCCGGCCTGTCGCTGCGGCACGACAATTTCGACACCTTCTGCCAGGCCTTCGAAGCCGTCGGCCAGGCATGGCTGACCGAAGCGCAGCTCGAACGCATCATCGAAACCGACGGTCCTCTCGAAGACGAGTTCTATTCGACCCAGTTCATCGAACTGATGGACGGCCAGGTCTGGGGCCAGGGCTTCGCGCCACCGATCTTCTGCGACGAGTTCCGCGTCGTCAGCCAGCGCATCCTGAAAGAGCGTCACCTGAAGCTGCAGCTTGAAAAGAACGGCCGCCGCTACGACGCCATCTGGTTCGGCCACACCGACAGCCTGAGCGACCGCGCCCGCGTCGCCTTCCGCCTCGACGCCAATGAGTACAACGGCGTCACCAAAGTTCAGCTACTGGTCGAGCACGCCGAATCCGCCTGACCGCTCAGGCCAAGCCCCTGAGCAATTGCAAAATAATTCGACTCTGACCCCAATTGCAGGTCGCTCGAATTGAGGCAATTGCCCAATAATTCGACTCTGACCCCAATTGTTACGTTCACTGCAGAGCCCGTCTAACAATTAGGGTCAGAGTCGAATTGTTTGATAACTATTTGCGGGCGGGATACTTACAGGCGACATGATCCTGGCGTGTTCGCTATGATGAGCCGGTTTGCCGGTTTGGCCATTCCCCTCTCATTCCCTGTGCGCTGGCTGGCTGCTGGCGGGAGCATGCATGTTTTCGATCATTATCAATTTTCTCGGCTCACTGATGCATTTTTACGTGGCGCATCGCCTGTATGCGCTGGGGCCGGTTCGTGCGCGCGTGCCGGCGCGTGTCTGGTGGGTGGGCGCTGTGCTTCTGTGGGCGTTTTATCTGTGGGGCGTGCAACTCGGGGATGCGGCGCTCGACTGGCGCTGGTGGCCGGGGCAGTTCTCGATGACGTGGCTTGGCGTGCTGTTCTGCATGACGCAGTATCTGCTTCTGGCCGACATCATCACGGGCTTTGGCTTCTGGCTGCGGACCTGGGCGCCGCGCATTCTGGCGCTTGGCGCGATCGCGGGCGTCTCTGTCAGCGCCTTTGCGATTTTTCAGGCGTTGCGCGCACCGGCCATCGTTGAACAGGAGGTCACCCTGCCCGGCCTGCCCAAGGCGCTCGATGGCACCGTGCTGGTAGCAATCAGCGATACGCACCTTGGGGCGCAGCGCCGCGCAGAGTGGCTTGGCGCGCGGGTCGACCAGATCAATGCCCTCGATCCGGATGCCGTCGTGATGCTGGGCGACCAGGTTGAAGATGAACCGATCAACGACGCCCAGCTCGCACCTGTCCTCAAACGGCTGCGGCCCGCCATGGGCGTCTGGGCCATTACTGGCAACCATGAATACTATGGCGACGCCGGCGGCACGATCCACGAGTTCGCAGCCGGCGGCGTCAAGTGGCTGCGCGACCAGCACGTCGAGATCGCACCAGGCCTGCACTTGGCGGGCCTGGACGATATCGGGCGCGCCCGGCGCGGTGGGCGCGACGTGAATGCCGGTCTCGAACGCATGCTGCCCAAACGGCTGGACGGTGCGACGATCCTGCTCTCGCACATCCCCGACCCTCTACTAATCGAGCGCGCTGCGCAAAAGGACATCGACCTGATGCTGTCCGGGCATACCCACGGCGGCCAGGTCTGGCCATTCACGTATCTGGCCCAGCGCGAGTTTCCCTATCTGGTGGGCTGGTACCGCATCGGCCACATGCAGCTGGTGGTCAGCCGCGGTGCCGGTGGCTGGGGCCCGCGCATGCGGCTCTGGCAACCCGGCGAGATTCTCAAGCTGACCCTGCGCGCCCAGCCTTGACCCAGGGGCATGAGCACCCCGCCGCCACTCACGGCGCGATGGGTGGCCTGTACGTTTGCCCGTGCCGCATCACGAAGAACGCATCGTCCGCTACACCCTGCGCCGCGCGCGCCAGTGCCAGGTCGCGCGGCGCCTGGTCGAGGCGCTCCTGCCCCATCGGATAGGTCCCCCAATGCATGCCCACGCTGCGCTTGACGCGCAGCTCACGGTGGATGCGCACCGCCTCGTCGGGACTCACGTGCGAATTGCGGTACCACAGCGGCTGGTAGGCCCCGATGCCGATGGCCGCGAGATCGAAGCCACCGAAGCGCGCGGCGATGTCGCCAATGTCCTTCGAATAGCCCAGGTCACCCGAGAAGAAGAATGCAAATCCGGGACGCGTGACGGCAAAGCCGCCCCACAGTGTCGCATTGCGGTCCCACAGCGAGCGGGCCGACCAGTGATGTACCGGCAGCAGGTGCAGTTCCAGTCCCCGGTACACGGTCTTTTCCCACCAGTCGAGCTTGACGATGCGCGAGCGGTCGCCCCCCGTCACGTTCTTCGCGAGCCAGATATCGAGGCCCAGCGGCGCCACCAGCAGCGGCGGCCCGCCCGGCTGGCGGTACAGCGCGCGCAGCGACGCCTTCGACAAGTGGTCGTAGTGAGAATGACTGAGCAGGATGACGTCGATGCGCGGCAAGTCGGCCAGCGCCACACCGGGCGCCTGATGGCGCCTGGGTCCCGCGAACGGCAGCGGCGAGGCACGCTCGTCGAACACGGGGTCGGTCAGGATGTTCACGCCGGTTCCGCTCTGGAACAGGAACGTTGCGTGGCCGATCCAGGTCAGCGCCGGTTCGCTGTGGTTGGCGTGAATGAAGGCCAGGTCGGGCGCCACCGGCGCGATCGGCGCAAGCGGTGCACGCACGGCGGCGTCCTCGGTCCAGTTGGCGATCCGCGCCGCCCAGCCCTCGAAGAAGCCGCGCGGCGGCCGTTGATACGCAGGGTTGGCTGGATAATTGTTCGCAAAGCCTTCGACGCGATGATGGGTTTTGGCGGCGTCGTAATAGGGATTATGGTGCGCGCAACCGGTTGCGAGCAGAGCGCACGCAAGAACGGAAGCAGTCAGCAATGGCGTCAGTATGGTGCGCATGCGGCAATACCCGAACGGTCAAAAAGGCCAGTATAGGCGGTGTTACCGACGACGCGCCGGATGCGAATCGACGCGTCGTTTCGGCGCGTAACGACGCGTCTTTTATCAGCGCCCAATGTTCTTTCTCGCTGCTTTACGGTAGGATAGCGCCTTTTCCCGGTCACGATCGTACGCTGGCGCCCGCGACATTGGCATGACTTTACCGGTGAAAAATTCATTGCCCGAACCCCGTGCGCAACGCACTTGCCGGGTTCTTCGACTGGAAGCGAATGGAGAAGTCCGCGATCCCCCGGCCGCCTAGACATCATGCGATCCTTCTCGGCGGCCTGCTGCTTGCCGTGCTGGTGCTCGTGATCGCGGCGGAGGCGCTGCGCTGGCGCGGCGCGTCTGGTGCAGCTGCCATGCCCACCGTGACCACGGCGAGCCCTGGCCGCGTGACGCTTACCGAACTCTCGCACGCCCACATCCCCGCGCCGCGCGGCATGCCATCGGCCCACGCCAGCACGCTGGCCGCCCTGCCAGGCAATCGCATGCTCGCGTTCTGGTGGGCCGGCAGCCGCGAGAGCGGTCCGGATGTCAAAGTCTTTGCCTCGACCTGGGCCCACGGTGCGTGGAGCGCGCCAAGGATGGTCGCCAGCCGCGATACGCTGGGCACCGAACTGGGTTTCGGCGTGCGCCGCATCGGCAACCCCGTCGCCTGGACCGACCGCGCCGGCAAGATCCACCTGTACGTGGTGGCCACGGGCCTGGGCGGCTGGGCCGCCGCGCGCATTGCGCACCTGGTGTCGAACGACCAGGGCGCTACCTTCCACGTGCGCCGGATCCTGCCGACCTCGCCCCTGTTCAACACCAGCGCGCTGGTGCGCACCGCACCGCTGATGCTGAGCGATGGCGGCTGGTGGCTCCCCGTGTATTTCGAGATCGGCAACAAGTACCCGATGCTGATGGCGTTCGACGCCGACGGCAACCCGACCACGCTGGCGCGCATCGGCAACAGTACCACGACACTGCAGCCAGCCCTCGTGGCCATCTCGAAGAACGAAGTGCGCGCCGTGATGCGCGACGACAGCGAACAGCAACTGGTCCAGCATGCGGCAAGTCTCGATGGCGGCGCCACCTGGCGCGATCTGCCGGCGCTCGACCTGCCCAATTACAGCACGTCGGTCGCCGCGATACGCCTTTCCAGCGGCCAGTTCCTGATGCTGCATAATCACGTCGAAGGCGGCGCGTCGGCGCGCAGCATCCTGCGCCTGTCGATCTCGGACGACATGCGCAGCTGGCGCACGATCGCCGACATCGCCAAGGGGCCGGCCGGCGACGAATTTTCGTACCCATCGATGCAGCAGGTCGGCAACGAACTGCACATTACCTACACCTGGCAGCGCCAGGCGATTGCGCACCATCGCTACCGTATTCAACCGGAAGGTTCCACCTAGATGACACTGCCGGATCTCGCAAGCCAGATCGTGTACGGCCGCATTGGCTGGGCGATCGTCGCCGCCACCGTGGCCTGCGCGCTGTGGCGCGGTGCGGCGCCGCTGTCGCGCACCGGGGTGGCTGCCATCCTGGGCGGCGCACTGGCCCTGATGGCGCTGCCCGGCAACCTGTCGCCTGCCTGGTACCTGGGTCTGGCGTTCCAGTATCCGAGCGGCCTGCTGGTGGGCTGCTGCCTGGTCCGCCTGACGGAGCGCTGGAACGGCGCCCGCCGCAGCGCGGCCATGCCGCCATCGCTGGCAGGGGTGCTGGCCGTGGCCGGAACGCTGCTGTACGTCGACGCAGTCGGCTTTCTCACGAGCGGTTACTATTACGCCGGTTTCGGCAGCGTCCTGGCGCCGCTCGTCGCGGTCATCCTGGCCGGCGCCTGCGCACTGGCGATCGTGCGGCATCACGCGCGCGGGATTGCAACAGCGGTGCTGGGCGCGGTCGTCCTGTTCTCGGTGCTGCGCCTGCCAAGCGGGAATCTGTGGGACGCCCTGCTCGATCCGCTGCTGTTTGGCTGGGCCATTGCGGCGCTGCTGGCCGGCGCGCTGCGCCGCAGGGGGCGCCGCGTCGCTGACCGCAGCCCATCAAGTCATAGCGATCCCGATTCCGCACCGGGCCCCGCGCTGCAGCCAATCGCGGCTGAACATTTCACGTCTCTGAAGGAGCAAGTTGGTGGTCAATAAGTTAGCAGTCAATCATCCCTGGTACAAACATCCGGTCATCATCTCGGCCACCGTCATCAATGCATTCATCCTGCTGCTGGCACTGGCATGGTCGGGCAATCCGCATGAGCTCTCGCGCCTGCTGGTCGAGGATGGCATCGTCGAATGGATGCAGTTCCTGGCGTTCTCGCTCACATCGGGCCTGCTCGGCTACGTGGCGGTGGACCGCTGGAAGAACGGCGGCATGCGGCTCGAAGTGCTGGTGCTGCTTGGCCTGACCGGTCTGGTGGCCGTGGCTGCACTGGAAGAAATCAGCTGGTTCCAGCGCATCCTGCAGATCCAGTCGCCCGAGTTCTTCCTGCAGAATAACCGCCAGGCCGAAACCAATCTGCACAACCTGGGTTTTGGCGAGGAAAGCCTGCACAAGGCCGTGCTGCTCAAGGTCATCCTGATTTCGGGCCTGATCCACAACCTGTTCCTGCCGCTGCTGGCGCGCAAGCGCCCTGCCGTGCGCACCTTCGTCGAGCGCTTCGGCCTGTACCTGCCGCCGCTGGCCGCCTCGATTCCGTACCTGGTGCTGGTGATCCTGTCGCACCTGCTGATCGACCATCCGCGCAAGGGCGAACTGGGCGAGACGTTCGGCGCCGTGCACTACCTCGCCACCGTGTTCGGCGCCTACTTCGTTGGCGTCGCCTACGACAAGAAGCCGCTGTTTGGGGGCCTGGATGCCCGCCGCGTCTCGGTGTTGTTTACGCTGCTGATGTTTTATCTCTTGATGACGGGCTGGATGCTCAGCGCCGGCGCTGGCGCGATCATCACCGCGGTTGGCGCCGACTGAGTCGATCGTGCGCCAGCCGTACGGGGCTTGCGATCGATCCCGAATTGGAGTATAAATACTCCAAAACCGGAGGAATCATGAGCCTTGCCTATGCCTACCCCAAGAGCCGTTTCGAGCCGGCGACGCTGGTCGACCTGACATCCAAGGCCGAGCGCGAGCGTTTGTCGCGTTCGGCCCTGACGGGCTTTTTCCGGCTTGCCGCCGCCTGGGGCCTGCGTGACGACGACGCGCGCGAGCTGCTCGGCGGCCTGTCTTCGTCGTCGTTCTACGACTGGAAGAAAAACCCCGACCGGGTGCTCGAAGTCGACCGCATCACACGCATCTCGTACCTGCTCGGCATCTACAAAAGCCTGCACATCCTGTATGGCGACAAGCTCGCCGACGAATGGGTGCGCCTGCCCAACACCAACCCGATTTTTGCCGGCCGCACGCCGCTCGCCTTCATGCAGGCCGGCGGCCTGCTGGCGATGCAAACCGTGCGCAAGCTGCTCGACGCCAGGCGCGGCGGCCTGTGAGCTCGCACGTCACGCCAAGGCTGACGCTGCTGCGCCAGCTCGATACCTGCCGCCTGATCCCGTCGCGCTTCGCCGATGTCGAAGACTCGGTGCTCGCACCCCTGGCCGACAGCGCCGACGCGCTGCGCGACCTGTTCGACCTGGATAACGCCACCAATGAACGCCTGCGCGCCGAATCCGGCCAGGCCCCTGGCATCGGCATGGACGAACTGGTGTTCGGCGTGCCGAACTTTCGCATCATCAACGCCGCGTTCACCTATGCGCGCCCGGAAGGCAGCCGTTTCAACGACGGCGAACGTGGCGCCTGGTACTGCGGGTTCGATGCGGCCACGTCGCTGGCCGAAGTCATCTTTCACAAGACCGTCGAATACGCCGAAATCAACCGTTTCGATGACAGCGTCAGCTACCAGTGCCTGCTGGCTGACTTCAGCGCGACCTTCCACGACCTGCGCGGCATCGCCGCTTTCGACGATTGCCTCGACCCGGCCAGCTACGTGGCCTCGCAGGCTCTGGCCAACGAGTTGCTGGCCGCCGGTTCGCTCGGCGTGATCTTCCCCAGCGTGCGCCAGGCCGGCGGCACGTGCCTGGCATGCTTCCGCCCGGCGCTGGTGGGCAACGTGCGCAAGGCGCACACCTATCGGTTAACATGGACGGGTTCGCCGCAACCTGCGGTCGAGATTCTTTGACCAGATCACCATGCACATGAAGACCAAACCCGAGAACGACACCGAACTGCACGACAAGATCAACCGCGAGACCGGCCGCGTCGCCTGGAGCGAGCTGCAGCGCCACTTTGCCAGCGGCAGCGTGGTGTGGGTGTCAAGCACGCTGGACCTGATCGATGTCGCACTGCGCATCGCGCACGACGACCGTGACAGCATCACGCGCTGGATGGGTGATGGCCAGGTGGCCAAGGTCAGCGACGAGCAGGCGCAAGCCTGGCTGGCGACGGATGCGACGCTGTGGGCATCGGTCGTGAGTCCGTTCGTGCTGGTGCAGGACGAGAAAAAGCCGGTGCACTGAAAGAAATGCCGGCCCTCGGGCCGGCATTTATGAAGGCAAAACGGCTTACTTCGACAGATCAACCGCGTACGACGCCGTCCCCTTGCCGCTGCCATCGTCGGCCTTCACCTGGCTGACATTGCCCAGCCCCGCTTCGCGTGCCAGTCCTTCCAGGCCTGGCGCCGAATGGAATACCACCTGTCCCTTCGTCTCGACCCGTGCAAACCGCCAGCTGCGCGCCGCGCCATGCGACGCGCGCGTCAGTTCTTTCGCTGCGCGGATGTGCGCGATCAGGATGTCGCGGTTATTGTCGGGCGACGCGATGACGACATTGCTGCCATCGAGTCCCAGGAAGCCGCCACCGCCACTGGCGCGGTAGTTGTTGGTCGCAACCAGGAACGCCTGCGCCGGCGCCACCGGTTTACCCATATACGTCAGGTTCACAATGCGCTCGCCCGGCTTCCTGGTCACGTCGATCTCGTAGCTGACATCCTTTGACGTGATCGTGTCGAAGTTAAAACTCGGGAAGCGCGTGTTGACCAGCTCCTGCGGCGCGGCTACCGCCGGGTCGATCGTGTTGAAACGCTGCGCCGCCGTCTCCAGCCACGCCTTCAGACCTGCGCCATCGACCTTCACCGCATACAGCGAGTTCGGGAACAGGTACAGGTCGGCCGCGTTGTTCAGCGCCAGGTCGCCGGCCGGCACGTCGGTGTAATCCGTCACGCTCGGAAACCCCGCCTTGAACGGCGCCGACACCGACAGCACCGGCACGCCGGCGTACTGCGGCAGGTTGGTCTTGACGTAGTTGCTCACGTACTCGGCCTGCGCGCGGTTGACGACTTCAAGCGCCGACGGGTCGCCCACGTCAGCGAAATAACTCGTCATGCGAAACGCCGAGCGGCCCACGGGCGTTTTCACGTAGGCGATTGTCGCTTCGTGCTCGGCGCGCACCAGGGCGGCAACGTCAGCATCCGGTTCGACGAAGGTCTTGGGCCCCGTCTGCGTGGCGCGCGCCTGCACGACGGTCTTGTCCTTGTCGACCGCCCAGGTCTTGCCGTCATAGGTCAGGTGCAGCTGGACCACGCCCAGGTGCTTGCCCCACTGGCTCGGCATCACGGTCGGCACGCCGTGCACCAGCCCGCGCACCTTGTCCACGCCCGGCAGGTTGAATTGCGGGACCGTGCTGTCGGCATTCGGGAACAGCTGGTGCGCGTGCCCCATCAGCATGACGTCAACGCCCGGCACTTTGGCCAGGTGCCAGTTGGCGTTTTCCATGGCTGGTGAATACGGAGCGTCATCCAGACCGCCGTGCGACAGCGCCACGATCAGCTGCGCGCCTTTCTTGCGCATCTCGGGGATGTATTTTTCCGCCGTTTCGCGCACGCCGGCGGTGACCACGCGGCCTTCCAGCCAGCGCTTGTCCCACGCCATGATATCGGGCGGCGTGAAGCCGATGATGCCGACCTTTACCAGCGTCTCGACCGGCTTGCCATCGGGGCCGCGCGCCGTGATCTTCTTGTCGATGATCCGGTATGGCGCAAACAGCGGCGCTTTTGTTTGCAGGCTGTTCACGTTGGCCAGCACGATCGGGAACGCCGGACCGGCGCAGCGCGGGCCCTTGTCGACGCCCTTGACCTGGAACTGGCTGCCCGTGATCCGGTTCAGGAACGGCAGTCCGTAGTTGAATTCGTGGTTGCCAACCGTGCCGCCTTCATAGCCCAGCGCATTCATGATCTTGTAGATGCCCAGCACCTCGTTGCAAGCGGGCGGTTTGACCAGTGCCTGGTAGTCGGCGAACGCCGTGCCCTGGATCGTGTCGCCGTTGTCGAGCAACAGCGTGTTGGTGAATTCCTTGCGCGCGGCCTTGATCAGCGTGGCGGTGCGATCGACGCCGATCGAGGGCTCGGCAGCCAGCTTGTAATAGTCGTAGCCGACGACGTTGGCGTGCAGGTCGGACGTTTCCAGCACGGCCAGGACAGCGGTGGCGCCGGCGGGCGCTTTGGCCGCATAGGCAGGAGCATTGAACAGCAATGGAACGAAGGTGGTGACGAGCGCGGTGCCGATCTGATAACGCAGGGAGCGGTTCATGGGTAATCCGGGTAACGAGACCGCGCGATGGTACCCCTTGCCCCGCCGCCGGGCAAGCCATAGCGCTACATTGGGGCTACGCGTCGGGTATAATCCCCGGTTCGATTCAACCCACATTGAGACTGCCGATATCATGGAAGCCGAACGCATCAACGCCATTTCCGCCCTGCTGAACGACCTGACGGGTCGTGAGGCCGAACTTCGGAGGTATCTTTGACTTCGATAAGAAGTCAGAGAAACTAGAACAGGTCAACCAGGAGCTGGAAGACCCGGCGATCTGGAATGACCAGAAGCGTGCCCAGGAAATGGGCAAAGAAAAGAAGGCGCTCGAGGGCGTCGTGCTGACACTCGAAAAAGCCAAGGCCGATCTCGCTGACGCCCTGGACCTGTTCCAGATGGCGCGCGAAGAAGGCGACGAAGACACGATGGAAGCCGTCGCGGGCGACGTCGAGGCGATCCAGAAGATCATCGAAGCCATGGAATTCCGCCGGATGTTCTCCAATCCGATGGACCACGCCAGCTGCTTCATCGACATCCAGGCCGGCGCCGGCGGCACCGAGGCGCAGGACTGGGCCTCGATGCTGCTGCGTCAATACCTGCGCTACTGCGAACGCAAGGGCTTCAAGGCCGAGATCCTCGAGCAGTCCGACGGTGAAGTCGCGGGCATCAAGACCGCCACCATCAAGGTCGACGGCGAATACGCGTATGGCCACTTGCGCACCGAAACGGGCGTGCACCGCCTCGTGCGCAAGTCGCCGTTCGACTCGGCCAATGGCCGCCACACGTCGTTTACGTCGCTGTTCGTGTATCCCGAAGTCGACGATTCGATCGAGATCGAAATCAATCCGGCCGACGTGCGCATCGATACCTACCGCGCGTCCGGCGCCGGTGGTCAGCACATCAACAAGACCGACTCCGCAGTGCGCCTGACGCACGGCCCGTCGGGCATCGTGGTCCAGTGCCAGAACGACCGCTCGCAGCACCGCAACAAGGCCGAAGCCTGGGACATGCTGCGCGCCAAGCTGTACGAGCTCGAACTGCGCAACCGCATGAGCGAGCAGCAGAAGCTCGAAGACTCCAAGACCGACGTCGGCTGGGGCCATCAAATTCGCTCGTACGTGCTGGACCAGTCGCGCATCAAGGATTTGCGTACCGGCTTCGAGACCGGCAACACGAAGAACGTGCTGGACGGCGACCTCGATGATTTCATCTCGGCGTCCCTGAAGCAAAACGTATAAAGGCTTTCATCGCATGACGACACCCGCCCGCGCACTGATCTTCGACATGGATGGCACCATCGTCGACAACATGGACTTCCACACCCGTGCGTGGATCACGTTCTTTGCGCGGCGGGGCCAAACCATCGAGCCCGATGCGTTCTTTCGCGACACGGCCGGCCGTCAGGGCAAGGAAATCCTGCGCCACTATCTGGGCGCAGAGCTGGACGACGATGCGCTGGCCACGCTGAACCACGAAAAGGAAGTGCTGTACCGCGAGCTGTATGGCCCGCACCGCCGCACGATCGACGGCTTCGACGCCTTCATCGACCGCGCACGCGAACAGGGCTGGGCCCTGGCGGTGGCCACGTCGGCGTCGCCAGGCAGCGCCCGTTTCATCCTCGACGAGATGGACCTGCAGCGCAAGTTCGATGCCGTCGTCGTCGGTACCGTGGATGTCCCCCGCGGCAAACCGCACCCTGACGTGTTCCTCAAGGCCGCCGACCGCTGCAGCGTACTGCCGGCGCACTGCATCGTGTTCGAAGATGCGCCGCTGGGCGTGGAAGCGGCGCGCCGCGCGGGCATGCGCGCCGTGGTGCTGACCACCACGCTGCCCGCCGAGGCGTTTGCCGAATTCGACAACGTCATTGCGATCGTCAACGACTTCACGCAGCTGGACGTTGAAGCGCTGCTGTCGCTGTCTTAATTACTGCGCGCCGTACCGGCGGCATGCTCAACCAATATCAACCACCACCACTATGACCACCGAGAACCAAGAACAGGCACCTTTGCCAGGCGCCGACGAAAACAAGATCATGGCCGAGCGCCGCGTCAAGCTGGCGGCGATCCGCGAGAAAGGCGTCGCGTTCCCGAACGACTTCGTCCCTCAGCACAAGGCGGCCGACCTGGTCCAGGCGTATGGCGAAAAAACGCGCGAAGAACTCGAAGCCGAGCCGATTCCAGTGGTGCTGGCAGGCCGCATGATGCTGCGCCGCGAAGCGGGCAAGAAAGCGGCGTTCGCGACGCTGCAGGACAGCTCGGGTCCGTCGGCCAGCGGCCGCATCCAGATCTACATCACGCTCGACAGCGCCGGCGAAGCCGCGATGGACGAACTGCGCAGTTATGATTTGGGCGACATTCTGGGCGTCGAAGGCACGCTGTTCAAGACCAAGGTCGACGAACTCACGGTCAAGGTCAGCCAGCTGCGCCTGATCACCAAGGCGATCCGTCCGCTGCCGGACAAGTTCCACGGCCTGGCCGACCAGGAAACGAAGTACCGCCAGCGTTACGTCGACCTGATCATGAACGAAGACACGCGTCGCACGTTCAAGGCGCGCACCGCCGCGATGTCGTCGATGCGCCGCTTCATGGAAGACAACGGCTTCATGGAAGTCGAAACGCCGATGCTGCACCCGATCCCGGGCGGCGCCGCGGCCAAGCCCTTCGTCACGCACCACAATGCGCTGGACATGGAAATGTACCTGCGCATCGCACCGGAGCTGTACCTCAAGCGCCTGGTGGTCGGCGGGTTCGACCGCGTGTTCGAAGTGAACCGCAACTTCCGCAACGAAGGCGTCTCGGTCCGCCACAACCCTGAATTCACGATGATGGAATTCTATGCGGCGTACACCGACTACAAGTGGATCATGAACTTCACCGAACAGGTGATCCGCCAGGCCGCGGTCGACGCGCATGGCAGCGCCGTGCTGTCGTACGGTGGCCGTGAGCTGGACCTGTCCAAGCCGTTCCAGCGCCTGACCATCATCGAGGCGATCGACAAGTACGCGCCGGGCTACACGCCGGAGCAGCTGAACGACGCCGAGTTCATCAAGACCGAACTGAAGAAGTTCGGCGTCAAGCCATTCGCCACCGCCGGCCTGGGCGCGCTGCAACTGGCGCTGTTCGAAGAAACCGCCGAAGCGCAGCTGTGGGAGCCGACCTTCATCGTCGACTACCCGGCTGAAGTCTCGCCACTGGCGCGCGCATCGGACACCCGCGCCGGCGTGACCGAACGCTTCGAGCTGTTCATGGTCGGCCGCGAGATCGCCAACGGCTTCTCGGAGCTGAACGATCCGGAAGACCAGGCAGCGCGCTTCCTGGCGCAGGTCGAGGCCAAGGATGCAGGCGATGAAGAGGCGATGTTCTATGACGCCGACTACATCCGCGCGCTGGAATACGGCATGCCGCCGGCAGGTGGTTGCGGCATCGGCATCGATCGCCTGATGATGCTGATTACCGATTCGCCGAACATCCGCGACGTGCTGCTGTTCCCGCACTTGCGCAAGGAAGACTGAGTAACCGGGCGTTGACGCTTGAATGAAAAAGGCCGCCTTCGGGCGGCCTTTTTTTTGCTTACTGCACGATCGTGTAGCAAGGCGTATAAGCCTTGCCCGGCAACTTCATGCGGCTTTGTTCGACGAACGACGCCAGCAGCGCATCCATCGGCCCCATGATCGCGGCTTCGCCACGGATCTCGTACTTGCCAAATTGCTCGATCGCGCGGATCCCCTCTTCCTTCACATTCCCGGCCACCACGCCCGAAAATGCCCGGCGCAGATTGGCCGCCAGCAGGTGTGTCGGGATGCCCCGGTGCAGGTCGAGGTTGCGCATGTTCTCGTGCGTCGGGCGGAACGGCTTCTGGAATTCGTGGTCGATCTTCAGGCGCCAGTTGTAATAGTAGGCGTCGCTGTGCGCCTTGCGGAAGGCCCGCACTTCGCTGATGCCCTTGACCATTGCGACGGCTACCGCATCCGGATCGTCGATGATGATCTGGTAGCGCTTCTGCGCCGCCTCGCCCAGCGTCAGCGCCAGGAAGGCGTCGATCTGCGTGAAGTAGTCGCGCGACGATGCCGGGCCGGTGAAGATCAGCGGGAACGGGATCTCGGCGTTATCGGGATGCAGCAAGATACCGAGGATGTACAGGATTTCTTCGGCCGTGCCCGCACCGCCCGGGAACACCACGATACCGTGGCCCGTGCGCACGAAGGCTTCCAGGCGCTTTTCGATGTCCGGCATGATCACCAGGTCGTTGACGATCGGGTTCGGGGACTCGGCCGCGATGATGCCCGGCTCCGAAATGCCCAGATAACGACCGCCCGACAGGCGCTGCTTCGAATGGCCAATCGTGGCACCTTTCATCGGCCCCTTCATCGCGCCCGGGCCGCAGCCGGTGCAGATATCGAGTTCGCGCAGGCCGAGCGCGTAGCCGACCTTCTTCGTGTAGTTGTACTCGATGCGCGAGATCGAGTGGCCGCCCCAGCACACGACCAGGTTCGGATTGCGCTGCGCCTGCAGCACATTGGCGTTGCGCAGGATGTGGAATACGGCATCGGTGATGCCGTCAGTGCGGGTCAGGTCGAACTTCGGGTTGTCGGTGACGTCGAAATTGACGAACACGATGTCGCGCAGTACGGCGAACAGGTGCTCGTGAATCCCGCGGATCATTTTGCCATCGACGAACGCGCTGGCCGGCGCGCCGCGGATATCGAGCTTGATGCCGCGCTCGCGCTGAAGGATGCTGATGTCGAAGCTCGCGTACCGCTCGAGCAGTTCCTTGCCGTCGTCGATGTCGCTGCCGCTATTGAGTACTGCAAGCGCACATTTACGAAACACGTCGTACAGGCCGGTGCGGCCGGTGTCGAGCAGCTTGCTGACTTCGGATTTGGACAGCACTTCGAGCTGGCCTTCCGGCGAAATCAGCGTGTCGACGACCTGCCGGCTTTCGGGGGACAACTCGGTATCTACTACGGGTAATTCACTTGCTGCTTGCGTCATGGTCTGATGTCCTCGTTCGATTCTGTGATGCGGACTGCCAATAATCTGACCGTCCTGTACAGCAATATACGCCAATCCGATGGCGCATGCGCGCCCCAAAACAGGGTGCAGTGCACCATGTTCGGGACCCGTTGGCGCACCGGCAAAAAAGCTTCGTATGATGCAGGATATGCACTAGAATGCGTGCCTATTGGAACGTTCGCCCGTCGAATAGCGCCATATAACAATTACCTTGTCATTACATTTTCGGGAGGAACCGCATGAGCGGTGCAGCTACTACCCCAGCTCGGGGACCTCTTCCAGAGTTCAAGCAGATCATGGGCCATCCAGCACCGCTGTGGATGCTGTTCATGACGGAATTCTGGGAGCGCTTCGCTTTTTATGGCATTCGTTGGGCACTCGTCCTCTACATCGTCGGCCAGTTCTATGCCGGCGACGCAGCTGGCCAGGCCAGTGCCAACCTCACCTACGGTTCCTACCTCGCGCTGGTGTATGCCGGCGCCGTCTTCGGCGGCTATGTGGCCGACCGCGTCATCGGTTATCAACGCTCGATCCTGGTCGGCGCCATCTTCATGGCGGCCGGCCTGTTCATGATTTCGATTCCGAACCAGGACGTGTTCAAGCTGGGTCTGGCCACGATCATTGTCGGTAACGGCATGTTCAAGCCGAATATCTCGGCCATGGTTGGCCAGCTGTACGCGCTGAACGACACCCGTCGCGATTCCGGCTTCACCATCTTCTACATGGGCATCAACGTCGGCGCATTCTTTGCACCGATCCTGACCCAGCTGCTGGCTGAAAAAGTGTTCGGCACCGCCGCCATGCCAGCCTACAAGATCGTGTTCCTGGCCTCGGGCATCGGCATGCTGATCTCGCTGGTCTGGTTCTTCATCGGCCGCAAGACGCTCCAGGGCATCGGCGCACCGGTCGGCGAACTGGCCAGCCCAAAGCGCCTGGCCGTCGTCATCGTCGGTTCGCTGATCGTGATCCCGATCGTCTACATGCTGCTGCAAGCAGGCGCCGCCAACCTGCAGATCCTGCTGACCGTATTGTTCATCGGCCTGGCCGCGATGCTGATCATCGAAGGTATCCGCGAAGGCAAAGTCGCGCGCGACAAGACCTGGGCGATGATGATCATCTTCTTCTTCAACGTCCTGTTCTGGTGCTTCTTCGAGCAGGCCGGCAGCTCGTTCACGTTCCTGGCCGATAACATCGTCGACCGCGACCTGAACGGCTGGACCTTCCCTGTCGCCTGGTTCCAGTCGGTGAACTCGGTGGCCATCATCGTCTTCGCACCGATCATCGCTGCCGTCTGGGTCTGGCTGGGCAAGCGCAACGCCAACCCATCGATCCCGCGCAAATTCGGCCTGGGCCTGATCTTCAACGGCATCGCGTTCGGCCTGCTGGTCTACGCCCTGTCGCAGCTGATCGACGGTAACGGCAAGATCCCGTTCTGGACACTGTTCGCCGTCTACGTGATCCAGTCGGTCGGTGAGCTGTGCCTGTCGCCAATCGGCCTGTCGATGGTCACCAAGCTGGCCCCTACCCGCCTCGTCGGCCTGGGCATGGGCGGCTGGTTCCTGTCAACCGGTATCGGCAACAACCTGTCTGGCATCTTCGCCTCGCACGTCTCGGGTGAAACCGGCATGACGGTGGCATCGGCGCTCGACGGCTACAACTTCGGCCTGCTGTCCCTGCTGGGCGGCGGCATCCTGCTGGTGCTGCTGGCACCGGTGATCCAGAAGCTGATGCACGGCGTGAAGTAACAGCGCTACGCACGAACAAAAACGGCGGCCTGCGGGCCGCCGTTTTTGTTTCAACCACCTCACATTGTTTGAAGAACTTGGCAAAAGCCGGGATCAAAAAGCCGGGGTCAGGTCTGACATTCGGACACGACCTCAACCAAAAGCCAGGGTCAGGTCTGACATTTGGACACGAGCTCGACAGTCGAGGAGTCGGAACTAGCTGGCCCATTGCCGTGCTAATACTGGCAACGCGACTTTGGCAGTGTCTAAGGCTGAGGTCGTGTCCGAATGTCAGACCTGACCCCAGCTGTTTGACCCCAGCTGTTGGAAGCGACTAAGGCTGAGGTCGTGTCCGAATGTCAGACCTGACCCCAGCTGTTGCCTTGGCGACTGCGCGTCCCGGTCCGCCCTACTTCACCGGCTTTTCACGCGCCACCCAGAACAGCAGGCCCACGATCACCGCATATGGCAGCATGCTCAGCACGTTGGCGCTGTCGCCTGCGAAGAACGGGTTGTACGCTTCGGCCCAGCGCGCCGCGGCGGCGTCGAAGTCCGTCAGGACGCCCGCCGTGATCGCGATGATGATTCCTGCCAGCGCGCCGCCGGCGATGTAGCCGGATGCCAGCAGCACGCCCGAGCTGCGGTCGTTTGCAGCCTGGCGTTCTTCTTCGTTCAGGCCCACATTCTGCGGCAGCTTGTTGTTGCGGCGGTCTGCCAGCCAGCGCACCGTGCCGCCAATCGCGATCGGCAGCGTCGCCACCAGCGGCAGGTAGACGCCTACTGAAAACGCCAGCGATGCGATCCCCGCCATTTCCAGCACGATCGCGATCATCACGCCAAACAGCACGAGCGTCCACGGCAGCTCGCGGTCCAGGATGCCCTTGATGATGTACGACATCAGCACCGCTTTTGGCGCATCGTATTTCTTCACTTCGGTGCCGTCGGTCCGCGTCTTGTGGTGACCGTTGATGCCCGGATCGACCAGGTACACGGCCTTGCCTGCATTGTCGACGAAGTACTTGCCGGCCGGGCCGCCGACCGTGTCGGTCTTGTGCCAGACTTTATAGGTGTTCTTGTCCGTGTCGGCTTGCGGTCCATGCAGCGTGCCAGTGTCGGTCAGCCGGGATGCATCGACCGTCAGGCCAGGCGCCACCTGCGCTGCCGGCACGTACACGGTGCCCGCGTCATTCAGCTTGAGCAGCACCGGCCCCAGGATCAGCGCCGATGCAAACGCGCCGCACAGGATCGCGTACTGCTGCATGCGCGGCGTGGAGCCAACCAGGTAGCCGGTCTTCAGATCCTGCGACGTCGTGCCGGCATTGCTGGCGGCGATGCAGACGATCGCGCCGACCGACAGCGCCGTCACGTAGTACTGGCCGCCCGTCCAGCCCATCAGCAAGAAGATCAGGCAGGTAAACAGCAGCGTCGCCACGGCCATCCCCGAAATCGGATTGGACGACGACCCGATCTCGCCCACGAGCCGCGACGACACGGTCGCGAACAGAAAACCGAATACCAGGATCAGCACCGCACCGAGCACGTTCATGTGCAGCGGCGCGGCCAGCGAAATGACGGCGACGATCGCCAGGCACCCAATGACGACCCACTTCATCGGGATGTCGCGGTCGGTGCGCAGCGACGCATCGGCGCTGCTGCCGTTCTTCATGCCCGCCAGGCCGCCACGCAAGCCGTTCCAGATCGTCGGCAGCGAGCGCGCCAGCGAGATCAGGCCGCCCGTGGCGACGGCGCCGGCGCCGATGTAGAGGATGTAGGCGCTGCGGATATCGTCGCCCGTCATGTCGCGGATCGGAATCGTGCCGGGCGAGAGCGGCGTGCTGGCCAGCTCGCCGAAGAACTTGATCATCGGGACCAGCATCAGCGACGCCAGCACACCACCGGCCGCCATCGTGAAGGCGATGCGTGGCCCGATGATGTAGCCCACGCCCACCAGCTCGGGCGAGATCTCGGCGCCGATGCTGCCCGTCTTGAGTGGCGCGCCGAACTCGAAGTTGACCGTATCGCGCCAGCCCTTGAACGACACGCTGAGCGTCTTGTACAGGATGCCGATGCCAAAGCCGCCGAAGATCAACAGCGCGCGACGCTTGGCGATGCGGACTGCGTCGCTGCCGGCGATGCGCACTTCACCTGCGGCGTCGCGCGAGACATCGGTGGCGGCAGCCTTGAGCACTTCGGCGCAGGCCGTGCCTTCCGGGTATTTCAGTTCGCGGTGCTGATCGACGATCAGCGTGCGGCGCAGCGGGATCATCATCAGGATGCCCAGCAGGCCGCCGAGCACGCCCACCAGCAGCACGCGCGAGATTTCCAGGTCGAAGCCCAGGATCAGGATCGCCGGCATGGTCACGCCCAGGCCGAAGGCCAGCGACTCGCCGGCCGAACCGGCCGTCTGCGCAATGCTGTTTTCCAGGATCGTCGATTCGCGCGCGCCGAGCTGCCTGGCCACGCCGAACAGCGTGATGGCGATGACCGCCACCGGGATCGACGCGCTGACGGTCAGCCCGACCTTGAGCACCAGATAGAGCGACGACGCGCCGAAGATCATGCCGAGGATGACGCCCATGATCAGGGCGCGCGGCGTCATTTCGGCCAGTTGGGCATGAGCGGGAATATAGGGTTTGAAGCTTGAATCGGGCGGCATGGTGTCCTTGGTTGCGGGCGTAGCTCGCCGCTGCGGACGAACCGAAAGCAGGAATATCGCACATGCACGTACGGAAAGAAAGCGCGCGCTGAAAGCGGACTATAATCGCCCGATCCTGGCCCGTCACGTGGTCCGAAGCAAGTTTTAAAGTGAGAGTTCGGCATTGAAAGCGACCAACCAACAGTCCGGAAAAACCCTGCTGGGCATGAAGCGCGCGTACGCGTACGTGCTGATCTTTTTCGCCGCGCTGGTGCTGATCGCGGCCGGCCTTGCCATAGGCGTGTGGAGCGCGATCAGCGCCAAGGTGCCGCCGATCGACGCCGTCACCGACTACCGTCCCAAGATCCCGCTGCGCATCTACACGCAAGACAATGTACTGATCGGCCAGTTCGGCGTCGAGCACCGCGACTTTGTCCCGATCGCGAAAATCCCCACGATGATGAAAAGCGCCGTGCTCGCGATCGAGGACACGCGCTTCTATGAACACGGCGGCATCGACTTCATCCGCGCGATGGGCGCGGCACGTGCCAACCTGCGCGGCGGCTTCCGCCAGGGCGCGTCGACCATCACGATGCAGGTCGCGCGCAACTTCTTCCTCACCAACGAAAAGACCCTCTCGCGCAAACTGACCGAAGTCGCCCTCGCCTACAAGATCGAAGGCTCGCTGACCAAGGACCAGATCCTCGAGCTGTACATGAACCAGATCTACCTGGGCCAGCGCTCGTACGGTTTTTCGAGCGCTGCGCGCAGCTACTTCGGCAAGACGCTCGATCAGCTGTCGCTGGCCGAGACGGCGATGCTGGCCGGCCTGCCGCAGAATCCGGCGCGTACCAATCCCGTGTCGAACCCGAAACGCGCCGCGGCGCGCCAGCACGCCATCCTCAAGCGCCTGCTCGAACTGGGAACGATCACCCAGGCGCAGTACACCACCGCGCTGGCCGAACCGCTGCGCGTCAAGCGCGACGCCGGCCAGAAATTCGACACGCCGGCCCAGTATGTCGCGGAGCTGGCGCGCCAGGCGGTCTACGAACAGTTCGGCGAAGAAGCCTACACGCGCGGCATCGTGGTCACGACGACGATTCGCGCGGCCGAGCAAAAGGCCGCGTATGAATCGGTGCGCCGCAACGTGCTGGCCTACGATGGCCGCCATGGCTACCGCGGCCCCGAGGCGCGCGTCGAGCTGCCGCAGGACCCCGAGCAGCGCGACGAAGCCATTGCCGATGCGCTGCAGGCGCGCCGCTCCAGCGACGGCTTGCTGGCCGGTGTCGTGCTGGCGGCCAGCCCGAGCCAGGTGCGGGTGACGCTGCTGTCCGGCGAAGACATCGTCGTCAAGGGTGCGGGCCTGAAGTTCGCCAGCCCGGGCCTCCAGCCGACGGCGCGCGAGTCGCTGCGGATCACGCCGGGCGCCGTCATCCGCGTCAGCAAGGACAAAGCCGGCGACTGGTCGATCGTGCAGGTGCCGCAGGTCGAGGCGGCGTTCGTCGCGATCGACGCCGACACCGGCGCCTACCACGCGCTGGTTGGCGGCTTCGACTACAACCTGCAGAAGTTCAACCACGTGACGCAGGCGTGGCGCCAGCCGGGATCGAGCATCAAGCCGTTCGTGTATTCGGCCGCTCTTGAAAAAGGCTACTCACCCACCACCCGCATTCTCGATGCGCCGATCGAACTGCCCGGCGCCAGCGAAGACAATCCGTGGCGGCCGCAGAACGACGACGGTGTGTTCGACGGCGAAGTCACGCTGCGCCAGGCACTCGTCAAGTCGAAGAACGTGCCAACGGTGCGCGTGCTGCGCGCGGTGTCGGTCGATTTCGCGCACCAGTATCTCGAGCACTTCGGCTTCGACCTGGCGCGCCATCCGCGCAACTACACGATGGCGCTGGGCACGGGCGCCGTCACGCCGCTGCAGCTGGCCGGCGCGTACTCGGTGTTTGCCAACGGCGGCTACCGCGTCAAGCCCTACCTGATCCAGCGCATCGTCGACGGCAATGGCAGCGTGATTGCCGATGTGCCGCCGTCGCAGGGTCCGCAGGAAGCCAACCGCGTCATCACGGCGAGGAATGCCTTCGTCGTCGACAGCATGCTGCGCGATGTGGCCCGCTTCGGCACTGCCGCCGGCTCGGCCAAGCAGCTCGGCCGCACCGACCTGGCCGGCAAGACCGGCACCACGAACGATGCCATTGACGGCTGGTTCGCCGGCTACGCGGGCAAGGTGGTGGCGGTATCGTGGATGGGCTACGACGAACCGCGCTCGCTGGGCGGCCGCGAATTCGGCTCGACGCTGGCGATGCCGATCTGGATCGACTACATGCGCGTTGCGCTGGCCAAGGTTCCACCGCAGGAGCGCACGCCGCCGGAGGACCTGGTCAACGCTGGCCGCGACTGGATCTATCCCGAATACGCCGATGCGGCCGAGACCCGCACCATCGACATCGCAGTCGCGCCGCCGGCTGCGCCCGTGGACGAGTTCCAGCAGCCGCTCGACGACGCGCCGCTCGAGGGACCGTCGCCGCTCGAGGCCCTGCCCAATGTCGCGCCCCCGTCGCCGCCGGTGCAGCCGCCGCAGCCATCACCGCAGCCGGCACCGCAAGCACCGCAGCCGCCACCACTGCCCCCGCAACAACCCCCGCAAGCACCGCCCCCCGACAACAGCGTGTGGTAGCCTGATGTTCCCGCCACCACTGGCGGGAACATCGTGGACCGTGTACTGGTGGGTCACAGACGCGCTCCGCGCATCCAACTGTCCAGGGAGATCCACATGGCATATGTCGATGGTTTTGTCCTTCCGCTTCCCACCTCCAGCATCGAAGCATATCGCGCCCAGGCGCAGCTGGCCGGCGCCGTCTGGCGCGAGCATGGCGCGCTCGAATACCGTGAATGGATCGCGGACGATGTCCCGTCCGGCGAACACACGTCGTTCCCGCGAAGTGTACAACTCGAAGAAGGCGAAACGGTGATCCTCGCCTGGGCCGTCTATGAATCGCGCGCCCACCGCGACGCGGTCAACGAAAAGGTCATGAACGATCCGCGCCTGGCCGCCATGATGCAACCGGGCGGCGTACCGTTCGACGTCAAGCGCATGTTCTTTGGCGGCTTCGAAAGCTTCGTCGCGCTGTAGGCCCGCGCACGCCGCTAGACGTTGCTGTCGATGATCCAGTCGGCCAGCTTGCCGCTCGCCCCACGCGGCAGGCGCGGTCCGAACGAATAGGCCCCCGGGCATTCGGGCGCCGTCAGGCGCTCGCTCAGCCAGGCATGCAAACTGGTCTGCAAACCGGCGTCAAGCGTGACGCCGTCACGCACCACCACGAAGGCCTTGAGCCGCTCCCCTTCATCAGGCCGCATGCGGCGTACGCTCGCCTCCAGCACGGCCGGATGCAGCCGCAGCACATCGGCAACATAACCCGGGAACACATTGACGCCGCCGACCTGCACCGCCTGGTCGATGCGCCCGTCCGGCTGAAAACGCCCGTCGTCGCGCCACGCCAACCGGTCCTGCAAAATGGCTGGCTGGCCCGACCCGTCCGGACACTGGCGCGTCAGGCCATCGCCCTGGCCAGTGCGCGACCAGTACGGGAACAGCAGATAGCCGCCCTCCGGTTCGTCGCGCCAGCCGACGCCGGCGGTCTCCGAGCTGCCATACACCTGCACCAGCCGCGCCAACCCCGTGCCGAGCGCCGCCCGGGCCACCTCGGGCGGGCACGGCGCCGTCGACGTCACACCGACCACGTCCGGCGCCAGCGGCCCGGCAGCCTGGCCGAACGCACGCCACAGATCGGGATGCCCGATGACGAGATCGCCCGCCCTCAACTGGGCCGCCAGCGCCGCCGGCGCATGGCCGCGCAGGTCGCACACGTCGATACCGAGGCGGCGCGGCAGCAGGACAGTAAACAGGAAGCCATAGATATGGTGCGCCGCCACCAGGCTGACGATACGCCGGCGGCCGCGCAGCAATTGGGCGAGCGCCTCGACCTCTTGCCACAACCAGGCCAGCGGATGCGTGCATGGCTTGGGCGCGCCGCTGCTGCCCGAGGTGCGAAACGTCAGCGCGCTTCCGTTCGCATCCAGGCCGGCGCGCGCCGCGTCCAGCCAGTCTGCCAGGCGCGTTTGCACCAGCAATGGCGCGTCGGCCGCCCCCTGCAGGTGCAATTGTGTTTCCAGCGCCGACGCCAGTCCCATCAGCTCGAGGGAATCGGCGCCCAGATCGCCGCGCAGATCGAGCGACGCCGGCCAGGGCTGCGCCAGCGTCTGCCTGCCGGGCCGCAGCGCCGCCAGTTCGGCGCCCAGCAGGTCGGCGACCACGCGCCGCAGGCTGGTCCCGTCCCGCCACCAGCAGGCTGCATCATCCGGTTTGTGTGTCATGAAATGTGAGAACATGAAGAGGAAGGCATGGTGACGTTGAAACACAAGGCTGTCAATTTGCCGGCGACTGTGGTGAAACACCCATTCTCGCAATTAAATAGTGAATTATTGCAATCGGGCAATTGACACGGGTTTATTGCACATGGCAACATCAATGACCAATATCCAATGGCCGCGCGTCGGCATCCAATTCATGACCTTTGCCTTTGACTTTCCCGAGATGGCCAGCCGACTCGACGCGTGTTCTTCCGAAGAACTGGACCAGCTCGATTTCGGCGTCATCGGTTTCGACGCGAACACCGAGGTCAACCGCTACAACGCGTTCGAGTCGCAAGCCGCAGGCCTGTCGCCTCAGCGCGTCCTGGGCCACCCGCTGTTTACGAACGTTGCACCGTGCATGAACAACTTCATGGTGGCGCAGCGTTTCGATGACGCGCTGGAACAGAACAGTGCCCTCGACGAAACCATCGACTACGTGCTGACGCTGCGCATGCGTCCCGTCAAAGTCGCGCTGCGCCTGCTGTCCACCCCGGGCAGCGCGACGCGCTACGTCCTGGTCAAGCGGCAGCCAAAATGACTGACGACCTCGCCCAACTCAGCGCGGAATACGAGGCGCTGATCCAGTTCCTGTATCTCGCGCCGGTTGGGCTGGTCCAGCTCGACGCCGACGGTGAGATCGCCATGATCAACCCGATCGCGGCCCAACTGCTGATGCCGCACTCGCGCAATGGCGGGCTCGATAACCTGTTCGTCGCGCTCGAGGACATCGCACCCGACCTGCGCAATCTGTGCCAGCAAAGCACGGTCCAGAGCGGCAAGATCTGCGACGGCATGCACGTGCACCTGCATGCCGGCAGCGGCTGCAGCAAGCGCATGCCGCAGATCCTGTCGATCACGCTGCTCCGGCTCGATGCCAGCCGAATCATGGCCGTCATCGACGACATCACCGAGCAGGTACGGCGCGAATGCCGCCAGCGGCAGAACGACGCCTGGCTCAATGCGGTCCTGACCGGTATCACCGATTACGCATTGGCCAGCCTGGACTCCCAGGGCCGCCTGTGCGAATGGAACCCGAGCATCGGCCGCGTAACCGGCTTCGGCCCGGACACCGAGGGCCAGAGCTACACGATGTTCTATCCGGACGATGCGATCACGCCCGAGCGCGCACTGGACCGCCTGCGCGAAGCCGATGCCGATGGCTGGGCGCTGGACGAAAGCCGCCTGCTGCGTGCCGACGGCAGCGCATTCTGGGGCAGCGTGATGATCGCACCGCTGCCGGAAGCCGATCGCGACGCCGCCGATGGCGCCCCTGGCCTGCCCTGCGAAGAAGGCCCGGCCTACTGCCTGATCCTGCGCGACGTGACCGACAAGCGCGACATCGCCGAGCGGCGCCGGCGCGAAGCATTCAGCGACCACCTCACTGGCCTGGCCAACCGCCGCGCGCTGTTCGACGCCGCCAGCCAGGAGTTCGAACGCAGCCGCGCCGCGCCGCGGCCGACGGCGATGATCATCCTCGACGCCGACCACTTCAAGGCCATCAACGACCGCTTCGGACATCCGGGCGGCGATGCCGTGCTGCAGCACCTGGCGGCGATCCTGCTCGACTTCTTCCGCGAAGTCGACGTCGTGGCGCGCATCGGCGGCGAGGAATTCGCCGTGCTGCTGCCGTCGACCGACCTGGCACATGCGCTGGATCTGGCCGAACGCCTGTGTGCGCGCGTCGCGCTGGACGCCAAGAGCTTCGACGGCCAGGCAATCGTGTGCACGATCAGCGCTGGCGTGGCAGTCGCCCTCGACGGCCATGGCGGCGTCGACCTGCTCATCAAGCAAGCCGACCAGGCCCTGTACACCGCCAAGCGCGCAGGCCGCAACCGCGCCCTGGCCTGGCAACCCGAAGCCGCCGTTGCTACTCCCCAGGAGGCGCTCGATGGAGCCTAAAGTGCAGCATGAGGCGGTCGATGCCTACGAAGCGCTGGTGCAGTTCCTGTACCGGGCGCCGATCGGCCTGGCCCAGACCTCGCTCGACGGCACGGTCGACATGCTCAACCCGATGGCGTCGCGGCTCCTGATGCCGCTGGCCACCGCGCAGGGCCTGGACAACCTGTTCGACGTGCTCGCGCCCGTGGCACCGCACCTGGCGTCGATGGTCGAGGCATTTCTCGAACCGTCCGGCATGATCTGCGAAGGCCTGCGCCTGCCGGTGGGCGTGCCGCACGCCGCCAGCGGCAGCCTGCAGGTACTGGCACTCAACCTGATGAAGCTCGACCCCGAACGCCTGATGGCGACCGTGGCCGACGCCACGTTCGAAGTGCAGCGCGAACAAGAGGTGCTGTCGCGCCGCCTGCGCAACGCCGCGCGCACCGACAACCTGACCCGCATGCCCAACCGCGAAGCGGTGCGCGACGCGCTGCAGCACCTGCTGGCGCAGCCGGTGTCCGACGTCGGCTTCGCGGTGCTGACCCTGAACTGCGACCGCTTCCGCCAGCTCAACGACAGCCTGGGCCAGGCCGTCGGCGACCATCTGCTGATGCACATGGCCGACCGCCTGCGCGGCGCGCTGCGCCCGGCGCTGGGCCGTATTGAACCAGGCACGCAGGCCGGCCAGCTGGCAGCCCGCACGGGTGGAGACGAATTCGTCGTCCTGCTCGACGGCCTGCGCGGACGCGCCGACGCCGAGCGCATCGCGCTGCGCCTGCTCGACGCACTGGCCCACCCGTATCTGGTGGATGGCCACGACATCGTCTGCGGCGCCAGCGTGGGCCTGGCCTGGAGCCAGGACGACCCGGAGATCGCACTGCGCGAGCCGGACGACGTGCTGCGCGACGCCGGCATCGCGATGGTCGAGGCCAAGCGGGCCGGCGGCAACCGCCACGTGGTATTCGCGCCAAGCATGCGCGAACGCGCTGCGCGCCGCGCCGGCATCGAAGCCGAACTGCGTCAGGCCCTGGTCGAAGAACAGCTGTTCGTCGTGTACCAGCCGGTCGTGCGCCTGCTGCCGTGCGGCGGTGTCGATTACGCCGCCGGAGTCGAGGCGCTGGTACGCTGGCGCCATCCGGTGCGCGGCATCGTGCCGCCGATCGACTTCATTGAAGTGGCCGAGGAATGCGGCCTGATCGGCATGCTGGGCGACTTCGTCCTCGAACGCGCCTGTCGCGATTTTCTCGACTGGCGCGCGCGCCTGGGCGACCGTGCCCCCGGCCTGATGGCCGTGAACCTGTCACGCGCACAGCTGGCGCAACCGGGCTGGATCGACGGCGTACGCCGGATCCTGCGCGACACCGGCATGCCGCCGGGCTGCCTGCAGCTGGAAGTGACCGAAAGCCTGGCCGCCCAGGACCAGGATATCCAGCAGCGCCTTCACGACCTGAAAACTCTGGGCATCCAGCTGGCGCTCGACGACTTCGGTACCGGTTATTCATCGCTGTCAAGTTTGCACCTGCTGCCGGTGGACACGGTCAAGATCGATCGCTCGTTCGTCTGCCAGGCCGATACCAGCGCCCACCATCGCGTGCTGATCGAAGCCACCGTCAAGGTCGCCCGCAGCCTGGGGATGACCACGGTGGCCGAGGGCATCGAAACGCAGTCTCAGCTGGACGTGGTCCGCAATCACCTGTGCGATAAGGTACAAGGCTATTTCTACAGCCGACCGTTACCGGCCCCTGAGCTGCTGGCCTGGCTGGCTACGCACGACGCAGAAGTTCATTGACCCCTGTATTGAGCCCTGCACTGACGCCTGCGCTGACGTGCGCTGGGCGTGTCGTCCTACAAGAATGAACTCTCCGTTCCTATTCGTGTAAACCCGCGGTTGCTTGATGATAAAACAACTTAATCATCACGGAGACAACCATGACACGCACCCTCGGAACCGCACTGATCGCAGGCATGATGGCTTTTGGCCTGGCAGCATGCGATACGCCAAGCAAGACGACCGACAGCATGTCGGGCTCGAGCAGCACGATGTCGACCACCGGCTCGGTGCAGACCCCAAGCACCACCGCAGGTCAGGGTAGCTGGAATTCGGGCGCCACCGGTGCTACCGGCGTGAACAGCGCCTCGGGCACCACCAGCAACAACGAGCCAGTCACCAACTCGGCCACCGGCCGCTGATCCAGAAGAAGCAGCAGAAGCACGAACCCACAGCGGCACACCGTGCGCGTGGGTAGTCAGTCGGTCACCCTCGGGTGGCCGCACCTGACCACGTCATTCCACTCTCAAGGAGCAACGCGATGAAAACTCTTCACACTGCACTCATTGGCGGCATCATGGCTCTCGCACTGGCAGGTTGCAACACCACCGACACCATGGGCACCAGCAGCAGCGGCTCATCCTCGATGGGCACCACGGCTGCCGGCTCGACCGGCAACGCCACGGTCGATGCACAAATGGGCATCACCCCAACCGATGGCACCAATAACGGTGCGCCAATGGCCACTGGCACTGCCAACACGCCAACCAACACTGGTCACACGACGACCAGCTCGGACACCAGGAAGTAATTTCATTCACGCATGGCCGGGTCGCCGATCGTGTATCGGGCTGGCGCGGTAGAATCGCTCCATGCCCACACTTTTCCCGATGTCCTCTCCATGAAGCGCTGGCTCGCTCGCCTGTTTGGTGCCGCGCCCGCAGGGCCTGTGGCCCATCCTCCCGCCCCGTCTACCTTGCCGCCGCCCGATGCGGCAATCACGCCAATCGCCGACGATTCGACTGCACTCGATCTGGACCTCGCCTTTTTTCACTGGTTGGCCGGTCCACACGTGACGGGCGCAGCGGGCGACGAAGCCCTGGTGCTCGACGAACTGGCGCGGCTCGTACGCGATCCGCACACCGCAAGCACCCTCGTCCCGCGCGTCCCGGCCGTGATCCCGCAAGTGCTGCGCAGCCTGCGGAGTGATTCCGCCTCGTCGGCTGACCTTGCACGCCAGGTGGCGCAGGATACCGTCCTGGTTGCGGAAGTTATCCGCGAGGTCAACAGCCCTTATTACCAGCCCGGCACGCCGGTGCGTAATCTGGAGGGTGCGTTGCTGCTGCTTGGCCAGAACGGCTTGCGCATGCTGCTGGCGCGCGTGGCGTTTCGCCGGATTATCAGCCTGCAGACCAGCCGCCTGGCACGCCTCGTCGCACCGCAATTGTGGAACCAGTCCGAGAAATGCGCGCAGGCGGCGAGCCTGCTGGCACCTGGCCATGGCGCCGATCCGTTCGAAGCTTACCTGGCAGGGCTGATGCACAATGTCGGCCTGGTCGTCGCCCTGCGCGTGATCGATGGCCTGCTGCCGGCCGGGGGCCTGCCCGACAGCGATGCTTTCGGCCTGCGCCTGGTGCACGCCGCGCGCCTGATCTCGGCCGGGATTGCCGGCCAGTGGGAACTGCCACCGGCCATCGGCCACGCCATCGCGCATTTGGGCGACGCCGCGACCGTGTCCACCAGTCTGCCCGCCGCGCTGGGCGAGGCCGACCGCCTGGCCAAGCTGCACATGCTGGCCGGGGGCGGCCAGCCGGCATTCGTGGCCGCCGTGGCTGCCTTGCCTGAGGACCTGCGGCAGGTCTACGATACCTTCAACGACACCGACAACGCCGACCAGCAGGACGCCTGAATGCCCTTTCCCATCGAAGAAAAACTCGTGATCGGCGTTGCCTCCAGCGCGCTGTTCGACCTGTCCGACTCGCACCAGGTCTATCTGGACGAAGGGCCGGAAGCCTACCGCAACCACCAGGCGTGCCAGCGCGACGTGATCCTGGCGCGCGGGGTCGCATTCCCGTTCATCCGGCGCTTCCTGAGCATCAACCGGTGCTTCCCGCACCAGGCGCCCGTTGAAGTGGTGCTGTTCTCGCGCAATTCGCCAGAAACGGGTCTGCGCGTGATGCGCTCGATCGCCCACTATGGGCTGGACATCTCGCGCGCCGTGTTCATGAGCGGCAAATCGCCCTACCCGTATCTGCCGGCATTCAACACGGCCCTGTTCCTGTCCGCGAACGAAGAGGACGTCAAGAGCGCCATTGCCGTCGATTACCCCGCTGGTCTGGTGCTGCCATCGGCGATCGCCGACGAGGAAGACGACATCGAGCTGCGGGTGGCGTTCGACTTCGACGGCGTCATCGCCGACGATGAGTCCGAAACAGTCTACAAGCGCAACAACGACCTGGGCGAATTCCACGCCCACGAAACCCTGCACATGGCGCGCCCGCACCAGCCTGGCCCACTGGCCGGCATGTTTCGCAAGCTGGCCATGCTGCAGCAGCTCGAGCACGATGCCCAGCAGGCCGACCCGGACTACCGCCGCATCGTGCGTATCGCCATCATCACGGCGCGCAGTGCCCCGGCGCACGAGCGCGTCGTCACGACGCTGGGCAGCTGGGGCGTCTCGGCCGACGAGACGTTTTTCCTGGGCGGGATGGACAAGGCGCGCGTGCTGTCGGTGTTCAAGCCGCACATCTTTTTTGATGACCAGCTCACGCATCTCAAATCCGGCCCGGGCGGCACGATCCCGATGGTGCACGTGCCGTTTGGCGTCGCGAACCGGCGTGTTGTTGAGGGCTCCTAGAGCCGCGGCAGCGCCATCAGGCGGTCGAGTTCAGGCTGCATCGCCTTCGCCCAGATCGCGTAGCCTGCTTCGTTCGGATGCAGCAAGTCGGGCATGATGGTTTTGCTCAAGGTGCCGTCCGGCGTGAGGAAGGCGCGGTTCACGTCCAGGAACACGATGCGGTTGCCATCGGCCAGCGATGGCAATCGCGCATTGATCGACTCGTTGATGCGCCGGAGCGGGCTCTCGGGCGTCGCGTCGCGCGGGAAGATCGCCACCAGCAGGATGCGCGTGCGCGGCAGCCGTTGGCGAAGCTCGTCGAGATTGCGGCGGATGCCCGCCACGGTACTGGCCGGGAAATCGCCGCGCAGTCCCGTGTTGTTGGTGCCGATCATCAGCACCGCCACCTTCGGATCGAGCCCGTCGACGGCGCCATTCTGCAATCGCCACAAGACGTTTTCGGTGCGATCGCCCCCAAAACCGAGGTCCAGCGCATCGTAGCGCGCATAGTGCGTCTGCCAGATCGGCGCCCCTTCCTTCTCCCAGCCCTGTGTGATCGAGTCGCCGATGAAGACCAGTTGCGGGCTGCGCGCTGCGCGCACCATCTGCTGCGCCTCGTCCAGTTTCTGGCGATGGCGGGGCAGCCACCAGTCGATCGACCAGGCTTCGTCGAGTTTGGCGGGCGTGACGGCGACCGTGCGCCAGTCCGCACACGCCGTGTTCGGCGTGCCGCCCGGTGCGATGGCCACATTGGCGATGCTGACCTGGCCGCTACCGGTGCCTTCCAGCGCAAACGGCCGGGCCACCTGCGAGAAATCGTCGCCATCGCGCGCGAAGCACGACAGTGCGAGTACGACACGCTGCCAGCCCTTGCCCTGGACGGCGCGCCCCGGCAGCACGTACGGCACCTGGCGCTCGCACGACGGCCCGCACCCGACCTTGACCATGAGGCCACCGGCGTCGAGCGCATCGACCTTCAGGTCGAATGCCAGCGTGCCGCGCGCGATAAATGGCCGCAGGTCCTGTGGGGCCGTCTGCAAGGCCACGCCGCTTTTCCAGATCTTGCGCCATTGCAGCGTGAGCGCCGCACCGCCGTCGGTCCGCTTGCTGCGCGCGAGTTCGATGGCGCTGTCGGGGAAGGTCGTGCGCAACGCGGCGTCGGCGGTGACCATCTCGCCTTCCAGCGGGTGCGTGGTATCGGGTGCCAGCGCCACGATCTCGACACCGGGTCGCGGCGCATCGCCCAGCAGGACCACCGACGCTGGCGGCGCCGCGCTGACTGCTGCACTCAACAGGTATGAAACAATCAGGGGCAAGGCAGCAAAGGTTGGGCGCATCGTGTCTCCATCATTTTTATGTTAGCGCAATCATGCCCGTGATCCGGCGTCAGGACAAGCTGTCGATCTCCACTCGGCCCGGCGGGTAAGCACGCGTTCGACTATAATTGGCCACCACTTTCCAGCGCATTTTTCACGGATATCTCAAGCACGCGGCATGCCTTTCGACCTCGAGAAACACCTCCCCAAAGCAGGCCATCGTTTCGTCCTGCCGCTCCTTCACGGTTCGTCCGACGCCTACGCGCTGGCGGTTGCCGCCCTTGCTCTCAAGGCCCAGGGCCAGATGCTCACCGTCGTCGTGGCCAATGCCAGCGACGGCCAGCGGCTGCTCGATGAAATCCCGTGGTTCGCCGATGGCAAGCTGGCCTGCCACCTGCTGCCGGACTGGGAAACGCTGCCGTACGATGCGTTCTCGCCGCACCAGGACCTGGTGTCCGAACGCCTGGCCACGCTGCACGAAATCCGCAATGGCCAGTGCGACGTGCTGATGGTGCCGGCGACCACGGCGCTGGTGCGCCTGGCGCCGCCGTCGTTCCTGGCGGCCTACACCTTCTTCTTCCGCCAGGGCGAGCGCCTCGACGAAGCACGTCTGAAGGCGCAGCTGACGCTGGCCGGTTATACGCACGTGTCGCAGGTGATGTCGCCGGGCGAGTACTCAGTGCGCGGCGGCCTGATCGACCTGTTCCCGATGGGCTCCGCCCTGCCCTACCGGCTTGACCTGTTTGGCGACGAGATCGAATCGATCCGCACGTTCGATGCCGATACCCAGCGCTCGCTGTACCCGGTACGCGAAGTGCGCCTGCTGCCAGGCCGCGAATTCCCGATGGACGAAGCGGCAAGAACCGGCTTTCGCGGCCGCTGGCGCGAGCGCTTCGAGGGCGACCCGTCACGCTCGCCGATTTATCGCGACATCGGCAACGGCATCGCCGCGGCCGGTATCGAGTACTACCTGCCGCTGTTCTTCGACACCACGTCGACGCTGCTGGATTACCTGCCCGACGGCGCGTCGCTGGCACTGGTCGGCGATATCGAGGGCGCCATCAACCGCTTCTGGATGGACACCGAGTCGCGCTACCGCTTCCTGAAAAGCGACCGTGAGCGTCCGATCCTGGAGCCGACCGAACTGTTCCTGAGCGCCGAGCAGTTCTTCACCTGTATCAAGCCGCATGGCCGCTGGAATATCGCGCGCGACCCGCTGGCACCGGCCTCCGAACTGTCGGCGCCGATTCCCGACGTCGCCGTCAATCGCCGCCTGGACGATCCGCTGGCCAGCCTGCGCACGTACCTGGAGCGCAGCGACACGCGCGTGATGATCTGCGCCGATTCGGCCGGCCGGCGCGAAACGCTGCAGCAGTACTTCAGCGAATACCGGCTCGATCTGGTGCCGGTCGAAGGCTTCGAGGGCTTCCGCGCCAGCGATGCCCGCCTGGCGCTGGGCGTGGCGCCACTGCAGGCCGGCTTCGAGCTGCTCGATGCGGGCGCCGGCCACCTTGTCTTCATCACCGAGACCGAGCTGTATGCCGGTTCGGGCCGGCGCGCCGGCAAGAAGAAGCAGGAAGCGACGAGCCAGGTCGAATCGATGGTGCGCGACCTGTCCGAGCTCAAGATCGGCGACCCGGTCGTGCACATCAACCACGGCATCGGGCGCTACATGGGCCTGACCAGTATGGACCTGGGCGAAGGCGAGACCGAATTCCTGCACCTGGAATACGCGAAGGACACGAAGCTGTACGTGCCGGTCTCGCAGCTGCACGTGATCGCGCGCTACTCGGGCACGGCGGCCGAAGACGCGCCGCTGCATTCGCTCGGCTCGGGCCAGTGGGAAAAAGCCAAGCGCAAGGCCGCCGAGCAGGTGCGCGACACCGCCGCCGAACTCCTGAACCTGTACGCGCGCCGCGCGCTGCGCCAGGGCCACGCATTCGAGTATTCGAATGTCGACTACGAAAACTTCTCGCAAAGCTTCGGCTTCGAAGAGACGCCCGACCAGGCCGAGGCGATCCACAACGTCATCAAGGACATGACGTCGGGCCGCCCGATGGACCGCCTGGTGTGCGGCGACGTCGGCTTCGGCAAGACCGAGGTTGCATTGCGCGCGGCCTTCATCGCCGTCATGGGTGGCAAGCAGGTCGCGATCCTGGCGCCGACGACGCTGCTGGCCGAGCAGCACGCACAGACCTTCGCCGACCGCTTTGCCGACTGGCCTGTGAAGATCGCCGAGCTGTCGCGCTTCCGGACCGGCAAAGAGATCAACAACGCGATCAAGGGCATGGCCGACGGCACGCTCGACATCGTCATCGGCACCCACAAGCTGCTCTCGCCCGACGTGAAGTTCACACGTCTGGGCCTGGTGATCATCGACGAAGAACACCGCTTTGGCGTGCGCCAGAAGGAAGCGCTGAAATCGCTGCGCGCCGAAGTCGACGTGCTGACGCTGACCGCCACGCCGATCCCACGCACGCTGGGCATGGCGCTGGAAGGCCTGCGCGACTTTTCGATCATCGCCACCGCGCCGCAAAAGCGCCTGGCGATCAAAACCTTCGTACGGAGCGAAGACGGCTCGATCATCCGCGAGGCCTGCCTGCGTGAACTCAAGCGCGGCGGCCAGATCTACTTCCTGCACAACGAAGTGGACACCATCGAGAACCGTCGTGCGATGCTGCAGGAACTGCTGCCCGAGGCCCGCATCGGCGTGGCCCACGGCCAGATGCACGAGCGCAACCTGGAAAAAGTCATGCGCGACTTCGTGGCGCAGCGCTTCAACATCCTGCTGTGCACGACCATCATCGAGACCGGCATCGACGTGCCGACCGCGAACACGATCATCATGCACCGCGCCGACAAGTTCGGCCTGGCGCAGCTGCACCAGCTGCGCGGGCGCGTGGGCCGCTCGCACCACCAGGCATATGCGTACCTGCTGGTGAGCGATGTGCAGAACCTGACCAAGCAATCGCAGCGCCGCCTGGACGCCATCCAGCAGATGGAAGAACTGGGCAGCGGCTTTTACCTGGCGATGCACGACCTGGAAATCCGGGGCGCGGGCGAAGTCCTGGGCGAGAACCAGTCCGGCGAGATGCTGGAGATCGGCTTCCAGCTGTATTCGGACATGCTCAACGAGGCGGTGCGCTCGCTCAAGGCCGGCAAGGAACCCGACCTGGCCGCGCCGCTGTCGTCCACCACCGAGATCAATCTGCACGTGCCCGCCCTGCTCCCGGCCGATTACTGCGGCGACGTGCACGAGCGCTTGTCGATCTACAAGCGCCTGGCCAACTGCGAAAGCGCGGACCGTATCGACAGCATGCAGGAGGAGCTGATCGACCGCTTCGGCAAGCTGCCCGAGCCCGTGAAGGCGCTGGTCGAGACGCACCGGTTGCGCATCGCCGCCAAGGCCGTGGGCATCGTCAAGATCGACGCCCACGGCGAAGCGGCCAGTCTGCAGTTCATGGAAAAGCCGCCGATCGATCCGATCAGGATCATCACGCTGATCCAGAAGAACCGCCACGTCAAGCTGGCCGGCCAGGACAAGCTGCGCATCACGGCCAGCATGCCTGACCTATCGGCGCGCGTGAACCAGATCAAACAGACCATCAAACAACTACTCGCATGAACACGACGATGAATCTGGTGCTGCAAGGCCCGCAGGCCGATCCCGCCACGCTGGCGCGCCTGGCGCAACTGGCCAGTCCGCAGCGCACCACGGACCTGGGCGCACATGCGTTGCGCTGTGACGGCGTGGCGTTCAGCGCTGACCTGAAAGCCCGTGTCGACGCTGCTGCGTTCGAGGCGGGCGTGGACGCCACCTTCATCGCCGCTGGCCGCTCGCTGGCCGACGTGCGTCTGGTGGCGATGGACATGGATTCGACGCTGATCACGATCGAGTGCATCGACGAAATCGCCGACATGCAGGGCCTCAAGCCGCAAGTGTCCGAGATCACCGAGGCGGCGATGCGCGGCGAGCTCGATTTCTCGGAAAGCCTCAGGCGCCGCGTGGCCCTGCTGGCGGGGCTGGACGCGGGCGCGCTGCAGCGGGTGTATGACGAGCGCCTGCGCATCTCGCCGGGTGGCGAGGCGATGCTCAGGGCCGTGCAGGCGGCCGGCATCAAGACGCTGCTGGTGTCGGGTGGGTTCACGTTCTTCACCGAGCGTCTCGGCGCGCGCCTGGGGCTGGACTACACACACGCGAATGTGCTCGAGATTGCGGATGGCAAGCTGACCGGCCGCGTCGTCGGCGGGATCGTCGATGCGGAAGAAAAGAAACGTACCGTCGAGCGCGTGTGTGCTGAACTGGGTATCTCGCCGTCGCAGGCGGTCGTGATGGGAGACGGCGCCAACGACCTCAGCATGATGGGCATTGCCGGGCTGTCAGTGGCGTTTCGCGCCAAGCCGGTCGTGCGCACGCAGGCCGATGTGGCGTTGAATTTTTCCGGGCTGGACGGGTTGCTGACGATCCTGGCTTGATGCGCAGCTAGGCACGTGTAGCGGTCGTTTGCGCGCTGTAACAGGGTGTAAAGCCGTGCGCCGCCTCGGCCGCAAGCTCGTATGATGGTTAAATCAGGAGTAACGCCATGAAAAATCTTGCCATCATTATCGTGTCTCTGGGCGCGCTGGCCGGTTGCGCCGCGCCAGGCCCCTACTACAGCAATCAAGGCTACGCCCAACCGGGAGATCCGAGCCAGTGGCGTGTCGTGTCCGTGACACCCGTGCCAATCGGTACCGGTGCGCGCGTGGCATCGTCGGGAGGCAGCACCGTCACCTCGACGCCCGTGCCTGCGACGAGCTATTCGACGCCTTACTACACGCCGCAGCAACCGGTGTATGTCCAACAGCAACCAGTGTATATCCAGCAACAGCCGGTGTACGTGCCACAGCCGGTGTATGTCGAGCAGCCAAACTACTGGTATCCGCCGATCTCGATCGGACTGGGTTTCGACTTCGGCCGCAGCAGCTGGCGCGGCCATCGTGGTCGTGGCTGGGGCGGCCATATAGGATCGCATTTCCCATACCGCAGGTAATCCCCAACAAAGCCGGCCGATGCCGGTTTTTTTCATGCAGAAAAGCGGGGGTCAGGTCTGACATTCGGACACGATCTCGACAATGAGGTAAGCGGAACCAGCTGGCAACGGGCTATGCTGATACTTGTCATGACGCCGGTCGATTAGCCTAAGGCTGAGGTCGTGTCCGAATGTCAGACCTGACCCCGGCTGTGGCACGGCGCTGCGCTTAGGACAGATCGTGCAACTCTTTCTGCAGTGCGGGTTGTACCGAGAACTTTCTGAACAGTACCTCCAAGCCACCACGTTGCGGAGTGCAGCACATGGGGCCGACGACGTAACGATCCGCGACGGGAAACGGTGCCAGGCGTAGCATTGGCCACACGATCCCATCGACCGAATACTGTGCCCTGACAGTGCCGGCACTAACCGTCACACGGATCCAGAAGCCATCGCTGATGGACGGTGCAGGCATCACCGCCCAGTCTGACTTTTCATCGGTCAGCACGGTGCTGAGCATCAGCTGATCATCCGAGTACTCCACACCGATCTTGATCCAGCGGGTGTCGTCGATTCTCACCATCAAACCGGCCTGGTCGTACAAGGACTGGAAGTCCGCGCGCACATGTAGTTGGGCGGTAAATGCATGATCGACGGGCCTGCCAAAGAAGTGGCCGTTATCATGAATGAAATCGTATTGGGTGATGCGCCAGAAGTCCGTGTTCTCGCCGGTGATGACCTTTAACGTGTCCTGGTCGATCCGGCATTCGGGTGGCGTGTGAAGCCAGGTGCATTCGTCGAACATGTCATCTCTCTTTCGTACTGTCTCGCCGCGATCAGCGATTAACTGCCAAACAGGTCGTGCGAATCGAGAATTGCCCAGGCAATCTCGGGCCGCGTGGTCAGGCACCTCCGCACCGCTGCCGGCACGGATTGCCGCACCTTCTTGCACAGACCGGGCCGGTCTTCGAGCACGATCACGATGCCGCGCACGCTGCGCACTTCGTTTGGCCCCGGTGCGATGTGCAGCGTTGCGCCGATGTTCTTGTGGATCAGCCCCTGCACATGCTGCAGATCAGCCAGACTGTCGACGCGTTCGATCCGCTCGATCAGCTTGAGTTCTTGCTGGCGCGTGATCGTCAACGGGCGCTGATCGAGATGCGGATCGGCCAGCACGCGCGCCCGGTCGCAGACGCAGGCGCCTGGCGGGCACTCGACCCGCATAGGCACGGCAGCAGGCTGCGGGCCTGCAATCGTGCCTGGCTCTGACTGGACGGCGGTGGATGAGTTCACTCGGATAGCGCGGTGACGTTTGGATTCGCTGATTCTACCCTGCCCCGGTCACCCGATGGACCCACTTCGTGCCCCATCAGTTCGAGCGCATTGGGCACGGCCGCGCCCTCGGCTGTATTGTCGAAGATACACCACACCGTGCGTCCCGCCTCGACATCGCGATCGAGGCGGTGACGCCAGCGGACGATCTCGTCGCCCGGATAGGCCGAATAATAGATGCGCGGCGCGCCGTGCAGGCGCACGTAGACGTGGGCGTCGCTTGTCGGCTCGTGCTCCCCTGGCTGGCCGGCGGCAGGATCTGCGATGACGCGCACTACCCCGCACTCGCGCAGCGTCGCCGTGGCAGCCTCCGAAAACCAGCTCGCGTGCCGCGCTTCGAACGCAATGCTGCACCCGAAACGCTCACGCACTTGCCCGAAGAACGCATGTGCCAGCACGTCATCGAAACCGAAGCGTGGCGGCAGCTGGACCAGCAGGCAGCCCAGCTTGTCGCCCAGCATGCCGACTTCGCCCTGGAACTGGTCGAGCAATGCATCGACATCCCGCAGACGGGCGTCATGCGTGATCGCGCGCGGCACCTTGACCGCGAAGCGAAAGTGTTCGGGCACGCTGGCGGCCCAGCGCGCATACGTCTCGGGTTTGTGCGGCCGGTAGAACGACGAATTGATTTCCACCGCCGGAAACACGGCGGCATAGCGCTCAAGGTGGCTGCCCTCTGCCGGAAACGCGGCGAAGTCCTTGCTCCCAAGGCTCCAGCCAGCGCAGCCGACCAGCAGGTTGCCGGGCGTATTCTGCTCAGGCATACGATCGTCTCATTTATATTATTGCAATCATTCTAGCGAGCGAAGGCGGCAAGCGGCGCATGGCAGCGCTGGCAACGTCCGGGCGACGTCAAGGCCGGGCCCCGCTTACAATAACGGCATCATATCGACCGGAGGACGCCAGCATGACCGAACCAACCCACATCGTTTGCCCGCACTGCGACGCCGTCAACCGCATGCCGCAGTCGCGCCTGCAGGACGCGCCAACCTGCGGCAAATGCGCGCAGCCCCTCTTCACGGGACGTCCGCTGGACGTCGACAGCGCGCGCTTCGAGCGTCATATCGGCCGTAACGATATTCCCGTGCTGGTGGACTTCTGGGCCGAATGGTGCGGCCCGTGCAAGATGATGGCGCCGGCGTATGCCCAGGCGGCCGGGCAACTCGAGCCGGCCGTGCGCCTGCTGAAAGTGGACACCGAGCGTGCACAGGATCTGTCGGCGCGCTTCGCGATCCGCAGCATCCCTACACTGGCGCTGTTCAAAGGTGGCCGCGAGATCGCGCGCCAGTCCGGCGCGATGGATGCGGTGCGCCTGACTGCGTGGGTGCGCCAGCACACTGGGTAAGGCGGCGCCAGCGACCGCAGGTGGTGCTGCTACAATGGCAACAAAGGGGGATGTCCCCACACGAGGAGACGGTATGTCGCAAGAACTGATTCTGGAACGAGGCGTTGAAGACAACAAGCACTGGGCGCGCATCCTGTATGTGATCCACGCGCTGACGTTCTTCTTTTCGCTAGGCATGCTGTCGATCGTGCCGGTGATCGTCAACTACGTGAAGCGCCCGGATACAGCCGGTACGATGGTCTATACCCACCACACGTGGATGATCCGCTCGTTCTGGTGGTACGTGGTCTGGATGGCGGTTGGCGCAGTGCTGTTCGCCACCATCATCGGCATTCCTGCCGCGTGGGTGGTGTGGCCCGTGGCGTGGATCTGGAAAGCGTATCGGCTGATCCGCGGCTTCATCGATTTGAACAACAACCGCGCAATGCCGGTGTAAAGAAATGGGGCCAGCGGCCCCATTTTTCATGTCATAACGCGTCAAAAGCCTGGGCCAGATCGGCGATCAGGTCGGCCGGGTCTTCCAGGCCCACATTGAAGCGCACCAGTACCCCGCCATCCCACTGATCCCGCAAGCTGCTGATCCGGTATGGCATCACGAGGCTGTTGGGTCCGCCCCAGCTGTAGCCGATGCCGAACAGCGTCAGCGCATCGACCATGCGATCGACCTGCGCTTCGTCGAAGCGTGCGTCGAAGACCACCGAGAACAAGCCGCCCGCCCCCGTGAAATCGCGCTGCCAGAACGCGTGGCCCGGGCAATCCTCGAACGCCGGATGCAGCACCTTCGCGATCTCGGGCCGCCCCTTGAACCAGGCGGCCAGTTCGCGTGCGCTGGCGTCGTGCCGCTCGAAGCGCATCTTCATCGTCGGCAAGCCGCGCTGCACGAGATACGCATCGTCGGGGCTCACGCCCAGGCCCAGGCGCATGTGCGCCAGCGCCAGCCGGTCGTTGAGCGCCCGGTCGCGCGTGATCACGGCGCCCATCAACAGGTCGGCGCCGCCCGACTGGTACTTGGTCAGCGCATGCATGACGATGTCGGCGCCAAGATGGAACCCGCGCAGCGCCAGGCCTGCCGACCACGTGTTATCAAGCGCCACCAGCACGCCCCGCGCGTGCGCCGCATGGCACAGCGCCGGCAGATCCGGCACTTCCATCGACACCGAGCCCGGCGCCTCGGCCCACAACAGTTTGGTGTTTGGCTGGATCAGCGCGGCGATGCCGGCGCCGATCATCGGATCGTAGTAGCGCGCGGTGACGCCGAAATCGGCGCTGAGCCAGCGGCCCAGCTCACGGTTCGGGTTGTAGACATTCTCGGGCAGCAGCACATCGTCGCCGCTTTTGAGCAGTGCAAAGTCGACCATCGCGATGGCGGCCAGGCCCGACGGCGTGAGCAGGCAGTGATTGCCGCCCTCGATCTCGGCCAGCTTGCCTTCCAGCGTGAACGTGGTCGGCGTGCCGTGCAAGCCGTAGGTATAGGCGCTCTTGTCTTTCCACTGACTCGCGCGCATCGCCGCCGTGTTCGCAAACAGCACGGTCGACGCGCGGTGCGTGGCCGGCGGGAAAGCATCGAACCCCGCCGGTGCGACATAGTCGCTATGCACCAGCGTGGTCTGGATCGACTTGGCGCTCATGAGCTCAGCCGCTTAGACTGGATTGGCCCACAAATCGTGCGCATCGGCCTTCGTGATGACGACATCGGCGAACTGGCCAACGACCAGTTTGCTCTTGCCCGGCACGAGTGGCCGCTTGATGTGCACGACGCCGTCGATTTCCGGCGCATCGGCGCTCGAACGGCCGATCGCTTCGCGGGCGCCGACTTCGTCGATCAGCACGCGCAGCGTCTTGCCGACCTTGGCCTGCAGGCGCTTGGCCGAGATCTCTTCTTGCAGCAGCATGACGCGCGCGCGGCGCTCTTCACGCACTTCTTCCGGCACTGGATTGTCGAGCAGGTTCGCGGTCGCGCCTTCGACCGGCGAATAGGCAAAGCAACCCAGACGGTCGATCTGCGCTTCTTTCAGGAAGTCGAGCAGATACTCGAATTCGGGCTCGGTCTCGCCCGGGAAGCCGGCGATGAAGGTCGAGCGGATCGTCAGGTCCGGATTCATCGAACGCCATTTCAGGATGCGCTCGAGGTTGCGCTCGCCGCTGGCCGGCCGTTTCATGCGTTTGAGGACGTCCGGGTGCGCGTGCTGCATCGGGATGTCGAGGTACGGCAGCACGTGGCCATCGCCCATGAACGGGATCGCGTGGTCGACGTGCGGGTACGGGTAGACGTAGTGCAGGCGCACCCACGCGTCGTACTGGCGCGCGAGCTGGCCCAGCGCTTCGACCAGCTGCGTCATGTGCGTCTTGATCGGGCGGCCATTCCAGAAGCCGGTGCGGAACTTGACGTCCACGCCGTAGGCACTGGTGTCCTGCGAGATCACGAGCAGTTCCTTGACGCCCGACTTGAACAGGTTCTCGGCTTCGACCAGCACTTCGTCGATGCGGCGCGACACCAGATCGCCGCGCATCGACGGGATGATGCAGAAGCTGCAGCGGTGGTTGCAGCCTTCGGAAATCTTCAGGTAGGCATAGTGCTTCGGCGTGAGCTTCACGCCGTGGTCCGGCACCAGGTCGATGAACGGATCGTGCGGTTTCGGCAGGTGCAGGTGGACCGAGTCCATCACCTCGGCCAGTGCATGCGGGCCGGTCACGGCCAGCACCTTCGGGTGCACCTTGGTGATGATGTCGTCGCCGGCAGCATCCTTCTTGGCGCCCAGGCAGCCGGTGACGATCACCTTGCCGTTTTCGGCCAGCGCTTCGCCGATGGCATCGAGTGACTCCTGCACGGCAGCGTCGATGAAGCCACAGGTATTGACGATCACGAGATCCGCACCGTCGTACGAGTTGGCGGTCTGGTAGCCTTCGGCGCGCAACTGGGTCAGGATCTGCTCGGAATCGACCAGCGCTTTCGGGCAGCCAAGCGAGACAAAGCCGACCTTCGGCGCGATCACGCCGGGCATGGGCGCCGGAATGATGACGCCAGGCGCCTTGGCTGCGGCAGCCAGGCTGCTAGAGTTGGCGGAAGGACTACGACGAAGTTCAGTCATGGGCAGCGGAAAAGTGTTTGGGCAATCCGCGATTGTACCTGAACCGGGCCTCGAAGGTGAGACCCTGCTGCCCCAATACCAGGTGGTTTATTTCTTGTCGGTCGGCGGGGGCGTCATGCCAGGGAATGGAAACACACCGAACATCGCCTTGCTCTGGCTCTGCATCTGTTCCTGCATCTGGATGAACAGGTTCTTGCTCTGGTCGATGTAGTTGTTCATCATGCCCTGCATCATCGGACCCTGGACGTTCATGAACTGGGTCCACATCTCGGGACTGAACGGCTTGCCCTCAATGGCGCCGGCGGCATTGCTGGTGAATTTGTGCTGGATGTCGGTGAACGCCTGGACGTTCTTTTCCAGGTACGAACCCATCATGCCCTGCATCGCGTGGCCGTAGTAGCGGATGATTTGCGAAAGTACCGAGCTCGAGAACATCGGCACGCCGTTCGCTTCTTCTTCGAGAATGATCTGGAGCAGGATCGCGCGGGTCAGATCTTCGCTGCTCTTGGCATCGACCACCGTGAAATCGTCAGCGTCGAGCACCAATTGCTTGACGTCCGACAGCGTGATGTAGGAACTGGTCTGCGTGTCGTACAGACGACGGTTCGGGTATTTCTTGATCAGGCGTTCTGCACTCTTCTTCACACTGCTCATCTCTGGTTCCATGGTTTGCGGCGCCGCTTCGTAAGCCGCGCACTTATGATTATTCTGGCCAGCGTGGCCGGCCCGTCTCCACCCGACCCACGGCCGGATCGACAGTGGGGGATAACAGACACCTTACCATGCAATTGTGGCGGTTGCAGCAATTACCAGATGCATCACAAGTATGGCTTTTATGTCAATACGCGCCACTGACGGTCAGTCACCCCTGACCTGCACATAGCGCCCCGGCGCAGGCTCGGACGGTGGATAGTCGCTGCTGCCAGCGACGCCTGGGGCCGGCACTTGCGCGCCGCCGTTCTCCGCCAGAAATTTTGCCCACTCCGGCCACCAACTGCCTTTGTGCTCTGCAGCACTCTCGAACCACGCGCCATCCGTCTTTGGTCGCGACTTGCCGCCCTTGTCGTTGGCCCAGTAACTGCGCTTGTTTTTCGAGGCCGGGTTGATGACACCGGCGATATGGCCCGACGCCCCCAGCACGAAGCGATTCGCCTTCGGGTTGCCGGGATTAAGCAGCTGCATCGAGGCAAATGCCGCCGTCCACGGCACGATATGGTCTTCCTTCGAGCCGTAGACGAACACCGGCGCATCGATGGCGCCCAGATTGACCGGCACACCACACACCGTCAGCGCGCCCGGCTGCTTGAGCTTGTTCTCCAGGTACATATTGCGCAAGTACCAGCAGAACATCGGCCCCGGCAGATTGGTGCTGTCGGCGTTCCAGTACAACAGATCGAATGCCGGCGGCTCCTTGCCCTTCAGATAGTTTTGCTGAACATAGTTCCAGACCAGGTCGTTCGGGCGCAGCGACGAGAACGTCGTCGCCAGGTCGCGGCCAGGCATCAGGCCGCCGGCAGCGAGCTTCTGCTCGCGCAGCGCCACCTGGGTTTCGTCGATGAACACCTCGAGCACGCCAGCGTCCGAAAAATCCAGCAGCGTGGTCAGCAGCGACAGGCTGGCGGCCGGCTGGCGGCCGCGTGCGGCCAGCACGGCCAGCGCCGTGGCGGCGATGGTGCCGCCGACACAGAAGCCGAACACGTGCGCTTTTTCTTGCCCGGTGATCTCGGCGACAACGTCAAGCGCGCGGATCGCGCCGTCTTCGACGTAATCGTCCCAGCGCAGGTGCGACTGGCTGCGGTCTGGATTACGCCAGGACACCATGAACACGGTATGGCCCTGCTCCACCACGTAGCGCACCAGTGAATTTTCGGGCTGCAGGTCGAGGATGTAGAACTTGTTGATGCACGGCGGGATCATGACCAGCGGCACGCTGTGCACGTTCGCCGTGGTCGGCGTGTACTGGATCAGCTGGAACAAGTCGTTTTCAAACACGACCTGGCCAGCCGTGTTGCCGACATTGCGACCCACTTCGAAGGCTGTTTCGTCCGATTGCGAAATACGGCCCTTCTGCATGTCGGTCAGCATATTGGTCAGGCCCTTGGTCAGGCTTTCGCCCTGGGTCTCGATCATCTGCTGCTGCGCTTCCGGATTCGTGGCCAGGAAGTTGGCCGGCGACATCGCGTCGATCATTTGCTGGACCGAGAAGCGCAGCTTCTGGCGCTCGCGCGGGCCAACTTCGACCGCATCGGCCATGGCCATCATGCATTCGGAATTCAGCAGGTACGAAGCGGCCGAGAACGCCGACAGCGGATTATTGCGCCATTCGGCTGCAGCGAAGCGCCGGTCGCTCAGTTCGGGCGTCTTGCCCAACATGACGTCTTGCCACAGCTGCGTTGCTTTCTTGAGATAATCGTCTCGGATCGCTTCCATGCGGGCCGTGTCGATGCCGGCGCCGGCATCTTTCAGGAAGCCGGCCAGCGGACTGGCGCCGCCCGGCGCGGGCATCGTTGGCATGGCCGGCATGGCTGGCATGGTGGACATCATCGTCATCCAGGGCTGCCAGGCGGCAGGATCGGACCATTGGGACAACCAGGCAGCGGCAAGCGCTTGTGGATCAGGCATGTTCATGTGGGCATCCGTTGTTAGAATTGCGTCTCTTCAACCAAGTACGACAACCGGGAACTACAGCATGTGGATCGTTGCCATTGCCTGGATCTATGTCGTGGTGCTCATGGCAGCAACTGAGCCGACCGTCGTGGGCGGCATCATGACCTTCGTGTTTTATTGCGCACTGCCATTATCCATACTTTTTTACATCACTGGCGCGAGACGCCGCCGCGTATGCAGGCAAACGCCGCAGTCACGGCGTAACGTCGGTACGCGGCGTGAATCGCCTTCGGACGACATGGATGACGGCGGCGGTGACGGCGACTGAGCCGTACCGCATCGCGCGCCGGATCTATTTGAGCCAGATGAGGCTAGCCTGGCGGCCGGTCACGCCATCGCGGCGATAGGAATAAAAGCGCTCCGGCGCACTGGCCGTACACAGCCCGCCACCATGCACGCGTTCGACACCGTCACGCGCCAGCGTCAAGCGGGCCAACGTGAACATGTCAGCAAGGTATTTACCGGGACGACCCGGGTAGGCCGTGAAGCAAGCCCGCGTTGCTTCGCCCGGCAGCGCCGCGGCAAATGCCGCCACTACGTCGTCGCCAACCTCGAACGCGGCGGGACCGATTGCCGGCCCCATCCACGCCGTGATGTAGCCCGCACCGGCCGCACGCATCGCGCGCACGGTGGCGCCCAGCACGCCACCAGCCAGCCCGCGCCAGCCGGCGTGCGCCGCGCCCGCCACCTTGCCGTCCAGATCGGCAAACAACACCGGCAGACAATCGGCAGTCAGGATTGCGCAGACGACGCCAGGCATCGTTGCGATGCTGGCGTCGCCCGTGCGCACGGGCTGGCCTGGACCCACGGTGCCGGCGTCAACGACGTCGGCGCCATGCACCTGGGCGATCCAGGCCGGGCGGCCCGGCAGCCAGTCTTGCAGCAAGGCGCGGTTGGCGGCGACCGCCTCGGGCGCATCGTTCACATGCAAGCCGAGATTTAAGCCCCCACCGCCCTTGCCGTCATCGTACGGACCGACGGAGACGCCGCCATCGCGGCTGGTCGCCAGCGCGCCGACGGTTGCCGGCAAGTCAGGCCAATCGGGCCAGACCAGCGCTGACCGGTCCAGCGTGCTCATGCGCGGTAGGTGACGACGCCGTTGTCGTCGTCGGCGGCATCCTCGATCGCCGTGCCGAACTCACCCAGTTCCGGCTCTTCGATGCCCGCACGCGCGATCAGCTCGGCGAAATCGTCGGCCAGCGGCACGGTCCATTCGCATTGCTCACCGGTGGCCGGATGCACGAGACCCAGGCGGCGCGCCTGCAGCGCCTGGCGCGGGAACACGGGCGTCAGGTGCCGCTTGCCATACACCGCGTCGCCGACGAGCGAAAAGCCCAGCGACTGCATGTGCACGCGAATCTGGTGGGTGCGACCTGTTTCCAGGCGGCAGCGCACCAGCGTGACGGGACGCCGATCGAGCTCGCCCGAAATGACGCGCTCGTAATGGGTGATCGCCGGCTTGGCGAACGGGCTGCTCGAGACCGCCATCTTGACGCGGTCCTTGGCATCGCGCCCCATCGGGCTGTCGATCGTGCCCGACAGGCGCGGCGTGCCCCACACCAGCGCGAAGTATTCGCGCTTGACGGTGCGTGCCTGCAGCTGGCGCACGAGGTCGGTTTGCGCGGCGAGCGTTTTACCGACGACCATCAGGCCACTGGTATCCTTGTCGAGACGGTGGACGATGCCGGCGCGCGGCACGCCGACCAGTTGCGGGCAGTGGTGCAGCAAGCCGTTGAGCAGCGTGCCGGTCCAGTTGCCCGAACCCGGGTGCACGACGAGGCCCGCCGGCTTGTTGACGACCATGATGTCGTCGTCTTCGTACACGATGGTGAGATCCATCGCTTCCGGCGCGAACGCCGTGTCTTCAGGCGCAGCTTGTGGCACGACGACAATGGCTTCATCGCCATAGGCCGTGTCCTTGCCCCGGGCCGGTTTACCGTCAACCGTGATGTGGCCGCTTTCAAACCATTGCTGCAGGCGGCTGCGCGAGAACTGGGGCACGAGGCCGGCCACTACCTTGTCGAGGCGCTGGCCGCAGTGTTCCTCTTGCAGCGCCAGGGTAATGGGCGACAGATCGGTGCCTGGCAACGGGACGAACCCGATCTCCAGTTCATCGTCAAAATCAGGGTCAATCGGTAAATCCGCCGGATTCGGCGCAGGAGTTAATATCACGTGAGTCCCATCGGCTATAATCAGCCGTTCGTTGAATCTAGGTAAAACATTTCTTGCAAAAAGCTATGCAAAAAAAATTGTCTGTGTTGGTCGCTACTTGCGCCCTCGTCGGTCTGTCGGCATGCAGTATGCTGCCTAAGGCCAAGGACGAGTCCAAAAACTGGTCGGCGGAGAAATTATACGCTGAGGCGCGCGAAGAGATGGCAGGTGGGCACTACGAAGCCGCAATCCCGTTGTTCCAGCGGCTCGAAACCAACTTCCCATTCGGCGTGTACGCAACACAAGCGCAAATGGAAGTGGCGTACGCCCACTACAAGTCGGCTGACCAGGCGCAAGCGCTGGCGGCGGTCGAGCGCTTCATCAAGCTGCACCCGAACCACCCCCAGGTCGACTACATGTACTACCTGCGTGGCCTGATCAATTTCAACGATCAGCTCGGGTTCTTCAGCTTCGTGTACTCGCAGGACCCGACCGAGCGCGATCCGCGTGCAACGCGTGAAGCGTTCGCGGCGTTCAAGGCGCTGGTCGACAAGTACCCGAACAGCAAGTACGCGGCCGACGCAACCGAGCGCATGAGCTACTTGATCAATGCGATGGCCCAGTACGAAGTGCACGTGGCGAATTATTACTACCGCCGCGGCTCGTATCTGGCGGCGCTCAATCGTGCCCAGGATGCGGTGACCAATTACACCGACGCTCCGGCGCGTGAAGAAGCGCTGTTCATCATGATCCGCTCGTACGACAAGCTCGGCATGCCGCTGCTGCGCGACGATACGCAGCGTGTGTTCGCGCTGAACTATCCGGACAGCTACTTCCTGAACCCGAACGCACGCGGCGATGCGCCGTGGTGGAAGTTCTGGTCCAAAGGTGGTGCCAAGGCGGCGCCGAAGGATGCGGTGCAGTAAGCGCCGGGTCCGTCAAGGAACAAAGGCGCCACGCGGCGCCTTTGTCGTGTCTGCTCTACACTGCGATGCGGCGCCGGAACACCCACGCGCGCTCGCTTGACGCCGCCGGCTCGAAGGCATAGCCGTCGACATCGAAGTCCTTGAGCCCCTCCGGATCGGTGATGCCGTTCTCGGTGGCATAGCGCGCCATCATCCCGCGCACGCGCTTGGCGTAGAACGAGATGATCTTGTAGTTGCCATTTTTCCAGTCCTGGAACACGGGCTCGATGACGGGCGCGGCCAGCAGCCTGGGCTTGACCGACTTGAAGTACTCGGTCGAGGCCAGATTCACCAGCGCCGTCGAGCCGTTTTCGGCCAGTTGCTGATTCAGGGCGGTGGTGATCGTCTCGCCCCAGAACGCATACAGGTCCTTGCCGCGCGGGGTGGCCAGCCGGGTACCCATTTCCAGGCGATACGGATGCATCTGGTCCAATGGCCGCAGCACGCCGTACAGGCCCGACAGGATGCGCACGTGGCGCTGGGCAAATGTCAGCGCCTCGGTGTTCAGCGTGCGCGCATCGAAGCCCGTGTACACGTCGCCATTGAACGACATGATCGCGGGCCGCGCTTGTCCATGATCGGCATCCCAGTGGGCGTAGCGCCCGACGTTGAGCATCGACAGCGCGTCGGACAGGTCCATCAGTTCGCTGATCGAGGCAGGCGAATGGCCGCGCAGGACCTCGATCAGTTCGCCCGCGTGGGCAATGAAGTCGGGGGTGGACTGGTGCGGCGTGGTCAGGGGCGATTCGAGATCGAGGGACTTGGCGGGAGACAGGACAATCAGCATGGCCGTACGAAACTTTTCCATAAATAAACAACCGACATGATAACCGCTCCAGCCCCAACCATCGTCATCGACACCAATGTGCTGCTCGACCTGTTCGTGTTCCACGATCCGCGCTGGGCCGACCTGCTTGCCGCCATCGAATCGAAGGAGATCGACGCCATCACACGCGCCGACTGCCGCGCCGAATACCTGGCCGTGCTGCACTACCAGCACCTGCCGCTGAACGACGACAGCCGCCTGGCCGCCGCCGCCCGCTTCGACGCGCTGCTGCGCCTCGTTGACGTCGATTCGAAAGCGATCCGCCTGCCCGTGTGCACCGACCGCGACGACCAGAAATTCATGGAGCTCGCGCGCGACGCCGGCGCGTCGATCCTGATCAGCAAGGACAAGGCGCTGCTCAAGCTGGGACGCAAGACGGCGCAGGCGGGCCTGTTTCGCATCATGCTCCCCGAGGTGTGGGTCACCACGTGGCGCCAGGCCAGGGCAGAAGGCACGCTAGAATAAGGCTTTATCCCATTTGCTTTCGATCAGGATGCATTCATGAGCCTTCCACCGCTGGTCTCCCGCCTGCCGCACGTCGGCACCACCGTGTTCACCCGCATGTCGCAGCTGGCCATCGACCATGGCGCCGTCAACCTGGGCCAGGGCTTCCCCGATTTTGCGTGCGACCCGGCCCTGGTCGACCTGGTGACCGACGCGATGCGGGCCGGGCATAACCAGTACCCGCCAATGACCGGCCTGCCGGCACTGCGCCAGGCGATTTCGGCCAAAATCGAAACCACCTACGGCCAGCGCTACGACGCCAACAGCGAGATCACCGTCACCGCCGGCGCCAGCCAGGCCATCCAGTCGGCGATCCTGGCCGTCGTGCACCCGGGCGACGAGGTGATCGTCATCGAGCCGGCCTACGATTGCTATGCGCCGGCCATTGCGCTGGCGGGCGGCGTCGTGGTGCCGGTGACGATGCGGCTGGACACCGATGGCTACCGCGTTGAATGGAACGACGTGCGGGCAGCGGTCACGCCGCGCACACGCATGGTCGTCATCAACACGCCGCACAACCCGACCGGCACGATCCTGCGCCAGGCCGATCTCGACGCGCTGGTGGCGATCGTGCAGGACACGCAGATCCTGGTGCTGTCGGACGAAGTGTATGAACACATGGTGTTCGACGGCGAGCCGCATGCGTCGGTGGCGCGCCATCCGGCGCTGGCCGAACGCGCATTCGTCGTCTCGAGTTTCGGCAAGACCTTCCATGTGACCGGCTGGAAGATCGGCTACGTGGCCGCACCGGCTGCGTTGATGGTCGAGTTTCGCAAGGTCCACCAGTACAACGTCTTTTGCGTCAACGCGCCGATGCAGCACGCGATTGCCGCCTACCTGCAGGACCCGGCGCCGTGGCGCGACCTGCCGGCGTTCTACCAGGCCAAGCGCGACCTGTTCCGCGCCGGGTTGGCGGCGTCGCGCTTCACGCTGCTGCCATCGGACGGCACCTACTTCCAGTGCGTGCGCTACGACGCGATCTCGGATTTGAGCGAAGCGGACTTCGCCGAATGGCTGACCCGTGAAATCAAGGTCGCCGCCATTCCCGTCTCGGCGTTCTACAGCCAGCCGAAGGAATCGCACGTGGTGCGTTTCTGCTTCGCGAAAAAAGACGAGACGCTGCAGCTTGCGCTGGAGCGTCTCGCACGGTTGTAGGCGCAGTCGTAAGCGCAGTTTCGCCGATACCTAGTGGGCGGCAGGCGTCGCCGCCCCGAGCGCCTTCTGCCCCGGGTCAAGGCGCTTGACCAGTATCTGGTCGATGCGGTGATGGTCGACGTCGAGTACCTCGAAACGCATGCCTTCGTACTCGACGCTGTCGGTCTGCTTGGGCACCTTGCGCAGCATGAACATCATGAAGCCGGCCGCCGTTTCGTAGCGCTCTTCTTCGGGCAGAGACTGCAGGTCGATCACGCGCTTCATCTCCGCCACCGGCGTGCTGCCGTCGATCAGCCATGAACCGTCTTCGCGCTGCATCGTTTGCTGGTCCGCTTCCAGCGGGCTGCCCCAGCGCCCCATCACCGTCACCATGATGTCCGACAGCGTGATCACGCCGACGACAAATGCATACTCGTTGATCACGACCGCGAAGGTCTCCTTGCTGGAGCGGAAGCGGTCCAGCAGCTCGGACAGCGTCAGGCTGTCGGGGATGATCAGGACCGTGCGGATCGTCGATTCGCTCAGGTGGAAGTGCGACTGGTTGTTCAAGAGGCGCACCAGGATGTCGCGGGTGTCGACATAGCCGACCACGCGGTCGATCACACCATCGCAGACAGGGAATTTCGACAACGAATGCGCAGCGATCTTCTGGCGCACGCTTTCTTCGGGCTCGGTCAGGTCGAAGAACACGATGTTCTCGCGCGTCGTCATCGTCGACGTCACGGCGCGCGACTCGAGTTCGAACACGTTTTCGATGAAGTGCTGCTCCTGCTTTTGCAGCACGCCGGCCTGCGCGCCCGCTTCGACAACGGCCGAAATTTCATCGAACGTGATGCGGTCTTCGCGCGTCATGTTGATGCCGAAGAGCTTGAACAAGCCGTTGGCGATCACGTTCAGCGTCCACGAAAACGGCTTGAACAGGCGGATGACGAACAGCACCGGGCGGATCACCGCCATCGCCGTCGTCTCGGGCGAGATCAGCGCGAGGCGTTTGGGCATCAGGTCCGAGAACAGCACGAACAGCGTGGTGACGAACACGAACGACAGCGTGAAGGCGATGTTTTCGCGGCCCGGGCCCGTGTAGACCACGGACAGCCACTCGAGGAAGAACGGGCGCAGCGCCCCTTCGCCCAGAATACCGCCGAGGATGGCAATGGCGTTCAGGCCAAGCTGCGAGGCCGCGAAGAAGTCGGCCGAATGCGCCTGCAGCGCCATGACCTTGCGGGCACGGTCGTCGCCCGCCTCGGCCAGCAATTTGAGTTTGATTTTGCGGGCGCCTGCCAGCGAGATCTCGGTGAGCGACAGGAAGCCCGCCGCAAGCACCAGCACGGCCAGCAAGGCCAAATGTTCGAACAAGTTCATGGGACACCCGGGGTACTGTTATTGGGTCACGCTCGTTGACCGGGGAGCTGCGCAGGGGTACCTGCGCAGGCATGACACTTTACCATGCCCGCCCTCCCCGGCGGCGGCCTCAACGACCGAGTTGGCCCAGGCGACGCTCGACGAAGGCCTGCAGTTCAGGCGACAGCGTCCCGCTGGCCTGGGCCTGCGTGAAGGCGGCGCGGCTTTCGGCGTCGCGCTTGTCGGCCTGCAGCGCGATGCCCAGGCCCATCCACCAGACGCCATTGCCGGGCGAGCGCTTGAGCGCGGCCTGGTAATGGTCGGCCGCTTCATGGACACGACCTTCGCGCTGCAGCACACCGGCCAGGAATGCGTGGTACTCGCCATTGCCCGCCGCATAGGGCAGCGTGCGCATCAGGGTATCGATGGCCGGCCCGCCCCGTTCGAGCTGCAGGCGTGCCAGCAGCATCGCCAGCGCCGGCTGGCGCGCGTCGAGCGCGAGCGCGGCCTGCAACTGGCGCATCGCATCGTCCGGACGGCCAGCCTCGATCAGCAGGCCGACCAGCGTCTGGCGCGCTGCTTCGTGGCGCGGATCGATCTGCAGGCCCGCCTGCAGCGTGGCGATCGCCTCGGTCACGCGGCCGTCTTCGAGCACAGCGAGCGCGCGCCGGTAGGCGTTTTCGGCCCGTTGCGATGGCGTGTCGGTGCGACCGGCTGCCGGCGCAGCCGGTGCAGCCGGTGCATTCTGCACCACGGAGACCGTGCGTGGCGCGGGCCTGGCGGTTGGCGCCGCAGCGACCGGCGTGACTCGCCTGGCTGCCGGTGCCGGTGCCGGTGCTGGTTCCGGTGCCGGCTCTGGTTCCGGTGTCGGCACCGGCGCAGCTGGCGCCACATCGACCACCTGCACCGGCGCTGCCGCCGGCATGTCCACCACCACCGCCGTGCGTGCCGGGGCCTGCGCAGCCGCCAGCACGGCAGGCGCCGGTGTCGGCGTGGGCGCCGTCTGCATCGTCTTCCAGCCGGCGACACCGGCGCCGACCGCCAGCAGCGCGCCACCGACCAGCGCCGCACGCAGCACCGGTCCGCGCCGCTCCGGTGCAGCCACGGGCCGCACGTCGGCCGGCAGCGGCGCCGCGCCAGGCTGGCCGGCGCGCGCGTCGAGGTCCTTGAGCATCTTGTTAATCAGGCTCATGGCGCCACCACCCAGGCAAACACGCCGAGGGCGCCCATGATGATCGCGCCGCCCGTCAGCCACTGGCGGATCGCGCGCCCCACGCCCACCGTGTCACGCGCGGCGATGGCGACATGGCCTCCCGCGACCTGCTGCTTACCCTGGCCGTAACTGAGCATCATCGCCTTGTGCGCCATGATGTTGACCAGGCGCGGTACGCCCCCGCTGGCCCTGTACAGGCTGCGGATCGCGGCGCTCGAAAACAGCCGCGCGCCGGTGAAGCCGGCCACGCGCAGCCGGTGCGCCACGTAGAAATCGATGTCGTCGCGATTCAATGGTCCCAGGTGGTAGTGGAACGTGATGCGCTGTGCCAGCTGGCGGATCGAGTCCAGTTGCAGCTTGCGATTGAGTTCGGGCTGCCCGAACAGGACGATCTGCAGCAGCTTGCGCTTTTCCGTTTCCAGGTTCGTCAGCAGCCGCAGGGCTTCCAGGCTGTCGACAGGGATGGCTTGCGCTTCGTCCAGACACAGTACGACGCGCAGGTCCTGCGCGGCCAGTTGCAGCAGGCGCAGGTTGATTGCCTTGAGCAGCTGGTGCTGGTCGACATCGCGCTCGAGCACGATCTCCAGTTCGTCGGCCAGCGCCAGCATCAAGGTGCGCGGTTCGAGATACGGGTTCGGGATGTAGGCCGTGACGAACCCTTCCCCCAGCGTCGCCATGAACTTGCGGCACAACAGCGTCTTGCCGGTGCCGACTTCACCCGTGATCTTGATGAAGCCTTCGCCGCTGCGCGCTGCGACCAGGAGCGTGTTAAGCGCTTCCTGCGAGCGCGGGCTGCCGAAGAAAAAGCTGGTGTCCGGCGTGATCCCGAACGGCAGCTCGCGCAGGCCAAAGTGCGCCGCGTACATCAGTCAACGCCCCAGCCGGAAGCACGGCTGCGTGGATCGAGCTGCTCGATGCGGCGGCTCGCGTCCATCATGTCTTCGCTCCAGTCGCTGGCGCCTTCGACGATGGTCGGCTTGATCAGCACGACCAGCTCGCGCTTCTGGTTGGTCCGGTTCTTGTTGCGGAACAGGTTACCGAGCAGCGGGATCTTGTCGGCGCCCGGCAGCTGGTCGGTGTCGCCGGTGGATGCCTGGCGCATCAAGCCACCGATGGCAACCACCTGCCCGTTGCGGCCGCGCACGATGCTGTCGAGTTCCGACGTGCTCGATGCCGCCAGCGGCAGGCGCAGCGTGCCACCCGAGCCCAGGTCGACATCCTTGTTGACGGTGGTCACCTGGCTGACCGACGGGTGCACGTGGAGCAGGATGTTGCCGTTGGCGTCGATCTGCGGTGTCACGTCGAGCACGACGCCGGAGAAGAACGGCTGCACCGTCACGCTCGGGCTCACGATGCTGCCGTTGTCGCCGGTCGTGATGTTGTTGGTCACGCCGGTGACGAAGAATTCATCGGTGCCGATCTTGAGCACGGCCTTCTGGTTGTTGACCGCCGCAATGCGGGGACTCGACAGCACGTGCACGCTGCCCTGCGACTCGAGGAACGTGATCAGCGCCGCGAAGTTATTCGTCTGGAAGGCGAAGCCGAACAACGAACCGGCCGCCGTGGCAGCATTCGACAGCGAGAAGCCGGTGCTGGCCGCGAGGCCCTGGCCGCTGTTGATGACAGGCGGCTGGCCGCCCGTGTACGGCAGTGGCGCCAGGTTGGCGCCGGGCGAGATCAGGCCACCGGAAACGCGGTTCGGGTGCGAGCCGCGGAACGATGCGAACGAGGCCCAGTTGATGCCGCTCTGGAAGCTGTCGTTGAGTTCCACCTCGAGGATCTTGGCTTCCAGGATCACCTGGCGGTCGACCGACAGCTGGGTGGCCTTCAGGTAGGCGTCGACGTTGCGCAATTCGTCCGGCATCGCGCGGATCACGAGGACGCCCGATTGCGGGCTGACGACGACGCTGCGACCGCCTTCGGTCGAGCCGACGATGGCGGCAATCGACAGCTTCAGGTCGCCCCAGAAATCGTTGTCCGAGCGCGTGCGCACATCGGTGCTGTTGGTCTGGGTCTGGCCGTTGCTGTTGTTGCCGTTGTTACCGTTGTTGTTGCCGTTATTGCCGTTATTGCCGTTGTTGTTGCCGTTGTTGCCGCCACCATTGTTATTGTTGTTGCCATTGCCGGCGTCGGCTACCGACGTGGACGACACGCGCAGGTTGGACGTGCCGCTGCGCTGCGCCGTCAGGTAGTTCACATGGAACATCCGGGTCTGCATCGTCAGCGGACGGATCGCGATGCGGGCGCCGTCGATCTTGTAGTCGTAGCCATACATGTCACGCACCGCTTCCAGCGTTTCGACCAGCGTCACGTCCTTCAGATTGGCGCTGATATTGCCTGTCACGTCCGGGTGCACCAGCATGTTGTAGCGGGTGCCGGCCACGATCGAGCGGAAGAACTGCTGCGCCGGGACATTGTTGAAGGCGACGTTGAAGCGCTCTTCCAACGCCGGGCGCGCCTTGGGCAACTGGCTGGCCAGCGTCGCTGCCGGTGGCAGCAGCGCATTGGCCACCGCATCGTCCACCGCAGGGCGGGCGCCCTGCTGGGTGCTGGCTTTCGTCAGCTCTTTCGTGATCGCGTCATAGGTGGCGTTCTGTGGCGCGCTCTGGCAGCCGCCAAGGAGTACAGTGACGGCAAGCGCCACGGCCAGCGCGCGCGGCGCCATTACAAACTTGGGTGTCATGGTGGGTACGTACTTCATCGGTTAGCGGGCAACCGGCGTCATGCCGGACAGCGGTGCATCCATGCGCAGCACCTGGCGCGCGTTGCCGCGCATGAGGATGACTTCGCCAGGCTTGATACTCGTGATCCGTGCGCCCTTGTAAAACTCGCCCAGGCGCAGCGTCTCGCCGTCGATGACGGCGACGTGGCGCCCGCCCGCATGCGGCGCGATCAGCACCGATTGCAGGCGCGGGACGTCGCGCTGCACGGCCGGATCGAGCGCGATCCGGTCCATGCCGGCCGGCGGGCGGGTCGGGTCCTGCAACGGCTGCGCGACGGCAGGCAGCTGGCACAGCGCGAGGCAGGTCAGCACGGTCTTGGTCAGGTTCTTCACAGCTTCATCCATTGTCGGTCCAGGCTGAGCGTATGCAGCGTGAGCGTCAGGCGCGCGGTCGGATAGGTTTCGACGTCGAGCTGGGCGCGGCCCCAGAACATCCGCGTCGGGATCGCGTCGAGTGTGCTCATGTAGTCGACCATGTCGAGGTAGTTGCCGCGCACCGTGACTTCGACGCCGTGCCGGTACAGCAACGGCACGTCGCCCCCCGCTGCAGGCGCAGCGCCTGCTGCGGCAGCCGGGGCGGTAGTAGCGCCCGGTGCGGCCAGCGGTTCGGCAGGCAACGTCCGCATCGAGACGAGCTTGAGGCGGCCGTTGGCGCGCAGAATGCTTTCGACCAGTGGTCCCATGCGCTCGGGCGGCACCAGGCCGTGTTCGAGCGCCAGCAGCTCGCTGCCCAGTTGCCCCATCTCTTGCTGCATCGTGTTCAGGCGCGTGCGTGCCTGGGCGTCGGGGTCGATCCGGGAACCCTCCACACGCGCCGTGATCTCGCCATCGATGGCGGCGCTCGCTGCCTGCTGCTGCTCGATCTGCGTGCGCAGCGCTGCCTGTTTTGCGTCCTGCGGCGCCAGCACGAACGTGTGCCCGGCAAATGCCAGCACGGCGATGGTGGCGCCGAACACCATGCCGCGCTCGCGCAGCGACAGGGCGTCGATCCGAGCCGCAAGTTGGCGCACGCGCTGCTTGATCGACGCGCTCATGGCCGTGGCTCCTCGGCGACCGACTGCAGGCTGAATTCGACATACGGTGCGGCGCGGGTGACGGGCTGGCCGTCCGCACCGGGCACGGCTGCTGGCACTGGCAGCGCCGCTGCTTCGCCAATTTGCAGGCTGGCGAACGACTTGCCCTGCATCAGGGGCTCGCTCGTCAGGCGATTCAGGTAGCCAGGCACCATGGCCGGGTCCATGGCACGGCCGCGGATGCCGATCTGGGCGCCGCCCGCGTCGACTGTCACGCCGGTCAGCCACAGACCCGGCATGCTCTGGCGCGCGAGCGCCTTGAAGTAGCCGCCGAAGCCGTTCGTGTCACCCAGTTCGCCCCGTGCCAGAGCGCCCGATACATGGCGCATGGCGGCCAGCTTGCGGTCGGCGCCAAGGAGCTGGTCCGCCATCGTCGCGTCTTTCGCGCGCGGCACGAATTCGGTGTTGACCGAGGCCAGGCGTGCTTGCCGCTTGTCGAGCTGCACCGCACCGGCATCCGCCTGCTGCTGCAGTTCGGCCGTGCGCATGCTCCCCATGAACGCCAGGCCGGCGATGCCGACGACGACCACGCCGGCGGCCAGCGCCAGCTGCGCCGCTGACAGCACGTGCTTTTGCGGCTGGAACGCCGGATTGAACAGATTGATTTGCTGGGTCATGCGCCCTCCCCATCCCGCAGCGCGGCGCCGATGGCCAGGAAGAAGCGCTGCTGCTGGGCCAGGTCAGCCAGCTCGGGCGTGCGCGACAGGTCGAACAGGGTGGCCAGGTTCAGCGTTTCCACCGGCGTGTACAGATTGCTGGACAGGTATTCGTCCAGCCCCGTCACGGCCGATGGGCCAAGAATGAGCTTGGCGACGCTGATGAACGAATACTGGCGCTCGAAATGGTCGAGCGAGCGCTGCAGTTCGAGCGTGATCTTGTCGAAGCTCGCGTGCTTGCGGTCGTGGTCCGGTTCGAGCAATTGCGCCAGCGTGACATCGAAGCGGCGCGACAGGTACAGCTCGCCGCGGTACGACACCGTCAGCAGACTGCCATCATCGCCAAACGACAGCATGGCGATGCCACGGCCTTCCGGCTCGAGCATGGCCGACACATTGCGCTGGGCCATTTCCGGGATATCGATGGCGGCCAGTTCGACCTTGGCATCCAGGAACAGCTTCTGGCGCGGCGCAATGATGCTGTTTTTCGCCGCGATGACGAACACCGATTGCTGCGCGCGCGAGTTGGCGTCCAAAGCAATGTCGAGCACGTCGATGGTCGCTTCGGCGGCGGGAAAGTCGAGGACGTCTTTCAGGCGCCAGCGCATCGCCGTTTTCATTTCTTCGCGCGGCACGCTGGGCGCTTCGACGTTGAGGATCTGGTAGTCGCCGCCGGTGAGCAGCGTGGTGCAATGGCGCCCCGCTGCCTGCGCGTCGCCTGCCAGCTTGTCGATCGTATCGCGCGATACACCGGTGGCCGCCTGGACGGCGAGCACAGTCGCCTGGGCGCCAGGCGTCCTCGCCACGCTCGCAACGAACACATTGTCGCCAGCGATGGCAAAACTCAGCCAGCCAGTTTTTTTCTTGGATTTCTTAAACAAACGCATGCAGGCCGCAATCTGGTCGCACTATGGGTCGTTACCGACAATTTCTTGATTATAGACAAGAGTGATTGAGGGCAATTACAAAAAGACGCACGGTAAGTGAAGTTATTTCCGGCGTGTGGCTAGCAAGCCACCGATTTCGCCGCTCCCGCTTTCCACGCCTGGTGCCATCCAGCGCTGACGAGGGCTGCGCCATAAAAAAAGCGCTGCCGCAGCAGCGCTTTCTTGATCAGCTCACAAGGATCATTCGCACTTGGTGCTGATCACCTGGATGACCGGTGCCGGGACAGCGGCGGTCGCTTCGGTGTAGCGCACGTTGCAGGTGTTATCCAGGGCTGCCGGCATGTTCAACGGCGTGAACGTCACGGTTTGACCAGCGATTGCCGACTTGTAGTCCTTGTCGCTCAGACCCGCTGCCGCGCCAATGGTGGCCACGCTTGGGTAGCCATTGACCATCTTGATGGTCTCGCCTTCGACAACGATGTCGGTGGCATTGGTAATCAGGAATTTGCCACGCAACATCGACGACGCGGCGCTCAGGGCACCACGGGCGCCCTGCAGCGACGCTGCACGGGCATCGCCGCTCAGGCTGGCGAATTTCGGCAGCGCCGTTGCTGCCAGAATGCCCAGGATGACGATCACGACGATCAGTTCGATCAGGGTGAAACCGCCTTGCGCGCCTTTGTTGAAACCTTTGTTCATCGCTACTCTCCGTATGATTGAAAGGAAAAAATTCCTTTCGACTGGTTGATCGAGGAACGGTGCACCAAGGCACGCCGTGGACCGATCCTCCTGATATCTTCGCCCTCATCCAGGCCTGACGGCGGAGAGCGCATAAAGAATTCTACATTGGCCCTAGGAAATTTCGATATCCAGGAAGAACTTTCCACAAAGTATTTTGAGCTAGTGCGACTTTTCCGCCCGGCAAGCCTTATTTTGGTGCCATTACGCAACACTCGGCTGCGACCCTGTGTTATTTCGGATGCAATGCCGCCTGTCCCAGATCCCAGATTGGCAGGAAAATACCCAACGCCAGTATCAGCACCATGACACCCAGGAATGTGATCAGGATCGGCTCGATCTGGCTCGAGAGTGTCTTGAGCTCGTAGTCGACTTCGCGTTCGTACATCAGGGCGATCTCATCCATCAGGTCGTCGATCGAACCGGTTTCCTCGCCCACGGCGATCATCTGCAGCACGATCGGCGTAAACACGTTCGCAGCGGTCGACGTGCGCAGGATGCTCTCCCCGCGTTCAACGCCGTCGCGCATCTGGTCGATGCGCGAACTGAGGTAGGCGTTGTCCGCCGTCTGCGACACCACCGTCAATGCCTGCACGATCGGTACGCCGCTGCGCAGCGATAGCGCGAAGCTGCGCGCGAAACGCGCCATCGTCCCTTTGTGGATGATCTTGCCGGCAATGGGCAGGCGCAGCTTGACGCGGTCCCAGACCAGCCGGCCATTTACCGTGCGGGTCCATGCCTTGAAGCCGACAATGGATGCAACAGTCACGCCGGCAAGCGCCGGCCACCACGCAATGGTGAATTGCGAGGTCGTCAGCAGGACGCGCGTCATCAGGGGCAGTTCGGCACCAAACGACGCGAAGACCGAGGCAAACTTGGGGATCACGAAAACATTCACGACGACCATCGCCAGCACCATGGCGATCACGACGAAGGTCGGATAGCGCAGCGCCGTCTTGACGCGCTCGCGCATGTCGCGATCGAACTCGAGGTGGTCGAACAGACGCAGGAACACTTCTTCCAGGCGCCCCGTCATTTCACCGACCTTCACCATCGACAGGTAGAACGGCGTGAACACGAGCGGGTGACGGCCCATCGCGATGGACAGCTCGCGCCCGGCGTCGAGTGACTCGCGCAGGTCCTTGATGATGCGCGCGAACGCCGGGCTGATGGCCGACTCCTGCAGCCCGGCCAGCCCGCGCATGATCGGCACGCCGGATTTCAGCAGCGTGTAGATCTGGCGGCTGAACAGTTGCACATCCATCGACGTGACCTTTTTCTCGAACAGGCGCTCGCGCCAGCCCACGCTGCTGCTCCCGGCGCCACCACTGGTCGCGCGGCGCTTGGTCACGCTGATCTCGAGCGGCGTCACGCCGCTGCCGAACAGCTGGTCGGCGACGGCGCCGCTGTCGGCGCCTTCGAGCACGCCCTGCAGCAACTCGCCGCGTCCGTCGCGGCCTTTATAGGCGAAAAATGGCATCGTTTATCGGTCCCCGGCTCAATCGTCGAACTGGTTACTGACCCGCATCGCCTCGGAGATCGTCGAGCGCCCCTGCACGGCCAGGCTGACCGCATGGCGGCGCAGCGTGTCGCCGCGCATCTCGGCCTGGGCCACTTTCAGGAAGTGCCCCGGATCGGGATGGTTGACGGCCTCGGTCACGGCGCGTGTCATTTCCAGCAATTCGTAGACGCCGGTACGGCCCCGGTAACCGGTGCCATTGCAATGCGAGCAGCCCTTGCCGTGGAAAAAGCGCGTGGTCGCGGCGAGCTCTTTCAGTTCGGAGCGCAGCCACTCGACTTCGTTTGCGGCCGGCTGGTAGTCGACCGTGCAGCTCTCGCAGATCACGCGCACCAGGCGCTGGGCCAGCACGGCTTGCAGCGAGCCGCCGACCATGTAGCGCGGCACGCCCATGTCCATCAGGCGCAGCGGCGTGCTGGCGGCATCGTTCGTGTGCAGCGTCGAGAGCACCAGGTGACCCGTCATTGCGGCGCGCAGGCCGATCTGCGCCGTTTCCTGGTCGCGCATCTCGCCCACCAGCACGATGTCCGGGTCTTGCCGCAGTGCCGAGCGCAGCACGCGTGCAAAGGACAGTTCGATCTTGTCGTTGACCTGCACCTGGTTGATGCCCGACAGGCGGTACTCGACCGGGTCCTCGACCGTGATCAGTTTTTTCTCGACCGAATTGAGTTCGGCCAGCGCGCTGTAGAGCGTCGTCGTCTTGCCGCTACCGGTCGGCCCGGTCACCAGCACCAGCCCGTTCGGGCGCGCGACAATCGCGCGGAAACGCTCCACCAGGCGCGCCGGCATGCCGATCGCGTCCAGGCGCAGATTGGTGCCGCCCTGGTTCAGCAGACGCATGACGACCGATTCGCCGTACTGCGTCGGCATCGTCGAAATACGCACGTCGATACGCTGGTTGCGCACCTTGACGGCAAAGCGGCCATCCTGCGGCAAACGTTTTTCGGAAATGTCCAGGTCGGCCATCAGCTTGAGGCGCAGCGCCAGCGGCGTGGCCACCTTCAGGTCGGCCTCGGTCTGCAGATGCAGCACGCCGTCGATGCGGAAGCGAATTTGCAGGCGCCCGTCCTGCGGTTCGATGTGGATGTCCGATGCACGCACCTGGGCGGCATCGTCGAACACCGATTGCAGCAGCTTGACGATCGGCGCTTCTTCGAGGCCCGGGTTGGCCGCCAGCGCGCCGAAGTCAATGGACACGTCACCCAGGTCAGCCTCGACTTCGCGCGCCAGACCGGTGATCTCGCCGGTGCGGCGGTAGATGCGGTCGATCGCGCCCAGCACTTCGGTCTCGTTGACCACGGCCAGCTCGACGCCCTTCTTGATCAGGCGCGCAATCTCATCGTAGGCAAACAGGTCGGTGGGGTCGGATACGCCCACCAGCATGGCGTCGCCACGGTCTTCCAGCACCAGTGCGCGAAAACGACGCGCGGCCGTCTCGGGCAACAGCCGCACCAGGTCGGCATTGATGTTGTAGAACTTGAGATTGATGTACGGGATGTCGAGCTGGCGCGCCAGTGCGCCTGAAATCTGATCCTCGGTGACAAAGCCGCTCTCGACGAACACGCGCCCGAGTTTGCGACCGGTGCGCTTCTGATCCGCGAGGGCTTGCTGGAGTTGTTCTTCACTCAACAGCTTTTGCTGCATCAATACTTCGCCGAGACGCACTTTCTCTGGCCGTGCCATACCGTTCCTTGGTCTAATTCTTGCAGCGTAGATTCTATGCCAGAAAGAATAAAAATTGACTCAAGGAATTAAAATGTGTCGGCTTTTGGCGTCAGTCCTGCTGCTGGACCATGCCGAAACCATATCAAAACATCGGTTCCGAGCATTCCAGGCTGACAAACCTGGCACCACGTCGAAGGCACCAGTATGCAAATGGCGCCAGACGAGGCTGGCGCCATGGTGATCGAGCAGCCATCAACACTGCCCTGCATGCAACATCAAGAGACTTATTTGGCCTTGCGACGGCGACCGATCATGCCCACGCCAGCCAGACCGGCCAGCATCAACGCGATCGTACCTGGCTCAGGCACTTCGTTGATCTCATTTGGCAGGATCAGGCTCGGATCGGCGGCGACCGGCACCGCTGCAACCGGCTCCGTCACTGGCTGGTTCGCATTGCTATCACCGGTCTCGTCCGTGACAGGCGGCAGGCTGATGTCGACGCTGCCGCTACCACCGGCAACTGGCGCGCTACCACCGCTCGCACCGCCACCGCTTGCCGGGGCGCTGCCATCGCTGGCGCCAACGCCAGCCGAACCGCCGCCAGTCGAGACCCCGCCAGTCGAGCCGCCTGCGGAACCGGTACTGGCGCCGCTACCGCCGCCAACTGCCGCGCCGCCGCCGGCCGCGCCGCCAGCCACTGGCGACGTTGCGCCGCTGCTGCTCTGACCGGTCTGCCCTTGCACGATCTTGACGCCGTCGCCATCGTTGATGACTGCTGCGGAGTTACCGAAGCGTGCTGCCAGCAAGCCGTTACCGGCGCTCAGCACGTAGCTGGCGTCGATGCCTTGCTGTACAAACAGTTTCTGGGCATCCGATTGCGACAGGCTGGCGCTTGCTTTGCCGACCAGAACTGATGTCAGATCCGTATTGGCATTGTGTGCAATGCCGCCAACCAGGCTGACACCGCTACCGAATACGCCGGAGCCAATGACACTGGAACCATTACCCGTAGTCCAGCCGTTCTGGAACGCAGGTTGCGAAGTCGACGACACGACATCGGCCTGGGCCGCGCCGGCGGAGATCAGAAGCGAAGCAACAACAAGGTGGCGAATTGACATGAAAGTAACTCCTAGGAAATTAAAGATTATTCTTTTTACAAGCACGAAGTCATCCTAGCATGCGTTACGGAAAGTCAACTGTCGGTTGAAATCAAATCGTGCATGCCAAATCTACATCATCTGACGGCTTATTCATCCCAACGAATCAAAATTTTATAGGATGAACAACACAGATTTCATTCCTCAAACAAAATAGGCACGCTGGCCACGCATAAAGCAATGTTGATATTTTTATGACAATTCTCATATTATTTTGTCACTACCTGACTGGGCCATCTGTAGTGCAAATAAAAAAGGCTGCATCCGAAAGAATGCAGCCTTGTTTGCGTGGCGCGACGTTGTCGCGCTGATTGTGACGCTTACTTGACGGTGGCGCTGACAGCCCCGCCGGCCGGCGCGACGACCATGTACGGCATCACGCGCGACGCCATCCGCATGTCCGTCTTGAGCATGCCCACTTCATCGGTGAGGATGTTGGCAGCCTCTTGCAGCATGACGTCCTTGGCATCCTTGGCCGCCTTTTCTGCTGCCAGCTCGGATTGCAGATTGCGCTCATCGGCCTGCAGACCGTCATCCTGGCGCGGCGTACCGCGCACGGCGACCACCGACTTCTTGGCCTTGGTTGGATCCGGCGCTTCGGCGCGCTTTTCCTTGCTGCCCGGACCGCTGACAGGCTCGTCCGGCGTCGCCGACGTGCCGCCCAGGCGGGCTTCACGCAGCTTCGAGCGGGCATCCTGCGTATCGCGCTCCTTGCGGCGGATGGTCTCGTTCAGCGAAATCACGTTTTCCTTGCGCAGCTTGAGCACTTCAGCGATGTCTTCTTGCAGGAACTGGAAGTCCTTGTCCTTGGCAATACGCGCTTCATGTCGTTGCTGCAGCGGCGCCACCAGTTCTTTCAGGTCGCCCGCCGGCATGTAGGTGGCCGGCTTGATCGCCACCCATGGCAGCGCATTGTCGTACGACGATTCGCCAAAGCTGTCGAGGTCGGTCATGACGGGCAACTTGATGTCCGGCGTCACGCCGCGCAGCTGCGTGGTGCCGCCATTGATACGGAAGAACTGGGCGATCGTCATCTTCAGCTCGCCGTAGCGGGCTTTTTCACCCGGTGCGAAGCGGTCGAGGTCGATCAGCGTCTGGACCGTGCCCTTGCCGAAGCTCGGCTCGCCAATGACGAGACCGCGACCGTAATCCTGGATCGCCGCCGCGAAAATCTCGGACGCCGAGGCTGAACCACGGTTGATCAGCACGCCCATCGGGCCATCCCACGCCAGCCCGGCCTTGACGTCGCTTTCGACTTCGACGCGGCCTTCTGCCGTGCGCTGCATGACGACCGGGCCCTTGTCGATGAACAGGCCCGTCAGTTCGACCGCCTCGGTCAGCGAACCGCCGCCGTTGTTGCGCAAGTCGATCAGGACATTGTCGACCTTGTCTTTCTTGAGCTCGACCAGGATGCGCTCGACGTCGCGCGTGGCGCTGCGGAAGTCTTTTTCACCCTTGCGACGGCCTTCGAAGTCTTGATAGAAGGTCGGCAGCGCGATCACGCCGATGCGGCGCTCGACGCCGTTTTCCTTGACCTTGATGATCGACTTCTTGGCAGCCTGCTCTTCCATGCTGATCTTGTTGCGCACCATCGACACGCTGACGTGCTTGGCGTCGACGCCGCCGTCACCCGGAATCACGTCCAGACGGACCGTGGTGCCCTTTTCGCCGCGTACCAGCGCGACGACGTCGTCCAGACGCCAGCCGAGCACGTCGGTGAACGGTGCATTGCCCTGTGCGACGCCGACGATGCGGTCGCCCACCTTGAGCTTGCCGGACTTTTCGGCCGGGCTGCCAGGCACGACTTCGCGGATGATCGTGTAGTCATCGCGCGACTGCAGCACGCAGCCGATGCCTTCGAGCGACAGGCGCATCGCGATATCGAAGTTGTCGGCCGAGCGCGGGCCAAGATAGTTGGTGTGCGGCTCGATGGCGGTGGCGTACGCGTTCATGAACATCTGGAACACGTCTTCGTTGTTCAGCTTGCCAATGCGGTTGACGTAGTTCTCGTAGCGCTTGTCGAGCGTTTCGCGGATCGATTTATCGTCCTTGCCGGCAAGCTTGAGGCGCAGCCAGTCGTTCTTGACGCGCTTGCGCCACAGATCGTGGATTTCATCTTCGCTCTTGGCCCACGATGCTTTTTCGCGGTCCAGCTGCATCGTTTCTTCGGTCGAGAAGTCGAAGTTGCCCTTGAGCAGACTACGCGCGTACGCCATGCGTTCGCCGAAGCGCTTCTGATACATGTTGTAGATCGAGAATGGCGCGCTCAGGTCTTCGTTGTTGATGGCGTCGTCCATCTTCGTGCGCAGGGCGCCGAAGTTGTCGAGGTCAGCCTGCACGAAGTACAGTTTTTCGCTGTCGAGGCCTTCGAAGTATTTATCGAAAATCTTGGCCGACATGGCATCGTCGAGCGGGACCGGGCTGTAGTGGTAGCGGCCCAGCACGCGCGAGGCCCACAGCGCGGCCTGGGTCTGGGCGGCGATCGGCTTCATGTCGGCTGGAATGGCCGGGGTGGCGGATTTGCCGGCGGGCTTGGCAGCAGACTTCGCCGAATCGGCGGGCTTGGCCGGAGCCGGTGGCGTTGCGACGGCAGCGGATTTCTCGGGCTGCGCGGTCACCACATGGGCGGACATGGCAAACGCCATGGCGGCGAGGAGCACGTGCTTCTTCATTCTGCGATTCTCCGAACGGGATTCCTGTTGCGGTTGCGGCATGGCGCAAGGCAAACCTGCCATACCGCGCTTTTCGTTTCATTCTACAGGTAGATCGGCGCGCAAGCGGCAGCCTGACCCGTTTGCGGCACCGCAAATACTGACAATTAAGGTTGCCGTAAGCCTGCCCATGCTCCCTGTATTTACCCTTTGACAAGCATCAATAGCGTGTCGCCGTAATACCAGAGCAAACCGACCAGGACCAGCAGCGGCGCCCATGGCCACGACCGCGCAGCAAGCTTCCAGTCGACAGGCGACGGCCAGAACGACAGGAACTGTGGAGCAAGAAACACCATCAACGCCAGGTCGACCGGCTCGAAGGCCAGCCCATGACGCGTGCGCCACCAGGCCACGCCCAGCGGCACGAACAGCACCAGGAGCGGCGCCAGCGCTGCCGGCGCTGCGTTGTACCAGCGCAGGTTGGCAAACGTGACCGAGCCCAGTTCCCAGTTGTGCCCACCTGCCTTGCTGCCCTTGGCCCGCTTGATGCGGCGCGGCAGCACGCTCATCCCGACCGGTTCGGCATTGGTGAGCAGGCCCACGGAGAAATGGGCCAGTTCGTGGCACAGTGTGCCGGCGGCGGTGAACACGAAAAAGACAGGGTGCGCGGCCGAGGCGATCCACAGCAGGAACGCCAGTGCGGCCGACGGCATCAGATAGATGAGGATGTCGAGCGATGATGCCGCCATGGCGCAGGCGGCGGCGGGAAGCCAGGCGCTGCAGCCGCCGAGCATCGTGTCAGCGTGCGTAGAAGCAGCGCCCGCACGCCTGGCGGTAGCTTTCGTTGCCGCCGATACTGACCTGCTCGCCTTCGCGGATACGGCGGCCCTGCTCGTCGACGCGGATATTCATCGTCGCCTTCTTGCCGCAGGTGCAGATGTTCTTGATTTCCTCGATATCGTCGGCCAGCGCCAGCAGATAGGCCGAGCCGGGGAATGGCTCGCCGCGAAAGTCGCTGCGCAGGCCGTAGCAGATCACGGGCACGCCGCGCAGCTGGGCCAGCTGGTGCAGCTGGCTGACCTGGGCCGCTGTCAAAAATTGTGACTCGTCCACCAGCAGGCAGGCCACGTTCTCTACCTGGTCAAGAAAGTTGGTGTCTGCGTGAAAGACTTCGGCCGGCCGCTGCGCGCCCAGGCGCGACGTGATCACGCCAACGCCGTAGCGGTTGTCGATGGCTGCCGTGTAGAGCTTGACCTGCTGGCCCTGCTCTTCGTAGTTGTGCGCGACCTGTAACAGGGCCGTCGATTTGCCGGCGTTCATCGCCGAGTACCTGAAATAAAGTTTGGCCACTGCCCTGTCCTGCCTGTCTATCCAATGCGACGAAGGCTGCGATTATAGCGTGCCGGCAACGTACGCCGCCAGCCAATCGCGGCCCGATCGTCACTTGCCCGGATGGTATTTCCGCTCGAGATTGCGCTCGATATCTTCCTTGTAGAACAGCACGTCCTTGAACTCGCCGCGCGCATACATGGCGGCCTGATCGTTGAAGTGCGGCGAACGGGGATCGCTGCTCTGGCCGCCGGCCAGGATGCTCTTGGCGCGCACCTTCGGCCCGAACTCGACGGCAGCGACAAAGCTGTTGCCGCGGTCACCATAGATGCGCTTTGTCGTCTGTTTGGCCGTCATGCCGAACGAGGCCAGCGAACCCCAGTTGGCCGATGTGAACGGCACGGGAATGCTGGGCTTGCTGTCGTCGTATTGCTGGTCGACCGCGCCCGACAGGCGCTGGAAGCGGTTGATCTCGCCCCATGGCGTGCGCCAGTCGCCGAAGTCGGCCGTCAGTTTCTCCGACGCGCGCAGCAAGCCGTCGAGCCGGTCCGCAGGGGTCAAGCGCTGGGCGATGTAATCGACCGGCGGAATCGTCTCGAGTTTTGCGCGTGCGCCGTGCTGCGCCACCAGGTCCTGGCCCCAATACACGGCCAGCGACGTGGGGACCGAGTCGATGGCGTAGCGCATGTTCCAGCTGCGCAGCGCGTCAATCTGTTCGGCCAGCGCCGCCTTGCGCGGGTCTTCCGGCGGCAAGGCGTCGTAGTCCGCAATGACGGCCGGCACGAGCGGCTCGAACGCCTGCAGGCGCGTGTCGTACGAGGCCGCGATCAGGCTGTCGATGTCGAGTCCCTTGGCCTCCTTGAACACGCGCGCGGCATTGCGGCCACGCGCATTCTCGGGCAGCGACCACATATACGACGGGTAGCTCGCACACTTTGGACTGCTCACGCCAGCTGCCGTGCAGGGCCAGTTGTTGGTATTGAAGATGTAGCCGCTGGCCGGGTTGAACAGCGTGATGGTTTCGTCGATCTCGTGCAGGCGCTGCCATTCGTTGGCGGGATTGCTGCCGTCCACCGGGCGGGTCCAGTCCACGCGCGGGTCGCGTTTCGGGATGAAGTTGCCGTGGAAGTAAGCGATATTGCCCTTCGCATCGGCATACACGGTGTTGTTGGACGAATTGGTGCGCAGCTCCATGGCCTTGTAGAACGCGCTGTAGTCGCGCGCCTTGGTGCGGGTGTACGACTGGGTCAGCGCATTGAGCGGGTCGTCCATCAGCTTGACCGACACCCACTTGCCGCCCTCGGCGCGCACGACCGGGCCGTGGTGCGTGAAGTAGGCAGTGACACTGCGGCTGGCCATCGTCCCATCCGGCATCTTGTACGGCAGCGCAATCGCGACCTTGCGCATCGGCGCTTCGTGCTTGCCGTATTTATAGAAGTACTCGCCGTTACGGTCGACGACCGTTTCCAGGTATTCGTCGATGACGTCGCCACCGCCGGACGTGTGCATCCAGCCGAGTTTGTCGTTGAAACCCTGGTAGATGAAGAACTGGCCCCAGGTCACGGCGCCATAGGCATTCAGGCCCTCTTCGCTGACCATGTGCACTTCGGGGCGGAAGTAGAACGATGTGTGCGGGTTGATCATCAACAGCGCGCGGCCGTTGGCGCTCAGTTTCGGCGCGATGGCAAAGCCGTTCGAGCCGCGCGGTTCGGGGGCGAAGCCGCGCGGGTCATGGCGTTTGAGATCCAATTGCGCATTCAGTTGCGCCACTGCCGGGCGCTTGCCATAGAACGCGGCCAGGTCGGCCAGCTCGATCGATTCGATGTCGCCACCGATGCTGCCTTCGCTGAACGTGAGCGCCATCCACGGCTCGAAATGGGTCAGGAGCTTCGGCTTGACCTCGGGATGCGTGTACAGGTAGTAGTTCAGGCCATCGGCAAACGCCTTCATCAGGTTCTGCAGCCAGGCGGGACTGGCGGCATATTGCGCCTGCATGGCGGCCGGCTGCACGTACAGCTTCATGCGCAGATCGCGCCAGATCTCGGCCTCGCCCTCGACTTCGGCCAGGCGCCCCATCGCATTGATGTAGTTGAGCTCGATGCGGTTGAAGTCGTCCTCGGCCTGTGCGTACAGCGTGCCGAATACGGTATCGGCATCGGTGCGGCCAAACACGTGCGGAATGCCCCACTTGTCGCGCATGATCGTCACGCGCTCGGCCGTCGCCTTCCAGCGCGCGACCGTGGCCGCGCTCGGCGCAGCTTGCGCGCTGGTAGCGACGATCGGTGTCTTCTTGGGCGCAACGGCAAACGATGGCGCAGCGGCGCCGATCAGGAGCAAGCCGAGCAATGCCGGCGTGAACGAACGTGACGTGGGCATACGGGCGGACTCCTTCAGGGCGTGGCGAGGTTCAGTCGGCGCCGAGACCGGCGTTGACGAGGCGTTGTTTGAGGCGTTCGTTTTCGGTCAGCAGCGTGGCCAGGCGATCTTTCATCGCCGCGCGCTCGCTGCGCAGCGTGGCCAGCTCGTCGGCCGGATCGATCACTTCTTTCTCTTTGCGCGGGCGGGCCGCACTTTTCTGTTCGCGCACCTGGCGCGCGGCCTGCTGCAATTCCTTGCGTCCGCCGGCCACGGCGGCCAGTTGCGCTGATTCGGGCAGCTGCGCCACATTGGCGGCGGCATTGATCGAGATGGTGCCGGTGCGCACCGCTTCTCGCAGCTCGGGGGTGGCGGCTTTCTGGATGCGCTCGATCTGGCTGATCGTATTGCTCGACACACGCGCCGCACGCGCGACATCTTCGCGCGTATTCCATGGCGGCGAGGCAGGGTCAAGCGCCGCGTCGGCATCGCTACCCTCATCGGCGGGACGCTCGGCCACGCGGGCCGAGACGATCTCTTTCTTCTTCAGCGCCAGCACGCCGCGCTGGAAGTCCGATACGCTGCGGCGCGCCAGGTGGTTATCGATCATCCACAGCATGACGTCTTCGATCGATTCGAACGTGTTGTTGTGGACGGTGCGGAACGGGATGCCGTGCTTCTGGCACAGTTCATAGCGATTGTGGCCGTCGATCAGCGTATCGCGCCAGAGTACCAATGCATCGCGGCAACCTTCGGCCAAGAGGCTGCGCTCGAGCGCGGCTTGTTCGATCGGGCTGAGTGGATCGACGAAAGAGCGCAATTCGTCGTTGATCGTGATATTCAATTCGGGTCCTTGCATGTCGTGCTGGGGAGTGTCGTGGTGCGGCGGCGGCATTGAGGTGCCGCATGGCATGCTACACCATACAGACGAGACCGCTGAGCTGCGCTTGCCCTGCCTGGATGGTTGGGGGTTGCGCGCCAGGGTTCGTGCATCGGCGCTGTGGAGCGCCGGGATCATTCGTGGTGCGGGCAGCCGGAATCGAACCGGCACGCCTCACGGCGGCAGATTTTAAGTCTGATGCGTCTACCAATTTCGCCATGCCCGCGCCGCCCGGATTGTACTACGTGGAGCAACCCGGGTGTTAGTGGCTGAGCTACGCCGCCGGATATAAACACGTACTCTCAACATGGCTATTACACCAAAGTGCTTCAGGTTTCAAGGGAGCGCGGCCTTCACGCGAGCTGACATAAAATCAACGCATTATCTTGTCATTTCTTTTCGCCTGGGCGGCGCCCTCGTATCGACGCCAACGCCACGGTGAACAACGTACTGTATAGAAGGAACTTCCAAACATGGAACAATTCAGGGAAATCAAGCTGTCTCGGCGCGATGTATTGATCGCCGGCGCGGTATCGGCCTCGGCCGTGGCAATGCCGGGCGCAAACGCGCAAACGGCCGCCAACGCCCCGGCCGCCAACCCGGAGCCGGTCAAGGTCGGCGTCTCCTTCAACGTCAACGGCAAGGACGTCACGCTCGAACTCGACACGCGCACGACGCTGCTCGACGCGCTGCGTGAGCATCTGCACCTGACCGGCTCGAAAAAAGGCTGCGACCAGGGCCAGTGCGGCGCCTGCACCATCATCATGGATGGCCGCCGCATCAACTCGTGCCTGTCGCTGGCGATCATGCACGACGGCGCCAAGATCACGACGATCGAAGGTCTCGGCACGCCGGACAAACTGCACCCGATGCAGGCTGCCTTCGTCAAGCACGACGGCTACCAGTGCGGGTACTGTACCCCGGGCCAGATCTGTGCCAGCGTGTCGGTGATCGAAGAAATTCGCGCCGGCATGCCGAGCCACGTCACGGCCGACCTCAACGCCAAACCACAGATGACCGTGGAAGAAATCCGTGAGCGCATGAGCGGCAATATCTGCCGATGTGGCGCCTACTCCAACATCATCGATGCCATCAAGGAAGTGGGAGGGGTCAAAGCATGAAGGTCTTTACTTACCAACGCGCCACCACGCCTGCACAGGCAGCGCAGACCGTGGCCCGCACACCAGGCGCACGTTTCATCGCCGGCGGCACCAACCTGCTCGACCTGATGAAGCTCGAGATCGAAACGCCGGGCGCCCTGGTCGACGTCAATAAACTGGGCTTCGACAAGATCGAGCCCACTGCCAACGGCGGCCTGCGCATCGGCGCCTTCGTGCGCAACACCGATCTGGCATCCGACCCGCGCGTGCGCAAGGACTACGCCGTGCTGTCGCGCGCCCTGCTGTCGGGCGCGTCGACCCAGTTGCGCAACAAGGCAACGACGTCGGGCAACCTGCTGCAGCGCACCCGCTGCTCGTACTTCTACGACACCGCGCAAAAGTGCAACAAGCGCCAGCCGGGCAGCGGTTGCGCCGCCATCGGCGGCTTCACGCGCAACCTGGCCGTGGTCGGCACGAGCGATGCCTGCATCGCCACGCACCCGAGCGACATGGCGGTGGCCATGCGCCTGCTGGATGCCGAGGTCGAAACCGTGCGCGCCGATGGCAGCAAGCGCACGATCCCGATCGCCGATTTCCACCGCCTGCCGGGCAACACCCCGCACATCGAAACCGTGCTCGAACCAGGTGAGCTGATCACGTATGTGACGCTGCCGAAGCCGCTGGGTGGCGTGCACGCGTACAAGAAAGTACGTGACCGCGCATCGTATGCGTTCGCGCTGGTGTCGGTTGCCACCGTGATCCTCCCGGACGGCAGCGGCCGCGTGGCTGTTGGCGGCGTGGCCCACAAGCCATGGCGCGTCGAAGCCGCCGAGCAGCAGATGGGCGCGGGCGCCAAGGCCGTGGCCGACCGCCTGATGGCCGGCGCCAAGACCACCGAAGAGAATGCCTTCAAGGTTCCTTTGGTTCACCGTATTTTGGCCGCAGCAATGCAAGACGCAAAGAAAGCCTAAGCCATGAAATTCCTGACTCCAGCAACCACCAATCCGATTGACCGCATGCGCTATGTCGGTCAGCCGACCAACCGCATCGACGGCAAACTCAAGACCACCGGCACCGCGCCCTACGCGTACGAGCATCACAAGGAAGTACCGAACGCCGCCCAAGGCTTCGTCGTGGGCTCCGGTATCGCTAAAGGCCGCATCGCATCGATCGACATCGAGGCGGCGCGCCGCGCACCGGGCGTACTGGCTGTTGTCACGGCCGAGAACGCCGGCAAACTGGGCAAGGGCGACATGAACACCGCCCACCTGCTGGCCGGCCCGAACATCCAGCACTATCACCAGGCCGTCGCGCTGGTGGTGGCGGAAACGTTCGAGCAGGCGCGCGCCGCCGCCGGCCTGGTCAAGGTCAACTACACGGTCCAGAAGGGTCGCTTCGACCTGGACGCCGAAAAAGGCAACGCCGTCAAACCGACCGGCGAACAGGATCCGCCGGATACCAAGACGGGCAACTTCGCGCGCGGTTTCGAGACCTCGCCTGTCAAGCTCGACGCCACCTACCATACGCCGGACCAGTCGCACGCGATGATGGAGCCGCATGCCTCGACCGCCTTCTGGGAAGGCGACAAGGTCACGGTCTACACGTCGAACCAGATGATCGCCTGGTGCCGCAGCGACCTGGCAAAGACGCTGGCCATCCCGAAAGAAAAAGTGCGCGTGGTCTCGCCGTATGTCGGCGGCGGCTTCGGCTCGAAGCTGTTCCTGCGCGCCGATGCACTGCTGGCAGCCCTGGGCGCGCGCGCGGCCAAACGGCCAGTCAAGGTCTCGCTGCATCGTCACCTGATCTTCAACAACACCACGCACCGCCCGGCAACGATCCAGCGCATCCGCATCGGTGCCGGTCGTGACGGCCGCATCATGGCCATCGGCCACGAAACCTGGAACGGCAACCTGCCAAAAGGCAGCGCCGAAGTGGCGACCGCGCAAACGCGTCTGCTGTACGCCGGCGCCGATCGCATGACCACCACCCGCGTGGCCGAGCTCGATCTGCCCGAAGGCAATGCGATGCGCGCACCGGGCGAAGCGCCGGGCATGATGGCGCTCGAAGTGGCGATGGACGAGATGGCCGAAAAGCTGAACATGGACCCGGTCCAGTTCCGCATCCTGAACGACACCAAGGTCGATCCGGAAAAGCCGATCCGCAAGTTTTCGGAGCGCCGCTACATCGAGTGCATGCGCATGGGCGCCGACAAGTTCGGCTGGGCCAAGCGCAACGCCAAGCCGGGCCAGGTCCGTGAAGGCCGCTGGCTGATCGGCCATGGCGTGGCATCTGCCTTCCGTAACAGTCCGGTGATGAAATCGGGCGCGCGCGTCAAACTGGGCACGGATGGCCGCGTGACGGTGGAAACCGACATGACCGATATCGGTACCGGCAGCTACACGATCATTGCGCAGACCACGGCCGAAATGCTGGGCGTGCCGCTTGATCGCATCGATGTGCGTCTGGGCGACTCAGACTTCCCGGCATCGTCGGGTTCGGGTGGCCAGTGGGGCGCCAATAGCGCGACCTCGGGCGTGTACGCAGCCTGCGTCAAGCTGCGCGAGCAGGTCGCGGCCAAGCTGGGCGTGAAGGAAGCCGACGCCGAATTCGTCGACGGCACCGTGCGCGTGGGCGGCAACAGCCAGCCACTGATCAAGGCGGCGGCGGGTGGTGAGCTGGTCGGCGAAGACACGATCGAATTCACCGGCGGCCTGGACAAGAAAAACCAGCTGTCGACGTTCGGCGCGCACTTCGTCGAAGTCGCGGTCGATTCGGTCACGGGCGAAACGCGCGTGCGCCGCATGCTGGCCGTGTGCGCAGCAGGCCGTATCCTGAACCCGATGCAGGCACGCAGCCAGGTCATCGGCGGCATGACGATGGGTATCGGCGGCGCGCTGATGGAGCACCTGGTGGTCGACAAGCGCCTGGGCTTCTTCGCCAACCATGACATGGCGACCTACGAGGTGCCGGTGCACGCCGACGTGCCGCATCAGGAAGTCATCTTCCTGAAGGAAGAAGATGAAATCTCATCGCCAATGAAGGCCAAGGGTATCGGCGAGCTAGGTCTGTGCGGTGTTGCTGCGGCCGTTGCCAACGCAATCTACAACGCGACCGGCGTGCGTGTGCGCGAGTATCCGATCACGCTCGACAAGCTGATCGAAAAGATGCCACTGTCGGTTTGATGGTCTTTTGAAGTGCCCGTGGCGGCGGCATGATGCCGTTCGCCACCTTGCCCTCGTGGCCCCGTCCCTGGCGGCCACGAGGCGCTCCCCTCTTTTTTCCGGTGCACCGAACCCCTCCCCCGCGCCATGCGGCGGCGAACAAAGGCCGAGCCCATGAAATTTACTACCCCCGCTACTACCAATCCCATCGACACGCTGCGCCACGTCGGCAAGCCATACGACCGTGTCGATGGCCCGCTCAAGTGCACTGGCCAGGCACCGTATGCCTATGAACACCACGCCGCCGTACCGGACGCCGCCCACGGCGTGATGGTCGGCGCCACGATCGCCAAGGGCACGATCGTGAGTATTGACGATGCAGCCGCCCGCCGCGCGCCCGGTGTGCTGGCGGTGGTTACCGCAGCCAACGCCGGCACACTGGGCAAGGGCCAGAAGAACACCGCCCTGCTCCTGGGCGGGCCCGAGGTCATGCACTACCATCAGGCCGTCGCCCTCGTGGTGGCCGAGACGTTCGAGCAGGCGCGCGCCGCCGCCCATCTGGTCAGGATCAGCTACCGCGAGGCCAAGGGCAGCTTCGATCTGGCCAGCGTCAAGGACACGGGCGTGCCGCCCAAGCCCGAGCGCGACTATCCGCCCGACACCCGCGTTGGCGACTTCGAACGCATGTTCGACAGTGCCCCCGTCAAGCTCGACGCCACCTACACGACGCCCGACCAGGCGCACGCGATGATGGAACCGCATGCGACCACCGCGCGCTGGGACGGCGACAAGCTCACGGTCTGGACGTCGACCCAGATGGTCGACTGGTGCCGCACCGATCTGGCCAAGACGCTCAACATCACGAAGGACAAGGTGCGCGTCGTCTCGCCTTACATTGGCGGCGGCTTCGGCGGCAAGCTGTTCCTGCGCACCGACGCGGTGCTGGCCGCGCTGGGTGCCCGCGCCGCCGGCCGCCCAGTCAAGGTGGCCTTGCAGCGCCACCAGATCTTCAACAACACGACGCACCGGCCGAAGACGATCCAGCGGCTGCGCATCGGCGTGGGCCGCGATGGCCGCATCCAGGCCATCGGCCATGAAACATGGAACGGCAACCTCCCGGGTGGCCGGCCCGAGGTCGCCACGCAGCAAACGCGCCTGCTGTACGCGGGTGCGCACCGGATGACGACGACCCGCCTGGCCGTGCTGGATCTGCCGGAGAGCAATTCGATGCGCGCACCAGGCGAGGCGCCGGGCCTGATGGCCCTGGAAATCGCGATGGATGAACTGGCCGAGAAGCTCGGGATGGACCCGGTGCAGCTGCGCATCCTGAACGACACGAAGGTCGACCCTGAAAAGCCGAACCGTCCGTTTTCCGAGCGGCGTCTGGTCGACTGCCTGCGCACCGGGGCCGAACGCTTCGGCTGGAAGGCGCGCAATGCCAGACCGGCCCAGGTCCGTGAGGGCCAGTGGCTGATCGGCCACGGCGTCGCGGCTGCCTTTCGCAACAGCCCCGTGGTGAAGTCGGCCGCCCGCGTGCGCCTTGGTACGGATGGCATCCTGACCGTCGAAACGGACATGACCGACATCGGTACCGGCAGCTACACGATCATCGCGCAGACGGCCGCCGAAATGCTGGGCTTGCCGCTCGAGCGCGTGAAGGTGAAGCTGGGCGACTCGGACTTTCCCGTGTCCGCCGGCTCGGGCGGCCAGTTCGGCGCGAACAGTGCAACGGCCGGCGTGTACGCGGCCTGCGTCAAGCTGCGCGAACAGATTGCCGCCAGGTTGAATATGACGGACCCGGTGTTTGCCGACGGCACCGTGCGCGCTGGCGGCGCCAGCCAGCCGCTGGCCAAGGCGGCCGAGGGCGGCGAACTGGTGGCCGAAGATGTCATCGAGTTCGGCGAGCTGGCAAAAAAGAACCAGCTATCCACCTTCGGCGCGCATTTCGTCGAAGTCGCGGTCGATTCAGTCACGGGCGAGACGCGCGTGCGGCGCATGCTGGCCGTCTGCGCGGCAGGCCGCATCTTGAATCCAAAGTCGGCGCGCAGCCAGGTCATTGGCTCGATGACGATGGGTGTGGGCGGCGCGCTGATGGAGCACCTGGTGGTCGACAAGCGCCTGGGCTTCTTTGCCAACCACGACATGGCGACCTACGAGGTGCCCGTGCATGCGGACATCCCGCATCAGGACGTGATTTTCCTTGATGAAGAAGACGAGTATTCGTCGCCGATGAAGGCCAAGGGTGTGGGTGAACTGGGGCTGTGCGGCGTGGCGGCAGCGATTGCCAATGCGGTCTACAACGCCACTGGCGTGCGGGTGCGCGAGTATCCGGTCACGCTGGACAAGCTGCTGGAGAAGATGCCGCTGCCGGTCTAGTGTCGCCATCGGCCACGACGCAGTTGCGGCCGCCATCCTTGGCGGCATACAGCGCCGCGTCCGCAGCGTCGATCAGCGTGGCTTCGTCAGTCTGGTTGCCGGGCCCGAACGCGGCCACACCCACGCTGACCGTCACGTGGCGGTAGACAGCGGCCGGGGCGTGCGGCAGGTTCAACGCAGCGATGCGGGCGCGAATGCGCTCGGCCATCGCCCGCGCCTGTTCAAGCGTGGTGTCGGGCAGGATCGCCGCGAATTCTTCGCCACCATAGCGCGCGGCCAGATCGGCGGGCCGCTTCAGGATGTCTGCAATCTCCTGTGCCACGCGGATCAGGCACGTGTCGCCATCCTGGTGACCGAAATGGTCGTTATAGGCCTTGAACGTATCGATATCGAACATCAGCAGCGCGAGTGGGGTGTCGGCACGCCGGGCGCGCCGCAGCTCGCGCGCCAGCGTGGCGTCGAACTGGCGGCGGTTGGCGATGCCGGTCAGGCCGTCGATGAACGAGCGCGCCCGCATGGCCTCGGCGTGCTCCAGCAGACGACGCTCGCGCTCGGCGGTGTCGCTGATGTCGCGGATTTCAACAAGGCAAAACCGTTGGCCCACGTCGTCGAACGGCGTGACTGCCACCGCCTGGTCGATCAGGTCGCCGTCGAAGCTGCCGGCCGGCCGTAGAGGAAAAGGGTTGCGGTTGCCGGCATCGGGTACATGGGTGGTGACCGTACCGTCGGTCAGCGCCGCCTGCACGGCGGCTTCGACGCGCGAGCCGCGCAGAACGGGAAACACCTCGATCAGGGGATGGCCCACGACGCGTGCCGCGCCGCGCCCGCAGCGCTGCACCAGCCAGCCATTCCAGTGGACGATACGGGCCTGCGCGTCGAGCACGATCACGCCGCAATCGACGAGATCGAGCACGCGCGATACGAGTCCGATTGCCAAACCCGGCGTTGGCGTCGTCACCCTGTCAGGCTTGCTGGCCGAGCATGTGCCAGGCCATGGCGCAGCAGAGAATCACGACGCAGCACAGCAGGCCGTAGACGAAGATGCGCATCGACGTGGCCAGGCCGGTCACGGCGCGGTTGGCGTTATCGCCGAGCTTGCCGCGCTTGCGCGCGCTGTTCATCAGCATCGAGAAGAAGATGAACAGCGTTGCGCAAATCAGGACGACTTTCATGACAGCCTTTGTCGACTAGGTACGCACGGCCACGAGCACGAGCGCCACGACCGACAGCAGGCCGGACAGCGCTGCGGTCGCGCCCATCCACGTCATCTTCTGGCGCTGGGCATCCATCTTGGCGATGAGTTGCGCATTCTGGTCGGCCAGGTTGGCGATGATCTCGGAGGCCGAACGCATCTGGTTACGCAGATCGGTGATTTCGGCATCATTGCGCTCGACGCTGCGGATCAGGATATCGAACACGTCTTCTTCTTGCCCCGCCATCCCGGGCGCTACGCCCATTGGCTCGTCGGGCATGCCCTGCCGGTTGCGGTTGACCGTGTCCCACAGCCGCCGCGCGCCATTTGCCACCTGCGGCGCTGCGCTGATTACGTCGCTCCAGGGAACCGTTCTCAATACTGTCCACCAACCTGCTGCCATACCTGCTCCTCATCAATCGTTGTATTCCTGAGCATACCATTGCGGCGTGCTGCGGCCAAATGCCACACGCGTCGCGCGTCGGCAAACGCAGTGCGACGCGCCCGGCCGCGTTGCGCTACCATGATTCCCATGTGTGGACGACTTGACCAAAGCCAAACGGCCCGTTACTACGCCAGCGTCATCGGCTGGCTCGACGCCGTGTATGACAGCGAATCCGAACCGGCCTATAACGTGCCACCGGGCACCTATCGCCCTGTGCTGCATCTGCAGGACGGTGAACGACGCGTGGATGACGTGTACTGGAGCTACCAGGCGCGCTGGGCCAAGGGCAAGGTCCCGGTGACCATCAACGCGCGCATGGACAAGCTCGACAACCGCTACTGGCGCGGCCTGCTCAAATCAGGGCGCGCGCTCGTACCTGCTTCGGGCTGGTACGAGTGGACGGGCGAAAAAGGCAGCAAGCAGCCGTGGCATATCCACCGCAAGGATGGTGCGCCGCTGTTCATGCTGGCGCTTGCGAACTTTGGCAGTTTCACCGAAAACCGCGCCGAGGCCGGCTTTGTCATCGTGACCGACGATGCCTCCGGCGGCATGCTCGATATCCACGACCGGCGGCCGGTGGTGCTGGACGCGCAGGACGCCGAGCGCTGGCTCGATCCGGCGCTGTCGAGCGAAGAGGCATTGGCGCTGGCCCGCTCGGCCGCCCTGCCCCCGGACGCGTTTGCCTGGCACGAAGTCAGCACGCAGGTCAATCACGCCGGCGCCGGTGGACCTGAGGTGGCGCAACCCATCGACAGCGACGCCTGAGCCATCCCGCCGCACAGTCCGGCGGTATGAATATCCTGGAACCCGTCAGTTGTCTGATCTGGATCGAACCCGGGATGCAACCAAACGTCGTGTTCGCCAGTCTTACCGGATTGCTACCACACGTGAGGTGAATCCATGGGCGAATACATGCAAATCCGGGGCCTGCTGCAAGAGGGTGAAGAATACGCTGGTCTCATCCTGGGCAAAGACGACCCCGACTACCACCTGGTCTTGCTGCCAGGCGACAGCGCCGACGTCAGCTGGCCCACGGCCGCCGACTGGGCCGCCAGCCAGGACGGCGCTCTGCCCACGCGGCGCGAGCTGGCGCTGCTGTTTGCCAACCTGCGCGAATCGTTCCAGCGCGACTGGTACTGGTCCAGCGAGCCGCATGCCACGCGCGCCCAGCTGGTCTGGGGCCAGAATTTCGCCAGTGGCATCCAGACCATCTATGGCCGGCCGTACCGCGGGCATGCGCGCGCGGTACGCCGGATCAGTACGGCGGCCTGAACCGCGGGCTGACCTGCAACCTGACCCGCGTCACGGCGCCGGCACGCTGGAGCGGCCGATTGGCTGCTCCATATTAGCCAGATACCAGGCCGTGGCCGCCATCAGCGCGACGTTGCGGCGCAGGCTGTCAGGATCGACCTTGTCCAGCGTATCGGCCGGCGTGTGGTGGATGTCGAAATAGTTCGCCGTGTCGACGATCGGCGCGAAGCTTGGCACGCCTGCGCGTTCCAGGCCGGCCAGGTCGCCCGTCGCCAGCACGTCCTGGCGCTGGAACACGCCGGCGCCGATTGGCTGCAAGGCTGCTTGCAGGGGCGCGAACAGCTTGACCGACTGCGGCGTGACGCTGGCACGCAGGCCGAACGGGCGGCCAACGCCATTGTCGCTTTCTATCGCGCCGAAGTGCCTGGCGGCGTTTGCCTGTTCGGCGGCAAGGTAGGTGCTCGCGCCGCGCATGCCGTTTTCTTCGTTCATCCACGCGATGAAGCGGATCGTGCGGCGCGGCCGGTAATCGAGTTTTTTCAGGACGTCGAACACAGCCATCGCGCTGGCCACGGCGGCCGCGTCATCGTGCGCACCGGGCGACAAGTCCCACGAATCGAGGTGGCCCGAAACGATGACGATTTCTTCCGGCTTTTCCGTGCCCGGCAGATCGGCGATCACATTAAAGCTGTCGGCGTCGGGCAGGTTTTTCGGCGTCAGCACGAGTTTGAGCTTGACCGGGCCGCGCTTGGCCAGGCGCGCCATCAGCATGGCGTCTTCCGCCGTCACGGCCGCTGCCGGGATGCGCGCGTCGTCCGACAGGCCGGACGAACCCGTGTGCGGCAAACGGTAAGCTGCGCCACCGACCGAACGCACCAGTGCGCCGACAGCACCCAGCTCGGCCGCCAGGCGCGGACCGTTGCGGCGGTAGTTCGAGCCCGCACCATAGGCCGGGCCGGCCAGGCCGCGGTCGGCCATGTGCTGGTCGAAGGCGACATCGAACAGCACGATCTTGCCCTTGACCTCGGCGGAGCGCGCCTTGAGTTCCTCGAAACTATTGAGCACGAGCACCGGCGCGACGAGGCCTTCGACCGGCGTGGCGCCCGAGCCGCCCAGCGCGGTCAGCACGATGCGCTGCGTGATGCCTGCCGGGCGGCCCGTGTAATCGACCAGTTCGCCCGTCTCGATCCCGCGCACCCAGTGCGGCACCTTCACCGGCTGCAGCGTCACCTTCGCGCCCAGTTTGCGCATGGCTTCAGCAACCTGGGTCACCGCCGCCGCCGCGCCAGGCGAACCTGACAGGCGCGGGCCGATCAGGTCGGTCATGTCTTCCGTGCGTTGCCAGGCGTAGTCGCTCGTCATCGCCGCGTCGCGGATCTTGACCAGCGCAGCAGGATCGTTGCCGGGACTGGCGGCCAGGGCCGCGGGGACGATCAGCGCGCCAGCGATGGCGCCCAGGATGGGAAGACGGCGAAGATGGCGACCGGGGAAGTTCATGCGTGAATCCTTGCGGTATTGAAAGGATTCAAACAATAGCGCATCCGGCAAGGTTTTGCCCCGACTTTCCTGATGGAGAGGCCGGGGCCAAGTTCGACTGTCAGGCCGTCACCAGGCGCACCAACGTGATTTCCGACGGCGCCCCGAAGCGCTTCGGCGGGCCCCAGTAGCCCGTGCCACGGCTCGTGTACACCCACATCTCGCGCACCCGGTTCAAGCCAGCCACGAACGGTTGCTGTAGCGGCACGAACAGGTTCCACGGGAAGAACTGACCGCCGTGCGTATGACCCGACAGTTGCAGATCGAACCCTGCCGCGGCCGCCGCGGTCGCGCTGCGCGGCTGGTGCGCGAGCAGCACGCGCGCACCGACGCCGGCCGGCGCACCGGCCGCGGCGCGTTGCGGATCGCTCTTGTGCTCGGGGTGGAAATGGTGGGCGTGATAGTCGGCCACGCCTGCAATCATCAGGCGCGCGTCGCCCTTGTGCACGATCACGTGCTGGTTCATCAGCACATTCAACCCCAGGCGCCGCACTTCGGCAATCCACTCGAGCGCGCCCGAGTAGTACTCGTGGTTGCCGGTCACGAAATACACGCCATCGCCTGCGCGCAGGCGACCCAAGGGTTGCGTGTGCGGCGCCAGCCGCTGCACGCTGCCGTCGACCAGGTCGCCCGTAACGGCAATTGCATCGGCTTCCAGCGCGTTGACTTTATCGACGATGGCGTTCAGGTAGGCACGTTTGATGGTCGGGCCCACGTGCACGTCAGAAATCTGCGCAATCGTGTAGCCGTGCAGCGCTTCCGGCAAGTCACGGATCGGCACATCGACTTTCACGATGCGCGCGACGCGGCGCGCGTTGGCGTAACCGATCAGCGTCACCACCAGCGCGACCAGCGGCACCGCCAGCGCGCTGATGTACAGCACCGGGGCCGTTGCTGCGCCAATGACGATCAGCGCCAGCAGCACCAGGTCGCGCAGCACCGTCGCCACCAGCAGCGACGAGAACAGACCCATCGACAGCAAGCCGACCCATGCCACAGCATCGGACCAGCGGCGCCGGCGCATCGAGGCCGACATCAGCCCGACCGGCACCAGGATCCCCAGCAGGCATAGCAGTAGTCCTGAAACAAGGTTGCCGACCATGCCAAAGGCCAGGTCGGGCAACAGGCGCACGCCGATATACACCAGCAGCATGACCATCAAAAAGAGAACGACGAGAAAGCTTCGGCTTGGACGCATGAGGGAAATAGATGAAAAGCAATAGAAGCTACATGGGGCACATGGGCCGAGATGCAAGCGAGGATGTTACAGACCGAGCATCACTTGTAAAAATCTGTATTAGCAGATGGCACTATTCAAAACCAAGAATATAGTGATTCTTACCCGGTGAGCGAGAACATCATTCCGATCTCCGCTGGGGCAAAAAGGAAAAAGCCATGTTCAAATCGAAGACCTTTGGTGCTGTGCTGCTGGCCGCCGTCGCCGTATCGCCGGCGGCAATGGCCGGCGATCGTGGTACCAATACGGCCATCGGCGCCGTGCTCGGTGCAGTTGTTGGCCACACAGTCGGCGGTACCGGCGGCGCGGTGGCCGGCGGTGTGATCGGCGCGGCAGTGGGCAACTCGGTCCACTCGCGCGATGACCGTCGCCACTACGGCGATCGCGGTAACTATTACGACAATCGCGGCGGGTATTACCAGTCGCAACCGGCATACGTCCAGCAGCGTCCGGTCTACGTCCAGCAGCGCCCTGTGTATGTCCAGCCACGCCCGGTGTACGTGGAATCGCGTCCTGTGTACGTGCAACCACGTCCGGTCTACGTCGAATACCGTGACGGTGGCCGCGGCTGGGACCGTCATGACCGCCGCGACCGTTACGATCGCCACGACCGCTGGGACCGCGATGACCGTCGCGGCTACGGCCGCTAACCCCGAAAGCCGCGCACCGCGCGGCTTTTTCTTTGCCCACAGACGGCACAGCCGGGGTCAGGTCTGACATTCAGACACGACCTCAGCCTTATCCACTTCCAACGGTGTCTTGTCCAGCATTAGCGTGGCCTTTTTTCCAGCCAGGCCCGATGTCCGACTACGCGACTGTCGAGATCGTGTCCGAATGTCAGACCTCGTATATTGAAGATACCAGCGCACCAGTAGATAATATTGTTGATGTGGCCGGTCGGGGTGACACTGTTCAGACTGAGTGCCATTGAGCACGTGGGTCAGATTGGT